>NZ_JAEKJR010000001.1 GCF_017303155.1 Microbulbifer salipaludis
GATCCGTCGCTCCGCAAGCACCCACACATATTGCTTGATCGAATTTTTAAACAACTCAGCGTGGCGCTCGGCCCTCACTGTGGGATGCGCATTTTACACATCCAATCTGCTGAAGCAAGCGTTTTTTTAATTTCTTTTCGAAGAAAACTCTTTGAAAATCAACAGCTTACTTAGCTTCCTCGCCGCGTTTTGCGTTGCTGCTCAAGCAGCGAGGGCGCGAACTATACGAGCCTGCCCGGGGGCACGCAAGCACTTTTGTGACAAAACTGTAAAAAAGTTTTTTTGAGCCCTGATTCGCTCAACTTTCAATCAATTGGCCGCCTATCAGGCAACTTGATAGAAGAGGTGGTACTTCTTCTTACCCAGGCGAACAATGAAGTAACGGCCATGCAGCGCGCGCTCACCGGCGAAGACCGAAGCCGGGCTAGCGTTGCTATCCATACCCACCTCAACGCCATTGACCAGCACCGCATTGCGACCGAGCGCGTCTTTCACCGGCTTGCCCGATGGCGCCATGCCCGCGTCGACCAGCAGATGAATCAACGTCTGCTCACCAAACTCAACCGGCAACTCGGAACTGGGCAGGCCATCGAGACGCAACTGCTCGAGATCCCCCTCGGACAGATCGTCGATACCACCGGAAAATAACGCCTGCGAAATGCGCTCGGCGGCCGCGAGCCCCTCTTCACCGTGCACAAGACGGGTCACCTCCCTGGCAAGCACACCCTGCGCTTCCGGACGCCCCGCCCGTTCCGCGTCGGCCTTTTCGATCTCGTCGATGGCATCGACCGTAAGGAATGTGAAGTACTTCAGGAACTTGTAGACATCCGCGTCGGCAGTGTTCAACCAGAATTGATAAAAGGCATAAGGCGATGTGCGCTGCGGATCCAGCCAGATGGTGCCACTCTCGGTTTTGCCAAATTTGGTGCCATCCGCCTTGGTGACCAGCGGCAGGGTGAGGCCAAACACCTTGCCCCGATGCTGGCGGCGGGTGAGATCCACACCACCGGTGATATTGCCCCACTGGTCGGAGCCACCAATCTGCAGGGTGCAGTTATGGCGCTTATAGAGCTCTGAGAAGTCCATGGACTGCAGGAGGATGTAGGCGAACTCGGTGAAAGAGATGCCCTCCCCCTCGCGCTGGATCCGCTGCTTCACGGACTCCTTGTTCACCATATTGTTGATCGAGAAGTGCTTGCCAACATCGCGCAGGAAGTCGAGCACATTCAGATCTTTGGTCCAGTCGAGGTTGTTGGCCACCAGGCCACTGTTTTCACCGGCATCAAAGTCCACAAAGGCGCTGACTTGCGCCTTGATCTTCTCCACCCAACCGGAAACCACTTCTGGCGTATTGAGTGATCGCTCCTGCGCCTTGAAGGAAGGGTCGCCAATCAGGCCGGTTGCGCCGCCAACCAGTGCAATAGGCTTATGACCTGCCGCCTGAAACCTCTTGAGTGTCAGCAGCGGGACTAGACTGCCTATATGCAGGGAATCTGCAGTGGGGTCAAAGCCGCAATAGAGTGTGCGACTGCCTTCTGCCAGGTGCTGTTCCAGTTCGCCGTCACCGGTGGCCTGATTGACCAGCCCACGGCGCGTGAGGTCTTCCAGCAGTGTCGCATCCACTCCGGCCATTGTATCCCCTTGCGGTAAGTTCAGATGTGCTCATGGAAGCCCGCAAAACCAGCGTTTGGGCGGGCAAAAATTGGGCTGCAAATGTACCGAATCCTGCGGCAAATACAAGCGCGGCGGGCGGTGGAGGTAAAAGCCGGCCATCCAGCGGTCGTGCGGTATTTCCTCGCAGGGCAAAGGAACTGAATCATGGACAGACAGGTCAATTACCCCGTGAACCAAGGCGGGAATTTTGTTATAAAGCCCTCTCGGTGTTCGTTTTTTAGACGCCACTATGTGCACCAACACCAGAGTCCCGGCCAGCGGCCAGGCCAGAACCCGAAAACAATCACTGTCAGCGCTACCCATTAGTACCATGCAAGATCACCGTAAAAATCCACGCCTGCTGGGCGCACTGGGCAAACATTTTCCTCGCACCCACGCACTGGCAGCCGGCGCCGCCAGCTTTGCGCTCGCTCTGGCACTGTTTGTTTCCACTCCGGAAGTGGAGGCAAAACGCATCTCGCTGGAAGTCTCCCTCAGCCAGCCCGAAGCCGCGATGCAACAGCTCCCCGAGCAGCCGCCCGTTGATGTAACGACTACCGCTGACGCGCCGCAAAGCGTGATGGAAGGCCTGCGGGTAGTACAGGAGACGGTGCGCAACGGCGACACCCTGTCCGACCTGTTTCAGCGCGCGGGTATCAGTAGTGCCGAAATGTACCAGCTGCTGTCCAGCGGCAAGGAAGCAAAACAGCTGGCCAAACTGACCCCCGGCGAGGAACTCACCTTCCAGATTGACGGCGAGGGCAGCCTGCAAAGCCTTGAATTGCATCGTGACCGCCTGAGCAAGGTGGAGTTCAGCCGTGACAATTCAGATGAGTACAAATACGCACTGCACCAGCGGGATCCCGAGCGCTACACCGCATTCCGCCAGGCAGAGATCCACAGCTCCCTGTTCGTCGATGGCAGCAAGGCCGGCCTGAGCAACAACCTGATCATGGAGATGGCCGACATCTTCGGCTCGGATATCGACTTTGCACTGGATATCCGCAAGGGCGACAAGTTCAGTGTCGTGTTCGATGAGGAGTTCCTGGATGGTGAAAAGATCGGTAACGGCGCCATTCAGGCGGTGACCTTTACCAACCAGGGCAAGACTTTCAGCGCGGTGCGGTACACCGACAGCAATGGCGATACCAACTACTACACCCCCGACGGCAAGAGTATGCGCAAGGCGTTCATCCGCACGCCGGTGGATATCGGTCGCATCAGCTCGCACTTTAACCCGCGTCGCCTGCACCCGATCTTCAAGACCCGTCGCCCGCACAACGGTACCGACTACGCCGCCCCCCGTGGAACCCCGGTTTACTCCGCCGGCGACGGTAGAGTGATCAAGGCGGGTTACAGCAAGGCGAACGGTAATTACGTGTTCATTCAGCACGGTGAACGCTACGTCACCCGCTACCTGCACCTGAACAAGCGTCACGTAAAACGCGGCCAGCGGGTCAAGCAGCGCCAGGTGATCGGCACCGTGGGTGCCACGGGTTATGCGACCGGGCCGCATCTGCACTACGAGTTCCTGGTGGACGGTCACCACCGCAACCCGGCCACCATCGTGCGCAAGCTGCCCAAGGCGAAAGCCATCCCGACATCGGAAATGGCCCGCTTCCAGGAGCAAACCCAACCACTGATGGCCCAGCTGGAGCGCTTCGAGCAACCAGCGTTGGCGCAAAACACCGAAGAGAAGGACTCCGTAAACTGAATGACGGACCTCTACATCGGCCTGATGTCTGGCACCAGCGTTGATTGTATCGACGCGGTGCTGGTGGAGTTTTCCGGCTCTGGCAGCAAGCTGCAGTGCAAGACCCGTGCAGCGCTTGGCCACCCCATTTCACAGACCATGCGCGAGGCCATTCTCGCGCTGTGCGCGCCGGGCCCGTCCGAACTGGACCGCGCCGGCCAGCTGGACCGCCAGCTCGGCCAGGAATTTGCTGCCGCAGCCCTGGCACTGCTGCATGAAGCGGGCATCGAGCCCGGCGCGATCCGTGCGATTGGCAGCCACGGCCAAACCGTACGGCACCGTCCACCGGGCAGCGTATCCACCCCCTTTTCCATCCAGCTCGGCGATCCCAACACCATCGCAGCACTGACCGGTATCACTACCGTAGCGGACTTCCGTCGCCGCGATATGGCGCTGGGCGGACATGGCGCACCGCTGATGCCGGCGTTTCATAACGCGGTTTTCCGCACAAGCCGCGACCGGGCCGTGGTCAATATCGGCGGCATGGCCAATATCACCGAGCTTGCCGCGGATGGCGGCGTGCGCGGGTACGATACCGGGCCCGGTAACGCATTGCTGGATTACTGGGTGAAGCTGCATCGCGGAGAAGCCTACGACGCCGACGGCGCCTGGGCCGCCAGCGGCACACCGCACCCGGAACTGCTCAATCGCCTGTTGTCCGACGCCTACTTCGCCGCACCGGCGCCCAAGAGTACCGGCAGGGAAGCATTCAACCCGAGCTGGCTGGAGCGTGCCTGCGCCGGCCTGGAAGTCCCCCCGGCGGACATTCAGGCGACACTGGCAGAGGTCACCGCGGCCTCCATTGCCGACGGCGTGCGCGAGTTTGCACGCGGCGGAGAATTGCTGGTTTGCGGCGGCGGCGCCCGCAATGGGGACCTGATGGAGCGCCTGCGGCGGCGACTGCCCACGTGGTCGGTGGCTGCCACCAACGAGTACGGAATCGATGCGGACTGGGTCGAAGGGGCGGGCTTTGCGTGGCTGGCGCGTCAGACAATGCTCAGCCTCAGCGGTAACTGCCCCGCCGTGACCGGGGCAGCAAAAGAGACCATTCTGGGGGGGATATTTCCCGCCTGATCAGGGCTGCGCCATCCGGCGCGGCAACCGACTAGATCGAGAAGGAAGAGCCACATCCACAGGTAGCGGACGCGTTGGGATTCTGGACCACAAAGCGGGAACCAGACAGCCCCTCTTCATAGTCCACACTGGCACCAACCAGATACGGATAACTCATGGCGTCTACCAGAACTTCGATGCCGTCCTTTTCCACTACGGCATCATCTTCCGCCACCAGCTCATCAAAGGTAAAGCCGTACTGAAAACCGGAGCAGCCGCCACCGGTCACGAAGACACGCAACTTCAGCTCCGGGTTACCTTCTTCCTCCAGCAGGCCTTTGACCTTGGCCACAGCCTTGTCGGTCACCTGAATCGGGTCGGGGGAAAAAGAAACAGCTTCAGACATAATTCACTCTCGAAACAGATTCGCAGCCCTGCCCTCCACAGAGGGGGCTGCCCACTGCCGGATGGCAGCGGTGCGGACGCATTATGGGTAAAACCCAGCAAACAGGTCAAGTATTGCCAGCCTGATCGGAGTTAACCAGCAGCGCCCTTCGCGTTATTCCGCGTCTGCCGCCGTTTCTTCGGAGTAGCCGAGCATACGGGGCTCGCTGGTGGTATCCACTTCCACATTGGAGACCAGGGAGCCGTTGACCTGGGCACCCTTCACCATCTCGATCAGTTTGTAGTGCACATTGCCTTCTACGACCGCCTTGGAAGCCAGCTCCAGGTGTCCACTGGCATGCACATCGCCCTTCACGTTGCCGTTGACCACCACGTTAGGCACGCGGATTTCGCCTTCGACGACGCCGCCATCGACGATTTGCAGGCGTGCGTCGCTGTCACTGTGGGCGCTCACATTGCCGTTGACCCGTCCCTCAACAACCAGGTTGCCGCGAAAATGCAGGTCGCCGGTCACTTCGGTGTGACGCGCGATCAAAGTCGTACTGTTGCCGCCAGTGCTAGCCATAGTTTTCTCTTTCTTTTTCAACATAATTCAACCAAAACCTCATGAATTGCGCGGAACCTGGTCACTCCGCGGAGAGCGCCGCAAGGCGCCCATATCAGCAAATCAGCTCTGCTGCACCAGCCAGCCATAGCGCTGGTCGATGCTGAAACCTTTGCGCTTGCTGGATTTAAGCGACAGCTCCACACCTTCTGGCACAAAGCCCTCCGGCAACTGCAGCTCTCCCTCGATATTCTGGAAATACTTGAAGCGTAGCGGAATCGACTCGCTTTCCACCTGCGGGGAAAGGTCTGCGAGCGCGTAGCGGCGCGCCTCTCCCTCCAGCTGCCCCACAATGGTAAAACGCACCGCACCGGTAACTACCTGATGGCGGGCGGCGGACTGCTGCACCAGCAACTTGTACTGGTAGCGCCCCTCTCCCGCCTCAGAGATACTGAAGCGACCGATGGAAACCCCATCACTGCCCTCCGAGGGCGCCATAATCCCACGGTAAAAGGAGATTTCCTGGCGCAGCTCGGCAATCTGATTTTCCTTGGCCACCAGCTCGCTCCGCACGGACTCGCTCGCCTGCTGGCCAATCGCCACCGACTGCTCCGCAGTGGCGGCCCTGACGCGCAGCGCCTCGTTCTCAGCGCGCAGGCGATCGAGCTCGTCCAGCGAGCGGGCGTGTGCCCGGGTCTTCTCGTCCAGGTTTTTACTCAGTTGATACTGTCCCGCAAAGAAAGCGCCGGCACTGGTTGAAAGCACCAGCAAGGACACCCCCAGCACAGAAAATACGCCATGGATGGGCCTGTGGGGGACCACCTTCATGCGATACTGTTTACTGCCTTTAACTTTGCGTGCCATGTATCTTGAGTGTCGTTATCTGGATAGTGTGATCGCGGTGTCGCGTATTTTTCTGTTTTACCAAAGCCTTCGATTCTAAGGCAGCAATGCCGGGCTCTCCAGCCCCTGGTTCTCATTTAAGCCAAACATGATGTTCATGTTCTGCAGCGCCTGCGCCGATGCACCCTTGGCCAGGTTATCAATGACCGACAGGACAACCACGGTGTCGCGCCCCTGGGGCCGGACAACGGCAAGGCGGCAGACATTGGTACCGCGTACGCTGCGCGTCTGCGGGTGGCTGCCCGCGGGCATCACATCCACAAACGGCTCTGCCGCGTAGCGCTGCTCGAACAGGGCCTGCAAGGACGCCTGGGTTGCCTCCGCAGCAGCAGGGCTCTTGAGCTTTGCGTACAAGGTGGCGTGGATACCGCGCACCATCGGCAGCAGGTGCGGCACAAACGTGAGTTCAACACTGCCGCCAGCAGCCTGTGCCAGCCCCTGCTCGATTTCCGGCAAGTGGCGATGCCCGGCTGCGCCGTAGGCGCGAAAACTGTCGTTATTTTCCGCGAACAGCAGGTCGGTCTTGCCCTGGCGGCCGGCGCCACTGGCACCACTGGCCGCATTGGCAATCAGGCCCCGGGGCTCTACCAGGCCCGCCTCCAGCAAAGGGATCAGGCCAAGCTGGATAGCAGTGGGGTAACACCCCGGGCACGCGATCAACTGGGCACCCGCAATCTGCGCACGATTCACCTCCGGCAATCCGTACACCGCCTGTGCGGCCAGCTCCGGGCAGGCGTGCGGCTGCCCGTACCATTGCTCCCAGACGGGAATATCCTGCAGGCGAAAATCCGCAGACAGGTCGATGACACGCACACCGCGCGCCACCAGCTCGGGCACCTGCGCCTGCGCCACTCCGTGGGGGGTGGCAAAAAACACCACATCGCACTGTGCCAGCGTGTCCAGATCCGGGGCACTGAACGCGAGGTCGTAGTGGCCACGCAGGCTCGGAAACAGGTCCGCCACTGGCGTTCCGGCTTCCGCGCGCGAGGTGATCGCGGTCACCTCCACTTGTGAATGGCCAGACAACAGACGCAAAAGCTCAACGCCCGTATAACCGGTTCCACCAACAATTGCCGCTTTGATGACGCTCACGCCCACTCCTCGCTGTTGTCTGTCCCTGTCCGGGCCACCGCCGCCTGCTGGCGGGCCATGACCCTGTATACTGAGCCGTGCACTCTACCATAAGCCACCGATTTTAAAGGACTAACCGTGCGGCGCCGCCAGCAGCGAGACCCCGAGCCACCCACTTCCCCACTCTCCGCCCGGCATTACGCAGGTCTGTTCGAGCGCGCGCGGGTAAAGCTCTCGGCGCAACAGGCGCTGGCGCTGCTGGTACTGCTCGCACTGGTCATCGGCGTGTGTGCGGGAGTAGTGGTGATCGGATTTCGCCAGCTGAGTGAAGGTCCCGCAATCCTGTACCTGCCACGGCTGGAGGATTTTGAGGCACTCCCGGCATCGTGGCGATTCGGCCTGCCAGTGGCGGGCGCAGCCGTTCTCGGCCTGCTATTTCACTGGGTGGCACCCTCCGGGCGGCCCACCGGCGTGGTGCATGTACTGGACCGACTGCACAATCATCAGGGCCGGATGCCTATGAAGAATGCGGTACTGCAGTTCTTTGGCGGCACCCTCGCGCTATTGAGCGGTCAGTCCATCGGCCGTGAGGGGCCGTCGGTACACCTCGGTGCGGCGAGCGGCAGCTGGGTTGCCCAGCGCCTGCGACTGCCCGACAACTCGGCGCGCACCCTGTTGGCGTGTGGCGTTGCGGCGGCCATTGCCGCCTCATTCAATACGCCGCTGGCCGGGGTGATCTTCGCCATGGAAGTGGTGATGCTGGAGTACACCGTCGCCGGCTTCCTGCCCGTGATGATCGCCGCGGTGAGCGGCAGCGCTGCCACCCGCCTGGCGTTCGGTCACCAGGCTGCGTTTAGCGTGCCGGCCTCGCAGCTGGAGTCCCTGGCGGAATTCCCCATCCTGTTCGTCGCTGCGCTGATCATCGGTGCACTGGCCGCACTGTTTATCCTCAGCCAGCGCTATCTGGTGCCGCTTCAGCAGAAACACTCGCCTTTCCCCCGTTTCCTGGTTGCCGGTGTCGCCACCGGCGTACTGGCGCTGTGGGTGCCGGAGATTCTCGGCACCGGCTACGACACCCTGGAACTGGCCATGCTTGGGCAGCTCAGTATTGCGGCCCTCGCAGCCATCGTGCTGGCCAAGATCGTGGCCACGGCACTGGCCACCGGGCTGGGGATTCCCGGCGGGGTCATTGGCCCGAGCCTGGTAATCGGCGCCTGCGTGGGCGGCGCGGCAGGACACCTGGCCAACCTGTGGCTGGGGGCCGCCACAGCCAGCCCGGGGTTGTATGCAATGGTAGGGATGGCGGCAATGATGGCGGCGCTGCTCAACGCCCCGCTGGCCGCGCTGCTGACCATCCTCGAGCTGACCTACAACCCGAATGTGCTGTTCCCCGGCATGATGACTATCGTGGTCGCCTGCCTGGTCAGCCGACAGCTGTTCGGCAGCGACGGCATTTATCAGGAGTCCCTCAGGGCGCTGGGCAAAAGTGGCACCCCCAGCTGGCGCGCGCAGATGCTCAGCCGGGTGGGCGTTGCCAGCGTTATGGAACGCGCGGTCGCCACAACCCCGCGACTACTGGAACGAGCGCAAGCCGAGCGACTGATCGAGCACCAGCCAGCCTGGCTACTGATCGGCGGGGATGACACACCACAGGCCCTGCGCACCGCCGATCTCGCCATTTTTCTCCAGCGTCCGCCAAAAGAACCCGACGGCCATGAGGAAAGCGAGAAAGAGGAAGAGAAGATCGACCTGCTGCGCCTGCCCGGCGAGCGCCTGCAGCTGGCGCCGTTAAGCTGGCGCGCGACGCTTCTGGAAGCCCAGCAGCAACTGGAACAGCAGGGCGCGGGAGCACTGTATATCGGCCGGGATTACGACCAGGGTAATAGCGGTGTACTGGACAGCGAGGTGGCGGGTATCATTCTGCCGCAGCATATCGAGCATTATTATCGCCAGTAGGCGCCCGGCGGAGGCTGTGCCTCCGTCGATCCAGAATAAATAAACTAACCGGACCTTGTTCCGGATAAGGAGCAACGATGCTTTGGCTCAAGGCTTTCCATCTCATATCCATGGTGTGCTGGTTTGCCGCACTCTTCTACCTGCCCCGCCTGTTCGTGTATCACGTCGATGCCACCGACTCTCTGAGTAAAGATCGCTTTCAGATCATGGAGCGCCGCTTGTATCGCGGTATTGCCATACCCTCGATGATCGCCACCATCGTATTCGGCGTCTGGCTGATTACCTTTAACCCCGAGTACTACAAATCCGCTGGCTGGCTGCACGCCAAGCTCACCTTCGTGGTCTTGCTGATCGGTTACCACCATATTTGCGGCAGCTATGTGAAGAAGTTTGCCGCCGGCACTATCAACAAAAGCGGCCGCTATTTCCGCGTGTTTAATGAGCTACCGGTGGTGGCGCTGGTGATAATCGTGATACTCGCGGTGGTCAGGCCCTTCTGACCCCTGTCGCGATCACCCGCCCCGTCGCCTCTTACTGCGGCCCGGGGCGCGTGAGGGCACCGAAGCAGAGCCCTGCTATACAGTGGCGCGTCTAGAATAGATACATCGCTTTTCAGGTCCCGAATGGTCATGGATACACGCCAACCCATCGTTCTCACGGTTACCCACCACGACCCCAGCGGCAGCGCCGGCATTGCCGCGGATACGGAAACCGCGGCCAGCCTTGGGTGTCACTGCACGTCGGTCGTGTCGGCAATCACCGTCGGTGACACCCGCGACCTGGCAGGAGTAGCGCCGGTCGACGACAGCTTGCTGGTAGAGCAGGCCCGCGCCGTGCTCGAAGACATGCCCGTGGCGGCAATCAAAATCGGCTATCTCGGCTCGGTGGAAAACGTGCACGCACTGCACAGCGTGCTGCGGGACTACCCGGATATTCCCCTGATCATCGACCCGGATGCCACCCTCGCAGACAAGGAGAGCCTGCTGGCTCCCCCCTTGTGGCGGGCCATGTGCGACCTGCTGCTGCCACTGGCCACCCTGGTTGCCCCCAACCGGCGCGAAGCCCGCGCCATGGCTGGCGAGGCGGATGTCCACGATGCCCAGGCCCAGGAGCTGCTCGAGAGTGGCTGCCGCTATCTGCTGCTGACCGGCGTACCCGCCGGTGGTCAACAGCTGGAGAACCGGCTCTACGATGTGCGCGGCCTGGTGCGGGAATTCCGCTGGCAGCGCCTGCCCCCCGCCGCCTACGGTGCCTGCGGCACCCTCACCACGGCGATTGCCTGCCACATTGCCCATGGCCTCAACATTCTTGAAGCGGTCAATCGCAGCCAACAATTCACCTGGAGCGCCATAGCGGGTAGCCGACGACTGGGCATGGGGCGGCCGGTACCCAACCGCCTGTTCTGGACCTGCAAGGACTGATCGGTCCACCACCCGCTTCTGACAAGCCTCTACCGCCACACCAGGCGACGTCCGGCGGATTCTTCCAGCGCAATCTTCCCTGGCGTTTGCGGCGAGACGCGACGGTGAAGATAATACGCGCAACATTCTGTGCCGATGCTGTTGCGATGGCATCCCTTCCTTACCACCAATCCGGTTCCCCAGTAGCTATGAGCAAGTCCGAAACCCTCTTCGCCGAAGCCCAAAAGGTCATTCCCGGTGGCGTCAATTCACCGGTCCGCGCATTCCGCGCGGTGGGTGGCACGCCCGTTTTTATCGAGCGCGCCGAGGGCGCCTACCTCTACGATGCCGATGAAAAACGCTATATCGACTATGTGCAGTCCTGGGGCCCCATGGTGCTGGGCCACGCGCACCCGGACGTGATCGACGCGGTGGTGGAACAGGCCCAGTCAGGGCTGAGTTTCGGTGCACCCACCGAGCTGGAAACCGAACTCGCGGAAGAACTGTGCCGCGTGTGGCCGAATATGGATCTGGTGCGCTTCGTAAACTCCGGCACCGAAGCCACCATGAGCGCCATTCGCCTGGCCCGCGGCTACACCGGCCGCGACAAGATCGTTAAATTCGAGGGTTGCTACCACGGCCACTCCGACTCGCTGCTGGTCAAGGCCGGCTCCGGGGCCCTCACCATGGGCGTGCCCTCCTCCCCCGGCGTACCGGCCTCACTGGCGGACCACACCATCACCCTGACTTACAACGATATCGAGGGCGTGAAAAAGTGCTTCGCCGAGATCGGCGACCAGATTGCCTGCATCATCGTCGAGCCGGTGGCCGGCAATATGAACTGCATCCCGCCGGTGCCGGGCTTCCTGCAGGCGCTGCGCGAAGTGTGTGACCAGTCCGGTGCGGTGCTGATCCTGGACGAAGTGATGACCGGTTTCCGTGTCAGCCTGACCGGCGCCCAGGGCCACTACGGCGTCGAGGCGGATATCACCACCCTGGGCAAGGTCATCGGCGGCGGTATGCCGGTAGGGGCATTTGGTGGCAAGCGCGAGATCATGGAGCAGATTGCACCGCTGGGCCCGATCTATCAGGCGGGCACCCTGTCGGGTAACCCAATGGCCATGGTTGCGGGCCTGGAAACCCTGCAGTTGATTCAGGAACCGGGCCTCTACGACAGCCTGACGGAAAAGACCGACCGCCTGGTGGACGGCGTGTTGGCCGCGGCAAAAGACGCGGGTATTCCGCTCACCGCCAACAAGGTGGGCAGTATGTTCGGCTTCTTCTTCACCGACGCCGACCAGGTAACCAATTACCAGCAGGTCATGGCCTGCGACACCGATCGCTTCAACCGCTTCTTCCACGGCATGCTGGAAGAAGGCGTTTATCTGGCGCCAGCGTCCTACGAAGCCGGGTTCATGTCCGCCGCCCACAGCGACGAGGACATTGATGCCACCATTCAGGCGGCGAAAAATGTCTTCGCCAAACTGCAGTAAGGGAGGCCCACCATGACGTTTTCCTCCCACCGGGGCCCCTTCCCCCACAGCCGCCCACGGCGCCTGCGTGCCAGTGAATTTTCCCGCCGTCTGGTGCGGGAAAACCGCCTCACCAGCGACGACCTGATCCTGCCCCTGTTCGTCATCGAGGGCCGTGGCGAGACCCAGCAGGTTGCCTCCATGCCCGGCGTAGAGCGGCTGACTGTGGACCTGCTCACCGCCAAGGCGAAGGCACTGGTGGCACTGGGTATTCCGGCAGTGGCCCTGTTCCCGGTGGTAGACCCATCGGCGAAATCTGACGACGCCCGCGCCGCCTACGACAAACACGGGCTGGCCCAGCGCGCGGTGCGCGCGCTGAAAGACGCCGCGCCCGAACTGGGGGTCATTACCGATGTGGCACTGGACCCCTTCACCAGCCACGGCCAGGATGGCCTGATGAACGAGGCCGGTTACATCGTCAACGACGACACGGTAGAGGTACTGGTGCAGCAGGCGCTGTCCCACGCCGAGGCCGGCGCCGATGTGGTGGCGCCTTCCGACATGATGGACGGGCGCATCGGCGCGGTGCGCGCAGCACTGGAACGGGAGGGCCATGTGAACACCCAGATCATGTCCTATGCCGCGAAATACGCTTCGAGCTATTACGGCCCGTTTCGGGATGCGGTGGGCTCTGCCGGCAACCTGAAAGGCGCCAACAAGTTCAGCTACCAGATGGACCCGGCCAACGGCGACGAAGCACTGCATGAGTGCGCGTTGGACCTGGCCGAAGGCGCTGACATGATCATGGTCAAGCCCGGCATGCCGTATCTGGATGTGGTGCGGCGAGTGAAAGACGAACTGAAAGTGCCGACGTTTGCGTATCAGGTGAGTGGCGAATACGCCATGCACTGCGCGGCCTTTGACAACGGCTGGCTCAATCGCGAAGCCGTGATCCTCGAATCCCTGCTCGCGTTCAAACGCGCCGGTGCCGACGGAGTGCTGACCTATTTCGCGGAAGAAGCGGCGCGGTTATTGGAACAGTAGTGGCTTGCAGCAGGTCGCGCGGCCACGTTCGCAGCCTCTCTCGCGGCCGCTACGGCCACTGATCGGGTTCCTGCGGCGGCCAAGGCTCCGCCTCCTCTACGGGTGCACCGGACCGCCGTAACCGCTCCTCCAGTATCCGCCGCTCCTCTGCCGCGCGGCGCTCCTCCTCCAGATAGCGCTGCTCCTGAATGCGGCCGGATTCCTCCAGCCGGCGCAAGCGCTCACTCTCGGTCTGGGGGATTTCGTCGCGGCCGCTCTCCGGGCGCTCCTGCGGCACCACGGGGCTCTCCAGATTCTCCTGGTCCAGCTGATCCCGCAGTTGCTGCTCCCGTTGATACTGTTGCTGCTGCTCGCGTTCCCGGCGTTGCTGCTCGGGATCGATACCCCATCCCGGGGTCATGTCCTCGCGCGGGGCAACATTTTCATCTTCCCGGTCAAACCAGTTGCGGAACCAGCCGCGGCGCTGGCAGCGGGGATCGGTTTCCAGTCGGCTCTCCACCGATACGGGAATCTCGCGCCCGCCCTGGCAGTTGCGCGGATCCATAAACTGGCCCTGTTCGTTCAGCGGCTTCCACTCGACACCGCGGGGCGCCTTGATACGCCCGTGCCGGTGGGGCAGCTGGCGCATGATGTCGGTCCAGATGCTCAAGGCACCGGTGGCACCGGTGAGGCTGGTGCGATCGTTGTCATCGCGCCCCAGCCACACCACCGCGGTCACACCCGGGCTGAACCCGGCAAACCAGCTGTCACGATAATTGTTGGTAGTACCGGTCTTGCCGGCAAAAGGTACGCTGTTGGGCAGGCGCCGGTAGGCACTTTTACCCGTGCCCTCGCGCATTACCTGCTCGAGTCCGTAGCGCAACAGGTATACCGGCACCTCATCCACGCCGCGGTTGGATTTGGGCCGGAAGCGCTGTACCTGCTCACCATCCGCATCGGACACCGCCAACAGGGTGCGCGGTTCCACATGTTCACCACCATTGGCGATAGTCTGGTACATACCGGCCACCTCAAACGGAGTCATCTCCACGGCGCCCAGAAACAGTGACGGTACCCGCGGCAGGGGCGCCTGCACGCCCAGCCGGCGGATCGTCTGTCGCACATTTTCAATGCCCAGATCCAGCCCCAGACGGGCGGTGGCCTGGTTGTAGGAGCGCGACAGGGCCACGTACAGCGGCACCAGGCCGTGGCTGCGGTTGTTGAAGTTCGCCGGCATCCACACCTGACCGTCGGCGGTCTCTTCGCGGATGGGGGCGTCGTCGATCAGGGTGGCCAGGTTGTATTCATGAGCCCGCTCCAGTGCCGTCAGGTATACCGCGGGCTTGATTAGCGAGCCCACCTGACGCCGGGCATCCAGTGCCCGGTTGAACCCGGGGTAGTGTGGGCGCCGGTCGCCCACCATGGCGAGCACATTGCCACTGAGGTTTTCCAGCACCACGGTAGCGCCCTGCAGGGAATCCGCCTGAATACCACGGTCTTTTTCCAGCTTGGCCGCGCCTGCACTGACCGCATCTTCCGCCAGCTTCTGCACCGAGGGCGCGAGGGTGGTGTAAACACGCAAGCCGGCCGTGCGCAGCTCCTCGACGGAATAGTAGGGGCGCAGCTCTGCCAGCAACCGCTCGGTAAACGCGGGATACGGATTCTGCGCCGCGGCACCGGCAGCGGCCACTTCCAGCGGTTTTTTACGCAGGCGGTCGTGCTGCTCGTTGCTGATCAGCCCCTGTTCGAGCATCACATCCAGCACCGTGTTGCGCCGCTCCAGCGCCCGCGCGGGGTTGCGCCACGGATTGTAATAAGAGGCACCCTTGGCCAGCCCCACCAGCAAGGCAATCTGATGGGGTTCCAGCTGGTTGAGCGGCTTCTGGAAATAGAATTCAGACGCCAGCCCGAAACCATAAATAGCGCGGCTGCCCTGCTGGCCCAGCCAGACTTCGTTGATGTACTCCTGCAGGATGTAAGCCTTGTCGTAATGCACCTCCATCAGGATCGCCATCAGCGCTTCGTTGAATTTGCGCCACAGACTCGGCTTGTGATCGAAGAAGATATTTTTTACCAGCTGCTGGGTGATGGTGGAGCCACCCTGCACCACGCCACCGGCTTTGAAGTTGGCCACCATGGCGCGAGCGATACCACGGGGCGACACCCCGAAGTGGTGCACAAAATCCTGGTCCTCTACCGCAATCAGGGTCGCCCCCAGCAGTGGCGGAATATCCTCGATGCGCACCGGTGTACGGTCGTCACCACCACCGAGCAAGGTGCCGATAGACGCGGCATCCAGGCGGAATTCCTGCAACCGGTCGCCGCTTTCACTACGCAGGTTGCTCAATTCATCATTGCGCAGGCGGAACTGTACCTTGGCCGCGGGCTCACGTTGATCGGCGTGGATAAAGTCACGGCGCCAGACCAGGTATTCCATCCCTTCTCTTTGCCATTGTCCTGGTTCCTCGACCGCCGCAACCTTCTTGTAATTGAGTGCGGCGAACTCGGACTCCAGCTCATCCGGTCGCATGACCATGCCTTCCTGCAGGATCAGCGGGCGCGCATAGACCCTGGCGGGCAGCTGGTACTGGCGACTATCCAGCCGCTCCCGCAACTGCACATCCAGCCACACCATATAACCCGCGAGCACCAGCACGCCGAGCAGGGCCAGCAGACTGAGACGCTTGATCCAGCGGCGCAGGCGGCCGGAGCCACCGTTACCCTTTGCACGTTTTGCTTTTGTACGGCGTTTGTTTGATGCCATAGATATTCAGATAAACTCGTTTCTTGCTGCGACTTGCAGGGATTGGACCGGGTTATTCGGCCACACTTGAGGCAGTTATAGCGCGCATTTATAGGGTCACATTCATACAAGTCAAACCCAGTCGGTCACATTTCGACGGTGCAGACGCCGCATCCACTCGTGGGAGCCGACTTGCACTTGACCCAACGGCCGCCATAATGCGCCAAACGCCCGCGGCATGGGCCATTGGATTCGGGTACCCACCTGCCACCTATCAGTAACGGAAATCTCTATGCACCAGTACGATCTCTACGGCATTGGCGCCGCGCTTCTCGACACCGAAATTGAAGTCACCGACAGCGACCTGCAAACCCTGGGTGTCGACAAGGGGGTCATGACACTGGTGGACGACACACGCCAGCAACAGCTGGTGGACGACCTGCAAAACCATCTGGTAACCGCCAGCCATGCCTGCGGCGGTTCCGGCGCCAACACCATCATCGCCGCCAGCTATTTCGGCCTCGACACCTTCTACTCATGCAAGGTCGCGGACGACGACAACGGCGATTTCTACCGCGACAATCTGGCCGCCGCCGGTGTCGACTACCCGAAGGCCCTGCACAACGCCGGTACCGGCACCACCGGAAAGTGCCTGGTGCTGATTACACCGGACGCCGAGCGCAGTATGAATACCTTCCTCGGTATCAGCGCCGAACTCTCGGTCGATGAGCTCGATCGCGAAGCCCTTAGCAAATCCCGCTGGACCTACATCGAGGGCTACCTGGTTTCCTCGCCTACCGGCCGCGCTGCCGCCGTCGAGCTACGCCAGCAGGCCGAGGCCGCCGGCGTTAAAACCGCCCTGAGTTTATCCGACCCCATGATGGTGCAACTGTTCCACGACGGTCTCGAGGAAATGATTGGCGCCAATGGCGTTGACCTGCTGTTCTGTAACCGTGAAGAGGCACTGCAATTCTGCAAAACCGAGACTCTGGAAGACGCCGCCCAGGACCTGCGTAGACACTGCCGCGCCTTCGCCATCACCCTCGGTGCCGACGGCGCACTGCTATGGGATGGCGAACAGGAATACCGCGTCGCCGCCCCGCAAGTAAAAGCGATCGACACCAATGGCGCCGGCGACATGTTCGCGGGCGCCTTCCTGTACGGTATCAATCGCGGTATGGCATTCGCCGAAGCGGGGGAACTGGCCTGCCGCGCGGCCGCGCAGGTGGTGAGTCAGTATGGACCGAGATTGCGTGCGGAGCAGCACAGTGCGTTACTGGGGCAGGTGGCCGACGCGTAACCGGGGACTCGAGGCGCGAACGCCACCCAGCACCTTGGACAGGCAGCTTAGATACAGTTTTGCAGTGAGGGAGGTGAACGCGCCGGAGCGAGTTTGGCGGGGCACCAGGCAGCGACCTGAAACCAGGGTCCGGCACTCGAAGGCCGCAGCAGGCGCCGCATGCGCACCCGCGCAACTGCGGCGCTAATCTACCGAGGCAGGACGAGGCCCGCTGATTTCCGGCAGGCAGGCCGCCGCGGCAATCCCGAAGCCCTGGGCATAATCCACCCCCATCAGGCGCAGCTTCTCCAGCAATTCCGGCGTCTCGGCAAATTCTGCAATGGTGGCGATACCCATGCGCTTCGCCAGATGGTCGATGGTGCTCACCATGGCACTGTCGATCTCGTCCTCCAGCATGTTGCGCACGAACGAACCGTCAATCTTCAGGTAATCGACGGGCAACTGACGCAGGTACGCCAGCGACGAGGCGCCGCGGCCGAAATCATCCAGTGCGAAACTGCATCCCGCGGCGCGCAATTTGTGGATAAATAGCAGCGCCCGGTCCAGGTTGGCGATTGCACTGGTCTCGGTAATCTCAAACTGTACCCGCGACGGCGCCACCCCCGCCTCGGTCAGTTCGCGCAGTACAAAGTCTGCAAACTGCTCGTCGCCGAGACTGATGCCGGAAATATTGATGGCATAGTGAAAACCGGCGGAGCCATTGACCTGCTCCAGCGCCATGTAACGGAAAATATTCCGAATCACCCAGCGGTCCACCTCATCGATCATTCCGTAGCGCTCTGCCGCCGGCAGGAAGACCCCCGGAGAAATCACATCCCCGTCCCGCCCCTGCATTCGCACCAGCACCTCGTAGTGATGCACGCGGTTATGATCCTGCAGCGCCACCACTGGCTGCCGATAAAGCAACAGGCGATCTTCGCGAATGGCGGCGTGAATTTCTGCCAGCCAGGTACTCTCGCGACGCTTCTCCAGCGCCTTGCGCGAATCCCCAAAAAATTTGACCCGGTTGCGCCCCTGGTCCCGCGCTGCACTGCACGCGTCATTGGCCGAAGCCAGTAGCTGGCTCGCAGGCGGTGCATGACGATCAACACTGACCGCGCCAATGGAAAGTGCCGGGCGGGTTTCGCTGTCTTCCCACTGGAATACATACTCATTCACCGCTTCGCGCAAGCGGGTAACAATGCGCCGCGCCTCTTCCAGCGTGCAATCTTTCAACAACAGCGCAAACTCATCACTGCCCACACGACCCAGCAGGTCGCCATTGCCGAGGCAGCGAGTCAGAATTTTCGCCAGTGCAATCAACAGTGCGTCGCCCGCGTTGTAACCCAGAGTGTCGTTGACCACTTTGAACTGGTATACGTCGAGGTACAGCAGGATATGGTGCTGGCGGGCGCCGTTGTAGTTCTTCAGCAACTGCTGCAGCGCATGTTCGAAGGTCTGGCGGTTGGGGAGACGGGTGAGCGCATCGTGACTGCTCTGCCAGCTGAGGCGGGTAGAAATACGGCGGGCATCGGAAGTGTGCCGCAGTACCAACACATAGCCGTCCAGCGCTGCACCACTGGTGAGACTGTTGATCTGCACACTCACGGCGAGCAGATCGCCATCCTCCCTGCGGATATTGGCATGCAGCTCGCGCCGGCGGGGAATGTCTTCACCGCTATCGCCGCTGGCCAGCTTGAGATCCAGCGCTTGCCCCTCGTCGGTAAATAGGGGCAGGCTGTCGCGGAGTAACTGCCCGGGCAACAGCCCCACCAGGTTGCCACAGAGTTCACTCACTAGAGGATTGCTGTAGCGCACAACACCGTGACGATCGGTCACGATCACGCCGTCAGCCACCTCACCCAGCGCCAACTCCGCCGCCTCCCCGCTCAAATGACCACCAGGTAACAGGTCTGAACCGGACTCATCCAGCTGACCATGATAGGCGGCGTTTTTGGGTGTGAACTCAGTCAATGCAATTCCAATTCAGCCAGCAACTTGGTCCGGCTTTACCGAGGCAGCCCAGTGTTGCAGCTACCGAGTCAAAAAGTGCGCGGGGCACTTGCTCTCGATCAGAGAAAATAATACCGGCATCTTCACCGGCGCGGAAACCTACTTATCGCTCCTGGTGGCAATTGTGATGCGCCTCACACGCCGCCAAAAAACCGAACGATCGCACCGATTACAGGTGCTGACGCAG
This sequence comes from Microbulbifer salipaludis, assembly GCF_017303155.1. Classification (NCBI taxonomy): domain Bacteria; kingdom Pseudomonadati; phylum Pseudomonadota; class Gammaproteobacteria; order Cellvibrionales; family Microbulbiferaceae; genus Microbulbifer; species Microbulbifer salipaludis. The sequence continues at coordinate 19,456 of NZ_JAEKJR010000001.1, forward strand.
AAATGCCTTCAGCTTTTCGTCTTCAAATGCGCGCTGGAGTGTGGCGCTCAGCAGCCGGTTGATGGTGCTCTCCACTTCTTCCGCACTGGGCTTGATGAGATTGCGATCATTGCCACTGGTGCTGTAGTTGCCATAGAAGGTGGCTCCTTTCACCGTCACCTGCAACTGGATCGACGCGCCGGACTTCACTTTAGTGGTATACAGCTTGTTGGGACTGTCGTACTTGAGATCGGTCAAGTTCGCGACAACTTGTACATCGCCACCGGTTTCCACGCGACGAAATGACCAGGCTTCCAGCCCCTGATAGAGGGCACCGACCATGGAGGTTTCAATGTCGTTCGCCAGGGTCACGTTAGAGGGGTCCGCATAGATGCCACCCAACGACCCGAGACCGCCACCGGGTAACTGGTTGACCCCGCGGGCGTGCACGGTATAGCCGGCGCCGAGACTGTCAGGCGCCACTGTCACCTGAGGCTTGACCGCGACCTGCACCGGGCTGTGCGCACAGGCCGCCAGCATAAAGGCAAATCCGGTTACCAGTAGAGCGGCAAAACGTTTCATTCAAATTCTCCAGTATTAACGACTACTTTCTGTTGATCGGGTGACACGCGCTCAACCGTGATGGTGATGCCCGTGGTGGTGGCCAGTGCCGGGCTCCGCGCGCTGCTTTTGTTGCTCGCGGCCATACACCGGCAGCCGCATATCGCGGATGGTCCCATCGGCAAACACCAACCGGAGGGGCAGCAACTCCCCGGCTTTCAATGTCACCCCGTGTACCATCAGATGGGTCGCCCCCGGGCGCATTTCAATGGTGCCGTGACCGGGCAGAGCAATTTTTTTCAATGGGCGCATACGGCTCACGCCGTCGACCTCTTGCGTGGTATGCATCTCAATTTTCCCCGCAGGGTGAGAGGGCAACTCCACCCTGGCCAGCACCCGCTCGCTCGCAGACAGGTTGCGCAGGGCAATATAAGCTGCCCCCATGGGCGCCCCGGGAGGCATTTCCAGGGCATAACCTGCGGCCTCCAGTTCTCTGGCAAGCTTGTCGCTCACCTCTTCAGTGGTCACCTGCGTATCCAGCCTGGCGTTTTCCGCCGCGACAACGCCGCCGGGAAGGGCAAAAAAAAGCAGGCTCAACAGACAGTGACGGACTCGCCATAGCGGTTTGATCATCGCACTTTCCTCCCGCACCCGATTGTGGCTCGGGGCTTTTTATTCTTTCTGCATCCGACTCCGGCACTTGGCCGTTCATCAGGGATTCTTTTGTAACAGTAATCGCGGTGGATTGCCGAGCTTTATGTCACCGCGCACGCGGTATCCAGGCACAGCCTGACGCAACTGGCTGTACACCCAGCGCCCCTCGGCATCAGTGCGGGCAACAATCACCACACGCAACCCGTGCTCGCGAATACGCCGGGCGATGGAACCCAACATTTGCACCATGGTATCGGAGCGCGCACTCAGGTCCCGCTCGGGCAGTGCCACCGTCTGGGCGCCCGGACCTCCCGGCGTCACATCCTGTCGCGCCCGCTGCTGCTCGCGTCGCAACTGACTACGCACTTCTTTGGACAACGGATTGCCCGGGGCAATTTCATCGGCCGTGTTCAGCAGGCTGTTCACCCGGCCGAACGCGCGCTGGCGCAGTGCGTCGCGCGCCTGCTCAACCAGCTGCATCACCAGGGTCTGGATGCCAGCTGTGGCCTGTATATTTCCCGGATCCAGCTGTTGCACCTGCAGGTAGAAATCGTAGGCACTGGCACCGGCGGGCATGGTGATAAACCCCTCCCGCTGCGCCACCTCCGCACGAGCCAGAAAATGCTGTACGGCGCGCTGGCGGATTTCCTCCGGACTCGGTCCGGTGGGCTGCGGCGGTTCTACCGGCAGCGCTGGCGGCGGCGGTGCCGGTGTTGCACATCCCACTGACACTAGCAAAACAAGCAGCAGCGCCGATTGCGCCAACGGCCGGTGCGCAATACAAAAGCCCGTGCTGGCCCGATTACCGCGTGAGACACCATTCACTCTTCTGATAAACGCCTCCAATGTATCACTGCACCGCAAAGGGCTGCTGTTTTTTTGTACCACAAGCACCGCTATACTCGGCCTCCCGGTATACTGGATCTCACTAACCGGCACCCAAACGATACGCAACGAACACTCATGCGTCAGGTTTTACGCACCGGATGCCGCGGCAGTCATGGAACGAGAGCCGACAACATCAGTCCAACACAGACCGACTATAAAGAATTTTATTGCTCATGACTGCGAAGACCTACGGCTTACCAACAAAAGCAGCTTCACACTTATCCATTCTCGCCGCGCTCAGTGCGGTCCTGATACTACTGGCGCTATTCACACCACCCACACTTGCCCGGGACAGCTTCAGTGCCGCGCAGTCGTCCTCGCCGTTCGCTGCCCTCAGCAGTGGGCAGGACGACTTTCTGCCGGTAGACCAGGCCTACCAGCTGGACTTCCTGTTTACTGACAGCGGTGCCAGCGCCCTGTTCCAGATTGCCCCCGAGTACTACCTGTATCGCGACAAGCTCGCCCTCTACACGGCGGACGGAGAAAACAAAACCGCACTGCCCCTCCAGCTGGAAAAGGGTGAGGTAATCTGGGATGACTACTTCGAAAAAGAAACGGAAGTCTACCGCTGGCAGCTGGAAGTTCCGCTGGCCCTGAGCGGGGACGGCGCCGTCCGCATTCAGGTGCACTACCAGGGCTGTGCGGATGCCGGCCTCTGCTACCCCCCGCAAATACGCAATTTCACCCTGGACCCGGTGGCCAAAACCGCCACCCCGGTCACTGGCGGTGCCGCGCCCGCCGGGGGCATGGGTGGCGCAACCAGCCAGGGCACGGGCGCCCTGTCCGGCGCAGCTGCGACCAGCGGCGGACTCAGTGGCCTGCTGCTCGCCATGGCACTGGCGTTTGGCGGCGGCTTGCTGCTCAACCTGATGCCCTGCGTATTTCCGGTGCTGTCGATCAAGGCGCTGGCCATCACCCATGCCGGCGAGCGCCAGCACCTGCACGGCTGGGCGTATACCGCCGGTGTTATCGGCACCTTTGTCCTGATTGCCGCGATCATGCTGGTGCTGCGCACCGCCGGCGAGGCGGTGGGCTGGGGCTTCCAACTGCAATCCCCGGTGGTGATCGCGGCCCTCGTGTACCTGTTCTTCGCCATGGGGCTGAGCCTCTCCGGAGTGACCGAATTTGGCGGACGCCTGATGGGACTTGGCGCGCACAGCACCCAGAATAGCGGCCTCGGCGGCTCCTTCAGCACCGGCGCCCTGGCCACCGTGGTGGCCAGCCCCTGTACCGCCCCGATGATGGGCTCGGCACTGGGCTTCGCCGTTACCCAGCCCGCACCCATGGCGCTCGCGGTATTCGCGGCCCTCGGCGCCGGCATGGCCGCGCCCTTCCTGCTGCTCACCTATCTGCCGGGCCTCGCCCGACGCCTGCCGCGCCCCGGGCCCTGGATGGAGACGCTCAAGCAGCTGCTCGCCTTTCCCATGTACCTCACCGCGGTATGGCTACTCTGGGTGCTCGGCCGCCAGACCGGCAGTGACGGTGTCGCGCTGGTGCTCGCCGGTGCGGTCGCCATCGCCTTTGCCCTGTGGCTGTGGCCGGGGGCCAACCGCGACGGCCAGCAAAAATGGCTGCGCCATGCCGTTGCCATGGTCGCGGTGGCCGGCGCCGTATGGGCATTGCCGAATCTGGCCAGCCTGCAGAACGCGACAGGGCAGCAGGCGCAGTCGGGCAAAAGCGATTACTGGCAGGTGTACTCCCCCGAGGCGCTGGCGGACGCCCGCAGCGCGGGCCGCCCGGTGCTGATCAATATGACGGCGGCGTGGTGCATTACCTGTCTGGCCAATGAAAAAGTGGTGCTGTCCAGCGACGCGATCACCGCAGCGGTGGGTGACCTGGGCTTTACCGCCCTGAAAGGCGACTGGACCAATCAGGACCCGCAGATCACCGAATTACTGGCCCGTTACGGCCGCTCCAGCGTGCCGCTGTATTTGCTGTTTCCCGCGGGCGGCGGTGAGCCACTGGTCCTGCCGCAGATCCTCACCCGCGACAGCTTGCTCACCGCCATGCGCGGCGCCGCTGGCGACCAGGCGGTCGCCAGCTCCGAACAGAGCACCCCCTGAATCCTCCCGAATGCGGCCAGCCGGCCGCCCCTGCCTTTGTGGCCATTCAAATGGGTGAATAGGCCACTCCCGCTAAAACTTTGCCGCCAATAGGTCGTTAAATTCGGCGATCTGCGTACAACGTCTCTATTTCCAGTTTTGGGGCATGGACAGAGGGTCACTTTTGCGGCAAACTCCGGCCCATATTCGGCAAATCTGCTGATTAACGCTGTTTACCCGCACGTTCTCTGACTTTTTCCAGATTTTAGTCACAGTTTCGTGTGTACTTCCAATCGCAAGCGTGAGGCATAGAGCGAGGCACAAGATGGCGAAACTGCTTTTGCTACATGGCCCCAATCTGAACCTGCTGGGCACCCGCGAGCCACAGATATACGGCTCCACCACCCTCGCCCAGATCAACGAGGCCGCCCGCGCCCAGTGCGACGCGGCCGACTGCACCTTCGATTGCCTGCAAAGCAACAGCGAAGCGGCGCTGGTGGAGCGGATTCACCAGGCGTATGCCGACAAGGTGGACTTTATCGTCATCAACCCAGCCGCCTTTACCCACACCAGTGTGGCGCTGCGCGATGCCCTGGCGGGAGTGGCCATTCCCTTTATTGAGGTCCACCTCTCCAACCCCCACGCCCGCGAGGCGTTCCGGCATCATTCCTACCTGTCTGATCTGGCAGTGGGCGTGGTCTGTGGGTTCGGAGCAGATAGCTACACCCTGGCACTGGAAGCGGCGCTGAAGCGACTTTAAACAGAATTTTTTCATTCGCCGGCTGCGTGCCGGCGTCTTTGTATTCACAAATTGAGAGTGACACTGTTATGGATATTCGCAAGATCAAGAAACTGATTGAACTGCTCGAGGAGTCCGATATCGGCGAGCTGGAGATCAAGGAAGGGGAAGAGTCCGTGCGCATCAGCCGCGGCACCAGCGGTGCATCCATGCAGATGCCGCAAATGGCGATGCCGATGATGGCGCCCGCTGCACCCGCCGCCCCGGTCGCGGCAGCTCCTGCGCCGGCCCCCGCCGCAGAAAGCGAAGCAGAGTCCGTACCGGCACTCACCGGCCACCCGGTGAAATCACCGATGGTTGGCACCTTTTATGCCGCTTCCAGCCCCGGCGCCGCCCCCTTCGTGAAAGTGGGCCAGCAAGTCAAAGCGGGCGATGTCATCTGTATCGTTGAAGCCATGAAAATGATGAACCAGATTGAAGCCGACAAGGCCGGCACCATCGAAGCCATTCTGGTGGAAGACGGTCAGCCGGTAGAGTTCGACCAGCCCCTGGTGATCATTTCCTGAGTAGGGTGACGACGCATGTTTGAAAAAATACTGATCGCCAACCGCGGCGAAATCGCCCTGCGTGTATTGCGCGCGTGTAAAGAGATGGGTATCGGTACCGTGGCGGTACACTCCCAGATTGACCGCGACCTCAAGCACGTGCGCCTGGCGGATGAGGCCGTGTGCATCGGCCCCAACCCGTCCCCGCAGAGCTACCTGAATATCCCGGCCATTATCGCGGCGATGGAAATCACCGATGCGGTGGCGGTACACCCCGGTTACGGTTTCCTCGCAGAGAATGCCGACTTTGCCGAGCAGGTCCAGAAAAGCGGCTTCACGTTCATTGGCCCAGACGCCGACACCATTCGCCTGATGGGCGACAAGGTTTCCGCCATCGCGGCGATGAAACGAGCCGGTGTTCCCACGGTACCGGGCTCCGATGGCCCGCTGCCGGAAGACGGCGAGAAGTGCCTGGAAATCGCACGCCGCATTGGCCTGCCGGTAATCATCAAGGCCGCCGCTGGCGGTGGTGGCCGCGGCATGCGCGTGGTGCACAGCGAAGGTGCCCTGCTCAATGCCATTTCGGTGACCAAGTCCGAAGCCGGCGCCGCTTTCGGTGACAGCACGGTCTATATGGAAAAATTCCTGCAGAACCCGCGTCACGTGGAAATCCAGGTGATGTCGGACGGACAGGGTAATGCGGTGCACTTTGGCGATCGCGACTGCTCCCTGCAGCGCCGTCACCAGAAGGTACTGGAAGAGGCGCCCGCCCCCGGTATCCCGGACAAGGTGCGCAAAGACGTGCAGGATGCCTGCGTGCAGGCCTGTATCGACATCGGTTACCGCGGCGCGGGCACGTTCGAGTTCCTGTACGAGGACGAGCGCTTCTACTTCATTGAAATGAATACCCGTATTCAGGTGGAGCACCCGGTCTCGGAGATGGTCACCGGCGTCGACCTGATCAAGGAGCAGATCCGCGTCTGCGCGGGCGAAAAGCTCTCTTTCAAGCAGGAAGACATCAAGATCACCGGCCATGCGTTCGAGTGCCGCATCAACGCCGAGGATCCGAAGAGCTTCTTCCCCTGCCCCGGCAAGGTGGAAAACTTCCACGCCCCGGGCGGCCTCGGCGTACGTGTGGACTCGCACCTGTACTCCGGCTACTCGGTACCGCCCAACTACGACTCCATGATCGCGAAGATCATCACCTACGCCGAAGACCGCGAAACCGCCCTGGCGCGGATGCGAGTGGCACTGAGTGAAACGATCATCACCGGCATCAAGACCAACATCCCGCTGCAGGAAGATCTGGTGCGCGATGCGGAATTTGCCAAGGGTGGGGTGAATATCCACTACCTTGAGAAGAAACTGGGGCTCGAGTAAGCTCCACTGCTTTCCCCGCCCAAGGTAAGTCGCATTGATTAACCTCCGTGGCGGGCAAGCACCGGGTATCCATTTTCAAAACCGCTGTAAACCCATCCATGGGCGCTGCGGCGGCGACGTCCCTGTCGCCGACGCTTTTGAAAATGGATCCCCGGCACTTCCCCTTCAGCAGTTCCCTCCTTACCCTGTTAGCGTCCAGCTTCACTTGTAGAATGCACCGAATTTCGAATTGAAGTCGCCCCTGCCGGTAAGACTTTGCGGGGCCGTCTGCGGCCCGGATGGCCGCAGCCGAGCCCCCAGGGATGGGTTTACGGCGTGTCCCGCAAAGTCTTACCGGCAGGGGTGACGCCACGAACTTTCCGAGTACCCCAAAGACCACAAAATCCGGACGAACCTAATGCCCTGGCTCCAACTAAGAGTGAACACCAACCGCGAACAGGCCGAGAAGATCGAGAACGCCCTGCTGTTCGCCGGCGCCGTCTCCGTCACCCTGCAAGACAACGCCGACCAGCCCATCCTCGAACCGGGCCTCGGCGAAACACCCCTGTGGGACGAAACCCTCGTCACCGGCCTGTTCGATGCGGAAATCGACACCAGTGTCACCGAAGCCAAAGCCGCCTCCTTCCTTTGCGAACTGCTCCCCAATGCCCGCTGGGAACAGCTCGAAGACAAAGACTGGGAGCGGGAGTGGATGAGCCACTACAAGCCCATCCAGTGCGCCGACAACCTCTGGATCTGCCCCAGCTGGTGCGAGCCGCCCGCCCCGGAAGCCGTCAATCTCATGCTCGACCCCGGCCTCGCCTTCGGCACCGGCACCCACCCCACCACCTTTCTGTGCCTGCAATGGCTCGCCGGTGAACAAGTACAGGGTAAAACCGCCATCGACTTCGGCTGCGGCTCCGGCATCCTCGGTATTGCCGCCCTGCTGCTTGGCGCCGAGTCCGCCATGGGCACCGACATCGACCCCCAGGCGCTACTCGCCAGCCGTGACAACGCCGTGCGCAACGGCATCGATCCCGAGCGCTTCCCGGTCTACCTGCCGGAAAAAGCCCCCAGGCCGGAGGAGTCCAGCGCCGACATCATGCTCGCCAATATCCTCGCCGGCCCGCTGGTGGAACTGGCACCGCAGCTGGTTGAACGCACCAAGGTGGGCGGTCGCATCTGTCTTTCCGGCATTCTCAATAGTCAGGCCGAGAGGGTGAAAACGGCTTACAGCCAGTGGATCGACTTTGATGAGAATGGCGAAAAGGAAGAATGGGTCAGATTGAGCGGAACACGGGTTCGGTAATTGTCTGCTGCCCAAAGCGCAGGGACTGCTAGCGATACTCCCTCGCCGGACCGTCTGCGGCCAGGACGGCCGCAGCCGAGCCCCCAGGGATGGGTTTACGGCGTGTCCGGCGAGGGAGTATCGCTAGCAGTACCGCCACAAAAGTAACTACGAAGCACCCCCGCCGGCTACGAAGCTCCAAGCCACAGCACTACGCGCCAGCCCTGCAGACTGATAAACTTCCCCGCCAAACCAATAATCGTCGAATTCCATGTCGCAACTGGTCACCCGCTGCCCCCACTGCAGCACCTCGTTTCACGTCAGCGAACAACAACTGCGCGCCGCCCGCGGTGCCGTGCGTTGTGGCTCCTGCCTGCAGGTCTTCCGCGCCGATGAAAACATCGTTTTCAACGAAGACGATCCGGCCCCAGCCGAAACCAAGAAAGCCATCGACGACCTGCTCGAAGATGATGACTTCCTGATCCACGACGACATCGAGCTGGAAGGTGACGACAGCGACGACGCAGACTCGCTGCCAAAGAAAACAACCCCCAAAGCCGACCCGGCGCAGAACAACAGCGGCGAAAAGCCCGAGCCCTCACGCCAGAGCCCCCTGATCGACGACGCCTTCGGCGAACACCAGTGGCAAAACCTCGATCAGGAAGAAGACAGCCAGCAGAGCCTCGACCTCAGCAGCAGCCTCGAAGATGAAATCAATGATCTGAGCCGCGCCAGCGACGACCCCTGGGCCGAAGAAATAGCCCGCGAAGAATCCAGCGGCATCATACCCGCACACCGCGCGCACGAAGACTTCGAGCTTCCGGCAGCGGACGACGAGCCAAGGTTCAGCGACGACCTGCCCTCCCCGCCACGGGCTGACAAGGGCGACATCAAGCCCTCCGCCGTGGCAGATGACCACATCGACTCACGCCAGCGGGACGACGCCCCACTGCTGCCCCGCGACCAGCTGATCTCCGCCATCGGCCCCGCGCCCATCGAGGTCAACTGGCAGCCCAAGCGCCACAACCGGGTCCCCGGGTGGCTGTGGACACTGGGCGTTCTGCTGCTGATGCTGGCGCTAGCGGCGCAAACCGCCTATTTTCGTTTCGACACACTCAGCAAGCGCGAACCCTGGCGCGCCATCTATGCCCAGGCCTGCCCGCTACTTGGCTGCAAGCTGCCAGCCCAGGTGGACATTAACGCCATGCACACCTCCAATCTGGTGGTGCGCAGCCACCCGCAAATTGCCGGCGCACTGGCGGTGGAAGCGGTACTCCTGAACCGCGCCCCCTTCGACCAGCCCTTCCCGGCCCTGCAGCTGCGGTTTACCGACCTCAAGAATAACCCCGTTGCCAGTCGTCGCTTCACCCCGCAGGACTACCTCAAGGGCGAGATGTCCGGACGCCGGTTGATGCCCGCGGGAAACCCGGTGCACATTGCACTTGATATCGTCGACCCCGGCCCCGAAGCGGTGAACTACGAGCTGCGTATTGCCCCGCAGTAACCCAGGGCACGCCGGCCGACTAGCGGACGAAGGCGCGTATTACCACCGGATACTGCACAAACTTCGCCCTAACCGGCCAGCCTTCGAACAATTTGCGCGCTTTTTCGCTTTTCCAGCGGCCGAGCAGCCGCTATTATAGGCGGCTCTTTGACACCGATTGAGACCAGACCTGCGGGAGGCCGAGTTGCCCACGGATTTACCAAGCAGCTTCGCCATCGGCCCCTATAGCATTGGTGCACCAGTCATTCTGGCGCCCATGGCCGGCGTTACCGATCGCCCCTTTCGCAAACTGTGCCGAGCACTCGGCGCCGGTCTCGTGGTTTCCGAGATGGTCACCTCCGACACCAGCCTGTGGAACAGCCGCAAATCTCGTATGCGCCTGGATCACGCCGGTGAGGCAGGCCCCATTTCGGTACAGATTGCCGGTGGCGACCCGCAGATGATGGCCGACGCCGCGCGCGCAAATGTTGAGCGCGGTGCCCAGATCATCGACATCAATATGGGTTGCCCGGCAAAAAAAGTGTGTAAGAAGGCAGCGGGCTCCGCCCTGCTGCGCGACGAAAAACTGGTCGCCGACATTCTGGAAACGGTGGTGCAATCCGTCTCAGTACCAGTGACGCTGAAAATTCGCACTGGCTGGTGCCCGGATACCCGCAATGGCGTGACGGTGGCCAAAATGGCCGAGGATCTCGGAATTTCTGCCCTGGCAGTCCACGGTCGCACCCGCGCCTGTGGCTACCACGGTCAGGCCGAATTCGATACCATTGCCGAGATTGTGTCCGCGGTAAAGATTCCGGTCTTTGCCAACGGCGACATTACCGGCGCGGAAAAGGCCCGCAAGGTGTTGGACTACACCGGCGCCAAAGCGGTCATGATTGGCCGTGCGGCTCAGGGACGTCCATGGATATTCCGGGAAATTGCCCATTACCTCGCTACGGGGGAACAGCTGCCGGAGCCCTCACTGGATGAAGTTAGGGATATTTTGATCACTCACCTGGGTGAGTTACACCGTTTCTACGGTGAGGTTATGGGGGTACGTATTGCCCGCAAACATGTGGGTTGGTACGTAAAGACACTCGCCGACAGCGAGTCTTTTCGCAAATCCTTTAACCAATTGGATAGCGCAGAAGCACAACATGCCAGCGTTCGTGAGTGGTTTGAACGCCGAATAACTAGAGGGGCAAAAGCGGCATGACTAATGAAGCACTAATTCCGGATACCAGCGATGCGGTGTCCACTGGGGGCCAGACTCAACTACAACAACCGCAGGCCTTGCGCGACGCGGTTGAGCAGGCGATGGAAAACTACTTCCGTCACCTCGACGGTCAGATGGTGACCGATGTATACGATATGGTGCTCTCCGAAATTGAAGCACCGATGCTGGAAGTGGTAATGAAGCACACCCGCCACAACCAGACGCGCGCCGCACAGCTGCTGGGCCTCAACCGGGGTACCCTGCGCAAGAAGCTCAAGCGCTACGGTCTGCTGTAAGGCGACCAGCCGCTACCGGCAGACACAGGCTGGAGCGGTAAAAATTCGACGAGGGGGGATGGGTTTTACCCATCCCCCCTCGCTATTTTCTGAATTACCAGTTCTTTCCTAAATCAAACGGACGATGTGATATGACTGACAAGGTGGCCGTTCGCCGCGCGCTGATCAGCGTTTCCGACAAAACCGGCATTGTAGAATTTGCCCGCGAACTCTCCTCCATGGGCGTGGAGATTCTCTCCACCGGCGGCACCTACCGCCAGCTGGGCGAGGCCGGTATCCCGGTCGTGGAAGTCTCCGACTACACCGGCTTCCCGGAAATGATGGACGGGCGCGTCAAAACCCTGCACCCGAAAGTACACGGCGGCATCCTCGGCCGTCGCGGCAAGGACGACGCGGTCATGGATGAGCATGGCATCAAGCCCATCGACATGGTCGTGGTCAACCTCTACCCCTTCAAGGCCACCGTCGCCGACCCGAACTGCGACCTGCCCACCGCCATTGAAAACATCGACATCGGCGGCCCCACCATGGTCCGCTCCGCCGCCAAGAATCACAAAGACGTCGCCATCGTGGTCAATGCCCACAGCTACGACACCGTGATCGAGGAAATGAAAGCCAACGACGGCCAGCTGGGTTACGCAACCCGCTACGACCTGATGGTGCAGGCGTTCGAGCATACCGCCCAGTACGACGGCATGATCGCCAACCACTTCGGCGCCCGCAATACCGACAACGTTGCCCGCGAGTTCCCCAACACCTACAACGTCCAGTACGAAAAAGCCCAGGACATGCGCTACGGCGAAAACCCGCACCAGAAAGCGGCGTTCTACGTGGAAGCCGACGCTGAGGAAGCCTCGGTCTCCACCGCCACCCAGCTGCAGGGCAAGGAACTCTCCTTCAATAACGTCGCCGACACCGACGCCGCGCTGGAAACCGTCAAACTGTTCGACGAACCCGCCTGCGTCATCGTCAAGCACGCCAACCCCTGCGGAGTGGCCGTCGCCGCCGACATCAAAACCGCCTACGAACTGGCCTTCGCCACCGATCCGGAATCTGCCTTCGGCGGCATCATCGCCTTCAACCGCGAACTGGACGCCGAAACCGCCCAGCTGATCGTCGACAAACAGTTCTCCGAAGTCATCATCGCCCCCAAAGTGAGCGCCGAAGCCGCCCAGGCCGTCTCCGCCAAGAAGAACGTACGCCTGCTGGAATGCGGCGAATGGGACAGCACCCGCCCCGCCGCCTTCGACTACAAGCGCGTTACCGGTGGTTTGCTGGTTCAGGAAAAAGACAACGGCATGGTTGCCAAGGAAGACCTCAAAGTGGTCACCAAGGTACAGCCTTCTGACGAGCAACTGGACGAACTGCTGTTCGCGTGGAAAGTCGCCAAAATGGTGAAATCCAACGCCATCATCTACGCCAAAGACGGCCGCACCATCGGCGTCGGCGCCGGCCAGATGAGCCGCGTCAACTCCGCTCGCATCGCCGCCATCAAAGCCGAACACGCCGGCCTCGAAGTGAAGGGCGCCGTCATGGCCTCCGACGCCTTCTTCCCCTTCCGCGACGGCATCGACAACGCCGCCAAGGTAGGCATCAGCGCCGTGATCCAGCCCGGTGGCTCCATGCGCGATGAAGAAGTCATCACCGCTGCGGACGAGCACGGTATGGCGATGGTGTTTACCGGCATGCGTCACTTCCGTCACTAAGCAACTAAGACACCTTCCGGGTTGCACACAGCCCGGATGCGAAGGGCCAAGTGCCGAGGCCCGTTTGCGAGACCTTCACCGCCATGGATGGCGGTGCAGAGCCCCCAGGGATGGGTTCACGGCGTGTCTCGCAAACGGGCATCGGCACTTGGCCCGCCACGGAGCTGGCAAACCACCACCCTGCCATCACTCCGTCACCTGTCCGACAAGTTAAGAATGCTAAACTAGCCCACCTAAAACACAGGCACGGGGAAACTCAAGAATGAACATCCTGGTAATCGGCTCTGGTGGCCGCGAACACGCACTGGCCTGGAAGGCCGCCCAAAACCCCGCCGTAGACACCGTCTTCGTCGCCCCCGGTAACGCCGGCACCGCCCGCGAACCCAAACTCCAGAACGTCAACATCGGCGTCGACAACTTCTCCGCCCTCTCCGACCTCGTCGAAGAAAAAGGCATCGACCTCACCATCGTCGGCCCCGAAGCCCCCCTGGTAGACGGCATCGTCGACTACTTCAATGCCCGCGGCCACAACATCTTCGGCCCCGAGAAGGCCGCCGCCCAGCTCGAAGGCTCCAAAGCCTTCACCAAAGACTTCCTAGAGCGCCACGCCATCCCCACCGCCGACTACCAGAACTTCACCGAAGTGGAACCGGCCATCGCCTACCTGCGGGAAAAAGGCGCGCCCATCGTCGTCAAAGCCGACGGACTCGCCGCCGGTAAAGGCGTCATCGTCGCCGAAACCGTAGAGCAGGCCGAACTGGCCGTGCGCGACATGCTGAGCGGCAACGCCTTTGGCGACGCCGGCTGCCGCGTAGTGATCGAAGAATTCCTCACCGGCGAAGAAGCCAGCTTCATCGTCATGGTCGACGGCGAACACATCCTGCCCATGGCCACCAGCCAGGACCACAAGCGGGTCGGCGATGGCGACACCGGCCCCAATACCGGCGGCATGGGCGCCTACTCCCCGGCACCGGTGGTCACCCCCGACGTCTACGAGCGGGTGATGAAAGAAGTCATCGAGCCCACCGTGCAGGGCCTCGCCAGTGAAGGCATGCCCTACACCGGCTTCCTGTACGCCGGCCTGATGATCAACGAAGAGGGTGCCCCCAAGGTCATCGAATACAACTGCCGCTTCGGCGACCCGGAAACCCAGCCCATCATGATGCGCCTCCAATCCGACCTGGTGGAGCTGTGCATGGCCGCCGTGGAAAAACGCCTCGACAAAGTCACCGCGGAATGGGATCCCCGCCCCGCGCTGGGCGTGGTACTTGCCGCCCACGGCTACCCCGGCAGCTACCGCAAGGGCGACGCCATCTCCGGACTCGACAAGGCCGATAGCGAGAATGCCAAGGTGTTCCAGGCCGGCACCGCCCTCGACGGCGAGCGCGTGGTTACCAGCGGCGGCCGCGTGCTCTGCGCCACCGCACTGGGCGATACCGTGGCAGAAGCCCAGGCCAACGCCTACGAATGCGCGCGCAAGATCTACTGGGAAGGCTCTTTTTACCGTAAGGACATTGGCTACCGTGCGGTCGAACGGGAAGAATCCGAGCAAGCGTAATCCGCCGTTTAGGAGCACACTGTGAATAATCATCGCCAACTGACCGGACTCGACCGCCTGCTGCTGCAGGCGGACCGCGCCCTGCGCACCCTGAGCCCCGGCTCCCCCTGTCACGAGCGGCCGTCACCCGCCAGGAGCGTGGATGAAGCAGCACTGTCCGACAGTGAGCGTCGCCACGCGGCGGGATTGATGCGGGTAAATCACAGCGGTGAGGTGTGCGCCCAGGCCCTGTATCAGGGCCAGGCGCTGACCGCCAAGTTACCCGAGATTCGCCAGGAAATGGAACACGCCGCGGATGAGGAAATAGACCACCTCGCCTGGTGTGAACAGCGGCTGGATGAACTGGGCAGCCGCCCGAGCGTGCTCAACCCCCTCTGGTATGGCCTCTCGTTTGGCATTGGCGCCGCCGCCGGCAAGATCAGCGACAAAATCAGCCTCGGCTTCGTTGCCGCCACCGAAGAGCAGGTGTGCAAGCATCTCGAGGGGCACCTGCAGCAACTGCCGGCGCAGGATGAAAAGAGTCGCGCGGTGGTCGAGCAGATGCTGGTGGATGAAGCCAAGCATCAGCACGCCGCACTGGACGCCGGCGGGGCACGCTTCCCCGGGCCGGTGAAAGGGCTGATGACCCTGGTGTCGAAAGCCATGACTTCGGTGAGTTACCGGGTCTAGGTCGGCTACCGGTGGTTAGGTTGCCCGTAAAATACAAAACCCCGGCCCTCTCGCGAGTCCCGGGGTTTTCTTTCGCCTGAAACCGGCGGGTCTCAGACCTGCTCGATCCGGTAGGAGTGCACAATCTCCACCCCGGCCTTGCCCAGCATAATCGAGGCCGAGCAGTACTTTTCTGCCGACAGCTCCACTGCCTTCGCCACCTGCTTCTCCTTGATATCCCGCCCGCGCACCACAAACTCCATCTCGATTTTCTCGAACGGTGCCGGTACCGCATCAGGGCGGTGACCTTTTAGTTCTACATGGCAGCTGATCACATCCTGGCGGGATTTCTGCAATATGCCCACCACATCGTAGGACGCGCAGCCGCCGACGCCGAGTAGAATCATCTCCATCGGGCGAATACCATTGTTCTTCTGCCCGCCTTCCATCACTATCGAATTGCCACTGCCGGACTCACCGACAAATGTGACGCCATTGACCCAGGTTACCTGCCCCTGCATAACACCAGCCGCCATGGAAAGACTCCTACTCAAAAGATGGGGCCGCGAGCTTATCATACCGACACGCGCATACCCCACCGCTTCCCCGGCAGCCCCGCCAATCGATCAAACTGTGACCAGCATCACCCGGTAATTATCGAATAGTAAGTCATCACTCACGGCGGTTGTATCAACCTCGCACAACCGTTATAAACAACATCACATTCCGCACACCGGCGGCCGCCAACGCCCTCTCGGCAAAGGGTGGCCCAGATCACATTGCGGACGATTGCCGCCTACTGCCCCTGTCAGCCCCGTGTAATAAGCGGGATAATCCTCCGCTTACCGGGATCAGGCACAAAAATTCTAGAAAAGGAGTAGATCCGTGACGGTTGCTACCGAAGAAACCCTGTCTACTGGCAACATTGAAGACTTTCTCGCCCACTGCCACCGCCGTCGCTACCCGGCCAAAAGCACCATCATCTACGCTGGTGACCGCTGTGAGTCCCTGTACTTCATCATGCGCGGCTCCGTGACCGTACTGATCGAAGACGACGAAGGGCGCGAAATGATCGTTGCCTACCTGAACGATGGCGATTTCTTCGGCGAAATGGGCCTGTTTGACCAGGACACCCGCAGCGCATGGGTACGCACCAAGACCGAGTGTGAGGTCGCGGAAATTTCCTACACCAAATTCCTGGAACTGACCCGTCAGCACCCGGAGTTCCTGTTCAACCTCGCCACCCAGATGGCGGTACGCCTGCGCAACACCACCCGTAAAGTGGGCGACCTCGCGTTCCTGGACGTGACCGGCCGCGTGGCCCGCACCCTGCTGGACCTGTGCAACGAGCCCGATGCCATGACCCACCCCGAAGGCATGCAGATCAAGATCACCCGCCAGGAAATCGGCCGCATCGTCGGCTGCTCCCGCGAGATGGTCGGCCGCGTACTGAAGACCCTGGAGGAACAGGGGCTGGTATCGGTGAAGGGCAAGACCATGGTGGTGTACGGGACGCGCTAACCGCCTCTCCAGCCACATAAAAAAACCGGGCAAGACGCCCGGTTTTTTTATGTCCGTACAGCACAGGGCCATCCCCCCACAAGCCAACTTCAGATCTCCGCTGGCGACAGCCTTCACGCGGAATGCTGGACCCCCAGCTCCGCGCTGCGTAAGCAGGCACTTTGGTGCTCCTCTACACCCTGCAGCACCGGCACCTGCTCGGCACATTCTGCCGCCGCGTGTGGACAGCGGGTGCGGAACACGCACCCGCTGGGGGGGTGAATCGGCGATGGCAGATCGCCCTCGAGTAATTGAATCTGCTTATTCTTTTCTTTTTTCGGGTCCGGAATCGGCACCGCGGACATCAATGCCTGAGTGTACGGGTGCCTGGGGGCCGCAAACAGCTTGTCTTTGGTGCCTACTTCTACCGCATTGCCGAGATACATCACAATCACACGGTCGGAGATATGCTTCACCACGGACAGATCGTGGGCAATAAAGATCAGCGACAAGTTCATTTCCCGCTGCAACTGCTTGAGCAGGTTGACGACCTGGGCCTGTATCGACACGTCCAGTGCAGAAACCGGCTCATCGCAGATGATCAGTTTGGGATCGAGAATCAGAGCACGAGCAATACCGATGCGCTGGCACTGTCCACCGGAAAATTCGTGCGGGTAGCGATTGACCAGGTTGGGTAGTAGCCCCACCTTCTTCATCATCGCCTGTACACGCTCCGTGACATCCGCTTTCGGAACGTCCGGATACAGGGTACGTAAGGGCTCCGCGATAATATCGCCGATCGTCATACGCGGATTCAAGGAGGCCAGCGGGTCCTGAAAGATCATCTGGATGTCTTTGCGAGTCGCACGCAAGGACTTTTTATCCAGCGCCGCAAGATCCTGGCCGAGCCACAGCACATGACCATCGGTCACGTCAGTGAGTCCGATAATCGCCCGCGCCAGGGTGGATTTACCGCAGCCGGACTCCCCGACAATGCCGAGGGTTTCTCCGGCATACAGCTTCAGATCAACCCCGTTCACGGCTTTAAGGCTCACCGGTTTTGTCCACGGCCAGGCGTTTTCCTGTTTGATCGAGAAGTGGACCTTCAGAGACTGGACGTCCAACAACATTTCTTTTTCGGCATCTTGCATCAGCTGGCCTCCAGAATTTCGGCAGGGTCTGCGTGACAGGCACGCATACGCGTGGTGTCAAAGGCGGTCAGTACAGGTGCCTCTTGGCGGCAGTGTTCCTGCACGCGATGACAGCGATCCTGAAAAGGACAGCCGGCAGGTAAATTCAGCAGGTTGGGCGGATTGCCCGGAATGGTGGGCAAGGCGCCCTCCTCCGCATCCAGTCTCGGAATGGCTTGCAGCAAGCCCTCACTGTAGGGATGGCTAGGACGGTAAAAAATATCGTCGGCACTACCGTATTCCATGGTACGTCCTGCATACATGACCAGCACCTTGTCACAGGCTCCGGCCACCACACCCAGGTCATGAGTGATCAAGATGATGGCGGTATTGAAATCCCGTTTCAGCTCGTTCAGCAGGGAGAGAATCTGCGCCTGGACAGTAACATCAAGCGCCGTGGTAGGTTCATCGGCAATTAACAGTTCCGGGCGGCACAACAATGCCATGGCGATCATGACGCGCTGGCGCATGCCACCGGAAAATTCGTGGGGATACATATTGAGACGCTTGTGCGCTTCGGGAATCTTGACCGCATCCAGCATCTGTCTGGCTTCAACAAGGGCTTCTCGTTTGTTCATGCTCTTGTGCTTGATCAGAACCTCCGCTAATTGGCTTCCCACTTTCATGTAAGGGTTCAGAGAAGTCATCGGGTCCTGGAAGATCATCGCGATTTTTTCCGCGCGAATCTTGTTGAGGGCACGCTCCGGCAAACCCAGTATTTCCTGGTCTTTAAAATTGGCACTACCACTGACGATACCGTTTTTGGCTAATAGCCCCATCATTGCAAATACGGTCTGGGTTTTTCCGGAACCGGACTCCCCAACAATCCCGAGTGTTTCCCCTGCATCGAGAGAGAAGTTCAAATCATTGACGGCAGTGACGGCGCCTTCCGGTGTGGTGAACTCCACCCGGAGATCTTTGACGTTGAGTAAATTCATGGGCACCTCTCTAGCGATCTTTCGGGTCCAGCGCATCGCGCAGGCCGTCGCCGATAAAATTGAAACAGAACAAGGTGGTGACCATAAAAATCGCAGGCACAATCAATTGCCAGAGCGCGATCTCCATGGTTTGAGCACCCTCGTTCATCAATGAGCCCCAGGAAGTCATCGGCTCCTGCACACCCAGCCCGAGGAAGCTGAGGAAAGACTCGAACAGGATCATCTGCGGCACCAGCAGCGTGGCATACACCGCGACGATTCCCAACACGTTGGGCACGATATGCCGGGTAATCATTGCCCATTTGGAAACGCCGTAGACGGTCGCAGCCTCAACAAACTCTTTGCTTTTAATACTGAGTGTCTGGCCGCGCACGATCCGCGCCATATCCAACCAGCTCACCGCACCAATGGCGATAAAAATCAGCAGGATATTGCGGCCAAAGAAAGTCACCAGCAGGATGACGAAAAACATAAACGGAAATGAGTAGAGAATCTCCAGGGTGCGCATCATAAAACGGTCGGTGCGGCCGCCGACAAAACCGGCGGTGGCGCCGTACAAAGTGCCGATCAAGACGGCCACCAGTGCGCCCATCACCCCAACCATCAGCGAGATACGCCCACCCATAGCGGTGCGCACAAACAGGTCACGGCCGAGGGAGTCGGTACCGAAATAGTGGCCGGAGGCCAGCGACGGTGCCGCATGCATAGCACCCCAGTCCACTTCATCAAACGCGAACTGGCTCAGCACGGGGCCGAGAAATACGAATAACGTGACAAAACCGAGAATGATCAGGCTGGTCAGTGCCGCGCGGTTATTGAAAAAACGACGGCGGGCGTCGTCCCATAAACTGCGACCTTTCACTTCCAGCTGTGTAGAAAGATTTTCAACCGCTTCTCTATTGGCTGTAGTAGATAACATCTGGCAGGCCTCAGGTTACGCGTAGCGGATTTTGGGGTCGACCACGGCATACAGAATGTCGACGATCGCATTGAAAGTAATGGTGAGCGCGCCGACCAGGATGGTCAGGCCCAACACCATGGA
Organism: Microbulbifer salipaludis; assembly: GCF_017303155.1. NCBI lineage: Bacteria > Pseudomonadati > Pseudomonadota > Gammaproteobacteria > Cellvibrionales > Microbulbiferaceae > Microbulbifer > Microbulbifer salipaludis. The sequence goes on from NZ_JAEKJR010000001.1 coordinate 39,088, forward strand.
GTAGTCGCGATTGAGGGCACCATTGACGAACAACTGGCCAATGCCGGGCAAACCAAAAATGGTTTCAATCACTACCGAGCCGGTAATGATGCCCACCAGCGCAGGGCCCAGATAAGACAGCACCGGAAGAATCGCTGGCCGCAGGGCATGGCGCACAATGATATAGGGCATAGAGAGGCCCTTGGCCTTCGCAGTGCGAATAAAGTTGGAGTTCAGTACTTCAATCATGCTGCCACGCATGATGCGGGAGATCGACGCGATGTAGTAAAGGGACATCCCCAGCACAGGTAACACAACATACTGTGCGGCACCATTGTGCCATCCGCCCGCGGGAAGCCATTCGAGCCAGATGGCGAAGATCAACACCAGCAAAGGTGCCAGCACGAAACTGGGAATGACCACCCCCGCCATGGCACTGGTCATAATTGTGTAGTCGAGCCAGGTATTCTGCCGGAGCGCGGCTAAAGTACCGAAACAGACACCACAGGTGACCGCAACGATAAACGCAAAAAGACCGATCTTGACCGAAACTGGCAAGGCCTGGGCGACCAGCTCATTCACGCTGTAATCTTTGTATTTAAAGGATGGTCCCAGGTCGCCCTGTAACAGGCTGCCGAGATAATTGAAATACTGCTGGTAGACCGGCTTGTCGAAGCCGTATTTTGCCTCGATGTTCGCCATGACTTCCGGCGTCATGGTTATTTCGGCAGAAAACGGGTTACCGGGCGCAAAGCGCATCAGGAAAAAGGAGACCGTGATCAGAATAAACAGTGTGGGAATGGCTTCCAGCACACGTTTGGCGATAAATCTCAGCATATAGAATTTCTTTTTATCGTTTTTGTTAGCAACTTACTTGTTCTGAAACGCTTCCATACCTTTGTATAAACTACCCGGAGCCTCGTGTGAGGCCCCGGGTTAACGGTTAATGTTCGATGATCCACATATCTTTGGAGTAATAATTGTCCAGCGGATCAGCGGCATAGCCGCCCACGTGGGGTTTGACCATATGCTGGATCACATACTGATAAATCGGTGCGATCGGCATATCCTCAGCCAGAATTTCTTCGGCCTGGGCGTAATACTCCGCACGCTTGGTCATATCCATTTCTTGTGAACTTTTCGCCAGCAGCGCGTCGTACATGGGATTGCTGTACTTGGCATAGTTACTCCCGCCATCGGTCAATAGCAACTTCAGCATGGTGGACGGCTCATTGTAATCACCAATCCAGCCGGCGCGGGCAATATCAAAATCAGTATTGGCGCGGGTGGAGAGGTAGGTTTTCCACTCCTGGTTTTCCAGAGTGACATCCACGTGCTGCAGATTCTGTTTCCACATCGCGCTAATCGCGACCGCCACTTTCTTGTGGTTGTCGTTGGTGTTGTAGAGGATGCTGAACTTGAGCGGGTTCTGCGCGTTGTAGCCCGCTTCGGCGAGCAACTCTCTGGCTTTGGCCGCGCGGTCTTGCTGGCTCTTCTGGCTCCAGGCCGTCGGCGGAGCATCGAAGCCCTTGACCACTGCAGGTGTCAGGTGGAACGCAGGCTCCTCGCCACGCCCCATGACCTTGTATGCCATGATTTCGCGGTCGATGGCGTAGGCCAATGCCTTGCGCACACGTGCGTCGTCAAACGGTGCCTTGGTATTATTGAACTCGTAGTAGTAGGTGCCGATATAGGGCGTGGTTTTGACCTCATCCGGACGCTCTTTTTTCAGGCGGCTGATGTGTTCAATAGGAATCTCATAGGCGAAATCTATCTCGCCGGCTTCATAGCGCTTCAACTCTGCATTGGGCGATGCGATCGGCAGGTTGCGCACTTTCTGCAGTTTTACGTTGGCCGCATCCCAGTACAGATCATTTTTTACATACTCGATACGTTCGTTTACGACCCACTCGGTCAGTTTGAAGGCACCATTGCCGACGAAATTCCCAACCCGGGTCCACTGATCGCCATACTGCTCAACGGTGTCTTTGTGCACCGGTGAAGTGGAGACGTGGACCAGCATGGAGACAAAGTAAGGCACCGGCACTTCGAGGGAGACCTTGAGGGTATGCGTATCCACTGCCTCAACACCGAGGTTTTCCGGAGGCTGCTTGCCCTCGCTAATATCTTGCGCATTCGCTACTTTGCCGGCGGCAAGGTACCAGGCGTATTTAGAGGCTGTAGCCGGGTCCACCAGTCGGCGCCAGGAGTAGACGAAATCCTGAGCGGTGACCGGGTCACCATTGCTCCACTTGGCGTCTTCACGCAAGTTGAAAATATACGTCTGGTGGTCGGTTGTCTCCCAGCTTTCCGCAACCGCAGGGCGAACCCCACCGTCTGGTGCGGCGATAACCAGCGTCTCCAGCAGATCGCGCAGCAACGCGGACTCTACGGTCCCGGAGATTTTGTGCGGATCGAGAGATTCCGGCTCCGAGCTACCGCCCCGTACCAGAGTCTGATCTGCGGCAAGCCTGGATGAGTCCAGCTTCACTGCGGGGGTACTGGACTCCGCAGCGGGCTCTGAGGGTCCCCCACACCCGGCAAGTGCGAACAGGGCTGTCAGTACAGGTCCCAAATACCAGGTACGGCGAAGGTTGGAAGATTGGTTGCGTCGCATCATTTATTACTCGTTCTTGTGGAACTTCATTTATTGTTTGCTTGGCCCTGTTGGCGATCAGCCCGCAGGTTAGAACTTATACAGCATTGGCCGCGAAAAGTTCTGTTCAGGCACCGGAGGCCACCTGGGAAGTGACAGTGATGCAAAAATACTGCCATACAACTGGGGGCCATCTCTGGGGTGCTCACACCGATTCTTCATCGAATAAATCGAATAAGCAGAACCGGTCGTTCATTCTCGCGCACCCTCATACTAGCAGCCTCCTTGAATATTTGGCTGTAGCGTAGAAAGGGCCCAGGCCAACCGGGCGTGTGCAGATCGGCCAGCAGAGGCCCGCTACCAGTAAGGACAAAAACCCGCCATACACGGCAGGAAAGAAGCTTCCGCAAACACCAATGCCCCGTATCGCGCACGGGGCGCGGCATTTACCACAAACCGCCCAAGACTTGCTCTACCCTGAGCCTGGCTGGTCGCTCATAAAAAAACCGGGCACGAGGCCCGGTTTTTTTATGAGCGAGAGGCTGACGCCCCTGCGCGATGCTTCAGGTGATCACTTACTGACCACCGGCAACCGGCTGCAGACCACGGCGGATCAGCAGCGCGTCGGTGGTCGGCTCCTTGCCGCGGAATTTGACGTACGACTCCATAGGTGCGCGGGAGTTGCCCACCTCCAGGATATTCTTGCGATACAGCGCGCCGTTTTCCCGGGTCAGGCCACCGCGATCGCGCAGGTAGGCAAAGGCGTCTGCGGCGAGGATTTCACTCCACATGTAGGCGTAGTAGCTGGCCGAGTAGCCGCCGCCAATGGAGTGGGCAAAGTAGGTGGATTTGTAACGCGGCGGCACCGCGGCCAGGTCCACCCCATGCTTCGCCAGCGCCTTGGCTTCAAATTGCTCAACCTCCTGCGGTTCCGCATCCGCCGGCAGGGAGTGCCATTCCATATCCAGCAGTGCCGCAGACATATATTCCAGGGTATCGAAGCCCATATTGAAATTTTTTGCCTTCAGCACTTTTGCCAGTAGCGCTTCGGGAATAGCCTCACCGGTCTTGTAGTGGTAGGCGTAATTCGCCAGCACTTCCGGATGACTCGCCCAGTCTTCCTCGAAGGTGGACGGGAACTCGACAAAGTCGCGCGAGACGGCGGTGCCCGCAAGGCTCGGGTAGTGAACCTGCGAAAGCATGCCGTGCAGGCCGTGCCCAAGCTCGTGGAACATGGTGGTGACATGGTCGAAGCTCACCAGCGTCGGCTCGCCTTCCGGGCCTTTGGGAATGTTCATCACATTCACCACCACCGGCTTTTGCTCCAGCAGGTGCGACTGCCCGACAAAAGAGTTCATCCAGGCACCACCGCGCTTGCCCTCGCGCGCGAAATAATCGGCATAGAAGATCGCGAGGCTCTCGCCATCGTGATCAAACAGCTCGAAGGCCTGAACGTCCGGGTGGTATACCGGCAGGTCCGGGCGGGGCTTGAAGGTGATACCGTACAGGCGGTTCATGGTGTAGAACAGACCATCTTTCAGCACCCGGTTGAACTCGAAGTATTCGCGTACCTCGCTTTCGTTCAGGTCGTATTTTTCCTGACGGACTTTCTCCGCGTAGTAGGCCCAGTCCCAGGGTTGCACCGCAAAGTCGCCACCCTCGCGCTCAATCATGGCCTGGATATCGGCCTGCTCGGCCTGGGTGTTTTTCACCACCGCCGGCACCATGGAGCTGAGCATGTTGAGGACGTTTTCCGGTTTCTCCGCCATGGTGCCGGTCAACCGGTACTCTGCCCAGTTGCCGTAACCCAGCAGATCGGCTTTTTCCGCGCGGATCTGAACCAGGCGCTTGACCAGCGGCCGGTTATCCAGCTCGCCCGAGGTTCCGCGATAGGCGGAGGCTTCCCAGATGCGCTGACGCAGCGCGCGGTTATTCAAAGAGGCCAGTATCGGCTGGCGGGTGGTGTTGGTGATACTGATCAGGTACTTGCCTGCATGACCGGCGCTGTTGGCGGCCTCTGCGGCAGCCTTGACCTGGCTTTCCGACAGGCCATCCAGCTCACGCTCGTCATCGACGATCACCGCAATATCCTTACTCAGCTTCAGCAGATTCTGGCTGAACTGGGTGGCGAGCTTGGAGTGCTCTTCATTCAATGCCCGCAGGGTGACTTTCTGCTCCGCAGACAGCTTGGCACCGGCTTTTACGAACTTGTCGTAATACTCTTCCAGCAGACGTGCGGACTCCGCATCCAGTTCTTGCGCAACCCGCTGCTTATACAGCGCCTCCACGCGGGCAAACAGATCGGCATTCAGGTAGATGCTGTCGGAGTGCGCCGCCAGTTTCGGCGCCAGCTGGCTTTGCAGCGCCCGGCGGGCTTCGTTGCTATCACTACCAACCAGGTTGTAGAAGACGCTGGAAACCCGGGTCAGCAGAGCACCTGCCTGCTCCATCGCCACAACGGTGTTGTTGAAGCTGGCCGGCTCAGGGTTGCTGGCAATCGTCTGGATTTCCTGCAGATGCTTGCGCATACCCTGCTCGAACGCCGGCGCAAAGTGGCTGTCCTTGATCTTCCCGAAGTCCGGCGCCTGATACTGGAGGAGACTCGGCTGCAACAGCGGGTTGTCCTGCCCTGCAGCGGTGTTCGAATCCGTCGCGGCCTGGGTATTTTCAACCGCGGCAGACGTTACAGACGGGTTCGCGTCGGGCTTGGGTGCCTCGGAACAGGCAGCTACAGCCAAAATGGCAACCGCGAGCAGGGATTTACGCATTTCATTCTCCGGTGTGTATTTCTGGTACCGATGCCAGGCACCTGCGCCATGCGCAGGCTTACCCGCAAGGACAGCCGCACAGTAAAGCAACCTGCCTCACTGAAGATGACTAACGTGACAATACACTATTTCGAGCCTGACCAGAAATTCACCACCCTGCGTTTTAACCCGCCCAGACCACCATTCGTCCCGTCACCAGCCCCGGGGGCCACCGCCGCCTGAACAACACAGCGCATAAAAAAACCGGGCAAATTGCCCGGTTTTACAGCACTTCCGTTATTGCCTTCCGATAACTGGCCTAGTTGAACAGCTCCATCAGACGGCGACCCGGCTCCGGGTCACGCATAAAGGCTTCCCCCACCAGAAAGGTATCCACATTGTGACCACGCATGGCCGCAACGTCATCGGTGGTATGGATACCGCTTTCGGTCACCACGATACGATCGTCGGGAATCCGGTCCAATAGCTTGAATGTGGTTTCCAGCTGCACCTCGAAGTTGTGCAGGTTGCGGTTGTTGATGCCGATCAGGCGATTGGGCAACTTCAGGGCCCGCTCCAGCTCCTCGCGATCGTGCACTTCCACCAGCACATCCAGCCCCAGCTCCAGAGCCAGATCATTCAGGCTCGTCAGCTGCGCGTCGTCCAGGCAGGCGGCGATCAGCAGGATGCAGTCGGCACCGATGGCCCGGGCCTCGTACACCTGATACGGATCGACAATAAAGTCCTTGCGGATGACCGGCAGGCGCACCGCGTTACGCGCCTGCTGCAGGTATTCATCGGCGCCCTGGAAAAAGTCCACATCGGTGAGCACCGACAGACAGGCGGCACCGCCTTTTTCGTAGCTGGTGGCAATTTCAGCGGGAATGAAGTCTTCGCGGATTACCCCCTTGCTGGGGGAGGCCTTTTTGATTTCGGCGATGACCGCCGCTTCGCCGGCGTTGCGCTTGGCTTCGATGGCGCTGACAAAACCGCGACAGGGGGGCTGCTGCAGGGCGCGCTGCTGCATTTCATCCTGGCTGACTCGTTGCTTGCGCTCGGCCACTTCTTCCCATTTGCGCGCGACAATGGTCTTCAGAATTGTTGGCGTATTCATGACTTCACTCTTTGAATGCGCTGGTAAAGGCGGCCAGCTCGTTGATTTTCTCTCCGGCGAGGCCGCTGTAGATGGCGTCCTGCGCCATGCTCACCCCTTCCGCCCGGCTTGCGGCCACGCCACTGACGTAGATGGCCATGCCGGCATTGAGCGCAATGATATCAGCTGCCTTGTCGCCCGCGGGGGTTTCCCGTTTACCGAGGGCATCGCGAATCAGTGCCAGCGAATCTTCAGAACCCGAAACGCACAACCCGTCCAGATTCTGGCGCTCGATACCAAAATCTTCCGGAGTAATCGTGACTTTTTTCAGCTCACCATTCTTCAATTCCCAACCGCGGGTGTCCGCCGCCAGGCTGACCTCATCCAGGCCGTCGTCACTGTGCAACACCAGCACATGTTCCGCGCCCAGGGTCTGCAGCACCTCCGCCAGCATCCGGCAATACTGGTAATCAAATACCCCGATGACCTGCCGCTTCACCCCCGCCGGATTAGTGAGTGGCCCCAGCAGATTAAAAATGGTGCGCAGGCCCAGTGCCTTGCGCGGGCCGATAGCGTGGCGCATGGCGCTGTGATAGCTGGGTGCAAACATGAAGCCCACCCCCACGCCGTCGATGCAGCGGGCGACCTGTTCCGGGGTGAGCGGCAGATAGATACCGGCTTTTTCCAACAGATCGGCGGAGCCGGAGGACGACGAGACCGAACGGTTTCCATGCTTCGCCACCCGCGCGCCGGCGGCAGCGGCGACAAAACTGGAGGCGCTGGACACATTAAACAGGTTGGCACCATCACCGCCGGTACCCACAATGTCCACGGCATTGGTGTGGTCGATTTCGACCTTGGTGGCCAGCTCGCGCATGACTTCCACCGCACCGGTAATTTCTTCGACCGATTCCCCGGCCATGCGCAGGGCCACCAAGAAACCGCCGATCTGTGCGTCTTCCACTTCCCCGCGCATAATCTGGCCCATGGCCGCGCGCATCTCTTCACGGGTGAGATGTTCACCCTCCACCAGTTTGGCGATGGCCTGCTGGATATTCATTATTCTTCCCCTTCCCTAAGTATGTATTCCTGAGGTTCGCAAATTATCCGGCGGTCAAAGCTAAGGTGCTGATGCCGGTATCCGTTTGCGAGACCTTCTAAAACAGGGACGTTTTAGAAGAGCCCCCATGGATGGGTTCACGGCGTGTCTCGCAAACGGATACCGGCAGCAGCGCCGCCACCAAGCCATCTGCGGAGCGCCGTACCAATACCTCAAGACTCCAAAAAATTCCGCAACATATCGTGCCCATGCTGAGTCAGAATCGACTCCGGGTGGAACTGCACCCCTTCGATGGGCAGTTCGCGATGGCGGATACCCATAATTTCGTCGATCTCACCGCCCTCGGTCTCGGTCCAGGCGGTGACTTCCAGGCAATCCGGCAGGCTGCCCTTCTCCACCACCAGCGAGTGATAGCGCGTTGCCTCGAACGGGTTGGACAGGCCGTGAAATACGCCGACGTTGTTGTGGATGATCGGCGAGGTTTTGCCGTGCATCACCTGACCGGCACGCACCACGCGACCACCAAACACCTGACCGATACTCTGGTGCCCCAGGCAGATACCGAGAATCGGCAACTTGCCCGCATAAGTACGAATCGTTTCCATCGAGATACCCGCCTCGTTCGGCGTGCACGGGCCCGGTGAGATGACGATTTTCTCCGGGTTCAGCTTCTCAATGTCCGCAACGGTAATTTCGTCGTTGCGCTTCACCACAACTTCCGCCCCCAGCTCCGCCAGATACTGCACGATGTTGAAGGTGAAGGAGTCGTAGTTGTCGATCATCAGGATCATGATTCGGTTCCTTTCTCATCGCCCAGGTCGCCCAAACGCTTTTGCAAGCGGGCGAGGGAGTCCTGGGTTGCGCGGAGTTCGCGCAGAATTTCGGTCTGGCTCGGCGGCATGGACAGCTCATCCAGACGACGCAGCTTGGCTTCTTCGAGATTGTTCAACACCACACCGATAAACAGGTTGATCATCACAAACGCGCCCATCACCACGAAGCTGATGAAATAGATCCATGAATAAGGCATGGCCTCCATCGCGGTATACATAATGTCGGTCCAGTCCTCAAAAGTGACAATGCGGAACAGACTCAACAGGGCGATGGGCAGCGTGCGCCAGTGGGTGGGGTCAATTTCGTGAAACAGGAAATAACCGGCCACCCCGTAAATGTAAAAAATAATCCCCATCAGCAGGCTGATGTGGAACATGCTCGGCAGGCTGCGCAGCAGGGTGTCGACCAGCAAGCGCAACTCCGGGAACGCGGAGACCAGGCGCAACACCCGCAGCACCCGCACCAGGCGCGCCAGCGTAGCCATGGGCCCCGCCGCCGGAATCAGGCTCAGTACGATGATCGAGAAATCAAAGCAGTTCCAGCCATTGGCGAAGTAACGCCACGGACGGTTGCCATGGGCGGCAATCTTGATCGCCGCTTCCACCATAAACGCCAACAGGATCAGCTGGTTGATGCCATACAGGGTGCTGCTGAAACGTTCCAGCACCCAGGTAGAGGTTTCCAGGCCGACAACGGCGGCATTCACCATAATCAGGCCAATAATCACCTGATTAAAAATGGGCGCCTCCACAAGGCGACGACACTGCTCGGCAAAGCCGCGCTTTTGCTGTACCGAAATTTCGCTACTCATCGGGTTACTTCTTCCAATGGATCCTAACAATAAGGTTATTGCCCGGTGGCGATGGCCACGGCGCGGAACAGCGCCCGCGCTTTGTTCATGGTCTCATCCCACTCGGATTGCGGATCGGAATCCGCGACCAGGCCGGCGCCGGCCTGTACGTAAACTTTTTCATCCTTGATGACCGCGGTACGAATGGCGATAGCGGTGTCCATGTTGCCGTTCCACGCCAGATAGCCCACGGCTCCGCCGTAGACGCCGCGCTTTTCCGGCTCCAGTTCATCAATGATTTCCATGGCGCGAATCTTGGGCGCACCGGAGAGGGTGCCCGCCGGATGCGCCGCGCGCAGGGCGTCGATCGCGTGCAGCTCCGGCTTAATTTTGCCGGTCACGTTGGAGACAATGTGCATCACGTGGGAATAACGCTCCACCACCATCTTTTCCGTCACTTTGACGCTACCGGTCTGCGCAACCCGGCCCACGTCGTTGCGGCCCAGGTCGATCAGCATCAGGTGCTCGGCGATCTCTTTCGGGTCCGCCAGCAGGTCCTGCTCCAGTGCCAGGTCCTGCTCTTCGGTGGCACCGCGGCGGCGGGTGCCGGCGATCGGGCGCACGGTCATATCGCCGTCTTCCAGGTGCACCAGAATTTCCGGGCTGGAGCCCACCACCTGGTGGTCACCCAGGTCGAGGAAGTACATATATGGCGACGGATTCAGGCTGCGCAAGGCCCGATAAAGATTGAGCGGTGGCACCGTAAACGGTGCCGACAGGCGCTGGGACGGAACCACCTGCATGACATCGCCGGCCAGAATGTAATCCTTGACCTTGTGCACGCCGTGCTTGAAGGCTTCTTCGCCGAAGTGGGAGGTGAAGGTCGCTTCCGCGGTGTGGTCGCCGTCGATACCCAGGGGTTCGACGCTGGCCAGCGGCTGGGACAACTGACCAACCAGCTCGTCGAGGCGACGCTGGGCGCCTTCAAAGGCACTTTCCTGCTCTGGGTCCGCGTGCACGATAAACAGCACGGCGCCGGCCAGATTGTCGAACACCACCAGCTCGTCGCTGACCATCAGCAGGATATCCGGGTTGCCGAGGGTATCGGGCGGGCAGCTGTCGGCCAGTTTTGGCTCGATATAGCGCACCACGTCGTAGCCGAAGTAGCCGACGAGGCCGCCATTAAAGCGCGGCAGGCCGTCGATTTCCGGCACCTTGTAGCGGCCGCGGAACTCTTCGACGAAGGCGAGCGGGTCTGCAACGGTTTTCTGCTCGACGATTTTGCCATCGCGCTCGACCACCACATCGTGACCGGTCACTTTAAGAACGGTGCGCGCGGGCAAGCCAATAATGGAGTAGCGCCCCCATTTTTCACCGCCCTGCACGGATTCCAGCAGGTAGCTGTAGCGACCGCCGTCGCGGGCAGCGAGCTTCATGTAGGTGGTCAGCGGGGTTTCTATGTCGGCCAGTACGCGACGGACTAGGGGTATGCGGTTGTAACCTGCAGACGTAAGCTGGGCGTATTCGCTGGGGGTCATGGCGACTCCGGTCTGTGCAATGCTTCGATTTTTACTGCGGGTCTTATTATGGATTGCACATCGTTGGTGGAATCCTACCCGCGGGAAAGGCGCCCGTCGGACCCTGTGTATGGGCCTGCAGGCTTCAGCGGATCAGTGGCGCCATCGCCAGCTGTTGATGTGGGGGGCAGTGCAGTTCAATGTCACTTTCTCGCAGCGTTGGGGTCGCAGCGTCGAGTTGCTTCCCTGTATTCCGGCGAGCAAGTGTACAAATCTCTGGTAAAGGCGGCAAGCTCGGGATTTGGTGGCTCTTATTGGCCCTGTTTAAGTCCTTTGTAACCCCCGGTGGCGCCGGAGCACCGGGTAAGGGGTTTTGAAACCGAGCTAGGCGCCCCCCTGTGAATACATCCCTGTACGCTGCGTCAGCGACGTCCCTGTCGCTGACGCTTTCAAAACCCCTTACCCGGCACTCCAGCTTCGATTCGGGCTATAGAGCGCTGAACTTGGATGCGAAGGTCGGGTGCCGGGTGGCGCTTTTCGGGATCGTCGCAAACAGGATGTTTGCGCCGAAGCGCCCAGGGATGGGTTCACAGCGGTCCCGAAAAGCGCCACCCGGTGCCCGACCGCCAGGGCCCGGTTACGGGGTCCCGTCCTTAGGCCAGCGCCAGTTCGGAACGCATCACTTTGATCACTTCCGCATAGTCATCCGCATTGAAAATGGCAGAGCCGGCAACAAAGCTGTCGGCACCAGCCTGGGCGATTTCGCGGATGTTGTCTTTGGTGACGCCGCCGTCGATTTCCAGGCGGATGTCGAGGCCGGAGTCGTCGATGAGTTTGCGGGCTTCTTTGAGCTTGTCGAGGGTGGCGGGGATGAACTTCTGGCCGCCGAAGCCGGGGTTTACGGACATGAGGAGGATCATGTCGAGCTTGTCCATTACGTATTTGGCGGCGTCGAGGCTGCTGGCCGGGTTGAATACCAGACCGGCCTTGCACCCCAGCGACTGGATCAGTTGCAGGGAGCGATCCACGTGTTTACTGGCTTCCGGGTGGAAGGTGATGTAGGTGGCGCCGGCGTCGGCGAACATGCGGATCATGTCGTCGACGGGCTCAACCATGAGGTGAACGTCGATGGGGGCGGTCACACCGTGGTTGCGCAGGGCTTTGCAGACCATGGGGCCGATGGTGAGGTTGGGGACGTAGTGGTTGTCCATTACGTCGAAATGCACCCAGTCGGCGCCGGCGGCGAGGACGTTGTCGACTTCTTCCCCCAGACGGGCGAAGTTGGCGGAAAGGATGGAAGGTGCAATTTTGTAGTCTGGCATTTTCTCGTCTCGGTACCTGATGGTCCTATTAAAAAATCGTGGCGGCCGGGCACTGGGTGAAGCTTTTCGAAACCGCTGTGAATACATCCCTGTACGCTGCGTCAGCGACGTCCCTGTCGCTGACGCTTTCGAAAAGCTTCACCCAGCACCCGCCCTTCAATTCCAAATTGTCTACTTCGTTAGCTAGCGCATTTCTTCCACTCAAACATCGCCGCGTAGCCTTTCTTCCAACTTGTTCAGTCGCTCTGGCGTTCCCACATCGCACCAGTCACCTTCGTAGACTTCCGCCTGCATCTTGTCTTCGTTAAACGCAAAGACCTCACCCAGACCGTAGCGCTCGCGGGCATTGGGGTAGCTGGTGAGGATCTCCGGGCGCAGGTAGCTAATGCCGGCGAAGGTATATCTGGGCTTGGTGGTACCGGAGAGTAGGCCGTCGTCGATGCCAAAGTCGCCCTCGGGGTTGTGTGGCGGATTGGGCACCATCAGCAGGCGGCCGGGGCAGTGTTGCGGCAGCGGATTGTTGACCCAGTAACTGAAATCGAAGTCGCACCAGACGTCGCCGTTGACGACCAGAAAGGGCGCGTCACCCAGTAGCGGCAAGGCCTTGGTGATGCCGCCGGCGGTTTCCAGGGGTTCACTTTCTGCGGAGTACTGGATAGTGACGCCGAGGCGTTCACCGCTGCCCAGGTGATCGCGGATCTTGCCGCCCAGGTGGGCGAGGTTGATGACCAGGTTGGTGACCCCGGCCTGCGCAAGGCGCTCGATGGCGTATTCGATCAGGGGTTTGCCCAACACCGGGATCAGCGGTTTCGGGGTGTGATCGGTGAGCGGGCGCATGCGTTTGCCGAACCCGGCGGCGAGCACCATGGCGGCAGGAGCGGGGTTGTGTCTGCTGGTCATCTTGGCACTTATTCGGGGGTTTCGGTTTCCAGGGCCTGGCGTTCGCCGGCGGCTCGGTAGTCGCGGTACCAGTCCTGCAGCTCGATCAGGGGCAGGATTTCCTGGCGGAACCAGTCGGAGAATGGCTGAAGCTCCGGATATTTATCACACACTTCCAGTGTGTAGCGGATCACCAGGGGCAGGTCCGGCAGGTAGCCGTGCTTGCCGTCGCGCAGATACAGGCGCGGGAACAGGCCAAGCACCTTGAAATGGCGCTGCAGGCCCATCCAGTCGAACCAGCGCAGGAAGGTTTCCGCCGGGACTTCCGGGATCACGCCGCTATCGATCGCGGACGAGGCATAGGCCAGCGCCCAGCGCTCCACCTGCTCCTGTGGCCAGCGGATGTAGCAGTCGCGCAACAGCGAAGCCAGGTCGTAGGTGACTGGCCCCCACACTGCATCCTGGAAATCCACCACGCCCGGCCGTTCGCCATCGCGGATCATCAGGTTGCGACTGTGGTAATCCCGGTGCACCAGCACCTGGGGCTGGGCACTGGCGCTGTCCAGCAGGTGCGCGAAGGTGCGCTCGAGTAGCTGATTCTCTTCTTCGGAAATCTCCCGCTGCAGCAGCTTGCCAATCAGCCACTCCGGCAACAGGCGCATTTCCATGTGCAACAGTGCGCGGTCATAGGGCGGGAACATGCCCTCCGGGCGGCTGATCTGCTGCAGGCAGAGCAGCTCGTTCATGACTTCCGCATAGAGGCCAGAGACGCTGTCTGGGTTCAGCTCACGCAACAGCTGTGTATCACCCAGATCTTCCAGCAGCATATAGCCCTGCTCGATGTCGGCGGCGATTACCAGCGGGGTGTGAATCCCATTGCGGCGCAGGTAGTCGGCCAGGGCGACGAAGCGGCTGACGTTGGTCTTGCCCGGTGGAGAGTCCACCGCGATCAGTGTCGGGGCGGTATCGGTACGAAAATAGCGCCGGAACCCTGCATCGCCGGACAGGGGCTTCAAATCCAGGCTGCTTGCCACCGGCGGCACCTGCAGCGCGTCGTGGCCACTCTGCAGGGCGCGGGCGGCCCATTGGCGCAGCTGTTGGCGGCGCTCATCCGGGGCTTCGTTCACACGTTCATTCATCCGCTACCTGCATACATCGATTCATTTTGCGGCGGGTTTTCAGCCTTCCCGGCCCATCAGCCGCCTAAAAACTGCGCATTGTAACTGCGCCGGCGCCCGGGTTCACCCGCTATTGTTTCCATGGGTACGGCCATTCAAGTAGAATCGACCGCTGATTTTTGCGCACCAGCTTTTGCCGGCAGCACACATTGTTGCGGACTTCACCGCAGTTTCTGTCACACTGCCCGGCGTTAGTTCCCTTTTTGGGGGCCGCGCAATGCGATCTGATCGCACATTCTCGCCACCAGAACAGATTCTAAAGATAGCTGGAACCAATCACTCGATGCTGGAAGCTTCCCGCTGGCGCCGCCTTGCGCTGGCTATTGGACAATTATCACGCCCGCGCTCCCTCGCTTTTGGCCTGCTCGCTGCCCAGCCCCTGTGGCTGGCGGCGGCGGATGCGGCCGACACCGACTCGCCCCGGGCCTCGGCGGTAACGGGCACCCTATCATCCGACAACCCCTACCTGCACCTGGACTGGTTTTCCAAGTCCCAGCTGGACCCGACCTACCGCCACACGCTGGCGCCGGTGTGTGGCGGCGCGTTTGTCGAGCCCCCACGACTGTACCCCAACGCCGACCTGCTGCCGGAACAGGCCCCTCTGCGCGCCACGGCCGACAGCTCTAACTGGCTGGAGGATGGTACCGCGCAGCTGCGCGGCAATGTGCACATCACCCAGGGCTACCGGCAGCTGTTTGCCGACCAGGTCAATGTGAACCGCGCGGAAAGCACTGCCTACCTGAGCGGCGCCATCGAAATGCGCGAGCCGAGCCTGCTGGTGCGCGGCAAGGCTGCCGAGATCCACACCGACAGCAAGGCCGCCGCCATTGAAGATGCCACCTACGTGGTGCACGACGAATTCGTGCACGGGTCGGCGCGCTTCGCCTCCCGCGAAGCCAGTGGGGAGCTGATTCTGACTGATGGCAACTACACCCGCTGTGAACCGGACGACGTTTTCTGGAGAATGCGCGGCGGGGAGATCGCCATCGACAGTGTGGAACGCCAGGGTACCGCGCGCAATGTACGCCTGGAAATTGCCGATATCCCGGTGTTCTACTTCCCCTACCTGCGTTTCCCGGTCGGTGATGACCGTATGTCCGGCCTGCTTTTTCCCAGTATCAGCAACAGCGATGAAAACGGCTGGGACATTGCCGTCCCCTACTACTGGAATATTGCCCCGCAGCTCGACGCCACCATTGTGCCGCGCTACGTGCAGTACCGCGGCACCGGTCTGGAGATTGAAACCCGCCACCTGAGCCAGTGGTTCAGTACCGAGGCGCGCGCGGCTGGCCTGCCCAATGACAAGGGCGGCGACGATGAAGACGCCCGCCGGCTGATCAATGAGGGCTTCCCGGAAGACCTGGTGCTGCCCGCCAAGGGCGAGGACCGCTGGTACCTGAACCTGGACCAGGTCGGCGGCAACGGTGGCCTGTGGCGCACGCGGATCGATTACGCCAAGGTCAGCGACCCGGACTATTTCCGCGACCTGGACAACGCCGAGCTCAATGTCCCGCAAAACGTAAGTGCGCGGGCGCTCACCAACCTCAACCAGACGGCAGAGGCCAGCCTCACCAGTGAACACTGGCGCGCCAGTATTCGTGCGCAGGAATATCAGCAGTTATCCAAAGACCGTTTTGATACCTACAGCCAGCTGCCGCGGGTAAACCTGGACGGCAGCTACAAATGGGGCGACTGGCAGCTGCTGATGAATCACGAAGTCACCAGCTTCGACCACGATGACACCCAGACCATCCGCTTTATTGCCGATGTGGACGACCCCAATAGCGTCACCACCAGCACGCGGAATTTTGTCAACGCCACCCGCACCCGCGTGGACTACAGCTTCGGCTGGGACAAACAGTGGCTGTGGGGCTTTTTCAATCCGGAAATTACCGGTATCTACCTGGGCTATGAACTGGCCGACACCTTCCTCGCCGACCCCAGCATGGACACGCCGGAGGCGTCTGCCGGACAGTTCACCATCGACAGCGGGCTGTTCTTTGAGCGCAGCGACACTCTGTTCGACTATGAATACGTGCAGACGCTGGAACCTCGCTTGTTCCTGATGGCCAGCAGCGAAGCCGACCAGACGGACTTCCTCAATGTGAGCACCAGCAACCGCGACGGCGGCAACGACCTGCTCTACGACACCTCGCTGTTTACCTTCAGCTACGACCAGCTGTTCCGCAGCAGCCGCTTCAACGGCAACGACCGTATCGACGACGCCGACCGCGCCGCCATTGGTCTCACCACCCGCTTTGTGGACCCGCGCAGCGGGCGCGACCTGTTCGCTGCCAGCGCCGGCCAGATTTTCTATTCCGAGGCCAGCCGCATCGAACTGGCCCAGTTTATCGAAGATGTGCCGCGCTCGGAGTTCGCCGCACGCCTGGAGAGCCGCCCCACGGACTCCCTGCGCATCAGCAGCGAGGTGATTTATCACGACACCGACCACACCATCAATCGCGGCAACTTCACCCTGCGCTACCTGGATGACGACTACCGACTGTTCAATGTCGGCTACCGCTACCTGCGCAAAGAGGAGAGATTCGACGCCACGGATTCCTTTCTGATACAGGGCCCCGTGCGGCAGGCGGATGTTTCCGTCGCCTGGCCAATCAATGACCGGCTTTCCATCCTCGCCCGAGCCAACTACGATTTCACCTTCGACAGGGAACTGGAATACCTCGCCGGACTCGAATATGACACCTGTTGCTACCGTACCCGGGTACTGTGGCGGCGCGAGCTGGATAATGACCTGGCGGATGTAGTGCCCCCGGAAGAGCTGGAGTTCGATGAAGGTATCTATATTGAACTGCAACTGAAGGGACTGGCCGGCCTCGGTGGCTCGGTCACCCGGATCCTGAGCCAGGGCATTGCCAACTTTGAACAACGAGAAGTACTGAAACAGTGATGACAATAATGCAGATGTTCACCCCTCTTCGCCGCGGCCTGTTGGCCTGCGCCGCCCTGTGCGCGCTGGCCCTGCCCGCCACTGCGCAGGTACAAAAACTCGACCGGGTTGTCGCCGTGGTCGACGACGATGTCGTCATGGCCAGCGAGCTGCAGCAGCGTATGAACACCATCACCCAGCAGATCGCGGCGCAAAATGTGCAAGCTCCGCCCATCGATATCCTGCGTCGCCAGGTGCTCGAACAACTGATCGTCGAGCGCCTGCAACTGCAGATGGGGGCCCGCGCCGGTGTCACCATCGCCGAGGAGGAGCTGGATCAGGCCATCGCCCGGGTTCAGCAGAACATGGGCGCGTCCCCCCAAGAGTTTCAGCGCAAACTGGAAGCCGATGGCATTTCCAACAATGCCTTCCGCCAGCAGATCCGCCAGGAGCTGATTATCCGCCGGGTCGAGCAGGGCAGCGTCGGGCGGCGTATCCAGATTACCGACCAGGACATCAATAACTTCCTACGCTCCAAAGAGGGCGAATTCTGGAAGTCGCCGCAGTATCAGCTGGGCCATATCCTGATCCCGGTCAGCTCCAGCGCTCCCGCCGAAGATGTGACCGCAGCGCGCGCCAAGGCGGAATCCATTTACGAAAAATCCACCAACGGCGAAGACTTCCGCGCCCTGGCCATTTCCAACTCGGCCGGGCAGAACGCCCTGCAGGGTGGTGACCTGGGCTGGCGCAAGACGGTCGAGCTGCCAACCCTGTTTGCCGATGCGCTGGAAGGCCTGAGCGTGGGCGAGACCACCAAGCCATTCCGCAGCGACGCCGGCTTTCACCTGCTCAAGATTCACGAGCAGCGCGGCGCCACCGAGCAGGTCGTAGAACAGACCAAGGTGCGTCATATCCTGGTGAAAACTTCGGCCATCCGTGACGACGATGCGGCGTACAAACTGCTCACAGACCTGCGGGAAAAAATCAGCGCCGGCGAACTCAAGTTCGAGGATGCCGCCAAAGATAATTCCGAAGATATCGGCACCATGCTGCAAGGCGGCGACCTCGGCTGGTCCATGCCGGGCCAGTTTGTACCCGAGTTTACCCAGGCCATGAACAACACCCCGGTCGGCGAGATCAGCCTGCCGTTCCGCAGCCAGTTTGGCTGGCACATCCTGCAGGTTGAAGGTCGCCGCCAGCAGGACATGACCGACCAATACATCCGTAACCAGGCCGCCAACCTGCTGCGCAACCGCCGTTACGAGGAAGAGCTGCAGAACTGGCGTCAGGAAATCCGCGACCAGGCCTACGTCGAAATCAAGCTGCCGGAACTGAAAGAACCCGCCGCCGACGAAGCCGGGGAAAACCAGTAACCGGATGACCCCTCGCATCGCCCTCACCCCCGGCGAGCCCGCCGGGATCGGCCCGGAGCTCGCCGTCAAACTGGCCTGCGCCGGGCGTCCGGCGGATATCGCGCCGGCACAAATCGTCGCCATTGCCGACCCCGAGCTACTGCAACAGGAAGCCGCCAGGCAGGGCAAGCCGCTGCAGCTGCTGCCCTTCGATCCCAGCGAGCCTCCTGCCGCTACCCCCGAAGGTGCCCTGCACCTGCTGCCGGTTTCCCTCGCCGCTCCAGCCCACCCCGGCGAGCTCAACAGCGCCAACGGTCACTATGTGCTGGAAACCCTCGAGCGCGCCGCACAGGGCTGCCTCAACCGCACCTTCGATGCCGTAGTCACCGGCCCGGTGCACAAAGGGGTAATCAACGAATCCGGCACACCGTTTAGCGGCCACACCGAGTTCTTTGCAGAACAGGCAGGCGTGGAAAAAGTGGTGATGATGCTGGCCGCCGATGATCTACGGGTGGCACTGGCCACCACCCATATCCCCCTGAAAGATGTGAGCAGCGCCATCAGCGCCGACACCCTGCAGCAGGTGCTGACCATTCTGCACCGCAGCCTGCAACACCAGTTCCGTATCGAACACCCCCGTATCGGCGTGTGCGGCCTAAACCCCCACGCCGGTGAAGGCGGACACCTGGGGCGGGAAGAAATCGACGTGATCACGCCAGCGCTCGACACCCTGCGCGGTCTCGGTCTCAACCTGATCGGCCCACTGCCCGCGGACACATTGTTTACCCCGCCACAACTGGCCCGCTGTGACGCGGTACTCGCCATGTACCACGACCAGGGGCTGCCGGTGTTAAAATTCAAGGGATTCGGGCGCGCGATCAATATCACCCTGGGGCTGCCGTTTATCCGCACCTCGGTGGATCACGGCACGGCACTCAATATTGCCGGGCAGGGAATCGCCGACAGCGGCAGCCTACTGGCCGCCGTCAGCCAGGCCATTGAACTGGCCCAACTGCGCGCCATTTAACGACGACACAGCGCGCCCTAACTTTTTACCCATACGAACAGCTTCATGGACAATTTTTTCCAACACAAAGCGCGCAAGCGTTTCGGCCAGAATTTTCTCGTCGACGAAAACATCATCGAACGGATCGTGCGCGCCATCGGCCCCAAGGACACCGATAAGCTGGTGGAAATTGGCCCCGGTCAGGGCGCCATTACCGCCCTGCTGCTGGACAAGTGCCCGTCACTGACCGCGGTCGAACTGGACCGGGATTTGATCCCCATGCTGGAATTCAAATTCCGCGACTACCCGGATTTCACCATCATCGAAAAAGATGCGCTCAAGTTCGACTTTGGCAGCCTGGCACAAGGGGATGGGGAACAACTGCGCATCGTGGGCAACCTCCCCTACAACATTTCAACTCCACTGCTGTTTCACCTGCTGAGCTTCCGCGGCAAGATTCAGGACATGCACTTTATGCTGCAGAAGGAAGTGGTGGACCGCCTGAGCGCGGTGCCCGGGGTGAAAGCCTTTGGCCGACTGAGCGTGATGACCCAGTACCACTGCCGCGTGCAGGGGTTGTTTCCGGTACCCCCGCAATCTTTCCGCCCGGCACCCAAGGTCGACTCCGCCATCGTGCGCCTGGTACCACACCAGACGCTGCCGTACCCGGCCAAGGACGAAGAGCTGCTGGAGCGTATCGTCAGTGTGGCCTTTCAGCAGCGCCGCAAAACCCTGCGCAATGCCCTGAAGCCCCTGTTCCCCGACCTCGACCCGGAACAGCTGCCGGTAGACACCAGCCGTCGGCCGGAAACCCTCGGCGTGAAGGAATATGTGGAGCTGGCCAATTACTGCAGCCAGTTGTCCGCGCCCGAATCACCGAAACCATAAGCGGGAGCCTCACTTGGCAACCTTTGCAATTGGCGATATTCAGGGCTGCCTGGAACCGCTGCAACGACTGTTGAAGAAAGTCCACTTCCGCCCGGACAAGGACAAGCTGTGGCTCGCCGGTGACATGGTGCACCGCGGCCCGGACAGTCTCGGCACCCTGCGCTTCCTGTACGAGCACCGCAGCCAGGTCACCGCCGTGCTCGGCAATCACGACCTGCACCTGCTTGCCATCGCCCACGGCGCCAAACGCCTGACCGACAAGGAGCACGACCTGGCGGAAGTGCTGCGCGCAAAGGACGCCGATAAGCTGCTTGGCTGGCTGCAAAAGCAGCCGCTGATGGTGCACAAGAAAGTCAACGACAAGTACTTTTCCATGGTGCATGCGGGCATCCCGCCCATGTGGAGCATGAGCAAGGCGTTGGAACTGGCGGGCGAGGTACACAGAACCCTGCAGGACCCGGCCATGGCGGAGGCCTACTTCTTTGGCATGTACGGCAATGAGCCGCACAAGTGGAGCGACCACCTGATCGGCGTCGAGCGACTGCGCTCCATCACCAACTATTTCACCCGCATGCGCTTCTGCAAGGAAGACGGCACCCTGGACCTGGTGACCAAGCAGGGCCCACTGGCGGCCCACCACGATTACAAACCCTGGTTCAGCTATAAAAACCGTAAAACCAAAAACGACCGGGTAATTTTCGGCCACTGGGCGGCACTGGAGGGTGAAGCGAACACGAAGAATGTGTACGCGCTGGATACAGGGTGTGTGTGGGGTGGGTATCTCACTGCGCTAAAGCTCGAAGACGAGTCTTTTTATTGTGCGGACTGCACACCCTAGATCACGCATCGGTGCCATATCGCCCGTTTAACGCGTCGATAGCTGGACACGGCCACAAATCACCCGGCAGGCTTGACCGCGCGCACAGCAGTACCCTGCGTCCCTCATCTCATCCCCCATCACCTTTGGTTACATTCTCCTCCTCCCCCTCCGGGTGGGATGCCGTTTGATCCCGTCTGGCCTCTAATCAATTTTCCGATTTTTTACATGCAATCAGCACCCGTCGGTTTGAGGGGGCGCATGTAGCGATGGTGTGTCCGCTTGCGGCGAGCAACAACGGCGCAGGCTGGCAGAAAATCAATAATAGAAACAATAAGGTCAAACAGCATGCAAGCTCCCCCCCGCGCGCACGGGCGCAATCGTCGCGCCTGTTATATTCGTGTTGCCTCACTCCTGGCGATCGCTATTTCGGCCTCGGCCAACAGTTCTGCCCAGACGACAAATTCTGAACTTTCCATGGTCAATATTCCCGGCACCATCCAGACCCCGATCGGGTGCGCTGGCGACTGGGATCCTGCCTGCGAAGCGTCGCAGTTAAGCTATGATGCGATCGATGATCTGTGGCGAGGCACCTACACTCTGCCCGCGGGTGATTACGAATACAAAGTGGCGATCAACGGAACCTGGGATGAAAACTACGGCGGCTACGCCGATGCGGGCGGCGGTAATATCCCGCTGAATATCGCAGCCGAGCGCGCGGTTACGTTTATCTATGATCACGCAACCAACTGGATTGCAGACAATGTAAGACACTCCATTGTCACCGCGGCAGGTGACTTTCAGAGCGAACTTGGCTGCCCCGGTGACTGGCAACCTGATTGTCTGCAGACCTGGCTCCAGGATGTGGATGGCGACGGTGTCTACACCTTCATCACCGACGCGCTACCCGCCGGTGATTACCAGATGAAAGCGGCTCTGAATGAGGGCTGGGACGAAAGTTACGGCGACGCCAATGGCCAAAATATTGCGTTTACGGCAGAGGCAGGTAAAGAAGTCTATTTTGCCTTCGACAGCAACACGAAAAAGGTGGTAGTCAGCACAGACGGTGTCCCCCGTGGTGACCTGACCACCGACAAAGCACACTGGGTCGATGGCGACACTATCGTATGGCCGGTTACCCTGCCCGAAGGTGGCAGCGCCCAATTGGTGGCGAGCACGAGCGCCACACTGACCCTTGGCCCGGACGGTGTCACCGGCGATACCGCAATTCTCCTGACCCACAACACCAGCGGCCCGGCTGAAGCGGTCAGCGAAAAATTCCCGCACCTGGCAAATGCCACCACCTTCACAGTACCGACCGACGTCGATATCCATGCACTGATTAAAGGCCAACTGGCCGTGGCCATTTTCGATGCCGAAGGTGCGATTGTCGATGCCACTGGCGTGCAGACACCGGGCGTACTGGATGCACAATTCGCCTACGATGGAACCCTCGGTGCTACGGTCGGCGAAAACGCCATTGAATTTGCCCTGTGGGCACCCACGGCAAAATCCGTCAGGGTGCATCTGTTCGACAGCGGTGATCAGTACGCACCGACCACCCAGGTGGATATGACCGAAAACAACGGTGTGTGGACTGCCTCTACCAGTATCGACTGGGACCGCAAGTTCTATATGTACGAAGTAGAGGTCTACTCCTACGCGACACGCAAAATCGAAAACAACTGGGTGACCGACCCCTACTCCCTGAGCCTCTCCACCAACTCCTACAAGTCTCAGATCGTCAACCTGAATGACGACGACCTGAAGCCCGCGGATTGGGACTCTCTGGCGAAACCGGCGCTGTCCTCAGCAGAGGATATTTCCGTGTACGAACTGCACGTGCGCGATTTCAGCATCAAGGATGATCTGGTCAGTGCACCGGCGCGCGGCACCTTCGCGGCCTTCGCCGAAGACGGGCGCGGCACCCTGCATCTCGCGGAACTGGCGGCTGCAGGCCTTACCCATGTACACCTGCTGCCTGCATTCGACTTCGCCACAGTCAATGAAGACCGTAGCGCGCAGAAGGACACCGGAGACCTCAGCGTTTACGCGCCGGACAGTACCGAGCAACAGGCAGCGGTCAACGCCATCCGCGATGAAGACGGCTTCAACTGGGGTTATGACCCGCTGCATTTCACCGTGCCGGAGGGCAGCTATGCAACCGACCCCAATGGCGTACAGCGTATTCTGGAATTCCGCGAAATGGTGCAGTCCCTGAGTGATATGGGCCTGCGGGTAGTCATGGACGTGGTGTACAACCACACCAGCTCATTCGCCCAGTACAACAATTCTATTCTGGACAAGATCGTTCCCGGCTATTACCACCGCCGTAACAGCGAAGGTTTTGTGGAAATGAGCAGCTGCTGCGCGAATACCGCCAGCGAGCACACCATGATGGAAAAGCTGATGCGCGATTCCATGAAGACCTGGGCTACCGCTTACAAGGTGGACAGCTTCCGCTTTGACCTGATGGGACATCACACCAAACAAAACATCCTGAACGTCGCCAGCGACCTGCAGGCACTCACTCCCGAGGCGGATGGCGTAGATGGCTCGTCTATCTATCTTTACGGCGAGGGCTGGAATTTTGGCGAAGTGGTCGACGACACGCGCTTTGTTCAGGCTCGTCAAAGCAACATGGCAGGCACTGGGGTAGGCACCTTCAACGATCGCCTGCGCGACTCGGTACGCGGCGGCAACCCGTTTGGCGGTTTTGAAGAACAGGGGTTCGGTACCGGCCTGTTCACTGACAGCAACGGCAAGTTCGGTAGTGGCGACGAGCGCGCAACCCTGCTGACACTGGCGGATAAGGTGCGTATCAGCCTCGCTGGCAACCTGGCCGACTATCTGCTGGAAACTTCCGACGGCACCACGTTGACCGGCGCCGAGCTGATCTACAACGGCCAGCCCACCGGCTACACCGCGGACCCGCAGGAATCGATCAACTACGTTGCCGCCCATGACAATGAAACCCTGTTCGACGGCATCCAGATCAAGGCCAACAGCACCACCACGGTTGCCGATCGTGTGCGCTTGCAGAACTTCAGCACCTCGCTGGTGATGCTCGCCCAGGGGGTGCCGTTCATACACGCCGGTCAGGAAATCCTGCGTTCTAAATCCATGGACCGCGACAGTTACAACTCTGGTGACTGGTTCAATGCGATCGATTACTCACTGGCTACCGACAACTGGGGCGCGGGCCTGCCGATTGCCGACAAGAATCAGGATCATTGGGGGCTGATGGCACCGCTACTGGCAAACCCGGATATTGCACCGCAGCAGGCAGATCGCGAGTTTGCGCTGGCGGTATTCAAAGAGTGGCTGCAGATCCGAGCCAGCAGTGGGCTCTTCCGACTGCCAACAAAAGAAGCGGTTCAGGCCGTGGTCTCTTTCGCCAACACCGGTCCCGACCAGATTCCCGGCCTGATCGCCATGCATCTGAATGACCCGGCGGGGGAGTTTGATGAAGAAACGTCGCAGATTCTGGTGCTGTTTAACGGCGGCGCAGAGGCTCAGGAATTCACCCTCGCCTCTGCCACCGACCTGCCCTTCACTCTGCATGAAGTGCAGCAGGCATCCGCGGATACGGCACTGGCAACTGCTTCCGTCACCGACGGTGTGTTCACGGTACCGGCACGCACCACTGCGGTATTCAGCCTCGCGCGGGAAGACGACAGTTCAATCCCGGAAGATGAGGAAGACACCGACCAGGGTGAAGATGAGAATGAAAACGAAGGCAATGACTCCAGTGGCGGCGCCACCGGCTTCGCCCTGCTGGCTCTTCTCGCCGCTGCCCTGCTGCGTCGCCGCCGTATCTAAACGACGCTTCGCTCACAGCTAATAAAAAACCCGGCTTTCGCCGGGTTTTTTATTGTCTTCCATGTGTCGGCGCACGAACCGCAAGCCCGGCAGAACCTCTCTTCGCCCTCGATTTTCACAGGCTTCATACACCGTGGGCTCAGCCACATACATCCCTGCTGAATCAGCAATTTTTTATCTATGCAAGCTCAACGGGATAGATAAGCGGCCATGAAATCCAGACTTACGCAATGTCACTCGTCGCGAGCCCTAAACCCACCCCAAAAAATTCACAGTAATAACACTCGTCAGATTGGCAAAGGCATGCAGGATGATTGGCAGCCAGGTGGAACCGCTTTTTTCCCTAGCAAGGCCCACGACGATGCTGAAGCAGAAGATAAACGCCAGAACTGTGATGTCGTACTGCCCCCAATGGAGCAGTGAGAACAACAACGACGTCAGAAATAGCGTGCCCACCAAACCCAAAGCGGAGTGACGCCATGCGTTGAACAGATATCCCCTGAATAACAGTTCCTCAGTTACAGGAGCCAGCACGACAATAGCCAGAATCAGCGACAACTCTGTGCGCCCAACCATCTGAGTCATGAACTCGGGCATCTCCAGCCCAAGCGCCAGTATTACCAGCCACTCACCCAGCAGGTATACAACCATGATTCCGAGCCAGGTGAGCAGCAGACCAGGCCTGAAGCGCACCAGCCCGAGTCCTTGCCGCCAGGTGCCGCCAAGAGAGCGTCCGGCCAAGGCCAGCGCAGGAAGCACTAATGCCCAGCTAAACAACCCCAATCCGGGCAGAAACTCTAGGGCCAAAGAGTCTGGAAATTGGCTTGCGTCAATCGCCGCGCCTCGTGCACGCAATATCTGCAGATATATTCCAGAGCCCACCCCGTGCAGAATCAAAAAGCCGATCAGCCAGTTAATGGAGAACCACAAATGACTTTTCCGTTCAACTGGATCATCGGACTGGGTCTCGTATCCGCCAGATGGAACGGCAGGTTCTGGAGATACGGGAGATGACTTGCTGGGAATTTCGCTCAATGACATTGCAAATTGCTTCTTATCACGCTTTTTGTGGCGCTAAATACCGGCACTCTCACACACATGGAATGCAATAGAACAAACGACGCTCTGCCGCAGGTGGCCTCAGACCGGCCACCCTCAGTAATGCTCCGTTACAAGATCCCCAAATACAGCACCACAACCGCCGCAAAAAGGTTGTTACACAGGTGCAACAGCATAGGCAGCAGGACACTGCCGCTTTTTTCCCGCGCAAGCCCGAGGATTAATGCGAAAGCAAAGATGAAACCAAGCTGCACCAGGTTGTACTGGCCCCAGTGCAACAGGGTAAACAGCACCGAAGTCAGCAGAAGAGTACCGCTAAAACCTAAACGGGTGTTGCGCCAGGCCTGGAACAGGTAGCCGCGGAACACCAGCTCTTCCAACAGCGGTGCGGCAATGACCAGAACCAGCGCGAGAAGCAGGTGCTTGCTGCCCGCCAGGGTTTGCAAGAATTCGCCCGCGTCAATCTGAAACAGGCGATACACGATAAATTGCGTGGCGAGAAATGCTGCCAGTACTGCGATCCAGGGCAGTATCTGATTGGTGGGGAATGCGCGGATAGCCAGGGTCTGGCCAGCGCTCTGATGTTTAAAACGGGAAACCAACAACAGCACCGGCAAGATGAGCGCGAACTGCGCCAGATACATGCCAGCCATGGCACCGGGGGTAGCGGCGTGGGCGGCGACCTGGGCCTGGATCGCCGCGGGGTCCATCACTTGTCCCTGCGCGCCCAGCTGTGCACCGAGATAGCCGCCGTAGCCTGCGATATAGAAAAATACGCCGATAAAATGCAGCAGTGCGAACACCACCAGCCAGCCCGTGGCACGCCATGGCGCGGGTACGACTTGTTCAGAGGTGAAATTTTCGCTCGGGTCGCCGGCGGGGGAGGATGCGGTATGTTCCATGACGATTCCTGTGTTCCTTTTGATGATTTCCTTTGCCAGCCGGTCATCCAGTCCGGCAAAGCTACCGGCGCATGATTATTCGAATTTGCGCAGACTTCAACAATCTGCCATTACACACCATTACACAGCTTCGCTAACCCAAGGCCCTCACTGAGACACTCGTACCAATTGCGCAACAAAAACAAAAACGGGCCCGAAGGCCCGCTTGATGATCCCATTGTGATCCGGCATCCGCCGCCCGATCGTGGCAGACGCCAGTGCGCTACTCCGCATACCCCTTGGGGTTCTGCGATTGCCAGCGCCAGGTATCTTCCACCATACGCTTCAGACCAAGCTCGGTTTTCCAGCCCAACTCCTGTTCCGCATAGGTGGGATCGGCATAACACGCGGCGATGTCGCCGGGGCGACGGGGAACCACTTTATAAGGGATCTCCTTATCCGCAGCCTCGGCAAAAGCGCGCACAATTTCCAGCACCGAGCTGCCGCGACCGGTACCCAGGTTGTAGGTGTAGCAGTCTGCCGCAGTATCGGCCCGCTGCAGCTTGTTCAGCGCCGCGAGATGACCGCGAGCAAGATCGACCACGTGGATGTAGTCCCGCACACCGGTACCGTCGGGGGTGGGGTAGTCGTCGCCAAACACCTGCAGCTGGGGCAGACGACCCACAGTGACCTGGGCGACGTAGGGCAGCAGATTATTGGGGATACCCGCAGGGTCCTCGCCAATGGTACCGCTCTCGTGGGCACCGATGGGATTGAAGTAACGCAGCAGGCTCACCTTCCACTGGTTGCCCGGGGCCTTGCACAGGTCGCGCAACATATCTTCCACCATCAGCTTGCTGGCACCGTAGGGGTTGGTGGCGCCAGTGGGGAAGTCTTCGCGAATGGGCACCGTCGCCGGGTCGCCATAGACCGTGGCCGAGGAACTGAAAATCAACTGGCGCACACCAAACTCTTCCATTACCTCACAAAGGGTCAGGGTGCCCGCAACATTATTCTGGTAATAGCGCAATGGAATAGAAACTGATTCACCAACCGCCTTGAGACCGGCGAAGTGAATTACCGCCGATATATTGTGCTCGCGGAAAATGTTGCGCAGACCGTCGGCGTCCTGGATATCCACCTGGTGAAAGGGCACAGGCTTGCCCGCAATGGCCTCAACCCGGCGCAGGGCTTCTTCACTGCTATTGCAGAGGTTGTCCACCACGACAGGCTCAAACCCCGCCTGCAGCAGCTCGACACAGGTATGACTGCCAATATACCCGGCGCCCCCGGTTACCAGAACTTTCATGATCTTCCTTTTTGTTGGATTTACTGTCGCGTACTTGCGCGATTTTCAGGCCGGGCGCAGCGATCATCACCCACTACCCCTAACGCTGCCATTGCGCGACCTATTCTACGCCCTAAACGGGCCTCGCAAAACTGACACCTCTTTCAACCCATCTTGTGCCTATCTGCCATTGAAGGCCACAGCGCTGACTATCCTGAAAGTGCGGGACCTGTTAGCAGGCCCCCTGTTGCGACAGCAGCACCGTCGCGCAATCAATAGGTAATAACGATAGCGATCTCGCGCGCCAGCGCCCTTCAGCATTCGTTGCGAGATGTATTCGCGGTCATCACACGCTGCAGCGCAGTAGGCACTCCACGGCAGGAGGCCGGTAACTGACGCGGTACGCTACAGGGAGTCGTAAACCATGTCGATATTCAATCACTACCTGGAACGCTACGAGTCGATTCAGGAGGAAGAGCTCACCATTCAGGAGTACCTGGAACTGTGTAAAAACGACCGCAGCGCCTACGCATCTCCGGCAGAGCGTATGCTGATGGCCATTGGCGAGGCGGAGCTGATCGACACCTCCCGCGACCCACGACTCTCGCGCATCTTTTCCAACAAGGTGATCAAGCGCTACAAGGCATTCAGTGAATTTTATGGCATGGAGGAAGCCATCGAGCAGATCGTTTCTTTCTTCCGCCATGCCGCCCAGGGGCTGGAAGAGAAGAAGCAGATACTGTACCTGCTCGGCCCTGTTGGCGGCGGCAAGTCCTCCCTCGCGGAGCGCCTCAAGGCGATGATGGAACAGATCCCGATTTACGCCATCAAGGGCTCCCCGGTGTTCGAATCCCCCCTTGCGCTCTTCTCCCCCCACGAAGACGGGCAGATTCTGGAGGAGGACTACGGCATTCCGCGTCGTTATGTAAACACCATCATGTCGCCCTGGGCGGTAAAACGCCTGCATGAGTTCAACGGCGATATCACCAAATTCAAGGTGGTGAAAATACGTCCGTCCATTCTGGATCAGATCAGCATCGCCAAAACCGAGCCGGGCGACGAGAACAACCAGGATATTTCAGCGCTGGTGGGCAAGGTGGATATCCGCAAGCTGGAAGACTTCCCGCAGAATGACCCTGACGCTTACAGTTTTTCCGGCAGTCTGTGCCGCTCCAACCAGGGGCTGATGGAATTTGTGGAGATGTTCAAGGCGCCCATCAAGGTGCTGCACCCGCTCCTCACCGCCACCCAGGAAGGCAACTACAACAGTACCGAAGGGCTCGGCGCGATCCCCTTCAACGGGATCATTCTCGCCCACTCCAACGAATCCGAGTGGCAGTCTTTCCGCAACAACCGCAACAATGAAGCCTTCCTCGACCGCATCTATATCGTCAAGGTGCCTTACTGCCTGCGGGTGAAGGAAGAAATGAAGATCTACGACAAGCTTCTGGAGCACAGCTCGCTGTCCAAGGCACCCTGCGCCCCGGACACCCTGCGTATGCTGGCACAGTTTTCGGTGCTGTCTCGTATCAAGAACCCGGAAAACTCCAGTGTGTTCTCCAAGATGCGGGTGTATGACGGTGAAAACCTGAAAGACACCGACCCGAAAGCGAAAACCATTCAGGAGTACCGGGATAACGCCGGGGTGGACGAGGGCATGAACGGCCTGTCGACCCGCTTCGCCTTCAAGATCCTGTCCAAGGTGTTCAACTTCGACGCCACGGAAGTCGCCGCCAATCCGGTGCACCTCTTGTATGTACTGGAGCAGCAGATAGAGCAGGAACAGTTCCCGCCAGAAATTCAGGAAAACTACCTGGGCTTTATCAAGGAATACCTGGCACCGCGCTACGTGGAATTCATCGGCAAGGAAATCCAGACGGCCTATCTGGAATCTTATGCGGAGTACGGCCAGAACCTGTTCGACCGCTATGTCACCTACGCGGACTTCTGGATTCAGGATCAGGAATATCGCGATCCGGAAACCGGTGAAATCCTCGATCGCGCGGCACTGAACGAGGAGCTCGAGAAAACCGAAAAACCTGCGGGCATTTCCAACCCGAAAGATTTCCGCAACGAGATCGTCAACTTTGTCCTGCGCGCCCGCGCTGGCAACCAGGGCAAGAATCCGGACTGGCGGTCCTACGAGAAGCTGCGTTCGGTCATCGAGAAGAAGATGTTCTCCAACACCGAAGATCTGCTGCCAGTGATTTCCTTCAACACCAAGGCCTCGGCAGACGATCAGAAGAAACACGCGGACTTTGTGGCGCGCATGGTTGAGCGCGGCTACACCGAGAAGCAGGTGCGCCTGCTTTCCGAGTGGTACCTGCGGGTGCGCAAGTCTCAGTAACTGCTGAAGGGTTGTGTCCCGAAATCCTACGGTGGCGGCCCTGCCACCGGTGGAGCTCTTCGAGACACGCCGTGAACCCATCCCTGGGGGCTTGTCCGTCGGGTCCCTCCGACGGACAGTCTCGAAGAGCTCCACCGGCGCCAGGGCCTTCAGACAATCCATCCAGCTTCGTAAATAGTGCAGCAGCTGGATCTGATTGCTGGACGCGTCGCCACTAGCGAGCGACACGGCCAAAGCAATATAAGGCAGTACTATGAGCTACATCATCGACCGTCGCCTGAATGGCAAGAAGAAAAGCACCGTTAATCGCCAGCGTTTTTTGCGGCGCTATAAATCGCACATCAAGAAAGCTGTCGGCGAGGCCATGAACAGCCGATCGATCACCGACTTGGGTGCCGGTGAGAAAATCAGCATTCCCACCCGCGATCTCAACGAGCCCATTTTTTCCAATGGCCGCGGCGGCCACATGGAACAGGTCCTTCCCGGCAACAAGGAATTCGTTACCGGTGATCGTATTCCGCGCCCCGGCCAGGGCCAGGGGCAAGGCGGTGGTGGCAGTGGAGCCAGTGACAGCGGCGAAGGGATGGATGAATTTGCCTTTCAAATATCCCAGGAAGAATTCCTCGAATTTATGTTCGAAGGGCTGGAGCTGCCCAACATGGTGAAGCGCAAGCTCGCCGGCAACGACGCCTTCCACGTGGTACGCGCAGGGATCAGCAACGAGGGCACGCCCGGCAGGCTCAATGTAGTTCGCTCCATGCGCGCTGCAAACGCCCGGCGTATCGCACTGAGTGGCGGCAAGCGCCGCAACCTGAAATTGCTGGAGCAGGAGATTGAACAGGAAGAAAACAAGGACCCAGCACTGCGCGACCAGCGCAGGCTCGAGCAGCTGCGATTAGAAGTCGAGGAGCTCAAAAGCCGCATCAAGCGCATCCCGTTTCTCGATGACTTCGACCTCAAGTACAACCTGCTGGTAAAACAACCCAGACCCAGCTCGAAAGCGGTCATGTTTTGCCTGATGGACGTGTCCGGCTCCATGAACCAGGCCACCAAGGATATGGCCAAGCGGTTTTTCCTGCTGCTTTACCTGTTTTTGCAGCGCAGCTATGAATATACCGAGGTGGTATTTATTCGGCACCACACCAGTGCCAAAGAGGTAGACGAACAGGAATTTTTCTATTCTCGCGAGACCGGTGGCACCATCGTATCCAGCGCTCTGAAAATGATGCGCGACATCATGCGCGAACGCTATCCCGCCAGCGAGTGGAATATCTACGGTGCCCAGGCGTCCGATGGGGACAACTGGAATGACGACTCCAGTACCTGCCACAAGATACTGATCGACGACATCATGCCCCACGTCCAGTACTACTCCTACGTGGAGATTACCCCCAGGGACCACCAGGCACTGTGGGATGAGTACCAGAGTGTGGCGCAGGTGTTCCCTGAGCATTTCGCCATGGAGCAGATTGTCGACGTTGGGGATATCTACCCGGTATTCCGCCAGCTATTTACCCAGAAGGTTGCCGCGTGATGCTTGATACCGCACTCAATAACAGGCAGCCCATTTCCACAACCTCTGAGTGGACCTTCGAACTCATTCAGGAGTACGACCGGGAAATCGCGCTGCTGGCCAAGGAGTTTGGCCTGGATACCTACCCCAACCAGATTGAGGTGATCAGCTCCGAGCAGATGATGGACGCCTACTCATCGGTTGGCATGCCCGTGGGCTACAACCACTGGTCCTTCGGCAAGCAGTTCATCAGCGTGGAGAACAATTATCAGCGCGGGCGCATGGGCTTGGCGTACGAGATTGTGATCAATTCCAATCCGTGCATCGCCTACCTGATGGAAGAGAACACCATGACCATGCAGGCCCTGGTGATTGCCCATGCCTGCTACGGTCATAATTCCTTTTTCAAGGGAAACTACCTGTTCCGCACCTGGACCGATGCCAGCAGTATCATCGATTACCTGCTGTTTGCGAAAAATTACATTGCGCGTTGCGAGGAACGCCACGGGGTGGATGAAGTGGAGGCCCTGCTGGACAGCTGCCATGCGCTGATGAATTACGGTGTCGATCGCTACAAGCGACCCTACCCCATTTCCGCCCATGAAGAAGAGCGCCGCCAGAGGGAGCGCGAGGAATACCGGCAGCGCCAGCTGAATGACTTGTGGCGGACCATACCGAAAATGGCCGGCGCCGAAGAGTTGGCCCAAGCCCCCCGTTTCCCGGAAGAGCCGCAGGAAAACATTCTTTACTTTATCGAGAAAAATGCCCCCCTGCTGGAGAACTGGCAGCGGGAGCTGGTGCGTATCGTGCGCAAGCTGGCGCAGTACTTTTATCCACAGCGCCAGACCCAGGTCATGAACGAGGGCTGGGCCACCTTCTGGCATTACACCCTGCTGAACGAACTGCATGCGCGGGGCAAGGTGACCGATGGCTTCATGATGGAGTTCCTCACCAGCCACACCAGTGTGATTTACCAGCCGCCCTACGACAGCCCCTACTACAACGGTATCAATCCCTACGCACTTGGATTCAGTATCTTCACGGATTTGCGCCGTATTTGCGAAAACCCCACGCAGGAAGACCGCGCCTGGTTCCCGGATATCGCCGGCAGCAACTGGAAAGAAACCCTGCAATTTGCCATGCGCGACTTCAAGGACGAAAGTTTTATCCTGCAGTTCCTCTCACCCAAGGTGATGCGGGATATGAAACTGTTTTGTATTTCCGACGACGACCGGGAAAAGGAAATAGAGGTAGGGGCCATTCACAACGAGGATGGCTACCGGGAACTTCGTGCCAAGCTGGCAGGGCAATACAACCTGGGCAATCGCGAGCCCAACATTCAGGTTTACTCGGTAGACACCCGTGGCGATCGCTCGATCACGCTGCACCACACGCAGCATCAGCGCAGACCATTGGGCAAGGATACCGGCGAGGTACTGCGTCACCTGCATCGCCTGTGGGGGTTTGATGTGCACCTGCACAGTCTGAATGGTGATGAAGTGACAGCGAGCTTCCACTGCCCGGAGCTCGGCAGGGATCGGTCGGACGAGGAAGAGTCCATGCTGGTGCCCAAGCCGATTTAACATCGGCCCGAGAAAAGCGAGTGCGGGTCAGCGGCCGGGGGCTCCCAGGCTGGCGAACCGCCAACCGTTCCCTATGCGGGATCACGGTTTTAGGGGGTCACGCATCCAGCAGTAAATTGATACGGCCCACCAGCTCGTTGCGATCGCAATTGGCGGCAACCACCGCATCGGCACCGGCGTCGAGCCAGCGCTGCGGATTCACTTCTCCGGCCGGCGCAATCACCAACACACTCAACGCAGAAAAGTCACTGCGAGAGCGCACACAATCCAGCACCTGGAAGCCATTCAGGCCTTCAAGGCTGGTATCCAGCACCAGCATGGCCGGCTTACTGGTCGCCAGCAGGGCACCCGCACTGAAGCTGTCACCCGCGATCTCTACTTCCACGCTCGCCTGCTGCAGCAGGGAACGGCATCCCGCCAGCTCTGGCGCCGTCGACACCAGTAGCACCTTGCGGGTTGCACTACCCAACTCGGCAGGCACCGGCATGGCGTTATCCCGCAGGAAGCCGACAAAGTCTTCCACGCAGATACGATGGTCGCCACGCCCTGGAAGCTTGTACGCCTTCAGCTGACCACGTTCAATCCAGCGGATGACGGTACGGAAATTCACTCCACAATACCGGGCAGCCTCCCCGGTAGTGAGCACATGCACTTCGCTCATTTTGTAACTATCCCCCACGAATCGCGCATTTATTTATCAATTGTGCTGAATTAAACCAAAAAAACAGGTGTAAATTCTATGCCTATATATGTTTAACGAACCAACGGACATATCCCTCAATAAAAGTTTGATTGCCATGGTTGACAGTTAAGTCAGGTTAAATAGAATGGACAGGATGTTGCATTGGATGATTTAACCATCTGTAACGGGCGCTATCTGCACCAACTCTGTAGCCTTTTGTAACCAACTACAGGTCCAGCAGTGTTTCAGGCGCAAGCGAGCTTGTTGGGATTCCCTCTCTTTACGAATACCCTAAGACCCTGGGCCCCCTTGTATTTTCGGGGCCTTTTTTTTATCTTCCCGCCTCTTATATTTCCTACTATTTCCTGAGAAACGCCGTTTCCGGCGACGTAGCACTCAGGTTCAGCAGCATTTATGGCCACCTCCGCCTCCGCAATCGTCACCGCACCCGCCGGGTCCCACCGGGGAGCCAGACTGTGAAATGCTATCTGGTTGGCGGCGCCGTACGTGACCGCCTGCTCCAGCGCCCGATACACGAACGCGACTGGGTCGTTGTCGGCGCTACGGAGGAGGCGATGCGGGCCAGAGGTTTTCGCCCGGTGGGCAAGGATTTCCCGGTGTTTCTGCACCCGGAAACCGGCGAGGAATACGCCCTCGCCCGCACCGAGCGCAAAAGCGGTCACGGCTATGGCGGCTTTACCGTCCACGCCAGCCCCGATGTCACCCTGGAACAGGACCTTCAACGCCGGGACCTCACCGTCAATGCCATGGCAGAAACCGAAGCCGGCGAAATCGTCGACCCCTACGGTGGCCGCGCCGACCTCGAGGCCCGCAAGCTCCGCCACGTATCGCCCGCCTTCAGCGAAGACCCCCTGCGCATCCTGCGCGTGGCGCGATTCGCCGCTCGCTATGCGCCGCTGGGCTTTCGCGTGGCCACCGAAACCATGAGGCTGATGCGCGGCATGGTGGATGCGGGAGAAGTAGAGCATCTGGTCGCCGAACGGGTTTGGAAAGAAGTTAGCCGCGCACTGACGGAACCGCGGCCTGACGTATTCATTCGGGTGCTGCGGGAATGCGGTGCACTCAAGGTACTGCTGCCGGAAGTCGACCGCCTGTTCGGCGTACCGCAACCGGTACTGCACCACCCGGAAATCGACACCGGCGATCACGTTCTGCTGGCACTGCAACAGGCTCCCGCAGAGCTGCCGGTGCGCTTTGCGGTACTGGTGCACGACCTGGGCAAGGGTGTCACCCCCGAGCATGTGCTGCCCAGTCACCGCGGTCACGAGGCCGCCGGCTTACCGCTGGTGAAAGGGGTCTGCCAACGCCTGCGGGTGCCCAATCACATCACCGCCCTGGCGCTCGGCGTGTGCGAATACCACCTGCACTGCCACAAGGCGTTCGAGTTACGCCCCCAGACCATTATGAAAATGTTGCGCGCACTGGATGCGTTGCGCAGGCCGGAGCGGTTCGACCAGTTTCTCGAGAGCTGTGAGGCCGATGCCCGCGGCCGCCTGGGACTGGAAGACCGGGAATACCCGCAAGTGGACTACCTGCGCGCCGCCCGGGCGGCCGCAGCCAGCGTCGACCCGCAGGCACTCATTGCCCAGGGGCATCAGGGCGCCGAACTGGGCAAGGCACTGGAGCGCGCGCGCCTTGAGGCAGTCACCGAACTCAAGAAGACCTACGGGGCACCGGGGCACCTCTGAAGCAAAAGGCCTGATTCACCGACCTTGTCGCCAAATACAATAACTGGAGTCACACCATGGCCAGCGTCCTGATTACCGGCGCCGCCGCCCGCCTCGGGCGCGCCATTGCCGAAGAGCTGCACCGAGACCACCAGGTGGTTATTCATTACCGTCATTCCGCAGAAGCGGCGCATCAGCTGGCGGATACCCTGAACGCGCTGCGACCAAACTCCGCCACCGCCCTGCACAGCGACCTGCGCACCAAAGCCGACTGTGAACAGCTGGCAGCCGCCGCCACTGAGTGCTTTGGCGGGCTGAGTCTGCTGGTCAACAATGCCTCGGCGTTTTACCCCACCCCCGTCGGCAGCGCCGATGAACAACAGTGGGATGAGCTGATGGGCAGCAACCTTAAAGCGCCCTTTTTTCTCAGCCAGGCACTGGCCCCGGCGCTGACCAAAGCCGGTGGCTGCATCGTCAATCTCGCGGATATTCACGCGGAAAAACCCATGCCCGAACACACGATTTACAGTGCGGCAAAAGCGGGACTGGTGATGATGACCAAGAGCCTGGCCCGTGAGCTGGCACCAGCGGTGCGGGTGAATGGTGTGGCACCCGGTGCAATTCTCTGGCCAGAGCATGAGAGTGAAGGCTATAACAAGGAGCAGATATTGGCGCGCATCCCCATGCAGCGCAGTGGTGACCCATCGGACATCGCCCGCACGGTGCGCTTCCTTGCCGCCGACGCCCCGTATATCACCGGGCAGGTCATCGCCGTAGACGGCGGCCGCAGCCTGAACATCTGACCCTCCGATCCACTAACCCGAGTACGAGCCCGTGAGCGATAAACAGTTTATTTCCGCCCAGTCATTGCTGGAGGATTCCTTCACCCTGGCGCTGAAGGTGGTCGAGAGTGGCTTTATGCCCGACTACATCGTCGGGGTATGGCGCGGTGGTGCACCCATCGGCATTGCGGTGCAGGAGATGTTCGATTTCCTGGGCTTCCACGCCGATCACATTGCCATCCGTACCTCGTCCTATACCGGTGTGGACCAGCGCAGCAAGGAGGTAATCGTGCACGGGCTTACCTACCTGATCAAGCGGGTCGAATCCCACCAGAAGTTGCTGATCGTCGACGACGTTTACGACACCGGGCTGAGTATCCAGCAGGCCATTACCGACCTGCGCACAGCGTGCAAAAAAAACACCCCGGAAATTCGTATTGCGTGCCCCTACTTTAAACCGACCCGCAATCGCACCGACCAGGAGCCGGACTACTATCTGCACAAGACCGATGAATGGCTGGTATTTCCCCACGAATTGAAGGGGCTGACGGAAGAAGAGATTCTGGAAAACAAACCGGAGCTGCGCCGGCACCAGGAACTATTGAAGCGCGTGAAGAACACCAAACCCTGAGGGCGACCGGAGTCGCCCCCAGCCTTTAGCCGCTGTGCGCCAGCGGCTCACCATTCTCGTCCACAAACAACACATCGCGCACGCTGAGCACTTCGCCAGCGGCATTCTGCACCGCCACCGGCGCAATCGGCACGCCGCTGCCGCGACTCACCAGCTGCATGGCATCCTTGTTACCGTTCCAGCGCTCGCTCCACTGACGCAGGGCGACCACCACCGCAAACAAATCGCGACCCTTCTCGGTAAGGCGATACTCGTAACGGGTCCCGTGTTCACCCACATTCACGCGGGTCATCACACCGTTCTCCACCAGACGGGACAGGCGGTCACACAAAATATTCTTGGCGATTCCCAGGTTCTTCTGGAAATCCACATAGCGTCGGGTACCCAGCATCGCCTGCTTGATTACCAGCAGGGACCACCAGTCGCCCACTTCATTCAGGGCGCAGGCCACCGAGCAGCCAAGATCATCAAATCGTTTACGTGTCATGCAAAACAGTATAAGCGAAAAGGTTGCATTAAAAAACCAAATGCAGTTTCATAACGCAACCTAATTGGCGGACCACCCGGACTGCGGCCTCGCCAATCGTCAACTGAACCGTGTATCAACGAGATTTCGGAGAGTGTTATGAGCGGTAACCTGGACAGCCTGTTGCGTCCTTTTGCACACAAATCCCTGAAGCTGCGCAATCGCGTGGCTATGGCCCCCATGACCCGCACCGCCTCCCCCGGCTACGTCCCGAACGACCAGGTGGCCGGGTATT
Organism: Microbulbifer salipaludis; assembly: GCF_017303155.1. Classification (NCBI taxonomy): domain Bacteria; kingdom Pseudomonadati; phylum Pseudomonadota; class Gammaproteobacteria; order Cellvibrionales; family Microbulbiferaceae; genus Microbulbifer; species Microbulbifer salipaludis. Next base: position 77,073 of record NZ_JAEKJR010000001.1, read on the forward strand.
ACCGCCGCCGCGCGGAGGGCGAAGTGGGCCTGCTTATCACCGAGGGCACCTTTGTCGACGGCAAGGCCGCCAACGGCTACGAGAATGTCCCCGCCATCTACGGTGACGAAGCGCTGGCGGGCTGGAAGAAGGTGGTCGATGAGGTACACGCGGCCGGGGGCCAGATCATTCCCCAGCTCTGGCATGTGGGTGCCGTGCGCAAGGAAGGGATTGGCCCGGACAAATCCGTGCCCGGCTACTCCCCCTCCGGCCTGTTCAAGCCCGGCAAGCCCAACGGCCATGCCATGACCAAGGAAGACATTCAGGATGTCGTGCGCGCATTCGCGGACGCCGCCAGGGCCGCCAAGGAAGTGGGCTTTGACGGAGTAGAAATCCACGGCGCTCACGGCTATCTCATCGACCAGTTCTTCTGGGAAGGCACCAACGTGCGCGACGACGAGTATGGCGGCTCCATTGAAAACCGCACCCGCTTTGCGGTGGAGATCGTCAAAGCGGTACGCGCAGCGGTCGGGGAAGACTTCGCCATCGTGCTGCGCTACTCCCAGTGGAAGCAGCAGGACTACGACGCAAAGCTGGCGCAGACCCCGGAAGAGCTGAAACGCTTCCTGACGCCGCTGGTGGACGCCGGTGTAGACATCTTCCATGCCTCCACCCGCCGCTTCTGGGAGCCGGAGTTTGAAGGTTCCGACATGAACCTGGCAGGCTGGACCAAGGAACTTACCGGCAAACCGGTTATTTCCGTGGGCAGCGTTGGCCTCGACGATGACTTTATCGGCGGCAACAACCAGGGCATGGGCGGCACCGCCAACCCCACCGGCCTGGACGAGCTGGTGCGCCGCATGGACCGCAACGAGTTCGACCTGATCGCCGTGGGCCGCGCCCTGCTGCAGGACCCGAACTGGCTGCAAAAAATAAAACAGGGTCGCGAGGAAGAAATCGTCCCATTCACCAAGGAAGCGCTGGCGAGCCTCAGCTAAGCACGGTAGCGATAACGGATAGCCCTGCAATCCGTTAGATTTCACTGCAATTTCACCGGCAGCTTGTCACAATGTTCACTCATTGGACTCGTAGACAGGCATTGCCGGTGAATAGCCTCAAAATTCTTCTCATCGAAGACAATCCAACACTCGCGCGCCAAACCGGCGAGTTTCTCGAGGGCCATGGCTGGCATGTGGATTTTGCCAGTGATGGGGAACTCGGGCTGCAACTGGCGCTGCGGGAAATCTATGACCTGATCCTACTGGATCTGAACCTGCCCGGTATCGACGGCCTTGACGTCTGCCGCGAGCTTCGCCAACGGGCACAGTTCACCACCCCAATACTCATGCTAACCGCCCGGGATGCCTTTGCCGATAAGGCTCAAGGCTTTGACTCAGGCGCCGACGATTACCTGTGCAAACCATTCGATCCGCGGGAGCTGGCCTTACGCTGCCGGGCGCTTGCGCGGAGGCGGGAACTGCATCGCAACGACGAAATTTGCATCGGGGCCCTGCGCATACACCGGCGTCGGCGCGAGGCAAGCAGAGATGGGCAACCCCTCAAACTCACCACCATTACCTTCAACATCCTGTGGGAGCTCGCCTGTGCATTCCCTGAACCACTCAGCCGCGGGGAAATTGTCCACCGCATCCGGGGGGACAGTCCGCCCGACAGCGATGCGCTGAAATCCCACATCTACAGCCTGCGCCGTGCCCTGGATCGACCGTTCTCCTGCCCAATGCTGAAAACCATCAGCAATATAGGCTTCAAACTGGAGCAGCCCGGTGCACACTGAAAAACCGCGCAGCCAACTGCAGCGTAACGTCTTCGCCCTGTTCGGTGGCTTTACACTGATACTCTGCCTGATCTACTCGGGCATGGGTCTGCTCGTCGCATATGTCGTCGAAGACCAACTGATTGATAACCTGATCAGCGACGAGGCGCGCTATATCGAGCAACACTATCGGGAGCACGGCAATCTACCCACCCCGCGCCTGCCCCATTTCACGCTGTATACCTCAACGGATGACACACCCCGGGAATTTCGAGAAGCACTGGCCGGCAAACCGCACAAGGCCGAGTACTTTACCGAGGGTCACCAGCACTTCCATCTTCACGAACTCTCCGCTGGCAGCGACGCCATTCTCGCTGCTGAAGTTGGCGACCTGCTCACCGTCTCCAGCCAATCCGAGCGATTGATATGGCTTCCGCTCGGGGCCTTTCTGCTGACTACCGTGCTGGCACTTTGGCTCGCCTACCGGCTGGTCCAGAAGGCCATCCGCCCCGTCCTCAACCTCGCGCAGGAAGTTGAATCACAGGCAATCGGCGAGCAAATCGTAGAACTGAGCACGAGCAGCCGCGACGACGAAATCGGCTTTCTCGCACGCACCCTGCGACGCACCCTGCGCGAATTAAAGAGCGCGCGAAAACGGGAAGCCGAATTCACGCACGACGTCAGCCATGAACTGCGTACCAACCTTGCGATCGCAAGCAACACGCTGGCCCTGTCGCAACACACAGGTCTGAACGTGCAGCAGTCAAGAGCGCTTGGCGACATACTCGCCACCATGAATAGAACAGTCACCACACTGCTGGCGCTGGCCAGGTCCGAATCATTTGAACCGACGATGTTTGACCTGCGTCCACTGCAGGAAAATCGCCTGCTGGCGCGACCGGAAATTGCCAAGGACCAGGAGATTCAGCTACACGTATCCCTGCCCAATACACTTTCGGTGCAGGGCCATCCAAACCTCGCGGGGCTACTCCTAGACATTCTTCTGGACAATGCCATTCAGCACGCGTCCGAACCGGTTTTACATATAACTTACGACGGAACAGCGCTGACCTTCGGAAATCCCGTTCGGGAAAACCTCTGCACAGCGTCACTGTTCAATGCGGGCGTCCGCGGAGAACCCAGTGATGGTTTTGGGCAGGGCCTCTATCTCGCCAGCAGAATCCTCAATGCGCTGGACTGGCCATTTTCGGCACAATGCAGCAAGCAACAGTTTACCGTCTCCGTTACTCCTGCACCGGAAGAACCCTCCTGATATTGCGGCCGAAGTAGCCCGCCGAATACTCTGCGCCAAGCCACACATTCCCCCCCTTTTTTCACCTGCGCTTCACCGGGGATCCCGCAAGATCATCCTACAAACGATAGGAGATCTACCATGCTCAAGAAAATTCTAGGCGCCATTGTCTGCAGCGTCGCAATACTCACCGGTACCGCATTCTGGCTGAAAAGCCTGATTCCACCAGCGCCCGATCACCAGCAACTGGCGCTCACCACGGCAAGTGATGTGCCCTACCTCGCCAAGATTCCCGAGAGAAAAACACGCGGGCGCATCTTGATTGTCGTCAGCAGTGCCTCAGAAATGGGAAATACCGGCAAGAAGACCGGCTATGAATTTACCGAACTCGTGCGCCCCTACTATGTCTTCAGTGCCAATGGCTTCGCCGTGGATATCGCTAGCCCGCTGGGTGGGGAACCGCCAGCGGTGATGGACAAGGATGACATGGGGCAGTTCGAATATGCCTTTCTCAACGATGGTGCCGCAATGGAAAAACTGCGCAACAGTATTCCTCTGAACAGAGTAATTGCGGATCACTATAAAGGCATCTTCTTCGTTGGAGGCAAAGGCGCCATGTTTGATTTTCCGGGCAACCCAGCTATTCGGGACCTGGTTGTTACACTGCATGAGAATGACGGAGTGATTGGTGCAGTCTGCCACGGCCCGGCCGCGCTGGCGGATATCACTCTCGATTCCGGTTCTTCGTTTCTCGACGGGCGTCGCATCAGCAGCTTTACCAATGACGAAGAGCTGTTCCTGATACCGGATGCCGAACAGGTATTCCCTTTCCTGCTGGAAACACGCTTACGAGAGAATGGTGCCGAATTCGAAAAAGGCCGACTGTACCTGAATCAGGTAAGTATCGATGGGGGCTTGATCACCGGGCAGAACCCCTGGTCATCATGGAGCGTCACGGAAGCAATGGTGAGGGCGCTGGGATACCAGCCGGTGGCCCGCCCCGTTACGCAGACGGAGAAAACCATCGAGCTACTGCTCGCCTATGAAACCCACGGGCACTCTGCTGCGCGCGATGTACTGGAAACATTTATCCAGCAAGCGGACGTCGATGGCGAAGGGATCGACCGCCGGTTGCTCGCCATGCATGGCATCGTCGCGGCCATGCAAGGGGAAGTGATCAAGTTTTGGGATATCGTGCGCTTACTGGCAAGCGCCAAATCCAGTAGCGCCAGCAACGGCCTTCCAGCCACCTGAAAGGCCCGTGCCAGAGTGGCTAGCGCGGAAAAATTTGGCAACCAGGCCCCCGCCTGAGGGCGGGGCGCAGCTTACTTTCCGTACCGCTTGAGGTAGAGATCGAAAGTGATTTCCTTTGCCGCCTCCACCATCTCCGGATAGGGAATGTCCGTTACGGTCACAAATCCGATATTGGCATTTTCGCCATCGAAAGCACGGCCGGTAACCGGCTCATCCACGTACTGGAACCAGTGCGCGCCCACCATATAGTCTTTTTCCAGCACGCTGTTCATATAGGCTTTGTACATGCGCGCCCGATCTTTCTGGTTGGCCGCACTAACGATCCCCGGGTGATAATTGTCCGAGTCCGTGGTGGCACCGATATGGAACTCGCCAATCACTACCGGCAAATCAATCTCTTCGAGGAAGTCCCACTGATGGGCCTGCATACCTTCCTCGTAAATATTAAAGCTGAGTACATCCGAGTATTTGACGGATGCCTTGATGATTTCGTCCGGCATCCCCCAGTTCGCCATACGTGCGCCCATGTACAAATGATCCGGCAGGTATTCCTGCAGAGTGCCATGCACCACCTTGAAGTACTGTTCGCCCAGCGCCTCAAGCAGCAGGGACAGGTCGGCGACCCGAGCATCGCTGTGATGTTCCAGGCTGGCATCGGCTGCGAAAGCATCCCAGCTTTCAAATTGACTTTCCCAGGCACGGTTCAGTGCTTTTACGTTGCCGTATTTTTCTTTGAGACGTTCGGTAAAGGCCAGCTTGGCTGGACTCTCGGCTGCGTCTTTGCTCAGTGCATCGAGAATTACACCATACCGCTCAGCCACCGTTCCCTCACGCTCCCCCCAGCTTTTTTCGTTATCGATAAACACACCGATGCACCAGGGTGAGGCCTTTACGTCCCTGGCAATCACCTCAATGGTTGCGCGAGCACGCTCGGCAAATACCGGATCGTAAAAGTCGGGCATCAATCCCCAGTGGTTGGTGTCGCCGGACAGGGTTTGGTAGTCGCCAATAATCCAGCCATTGGCGAAGTAAGGCACTTTTTCGTTCGGGTAAAAGGCCGGGTCCACCCAGTTGCCGAAGGAGGTAAACCCCCAGCTATGCATACGCTGTAAAGTGACCGCTTCCCACTTTCTGACATAGGACTCCGGTGCGTTTTCACCGTAACGGCGCTCGAGATTGGCACGGTAGAAGCTGTAAGTTTCTCCGTGTGGAATGGGCCCCTTGTGCGTGGAGCGTCGATAGCTGTAGTGATCTGCCAGAGGGTCATCGTATGACGGCAGCCACTCGAACATATCGTGGCGAGTGTCATTGATGACATAGCGGCTTTCACGCACCTTATCGGACACCTGCACGATTCCCATCGAGTCTTCCGGGGTAACCTCATCCGCATGGATCACCCGCACCGACGGGTCTCTGAAGTCGATGCCCGTCAACGTGGTCAAGTTCGACATCCGCACATTGGCTGGGCCATGGGAAAAGAACAGGTAGCCTTCGGGGTCTACCATCCACCATTTTCCGTCGATTTTCTCCGTGCGAAAAAAGCCCGTCGCCTCAAGTTTGGGCCCATTTTTATAGCCACCAAAGCGAGAACGATCTTTGGGGCCAGTATGCTGCGCAAGGGATTGCAGCTCCCGCTCGGCGAGTGCCTTGAGTTCGGCTTCCGACGATACTTTCAACGGCGTGTCTTTTTTGGCAGCCTGACCGAAACGGTCCACCAGCTTATTCGTCCAGTCTGCGCCGGCCCGGGGGTTGGCGCGCAGCTGGATATTGCCCACCTGCAATGCGCGGTCCTGCAACACACCGATGGTGTAGAACGCAATTTTGGTGACTTTGCTGAGGTCGAGCTCGGCATGCCAGGAACGCCATACCATTTTCATCTCGTCCGTCGGCCAGGGCATGGGATTCGCCCACATGCCCTTGTCCATTGCCGCCTTCTCACCGGCCAACGGAAAAAACACGGTACCCGTGTAACCCTTGGGCACGCTGAGCTCCCGAGACTGGCTATTGCCAGCAGCGTCAAACAGTTCCACATAGAAATGTGTGGCCACTGGTGCGAGATTCGCGACATCAAAGGCCAGGTTGAAATCACCCACTTTGGAGAGGTCCCAGGGCTGGTCTGGCACGATATTCAGTACCGGCGTGTGGACGGACGCTGGGAAACGCAGATTGATCGATTGAGGCGTATTTTTGTCAACCGCGCCGATCTCTGCCTGCTCAGCCACCAGCCAGCCACGCTCCCTGGCACTGACAAAATTGACGATGGTCGCGGGCAGCTGCCGGGGTGTCAGTTCGGCAGCCTGTGGGACCGCCAGCACTTGCGCCGCACCGGCTTGCTGGCTATCGATACTGGCCAGGGCCGCTGAGACAGCAACGGCATAGGCCAAGGATTTTAGGGTCATTTTTATTTCCTTTATCGGCGTTGAGCTGAGATCCACAGCAGATGTGCCTTACAGGATGACCCAAATGTAAATTGTTAACAATATGTGAGGGGGCAAAAAAATCGCCTCAGGGGAGAATTCAAACGGCAAGGAATTCTTGAAGGGAAATAGTGGGCGTCCTTGCCCACTTTATCGGCGGAAGCCCCTAAATCTGGGTACTCGAACCTGAGGGCCAGTCAAATTCCACCGGCCACAGCTTTTGCGAGGACTGGTCGTAGGCCTCCCAAAGCTGCTGGTAGGTTTTGCCGACAACCGGATGCAGGGTATCCGGAGCCAGCTCCGACAGCGGTAGCAGCACAAACGCATTTTTCAGAATTTCATCGCGCGGCAGTTGTATCCCGTCGACTTCGCCGGTGAGTTCGTCGTAGGTGAGGATATCGATATCCAGCGTACGCGCGCTGAATTTTGGCCCGCTGCGCTGGCGACCATTTTCGTCTTCGATCTGGCGCAGGTGCAGTGCCAGCGCGCCCACGGACAGATCGGTGTCGATGGCGGCGACCAGGTTGTAAAAATCGTCGCCAGCAAAACCTACCGATTCGCTTTCATACACCTGGGATATGCGCAGGTCGCCGAATGCTTTAACTAATGCATCCAGACCGGCGCTCAAGTGTTTTTCACGCTCGATATTGCTGCCGAGACTCAGGTAAACGGTTGCCATGGTTCAGGCCTCCAAACTTTGTTTGGTGCCGCGCTCGATGATGACGCCCACATCGCGCGCGCCGCGCACGGCACCGGGCTTGGACAGACGCAGGCGCAGCCAGCGCACATTGAATTCCGTGCGCACGATTTCCGCGGCCTGTTCGGCCATGGTTTCCACCAGCAGGAATTCACTGCCCTCAATAAATGCAATCAGACGCTTGGCGACTGCCTTGTAATTAAGGGTGTGCTCGATATTGTCGGTGCGCGCTGCCTCGCGGATATCGAATGCCATTTCGATATCCAGACTGACGGTCTGGCGCACTTCCCGCTCCCAGTCATAAATGCCGATGATCGTATTGACCTTGAGATCGCGGATATAAACGATATCCAAAGGTAGTCTCCTGTTATTCCGTGTTTATTCCGCGCGCAGGGCGCCAGTTAATTCCGTCAGTGGCCAGCGCGGACGCACATCAATATCCAGGTCGGCGCGCTGGCCGGCCTGCAGCCGCAGGCAGCCAGCGTAGGCAATCATGGCACCGTTGTCGGTGCAGAATTCCTGACGCGGATAGTAGACATCGCAGCCATCTTCCGCGAGACGCGCTTCCAGGCGCTGGCGCAGCAGTTTGTTGGCGGACACGCCGCCGGCGATCACCAGGGTTTTGCGCCCGGCCTGCTTGAGCGCACGGCGGCATTTGATGACCAGGGTATCCACCACCGCTTCCTGAAAGGCTGCGGCAATATCCGCACAGGTCTGATCGTCTGGCAGCCCATCTTCAAGGGCGTGCTTTTGCACGGTGGTCAGGGTAAAGGTCTTGAGACCAGAAAAGCTGAAGTCGAGCCCCGGGCGATCGGTCATCGGGCGCGGGAAGGTAAAGCGCAGCGGGTCGCCCTGCTCCGCCAGCGCAGCCAGGCGCGGGCCACCCGGGTAGTCGAGGTCGAGCATTTTGGCCGCCTTGTCGAAGGCTTCACCGGCGGCATCATCCAGGGACTCGCCCAGCAGTGCATACTGGCCAAGGCCCTGCACATCCACCAGCTGGGTGTGGCCGCCGGACACCAGCAGGGCAACAAAGGGAAACGCCGGGGGATTCGCTTCCAGCATGGGCGCCAGCAGGTGGCCTTCCATATGGTGGACACCGATCGCCGGCACATCCCAGCCATACGCCAGTGCGCGGCCAGCGCAGGCACCCACCATCAGCGCACCAATGAGACCCGGGCCGGCGGTGTAGGCCACACCATCCACATCGGCGGGTTCGGTGCCGCTCTGAGCCATCACTTCGCGAATCAGGGGCAACAGTTTGCGCACATGGTCGCGACTGGCCAGTTCTGGCACGACGCCGCCGTAGTCCGCGTGCAGCTTCACCTGACTGTAGAGCGCATGGGCCAGCAGGCCCCGCTCGCTGTCGTACAGGGCAACACCGGTTTCATCACAGGAGGTTTCTATTCCGAGTACTCGCACGGGTTTCAAATGATCCTCAGCAATATCAGCCGGCCTAACCAGAATAACGGACAAATGACCGCTGCCGACCGGGTTTCAGGGGCGCTATCATACTCTGTGGGGCCCGCACCTATAAGGGGAATCGCGCTGCTAAGCCTGCGCCAACCGCCGAGGGTTCCCATGGTTCCGGCACTGTCAGGGCGACCGCAATGCCGACCATTATTACGACTATAGTGATAAGCCCGGTTCCAGCCTGCCATTAACGCCACGGATGAAGCAAAGAACGCGCTTGCAGGCTTGCGAAGGCCAGTTCATCTGTATAGAATTTGCGCCCTCGCTGTGAACCGGCCTCCGGATTGCATCTGCGAGATGAGCAATTTGCCGGAAAGGCCGCCAGGATCCAGGCCCCTGAAATCGGGGGAACTGGCCGAGAGAAACGAATTTTACAGGTAATCTAATGCCATCAGTACGCATCAAAGACAACGAACCTTTTGACATCGCACTGCGCCGCTTCAAGCGCTCCTGCGAAAAAGCCGGTGTACTCTCCGAAGTACGTCGCCGCGAGTTTTACGAGAAGCCGACCTCCGTTCGCAAGCGCAAGGCTGCTGCCGCTGTTAAGCGTCACGCCAAGAAAATGCAGCGCGAAAACCGCAAGTTCCAGCGTCTCTACTGAGTTCGAGCTTTCTCTCGCTCACAGCACGCTGACGCGAACGCGGTTCGCGGCCAGAAACGGCGCCCGAGTTTTCTCGCGCGCCGTTTTTTATTGCCCGCAAAAGCGGCGCAGGCCTTGCCAAACCGCCTTATTCCTCCAATATTGAGCACCTGAACCCAACCCCAATTGAATCCGGGACCGACCCAATGAGCACACTCAAGGACACTCTCGCCGCCGCCACCAAAGACGCCATGAAGGCACGTGACAAGGCGCGCCTGGCAACCCTGCGACTGATCAATGCCGAGATCAAGCGGGTGGAAGTCGATGAGCGGATCGAGCTCGATGACGCGCGCATCCTGGCCCTGCTGGACAAGATGACCAAGCAGCGCCGCGACTCCATTACCCAGTATGAGAAAGCGGGCCGCCCGGAGCTAGCGGAAGTGGAGCAGCAGGAAATCGAGGTTATCCAGGAGTTCCTGCCGGAACAGCTGTCGGAAGCGGAAATCCAGGAAATCGTCGCCGCCGCGGTCAAGGAAACCGGTGCCAGCAGCATGGCCGACATGGGCAAGGTCATGGCGCTGGTGAAACCCCAGGTGCAGGGCCGCGCCGATATGGGTGCCGTGAGCCGATTCGTGAAGGCCTCTTTCTAAAGGCCCGCGTTTGGCAGGCTGAAGGCTCTTTATGGCAGGCAAGATCCCGCAGTATTTTATCGACGACCTGTTGGCCCGCGCCGACATCGTGCCGGTGGTCGACAGCCGGGTAAAACTGCGCAAGACCGGGAAAAACTATTCCGCCTGCTGCCCGTTTCACGATGAAAAAACACCCTCGTTTACGGTAAGCCCCGACAAGCAGTTCTACTACTGCTTCGGCTGCGGCGCCAGTGGCAATGCGGTCGGCTTCCTGATGGAATACGATCGCCTGCCGTTCCCGGAAGCGGTGGAAAAGCTCGCCGCCAGCCTCAGCCTGGAAGTACCCCGCGAACAGCTGGCCCCGGCGCAGATCAAGCGCCAGCAGGAAAGCCAGTCGCTCTATCAGCTGACGGAAAAAGCCGCGGACTTCTACCGCGAGAAGCTGCGCGACCACAGCGTTTCCACCCCGGCGATTACCTACCTGAAGAACCGCGGCCTTTCCGGTGCCGTGTGCAAGGAATTTGGCATCGGCCTGGCACCGCCCGGCTGGGACAACCTGCTCACCCACCTGGGCACCAGCGCGGAAAAAGCGGAACAACTGGAACTGGCGGGGCTTGCCATCCGCCGCCAGGACAGTGACGGCAACCCGGCCAAGACCGAGCCCGGCAAGCGCCACCACTACGATCGCTTCCGCAACCGCATCATGTTCCCGATCCGCGACCAGCGCGGACGCACCATTGCCTTCGGCGGCCGGGTGCTGGGCGACGACAAACCCAAATACCTGAACTCCCCGGAAACCCCAATCTTCCACAAGGGCCGCGAGCTCTACGGCCTGTGGGAAGCCCGCCAGGCCAACCGCGAGCTGAAGCGACTGATCGTGGTGGAGGGTTATATGGACGTGGTGGCACTCGCCCAGTTCGGCATCCGCTGCGCGGTGGCCACCCTCGGCACTGCCTGTGGTGAGGACCATATCCAGCTCGCGTTCCGCCACACCGGAGAAATCGTGTTCTGTTTCGACGGCGACAAGGCCGGGCGCACCGCCGCCCGCCGCGCTCTGGAATCCGCGCTCCCGCACATGCAGGACGGCCGCAGCCTGCGCTTTTTACTGCTGCCCGAAGGCGAAGACCCCGACACCCTGGTGCGCCAGATCGGCGGTGAGCGCTTCGACCAGCTGATCGACGAGCAGGGGCGACCGCTGGAGGACTTCCTGTTCGACCTGCTCGGTGAAGGCATCAACATCCAGACCATGGATGGCCGCGCGCGCCTGTCCAAAGCCGCCGCACCGTTGCTCGACCTGCTGCCCGCCGGCGTCTACCGCCAGCTGATGTTCCAACAACTGGCCCGCCGCACCGGCCTCGAACAGGACATGCTGGAAGAGATCATCGCCGCGGAAAAAGCCCGCAGCGCCGAATTCGCCCGCCAGTCCAGGCCACCCGCCGCCCCCGAGTCCCCGCCGGAGACCCAGCCCAGCAATCCCGACACACGGACGGCAGCACCCCAAAGTGAACACCCACACACTGCGAATAGCCCCGTATTCGACGGCCCGCCACCGGACTATGACTACGCCGAGGCCGGGCCAGAGCACTATCCATCCGATGCCCCATCGGACGCCCCATCCGGCGCCGACGAATACAGCCCGCACCACGAGGCCCCGCGCCGGCGCAGCGGCCAGTACCGCCTGCCCGCAGAGCGCATGCTCATCGCCCTGCTACTGCACCATCCCAGACTGGCCGAGCATATCGATGACAACGCGCGCTTTCGCGACAGCAGCGATGCCGACCTCCAGCTGTTCGGCGAAGTCCTGCAGGTTTTGCACAAAAACCCGGGGCTCAACAGCAACCAGCTGTTTGGGCGGCTGCTGAACCTGGAGAGCAAGGAGGCCCGCGAGCTGCTGCCGCGCCTCGCCATGAGCCACCCCATTGTGGGCAGCGCCGGGCAGAAGCTGGAATATGACCCGGAAACCGAGTTTAACGACTGCCTGCGCACCCTGGACATTGCCGCCGAAAAACAGCGCAAGCGCGGCCTACTGGGCCAGCTCAAAAACAATGGCAACCAGCTGAGCCCGGAACAACTGGCGCTGCTGGCCCAGTTTCGCCGCAAACCGGACTGAGCCCGAAGCAAAGGCGCTGCTGCCACAAACACAGTTCAAAGCTCCCCCTTGAATTCCAGCGCACGAGCACCATATTTACAGACCCGCCGCATAAGCGGCCGGAGATCAAAGACAAGCGCGCCCGGACACCCTGAACCACGCCATCTGCCTTGACAGTCACTGTGGTTATTGCTATCGCATATACGCTATAATCCCGCGTCTTTGTCTCGACAAAAGTCCCGACTATCAATCCCCAGAATTCAGGGTTGTGCATGACCGACAAAACCCAGCAGCAAAAAACCACCTCCCGCATCAGAGAACTGATCGCCCGCGGCAAAGAGCAGGGCTATCTCACCTATGCGGAAGTGAACGATCACCTGCCCGAAGACATCTCCGATCCCGATCAGGTCGAAGACATCATCGGCATGATCAACGACATGGGCATCAAGGTGTTCGAACAGGCACCGGATGCCGAAGAACTGTTGATGGCCGAGGGCGACAGCTCCGCTGACGAAATCGCCGCCGCCGAAGCCGCCGCCGCACTCGCCGCCGTAGAATCCGATGTAGGCCGTACCACCGACCCGGTGCGTATGTACATGCGCGAAATGGGCACCGTCGAGCTGCTCACCCGCGAGGGCGAGATCGCCATCGCCAAGCGCATCGAAGAGGGCCTGCGTGAGCTGATGGCCGCGCTCGCCTACTGGCCCGGCGCGGTGCAGCAAGTCATCGACGAATACGCACTCATCGAGAAAGAAGAGCGCCGCATTCCCGACGTCATTGCCGGCTGGCTCGATCCCGCCGACGAAGTGCCCCCGGGTGCCCAGGCTGGCCAGGCTGCGGAAGCGCAGAAAAAAGACGACAGCAAAGACGGTGACGACAGCGATGATGACGACGATTCCTCGGAAGAAGAGGAAGAGAACGTTGGCGGTATCGATCCGGAAGAGCTCGCCGAGCGCATGAACGCGCTGATCGCTGCCCAAAAGAAAGCCGACGCCGCCATCAAGAAGCACGGCCGCGACTCCAAACAGGCCGGTGAGGCCATGGAAGCCGTAGGCGAAGTATTCCGCTTCTTCAAACTGGCACCGCGCCAGTTCGACCCGCTGTACAACGAAGTCCGCAATATTCTCGACGACGTGCGTGCGCAAGAGCGCCTGGTGATGAACCTGTGCATCAAGCGTGCCCGTATGCCGCGCAAAACCTTCATCAAGGAATTTCCCGGCAACGAGACCAATCTTGAGTGGATCCCCGCGATCATCAAGAAGAAGCGCGACTACTCTGACGCCCTGCGCCAGGTCGCCGAAGAGATCCAGCGCGCCCAGCGCAAACTGCAGCAGGCGCAGGACAAAGCCCAGCTGGACGTGGCCCAGATCAAAGAGATCAACCGTCGCATGTCCATTGGCGAGGCACGCTCGCGCCGCGCCAAGAAAGAAATGGTCGAGGCCAACCTGCGCCTGGTGATCTCTATCGCCAAGAAGTACACCAACCGCGGCCTGCAGTTCCTGGACCTGATCCAGGAGGGCAACATCGGCCTGATGAAAGCGGTCGACAAGTTCGAATACCGCCGGGGCTACAAGTTCTCGACCTACGCCACCTGGTGGATTCGTCAGGCGATCACCCGCTCCATTGCCGACCAGGCCCGCACCATCCGTATTCCGGTGCATATGATTGAGACCATCAACAAGCTCAACCGTATCAGCCGCCAGATGCTACAGGAGATGGGACGCGAGCCCACCCCGGAAGAGCTGGGCGAGCGTATGGAGATGCCGGAAGACAAGGTGCGTAAGGTCCTGAAGATCGCCAAAGAGCCGATCTCCATGGAAACCCCGATCGGTGACGATGAAGACTCCCATCTGGGCGACTTTATCGAAGACCAGAACCAGTCTTCACCGATCGACACCGCGACGTCCACCGGCCTGCACGACGCCACCCGCTCTGTGCTGTCCGGCCTGACGGCTCGTGAAGCCAAGGTGCTGCGCATGCGCTTCGGTATCGACATGAACACCGACCACACCCTCGAGGAAGTGGGCAAGCAGTTCGATGTTACCCGCGAGCGTATCCGTCAGATCGAAGCCAAGGCGTTGCGCAAACTGCGCCATCCTTCGCGCTCCGAACACCTGCGCAGCTTCCTGGACGAATAATGAGGACCGCCGGTTAAACGGCAATACTTTCCGTCCATACTGAAAAGCCCGGTTCGCCGGGCTTTTTTGTGGGCCAGCGAATTATTTCAAACCGATGACACAGTGGAGGGCTACACAGAACCATGGAAGAGCAGTTTGTGAATAAACCCGGCAAAACCGGTCTCTCTCGCCTGATCGACGCCACCGAGTACTCCCGTCAGGGGCTTATGGCTACCTGGCGCAACGAAGCGGCCTTCCGCCAGGAAGTAATCCTCGCGATTTTCCTGATCCCCGCCGCCCTGTGGCTGGGTGAGTCCGGTGTCGAGCGCGCCCTGCTGATCGGCGTGACCCTGTTGGTGATGATCGTTGAGTTGCTCAACAGCGCGGTGGAAGCGGTGGTGGACCGGGTCGGGCCGGAAAAACACCCCCTGTCCAAAATCGCCAAAGACACGGGCTCCGCCGCGGTATCCATCTCCCTGCTACTGTGGGCATCCACCTGGGCCTGCATCCTACTGCCCCGCTGGATCGGCTGACGCCCGAGCCAAGCGAGATTGCCCGTCAAAATCTGTGACCGCCGGGGTAAAACCCGGCAGTCCCCTCCCGCTCAACTAAAATTCCCGAACCAATGTACCAACTGGTGCACGCAATGGATCTGCGTGTTTACAGCTCGATGCGCCACCACGCAGAGCCACCAAAAAGAAACGTACCAGGGACGGAATCATGCGGTATCCCAGCGCGGGCCGTGCGTGTAACGCCGGCGCCTCCAGGCTTTGTTTACTGGCCATGCCGGCCATACTCACCTCGCTGGCATCCGGCGCCAGCACAGCCCAGGTGCTACTGGGCAGCGAGGATGATCGCTATCTTCTCACCCCAAACAGTCCCGGCAGCCGTCTTCTCGACACCACCTTCGACGGGGGCACCGGCCGCGATACCCTTACCATTCAGGGGCTTGAGCTGGAAAATCCGGCACGCCTGCGGCGCTGGGAAACCATCAGCCTCGAACAGGCCACACGCCTGACGCTCAACAGCAGCCTGATATTCGGCGATGCGGGGCACCATCCCGGGCACCTGGGCATCAGTAGTGACAGCGCTTTGCTGCTGCCCCACTACAGCGCCGGCCTGTACACCAGCGGTGGCCAGGCACTCTCCGTGTTCAATGCCGGCACCATCGACCTGAGCGGACAAACCGCCAATCAACTGCTGATCCGGGGCGACTATATTGGCGGCGCCGGCAGTGCCATTCGCATGGATCTGGTCGCCGGCGGCGACGATAGCCTTGCCGACCGCGTGATCATCGACGGCGGCCATGCCAGCGGCAGCACCCGGCTCTACTTCAACCGGCTGGCCGGCAGCGGCGCCGATACCCAGGACGGCATCCTCGTCGTAGAGGCCCGCAACGGCGGCAGCACGTCTGGCAATGCGTTTTATATGCCGCAGTCCGTCTCCGCCGGCCCCTACGAATACCACCTGTTTCGCGGCACGGGGGATCCGGCGGACCACAACTGGTACCTGCGCTCCACCCTCAGCCCCGGTGAGCAGCCTGTAACCCAGCCCGCCGGTGAGGCCAGCGGAATGGCTACCGGCAGCACCCTGAGCCTCCCCGCGACGGCGTCTCCCCTCGCCGCACCCCCGATCGGCGGCAACCCGGTCCCGATCTACCGGCCCGAGATTCCCCTGTACGCCCAGGCCAAGTCCCTCGCCCGCCTCACCTCGCTGCAGGAAATTGGCAGCTATCACAAACGCCGGGGAGAGCAGCGTAGCTGGTTCGATGGCGTCAATGACGACTGGATGCGTGTGCACCACATGCGCGCCGACTACAACTGGCACGGCGACGTCAGCAACCGCTTCGACGGCAATATCACCGGGTTTCAGGTAGGTACCAATTTCTGGTCCGCCCCCACCTGTACCGGCGGCGCACGGGAAATGGGCCTGTTCGTCGGCAGTACCCGCGCCAGCGGCGACGTCACCGGCTTTGCCCGAGGCTTCCGCGACTACCGCGCCGGCCGCAACCAGCTCACCAGTTATCACGTGGGTTATTACTTCAATGACTATCGCCCGGATATGGGCTACTTCGATTTCACCGCCAAGGTGGCCTACCTGGAGCTGGACAGCGAATCCTCACGCGGCATTGGCGGCACCGTCACCGGACCGCAGCTCACCCTTTCGGTAGAGAAAGGCTTCGCCTGGCAACCATCCGAACGGTTCCACATCGAACCGCAACTACAGGCGGTGGTGAACTACAGCAATTTGAGCGCCTACTACGATGATATTTCCTGGGTCGAACCGGACATGACCCCGGAGGCCAACTTCCGTGCCGGGCTGCGCGCCTACCCTACCGGCAACCAAGGAGAAACCCAGTGGCTGGGCGGCAACCTACGCCTCTACCTGTTTGGCAACATCTGGCATACCCTCGGCGGCAACGACCAGCTGCAGTTCGACCTGAACCTGCAGCTCGATCTTGAGCGGCAAGCGACCTGGGGGGAGTTCGGGGGTGGTGTAGTGCTACTTGAGAGCAAACTCGGCAGCGCATTTCTAAACCTCGGCTACCAGCGCTCCCTCGACGACCTGGACTGGTCCGGAGCCAACGCCAGTCTCGGCTTCAACTGGGCCTGGTGAAATACTTGCCGTCCGTGGCAAAGCGTTGATTTGGCAACAGAAATCGAGTACTTTCCCAACCCGCTCGCAAGCCCTTGCGAGCCCCGGTGGGGGCCCTTAGCTCAGTTGGTTAGAGCATCCGACTCATAATCGGCAGGTCCTGGGTTCAAGTCCCGGAGGGCCCACCATTTTCTTTACCCGTTCCTTACCTTTCCCTGCCGCCACTCCCAGACAAACACTTTTATGCGTTGCGCCGATCACGCGGCCGATTCTGTGGCATCCGCGGCGGGCTTAGTGCGCGACTGCAACACCGCGAGAGCCACCACGGTAATCGCCAGCGGCGGGAACGATGCCCAGAGTACGGTGCTCCAGCCATAGGCACTCAGGATCCCGCCAGACGCAAACGAGCCCAACGCCATCAGGCCGAACACGATGAAATCGTTGGCAGACTGTACCCGGGTTTTTTCCGCCTCACTGTGGCATTCGAGCACCAGTGCAGAGGCGCCGAGGAATCCAAAATTCCATCCCAGTCCGAGCAGAATCAGGGTCCACCAGAAATGGACTACCTGCATGCCACCCAGGCCGACCGCGGCGGACAGGCCGATCAGTACCAGCCCCACCATCATCACCCGCTCGGCGCCGAAGCGCGCGATAAGTTTTCCGGTGAAAAAGCTGGGCGCGAACATGGCGATCACATGCCACTGTAGGCCGAGGTTGGACGATGCCGTGGAATGCCCGTGCATATGCATCGCCAGGGGTGCGGCGGTCATCAGGAAGTTCATCAGGGTGTAGGAGATGGCCCCGCAGGTTGCGGCGGCGATAAAACGCGGCTGTTTCACGATAAGCGACAGTGGTCGCCCACCTTTTTGCGCCTGCGCAGTGGGCTTCGGCAGCCGCACCCCCAACAGGATCACTGCAGAGAGTGCTGCCACTGCGGCCTGTGCATAGAAGGTGGCGGCAAACATCGGCTGCGGTAACAGATCCATGGTCCAGTTCACCAGCTGCGGGCCCACAACCCCCGCCGCCACGCCACCGGCCATGACCAGCGAAAGCGCCTGGGCCTTGCGCTCAGGAGCCACCGCATCTGCCGCCGCAAATCGGAATGACAGCACCACCGCGGCATAGGCACCGCCAAAAAATGTGGACAGGCAAAATAACCAGAAGCCAGTCACACCGCCGACATACACCGCGACCACCGCTGTTAACCCGGCCAGCACACCGGCACCGGCGCCGGATAAAAATGCCGCACGACGTCCATAGCGCCCGGCGATGGCTCCTGCAGGCAAAGTGCACAGTGCCATGCCCAACACGAAAATGGTCAGTGGCAGGGTTGCCAGTATCGGTGACGGTGCCAGCGCACTGCCTACGATGGCACCGGTGGCATAGGCGACTACTGAGTTGGCACCGGCAAGCGCCTGAGCAATGGCGAGCCGCCAGATATTGCTGCGCTGGACGCGGGCGCTCGCGACGGGTGCCGTTTCGGCAGCGGGAGAAAATTCAGGTTCCATGGATGGATACTCGTTACAGCAAATTATTAAATGACCACAGCAAGCGTGCGCCGGTGAATCAGCGGTAAGGTGCGCGCAGTAGGCCGGCGATCTTCTCCATCGGCAAGGTCAAGGTAACTTCACCCATCGAGTAAGGGCCAAGAGTGTACACGCCGTATAACAACTCGAGGCCATCGTCAGTCATACGGAAATCGCTACTGCGCGCAAAGGGCCAGTTCTGGCGAAAATCCGCATCCGCCCCCTGTGCATCCAACCACTGGCGATGTGCTTCTTCTGCCGCCTGCCAAAACTCGTCCTCTTTCTCCGCCTCGATCACATCTGCCAGCGAAAGCTTCGATTGCTTTGCAAGATCCCAGTTCAACCAGTGGCGCACCGGCATACCGTGGGCACCACCGCTGTATACGTAACTGCTGATAACAATGGTCAGCACATCGCCTCGGCGCGCGAGCATTTTGGTATCGCCGTTCAATTCCCAGCGGGCGGCAGACATATCCGCGACGTCGGCGGCATCGTCAATAAATTTCTGTGCAACCTTATCCAACGAATCGAGCGATGGGGTACTGCTGTCAACATCGCCCTGAAGCTGCTGCAGCAACTGCTCATAGACGGCATCGTTCAACGCCGGATGGTCGATATAGACCTCACGACGAATGGAAACGGAAGTACAATCTTCCGGCGAAGCGCAATTGGGCGCCAGCATTTCCAGAGCTTCTGCTTCCGAGTTCAATGCTGCCGCAGGTTCGGAGTTTTCTTTTTCGCAGCCTGAAACCGCTGATATGACCAACAGAATTACGGTAACCGTTTTAAGCAACTTCGAGTTTTGCAACATAGGCCTCATTGAATTAAGCACTCCGTTCTGATTCAAAAGCATGCCCCACCACAGCCCTAGTAAACAGGCACCATCGTACCTCAAGTTAAATTGCCGCCCGGAAAAACGCTTGTTACTCTAGCCTGCGCTCAATGGACTGAACGATGCACAGGATAGGAAATCACGCATGGGGAATCTGCAACTACACCAGCAATCCAACGCCCTCCAGGCCTGGGGCACCAGCGGCCAAGGCCGCACCATTTTCGCCACTGGCAGCCAACGCCAGATTCTCGACAATTTCACACAACTTAGCCAGCAGCAGAGTAGCGAAGGCTATCATGCCCAAGCCTTGGTTAAAGCCGTCAACAGCCTGCGAGGCGATGCCAGCCCAGTCAACAGCATGCTCAAACCCAATCATCCCACCCGTCGATTGCTGATCGCGGGAGGGTTTGAGATTGAGTATGAGTTGAATAGTTACTATGGAGGCTGCCAGACGGATGTGGAGATTGTGGGTATTCGGTTGGCGACAGGAGAAGCAGAAAACTTCAAACGACCGGCGCTATGGCAGATAGAGAAGAATGAAAGAGGAGCACTTGATTTCCCGCCGAAACCCAGTTCGCGACTAACCCCAACAAAAAAACAGCCAGGTAGCGCGAAAATCCCTGTGAAAATTGGCGTAAATGGGCAATTAGGTGCGACAAATGATGTTCCAACGCTGATGGCAAGCCATATTAGCCACGGAGATACCGCCAAGCGCAGAGCACTGCGAGAATCTGGCTTTCAACTTCTATACGTCCCCCCAGAAAATAGTGCCTGGGTTGCCGGCTGGCGCACTCTCAAGTCCCTGGGTAATCAGGGATCAGAGCAGCAACGCAAGGCGGCACGAATTCTCGCGCAACATATGCTCGAAGCCCACCAGCAAAACCTGCACGTGGAGTGGACCAGCCAGGGCGAGGGGGCATGGGTGCTGATCGAGGCCATGCAGCACTTACAGCAGCAACAGGTAGACCTGCGGCAGCAACAGAAGATCTTTCTCAGTGACCACACCCGCAGTCGCTTCAGCGCTGACCGCGCGCGCCGCGCATTGAATATGAATCTCGAGGATGATAAATGGCACAACGCCGCCCCGGGGCTACCGCAAACCGTCGGCGGGGAGCAATTCGGCCTGGCACCACTGCTCAGTGCCGGCAACGATCTGCTACATCACACTCCCAGGGAAGAGCGCTTGGGGAAAACAATAAATCTGACGTACCAGACTGGTGAATACCTGTTCAAGAAATGGGGCGCGGCGGGTGTAGCCGGAGGCCTTGCCGCCTCTACCGGCGGCTCCGCTTCGCTGGCCGTAGCCGTGGTAAAGGCGCTACACAACCTGGCTCCCACCCTAATCGCATCAATTCCTGGCGCGAGGAATTACTACTTCAAGAATACCGGCGATCAACTGCAAAACTTGGTCAACAAGCAACAGAAACGCTGAGCCAGTGTAAGAACAGGATATCCATATGTGGTTTGGTAACGAACAAAATCCCAAAGGGCCGAGCTGGCACAAGGCTCGGCCGGTCATCAAGGAGCTGTCGGACACTCGCGTAGCTCTCCGAGCGCCGCCACTACAACCCAACGTCTACATGCCTTTTGCTTTCGACGATGAGCCTGACTGCTTTGATCTAGACTCGCCTGACACACTCGAGGCCATTGACTACCGCAGCCCAAAGCCTCCCGGCAGCGAACGATCAGACCGTCGCATAACAATCTGGAGCAGCGGCTGGAACTTTACCGGCCGCCCACTACTGGACGGAGCCAGCATCGGCGATTTGCAAGTCGAACTGGTACTTGAAGAAATCGACGAGCTACCGATAAATTGCAGCTTATTTCGGCGAGAAGATCTTACGCGCTACGCAAAAGGATATTTTAGCGAGGGCTGGCTAGGTAGTTTTCACCATGGTTTTGGAGAACCGGACGAACGTAATATTTACGATCTCTCGCCACCCCACTGGCCTAACTATCTGGCCCCGCTGAACAATCAATGGCTTGGGCTTAATGGCCAAAACTGGCTGTACTTTGAAGCACAGCCACTACGCGAAGGGTCCGACGATTTCTACTGGTTATGTCCTATCGGCCACCGCCGCTGCTTACGAGCCACCTTTTCCGTCGCACGACACCTGTCAAATGCGGGAAATTCCTACCGCGTACAACGCTCTCCCATCGACAACTACCGGGACCTGATGGAAAAAATCATGTCCACCATCACCGTGGAGCTATCCGAACAGTCGCGACAAGAACAGCTCTCGATTGAAAACCCGGAGAACCACTACCCGCTGTTTCACTGCACTGCGGCTCAGGTGGAGCAAGCCAAACACATACTGTATATGCGCAGTGACA
This sequence comes from Microbulbifer salipaludis, assembly GCF_017303155.1. NCBI lineage: Bacteria > Pseudomonadati > Pseudomonadota > Gammaproteobacteria > Cellvibrionales > Microbulbiferaceae > Microbulbifer > Microbulbifer salipaludis. The sequence continues at coordinate 98,618 of NZ_JAEKJR010000001.1, forward strand.
TCGGCTATCGCGACAAATCCAAACTCCAGGACGCCGATCACCGTGCTCCCAAAGAAGACGTTGCGGCGTTTATCGACAAGCGCGTCCAACCCCGCCCTCTTCCGGGCTGCCTCGGCATAGGCCCCGCCTTCGCGAAAACCGATACAGTGGCACCAAAAACTTCACCTCCGGCCGAAATTAAGCTCCAGGCCGAAAACAAGTAGGCCCCTCCGGGGCGCTCACTGCTCTCCCCCGTCAGGTTCCCGTGTTAAAGTGCAAGGTTCGCACCCAACCTGCCCCTGTAAAACCTGCGCGGGAGCCGCTTTTGATCACCTTCAACCTCAACAGTATTCGCCGAATGGCCGACGAGGGCAGTTTCGCCCGCGGTGAGGATTACTTCGCCCGCGGGCGGGTGATGGAGGCGTATTACGACAAGGAAACCGAGACCTACCACGGGCGCGTGAAGGGCTCGGCCCGGTATGTGTATCGCGTGGAGCTGGATGTGGAGCGCGGCCGGTTGGTAGGCCTGTGTTCCTGCCCGGTGGGACTGAACTGCAAACATGCGGTGGCGACGGCCCTCACACTGCTGCACGAGGAACGCGAGCCCGCGGACGCCACGGGCGACACCGCGCCTTCCGCGCAGTCCCAGGCACCCGCGTGGCAGCATTGGCTCGACGAATTACCCGCGGCGCCCGGCACGGAACCGGCACCACTGGAGCCCGGCAAGCATTACCTGCTGTACTTCCTGGAACTGGACGACAAACAGCAATTGCGCCTGACCACCAAGAAGGCCTACCTGAAAAAAGATGGCAGCTGGAGTCAGTTCAAGTACTTTCCGGTAGAGAGCACAAAGCTCGGCTGGAACCGCCCCAGCCACCTGCTCGACGACGATGTCACCATTTTGCAGCTGGTGCCGCGGGTGAATGCGGCGGGGCGGCTTGGCCTTATCGGCGAACAGGGGCGGCGCGCGCTGATGCTGCTTCTCGACAGCGGTCGTTTTTATTTCGAAGACTGCGCACTGCAAAGGGGCCCCGCCCGCCGTCTCAGCTGGCAGTGGCAGGCGCAGGACGGAAACACCCAGCAGCTGCGTGCGCAACTGGAAGGCATCGACGATAACGGCCACTGGCAACTGCTGCCCGTGGCACCGCCCTGTTACCTCGATACCGAAAACGCCACCATCGGCGACATCACAACCCCCCTGCCCGCCGCACAGCTGCAACACCTGCTGGCGATGCCCGCAGTTTCCAAAGAGGAGCTGGGCCTGATGGCGGTACAGATGCGGCAGAAGATTCCCGCCACGCAGCTGCCCTTACCGGTGGAGCCGCGGCTGGAAACAGTCACCCGCCATACGCCACACATCACCCTGGTGAGTTGTGCCCTCGACCATCTCAAACTGCCCGCGCTGAAGCTGCATTTCGACTACGCGGGGTTTCCATTACCCCCGGCCTACAGCCGCCACTTCGACGGCCCGGAAAGCACATGCGAGCAGGGCGGTACCTATTACCATATCCAGCGCGACCTTGAGGCAGAGCGCCAGCACTGTGATGCCATTTACCAACAAGGGCTATACCTGATACCCGAGGAGCTGGGTGGACAGGAAGAAGTCTGGCTCACGGATTCCCACGGTCCACAGGATATTCCCCAGCGCTGGCGCGCGTTCCTGAAAGACACCCTGCCGGCACTGGAGCAACAGGGCTGGGTGATCGATACCGACCCGAGCTACCAGTTTGATACCACCCGCGCGGACATCGCCATGCGGCTGGCGGACAGCGACAGCCACTGGTTTGAATTTGGCCTGGACCTGACACTGGCCGATGGCCGCCAGTTTCCCATCGCCGAACTGGTGGAGCACTGGCTGGAGCAGGATGCCCCGGATGAACTGACCATCAATCTGGACGGCGATTGGGTCAGCGTGAATACCCAGCCGCTACAGAGCATCCGTGGCCTGCTGCTGGACCTGTTAAAGGAGAAGAAGCTCGGCGGCGCAGTGCGCTTACCCGCGTTCCAGGCCGCGCAGTTTGACGCGCTGGCAGAGCTGGATGAGCGCAAGGCACCCGCCACGCGCAAAATGATCGCGCAATTGCGGGACTTTTCCGGGCTGGAAACGGTTCCCGTACCCAAAGGGCTTAACGCCACCCTGCGCCCCTACCAGCAGGAAGGGCTTAACTGGTTGGTGTTCCTGCAGCGCTACGGCTTCGGCGGCATCCTCGCTGACGATATGGGACTAGGGAAAACACTGCAGACACTCGCGCTTGTGCAGCACATGAAGGAAACCGGCGCACTGAATCGGCCCGCACTGGTGATTGCGCCCACCAGCCTCACCGGCAACTGGCAGCACGAAGCCGCGCGCTTTACGCCCGACCTGCGTGTCACCCTGATCCACGGCCCCCAGCGTGCCGAGGCGTTTACTCACATCAACAAGAGTGACCTGGTGATCACCACCTACCCGCTACTGGTGCGGGACTGGGAGCGATACAGCAAGCGCAAGTTCAGTGTGGTGGCACTGGACGAGGCGCAGGCCATCAAAAACCCCACCACCCAGGCGGCCGAGTGTGTCAGGCGCCTCAAGAGCGAGACCCGGCTGTGCCTATCCGGCACGCCGTTGGAGAATCACCTGGGAGAACTCTGGTCACTGATGGATTTTGCCCTGCCGGGGCTGCTGGGCGGCCGTAAGACCTTTAACGAAGCCTACCGTACGCCCATCGAAAACCGCGGCGAATTCGAACGGCAGCAGGAGCTGGCGCGCAGGGTGCGGCCGTTCATGCTGCGGCGCACCAAATCGGAAGTGGTGTCCGAGCTGCCGCCGAAGACCGAAACCATCCAGTATGTGGAGCTGGGCAGAAAGCAGCGGGCCCTGTACGAAAGCGTGCGCATCAGTATGGAAAAGCGCATTCGCGAACTGGTCGCACGGCAAGGCATTGCCAGAAGCCATATCGAGTTTCTCGACGCCCTGTTAAAACTGCGCCAGACCTGTATCGACCCGCGCCTGGTCAAGCTCGACAAGGCCGCCGGTATTCAGGAAAGCGCCAAGATGGAGTGGCTGCAGGAAAGCCTGCCGCAACTGCTGGAGGAAGGGCGCAATATCCTGATCTTCTCCCAGTTCACCGAAGTGCTGAAACTGGTGGAAGCGCAGCTGCAGGATACGCACATCGACTACACCAAGCTCACCGGCCAGACCCGCAAACGGCAGCAGGCCATCGACAGTTTCCAGAACGGTGAGGTGCGGGTATTCCTGATCAGCCTCAAGGCCGGCGGTGCCGGTCTCAACCTCACCGCCGCAGATGTGGTGATTCATCTCGACCCCTGGTGGAATCCGGCTGTGGAAAACCAGGCCACCGACCGCGCCCACCGCATCGGCCAGGACAAGCCGGTGTTTGTGTACAAGCTGGTGGCGGAAAACACCGTGGAGGAGCGCATTCACCAGATGCAGCAGCAGAAGCAGGCACTGGCGGATGCGTTGTTTGACGCCGCCGCCTCCAGCGGATTGCCCAAGGACAAAGACGCCCTGCTGTCGCTGCTGGGCGCGGACCATTGAGGCCCACTGCCGGCCAGAAAAGGAAATCGAAAAAATACATTGCGAAAAGCGTCAGAACGAAGCGCTCAGACCAATGCCAAAAAAATTCACATCCGCATATTGATCAATAAATTCCTGCGAGCGCCGCGCGTGATAGGCGCTCCAGTGATAGCGTCCGGTGGGCAGCACCAGCCCGAACTGCCACTCCCCTACCCGGGTTTCTTTTTCCACGCTGTGGCTGTCCTTGAAGGTATTACCGTCGAGGAAAATATCCCGAGACACAAACCGCAGCTGCAGCTCGGAATACAGGTACCAGCCGCCTGCGCGCATGCCGCTTTCCGGGCCGGTGGTATAGGGGGCAAGCGCACTGACCTCGAGGCTCGAAAACAGATCGCGGCCAAACCGCACACCCACCCCGGATACCAGTGACCGGTTCACGTTGCCGAGATGGCCACCCAGGGTAGCGGACCATTCCAGCTGCAGGCCACGCTCCCCCACCGACTGGATATGAGCCCACTTGCGCGCATAGCTCAACTGCAGGGTAGGTTCGTCGCGCAACTGGTTTTCCCAGCCGTTCACGTCGTAGGTGCGCAACAGGGCGTGCGTAGCGCGCTGTGCCTGCTCAGCACCGGAGGATGGACCGACAATGCCCACGGAAACTTCAAAACGCTCGGCGACGCGCAACGATGATCCAGGATTCAGGTCCACCGACTGCAGGGCACCACCGAGATACAGCCAGCCCGCATAGGGGCGGTCGTATTCCAGCAAATCGGTTTCAAACACTTCGAAGGGTGTAAAAATTGCCTGCCCGAGAAAAACCTGCGTGGCCAGCTCACGATTCTGGTAGCGCTCGGGCAACAGAGACTGAACCCAGCCGGCCGGGCCGTCTGTGGTATAGGAAAGCCTGAGCCCCTGCGTGTAATCCGCATCACTGGTGCGGCCGAAAGAATCGTTTTCCAGCTGCAGGGAAATACCGCCTGCGCTGGCCGTGGCGCTGCCGATGGCGAGAAAAATCGCACCCATCCATTGGACGCTTCTCAGCCAACGTAGCGAAGTTCCATTTCGCGTTATCGTTTTCATCCCCAGATTTTAGGAGGGGGCGGGGATTCCTCCACAAACCCGGGTCGACAGGTACGCCTGGCTCACAGCCAGTCATTGATGGACGGTCATTCGGGTTTTTTGCGCCGGGTAGACACCCCGACAATCACCCCGACAATCACACCGATCAGAGTGCCGAACAGGGTACCGAGCAGGTGACTGGATACCGCCACGTCGGCCTCGATCATACTGGCGGTTGCCGCACTCGGCCCGGCAAGCAGCTCCCAGCCAACTTTGACGAAGCAGCCTATGAGCAGCAGGCCCCCGGACCAGCGCCGCTGGAACAGCTCGCTCACCGCCGCGAAACAGAAGAGTCCGTGCAGTACACCGGAGAGGCCGTAATAGACCTGAACCTCGGGGAACCAAAACCACAGGCCGGCGCTGATCAGCAACGACAGCACCACCGTCAGCTCTAGATACGCCACCACCGGGTGACGCTTCCCGAGCAAGCAGCTCTGCCCAAACACGAACCACACGGCCACGATCGCCACACCATTCAATAGCAGGTGCGCGCTATTGGTGTGTACCAGATGCCCGCTCAGCAGCCGCCACCACTGGCCCCCGGCCAGCAGGGCGCGATCGTACATGAACAGGTCGGGGTAGGCGGACTGAGCCAGCTGCAGCAGGACACACAGCAACAGCAGGATGGCCGGACCGCCGATACTGGCGATCAGTTTGGCTCGATCAAATTCAAACATCAGATGCAAACAACAGGTTCAAACATAGTAACGGTGCGTGCATGCAGCACGTGGCGGGCAATTTCAGATGACCGCACTATGTTGCAAAAATGCCGGCCAGGCAATTCTCTGCCCGCGCTCCCCACGGGTCTCAGGCGCCCGACGTTTTCAGCACGCACACCTGGTCGCCGTAGTAGTTGTCGGCATAGTTGCATTCCAGGTTGCATTCCAGAGTACCTTCCCGCTGCGAGGCGGGTTTGGCTTCAGGATTCCACATGGTGTTTTTCCTCGTTGGGTGAATGTATTGCGCCGGCTCCCTGTGGGCGCGCGGTTACAGGAGCCAAGGTAGCGCACCAGCCAGAGAAAATAAAATCAATTAAAACTTTTAAATCAATATCGTTAGGCTATCAAATCAGCTCGACTCAGCTCCGGTTACCGCCCATCCACTGCACCTTCCCCAGCCCGGTTTGTGATGCGCTGCGCAATGTGTGAGGTTTGCGCTTATTCCCGGCGTGTGGCGGCTAATACGGCGATTTTTACACTACAGTTATTTCATAGGCCCTGCCGATTTTTGACCGTTCTGCGCCCACTCAGCCCCCGCGAGTACGCACCCCAAAAACCGGAGCGGCATCAGCATCAGCGTACAAGCAGTCGAGGTCATCACCATGAATACGCAGCTGCCGACAAAATCCCAGCCCCCCGCCAAGGCGGCTCTGCTCGCCAAACCGTCGAAAGCCGGCTTGCAGCCTGCTTCCGGCAAAGCCGACAGTAATGTCGCCAACCTCAGCTTGCGCTATCCCAAAGACCTTGAACGCTGTTTTGTGCTTGGCAATAACTGAACCTTACGCGTGGGCATAATGCCCGAGCCGAGTCGGCTGCTATCTTGAAGGTTCTTTTTCTTTACCTTTGAGGAACCGCCATGTCCTCCAGCCCGCTCAAGATTCTCGCCATCTCCGGCAGCCTGCGCGATAGCTCGTTTAATAGCGCGGCACTCAAAACCGCCGCGGACATCGCCGGTGAAAGTGCCAAATTCACCTTTGCCGACCTCGCGGGTATTCCGCTTTACGACCAGGACCTGCGGGACAAGGGTGTCCCCGAGGCAGTCGAGCGCCTGCAGCAGCAGGTACTGGAAGCCGATGCCATTCTCTTCTCGACCCCGGAGTACAACTACTCCATCTCCGGCGTTCTCAAAAATACTATCGACTGGCTCTCCCGCGTTGACCCACAGCCGTTTGCCGACAAGCCCGTGGCGGTAATGAGTGCCAGCATGAGCGCGTTTGGCGGTGCACGCGCGCAATACGATCTGCGCCGGGTAATGATTTATCTGAATGCGCACTTTGTGAACAAGCCGGAGGTCATGATCAGCTTCGCCCACAAGAAGTTCGATTACAGCGGCACATTGAACGATGACGACACCAGACAACATATCGGCAAGCTGGTGACGGCATTGGGGGAGTGGCAACACCGCCTGCAGCCTTAAACACTTGTGCAAGTCGTGTGGTGTGCTGCACAGCTACAGATGAAACCTAGCTCAGAATGACGCCTATGACCTCCACATGACTACCGAGAAATTTTCCCTGGCAACACATTTGCTACTCTGGCAGCACAACTACATTTGCACTATTCAAACCTCGCAGTTTTTCAACTTGGAAAGCCAACCTTATGACAATCACAGCAAAAAAAATAAATGGCGGTTGTAACCTCATACTCGCATCGGCAACTGTAGTCGCCGCTCTCTTTTTGGGCTCTCAGGTGACAGCGCAAGAGGCCAATAGCCTGAACAGCCCGGTGCGCAGCCAGGACCCCGCCAACTTCAGCAGCAAAGACGTGCTGGACCACCTGTCACCCCACATCTGGCAGGGGGAAAATCTGGCCTACACCAAATCCGCGCCCACCATCGCCAAGGCCCAGACCGAATACGCCAAGATGATGCCGAAAAGCATCCAGGAAGTAGTGAAAGGGAAGATCTACCACGCCTATGGTTTCCAGGTGGCCTCGACAATGATCGCGGTGGGCGACGATGGCCTGATCGTGATCGACCCGGGCTCCGACAACGACAGCGCGAAGGCAACCCGCGAGGCCTTTCTCAAGGCCGTACCATCAGCGGCGAACCTCCCGGTGACCGCGATCATTTATACGCACCGACACCCCGACCATCCATTCGGCTCTGCGGGCTGGGGTGTCAGCGAGGAAGATGTCGCCAGCGGCAAGGTGAAAATCATTGCCTCCGAGCACTTTGTCGAAAACCTGGTGAATGACGTGGGTGTGGTCGGCAACATTCTCACCCAGCGCACGGCGTACGTGGGCGGCTACCCCAAGCAAAGCGCCGAGGGCCTGGTGCATGTGGCGATCGGCCCGACGTTTGCCGCCGGACCTATTTCGCTGTATTTGCCCACCGACACGGTAAAGACCAATGAGCCCCTGAAACTCAAGATCTCCGGGATCGACGTCGAAGTGTTCCATGCCTATGGCGACGCCGGCACCGACGAGGTGGATATCTACTTTCCCGAGTTTCGCCATGTACATGGTTCGGAAACCATTCAGGGGGAGACCTTTCCCAATCTGTATTCCCTGCGCGGCACATCCTACCGGGACGTGGCCAAGTGGCTTGATGGTGTAGAAATTTTGCTGGGATATGCGCAGAAGGCGGACACCTATTCCGGGTCGCACATGCGCGCCTGGAAGGGCAACGACTTCATCATCGACCGAATCCGCAACTACCGTGATGCCATCCAGTACGTGCATGATCAGACCATCTACTGGACCAACCTGGGTTACACGCGCGACGAGCTCGCCGAAAAAGTGGTGTTGCCGGAACCCTACGCGAGCGATCCGTGGCTACAGGAGTATTACGGGACGGTGGCGCACTCGGTAAGAAATATCTACGGGGGCTACATCGGCTGGTGGGAAGGAGACCCCACACAGTTGGCACGTCCCGGGCCGAAGGCTACATCAACGCAGTATGTACGTGTGATGGGTGGTCGCGATGCGGTGCTGAAAGAGGGGCGCAAAGCCATCGACAACAAAAATTATGGCTGGGCCGCCGAGGTGCTCACGCACCAGATCAACGTCGATCCCAGCGACATGGAAGCACGTAAATTAAAAGCCGAGGCGCTGCGCCAGTGGGGCTATTTGCAAACCAATATCTACTGGCGCATGTACGGCATTTCCGGAGCCAATGAACTCGATGGCACCATCGATCGCTCCATGCCGTGGAACTTTGCCGATCCGGCGATTGTAAAAGCGCTACCCACGACCGCACTGCTGAAAACCATGAGCGTGCGTCTCAATGCCGATCGCGCGGCCAATGCGAAGATGAATGTGCAGTTTGTTATTTCAGATACCAATGAGGCGGCAGGCTTCAAGGTACGCAACAAGATTGCCGCCTATATCGATGGCAAGATGGCCAAACCGGATGTCACCATAACGGGCCCTAAAGGCGCCATCCTGAAAACGGTCGCCACCGGGAAACTCGCCGAGGGTGTCACCGTGACCGGTGACAAGGGTGCGGCAAGCCAATTTCTGGGCCTATTCGATATCATCACCCCGAACGACGTCAATCTGGTGCTGCCACCCGGCGCACCGCTCAAACCGTAAAAATTTCCCCTGCAACAAAAAAGCCGGCGCAATGGCCGGCTTCAGAAGGAACAGCGCTGCTCACGGGAGCGCAAAGCGCTGGCGAGCGGCGCTCACTTCGCGCCGCGCCTGCTCCAGGGCTTCCGCCTCTGTTGCGTCCAACAGCTGCTGAACTACACGCTGGAGGTGGTCGCGCATGGCATTGCGCGCACCCTCCGGATCACGCCTCTGGATTGCCTCAAGAATACGGCGGTGCTCTTCGATACCGGGTTTGGATCCGGCCTGACGCACTTTTTCAAGAATGTGTGCAGACACGGAGGAATTGTTGCGCAGCTTCCAGAGGTGCTGACATACGGAAACCACGGCGTCATTATGTGTACACTGAGCGATGTGCAGGTGGAACTTCTCATCCGCCACTTCCGCGCTGGACTCGGTGGCATTCTCTGCCACCATTTCGTCGAAAATTTCGGCCAGCTTCGCCACTTCCTCGTCGCTCACTTCACGGGCGGCCAAACCTGCGGCCTCTCCCTCGAACATTATGCGCGCCTGCAGAATTTCGAAAGCACCGATAGCGCGCTCGCCTGAGGAAAATACGCTGGTCTCGGTATCGGTGACGTAAACCCCGGAGCCACCCTTAACCTCAACGGAACCGGCCAATTCCAGCGCAATAATGGCCTCGCGCACCGTCGGGCGGCTTACCTCAAAGCGCTCTGCCAGCTTGCGCTCAGCGGGCAAACGTGAGCCGGCCGGATAATCGCCAGCGGCGATAGCCTCGGCCAGCTTTTCCGCTACCTTTTGATAAAGTCGAGCACCTGGCATCTAGCCACTCTCCTGCTTTCATAACTGCACTGGTTATTCTGTCTATATAGCGGCAGAGCACCGGGCAAGCGGCCCACTGATCGGTTGCTCACTCGCCGGTGGTTAGGCACGGCCGGCCCGAATTTGTCTGACCTGATCCTACCCCACTCCCATGAGCGGCCTGCCCCAAGTAGTCCCCAAGCAGTCTAGCAGAAGGGGTCAAACCACCACAACACTCCAAGGACCATCGTGGTCATACCAGAATTCCCCGCCTTATGACTCAGGCCTTACCGCTTACTTGTTAAAATGCAGCCCTCCACACGACGCCTCGCCGAATGCCGTTATCTCGTCTAGCCGGGAAGATAGGTGGGTTATTAAAGACTTTCAGGCAAACTCGACGTCATCAGCAAGGCCTGCTATTTAAAAGCAGCCCTAGGCTCAAACCGGTATCCGTCGCAAATAACGCAAGCGCGTCGCAATCAGTCGCCCAGCTTTGCCGGTGCCTTGCTCAGCAGTACAAGAACAAGCGTGGCCAGCGGGCCAAAAATAAGACTCAACACCCACCAGATTAAACCACTGCGATTTTTGCCCTGGGCCAGGCCGGCGTTGATCAGCGAGAGTGTGCCCCAACCGACCAGCCACTCCCGGGATTGAATCATTACCTGATACTCTTCCATAAATACCTTCCAACGGTTTCAAAAAAATCCAACGGCCGAATCGTAAATGGCGCACTGCCAGTCAGCGCGCCAAGTGACTAGTGCAAAGCCACATCAGTTATCCAGCAGGAACCGGGCGATGGTGCGGAAGCCGTGCCCCTTGGCCCCCTGTGCCCACTGGTCGTTTGGCGCCGGCAGGTAAGAACCGGAAAGGTCCATGTGCACCCAACCGCGCCCTTCGTCGCGCACAAACTTGGCCAGAAAGGCCGCCGCCGTGGACGCGCCCGGTGTGCCGTCCATACCAACATTGGCAATTTCCGCAAAGCCGGAAGGAATCTGCTCGAGATGGAATTTCTCCAGCGGCAGGCGCCAGGCTTTTTCATTTTCCTGCCCGGCTGCACGCAATACTTTCTCGGCCATCTCGTCTTCCAGGCTCAGCACCGAATTGTAATCCCGGCCCACCGCCATCTTGGCCGCGCCGGTGAGGGTCGCCGCATCGAGGATATAACGTGGGTTCTCCTCGCTCGCCGCGATCAGGCCATCCGCCAACACCAGGCGACCTTCCGCATCCGTATTCAGGATTTCTGCGGTCACCCCATTCTTGTAGGTGATCACATCGCCCAGCTTGAACGCATGCCCGGAAATCAGATTTTCCGCGCAGCATAGATACAGCTTCACGCGTTTCTGCAGGCCGCGGGCAATGGCCAACGCCAACCCACCGGCAACCATGGCCGCACCGCCCATATCGGACTTCATGTGCGCCATGCCGGCCGAGGGCTTGATGCTGTAACCGCCGGAGTCAAAGGTGATGCCCTTGCCCACCAGGCAGATATCCACAGGCGCATCGTCGCTGCCCGAGGGGTTGTAATCCAGTTGCAACATGGCTCCGCCGCGCACACTGCCCCGGCCCACGTGATGAATGCCCATAAAGCCCGCATCCAGCAATTCATCACCGGAGATCACCCGGTAACTGACCGCATCCGGCGCCAGCTTCTGCAACATATCGGCCGCGCTTTCCGCCAGTGCGCGGGGAAACACATTTTCCGGGGTGCCATTGGTGATTTCCCGCACCCACAGACACGCGGCGCGGCGCGCTTCCAGTTCTGTGCGTTCGTCGCCCTCGCCAATCCCCCAGTCCAGTGTGCTCTTGCGATTGGGATTGTAGTAACCCGCCCAGAAACTCCAGCGGCTCTCCAGGTCCCAGTGTTCCCCGGCCAGGACAACATCCGTCACTCCCATGCCGTCGAGGCGACGGGCAGCGCGTTGCACCGCCACCAGGGTACCGCCGGTGGCCTCGGTGGCATGGATGCGGGCCTCGCTGTCGCTGAAACTCAACAACGCGTTTTTACCCCAGTGTGCCGCCGCCGCGGTATTGTCCAGCCGTACCTGCATCGCTGTCGTCATCGTTATGCCTTCTGTGAATCCAAAAAAGAGAGACTTTAAATAGTGACTTTACTATTGGGGCAGTCTAGCAGCCTGCAAGGGGCAGTTTGCGCCACCGCCGGGAGTGCCGATACACTGGACGGATGACATACCGCGACAAGGAAGTACATCATGGGCGACGCCTGCCACTACCATTCCAGTGCCGATGCCATCTGGCAATGCTCCGGCTGCAGCACTAACTATTGCGGCGCCTGCGTGCCGGGCTCGGCACTCAATTATCACCAGTCCACCCCCAAATGTACCCTGTGCAACAAGCGCCTGGAAAATGTGGGGGCAAGCAATGCGGCCAAGCCATTCTGGCAGATGGCCCCGTTCTATTTCCGCTACGGATGCAGCGCCGGGCCGCTGACGGTCTCCGCACTCTGCGCCGTGGCGGCACTCGCCATGACCGGTCTCGGGCTGCTGTCGATCTTCGTGTTCGTCGCCACCCTCGCGGTGGTCATGCGTTACAACCTGCTAGTGATTGAAAAACTCGCGGGCGGTCAATTGGAAGCGCCGACGTTTGGCGATGCCCAGGACGGTCGCAGTGCCGCCGTTTTTGCCAAGGTGATCGGCATGATCCTGGTGGCCGGTGGTGCCGGCATGCTGCTGGCAGGGCTGGGAGAAGGAGCCGTACAGGTCTACTCCATCGCTCTGTCGCTGCTGGCACCGGCGGCGATGATTGTGCTGGCACTGGAGCACAGCATGCGCGCGGCGGTGAACCCTCTCAAGCTGTTGCAGTTTACCCTCATCATCGGCTGGCCTTACTGGCTGCTGTGGCTTTCCACCAGCGCGGTGTCCGCGGCACCCGCCTACCTGCTGCCGCTGGTGGCAGAAAAGCTCCCGGCGTGGATGTTGCTGCCGCTGCTCGCCTTCCTCACCAGTTACTTCTCCATCGTGACCAGTGCCATGATGGGGTATATCTGCCTGACCAGACAGCGCAAGCTCGGGGTCATCGCCCAGGTGGAAGATCAGGAGCCGCTGGAAGAGCGCGAGTTTGAACGCCTGAAAGCCCTGGCGGATACGGTCATTCTGCTGCGGGAGAGCCGGCACGATGAGGCCCGGAAAACGCTGGTAAACGTGTTACGCCAGCAACCGAACGATGTCGCCCTGAATGAACGCTATGTACGGCTGCTGCTCGCCACCGACGATAAAAAAGCGTTGCGTGAACTGGGGCCGCATTTGCTGGAGCGCCTGGTCAACCTCAACCACGCCCACAAGGCCGCAGAACTCTACCTGGCAATCGCCGCCAGCCAAGGGTTACCGGCGATCGACAAATCGCTGTTGCGGCATCAGCTCGCCGAGGCCCTGTATCACCAGCGTCACTTCAAACCTGCGCTGGCACTCATCAATAACCTGCACAAGGAAGACCCGCACTACACCCGCCTGGACAGCGCCTATTTACTGCTGGCAAAAATCTATATGGATGGCTTCAACCGCACTGACAACAGCCGCAAATTGCTGGCGTTCGTGCAGAAGAAATTCCCGAAGAGCAGTGTGCTGGGTGAAGTGCGCAAGCTGGATTCGATTCTGGCGGCCGAGCAGAACGCGCAACCCGCGTAGCACGTTGCACGGCCTGTTGGTGGGAGCTATGGCCGGACCGGTTCCCGGCGTGGGGGCTATATCGCCTGTGGCTGCAGGGAACGGGCGAAATTCAGCGCCTTGCGCGCGCGCTCTTCGTCGCCGCAGCGGCGATAGTGCTCCACCAGACCATTGGCCAGACGCAACATCAGCGGGTGACGCTGCTGCTTTTGCTGAAGGCGCTGCAGCAGGCGCTCCACCATTCCCCAGCGCTTCTCCCTGGCCGCACGCTGTGCCAGCAGCAGGCACATCCGCGCATTCAGCGCACGGGGCTCGCTGGTCCGCTGGAGATAGACATCCACCCCGTCTGCCACCGGCGCAAAATCCTGCTCCGGTAATCGCGCCAGCGCAAAAAGCGCCAGCCAGGCCCGGTGGTGCGCCTCGCTTTCCGGTGCCAGAGCACTGACCTCGATGGACTTGTTGATCAGGGATAAGGATTGCGGATGTTGGCGCACGGCACTGGCCGCAGCCTGACCGGCCTCCAGCAGCTTGCCGTGGTTGTGCAGGGACTCGATCCGCGCCAGCGCCAGCTGTTCCGGGGTGGGAGGCAGGTCTTCCTCCACGTGGAGCTCGCGGCTGGGGCGCCAGCGGATCAGCGCGAAAGTGCAGACAAAGCCGGCCACAAGGCCACCGAAATGCGCCCAGTAGGCAATGTTGTCACTGCCGAAGAGATAGCCGAACACCTCCTTGCCGAGCCACAGGGGCAATACCAGCAGCGCTGGCGCGGTGAACTCCCCAAACGCGAAGCCCAGGGTGTAGAAAAACCGCAGCCGCCGCACACCGTACACCGCCACAAACATGCCCATCACCGCGGATACCGCGCCGGACGCGCCGATCACCGGCACCATGCTGCCCGCTTCCACCCCCATGTGCAGCGCCGCAGCCGCGAGGCCACCCAGTAAATACAGCCCGATAAACCAGGCCGCACCCAGCGCCAGCTCCACCGACAGGCCGAACAACAGCAGGAAGATCATGTTCCCCAACAGGTGTTCCCAGCTACCGTGCAGGAACATATGCCCGAACAGCCCCTGCAGGGTCGGCTCTGCCGGTGTGAGCCCGTAGGCGAAACTGGACAGGCGGTCGCGCAGCTCATTGAATTCCACGCGCTGCGCGAGCCACTGCTGCTCACCTTCTGCGGCAAGCTGCGGCAATAGCCAGTTGTGGAATTCGTGGCTCCAAAGCAGCTGTTCGTAGATGAACTCTTCCCCGGCACCCTGTGCCAGGGATCGCCACTCCGGCTTTTCCGCGTCCACAAACTCGTAGAAGCGCTGCTCTTCCCGCACCGGTAGCTCGCTGGAAAAGTAGAACTCCTCCGCCACCTGCCAACGCGCCTCGTCCTCGCCCTGATAGAGCACGTAGACCAGCAGGTTGACCAGAATCAGCGCAAAGCACACCAGCGGCGGTCGACGCCAGTCGGGCTTGTTCTGGATGGGTATTATCAGCAAGGGCAGACCTGCGGCTCAATCGACTCTTGGGGTAATCAGATCAGGGATCCATTCGGGCCATCCAGAATACAGGGGCTACAGAATATGAACAGCCCCAGAGACAGGACATCCGCCAATGGATGTGGATGCAGGCGCCAGCGGTGTCAGTGACTGGACGAGCCCCCATCGTCACCGCCTCCCTCGCCTTCACCACCGATGTCGCCCCCTGTGTCGCTGCCCCCGTCTGCCGGCCAGTCCTCGGCACCTGCGGAACCGCGGCGCTCCTCAACCGCAGGCTGGGAGGGCGCCGCACCCGGCGCCTCCGGGTGTGACGGTGCCGGATCACCCCAGCTGCGCACATGCAGGTCGCGCTGGGGAAAGGGAATCTCGATATTGCGCTGGTTGAACTCCCGCAACAGTTCGATGTTATACAGCGCGTTCAGGTCGCCGAGAGAGGACACGGCGTTACTGTTTACCCATACCACCAGCTTGAAATCCAGCGAACTGTCGCCGAACCCGGTGAGCCACACTTCGGTCTTGCGCTGCCAGTTGGAGAAGGTGACTGGCACCCGCTCCGCCGCCGCCAGCGCGGCCTCGCGCACGGCTTCCGGGTCGGTGCCATAGGCCACCCCGAACATCACGTGAATGCGGCGCACCGGATCCTCCAGGGTGTGGTTGGTCACCCGGCCGGTCACAAACTCGGAGTTGGGCACCAGAATATCCACATTGTCGCGGGTGGTGATGCGGGTAGAGCGGACATTGATATCGCGGATACGCCCAAACACCCCGGATTCCAGCTCTACCAGGTCACCTACCCGCAGCGGCTGCTCAAACAACAGGATGATGCCGGAAATAAAATTGGAAAAAATCGCCTGCATGCCGAAGCCGATACCCACCGACAGGGCACCGGCGATGAGAGTGAGCTTGGAGGTATCCAGCCCCACCATGGTGAGAATGATGATGAAGGTAATGAGTACGATGCAATAATTGAGGATGCGCCACAGGGTATAGGCTCCCTGTTCACTGGTGCGATTTTTGTGCACCATGCGCCGCAACACCCAGTTGAGTATGCGCGAACACGCCCAGGCGGCGAGAATCACCAGCAGCATTTTGGCGATGTCTTTCAGCGTGATCGGCTGCTGGCTGATGGCAAACAGTTCGTAATTGGCCAGGTTTCGCCAACCGGTGCGCAGCTGCTCGAACTGCAACACAACCCGGTTGCCCATGGTGCGCCACCACCCCTGCTGGCGCTGGTAGACAAAAAGCTGTGCCGCCTCGTAACGTTTGATGTCGTCGGTAAGGTCGCGAACCCGGCCGAGGCCGCTGGCTACCTTTTCGAACTGCCCCCACCACTTGCGCATGGCCTTGGGGTCTTCGCCCACCCAGGCAACGATCTGGCGCTGACGCACATTCAGTTGTCGTGCCAGGTTCTCGCGAATGGTGGTCGCATTGTTTACCAGGTCCTTGCTGATGGTGAGCTTTTCATCGGCGGCGGTCTCATCCAGCACGCTGTTCATGGCCAGCAGCAGTTCCTGCTTGCGCAGCTGCAGGCGATTCTCCAGCGCCTCGACGCTGTAGTTCATCATCCGAATCTGCTGCTCCATGGTTACCGCGGCGTCGGAGCTTTCGAAAATCAGGTCACGCGAGTTATTGCGCTCGCGCACCAGCTCTTCCAGGTTGGACTTTTCCTCGGTGCGCGCAGCGGCCAGCTTGTCCGCCACCTTGCTGCTGTATTGCAACTCCTTCAGCATGCGGGTGAGTTCGCCGCCGGCAAACGTCAATTCCTCGTCCCAGGCGGTGAGCTGCTCGTTGAGCATGCTCTGCTCTTCGAGCACCTGCAGGTGACTGACCTGCGCGAGAAACAGATTCAGCGTGGATTTCAGGTGCCGCGGGTCCGTCTTGCCCCTGTCGCGCAGCGTACCCGCGGTCTCCCGCAAGCGGTTCAGCGACAGATTAACGGCCTCATCCATCTGCGATTTTTCCAGCTGCAGACCGTCAAAGCGCTGTTTGCCGCGGGACACCGCCGCGTCAGATTCCGCCCATTGCAAAACCGTCGGATCGGTGGGAAAGGAAACATCAGGCAAAACGCTGACTTTCTTCAGTGCGTCGCGCTTTTCCCAGGTTTTTCGAATCCCCGTGATGCGCCGACTGATGGCGGCGACCTCCTCAGAGAGTTTCGCCTCCTCCGGCAGTGTGGCACTCCAGTCTTGCCAGGCCTGTTCCACATCTTCCAGCCACAGCGCGCGCTGCTCGAGGGTGACGTCCGGCCACTGGGTCCACCAGTCTGCGGCTAAGCTGCTGAAATCGGGGACAACCGGCGAGAATTCTTTCGGTGTGTTGGAAGGCAGCTGCGCGAGGGTAGAAGCGGGAAACAGCAGGCACAGGCTTAACAGGCACAGACAGGCGAGCGCGGCGCGCACGCAACCCGTCGCGATGCGAAGACAATGTGGAAACGGCGCGGCGCTGACAACACCCATGCGTGAGGCGATCCCTGTATCCCTGCCCTTGAATTCCTGTCCCGGCCTATCGTCCATGCGCCACCCGCCGGTGCTTGCCGAGGGAAACCCGGCGACACCGACTCCAGCGTGGGAACTACATCGGATTAATTGTAGAAGAGATCAACCAGGCCTCAGCGGCGCCTTTCGTAACGCTGGATGCAATCGCGATACGCCCGCTGATAGATACGCACCCGCTGCCCCTCGAGACTGCTGCCCCTCCGCGCCGCATCGGAAGCATCCTGTCGACAGGCCGACTCCAGCAGGGCGCGGTTGTCGTAGCGCTCGCCGGCGGCGTCGTAAGGCGGGCGCACATTGGCGTAGGGCCGGGGCGCACGCCGGCGCTGGTCGCGGTAGCGATCGGCCTCGAACATCGGCGCGTCACTGCGACCCACAGCCTCCGGATCAATCGCACCTGGTGGATAAGCGCGGGGAATACCGGATCGCTCGCGCAGATCCTCCAGATTTTCATCCGGGTTTTCATCCACAGTACCGTACAAACGCTCCTCGTAGGCCCCCACAATATCGCTGCTACGCTCGCCCAGATAACGCCGCCATTGATACGGTGGGTTGGTCACGATATAGCTCCGACGCTGCGCGTCGTAACGGTAAAACGTGCCCGTACCGCTCATGAAAAAGCGCTGGCCATCGATCTCGAATCCGGTACTGCCGTAGGGTACAAACGCCAGCGCCGCCCCCAGCGGCGGCTCTACCCGCAGGTATCCGTCGTCTTCCTTGCGGTAAAAGTAGCCGCCCTGGTAGTAATAAGTGTTGCCATTGAGCGTGAGGCGGGTAGCCCCGGGGCGCAGCGCGCGCTGGCGGTTGGGGTCGCGGGCATAATCACGCTCGGGCTCGGCACTGGCATTGTCAGTGGCCTGCGCCACCGCTTTGGCGGGCGCCATCATGGCAACGGCGGCGAAAATGGAAAGCAGTGCACCGCACGAAACACACAGCAATGGCCTGAGACAGGCACCGAAAGAGGCGCTCGCAGGGAATAAGAAGAAGGTACGGGGCTGGGCTGGGGGCATGTGCGACCTCGCAAGTGCACCGCACTGAACACTCGGTCAGCAAGGCGCCAACATTCCCACCCCATTACGCAGGCAAAAGCCTGACAGAAAAGAAATCCTGCAAAAAACCAACAAGAGCAACGCGCGGTCCCTACCCGCCGTGAAAGGCAAAGCGGGCAAAGGCCGCGCGCGCTTGGTAGCCGACGGCGCCGGTCGCTTGTGTGACCGGCGAAACCAACAGAGTGCGCAGTCCTCAAGGGCCTCGCACTATTGCTGTACGACCGACTACTCCCTTAGTGTAGGTTGTTACGTCCGACATCCAAAATTGCGACGGCGTCAAAATCACACACCATCACACGAGACCGTCACACCCGGCCGCAAAACCCGACCGGGACCGGTGACCAGCCAGAACCGGCCACCAGCGACGAGCAACGGCTCAGGACAGGCCGGAAATCACTTCCCGCAGCTTGCCGACAATATCGTCGATCTCGTGGGCCTCGATAATCAGCGGCGGCGACATGCACAGCGCATCACCAATGCCGCGCGCCATCACCCCGGCCTCCCAGGCCAGCGCCGATGCCTTGGCACCGAACTTCCCTTTCAGGCCCTCCGGTGCGCGCAGCTCGATGGCGCCTACCAGACCGTAGTTGCGCACATCGATCACATTGTCGAGGTCCGACAGCGAATGCAGGGCCGCTTCCCAGTGCTTGCCGATATCCCCGGCCGCACGGGTCAGCAGGCCCTCGCGATCGTAAATATCCAGCGTCGCCATCCCCGCAGCACAGGCCACCGGATGCGCTGAATAGGTGTAGCCATGGAACAGCTCCACCATACCTTCGGCGGCGGCATCCATCACCGTGTTGTAAATCTTGTCGCTGACAAACACCGCGCCCAGAGGCACTGTCGCATTGGTAATGCCCTTGGCCGAGGTAATCATATCCGGCGTCACACCGAATTCCTGCGAAGCAAATGGCGAACCGGTACGGCCCCAGCCAGAAATTACTTCATCAAAAATCAGCAGCAGATCGTGCTTGTCACAGATCTCGCGCAGACGCTGCAGATACCCCTTCGGCGGCAGCACCACGCCACCGGCACCGGAGAAAGGCTCCACAATCACCGCCGCAATCTGATCCGCACCGTGGAAAGCGACCAAACGCTCCAGATCTTCCGCCAGCTCCACCCCGTGCTCCGGCAGACCTTTGCTGAACGCATTGCGTTCGATGTCCAGCGTATGACGCATATGGTTCGCCTTCACCGGCTGACCGAACGACTGGTAATTCGGCGCAATACCGCCCACGGAAATACCGCCGAAGTTCACCCCGTGGTAACCCTTTTCACGACCGATAAACATGGTGCGCGAACCCTTGCCACGGGCGCGCTGGTATTGCAGCGCAATCTTCAGGGCCGACTCCACCGCCTCGGAACCGGAATTGCCGAAGAACACATGGTTCAGCGGATCGGGTGTGTACTGCACCAGACGTTCCGCGTAGGCGAAACTCAGCTCGTGGCCGAAATTGAAAATCGAGCTGTAATCCAGCTTGCGCGCCTGCTCGGAAATCGCATCGGCAATTTCTGCACGGCAGTGGCCCGCATTGGAACACCACAGACCCGCGGTCGCATCAATAATTTTGCGGCCGGATTTTTCAAACAGGTAAATCCCCTCCGCCCGTTCGACGATACGCGGCGATGCCTTGAAGGTGCGGTTGGGGGTAAACGGCATCCAGAATGCGTTGTTTTTCAGTTCGGACATGGTTTTCTCCGATTTAGTTTTCACGTTTCTCTAACGTAGTAAATATGTCGACGCGAAGGCGGAGCACCGGGTACAGGTTTTCAGGAGCGTCGGCGACATGGACGTCGCCGACGCAGCGTACAGGGATGTATTCACAGCGGTCCTGAAAACCTGTACCCGGTGCTTTGCCGCCACCACAGCAAATTAGAAGGTTCAATAACTACGACGAAGCTCACACTCCGTAGCAGCAGTACTTCGTCTCATAGAATTCGGCCATACCCTCGACACCGCCCTCGCGGCCAATGCCGGATTCCTTGCAGCCGCCGAAGGGTGCCACCGTGGTCGAGAAGACACCCGCGTTGCACGCCACCATGCCATACTCCAGCGCCTCCACCACACGGTTCGCACGATGTATGTTTTCACTCATCACATACGCCGCCAACCCGAACGGCGTGTCATTGGCGCGCTGAATCACCTCCGCTTCCTCACGGAACTTCTGCACCACCGCCAGCGGCCCGAAAATCTCTTCCTGCGCAATACGCATCGAATCATCCACATCCGTCAGCAGCGTCGGCGCATAGTAGTTTTCGCCCTCGGGCAGGAAATCACCACCCAGCACCAGCTTCGCGCCATTGGCCACCGCCTCCTCAACCAGACCGTGCACCCGATCTACCGCGCGGCGGAAAATCAGCGGCCCCAGCGTCGTGCCCGGCTCCAGGCCGTGACCCGGCTGCAGCTGCTCAATCGCCGCCGCCAGCTTCGCCACAAACGCATCGTGCACCGACTCGTGCACATAAATCCGGTTAGTAGATACACAGGTCTGGCCCGCGTTGCGCATCTTCGTCGCCACACAGGCGGTGACGGCGGTATCCAGGTCCGCATCATCAAACACGATGAACGGCGCGTTGCCGCCCAGCTCCATCGACATCTTCTTCACGGTGCTCGCGCACTGCGCCATCAGCAGCTTGCCCACCGGCGTGGAGCCGGTAAAGGTGAACTTGGCGACGCGCGCATCTTCTGTGAGCACCTTGCCGATCGCCGCGGAGTCCGACCCCACCACCACATTCAGCGTGCCCGCCGGCAGCCCGGCCTGCTCCGCCAGCACACACAGCGCCAGCGCCGACAGCGGCGTTTCCGAAGCCGGCTTGATCACCACCGTACAGCCCGCCGCCAGCGCCGGTGCTGCCTTGCGGGTAATCATCGCATTGGGGAAGTTCCACGGCGTAATACAGGTCACCACCCCCACCGGCTGGCGAATCGTGTGCAGGCGCATCGCCGGATTGTGGGTGGGGATCGTCTGCCCATAGGCACGGCGACACTCCTCCGCGTACCACTCGATATAGGATGCACCGTAGTCAATCTCACCCAGTGCCTCCGCCAGTGGCTTACCCTGCTCCAGCGTCAGTAACCGCGCCAGATCCTCACGGTTCTCCGCAATCAGCTGATACCAGCGCTTGAGCACCGCTGCGCGCTCGCCGGCGGTCTTGCGGCTCCAGGCGGGAAACGCGGCATGCGCCGCGGCAACCGCCTGCTCGGCATCAGCGGCGCTGCCATCGGCAATCTCTGCCAGTAGATCGCCATTGGCGGGGTCAGTAACCGCCAACTTACCGGCGCCATCACGCCACTGGCCGTCGATAAAGTTCTGGGTCTTCAGCAACTGGTTATTGTTCAGATTCATCGAACACTCCCTGATCATCCTGTATATAGGCTTTTCAGGGATTCTGGAGCGAGAGTCTGGTGGTGAATAGTAAGATCTTTGCAACTAAAGTTCAGATCCATCAAACTTTGATCCATCCCCCCTTAGAACGCGTGAACAGACCATGGTTAAAAGCGCAAAAGCCCTGTCCGGGCGCCTCAGCGATATGGACCTACGCCTGCTGCGGGTCTTCCGTGAAGTGGTGCAGGCCGGCGGCCTGGCGCCGGCGGAAGTGGCGCTTAACATCAGCCGCTCCACCATCAGCGTGCACCTGTCGGACCTGGAGACCCGCCTGGGGATGCCGTTGTGCATCCGCTCCCGCGGGCGCGCCGACTTCAAGCTCACCCGCGAGGGGGAGGCCCTGTACCAGGCAATCGAAGAGCTGGATGGGCACCTGGCCAGCTTCAGAAGCCAGGTGAATGCGATCCAGTCACAGCTCACCGGGCAGCTGCGCATCGTGCTGCCGGACGACATGCTGGCCATACCACAGCTCAATATGCCCGCGACCATCGCGCAATTGCGCGAGCGCGCGCCGCAGCTGCAACTGGATATCAAACTGGCAGCGCCCCACGAGCTGGAACTGGAAATCCTCGGCGGTCGCGCCGATGTGGGCATCAACCCGCTGCACTCCCGTCGCCCAGGGCTCAGCTACCAGCCCCTGTTCAGTCACCAGTCGCTACTCTACGGGGCCAGCCACCACCCCTGCGCCGTCGCACCACAGGTTGACGAGGAAGTCATTACCCAGCAGGAACTTGCTGCGCCCGACCACGCCGTGCTCTCCGGGGCCGCGCACCTCTACCGCCTGTTTCCACACAAAAGCATCGCCAACCATATGGCTGCGCGCCTGGCGATGATCCTGTCGGGGAAATTTATTGGCTTTCTGCCGGAGTATCTGGCGCGGGACTATGTGGAGCGCGGTGAGCTGGTCGCATTCTTTCCGGACCGCTTCTGCTACCAGATCCAGAATGCACTGACGTTCAAGAGCACTGCGGCAGAGCAACCTGCAGTGCAGTTGTTTCTGGAGGTATTGGTGGTGAACGGGTAGAGTTTCAAAAAAATAAATGAATGCGTAAGCGCCATGGAAAAAAATATCTTTCTGAGAGAAGTCGAACGCCGACTTACCCAGTTGTTTAAAGCCTCCAAAAGCGGGCATCCGATACCGGCAGTAGAGCGTCACCGGCTGCAGGGTTTTATGCAGGCGGGCGTGTTTATGGAGCTATGCAATCGTAGTGAACTCAACGAGATTATGGAGCGTACGCATCTGGAGATCTTCCGCAAGACGATCGAGCAGAGAAAGGTAGATGCGCCTGTCTCCTGGATCTATCAGGAGACCGACTACAGCCTTTACGACACGCCGGCCTATGAAAGGAAGCCATAAAACCGTCAAGCTAGTTGTGACAACCGGCCAAACCTGAGCACCTGGAAGCAAGCCTGTATCGGCTCGCCCCCAAGGCAGGACGCCCCCTATTCTGGCCCTCGATCTGCCGCTGACGCCGTGCTGTTCGGCAGGATAAACATGCCGTCCCAATAGTGCGACCAGGACTGGGAGGCAATAGGGTGCCGATACTGGTGCCCGTAAAACCTCGCATTGTCACCGGCATCCCGCACAACATGGTCGAGCGCAGGGCCATCGAGAAATATGGCATCACTGCCGTCGACATTGCGGTCGCGAACGATCTGCGCCTCCAGCATCCCACCCTGCCCAGGTGAAATCGCCTTCACCTGCATATCGACGAAATCCCGGTATTGACCTTTGACTGCCGCAATATGGGCGAGATACATGTCTTTCCCGTAATCGCGACGCAGTAGCGTACCCAGGTTATCAAAGCGATGCGGCACAGTTCCGCCATAGTTGAGATGGATAAAGTGGCCCCATACGATGACCTTCTTATCCTTGTACCTGTTTTCCAATAGCCAGCGCAGGTTGTCAGCCATGGCGATGTCGTGCTCGTCGTGGCGGCGCGTGCCCCACAGGTTCTGCGCCACAATCACCAGGCCGTGCACCAGACGCGCCACGTAATCCGGGCGATCGTAGCCGGAAGCCCTGCTGGGCAGCCCGTTGAAGCCTTGAATCAGGCGGTAGCTGTTTTCAATAAATCGCGCCTGCTGCGCGTCCGTGAAGCCTCCAGGGACTCGCTCCAATGCCGCCTGTGTGATCGCCAGATACTCTGACCAATCCACCGTTGCCGATTCCCGCGGTAGCAGCCGCACACTTTGCTGCTTTATAAAGTCAGCCGCCCCAGCCAGGGAATATTCGCCACTCAAGCGCCCGTCAAACCCGGCCAGTTCCAGTGGTCGGGCGCCGTCGCGCTCGGCATCGATATAATCAAACAGAGCGTTCACCGGCGCACTGTTCGCATACATATAAAAAATATTGCCCGGTGCCTGCTCCCGGATCGGATTTTCCGACGTTTGCCAGATGCGCGCCACGTCGAACAGGCCGCTCTCGATCACCAGGGCATCGAAGCCTTTTTCCCGGTGCAGGTACTGCACCAGTCGCGCCTTGAGGGCAAAGTTTTCATGCTCACCGTGGGTCAGCTCATCCAGCAGGACGATTCGCCGGTCACCCACGGCCTCACCAAACGCCTGCAAGTCTGAAAAATGGCGGCCCTCCGGTTTAGCAGCCTGCGCCGGGGTCACAGTTCCGACAGCACACAACAGCAGCGTGCCGACGACGATCAGTAAATCTCTCATTAACATGTTCCGTTACCCCCTCGCCCACAACATGTGGCGCAGCGTGTTATCGCGATCGACAAAGTGGTGCTTCAGCGCCGCGACAACATGCAGGCCGAGCAGCGCGCTCAGTGCGTAGCCCGCGGCAACATGCACCTGCTGCCCGAAGGTCGACAGCGTGGCGGAATAGGCTGTGTACTGCTGCAGTGCGTCCTTGCTCGCAGACACGAGTTCGATACCGAAGAAGCCAATGCCGTAACCGCCGAAACCACTGTAGGCGGCGCCGGAGACCAGCATCAGCAGCAGCCCCACCAACAGCAGCCAGTGATAGGCCGACACCCACCGCGGCAGGGCTGCCGCGCCCGAGCGCCAGGGATCCCGTATCCGCAAGAACACGCGAATCATCAGCAGCGGGATGACCAGCACGGCCAGTGACTTGTGCAGGTGATACAGGGAAAACTGCTGATAGGTGGTCATGTAGTACCCCAGTGATATCAAAAAGATCACCAGGGCAGCCATGACCCAGTGCAGCAGGCGGTGTGTAGTTTGCGAGTGTCTATCCATCAAAGCCTCTATCAGTCGATTGGAATGTGGGCTCAGGATAGGCACCAAGTGCTTGATTTTAAGGGAATTGTGACGAGTGGACGGATTCAGGGACGAATCGATGTGCGGGACAGGCGCGTCTTGACCGCGTCTTTGTAGGCTTTACTTACATTCACTTTTTCGTCGCCCGCAAGCAGCAGGTAGGCAGCACCGGTATCGGTATTACAGAACTGTGCCACCCGCTCGAGGTTGACGATGAAGCTGCGATGGACACGCATGAAGTGCTGGGAGGAAAGTGACTCGGTGAGCTGCTTGATGGTACTGCGCTTGATATAGCATTTTCCGCTGGCATGAATTTCTACGTAGTTGCCCGCCGCTTTTACAAAGTCGACTTCCGCCAGCGGCAAGGGGCGCGCCAGCCCGCGGTACTCCACATCCAGCATAGAGGTAGCAGCATCCGGCGCAGGGGGTGCACATGATTGCGCAAGCGCTGGCCGGGCAGCGATCCACAAGCCGGCGCACACCAGCGACGCGGCGAGCAGGTATTTGGGCGCCATGCCGACCAGCGACGCCCCCCAGTTACCCCCAAAAAAATCGTAATCGATTAGCACCCGGGTAACGCTACTCAGCAAATACATCGCGACAAATGCCGCAATTACATGTGCCGCCGAGATCGATCTCTGCCAGCGCACCTTCAGTGTCACAGCCAGCCCACTGAGCAACAGCACCATACCCCACTCTTTCAGCCAGAAGATCTGTGAGTCGATAAAGTCATAACGACCGCCGCCCACATAGTGGCGCCAGAAGTAGCAGTAGAGGTTGTACAGCAGAAAGAAAAGAAGCCAGATGCTCCCCGCACGCGCGTACGGAGACGGGCAGCCCTGCCAGATTCTGGATAGTGCGCTCATGATGAAACAGGTAAGTCCTTACTCGGCGCGTACGTTACCAAAGGTGAGCGGATTTTCAAATCACCGGTCCTTACCCCAAGAGCACTACCAGTCATATGGCTGCACACCTGGCGATAATTGTTGCGGGGAAACTTATTGATTTCCTGCCCCGTCTTTGGCGGGATAGTATGTTAGAAATGAGAATCTGTGGATATTTTCAGAAGTTCGCTATTGCAGGCGGAAGGGGGGAATAGCCATGGCAGAAAAAAGCGAACAGTGGAGTAAATCTTGAGCGTTATTACTTACTATCTGGAAATGACCGATCCCGCCCAACTCAACGCCAAACCCTGCCCTGAGGGGCTGTCCGTGGTGGAGGCGGAGGAAAAGGAGTTCCGTTTCAATCGTTATCTCTACCAGCTGGTGGGCGAGCCCTGGCAGTGGAACGACAAGCTCAAGGAATCCGACGAGACCTGGCAGGAATACGCTGAGCGCGATGGGTTGCGCACCTGGGTGGCCTACTACCGCGGCGCCATCGCCGGTTATTTTGAACTGGAAAGACAGCCCAACGATGAGGTACAGATTGCCTACTTCGGCCTGGCGCCGCGATTTATTGGCCGCGGTTTTGGCGGGCACCTGCTAAGCCGGGCGCTGCAGGAGGCGTGGCAATGGTCACCCTGCCAGCGCGTGTGGGTGCACACCTGCACGTTGGATCACGAAGGCGCGCTGGCCAATTATCAGGCGCGCGGCATGCAGATTTATCGCACCGAAGTGGACACGCCACCCTCGCCAGACGAACCCACCTGACAGCCGCCAGTTTTCTGCAGGCGAAAAAAAGGGGAGCCAGGCTCCCCTCAAGCTTTCCACCTCATCGGCAGACTCACATACTCGGTATCACGGCGATGCCTTGGTGCCAGCGCCCGGAGACGACTGCCCCTTGTCTTTCACCATCGCCTTGCCCTGAATCTTGCTCTGGGGGCCGGAGCCATCCGCAAGCGTGGGCTTGAGTTCGGCGAGCATATTTTTCATCTGGTTGTACTCGGCCTCGTCGGTGAGTTCCAGCATCAGCGGCTGCGCTACTTCGGCGAAGTACTGTGCATCTTTGCGCTCGTAGAGCTCCTGCGCCAGCCACTGGGCGATATGTAACTCGCGGGGCGCACGGCGGTAGGCCTGCTCCAGCATTTCCACATACTGCGCCTTCGGATAACCCAGCATCTGCATGCTGATCGCCAGACCGTACCAGTTCATCGCCTCGCCGGACTGGTTGTTCACCAGCTGCACGAACTTGTCCCGCGCACCCTTGAGTGCGGTTTTGTCACGATCGCCACCGAGGGTGGTGATTTCGCGGTTCAGCCACAACCAGGCCTGCGCCTTCTGGTACCAGAAGTGTTTGCGATCCGACGGCGCCACCTGGGCCAGCAGGCGCGCGGCCTGGTCGAAGTCACCCGCGCGGGTAGCTGCATCGGCACGCACTGCGGAAAGCTCCGGAGAGTACAGCTCCTCGCGCTCGGCAAATTCCACCAGCTCGTGCACACCGTGGGTGTTGTAGCCAGACTTCACCAAGAAGCGGGCCAGTTCCACAACGGCTTCCTCGCCACTCATTGTGCGCAACTTCGGACGCTTGGACTCAAAGGTGGCAGGTACCTTGCCGCGGGCGAGCTGGAAGCGGCCTTCGCGGAACTGATCGTTGTAGACCTGCTCGATCTCCTCGATCGACATGCCCAGGTTTTTGGTCAACGCCTTCACCGGGTCCGCGCCGTTGTTGTAGTCGGCAACGAATTGCTTGAACGCCTCGGCCTTGCCGCTCTTCATGATGATCCAGTGCGCCAGCATCCAGCCACTGGCATAGATGCGACCTTTTTCTTCATCCGGGGTGTTGTGCACGGTGGCGCGCAGCAGTTCCTGCAGGGGCACCGGGCTGGTGTACAGCAGGGTCATGGCCCGCTCGCCGGGGATGGCACCGATATCGTAGGTATTGCCCGGGCCAAAGGTCATGGTGGACATGAACTCGGCAAAGCCCTCGCTGTACCAGTACGGATAGTGGGTAGTGGTGCCGTTGTAACTCAGGAAGTGAGTGTATTCATGGAACAGGAACTCACGCGCTTCCAGCTGGCGCTCACCGGTGCGGCCATCCAGATTCACCAGGGCATAACTACCCTCGGCGGTAGTATCGAACAGGCCATTGGTCAGCTCGGACAGGTCCTCACCCACCAGGCCGGCATAGCTTTCGCGGTCGGCGGCAGCGTAGATGGTCAGCTTGGCGCCGTCGTCTTTCGCGCCCAGCAGGCTCAGAGCGACCGCACGGTAACGCTCCAAATCCTCCGCCAGGCGGCGCACCGAGTTGGGCTCACCATTGGTGACGATGTGAAAGTTAGCGCTGTCAATTTCGTACCAGGTGTCTTTCGCGAGGTTGTCCGCCATGACATCGCTGGTAAACAGCCATGCGCCGGAAAAAACGACCAAGTACGAGAGTATTCGTGAAAACATATTCTGATCACCCGGTTTTTCGCCAAACTTGCAACCGATCACTTTTTGATCACCGTTGCGCGAAAAGCCACAATACAGGTTTTTACTGTTCAAAAAAAGAACAATCTTAAACGGGAACCTGTAATTCACCCTGGGCATATAGCGGTCACAGACCGGACGGTCAGACACAGCCATAAAATGACTACAAGGTTCTGCGTAAACCTGCACGCCACTGACCGATAACCAATTCACAGTCATTAAATCGCAGTAGCCCCCTGCAACGGCAAGTTTCCTAGACTCGGAGGGACCGGCCAGCCCCTGGCGTCGGCCGGTGCGATGCAGCCGTAAAAAACATAATAAAGAGAGAAAACATCATGAAAACACTCGCCCTGCCGGCGTTGCTGGCGGCCGCCCTGTGCTCCCTGTTCACCCCTGTTACCCGGGCAGACCCCACCTTTATTGCCGACCTCGACATCACCAGCTTTGATGGCACCGAGATCGACGCCAACCTGTTTGTGCCCGAAACGCCCCCCCCCAGCGGGGGCTATCCCACGGTCCTGTTCACCAACAGCTGGATCCTCGACAAAAACCAGTATCTGCTGCAGGCGGCGGCACTCGCGGAAGACGGCTATCTGGTGATGAGTTATTCCACCCGGGGCTTCGGCACCTCCGGCGGCCTCGTGGACGTGGCCGGTGACAACTCCATCGCTGACGCCGGCGTACTGATCGACTGGCTGGAGGCCCACTACCCGGTCGGCAAGCTGGCCATGGCGGGTATTTCCTACGGTGCCGGTATCTCCCTCGTCACCGCCGCCCGCGATCCGCGCGTGGATGCGGTCGCCGCCCTGTCCGGCTGGTCCGATGTGATCGAAGGGCTCTACCCCAACAACACCGTCAACCTGGTGTGGGGCACGATCCTCACCACTACCGCATTCAACCTGGAACCCGAGGTGGACACCATCTGGCACAACCTGCGTACCACGCAGAATATTCAGGCCGTTGAGGACTTCGCCGCCCCGCGCTCCGCGCTTGCCTACGTCGGCGAACTGAACCGCAACGGCACCGCCGTGTTGATGTCCAACAACTTCGCCGACTACCTGTTCAAGCCCAACAGCATGACCCAGCTCTACAGTCTATTGGACGGCCCCAAGAAGTTGCTACTGAACCCCGGCACCCACGCGGTGACCGAGACCCTGGGAGGCAACGACGGGCATATCTGGGCCACCACCTTCCGCTGGTTTGACCGCTACCTGAAAGGCGAGGCCAACGGTATCGATAGCGAGCCGAAAGTCGACATGACCGTGCGCATCAGCAACCGCCTGGAACAGTTCGACGACTTCCCGGTTACCCAGAAAGCCAAGCGCTACTATCTCCACCCCAGACTCTCGTACTTCAATAACGCCAGTATGAAAACCAGCCCCTACAGTGGCTGGGGCTGGAACAACGACTTTCACGGCGGCGCCGATACCAAGGCCGGCACCGGTATACCGGTGATCTCCGACGCACTGGAAGGATTCGGTATTCCCGTATTCACCAACATGACCGGTATCAACGGCTACTACGCCATCGAATACAACTCGCCCATGCACTGGAGCACCTTCAAAATCCGCGGCACCCCCTCGCTGGAGATGTGGATCAAACCCAGCAAGCCGGAGGTCCAGCTGCAGGTACACCTCTACGACACCGACCCGCTCGGCTGGGGCCGCCTGATTACCCACGCCCCCATCACCCTGCGCAACCTGCAGGTGGGCCAAGCGCAGAAGATCTCACTGGACCTGTTCACCACCTCCTACGACGTACCACCCGGGCATGTGGTAACCCTTGCGATCGATACCGAAGGGGCGCTCTACCAGAAGCCGCAGGATAGACACTATGAAATCGAGGTGCCTTACCGCAGCAGCCGGCAATCGGTGCTGACGATTCCGCATTTGTAGTCCGTCGCGATACAAGCACTGCAGTAACATGCTAAGGCCGGGTGCCGGGGATTGGTTTTCAAAAGCGTCGGCGACATGGACGTCGCCGACGCAGCGTACAGGGAAGTATTCACAGCGGTTTTGAAAACCAATACCCGGTGCCTGGGCGCCACGGAGCTCGCTACAAGGTGCTACCGGGCCGGCACCGGTCTCATCCTATCCCGCCCACCCTGCAAACCACCCCACCCAACCCGCTACAATGGGGAAAAACCACGAACCAAAAATCCTTCAACAAAGACTTATCATGCGAATTCTTACCCAGCCAGCCCTGCTTGCCGGTCTGATACTGCTCAGCGCCTGCGGAAGCGATAACCGAGACACCAGCGCCAAAAACACCGGTGACAAGCCCGCAGCCCAGGTGGCCAGCGACGCGCAAACGGCCACCCCGGACGCCGCTGCACAAGATTCCGGGCCAGGTGCCGAGCAACAGGCACCCGCCGGCAAGCTTCCCGACGGCGTGCGCCCCACCGCCTATCGCCTGAACCTCACCCTCGATCCCCGGGAAGACAGCTTCCACGGCCAGGTGGAGATCGACATCGCGATCGACACCGCCACCGACCACCTGTGGATGCACGGCAACAACATCGACGTCGCCAACATCGAAGCCATCGTCCCCACACAAAATGACAAGGTCGTGCCGGCGCAGTACCGCCAGGTGCTCGATAGCGGCGTGGTGCGCGTCGACTTCGACGAACAGGTCCCCGCGGGCAACATCACCCTGCGTATCCAGTACCGCGCGCCCTTCGACAAAAACCTCGCCGGCCTGTTTAAGGTTGTAGAACAGGGCGAGGCCTACGCACTGGCCAAATCCGAATCCATCCAGGCGCGCCGCTTTCTGCCTGGCTTCGACGAGCCCGGCCTGAAGGCAACCTACGACATCAGCCTCACCATTCCCCAAGGCTACAAGGCCATCAGCAACGGGCCGGAAACCGAACGCAGCGACGCCGGCAACGGCATGCAAACGGTGCGCTTCGCACAGACCCGGCCCATGCCCACCTACCTGCTTTCCCTCGCCGTGGGCCCATTCGATGTGGTGGAACGCCCAGCCATCCCCGCCAACCAGTACCGCAAGGAAGCGCTGCCCCTGCGCGGTTTCGCCCGCAAGGGCCGCGGCAAGGATATGAAGTACGTACTGGATAAAACCCCGGAGATGCTGCGTATCTTCGAGGAACAGCTGCAGCGCCCCTATCCCTTCCGCAAACTGGACATCATCGCCGCACCCCAGTGGCCCAGCGGTGCCACCGAACTCTCCGCCGCCATCACCTACCGCGAGCAGCGTATTCTGGTGGAAGGCGACGAACCCGCGCCCGGCCTGCGCCTCGCCCTGCTGGGCGTGCACGCCCACGAGATCGCCCATATGTGGTTCGGCAACCTGGTGACTCCGCCCTGGTGGGACGACCTGTGGCTGAAGGAAGGCTTTGCCACCTGGGGCACCCCGCTGGCACTGACCATCATGGAACCCGACGGTGGCCACGACCTGAACGCCGCGGTGCGTGCCATCAGCGCCATGAAGCTGGACTCCCTCGCCAGCACCCGCGCCATTCGTGAACCGATCACCGACAACAACAACATCCGCAATGCCTACGATGCGATTACCTATGCCAAAAGCCTGGGTGTGATTCACATGGTGGATGCGTACTTTGGTGCAGACACCTTTCGCCCCGCCCTCGGCCGCTATGTGGAGCAGTTCGCCGATGGCGTCGCCGACTCACCGGACTTCTACAAAGTCATCGGCGATGAAACCGGCAGCCCGCAATTGACCGAGACCTTCCGCACCTTCGTGGAACAGAAAGGCGTACCGCTGCTGTCGGTGAGCGTGAATTGCAGCACCGATGGTGATGCCGAGGTACGCGTTCAACAACAGCGCTACAAGCCGCTGGGCTCCCCGATCTCCGATGCCGGCCAGCAGTGGAGCATCCCATTCTGCATGCGCGGCAGCGCCGGAGAAGCGCAGTGCGAATTTCTGAGTGCATCACAACAGACCGTGAAACTTGCCGGTGGCACCTGCCCCAAATGGGTCATGCCCAACGCCAACGGCAGCGGCTATTACCGGTTTAACCTGGAGGAACCCTACTGGCAGGCACTGCTGGAGGAATTCGACAGCCTGCAGCCAACCGAGCGACTGTCGGTGATCGACAGTGCCTTTGCCGCGTTTGAAGCCGGCGCCCTGAAGCCGGCAACACTGCTGGACGTGGTGCGCCTCTCGGCGGCCTCGGACAAGCGCCAGGTGGTGGAAGCGCCGCTGGGCTATCTCGCCAAGTACGCAGACCACTATGTGGATAGCGCACACGCGGAACACTGGCAGGCGCTGCTCAAGAGACTGTACGGCAAAAAAGTGCAGGCGCTGGCGGACAAACGCGACTCCGAAAGCAAACTGCTGCGCAGCCGCCTGCTCGGCTTCCTCGCCCTGGAAGGCAAGGATCCGCAAACCCGCAAACAGCTGCAGCAACAGGCCGAGGCATTTACCGGGTTTGGCGTAGAGCGAGATCCCAAGGCACTGGATTCCGACCTGTACGAAAGTGCGCTTACCGTCGCCGTGCAGGATTCCGGCAAGGGATTCCTTGATCACCTGATCAAGGTCCGCAGTGAACTGGACGACCCGCTGTTCGATAACGCCAGCGCCAACGCCATCGGCCGCGTCACCGATCCATCACAACTAGGCACCGTCCACAGCCTCGCACTGAGTGACGACATGGGCGCACGGGAGGCCTTCGGCCTGATTCAAAACACACTCGCCGAACCAGACCTGCAGGCACGCAACTGGGAATGGCTACAGAACAACTTCGCCGCGGTCGTCGCCAAGATTCCAGAACAGTGGCGCCGCAACACCCCGCGCTTTGCGGCAAAGTTCTGTGACCAACAGTCGTTACAGCAGGTACAAGCACTGTTTGCCCAGCAGCAGAAACTGGTACCCGGCTACCAGCGGGCACTGGCGCAGACGGAGGAAGGGATTAACTTGTGTATGGCGCTGAAGGATCAAGGCCAGGCGTTGGTGAGGAGCTTGAAATAGCAAACCCGGAATCAATAAACGCAACCCAAAAAATGGCAGCCTCAGGCTGCCATTTTTATATCCCTGCTTGCGCCAACAGGTCTCGCATCGGTTGCAGTTGCGCTTCGTATCGTTTCCATTTACCCACGGAAGAGCGGTAAACAGGTTGCCGTACCTGACTTGCACTCGCCGTTGCGGTTCCCTGCCGCTCGTTCCGATAAAAGTGCTGCACTTCAGGGGACCAGTCCAGTCCACAGAAGCCGTAGAGCCTTCGGGACTCACTTTCGAATTGGTCAACCAGGTCTTCATACTGAAGATCCAGAAACTCCACTCCACGCATAGAACGCCAAGTGTCCATTAATTCATGATAACGAATAAAGTAACTGGCCAGCTCAGTTTGTTCGTAAGAAAACGGGTAGGCATTTCTGAATTGCGTTTTGTAAACCGCGTAGCAGGTATCCATAGGATCACGACGCAGATGCACGATGCGCGCAGCGGGCAGTGCCAGACGAATCAGGCCGACATAAAGGAAATTCATCGGGTTCTTGTCCAGAATAAACGCCGGTGCGCTGTCTGGAGCCCGCTCGTGTAATTCCTGCAAGTATCGCCTGCCCAGCGCCTCAAAATCGATACTCGACGCGGCTGAAATGATCGACATTTCCCCAGCCTGCTGTCTCAGCAGATCCTGCGACATCTCCCCCACCAGTCGTGAGAAAATGCCAGGCTCACCGGCGGAATACACCTGGCCAGTTGCACACAGAATCCTGTCCACCAGTGTGGTTCCTGTACGAGGCATGCCAAGCACAAATATGACGCCCTTTCCGAGCCCGCTCTGTGAATAGGTTTGCTGCAGACGGGAAAATGTCTCCTCAGAAAAAACGGATGCAATCTCGTCGATTTTTCCCAGATCTTTTTCCAGGGAATATTGAATGATCGAACGACGCAGCCTGCATGCCTCCGCAAGCGCCGCAAAGCTTTCCGCATGATACCCGATGTCCTCCAGCTCTTTCGCCAGAGCGAAATTCAACTGGCTCGCCGAAGCGATGTCATCATCAACCACAGAGATCGCTTTTCGTATCGCCTGTACGTGATTGCTATTCGCTGTCTGTCGCCGCAGGTCCGATCTGTTTTTATACGCCTCAGCGTCGGCCGGATTCAACGCGAGCAGTCGATCATAGAGCACCTCCGCACGAGACAAATTTCCCATGGCGCGATTAGCCGCAGCGCAATTAAAAAGCAGCTCCACACTATCGGGGCGATATTCCAGTGCGCGCTCGTACAACTGCAGCGACAGTTCATGCTCTTCACACAGCGAGTACAAATAGGCTGCCTGTGCCAACGGCTCTGGATGCTTCAGCTCTGCAGGATTCAACGCATGCAACGTTGACTTTGCCCGACCTTCCTGGCCCGCCGTTGCGAGTGCACGAGCAAGATGCAAGCCCGTGCTCACCCAGGATTTCGTCTCGCCTTTGGCGGCGTTCCAGGCTGTCTCCAGGCTAGCTATGGCTTCGCGGATGCGGCCAGTCGCAGCCTGCACGTCCGCCAACAATCGCCAACCATTGACCAGTGATGGAGCACTGTCCAGCAACTCTTTGACGACGGATTCGGCTGTAGACAAATCTTTTGCCCTGAACGCGTGGAGCGCTCTCTGGTACCGGTCTGACAGACTCACAACCACCCCGTTTTTCTCAACTCTGATACAGATGAAATTATTGCCTCTAGCATACACAAAAAAGCCGGCCCAAAGGGCCGGCAAGATTGCAAGGTCGACAAAGTGAGGATCCTCACAACAACGACTGTTTAGAAGGTATAGCTGCCTGACAGACCGATAGTGCGCGGCAGGCTGATATAGTCTTTTGACGCATTGCCGAGGAAGTTTTCGCTCGGATCCGTGCCCATATGACGCTCGGTCAGAAGACCGGTAACGCCATCCTCGTTAAACAGGTTTTTCACATAGAACGTGGTGGTCCAGGAATCGGTTACCAGCGAGGTATTTGCGCCCCACAGCTGGAATCCGTCGATTTTCGCCGCGGTTACCCCATTGCCAATCGCATTCTCCGAATCAGACTGGTAGTAACCATTGACCCGACTGACCCAGTCAATACCCTCACGGAAGCTGGCGGTGTAATCCATGGAGATGGAGAAGGTATTTTGTGCAGTGCTCGGCAGGCGCTCACCCGCTTCAGCAATGGTCACCCCGGTCGGCGTGACAAAATCTTCAGTCAGCTCTGCGTCCACAAAGGTGTAGCCCGCAGTGTAGTGCAGCTGGTCAGTAAGGTTGCCTTCTACCTCGACCTCGATACCCTGCACGCGCGCCTCGTCGCCATTCATCGCGGCAAAGAAGCCCCAGTTAGGCGTTGAGGTATTCAGCTGTGGATCTTTCCAGTCGGTATAGAACCCGGAGACGGTGTAACGCAATACATCGGTTGTCCCCTTCACACCCATTTCATAGTTGAGTACCGAGTCAGACTCGTAGCGCAGATAGGCCGGGTCCTCCTCATAGAAGCCGATCGTCGGCACCGCATTTGCACCACCCCGACGGTAGCCTTCAGAAACGGTCGCGTAAGCCATGGTGCTATCGGACATGTCCCAGGCGAGGTTGGCTTTGAACAGAGTGTCTTTGTCCTCTGTCTCGAAGTTAGCATCCCCATTGCCCAGTCCAGGCCAGATCGGCAACGACAGCTGCGATTCGTTGGTGAGTTCATTCTGGAAGCTGCGCAGCCCCAGTGTCAGGTGCAGTGCTTCCGACAGATGGATCGTGGCTTCACCGAAGACCGCCTTGTCGACGAAGTTCTGGTTGCGACGGAAGTAGAAATCCTGGTCCTGTACGTCAGCGCCCCAACCAGCAAGCGTATCGGCCAGTGGTGTCGCATTATTCCAGGGAGTCGGCGCCACCATGGCCCAGTCCGCCCAACCCGGCATGTAGCTGTTCTGGCCGGCATTGGAGTCCTGATCCATGTAGTAGAAGCCCACCACCCAATCTACGCGTGCATCCTCTGCATTGCTGACAAGACGCAGCTCCTGCACCAGTGCAGAATCATCGTAAAAGCGTTCCGCCTTCGCCAGCGGGCGGGGTGTTCCGTAATACAGGCCTTCAAACCAGTTCTGTGCTGCATAGAAACCGGAGTTATCACTGATGCCGAGGCCTGTGTGGTTATAGTCTGATGTACTTGAGGTGAGAGTAGCGAAGCCCAGGTCCACTTCGACTTCAAGTGACGTCATATCGACTTCACGCTCGGAGGGCTCCAGGGTTACTGCCCCATTTTCATAATCGTCATAGGACTCTTCGCTGCCACTGACCCAGTTGGTTCCGCGGGTTACCTGACGGCGACCACCGATATCATCGCTCTGCTGCTGGTAGGAGAGTTGAATACTCGCGTTGTCTGCCGGCTCGAACAAAAGAGACGCGCGGCTATAAGTAATATCGACGTAATCAGCATCTTTTACACGTTTGAATACCGGTGCGCCGTTTACGATATCGTTACCCTGCGCAAGCGGAGCGCCACTGGCATCCAACTCGTAGACGTTGGCGTAATCGACAATGCCGTCGTTATCGATCATGCCGACATTTGCGCGGAAGGCGAGCTTGTCGCCCAGTGGGACGTTGATCAGCACATCGCTATTGAGATTAAAGCCGCCGGAGCCCTCAGTCTGGCTTACACTGGTGCCTACCTTCGCCTCGAACTCGCCAAGCTGGGGCTTGTTCATGATGTAACGTACGGTACCGGCCAATGAGCCTGAACCATACAGTGTGCCCTGCGGACCGCGCAGCACTTCAACACGCTCGATATCTTTCAGCACGAAGTTCGCATACAGCGGAGTATCATCCACATAGGTAGCCACCGTACCCACGGCCGAGAGCGGTACATCACCATTCGCGCCGGTATCGATGTTCATACCGCGGATAACAACCCCATTCACGGTACCGGAATTACGGTAACCACGATCCACCACGGTAAGCCCGGCAATACTGCGCATCATTTCCGCGGAGTCCGTTACCTGACTGGCTTCCAGTTCGTCTCCGGACACTGCCGAAATATTGTATGGAATATCCTGGACGCTCTGCGCCCGGCGCGTCGCGGTAACGATCACTTCTTCGATGGCATCGGTGGACTGTGCCAGCGCTATCTGCGGTATGGAAGCCAGTGTTCCCGCGGAAATCGCTGCGACCGCTGTGGCCAGTGTGGACTTGGTGAACCCCTGCTTGATTGGTTGTTTCATGGTGCCCTCTGCTAGGTTTGGATCTCTTTTATGGAGTTTCTCTGCTGGCCAAACTGCGCCGGCTGTTGTTGTGTCTAGTTTTTATAACTGGAACCTGGCCTCAACCTAGTGCCAGTTAGTCTATATCGACTGGTCCAGTTGTCATCCATCCTGTGACAATGAATTTTTCTGGCCGCAATCATTCCGGCACTTTCAGCTCGCCGAGTGCTTCCAGCGCGGGTGACACGGCACCCGGTTCATACTGGGGGTACCGCACCCGGCTATCGCGGAAGCTCTTCAATGTCTGCCCCAGGCCCTTCATACCGCGTGTGCGCACCCGGGCGACCCGTTCTACATCGATTTCAAAAGCGATGATTTCTTCCTCGACGCTGGCTTCGTGAATAGTCTCGCCTTCCGGGCCAACGATGATGGAGCGCCCCACGCCCTGCTGGCCGGCAGAATTCACATCGACCACGTAGCACTGGTTCATGGAGGCGCTGGCCCGCACGATGGAAAGCTCATCCAATCGGTCGATGGTGTCGGTTTTGGTCGGGTGGATAATGACTTCGGCACCCAGCCACGCCATGGCTCGGGTGGTCTCCGGGAACCACATGTCGTAACAGATGGAGACCGCAAAGCGACCCACTTCCGGCACATCAAACACCACAAACTGGTCGCCCGCGGTCACGCCTTTTTCATAGGGAAGGAAGGGGTAGAGCTTGCGGTAGCGCGCGATGACTTCGCCGGCGGGATTGATTACCGGCGTGGTGTTGAATACGGCACTGCCACACTTTTCATACATGGAGCCGGGTACCAGCCAGACGCCCAGCTCACGTGCAGAGCGGCAAAACGCTTCTTCTTCTGCGGAAGGGAGCTCCCGTGCATGCTGCGCGCCAACACCGCGCAGAGCGAGCTCGCTCAATACGATCATCCTGACCCAGGGGTAGCGCAGCTTGGTGCGCTGGATTTTCTGCAACAGCAACTCCAGGTTGTCTGCCTCATCGAGCTTTAGTTGCAGTGCTGCTATTCCGAAAGACCTGCGGTTGCTACTCATCACACCGGTTCCTGGTTCTGGATTTTTGGTTTTGTATGCGGCACTGTGGCGATACTGTCGCGATAAAAGGGCGGGCAGTGCCGCGCTGGATCAATACTGGCCCAAACCCGAAAAGGGGCAATAGGGCCAGATGAGGAGGAGGCATGAGTCCAATGGGGGTTTTGCACCTTCAGGCCGCTGTTGGATCCAACGGCAGTGCCAATCTGGCACTATGGCGCAGGCTGTAATAGGTTAGCGTTTGTCCGGTACAGATTCCGACGCGAGGGTATCGAGACCGCGATCGGCCCGAATTAAAACGATAATGATTCACCGGAGTATTCATGCAAAACCCTGCCCAGTCCGCTGCCACAGAGGCGCCTGATTCCGGTTACTCCGGAAATGACACCCCCACGGGCGCCGTGCCTGGCGGGCTACTGGTCAGCAATGGCTGGCTGGCGAGTATCTTTCTCGCCTTTTTGTCTTCTGCGGGGCTTTATTATGTGAATATCTTCCCGGTCATCGTCGATGCACTGATGGCCGGCGCGGGGCTGAGTGCCGAGCAGGCGGGGCAGATCACCTTCGCGAACACCATCGGCGCGGTGATCGGCGCGTTTACGGTGTCCTGGCTGATCCGGCATATTCCCCGCTGGAAACGCGCTGCGGTGATTCTTTTGTGCTGCTCGATTGGCATGGACGTGCTGACCATACAGCTGGCCAACCTGGACCTGCTGATCCCGCTGCGACTGGTACACGGAATCCTCGGCGGCACCCTGGTAGGGCTGGGCTTTGCGGTAATTGCCCGCAGTGGTATCGCGGGGCGCAGTTACAGCATGGTGCTGCTGGTGCAATACACCGGCGGTGCGATCGGTATGGGGTTCTTGCCCGCGCTGGTACTCGAGCACGGCACTTATGTGCCCTTCTATGCGCTGATAACCTTCAGTGTGATCACGCTGCTGATGCTGCCATTTATCGCGGATTATCCGCTGCCGAAACCCGCTGTTGCCGGCGCTGATGCGGTGGCAAGCAAGCGCGAGCCGCTGCCCATTCTCCCCATCGCAATCACACTGCTGGCGCTGTTCTGCTTTCAGTTTGCCAATATGGCGCTGTTCGCGTTCATCTTTGATCTGGGGAAATCGTTTGACCTGCCCCTCGGGTTTATCAGCCAGACGCTGTTCTGGGCCAACCTGATCGCCATCTCCGGTGCCGCATTGGCGTCGATCACCGGGCAGAAGCTGCCGCTCGCCAAGCCGCTGGCCATCGCCCTGCTGGTGACCCTCGCAGGCTTGCTGCTGTTTATCTTCAGTGATATTCGCCCGGTGTTCATCCTCGCCAATATCGTGACGGGCATGACCTGGGCCTTCTGTGTGCCTTACTTCCTGACCATGGCATCACGCTTTGACAGTGCCGGACAGATGGGCGCATTCGGTGGGTTTGCTTCGAAGCTCGGACTGGCCTGCGGGCCGCTGGTGGCGGGGTACTTCATTACCGGGGGCGGCAGTTATACACAGCTGATCATTCTGGCCACCCTGGTGCTGGTGGTATGCCTGGCCGCCGTTCCTGCAGCGGCCAGACTGGATCGCTAGCCCACTCAGCTCATGCGAAAGAAATGTTCCCGGTAGTGCTTGAGCTCATTGATGGAGTCATGGATATCGTCCAGCGCGAGATGCGAGGAGGTTTTCTTGACCCCATCAAGCACATCCGGGCGCCAGCGGCGCGCCAGCTCTTTCACCGAGCTCACATCGAGATTGCGGTAGTGGAAGTAACTTTCCAGTAGCGGCATATACTTCACCAGGAAGCGGCGATCCTGGCCGATGGAATTCCCGCACATGGGCGACGCCCCCTCGGGTACCCACTGCTGCAGGAACTCGATGGTCTCCCGCTCGGCCATGTGTTCACTGATGGGTGACTCCCTGACCCGTGCCACCAACCCGGAACCACCGTGCTGCTCGGTGTTCCAGTCGTCCATGGCATCCAGCAGCGCATCGCTCTGGTGAATCGCCATCGCCGGCCCCTCGGCGAGCACGTTCAGGCGGGAATCCGTCACCACCGTGGCAATTTCGATGATGCGCTCCTTCTCGGGATCGAGGCCAGTCATTTCCAGATCGATCCAGATCAGATTATTCTGATCCACAATAGTCTCCTTAACTGCTGCTGTTGGCGGCGAAATGCCATAAACGTGAGGATAGCGGGGAAGTTACCGCAACCACCCATCGATGCAAGTTATAATCCGGCGCTTTCCACAAACCGAGCGCCCATGAGCAAACGCAAACTCAATCGCCGCCAGCAATGGCGCATCACCAAGATCCAGCAGGAGCGGGAAGCTCGCGCGCGCAAACGGGAAGAGAACCTGGAACAGGCCGCCGAAGAGGGCGATCTGGGGCCGGAGCAGACCGGCATGGTGATCGCCAATTATGGCAGCCAGGTACTGGTGGAGAGCGCTGCCGACAGCACATTGCGACAACGCTGCCATATTCGCGCCAACATCGACACCCTGGTCACCGGCGACAAGGTGGCCTGGCGACCGGCGGTGGGCGAGTCCACTGGCGGCCTGGGTGTGGTGGGCGCACGCCTGCCGCGCCACTCCGAGCTGCAACGGCCGGATCGCTATGGCGACATGAAAACCGTCGCCGCCAATATCGACCGCATCCTCATCGTCATCGCGCCCTACCCGGAACCCTTCGCCAATGCCATCGACCGCTATCTGGTAGCCGCCGAGGCCACAGGCATCCAGCCACTCCTACTGCTGAACAAAATCGACCTGATCGACGACAGCAATCGAGCGCACCTCGAAGCGCTGCTGGGCCCCTACCCGGCACTGGGCTACCCCGTACTCAAGCTATCCACCAAGACCGGCGAAGGCCTCGATGGACTGCTGGAAACCCTCGCCCAGGGCACCAGCGTGTTTGTCGGCCAGTCCGGGGTGGGCAAGTCCTCACTCATCAACGGCCTGCTGCCCAGTGCCGACGCCCGCACCGGGGCACTGTCCGAAGCCACCGGCAAAGGCACCCACACCACCACTGCCGCGGAACTGTTTCATCTGCCCAGCGGCGGCGATCTGATAGACTCCCCCGGTATCCGCGAGTTCGGCATCTGGCACATGAGCGAACAGGAACTGCTCGAAGGCTATGTCGAATTCCGGCCGTTTATCGGCCACTGCCGCTTTCGCGACTGCCGACACCAGGGCGAACCCGGCTGCGCCATTCTCGAAGCGCAGGCGCGTGGCGACATCAGTCAACGGCGTATGGAAAGCTTCCTGCACCTGCGCAACAGCCTGGAAAGCGACTGAGCCCGCACGCCCGACTATAGGCCGACTACAAAAGGACCCAGAAGGAACCAACCGTGAGCGATGTACCCCTGATCCTCGAGCCAGAGCAACTGGCCGCACTGCTCGAACACGAAGAAATTCGTGTAGTGGACCTCAGCAGCCCGCAAAACTACCTCGCCGGGCATATCCCTGGCGCCCTCGGCCTGCCCTTTCAGGCCCTGATGGCCGGCACACCACCAG
This sequence comes from Microbulbifer salipaludis, assembly GCF_017303155.1. Classification (NCBI taxonomy): domain Bacteria; kingdom Pseudomonadati; phylum Pseudomonadota; class Gammaproteobacteria; order Cellvibrionales; family Microbulbiferaceae; genus Microbulbifer; species Microbulbifer salipaludis. The sequence continues at coordinate 140,536 of NZ_JAEKJR010000001.1, forward strand.
CACCGGGCAAGCTGCCCTCGCTTGAACGCCTGACCGAAGTCATGCGCGCCATCGGCCTCACCCCCGACACCCACATCGTCGCCTGCGACGACGAAGGCGGCGGCTGGGCCGGGCGGCTGTTATGGACCCTGGAAGTCATCGGCCACCAGAAATACAGCTACCTCAATGGCGGCATGATTGCCTGGAAAAATGCCGACCTGCCGCTCACCACCGAAGACGTCACCGTCACCCCCAGCGATATCAACATTCAGATCGCCGACCGTGCACCGATGATCGACGCGGAGCAAATTCAACAGCGCTTGGCACAGAACGACCTGCAAATCTGGGATGCACGCTCCCCGGCGGAATACACCGGGGAACGCGTCGTTGCCATGCGCGGCGGACACATACCGGGCGCCATCAACTGCGAGTGGACACAATTGATGGATCCACAGCGGGACTTGCGTATTCGCAGTGATGCAGAAGCGTTTCTTGCAGCGCTTGGCATCAATGGCGAGAAAGACATCGCCACCCACTGCCAGAGCCACCATCGCTCCGCGTTTACATGGCTGGTAGGGAAATCCTTGGGGCTACCTATTGTGGCTTATCCGGGCTCATGGAGTGAATGGGGAAACCTGCCGGATACTCCGATTGAAAACTGACGCTCTGGCACTGACCACTGGATTTCCACCGACGCGAGAGTGACACCGAACTCATTTTTCACATGCACTGACAAAGTGTAGAAATACGAATCGAAGGACAGGTGCCGGGGATTCGTTTTCGAAAGCGTCGGCGACAGGGACGTCGCCGACGCAGCGTACATGGATGTATTCACAGCGGTTTCGAAAACGAATACCCGGTGCCTGGCCGCCACAAGACTTCATTACACGGGACCACTTTACTTTCATGCACCCGAAACTGTTTATCTTTCTGCAATACATCACCCCGCAACACCTGCTCTCCAGAGCCGCGGGCTGGCTCGCCGAAACCCGCATCGGCGGCATCAAAAATCCATTTACCAAATGGTTTGTGGAGAAATACAAAGTCGACATGAGCGAGGCACAGGAGGAAGACTACACCGCCTACACCTGCTTCAACGACTTCTTCACCCGCGCACTCAAAGAAGGCGCCCGCCCCATCGTCGAAGGCGAAAACACCATCGCCGGCTGTGCCGATGGCGCCATCAGCCAGCTGGGTGAAATCCACAACGGCCGAATTTTCCAGGCCAAAGGCCAGGACTACAGCCTGCTCGAACTGGTCGGCGGCGACCCCGAAGTGGCCGCGCAGTTTACCGGCGGCAAATTCGCAACCATCTACCTTTCACCCAAAGACTACCACCGCGTCCACATGCCGCTCGACGGCGTCCTGCAACGCATGGTCTACGTGCCCGGCGAACTCTTCTCGGTCAACACCACCACCGCCGAAAACGTCCCGCGCCTGTTTGCGCGCAATGAACGCCTCGTGTGCATCTTCGAAACCGCCGCCGGCCCCATGGCCATGATCCTCGTCGGCGCCATGATCGTCGCCGCCATCGAAACCGTGTGGGCCGGCCAGGTCGCACCGATCAAGCGCCAGATTCGCACCACCCGCTACGACGAGCAAAAACCCATCGCCCTGAAAAAAGGGGACGAAATGGGCCGCTTCAAACTCGGCTCAACCGTCGTGCTGCTGTTCGGCGCAGACAAAGTGAAATGGGCAGAAGAGCTCGTCGCGGAAACGCCGGTGAAGATGGGTGAGCACTTTGGAGACCTGACTTAAAAACAACGGCCACAAACAGTGACAATCGCGCCCCGATCCTGATTTTCCGGGATTGGGGGCGAACACCCTGAAGTCTGCGACTGGCCAATACCAGGCTCATCGGCACGCAGCTGGCTCGAACCACCTGCGCTGCCGTAGCAGAACGATAGGAATGGGAAGGGAGTGCGAATTAACGACCCGGCAGCAAGCGGGCAATAAACGCAGGCAGTCTCTGCTCGAAAAGATACTGGTCGCGCACCCGGCCCACATTGATGTGCGGATAACGGCTGGGATCCAGATCCTGGGTAATCGTAATCAGGCCCACCTCAGCCAGAGTCTTCTTGCCCTTGTCCACGATGGCCCGCTTGCGGTCATCGTCAGCTGCCATATCAAACAGGCGGGGCTTTTCCAAAAGCTGCTTGTTGCGATCCGTCACCAGCATCACCTTGGGCTTCAGGCGGCGCTGGTAGCTCTGCTCGACCACCACCGCAATTTCGCCGGTGGACAGCTCCACCTGGGTACCGGTGGGGTAAAGACCGATGGACTGAATAAACTCCACCACCAACTGCTCCTGAAACGCGCAATTGCGCAATTCATACAGCTGGCCCACCGCCTTGGACGGGGGCAGTGGGAACTCGGCACCGCGAGGATTGGTGGCCTCGTCATAGAAGGTCACAATACCGCACATGCGCGCCAGCACCGGTATCTGGCCGCCGCGCAGGCCGCGCGGATAGCCGCTGCCATCGTACTGCTCCTTGTGGCACTGCACGATGTTGAGAACCTGAGGATCAATGTTGGCGTCCGCCGACAACAGCTTCACGCTGTAATCCACGAATTTACGATATTCCAGCTCCGCGCGAGGATCGCGCTTCTCAGCCTTCAGTACGGCTTCCGCAATGTATAGTTTGCCGACGTCCTTCAGCAGGGTAGCGATCCCCAGCTGCACCAGCTCCTGACGGCGCAGGCCGATATGACGCCCAAACACCACCGCCCAGACACTGGCGCGTACCGAGTGGCTGTAGGTGTGCTCATCCCGCTCGCGTACCCGCGCCAGCCACGAGAAGGCATCCGGACTGCGCAGCACGCTGTCCACCATCTGAGTGACGGTCTGATTGACCTGGGCTGTGGGCAGCGGCCGATCCGTTTTCAGCTGGACCATCACCTCGTGCATGCCCTGCACAATGCGGTCGTGCAGTTGGCGCGCTTTGGCCGCTTCTTTGCGGGCGGGCTCGGGGGGCGCGTAGCTGTCGTGCTTCACCTGCACCGGTTTGCAGTTGATGGCGACAGGGATACGGCGCGGCGCGCCTTTGGCGGAAGACACATCAGAGGCGGACGCCTCGGCGGCAGCACGGGTCAGCTTGCGCAGCTTGACGCCCACATCGCCCACTGTCTTCACCACATCGACATACACGTAGCGGCAGTACTTCTGTAGCTGACGGATTTCGTCGAGGTCGCGGATATAGAAGCCCTGCAGGGCGAAAGGCGTACGCGTCCATGGGCGGTCCAGGCGAGACACAAACATGCCCCGCTGCAGGTCTTCAACGAATACTTTCGCCTGTTGGATTGCCACTTGATGGTTGCCGCGTAATTTTTGTTATGGGTCCTGCGCTTGGCCGCCGCATCATGACGCGGCCAGCGCAGAAAAATACCCCATTCTGTGAAAAACAGAAGGGGGCGAATTGTCACACAAGTCTACTTGCGAGTAGACAGCGCAATTGTGATAAATATCACGATTTGCAGGTTCTGCGCCAGTGCGAAGGGAACTTTTGGGCAAATTAGGCGCAATATAGGCGCCAAATTCCACCGCCCGCCCCACCCCGCGGGCGCTGGCAGGATTCGCCGCGCGCCCATGCAACTGGCCTTTACTGATGGTACTGAGGCGACAGCTCAACAACCGCATCAAACATCGCACCGGCATGGGACGGATCGACCTTCGGTGTTACCCCGTGGCCCAGGTTGAAGATATGCCCGGTTCCTCGGCCAAACCCGGCCAGGATTGAGGCCACTTCCTCGCGAATACGCTCAGGGCTCGCCAGCAGGATCGACGGGTCCATATTGCCCTGCAACGTCACCCGGTCGCCGACGCGCGCGCGCGCCTGAGCGATATCGGTGGTCCAGTCGAGGCCCAGCGCATCGGCGCCGGTATCCGCCATAGCCTCCAGCCACTGCCCGCCACCCTTGGTAAACAGGATGACCGGGACCTTGCGGCCGTCGTGCTCTTTAATCAGTCCCTGCACGATACGGGCCATGTAACCCAGAGAAAACTCTTTGTAGGCGGTGTGGCTCAGCGCACCGCCCCAGGTGTCAAAAATCTGCACCGCCTGCGCACCGGCGCGGATCTGCGCATTCAGGTAGTCGATGACGGAGTCCGCCAGCACCGTAAGGAGCTGGTGCATATCCTGCGGGCGGTTGTAGAGCATTTCCTTGGCGCGGGCAAAATCCCGGCTGGAGCCGCCTTCGATCATGTAGGTGGCGAGGGTCCAGGGACTGCCGGAGAAGCCGATCAGAGGCACGCGACCATTCAGTTCGCGACGAATGGTGGTGACGGCATCGGTGACATAACTGAGGTCTTTGGCGGTATTCACCACTTCGAGGGCGGCGATATCGGCGCTGGTGCGCACGGGCTTTTTGAATTTGGGGCCTTCGCCTTCCTCAAAATACAGCCCGAGGCCCATGGCGTCGGGGATGGTGAGGATGTCAGAGAACAGGATGGCGGCATCCAGCGGATAACGCTCCAGCGGCTGCAGGGTCACTTCACAGGCCAGTTCGGTGTTGCGGCACAGGTCCATAAAGGTACCAGCCTTGGCCCGGGTGGCGCGGTATTCGGGCAGGTAGCGGCCGGCCTGGCGCATCATCCACATGGGGGTACGATCGACGGGCTGGCGCAGCAGGGCGCGGAGGAAACGGTCGTTTTGCAGGGGGGCGAACTGGGTATCAGACATGACTACAACGGCTGGATAAATGGGCGGCCATTGTACTCTCGGGGTCTCGTTTAGGACAGAGACTGGGGTGACTCGGGATTTATGTGGGTGATTGGAGCGAGCTATGGATCTTTGTTTGGGCGCCAGTGGTACGCACTCGGGAGCTCTAGTGGCGACTTTGCTACCGGGCGGTTGTGTGCGGGACACGCCGTGAACCCATCCCTGGGGGCTCGGCTGCGGCCGTCCTGGCCGCAGACGGTCCCGCACACAACCACCCGGTATCAAAGCCTTCGCATCAGACTGATGAGCGATTTGAGAATGCGGAGAATTTCGCTCGCAGCTCAGGCTGAGCTCTGTAACTCGACGAGAAGGTACTGATGCCGATGCAAACTTGCCAGACCTTCCGCGAGAGGGACCTCGCGGAAGAGTCCCCATGGATGGGTTCACGACGTGTCTGGCAAGTTTGCATCGGCAGCAGTACCGCCAGCTAAGCAGCTAGCGGTACCACGGAGGCAAAATCAACGAGGAGATTAAACCTCGAGGAAATCGAGAATACCTTCGGCAGCCTGACGGCCTTCCCAGATAGCAGTAACAACGAGGTCAGAGCCACGAACCATATCGCCACCAGCAAAGACTTTTTCGTTGCTAGTCTGGAACTTGTACTCCTGCTTCTCGGGCGCAACCACACCACCCCAGTCGGCAACCTCGATGTTGTGGTCACCGAACCACTCGGCGGGGCTCGGGCGGAAACCAAAGGCGACCAGCACGATATCCGCAGGGATGATTTCCTCGGAGCCGGGAATGACTTCCGGACGACGGCGGCCGTTTTCGTCCGGCTCGCCCAGTTTGGTGGTCACCACCTTCACGCCTTCGACTTTGCCGTCGCCGACAATTTCCACCGGCTGACGGTTAAACAGGAAACGTACACCCTCTTCCTTCGCATTCGCCACCTCGCGGCGGGAACCGGGCATGTTTTCCTCATCACGACGGTAGGCGCAGGTCACGCGCTTGGCGCCCTGGCGGATGGACGTGCGGTTACAGTCCATCGCGGTGTCACCACCACCAAGTACAACCACCCGCTTGCCTTCCACCGAAATGAAATCTTCCGGCCTTTTTTCAAAGCCGAGGTTGCGGTTCACATTCGCCACCAGGAACGGCAGCGCATCGTGCACGCCCGGCAGGTCCTCGCCAGGGAAGCCGCCTTTCATATAGTTGTAGGTGCCCATCGCCAGGAACACTGCATCGTAATCGGCCATCAACTGATCGAAAGTGATGTCCTTGCCGATCTCGGTTTCCAGGCAGAACTCGACCCCCATCTCGGTAAAGATCGCGCGACGCTGCTGCATCACGGATTTTTCCAGCTTGAACTCCGGGATGCCAAAGGTCAGCAGGCCACCGATTTCCGGGTACTTGTCGAAGACCACCGGCTGCACACCGTTGCGCACCAGCACATCCGCACAGGCGAGACCCGCGGGACCGGCACCGACTACCGCAACGCGCTTGTCGGTCTTCTTCACTGCGCTCATATCCGGGCGCCAGCCCAACGCGAAGGCAGTATCAGTAATGTATTTCTCGGCGTTGCCGATAGTCACCGCACCAAAACCATCGTTCAGGGTGCAGGCCCCTTCACACAGGCGGTCCTGGGGACACACGCGGCCACACACTTCCGGCAGGGAGTTGGTCTGGTGACTCAGCTCCGCCGCCTCCATGATGTTGCCTTCACTGATCAGGCGCAGCCAGTTCGGGATGTAGTTGTGTACCGGGCACTTCCACTCGCAGTAGGGGTTGCCGCAGTCCAGACAGCGATGTGCCTGGCTGGCGACCTGCCGCTGAGTGTAGGGCTGGTAAATCTCCACGAACTGGTTGGTACGCGTGATGATGTCTTTCTTGGCGGGGTCCACTCGGCCCACGTCGACAAACTGGAAATCGTTGTTGAGACGCTGTGACATAAGTAAATCTCCCTCTTATTCGCCGCGCTTGCGTACATCGGACAGCAGTCCGGCGAGGCTGGCGGCCTTCGGCTTCACCAACCAGAATTTGTTGAGGTAGTCGTCCAGGTTATCCAGCAACTCCTCACCCCAGGCACTGCCGGTCTCGGCGACGAACTCCTCGATCACTTCGCGCAGGTGACTCTGGTATTCCTCCAGAGTCTCGCTGCTGATGCGGCGCAACTCGATCAACTCGTGGTTGCACTTGTCGAAGAAATCGCGATCCATATCCAGCACGTAGGCGAAGCCACCGGTCATGCCGGCACCGAAGTTGACCCCGGTTTTACCCAGTACGGCGACCATGCCACCGGTCATGTATTCGCAACAGTGATCGCCGGCACCCTCCACCACGGCGAAGGCACCGGAGTTGCGCACGCCGAAGCGCTCACCGGCGCAGCCGGAGGCGAACAGCTTGCCACCGGTAGCGCCATACAGGCAGGTGTTGCCGACAATACTGGTTTTTTCCGACTTGAAGCTGCTGCCCTGGGGCGGACGAATCACCAGCTTGCCGCCGGCCATGCCCTTACCCACATAATCGTTGGCATCGCCTTCCAGATACATTTCCAGGCCGCCGGCGTTCCACACACCGAAGGACTGGCCGGCAACACCGGTCAGGCGCAGTTTGATCGGTGCATCCACCATGCCCTGGTTGCCGTGACGCTTGGCAATCTCGCCGGACAGGCGCGCACCGATGGAGCGGTCGCAATTGGTCAGCTTGAAATGGTATTCGCCACCAGCCAGGTTCTCGATCGCGGGCAGGGTTTCTTCCACCATGCGCTCGGCCAGCAGGCCCTTGTCCCACGGCTCGTTCCTGGCCAGCTGGCAGGTCTGTGGCTTGCTGTCGAGCAGCGCATCGGTGTGCAGCAGGGGCGACAGGTCCAGGGTTTTCTGCTTGCTGGTCTTGCCTTCCAGGGTTTCCAGCAGATCCACGCGACCCACCAGTTCGTCCATGGTGCGCACGCCCAGGCTCGCCATCCACTCGCGGGTTTCCTCGGCCACGAACTTGAAGAAGTTCATCGCCATTTCCACGGTGCCGATGTAGTGGTCGTCACGCAGATCCTTGTTCTGGGTGGCGACACCGGTGGCGCAATTGTTCAGGTGGCAGATACGCAGGTATTTGCAGCCCAGCGCCACCATGGGTGCGGTGCCGAAACCAAAGCTCTCCGCACCCAGCATCGCCGCCTTGACCACATCCAGGCCGCTCTTCAGGCCGCCATCGGTCTGCACGCGCACATTGCCGCGCAGGTCGTTCGCCCGCAAGGTCTGGTGGGTTTCCGCCAGGCCCAGCTCCCACGGGGAGCCGGCGTAACGAATAGAGGTGATCGGGCTCGCCGCGGTACCGCCGTCGTAACCGGAGATAGTGATCAGGTCCGCATAGGCCTTGGCCACACCGGCGGCGATGGTGCCGACGCCGGGGCGGGAAACCAGCTTTACCGAGACCAACGCATCCGGGTTGACCTGCTTCAGGTCGTAGATCAGCTGCGCCAGATCCTCGATGGAGTAAATATCGTGGTGCGGCGGCGGTGAAATCAGGGTCACGCCGGGCACCGAATAGCGCAGACGCGCGATCAGTTCGTTCACCTTGCCGCCGGGCAGCTGGCCGCCCTCGCCGGGCTTCGCGCCCTGGGCAACCTTGATCTGCAGCACCTCGGCGTTTACCAGGTAGTGCGGAGTAACGCCGAAACGGCCGGAGGCGATCTGCTTGATCTTGGAAACCTTGTCGGTGCCGAAACGCACCGGGTCCTCGCCGCCCTCACCACTGTTGGAGCGGCCGCCCAACCGGTTCATCGCCTGCGCCAGCGCCTCGTGCGCTTCCGGCGACAGCGCGCCCAGGGACATGGCGGCGGAGTCGAAGCGACGCAGGATATTTTCTACCGGCTCTACTTCGTCCAGCGCAATCGGCTGCACATCTTTTTTCAGGCCCAGCAGGTCGCGCAGTGTGGCAACCGGACGCTGGTTAATCAGGGTGGCGTAATCCCGCCAGGCGCCGTAGTCGCCGGTGCGTACCGCCTGTTGCAACGCCGTGACCACATCCGGGTTGAAGGCGTGATACTCCTCGCCGTACACAAACTTGTGCAGGCCGCCCGGAGACACTTTCTTACGCGGTTTCCACGCCAGCTGAGCGCGCGCGCGCATGTCGTCTTCCAGCTCTTTGAAGCCGGCACCGAGGACGCGGGCCGGGGCTTCCGGGAAGCAAAGGTCGATCACGTCCTGGGACAGGCCCACCAGTTCGTACAGCAGCGCGCCGCGGTACGAGGCGATGGTGGAGATGCCCATCTTCGACAGGATCTTCAGCAGGCCCTTGATGATGCCGTTGCGGTAGTTCTTCTGTGCGGTGGCGGCGTCCAGCAGCAACTCACCGGTTTCGATCAGGTGATTGATAATGCTGTAGGAGAAGTACGGGTGCACCGCTGTGGCGCCCACACCAATCAGACACGCAAGCTGGTGGGAGTCGCGCGCGGTGGCCGTATCCACCACGATGTTGGAATCGCAGCGCAGGCCGTTGTGCACCAGGTGGTGGTGCACCGCACCGGTAGCCATCAGCGCGTCGATAGGCAGCTTGCCCTCTTCAATGTCGCGATCGGAGAGCACCACAACCACGGTGCCGTCCTTGCGCACGGACTCGGCCACATCGCTGCACAGCTTCTCGATAGCGCTCTTCAGGTCCAGCTGTGCGGGATCGTAATTAAGGTCGAATATCTTCGCGGTGAATTCTTCGCGCCCCAGTTCCAGCAGCGCGGTGTACTTCATGTGCGACAGTACCGGGGACGACAGGATCACCCGGTCTGCGTGCTCCTCGGTCTGCTCGAATACGGATTTTTCACGGCCCAGGCAGGTCTCCAGAGACATGACGATGGTTTCCCGCAGCGGGTCGATAGGCGGATTGGTGACCTGCGCAAACTGCTGACGGAAATAGTCATACAGGCAGCGGTTGCCCTCCGACAGCACCGCCATCGGCGTGTCGTCACCCATGGAACCCACCGCCTCCTGACCGGCTTCCGCCAGCGGACGGATCACCTGATCGCGCTCTTCCAGGGAGGAGCTGAACAGCTTCTGGTAGACCTTGAACTGCTCCATGGAGAAATTGTTGTCCACCGGCGCGGTGACCAGGGTGGAGCGGATGCGGCGGGCCTTTGCCTTCAGCCACTTCTTGTAGGGTTGGGCTTTTTTCAGCTCGCCATCCACTTCGGCGGTGTGACGCAGCTCGCCCTTCAGGGTGTCCACCGACAGAATCTGCCCCGGGCCCAGGCGGCCTTTGGCGACGACGTCGGCAGGATCGTACTGGTAAGTGCCCACTTCGGACGCGACGGTGATGAAGTCGTCCTTGGTGATTACCCAGCGGGACGGGCGCAGGCCATTGCGGTCAAGCGTACACACCGCGTGGCGACCGTCGGTCAGCACCAGGCCGGCGGGGCCGTCCCAGGGTTCCATATGCATGGAGTTGTATTCATAGAAGGCGCGCAGATCGGAGTCCATGGTGTCCACGTTCTGCCATGCCGGCGGCACCAGCATGCGGATGGCGCGGTGCATATCGATGCCGCCCACGGTAAGCAGCTCCAGCATATTGTCGAGGCTGGATGAGTCGGAACCTACACGGTTGACCAGCGGCTGCAGCTCGGACAGTTCCGGCACCAGCTGGGTAATGAACTTGTTGGTGCGCGCTACCGACCAGTTGCGGTTGCCGGTAATGGTGTTGATCTCACCATTGTGAGCCAGCATGCGGAACGGCTGGGCAAGGGGCCAGCGCGGCATGGTATTGGTGGAGAAACGCTGGTGGAACACGCAGATGGCGGTTTCCAGACGCGGGTCAGCCAAGTCAGGGAAGAAGGCCGGCAGGTCCGCGGGCATCATCAGGCCCTTGTAGGACAGGACCGAGGTGGACAGGCTGCCGATATAGGTGGCGTCCGTGAGCTGCTGCTCGGCCTTGCGACGGGCGACGAACAGGCGCGCATTAAACTGCTGTTGCCCCAGCGCCGAATCGGCGTTGTTGATCAGCAGGTGCTCGAAGCGCGGCAGTGTTTCCTTGGCGATGGGGCCGAGGCATTCTTCGTTGGTGGGCACCAAACGCCAGCCGGCCACTTTCAGGCCCTGATCTTCGATCGCCCGCTCGAGAATGGCTCGCGCACTGGTGGCTTCAGCCTCATCCAATGGCAGCATAATGGAGCCGACCGCATACAGGTCGCTCAGCGTCGCACCCAGCTGTTCTTTGGCCACGGCACGCAGGAAGCTATCCGGCTTTTGCAACAGCAGGCCGCAGCCATCGCCGGTTTTGCCATCGGCGGCAATACCACCGCGGTGAGTCATGCAGGTCAGCGACTCAATCGCCGTCTGCAATAACTTGTGGCTGGTTTGGCCCTTCAGGTGGGCAATCAGTCCAAAGCCACAGTTATCTTTGAACTCATCCAATCGATACAGACCGCTACCCATAGAATTCCTCAAAGTGTTATTGCTTCCCCGTGTGCCCTGAACGGCCACTGCATTGGCAGCGCTCAGCAAGGCCGGCGCCCTCTTTTGATAGAAGGCGATCCCCGGGGGCATATTTATCTAGTCTCGAGCCAAAAGTGCCGCAGATCCCACTGAAATTTGTGTACCCCAGTGACAAAAAAAGCCCGCGTGAGGGGCTTGTGGTTGCTCGCTGGATACGAGCCTGCGTTTGTTGTTATTAGCTCATTTTCCCGGCTTTCACCGAGGGGGCGCGCAATCTTACTAGCACCCCCCTGTGATTGCAAGATTCGGCAGTTTTTTTTGCTGTTGACAGCCTGTTTAACCGACTTATCTTCTTTCGCTTGGCTTTATCGCTAAAGGATCCTCACCTGCGTAGTAAAACTACAAAAACATCATCGGGCGCCGCAGGCACGTAATACCTCAATCAGCTGGTCTTTCGGTGTGTCGTCGCTTATCCGGGCATCCCCCAGCCCACGCAGCAGGATCAGGCGCAATTTGCCATTCTTCACTTTTTTGTCCACCGACATCGCCGCCAGATAGTCATCGACGGTCATGTCCTCGGGGGATTGTTGCGGGAGAGCCGCCTTCTCTAGCAGCGCACGTAAGCGCGCCACGTCGTGCTCACTGATCCAGCCGCGCAGGCGCGACAGCTCCGCCGCCATCACCATACCGGTAGCGACCGCCTCACCATGCAGCCAGTTGCCATAGCCCTGCACAGCCTCGATCGCGTGTCCGAAGGTGTGACCAAAATTCAGGATGGCACGGCGCCCGGATTCCCGCTCATCCTCCGCCACTACCGCAGCCTTGTCGGCACAGCTGCGCTCGACCGCGTAGGCCAGGGCCTCGGGATCCCGTGCGAGCAGCTTGTCCATGTTCTGCTCGAGCCACTGGAAAAATGCTGGATCACAGATCATGCCGTACTTGATGACTTCGGCGATGCCGGCAGAGAGTTCGCGGTCGGGCAAGGTGTTCAAGGTATCGATATCGATCAGCACCAGCTGCGGCTGATAGAAGGCCCCGATCATGTTTTTACCCAGTGGGTGATTGACCCCGGTCTTGCCCCCCACCGAGGAATCCACCTGCGACAGCAGTGTCGTGGGCACCTGAACAAAATCCACACCCCGTTGATAGCAGGCCGCGGCGAAGCCACTCATATCGCCGACTACCCCACCGCCAAGCGCGACAATGGTGGTGCCGCGGTCGTGCCGCTTCTCGAGCAGCGTATCGAAGATGCGATTGACGGTATCGAGGGTTTTGAAGGCTTCGCCGTCGGGGAGCTGCACCACATCCACTCTGGAGAACCCCTGCAGCGCGTCGCACAAGGTATCCAGGTACAGCGGGGCGATGGTCTCGTTGGTGACGACCAGTACCTGCTTGCCGCGAATGCATTGCTGGAAATGGGCAGGGTCCGCCATAAGCCCCGAACCGATCAGGATCGGGTAGCTACGCTCACCCAGGTCGACGTGTAGACTGTGCATAGATACTCCCTTCCACACAGGAACTTAACAGGAACTCACTCAGAAAGGCCGCCACTTTAGCACAAGAGTGCTGTCGCCACGGCCAAGGGGGAATGATGGAGCGGGTTACCGTGCGTGACGATTACCGATGCGCGGAGCGATCAACCACTCACGGTGGCTAATAGTCGGTCCGACACCAGGGCGGCGGCCTGCTTGGGCGTGCAGTCGTCGGTATCGCAGACAAGATCCGCTACTTCACTGTAGAAAGCTTCCCGCTGCAGGAGGATCTCCCGCAACTTGCCCTTCGGATCCGCCACCTGCAGCAGGGGCCGATTATTGTTTTTTGCGGTGCGCTCCACCAGCTGATCCAGGCTCGCGCGCAGGTAGACCACAAACCCGTGCGCCTTGAGCAGCGCGCGGTTTTCCGGCAGCACCACGATACCACCACCCGTGGCGATCACCTGGGGCTCACCGGTGCACAGATCTTTCAACACTTCACTTTCCCGCCGGCGAAACCCATCTTCCCCTTCAACATCAAAAATCCAGGGGATATCGGCACCGGTGCGGTCTTCGAGCACTTTGTCGGAATCGGCAAAAGGCAACCCGAGTTGGGTTGCCAACAGCTTGCCGATGGTCGACTTGCCGGCCCCCATAGGACCGACAAGAAAGATAGGTTGCGTGATCACTTGCTGAACGACATGAACTCGTCTTGCATGATGCGCGGCGTGATGAAAATCAGCAGCTCGCGCTTGTCATCCTGTCGGGTGGTGCGCTTGAACAGATGGCCGAGGAAAGGAATATCCCCGAGGAACGGCACCTTGGTCTCACCTTCCAGGGTTTGCGCCTCGAAGATGCCACCCAGCACGATGGTTTCACCATTGGCCACCAGCACCTTGGTCTGCAAGGAGTTGACATTGATCGCAGGAATCTGGGCACCGGTAATCACGTTGGTGAACAACTCACCGACACTGTTCTGGTCGATGTTCAGATTCATGATGATGTTGTCGTCTGGTGTGATCTGCGGAGTCACATTCAGCAACAGAACCGCCTCTTTAAAGGTCACCGATGCAGCACCGGACGAGGTGGCTTCCAGGTACGGGATTTCCACACCGGAGCGAATGCTGGCTTCCTGCTTGTCGCCGGTTACCACTTTCGGCTGGGAAACGATTTCCGCCTTGCCCACATCTTCCAGCGCAGACAGCTCCAGACCCAGCAGGAAATCCTCCTTCAGGATGGCGTAGGCCACACTGCCCGCGCTCTCAGCGAGACCAAGATCCACCAGCAGGGGATCGTGCAAGGTCTCTGGTGCCGACAGGTCCGGGCCATTACCGTCGCCATCGGCGATGCCCGGCAGCTGTGAGCCAGATCCGATACCGATCGAGTCGTCACTGATATTGTGGTCTTCCAGATAGCTCCAGCGCACACCCAGGTTCTTCTCGAAGCCGGTGTTGGCGGTAACGATACGCGCTTCGATCATCACCTGGCGGATGGGGATATCGATGGCACTGATCAGGTCGCGGAACTGCGCGATCTTGTCTTCGGTATCCGTGAGGATAATGGTATTGGTGCGCTCGTCGACAATGGCACTGCCGCGGGCAGACAGGATGCTGCGGCCATCCTGGTCTTCACGGCCACCGGCAAAATTACCCTGACCGAAGCCACCACCCTGACCTCCCTGTTCGCCAGCGAACAGGGTGAACAGCTCACGGGCATCTGCGTAGCGAATCTGGATGTACTCGGTGCGCAGTGGCGCCAGCTCTTCCAGCTGCTTGCGGGTTTCGAGCTCACGGCGCTCGCGCTCGGCAATCTCTGCCGCAGGCGCCACCATGATGACATTGCCTTCCTGACGCTTATCCAGGCCCTTGGCCTTCAGAATCAGTTCCAGCGCCTGATCCCAGGGCACGCCGTCGAGGCGCAGGGTAATGCGACCCTGCACCGTATCGCTGGCCACCAGGTTCAGGTCGGTGAAGTCGGCAATCAACTGCAGCACCGAGCGCACTTCAATGTCCTGGAAGTTCAGGGAGAGCTTCTCGCCGGTGAACTGGAATTCTTTCTGCTTTTCACGCACCTGCGCCACCGTCAACGGCTTTACGCTCAGCACGTATTCGGTGTCCGCCTGGTACGCCAGGTAATCGTATTCGCCATCGTGGGGATCCACGGAGATCACCGTGTTGCGCCCGTCGTAATCCACGCTGATGCTACTCACCGGGGTGGCAAAGTCGGTCACATCCAGGCGCTGGCGCAGTTCAGGCGGCAACTCGGCACCGAGGAAAGTCAGTACGATTTTGCCACGGGTGCGCTCGACATCGATGTTCACCGCCGGGTCGGTCAGGCTCACGATCACTTTGCCTTCACCGCCCTCACCGCGGCGAAAGTCCACATTGTTGATCGCAACATTGCCCGCCGCGCGGAACTGGGAATTACCACCGATGTTGGTGGTGGTCGTCACCGGCGCTGCGGCAACCGCCGCGGTGGCCGCTGCATTCGCACCCACTTCCAGTACCACCTGGTTGCCCACCCGCTCACTGGTGTAAACCGGCAGTTCGTCCAGATTCAAAATCAGGCGAGTGCGGTCGTTGCTGGAAACAATCACTGCACTGCGCGCAGCACCGATATCCAGCGAGTATTTTTTCTCTGGCAGCACGCTCTCCACGCCAGCAAAGTCCATGACAATACGGGCTGGCTGCTCAATGGTATAACCAGTGGGCTCTGGGGGCACATCACTGAAGGTCAAACGCAGCTGCAAGCGACTGCCGGGCAGTTCGGAGAACTGGATATCGTTCAGCTGGCTGGCCAGGGACGGCGTCGCCAACGGCAGTAACAGCAGGCCCAGCAGCGGTGCTTTCGCACGCGACAGTACGCTGGCGGCCCGCGCCAGTACTTTGGCGAGTTGCTTGGTGATCATTTTTAGTTGTCCTTATCTTCCAAAGTCAGAGCCCGCGGCCGTTCGATCCAGCCGCCGGTGCCATCCGGCACAATTTCCAGTACATCGAGTTGTGCCGGCGAGGCGTTGACCACACGCCCGTGGTTTTTACCCATGTAATTGCCGATGGTGATGCGATGAATCCCCCCATCACCGTCGTTCACCAGCGCCCACAGTTGTCCACCACGGGACAAGGTACCCACCATGGACAGCGCATCGAACGGATACCGTTCAAGCAGCTCTTTCTGGCGATTCTGGTCCGGCGCCACATCCAGCTTGCGACCAACGAGGCGCTGATCGGCTTCCAACACAGGGCGTACAAACGGGCTGCGCAAGGCTGCCGCGCTGTAGACGTAGGGGCTATAGGGCGTAAAGGTAGGGATCGGGTCAATCTGACCCTTAGGCTTGTGCTTTACTGCCGCCATTTTCTGGCGCAGGTCGCTGTGGCTGCCATCCAGGCTACAGCCTGTCAGCGCCAGCAGTGCAACACTCAGAGCGAAGTATTTTTTCATCCTTCTTCTCCCTGATCCTTATAGCGATAGGTCTTGGCGTTCACCACCATGCTCAGCAGGTGGGAGCCATCCTTGCTGGTTTCGATCGTAAAATCGTGCAAGGTGACGATGCGCGGCATACCGGCGATGCCACTGATAAACGCGCCAAACTCGTGGTAACCGCCCTGGACTTCAATGCGGATCGGCAGTTCGACGTAGAACTCGCCCACCTGCTCGCCTTCCAGTGCCACTTTTTGAATGGTGAGGCCGCTGCCACGACCGAATTCATCGATATCTTCCAGCAGGCCAGGGACCTCGGTGTCTTTCGGCAGCTGCTTCAGCAGCGCTCCAAAGGTCTCTTCCATTTCTGCCAGCTGCTCGCGGTACGCATCCAGGTTGGCGGCTTCAAAGGACTTGCGCTCAAACTGGGTAAACAGCTCCCGCTCTTTATTGGCGGCGAACTCCAGCTGACCGTAGCGATCCTTGATCATGAAGAAGTAACCACCACCAACCAGCACAGCAGAGATCACAACCAGCAAAGCGATGCGACCCGCCAGGGGCCACACACCGACCCGGGAAAAGTCGATGTCATTAATATCCAGCTCTTGGAGCTGTTTGAGAGTATCTTCAAGCGCCACGGTTACGCTCCACTATTGGCGCCATCAGCGCTCTGATCATCTTCTTCTTTTTTGCGACCACTGACACTGACCGTCATTTCGAAGGCACTCGCTTGCTCACCAAACTCCGGCTTGGCGGTTACGCCAGTCAGGTTGGGAGACTCGTACCATTCGGACTGGTCCAGGCTGCGCATAAACGAAGACACCCGGTTATTGGACTCAGCCACGCCGGAGATCGTTACCGTTCTGCCAGAGCGCTTGAGGTTCGTCAGCCATAGTCCTTCGGGCGCTGCGCGCACCATATCGTCGAAGTAGCGCACCGCCAGTGGGCGGTTACCCTGCAACTCCTGAATGACGCGCATGCGGTCAATCAGCTCCTGGCGCCGCTTCTTGAGATCCTTGATCTCACGCACCTGCTTGTTGAGCGCGGTGATTTCAGTATTCAGCAGCTGGTTGCGCTCGTTCTGGTTCGCGATTTGCGAATCGACGGTCTTCATCCACATGAACACGGAAAAGCCGGCGGCAATCACCACCAGCACCGCAACCTGCTGAAACTCTTTCTGCTTCTGCGCCCGGTACTCCTGGCGCCAGGGTAATAAGTTAATCTTTGCCATGACTCAGAACTCCCGCTCGCGCATCGCGAGGCCGGCGGCAATCATCAGCGAGGGGGCCTCACTGGCGAGCGCCTGGCGATTGACGCGGGATGCAACACTCATATCCCGGAAAGGATTGGCCACCATGGTGGGCTTATTCAGTTTCTGACCGACCAGCTCGGCAAGACCATCCATTGCGGCAACGCCGCCACCGAGGAGGATGTAGTCCACGTCACTGTAGGAGGTGGAGGAATAGAAGAACTGCAGTGAACGGGTCACTTGCTGCACCACGGCGTCGCGGAACGGCTCCAGTACTTCCGGGTAGTAGTCATCCGGCAGACCGCTGCCACCCTGGCGCTTGGCCAGCGTGGCTTCCTCCGAGGACAGTCCGTAACGGCGCTGGATTTCGTCGGTCAACTGGCGACCGCCAAACAGCTGCTCGCGGGTGTAGACGGTGCGCCCGTCGACCATGACAGACAGGGCGCTCATGGTGGCGCCGATATCGATCACCGCGACCACCAGCTGCTCCTGGGCAGGGAACTGATTGTCCATCAGGGTGTAGGCGCGCTCGATGGCATATGCCTCTACATCCACCACCCCCGGCTGCAAGTCCGCCTCGCCCAGCGCCGAAATGCGCTGCTCAACGTTCTCGCTGCGGCAGGCGGCCAGTAGCACCTCAACCTGCCCTTCACCCTTCTCCGATGGCCCCTGCACTTCAAAGTCCAGGTTGACCTCGTCGAGGGGGTAGGGAATGTACTGATCCGCTTCCAACGCAATCTGGGCTTCCAGCGCGTCGTCGGAAAGGTCGGCAGGCATATCCAGGGTCTTGGTGATGACCGCAGAACCGGACACAGCCACAGCCGCCTGGCGCAGGCGGGTCTTGGAGCGCCGCACCACCTTGCGGATGGCTTCCGCGATGGCCCCCACATCATTGATGTTTTTATCCACTACCGCATTCGGGGGTAGAGGCTCGGCTGCATAGCTTTCCACGCGGTATTTGTCGCCACTGCGACTCAGTTCGAGCAACTTTACCGAGGTGGAGCTAATATCGAGCCCGAGCATTGCCTTCGGACCCTTGTTGAGAAAAGGGAGCATCCCCATTTTTCTTATCTTTTCCGTGGGTTATGGAGGTTTGATGGTATAGCACTTTAAATTACCGCCGCAACCGCCTTTTGCATAGGTAACAGCGCACATTCTTCGTATAATTGTCGAACAGTGCCGATAAATTGATCAAGACGTACATAGAAGCATTTTCATGACCGAGAAAGCCCGCAACCGCCTGATATCTCTGCTGTGGCTGATTCTGGCCGGGGCCGCCGCTGGCGCCATGGCATTTTCCAGCATTTATATCTACCTGAAGCCAGGACTGCCCTCGGTGGAGACCCTGCGCGACATTCGCCTGCAGACCCCCCTGCGCATATACTCCCGGGACATGAAGCTGATCGGTGAGTTCGGTGAAAAGCGACGCAGCCCGATCACCATCGAGCAAACCCCCGACATGTTCATCAAGGCCATTCTTGCGGCGGAAGATGACGGCTTCTACTCCCACAACGGGGTATCCATCAAAGGCCTGATGCGTGCTGCGCGCCAGCTGGTGGCGAGTGGCTCGATCCAGTCCGGTGGCAGTACCGTGACCATGCAGGTGGCGCGAAACTTCTTCCTCAGCCGGGAACAGCGCTTCATCCGCAAATTCAATGAAATCCTGCTGTCCCTGCAAATCGAGCGCGAACTCAGTAAGGACGAAATTCTCGCCCTTTACATCAACAAGATCTTTCTCGGTAACCGGGCTTACGGCTTCCAGGCCGCTGCGCACGTGTATTACGGCCAGGACATCAACGACCTGAACCTGGCCCAGTGGGCCATGATGGCGGGGCTTCCGAAGGCGCCATCCACCTATAACCCCATCGCCAACCCCTCCCGCGCCCTGCAGCGCCGTAACTGGATCCTCAAGCGGATGCTGGACCTGGGGTATATCGACCAGAATCAGTACAAAAACTCCATTACGGCCCCGGTCACCGCCCGTTATCACGGCCGCGACCTGGATCTGAGTGCCCCTTACGTGGCCGAAATGGCCCGCAAGGAAGCCGTGGACCTGTTTGGTGATGCCGCCTATACCGATGGCTACCAGGTGATTACCACCGTCGACAGCAAGCTGCAGGATGCCGCGCGTAAGGCGCTGCAGCACGGCCTCGAAACCTATGACGGCCGCCACGGCTATCGCGGGCCCGAGCAGCGTCTGGATGCGGAACTGCTGGCGGATAACGACCAACTGGTCGACCTGCTCAAGGAAATTCCCATCCTCGGTGGCCTGGAGCCGGCGGTGGTGACCGCGGTCGCACCACAAAGTCTCAGCGTGCAATTGCGCGACCGGCGCGTGGTGGAGATCCCCTGGGAGCACGGCCTTGGCGACATCCGCCCCTACATTTCCGAAAATGCCCGCGGCCCACGCCTGAAGTCTGCAGATGAGCTGTTTGCCCCCGGCGATGTGGTGCGCCTGCGTCGCGTGGTGATCTCCGCCGAAGAGGTCGCCCGCGAGCAGCGGGAAGCGCAAGCCCAGGCGCAGGAGTCTGTGGCGGAAACCCTGGAGGAGACCGCACTCACCGACGATCCCTTCGCCACCCCAGAAGGCCTCGAGCAGGCGCGCGAGGAAGAGCTACCGCAGCCCCGCGAAGAGTGGCACCTGACCCAGATTCCCGCCGCGCAGGGCGCCCTGGTTTCACTGGAGCCGGAAGACGGCGCCATCCGCGCCCTGGTGGGCGGTTACGATTTCCGCCAGAGTCACTTCAACCGGGTGACCCAGGCCGCACGCCAGCCGGGGTCCAGCTTCAAGCCGTTCATTTATTCCGCGGCGCTGGAGAAAGGCTATACCGCCGCCAGCATTATCAATGACGCCCCGATCATCTTCGAACAGACCAATCTGGAAGACGTCTGGCGGCCCGAAAACGATGGCGGCACCTTCCTCGGCCCGACCCGCCTGCGCAAAGCGCTGTATATGTCACGCAACATGGTCTCCATCCGCCTGCTGCAGGCGCTGGGCATTGACCGCGCGCTCACCTTTGCCGAGGGCTTTGGCTTCGAGCGCAGCAAGCTCGCGCGCAACCTCTCCATTGCCCTCGGCAGCTCGGCACTCACGCCGCTGGAAATGGTGCGCGGCTATGCCGCATTCGCCAACGGTGGCTATCGCGTAGAGCCCTACCTGCTCGACCAGGTGCTGGACGTGCATGGTGACACCGTGTACCAGGCATTGCCGCTCACCGTGTGCCACGAGTGCCCGGTGGCCGGTGAGGAGCGCATCCCGGAGGCAGAGCCGATCGACCTGCTGGCGGTACAGCAGGAGGCGGGCGCTGATGAGCCGCTGGAGCTGCGCACCCTGCCGGTCGCACCGCTGGATACGGACGAGCAGGCGCGCCCGCGGGCGCCGCGTGCCATGTCACCGGAAACCGCCTACATCATGGATTCCATGCTGAAAGACGTGATCAAGCGCGGCACCGGCCGCAAGGCGCTGGCCATGAAGCGCGGAGATATCGCCGGTAAGACCGGTACCACCAACGGCCCGCGCGACGCCTGGTTCTCCGGCTACAGCCCCCATCTGGCCACCAGCACCTGGGTGGGCTTTGATGACAACACCCCCATCGGTCGAAATGAGTACGGCGGTTCCGCCGCGCTGCCAATCTGGATCGACTTCATGTCAGCCGCGCTGGACGGCCTGCCGGAGCGGCACCTGGCCCAGCCCGACGACATTGTCACCATGCGCATCAACCCGCGCACCGGCCTGCGCACGTCTCGCGGTGGTATCTTTGAAATCTTCCGAGCGGACCGGGTGCCCGGACGGGAAACCTACGGCAACTATCCGTCGATTTACTCCGACGACGGCCGCGGCACCCCGAGCCGGGACAATGACCAGGCCCAGGAGTCGCTGCCGGAGGAGTTGTTCTAACCCCGCCCCCCATTACGGGGCGGAACAGACAGACACAAAAAAGCCGCTCAATGAGCGGCTTTTTTGTGTCTGCAATCTTGAGACTGGAATACGGGGTTAAAACCCCCTGCTCCCATCCATCACGGTAAATCAGCGGCGGCTGCGGTAAGCGAGACAGGCTTCCTCAAGCTCTGCCAGATTCGGTATCACCGCTTCTTCGCCGGACAGGGCCACGTGCATCAGTTCACCCATGGCACACTCGCCTTCGCGGCCAGCCAGTTCCTCCGGCGTAACCCGCACCAGCCTGGGGGTACCCTGCAGCACCACCGCAAAAAACGGCAGGTCGCCCTCACTGTTACCACTGCTCAGTACCGCGATGCGGCAATTGCTGCGCAACACCGGCATCGGGCTGCCCCGCATCACCTCAAAGGAGATCAGCGGCAAACGCTGTTCCCGCCAGTGCAGTTCGCCCATATACCAGTCCGGCGCATCAAATGCGGATACCGGGCTCTGCAGGGCAATAATTTCAGACAGGGTCTCCACAGGTACCAGTAGCTGGCCATCTGCCAGTGGCAGTAGCAGGCTGCTGACCTCCTGAGGCACTTCGGTGGTGGCCATGGTACCAACGCCGATTCCACTCATGCTCTGACCTCTCCACTGCCCACCGGGGCTTCAATACATTCGTTGCTCACACGGATCCGGACCATCACGCATCCACCTCCGCTTCGGTAAAGTCGTGGATGGCACTGAGCAGAACCTCTTCCTGATAAGGTTTACCCAGGTAGTGGTTAACTCCCAGCGAGAGCGCGTGGTCGCGGTGTTTCTTACCGGTACGGGAGGTGATCATGATGATCGGGATATCCCGCAGGCGGCTGCTGGAACGGATATTGCGCGCTACCTCAAAGCCGTCCATACGTGGCATCTCGATATCCAGCAGCATCACATCCGGGATCACATCCTGCAGCTGGATAATCGCATCCTGACCGTCTTTCGCCGTGATGACCCGGAAGCCCTCCCGCTCCAGGAAACGCGTGGTTACCTTGCGCACGGTTACCGAGTCATCCACCACCATAACCAGCTTCTGGGTGACCGGCTCCTCGCGGCCACTCACCGTCGGCAGTTTGTCTTGCAGTAGCGGAGCCTCGGGGCGCGCCAGCAGCGCCGAGTGCTTCCGCAACAGCGCATGGGCGTCGAGAATCACTACCACGGTACCGTCACCGGTCACGGTAGCACCGGACACACCCTGCACAGTGGCAAACTGGGGCCCGAGGCTCTTCACCACAATTTCCCGGCTGCCCATGATCGCATCCACCTGCAGGGCCATGGCGGTGTTCTCCGAGCGCACCAGCAATACCGGCATCTGCATATCTTCCACCGCCAGGCGCGGCTGCGCACTGGACTGCAGCAGGCTGCCGAAGTAGTTCACCTGATAGGGCTCACCGGCATACTCGAAACGCGCTTCCGGCGTGCGGTAGTAGTGCTCCAGCTCAAACGGGCTGAGACGCACGATACCTTCGATGGTATTCAACGGCAGGGCGAACAGGTCGTCACCCACACGCACCATCAGTGCACGGTTCACCGACACGGTAAACGGCAGGCGCACCACGAATTCCGTGCCCTTGCCGATCTGCGAACCGATGACCACCGTGCCACCGATCTGCTTGATCTCGGCAGACACCACATCCATACCGACGCCGCGCCCGGAAATCTGGGTCACCTTGTCGGCCGTACTGAAGCCTGCCTGCAGAATAAACTGCATGATTTCATTGTTGGACAGTTCGGCGTCCGGGCGCATCAGGCCGCTTTCGATGGCCTTTTCGCGCACCCGCATCAGGTTAATACCCGCGCCATCGTCACTGATGGTCAGCACTACCTCACTGCCCTCGCGAGCCAGCGCCACAGAAATGCGCCCGCGCTCGGCCTTGCCGGCCTCGCGGCGTTTTTCCGGTGACTCGATACCGTGGTCCACCGCGTTGCGCAGCATGTGCTCAAGCGGGGCAACCATGCGCTCCAGCATGGAGCGGTCGAGTTCGCCCTCGACGTTGGAGAACACCAGGTCCACCTGCTTGCCAAGCTCCGCGCTTACCTGGCGCACGATACGGCGCAGGCGCGGCACCAGGCGGGAGAACGGCACCATGCGGCTGCGCATCAGGCCTTCCTGCAGCTCGGTATTAACCCGCGACTGCTGCAGCAGCAGTGTCTCGGTATCCCGCGCCTTGTGGCCCAGGGTCTGCTTCAATTCCAGCAAGTCCGACGTCGATTCCAGCAGCGAGCGCGACAGCTGCTGGATGGACGAGTAGCGGTCCATTTCCAGCGGGTCGAAATCGCCGTCCTGTTCCGCCAGCTGTTCCTGACGGAACAGGATTTGGGCTTCGGTCTCTTTATCCAGACGTCGCAGCTGCTCGTTCAAGCGCGACAGGGTCGAGTCCATCTCGTCCAGTGCCAGGCCGAATTCACCCACCTGCTCTTCCAGGCGTCCGCGGGAAATAGACGTCTCACCGGCGAGGTTGACCAGCTCTTCGAGCAATTCCGAGGCAACCCGGACCATTTCCTGAGGCTGGTTGCGGGGCTGCCCGCCCTCGCGGTCGCCCACATTGGTGGACTTGCGGATAAACGGCAGCACATTGCTGGCGGCTGCCGGCGCCTGGGGCGGTACCGCCACGGCTTTCTCGGCAACCTCGACCTCGGTGGTCGGCACCACCGGTTCGGCCGCGGGCTCCTCGCTTCCGGACTCACTCCCGGACGCGCTCGGAGCATGGGCAGCAGACGGCAATTCCTCGCCAGACTCCATGCCGTAATCCACCGGGCTCGCATCTGGGGCCACCTGGTCATCCGCCCAGCGGGTTTCCAGCAGGGCACAGAAGGGGCCGAGCTCTTCGCCACTCAACCAGGCACGGGTCGTTTCAACACCGGCGGCCAGACGGTCATAGATACCGTGGGCATCGGCAAAGAATTCCGGCGACGGCGAGCTGCCGCTTTGCATGTTTTCGATGACGGTCTCAAACCGGTGTGCGACCTCACCAAGGCCCATCAGGGCCGCCATTCGTGCGCCACCCTTGAAGGTGTGCAACACCCGCTTGAGGGCCTCGGGCGCTTCCCGGTCGTCCGGCGACTGCTCCCAGTTCTGGATCAGCTCTTCCAGCTCATCCACCAGATCGCCGGCCTCCTCGAGGAACACCTCGACCACATCCGGGTCAATATCGCCCAGCAAGGCGCGCTGCGCGTCAGTGATATCGCCGGACGAGGCGGAAACTGCCTCGGATTCGGGCACCGGCTCGGGGGACACCACGACCGGCTCCGCTGCACGCGGCTGCGCCGTATCCACAGAGTCCACCGTCTCGACACGCTCTACTTCTGCGACCGCGTCATCCAGCCAGCGGGTATCGGCCAGATCATCTGCGTCGACCTCAATCACCGACTCGACGTCTGCCGCCGGCGCTACATGCGCGTCGTCCGCGGGAGCTTCTACTGCGACATCGTCACCAGACAGCTCGGACTCCAGCCACTCGACGGTAAGCTCAGGCTCTGACTCGGGCCCGCTCGTGTTCGGCTCAGACAAGGTGATACTCGCCGCATCATCCGAGTCAGCGGCGGCCGAGTCTTCAGCAGCCGTTTCCGCCAGCACCAGATCGTCAAAACTGAAGCTGTGGGCATCATCTTCACTGTCTGCGGTGGCGGCTGCGCTGTCTGTTGCTGTGGGCTCACCCACCGAGAGATCTTCGACAAAGCTGTAATCGCTGCTGTCGATGCCGTATTCAGACAGGTCGATATCTTCATCGTCGGCGCCGTCGTCGCCTTGCGCCAGGTAGCGCAACGCTTCACCCACCGCCTCGCTCACCGGCGGCAGATCGGTGGAGGCGGCGACCGCATCCACCAGATCAAGCAATTCATTGTGCCCCTGCTCGAGGGCGGCCCAGAGCGCCGGCTCCTCTTCCAGGTGACCGTCGATCACCTGGCGGTAGACCGCCAGCAACAGCTGCGCGAGCTCCTGCAAAGTAGGCAGCTGCGCCTGGCCGGCCGCCTGCTGCAGGGTGTCCAGCTCTTCCGCGACCGGCAGCAGGATTGCCTTGTCACCCGGATGCGCGCGCCACTGATTGAGCATCTCGTCTGCGTCCAGCAGCACCTTCATACCATCGGCCATGATGACCGCCAGCAACTGCGGGTCGACCGCCTTAGGCTCGTTGGCCTCGCGCTCCCGGATCAGGTGGCCGACGGCGCGCTCCTGCAATTCGGCAACACGGGCCAGGAATTGCTCGCTGCGCTCGACGTGCAGCGGCTCGCCGTTGTAAATCTGGTCGATCACCGCCTGCACATAGCTGCGCGCATCGCTGATCAACTCAAAAATATCGCTGTCGATAACGACCTGATAGGTGCGCAGTTCCTTGGCGAAGCGCTCCAGCGGCGCCATCAGTTCGGCGACCTGGGTGACTTCCGCCATATGCGCGGAGCCTTTCAGGGTATGCAGGGCACGGTGCAGCGGATCAGAGGGAATCCCGTACAACGGCGCGGCCCGTTGCATTTCATTGAGGAAGTCCGTCACCGTGGCGAGATGGGTCTCCGCCTCCTGGGCAAATATTTCCCACAACTGGGCGTTGTCGTCCGCTTCGCTGGTGTCCTCGAACTGGGGCTCGGCGGGCGCACTCTGCACGGACGCATTGGTACTGGCGGCGTCCAGCAGCGCTTCCGGCACTTCGCCGCGGGAGAGCTGCTTGGCCCAGCCTTCAAGTTGCGCAGTGCGCACGGGATCGGGATCACCGGTGCGGGTGCGGAAGCCGTCCACCATGGATGGCAGCTTGGCCACCACTTGCTCGATCAGCAGTACGTGGCCGCGACCGGGTTTGACGGTCTCGTCGATCACCCGGTTCAGCATATTCTCGACGGCCCAGGCGAGCTCGCCCACTTCCAGCGCTTCCACCATGCGGCCGGAGCCTTTCAGGGTGTGGAAACCGCGGCGGAATTCCACCAGTGCATCCTGGTTGTCAAAGTTTGCCGCCCACTGTGGGAAGTATTCCCCGATGGTCTCCAGCACTTCGCCCGCTTCTTCCAGGAAAATCTCGACGATTTCATCGTCGATAATGCTGGTGTCGTCGTCCTCTTCCAGCACCGGTGCCTGCGGTGCAGGCTCAGCGGTACTCGCCAGGTCACTATGGTGCGCGCTCGCCTGGGTGCTCTCTCCGGCACTTGCCACGGCAGTATCCGGCTCGGTGGACCCGGCCGCGTGATCATCACTCGCGAACCAGCTCTCTTCGAGCAGCGACGGCGCGTCGTCGGCCGGCTCCGCTGCCGCTGCAGTTTCCTGCGCAGCGCTCTCTATCAGGGATTCGGACAGGCTGGCCAGTGGGTCTTCGCTGACTGGGGCCTGCGGGGTTTCGGCTTCGGTCTGCGCCGGTACATCGACCTCATCCAGATCCAGGTTGAATTCGAAACTGTCGAGGGCAATTTGCTCGTCCGCTGTGTCCGTCGCGGGCGCCTGCGGCTCGGCGGAAGCGTCAGCAAATGGCTGCGGTGCCTCTTCCATTGCGGCACCTTCGCTGTCGGACACGGCATAGCCCAGGGTGGCCACACTGTCTTCCGCCAGCGCCAGGAGCATATCGGCATCTTCGATGCCGTCGGCACGGCGCTCGAGGTAGTACTCGACGCTGGTCACCGCATCCGCAAGGGTATCCAGCAGCTTCCAATCCGGCTGATCGCCGGCATTGATCAGGCGCTCCGAGATATAGCTTTTACATGCACCAACAATCTCCGCGGCGCGCTGGTAGCCCACCATGTCGAGACCACCGCAGACTTCCTGCAGACGCTTCGGCACCTGTGCGAGATGTCCGGCATCCCAATGACTGGCGATGTATTCGACCACCGCCTCCTTGACGGTCTCCAGGCCAATGCGCGCTTCCCGCAGCACCTGCCCGGTGGCCTCGCCCATCAGCGGCGATTCACTGTCGATGTGCTTGTCGCGCTCGGCGGCAGCCGCCAGCCCGGAATCCAACTGCACCAGCTCGGAGGCCGCCTGCATCAGCAGATCGTCCGGGGCCTGGCTGCGCGATGCGTCACGCAGATATTCGTAAATGCTGCGCGCACGGATGCGCTGGTTTTCCAGGCCCAGTACACCGAGGGTATCGGCGATGCGCTTGGCGACCACGGCAGTATCGGCCAGAGGCGGGCGTTCGCCGTTGGTGATGCTGGGGTCCAGCGCCTCGCGCACACCCGCCAGCTCTTCGCGCAGCGCGGTGACCGCGGTACCCATCGCTTCCGGGCCCATGGCCAGAGCGTCTTCGGTGTCCGGGCGCGGGGTACCAGGAACCGCTCGATCGAGAGCATATTTCTGGTACAGGGCCTGGCCGCGCGGCCCGTTCGGGCCGCACAGGTAAACGTAAAACAGCAGGTTGCGGATAAGGTCGTGGTCCGGGCGCAGGTCGAGTACGCGCGCGCCCTGGCCCTGCAGCAGGCGGAATTCCACATCGATGCGGCGCAGCAGCTGGCGCAATGCGGGCAATACGTTAACGCGGTGATCGGCAATACCTTCGAGCAGGCCCTGCAATACTTCCCACAGATGCTGACGCTGGCTACCGCTGTAGAGCAGCGACATTTTTTCGCTGACCTTGTTCAGGTAGGCCAGGCTTTCGCCGCTGTTTACATCGCGGATCAGGGAAGCGGCGGCAACGTGGTACATCTTGCGCAGCTTGACCACCAGCTCCTGCAACTTGGCGTTGTTGGAAAGCAGGGGCTGACGCTTGCCAGAGGCCTGCTCGAGCGCGCTGAGGTCCGGCGCGAACAGTGCGCCCTCGGTAATCAGGCGCTCACGACGCACTGCACGCAGATCGTTCAGGAGGGGGAGCAACAGTACCGGGTTATCACGGCGCTGGAAGGCAATTTTTTCCAGATACAGCGGCAGTTCCAGCAGCGCACGCATGAGGAACTCGCGGGTTTCATCGCTGTTTTCCACCTCGCCACTGGCCAGCGCCTGCACCAGCTGCTCCATTTCTTCGGCAAGCATGGCGGCACCGGTCAGCTCTGCCATGTGCAAGCTGCCGTGTACCTGGTGAATCAGTTCAAGACAGTTTTTCAGCAGGCTGGAAGAGTCACCAGCCGACTCCGCGGCGGAGGAATCCGAGGCAAAGGTTTCCAGGTGCTGGCGCGC
The DNA here is from genome assembly GCF_017303155.1 of Microbulbifer salipaludis. NCBI lineage: Bacteria > Pseudomonadati > Pseudomonadota > Gammaproteobacteria > Cellvibrionales > Microbulbiferaceae > Microbulbifer > Microbulbifer salipaludis. Next base: position 168,739 of record NZ_JAEKJR010000001.1, read on the forward strand.
CTGGGCCAGCGTCTCGTTGATTTCGCCTATCAGCCAATCCAGGGCTACAAAATTGGGATTGTCGCGACTCACGCCAAGTCCTCGGTAATTCAGGTTGCTCGCTGACAAGCGGCGTTCAACCGCAACGCCACCCATCTGCTGCTTTACACCGCGGGGCCGCGAGCCCCAGCGGTATCCGCTTTGTTGTCGTTATCGGTAGGTGCGGATCAGGCCATGGCCCGTTCGTCGCGCTCACGTGCGGAGAGCGCCGCGAGGCCGTCTTGCTCAGCGGCAACGCCGTCAGCGGTGTCGTCTTCCAGCATCGGGAACTCTTCGGAAAGCTCGGCCAGATCGCCATCGTACAGATCGCTCTCGCCATCCACATCGTCATTGCTGGGCAGTTTGAAGCCGGCAACGGAATCGCGCAGAGCGGAGGCGGTCTGCGCCAGGTTACCAATGGACTGTGCGGTTGCCTGGGTACCGGCAGAGGTCTGCGAGGTAATTTCCTGAATCACGTTCATCGTGTTGGAAATGTGGCCCGCGGACGAAGCCTGCTGACGTGCCGCGTTGGAGATGTTCTGAATCAAGGATGCGAGGCTGGTGGATACCGTTTCGATCTCCTCCAGGGCAACACCCGCGTCCTGGGCCAGGCGAGCACCGCGCACCACCTCGGTGGTGGTGGATTCCATCGAAACTACCGCTTCGTTGGTGTCCGACTGAATCGCTTTTACCAGGCCTTCAATCTGCTTGGTGGCTGCCGCGGAGCGTTCTGCGAGGCGCTGAACCTCGTCCGCAACCACCGCGAAGCCTCGACCGGCGTCACCGGCCATAGAGGCCTGGATCGCCGCGTTCAATGCCAGAATGTTGGTCTGGTCGGCAATGTCGTTAATCAGGCTAACGATGTCACCAATCTCCTGGGAAGATTCACCCAGTCGCTTGATTCGCTTGGAGGTGTCCTGGATCTGCTCGCGGATCGTGTCCATGCCCTTGATGGTGTTCTGTACCACCTTGGCACCGTTACTCGCGATCTGTACCGAGCGTTCTGCTACCTGGGCAGATTCGGCGGCGTTAGCAGATACCTGGTCAATGGTCACGGCCATTTCGTTCACCGCCGCGGAAGCCCCGGCGATTTCCTGGGCCTGGTGCTCAGAGGCCTCGGCCAGGTGCAGAGCGGTCTGCTGGGTTTCCTGGGACAGGGAGGATACTTCCTGTGCAGCGCCGTTGATTCGGGATACCAGTACACGCAGCTGGTCGATGGTGTAGTTGATAGAGTCCGCGATCGCACCGGTGAAGGCCTCGGTTACCGTTGCCGACGTGGTCAAGTCACCATCGGCGAGGTCCGCCAGTTCGTCCAGCAGCTGCATAATCGCCTGCTGGTTACGCTCGTTGGTTTCGGTCTCTTCCTTCAGGGTTCGACGGGTACCGGAGAATGCGGTAATCATCATGCCGAAGATCAACAGTACGAACACACCCGCGATAATCGCGATGGTCTGGTTGTTCGGCTGGCGCTCACTGGAGAGGCTTACGATGCGGTCATTCAGGGTAGACAGGGCTTCCAGCAGCTGTGGCGAGGAAGTGGCAATACCATCGGCGGCCTGACGGGTAGCAAACAGTGCTGGGGTTGCCTCGAAGATCTCACGTACCGAGGAGCTCACGAACTCGAACAGCTCGGTAATTTCTTCCAGCGACTCGCGGGCCTCATCATCGGTCACGCGGGAGATGCCCATCACCACGTCACCGCCCTTCATGCCCTCAACCACTTTACCGAACAGGCTGGCGTCGGTGTTGAACTGGTCGGCCGCGGATTCCGCATCGTCACCGCCCTGCAGCATCTTGTCGATATTTCGACCGATACGCTCGGCGCGCCATACCTGCAACTGGGCCTGCTCGACCTGGTTCGCCGGCGCGTTGTTGGCCAGCAGAATCTCCACGATGTTGTTGTGCTCTGCCTGCAGCTCCGGGAGGGAGTCGTTCAGGGTGCTGGCCACATCGTTCAGGAAGATGATCGAGTCCTTGTTACCGATAATGGTGTCCGCCTGCTCGCGCAGTTGACGCCACACCTGGCCGTAGTTGGCCAGCTCTTCTTCCAGCGCGCGGCGACTGCCCGGCTCCATGCCCTGCAGCGTGCTCCAGGTCGCCGCCATCTGGTTGACGGTGTTCTCAAGGTCGGCAAACGCCTGCTCATCGCCGGCGGTCGCCGCAGGTGCGTAGGACACCAGCTGATAAGAAAGGGCGCGCAGCTCGGCTACGTCTTCAAGGTATTCCTGGTCCCGGTCAGCGTGGCTCTGCACCAAATAGATGCTGACGATCAGCCCCGCCAGTGTGGCGAGTACCAGCAAACCCATAAACAGCGCGGCAGGGTTACTGCGCAACGCGGAAAATGAACTCTGGGAGCCTGTTTTCATAATTTACTCCTGGCGGACCTGCGTGTACCTCAGGCCAATTCTTGTTATTACCACTAGTTTGAAGCCCCGTGGCTTCACATCTCTCGCTACCCGACAAACGCGGGCACCCCCTGTGCAACCGGGCAATGCCGGCTGCGGTTTACTTCAGCGGCGGAAAACCGCCGCTGCAAAGGGTGTAACGCACAAACGGCGCTGCACCTCAGTAGCCACTGCATGTTTGCAGTGGCGTGCCCGATTCAACGGACACCAGAAAACAGAAAGCCGCGACTCAGTGAGCCGCGGCATCCGCAAATTGAAAGTCACTTAACAACGCCTGCAGATCAAAAACCAGCCAGCGACCCTGCTGCAACTGGAACTGGCCACTGACCATAGGCGCAAACGGCTCGGTCAGATCGGACGGCGGCATCTTTCCGTACTCGAGCGCCAAGTGCTGCATCCCGTGCAGCTCGTCGACGATCAGGCCGGCATAGACCTTATCCCGCTCCAGCACCAGCACGCGGCGGCGCTGGCGAGGGCTGTTCAGGTGGCCGCCAAAGAAAACGGCCATATCGAACAGCGGCAACAGGCGGCCGCGCACATTGGCCACACCGCGCACCCAGGGCTGAACACCCGGGATGAAGGTGTATTGCGGAACTTCCAGCAGTTCCACCACATCCTCCATGGCAGCGACGAAGCGGTGCCCGAGCAGAGAAAAACCGATGCCCGTCCAGTAAGGCTTGACCTCCTGACGGGCAGGCAGCCCCTGCGCCTGCGCCTTTGCGCGATTGGCGATATCAACCAGCGCGAGATAAGGGGTTAGAGATGAATGCACGAGGACTCAACGTCGGCCTCAGGCCAACACCTCCTCAATGGTAACCAGCAGCTTGCTCTCATCGACCGGCTTGGTCAGGTAAGCACGCGCACCCTGGCGCATACCCCAGACACGGTCGGTATCCTGATCCTTGGTGGTCACAATTACTACCGGAATACCACTGGTCTGGTCATTCTTGCTCAGCTGGCGGGTAGCCTGGAAGCCGTTCAGACCCGGCATGACGATATCCATCAGGATCACGTCGGGACGCTCTTCACGCGCGACATCCACACCGTTTTCGCCATTGGTGGCGGTCAATACGGCGTGGCCATTCTTTTCCAGAATGGTGGTCAGTTTGTGAGTTTCGGTTGGCGAATCATCAACGATTAGCACTCTGGCCATCTTTCTCCCCCGAGATAGTGTTTCCGCGCTGGCATCGGATCCCCGCCAGGCGAATTGTTGTTGCTAGCGACCGCATTGCACATCAGCGCGTGCGGCCAAACGCTTTGTTATTAAATTTGCTGACTATTGCGCACCCCGGCATTGCCACGAAGGCAGGCCGAGAGGGCGCCATGCAAGACGCCTAAGTCTACGCGATTTTTGCCAAAGGTTTCACGTTTTCAGCGAGAACCCAACCTCAAGCGGCGTGATGCGGCTTGGCGTGGGCAGAAATCGCACCCAATAGCTCACTTTTGCTGAATGGCTTGGTGAGATACTGGTCACAGCCCACAACGCGGCCCTTGGCCTTATCGAACAGGCCATCTTTACTGGACAACATGACCACCGGCGTACTGCGGAACTCGCTGTTGTTCTTGATCAATGCACAGGTCTGATAGCCGTCGAGACGCGGCATCATGATGTCGACAAAAATGATATCCGGACGCGAGTCAGCAATTTTCGCCAGTGCGTCGAAGCCATCAGTGGCGGTAACAACCGCACAACCCGCTTTCTGCAGCAGCGTTTCCGCGGTGCGACGAATGGTTTTACTGTCGTCAATCACCATAACGGTGAGACTTTCCCAGTTGAGCTCCATAGTGTGTTCCCAAATCCCCTTTACTTATTTTCGAGCGCCATTGGATATTGTTGTGTAACCGCGGCGGCGCCCTTATGTGCAACCTCATTACGGGGTCCGATCGTCGCAAACTGTTGGCGTACGGCCAGCAGACGCAGATCAGGGACAAACTTGTATCACAGATACCAGAGTGAATCTAGCGACGGCCGAACCGGTAATCGAGGGATGATCAAATTGTGAGCAAAGCCGCACTTCTGGCGCACGCCGAGTCCGGCGTGCCGGCTTGCACAAGGCGCCAGCTACTCTTACCTTAGCCGGGCTGAAAGGTCGCACCCCGGGCACTGATCGCAGCACCCGGACCAGCCGCCACCCTGCCCCACTTTCACTACTATGGATACCGGTATGAGCCACACGCTCGGCGTGGTCATGGACCCCATCGCCAACATCAATTACAAGAAAGACACCACCCTGGCGCTACTGCTGGCCGCACAGCGTGCCGGCTTTGAACTGCGCTACTTCCTGCAGTCCGACCTGTACCTCGACGGCAGCACGCCCATGGGCAACGGCTCGCACCTGGAAGTCTTTGAGGATCCGGACAACTGGTTCTCCCTCGGCGAGCGCAAGCCCATGCATCTGGGTGAGCTGGACGTCCTCTTGATGCGCGTGGACCCGCCGTTCGACAACGAATACATCTACTCCACCTACATACTGGAAGCCGCTGAACGCGCCGGCACACTGGTGGCCAACAAGCCCCAGTCCCTGCGCGACTGCAACGAAAAAATCTTCGCCACCCATTTCGCCGACTGCTGCCCACCGCTGACGGTCAGCCGCGACATGGCCCAGCTGCGCGCCTTCCACGCCCATCACAAGGACGTCATTTTCAAACCCCTCGACGGCATGGGCGGCACAGGCATCTTTCACGTCAAACCGGACGGCGCCAATTTGGGGGCCATCCTGGAAACCCTCACCGACAACGGCCAGCGCCAGATCATGGGCCAGCGCTACCTGCCGGAAATCAAGGACGGGGACAAGCGCATCCTGATGGTGGATGGGGAACCGGTGCCCTATTGCCTCGCACGCATCCCCGAGGCCGGTGAAACCCGCGGCAACCTCGCCGCCGGCGGCCGCGGCGAGGCGCGCCCACTCTCTGAGCGGGATCTGTGGATCGCACGGCAGGTCGGCCCCAGCCTGAAGGAAAAAGGCCTGCTGTTTGTTGGCCTCGACGTAATCGGTGATTACCTGACCGAGGTAAATGTCACCAGCCCCACCTGTGTACGCGAAATCGACTCCGCGTTCGGCACCGACATCGGCGGATTATTGATGCGCGCGATCACAGACCGACTGGCGCAAAAAGGGTAAACTGTCCGACTCCTGCCGGAGCCCTATGCGCGCGGACTGATCCGTGGCTGGCGGCACCGGCGGTTTCACGGCAGAAGTAACGGCAAGAAGTAAAGCAATAACCACAATGACCGCAGCAGCCAGCCAACCCCAAGCAGAGGCCACAAAACAGGCCCAGAACCCGCGCCCGGCGGCCACCGCGCCTGCCAGCCAGGGCGACCGCTTTACCTTTGCCCTGTTTCTGGCCTGCGCCCTGCACGCGCTGCTGATTTTCGGCGTTGCGTTTACCGCCCCTGAAGCCAGGGAAGCCCCGCCCACCCTGGAGGTCACCCTGGCCCAACACCGGTCACTGGACGCCCCGGAAGATGCCGACTACCTGGCACAACATAACCAGCAGGCCAGTGGCACCGCGGAGACCCCGCGGGAACTCTCTACCGACAGGCGCGCGGAAATGGCAGACACCAGCATTCGCCAGGTGAGCCCGCTCCCGCAACAGCAGGCGGCGCGTCCGGCCGACCAGTTGCGGCAACTGATCACCACCATCGGCGACAGCCCCCAGCGGGCCCCGGAATTGCCCGCCGAAGACAAGCGCTCGGAAGAAAAACGGGGCGACGCGCCCTCCGACCTGCCGCCCACCAATCCGGAAATCGCCAGCCTGCAGGCGCGCCTGGACAAGATCCGCCAGACCATCGCACAGCGTCCGCGGGTGCGCCGCCTGACCTCTGTGGCCACCAAGGCTGCCTCGGATGCCGCCTACCTGCACGACTGGCGACAGAAAGTGGAAGCCATCGGCAACGACAACTTCCCCGAGGAAGCGCTGGCCCGCCAGATTACCGGCGACCTGCGCATGATGGTGCGCCTGCTGCCCACCGGAGCGGTGGAAGATGTGGTGATCCTGGAATCCTCCGGCGAGCGCATTCTCGACGATGCCGCCCAGCAGATCGTGCGCCTGGCAGCACCCTTTGCCCCGTTTCCCCCGGAAATCCGCCAGCAGGCCGACCGGCTCGAAATCATCCGCACCTGGCGGTTCGAAATGACCGGTTTCTCTACCGCTGCCGGAAAGTCACCCAGCCGCGGCTGACCACGCAGCCGCGTCAGAAACGCTAAACTTAACGCTTCACCGCAGCCGCGCGGCAGCCCCACAGCTCTGTTAACCGAAAGCGCCCCATGCAGCCATCCAGTATCGACAGCGACCTTACCCACAGCAGCCTGCGCGGCCAGTTCCTGATCGCCATGCCCGGCATGCAGGATCCGCGCTTCCACCAGGCGGTGGCTTTTGTCTGCGAGCACGGCCCGGAAGGCACCATGGGCATCGTCATCAACGACCCGAGTAAAGTGACCTGGAAACAAGTGTTTGCGCAGCTGTCACTGGACGACACCAGCCTGCGCAGCGACGAGCCGGTGCTGGTAGGCGGCCCGGTGGCCCAAGAGCAGGGATTCGTGCTGCACGGTCGCGGCATGCAATTCGCCTCCACTGCCGAGGTCTCCGACGAGATCAGCCTCACCGCATCCAAGGACATCATTGAGTCCCTCGCCTGTGGCCGCGGCCCCGACGATGTGCTGCTGGCCCTCGGCTACGCCGGGTGGGGGCCGGGGCAGCTGGAGCAGGAAATTACCGAGAATGCCTGGCTGACCCTGCCCGCCGAGCCGGAAATCCTCTTTGCCACCCCCTGGGAAAAACGCTGGCAGACCGCCGCCGCGCGCCACGGTATCGACCTTTCCGGCATGGGCAGCCAGTCCGGTCACGCCTGAGGAGTGAGCATGAACAAACCGCGCACCGCCCTGGCGTTCGACTTCGGCACCCGCTCCATCGGCCTCGCCTACGGCCAGAGCCTCACCGGCAGTGCCCGTGAACTGGACCCGCTGCCGGCCAAAGACGGCAAGCCGAACTGGGATCAGGTACAGCGCATTGTCAAAGAGTGGCAGCCGCAGGTACTGCTGGTGGGCCTGCCTCTCAACATGGACGGCACGGAAAGCGAATTCGGCGCCCGCGCGCGCAAATTCGGCCAGCGCCTGCACGGCCGCCTGGGCCTGCCGGTGGAGTATGCCGATGAGCGCCTCAGCACCCGCGCCGCCAAAGACGAAGCCCGTGAGCGCGGCCATCGCGGCAACTACGCCAACCAGCCGGTAGACTCCATCGCCGCGCGGATTTTTCTCGAGGACTGGCTGCGCCAGCAGGGCGCCGGCTAGACCATTCCCGCCACCAAACTGTTAGACTTGCGCGCTCATTTCCAACCGACCTGATTGCCGCGCATGTCCGACTCCCCATCTTCCGCCATCACCACCATCCGCATTGCCACCCGTGAAAGCGCCCTTGCTCTGTGGCAGGCGAATTACGTCAAGCAACAGCTGGAGCTGCATCACCCGGACCTAACCGTGGAACTGCTGCCGCTGACCAGTCGTGGCGACCAGCTGCTGGACATCCCCCTGAGCAAGGTTGGCGGCAAAGGCCTGTTCGTGAAAGAACTGGAGAAGGCCATGCTGGAGGGCCGTGCCGATATCGCCGTGCACTCCATGAAAGACGTACCGATGGAATTCCCGGAGGGGCTGCATTTGCCCGTGATCTGCGAGCGCGAGGACCCGCGCGACGCCTTTGTGAGCAATCACTACGCATCTCTCGAAGCACTGCCCAAGGGTGCCGTGGTGGGCACCTCCAGCCTGCGCCGCCAGTGTCAGGTACTGGCGCTGCGCCCGGACCTGGAAGTGAAATTCCTGCGCGGCAATGTCAACACCCGCCTCGCCAAGCTCGATGCCGGCGACTACGACGCCATCATCCTGGCGGCCGCCGGCCTGCTGCGCCTGGAAATGCGTGAGCGCATCGCGGCCTTTATCGAGCCCGAAGTACTGCTGCCCGCCGGTGGCCAGGGTGCCGTGGGCATCGAGTCCCGCCGCGACCCGGCTCTGGAAGCACTGCTGGCGCCACTGCACCACGCAGACACCAGCCACCACCTGACAGCCGAACGCGCCATGGTGCGCCGCCTCAATGGCAGCTGCCAGGTGCCCATCGGCTGCTACGCCATTTTCGACAGTAGCGATCACAGCACCCTGCATGTGCGCGGCCTGGTGGGCAGCCCCGATGGAGCCACCATGCTCAGCGATGAAGTGCGCGGCAGCACCGCGGACGCCGAAGCCCTCGGCATCCGCCTTGCCGAACGACTGCTGGACGCCGGTGCCGACAAGATTCTCGCAGCGATTGAACCCTGAACCGAGCCAGATCAAACCACATACCCCCATGCCCAGCGCCCATTCCGCACTCGCCGGCAAACGCATACTGATCACCCGCCCCGCCCATCAAACAGGGGGCTGGCGGGACCGGCTGCAGTCCGAGGAAGCGGTGGCGGACTGCATCCCCCTGCTGGAAATCGCGCCGATCGAACAGGGCGACGACGCCCAGCGGACTAAAAGCCTAATTCTGGATTTCGACCAGTTCGAACATGCGATTTTCGTCTCCCAGAATGCCGTGCAGTACGCCTTCGACTGGCTCGACAACTACTGGCCGCAACTGCCCATCGGGCCCCGCTACTACGCCATTGGCGCCGCCACCGCGCGCGCCATTCGCGCACGCGGGGCCAACCCGGAAACCGGCAACACTGAGCAGGGGCTGGCAAGCACCATGGATTCGGAAGCCCTGCTCGCACTGCCCCAGCTGCAACACCTGCAGGGCCAGCGGGTCATCATTTTTCGCGGACAGGGCGGCCGCCCCCTGATCGGCACCACACTCGAAGAACGCGGCGCGCGACTGGATTACTGCGAGCTGTACCGGCGCACCCTACCCGCCAACGCTGCCGAAGAAATACGCGCCTATCGCGCGACACCAGACGCCATTACCGTGCACAGCGGTGAAACCCTGGAAAACCTGCACCGGGTCATCGACGCGAGCGCGCGCACGGCTCTGCGCCACACTGCGCTGATCTGCCCGAGCGCGCGCGTAGCAGAACAGGCCAGCGCACTCGGCTTTACCCGTGCCTTTGCCGCCGCCAATGCCGGCGATGACGCCATGCTGGCCGCACTGAAAGAGGCCGTGGCCGCCGGCGATTCCTGATTACACGCCAGAGTCGGTAAAAAATTTCATTTCCGCGCCAGAGTCCGTATAAAGAGCCGCGTCAGTCGCTATAATTTGGCGACAAAATTTCTATGGTGATGCTCCAGTTTCAACCTGTGTCACCGCATCGCGCGCTGTAGAACCGGTTCTGCAGCCGCCCAAAGACGCAGGTGCCACGGGCACCCCGGCATCCATTCTGAGCAAGCGAGTCCATGAGCGATAAAAAAGCCCCGCCGCCCGCCACTCCGGACAACAGTGGCGACAAAAAGGCCAGCGACAAAGATACGGACAAAGGTACGGCCAAAGATGTGCCGGTGGTGACCCGCAAAGCCGAACCCCAAAGCAACTTTGCCAAAGCTGCCCAGACCGGTGGCAAAAGCGGTAGCAAGCCAGGTGAGAAACCGTCGCCCGGCTCCGCCAAAAAGCCACGGCCCTCCGCCAAAAAGAAACGCGGCTGGGGCTGGTTCTGGCTGTTACTAATAGTTCTGATCGCCATCGCCGTGGCCGCGTGGTATCTGGTGCCCGGCGTGCGGCAGCAAGTGGGACAGCACCTGCAGGCGCTGCCGGTGGTGGGCAAACACTTCTCCGCAAGCGCGAGCAACCCGACCCAGGCGACGCGCACCACGCCGAAACCGGATGCCGCACCGACCAACCTGGAAGGCAGTCCGGACACCACCAGTGTGCGCGAACCCCAGCGCGACACGGGCACCGCCGACAACGACACAGGAAATACACAGAGTGCCCCGCAACCCCCGGTGCCGGAGCAGCCCATGCTGCAACCGGGCGAAGCGCCACCCACACCGCCCTCCAGCACTTCACCGGTCCCGCCTCAGGACCACAGCGCGCAACTGATCGGCGAACTGCGCCAGCAGTTGTCTCAACAGAATCAGCAGCTGTCGCAGCAGAGCCAGACCATCCAGCAGCTACAACAGCAACTGGCAGGCCTGCAACGCAACGTCACCGCGCAGGGCGCCCGCCTCAGCCAACTCGGAAACGCCAGCCGCGAGGACTGGAAGCTCGCCGAAGCGGACTACCTGCTGCGCCTCGCCAACCAGCGGCTGATGCTCGAACAGGACAGCCGCGCCGCGCTGGGCCTGCTGAAAGAAGTAGACACCATTGTGCGCCGGGTCGACCTGCCCGACCTTTACGGCGTACGCCAGCAGCTGGCCCGCGACATCACCGCGCTCAAACTGGTGGAGAACGTAGACCGGGAAGGGCTCTACCTGCGCCTGCGCGCGCTGGAAGAGCAGATGGTGAAACTCAACATCCAGCCCCAGTTCGACCTCGCCAAACGGGATGCGGCAGCGGCCCAGGCGCAGGCCGACAACACCGATGTGGGTGAAGAGCATTTCCGCTCCAGCTGGGACAACTTCGTTAATTTCCTCAAAGGATCGGTACGCATTCGCGACGGCGCCGTAGACCCGGTGCTGCTTTCACCGCAGAGTGAAACCCGCTTCCGCCAGAGCCTGCGACTGAATATGGAGCAGGCGGAACTGGCGGTGCTGCGCGCAGACGACACTGTATACAAAGACTCGCTCAACCATGCGCGACAGCTATTGCTCGACTACGGCGTGGAAAATCCGCAACGGGAAGTGATCCTGCGCGAGCTGCAAGAACTGAGTGAAGAAACAATCAAAACCGAGCTGCCCAACCTCAGCGCCTCGCAAAGCGCATTGCGCAATTACATCGAGCGCATGCACAAGGTTTCGTCCGGCCAAATGGATGACGACATCAACGGAGGCGACTCCCAGTGAAACGCTTCCTGTTCTTTACCCTGGTATTGCTACTGGGTGGCGCCCTGCTCGCAGAAGCCATGCGCTCCTACCCGGGCTACCTGTTACTCACGGTGGGCGGCGACGCCGGCAAACGTATTGAAATGAACCTGTGGGTCGCGATTGGTGGCCTGGTCCTGGGCATGCTTGCCCTGTTTCTCGCCATCTGGCTACTGCGCAGCCTCGCCCGAGCCATTGAAGGCAGTGTCAGCCGCATCCGCTTTGGCCGCAGCCGCATGGCACGCCGCCGCCTGACGAACGGCCTTGTCGAGTATATGGAGGGCAACTGGGCGCGCGCCCGGCGCCTGCTGCTGAAAAGTGCCGCGCGCTCGGATGCCCCCATCATCAATTACCTGGCCGCCGCGCGCAGCGCTTTTGAGCTCGGCTACCGGGATGAAGCCAACGAACTGCTGGCCAAGGCCGAAGCCACCGGCGACGACACCCAGCTGGCCGTGGCCATCAGCCAGGCCCGCATGCAGCTGCTCGACAAACATTACGAACAGTGTATTGCCAGCCTGCAGCGAGCCATGCACGAAGAGCCCAACCACCCGGCACTGCTGCAGTTACTGCGTCAGGCTTACTACCATATCGGCGAATGGCACGGCCTCCGCGAACTGCTGCCGCGACTGGAAAAGCACGGCACCATGCCAGAATCCCAGCTCCAGCAATTAGAACTCGAGGTTTATCAGAACCTGCTGCGCGAAGCGGCTAACCGTAACGATCGTGAAAAACTCAAGGAAGTCTGGCAGAGCCTCAACGGCCGCTGGCAGCGCAATATTGAACTGCGCAATCTTTACGGCGAAACCCTGCACAAGGTGGGAGACGATGTGGAGGCCGAAAAGCACCTGCGCTGGATTCTCAACCGCGAGTGGCGGGGAGACACTGTGCGCCTGTACGGTCACCTCACCGGTGCGGACGCCAACCAGCAACTCTCGGTCGCCGATGGCTGGCAAAAGGAGTACGGCGAAAATGCCGACCTGCTGACCTGCCTGGGCCGACTATGTCTGCGCAATGAAATCTGGGGCAAAGCGCGGCAGTATTTCGAAAAAAGCCTGCTGCTGCGTGCAGATCCCGTCACGTCTGCGGAGCTGGCCCGCCTGCTCTTCGCACTGGGCGAAAAGGAACAGGCCGCGCGCCTCTACGAACAGGGCCTGCTGCAAGCCGTTTCCGACCTACCGAAGCTGCCTCTACCCGGCCAACAGACAGGCATGCTCAGCACCAAAGCGTCCTGAGCAACTCATATCGCAACACCAGGCCGGGCTTGCTCAAGCCCGGCCGCCCGGACCAAAGAAAAACCAGGCAATAAAGCCAATGACCGGGAAGAGCAGCACAATCAATACCCACACCAGCTTTTTCAGGCCGCTTGCAGAACTTTGCAGAATCTTGATGATGGCATAGATATCCGCAATCAGAACCAGTAAGCCCAGAACGCCTTCCATAACATTCTCCTCATACACGCCCACAATCGGGAGCTGAGAGTATAGAAAGGGCTGAGCGCTAATCACCTCATTGCCACAAAAAACGCGACGCCCCATTCAGAAAATGGGCGCGGCATTTTCCTGGAACACAGCGCGCCATTTACTTGAGCTTCAAGATCCCCACCAGCAGACAGATCGCACCACCGACCATGCCGATCCAAGCTTCGATTGGTGTATCACCACTAAACGCACGCACAACCTGCGAGCTCGCCGAATCATAAACGTCATAACCCCAGAGCCCCAAGGCCACCCCAATAGCGATCAGAACGATTCCGACAATTTTCTTATTCATCTGTTAATCCTGCTTATTCGCTACCTGACTGTCACCCAATAGCCTGGGCTATGCACCAAGCTCGACGCGCCATGGTGGGTTCAACCGATTTTTACCCGCCCAATATAATTTAATCTTGTTCCCGGATGGATCGTGCAATATCGCCTCCCGCCAAAGGTACGGTTTATCACTGGGTTGCTCATCGAACTTGATCCCTTTCGATTCAAGCTCTTTTACCAATGCGTCAAGATCTTCGTGCTCGAAGTAAATAATGCTCCCATTCGAAAACCCTGCCCCTGAAAGGCTAAGAGAGAATGTTGCATTTCCAGCCGGGCACTCAAAGCGGGCGTAATGATCCGTATCAACAATCTGAAGGAACCCCATTTTTCGATAGAACTCCGTCGCTGCCTGCATATCAACTACGGGAAGTGTTACCTGATTCAAATCCATAAAACTATCCTGAAAATGCATGGACCAAGCCGCAACCTGTAACCGATTAAACGCCCTAGAGTCCTGTTATGGAAAAATGATGGCTTTCAATATTGAACTTTTCCCTCAAGTAAAAGCGATGCGCCTGGAATCTTTGAACCCCGGAGTCAAGATGCACTTGGCTACAACCAATTTCTTTCGCGTACTGTTTTATCCAATCAACCAGCAATGCGCCAGCCCCAGATGACCTGTGACGCTCATCTGTAACGAGATCATCGACATAGACATGCTTGCCCCAAGCCAGTTTCTGACCGACCACAAAGCCTGCCACGCTCAAAACGCTGTGACCGCATGTAACATACGCAAGGTTGTAGCCTGACTCTCGCTGTAACTTGATTTGAGTCTTAAGGCTATCCAGATCGTACTTCGGCCTAAGCTGCAGAAGAACCCTAGCAACCTTATCTAATTCCTCATCGGACTCTAGCAATTGAATATTCATGTTCGGATTTCAATTAACGACGTTAGTAGCGCAGATAATCTTGTGCGTGTTTTGCCCAACCATGGGGGCGAAGTAACCTGCGAAAAACGTGCACAAAATAATCTCTCCCGCGGATTGCCAAAAGCCCAGCGTAAATTTCCCGGCACTGTTATACATTACTGACGCGATGATAACGATTATGTAGCCTAGGCAAAAATAGTAATACCATAGGAAGTGCAATGGATATTGCCACTAGAACGCCAAGGTTTTTTAAATTCATACTTACAACTAGCGGTGTCATATCGAAGGGCTTCACTGTTAAACCGGCCGAAAATTGCAATACGCCCGAAATCCCTGTTAGTACAACCCCACCAATGGAAACCCACAGCAGCGAGTACACGAGAGTCGCATATTTAAGAGCTTCGATTCTAGAAGGGTAAATAAGCCTCCAAATCCAAAAAGTCATCAGCAGGCCTGAAAATATTGTTTTTAGCAGGGCGAACTCAACCCCATTTTTGTACAAGATAAAATAATGCACAAATGAGACGTTCTCCATTAATGAATAGGCCTCTGGTTTTTGCGCATATTTAATTAATAGCCCAACATCTGATACGAGTATCACGCCAATCACAATTATCGCTAAGAGCGAGAATACCCTCTTCAAATTTACTCTCCTTGTATTGCATAACGCCCACATAATGAGTGGATAAGCTTGGTCAAAATTAGCGAAGAATGAGCGTCAGCCAAGCACAATAGATCCATATATTAATACGCTCATCATCTGTTTTCTTTGTCCCAAATGTTTTTGCCTGTTTTTATCTTGTATATCAGGTGAACACCAGAAAGTACCACAACGAGACCGGCAAACGCCCAGAGGTAATCGCCTTCAACCAAACCCACTACCAAGCCGATCATCCCAACAATAAAAACAAAAATTTGTCCAACCACACGAATTTCCTTATTTATATTTGCTCATCAACAGTTGAATTGGTTACTTTGTGGATAACACTGAACCATAACGCCTCAATCAGGCGCAGCCAATGCGGAGCGCCATTTGTGTTAATGTTTGAGCGCTAGCGAGTAACACAAAAGGTGTGTAGTGTTGGCTGTCGCTCTGCCGCTGTTTGTTAGGCTCCTAGGGCCCACTCACTAAGCTTGATTAGCAATTTAGAGGATGGAGAAATAGACCGGTCTTTTTTGTAAAGGTTAGATCTGACAATACATTCTCGATACCATTAATCAATAGACGTATTTCCGAAATTTTTACTTCTTCAATAATTTTCTCTGGTATTTCGAATGACTCATAGTAGGTCTCAGCTTCGTCGAGTGAAGAGTTATTCATAACAGAATTTACAGGAAAATCCTTTTTTAGCAGATCATCTGTGCCTGAAACTCTGCGCAATCTTGTAAAACTATTTACTTTTATTTCCTTTTGCCTTGAATCTGTAAAGGCAATAACCGTTTGTGAAGGCCAAACTACAGCACCGCCTTGAGAAACGTTAAAACTGACCCCCAAGCGGGTAACTCCGTTGTACTCCCAAACTTCCAGCGTTACATCAACATTGCTTAAGCTGAATATCAATTGGTTATCTACACCGACTTTTCCGCGACACCATTTCTTCTCGACAGTTGCTCCACTCGCTCTCGGATAGAAATACTCTTCATGAAGCACAGCACACGAACTTAAGAACATTCCTACCATGATAAGTATAAATTTCTTATCCATACCCATACGAAGCCTAACGCCGCGCTCAGCCGCAGCTTACTTTGTGCGCATTTTGCGCGAAAATGGGAGCGACAGCGACCGCGCAAAAGGTGCACAAAGTAAGCTGTCGGTCTGCAGCGCTTTGTTAAGTTTCCAATGCTGCCGCGAAAAACTCAATTGCTTCCGAACTGGTATAAACAATTTGTCCTTCTTCACCGTGTTTTTTCACCATATAGTGAACGACACTTTCTTCATCTGGTTGAACAACAGCAAGGTATGATGAGTTTTTCCAGCCTTCCTTTTTGTACGATATATAAAATTCAGCCAGCACCTCGCCATTCATCATTGGACCTCCAGCTTTTACACCGTTTCCAACTAGGTTTTCTGGCCATGCCCCCCAACCTTGAGAATTCATTATTTCTTCAGCAATTCCCTTTACCTTCTCGCGAATGGGTTTCACATACCGTTTTGAGTATGATCTAGGATCAATTTCCTGAAGTGATTCTTTAACGGCTTCAATTATATCCTCACGATTCAATCGTTCTGCATTTGAAAGAAGCTTCTCCAGCTCGTTTCTGTCGTATTTATTTTCACGAATATTTTGAATAATTTTATCGGTCATTACTTCACCTAGAAACTTAACGCCCGGCACATGCGCCGATTTGGAGCCGCGAAGCGGCGGAAAAGCGGTCGCCGTGATGCCGCTTGTTAGGCATTTCATACTCCGAATTCATCAAAAGACTTTGGACCATATCCCCAAATCCGCAGTATGTCTTCCCTAACCTCATATTCGAAGCCTATATCTTCGACTAAATCAACGACCCATGAGGTGTCTTGTTCTTTCTGAGTGGATTGCAGGCTAATGTCAAACCACTCCACACCAACGAATGGGAAAGGAAGGTGGTAGTACCACTCTACATCCCAGCCCGTTACATATCCTTCGACAGTTTTCGACCTGTAGGAAGGCTGCCAGTCCTTACGCGCACGAACAGAATTAATTAATTCATTCCACTTCGTATCGTTCGCTAAGCCCACCAGGTTTCGATGGACAACTGCTTTTTTAATCTTCTCAACGTCTACTCTCTTGGGAGCAGACTTTGAACTTGGCAACGTATTCATTTGGATGCCTAACAGTTTTATTCAAAAGCCCCAGATATAGACATTATGTGCATATCTGGGCATGACATGTCTATATATGTCCATTATGGCTATATGTAGCCATTTTTTATGGTCGGCTATATGTCTACATCTAGGCATTGATCAATTAGCCCCTCGACGATTCTGTGGGCCATGTTTCTGCGCTCGGCCATGCTCCGCTTTACCACCCAGGCTTTGGCGGTCCTGCTCCAGCGACCACCTATTTTCCGCACTTCAGCGCGCAGCTCGACTTCGTCGTAGGCGATTTTCAGTGCCACCCATTCCGTTGGGTTTTGCGGAGATGTGGGTTTGGTATTTTTATTTCGATAGGCTTCCCGTTGCGCGACGATGATTTCCACGGTGGTGTAGACGGTGTTTTTGCATGGGGATCGTCGGTATCGTACGGCGCATAGTTGATCGCCGTATTTGTCGTGATAGCGCTTGCTGCCATCATCGCCCGGCCGGATTGTTTTTATAATTTCCATTTGCCCTCCTTGGCATTTGCAAATGCTTCCTACAGACCCAGCTCGTCCCACATGGCATCGATTTTTTGTGTGACTTCGGGATCTTTTACGATTGGTCTCCCCCACTCGCGGGTGGTTTCGCCGTCCCATTTATTGGTCGCGTCGAAACCGATCTTCGAGCCCAGCCCTGATACCGGTGAGGCGAAGTCGAGATAATCGATCGGGGTGTTCTCGACCATTACCGTATCGCGGGCGGGGTCCATTCTGGTGGTCATGGCCCAGATGACGTCGTTCCAGTCCCGTGCGTTGACGTCATCATCGGTGACGATCACAAACTTGGTGTACATGAATTGGCGCAAAAAAGACCAGACGCCCATCATGACCCGCTTGGCATGTCCCGGGTATTGCTTCTTCATGGTGACCACGGCGAGGCGGTATGAACAGCCCTCGGGCGGCAGGTAGAAATCGACAATTTCCGGAAATTGCTTGCGCAATATGGGTACGAAGACTTCATTCAGCGCTTCGCCTAGAACGGCCGGCTCATCCGGTGGGCGGCCGGTGTAGGTGCTGTGATAGATGGGATCTTTACGATGGGTGATCTTTTCTACGGTGAACACCGGGAAGCGATCGATTTCGTTGTAGTAGCCGGTGTGGTCGCCGTAGGGCCCCTCGTCGGCCATGTCGTCCGGATAGATATAGCCCTCCAGCACGTACTCGGCACTGGCGGGGACCTGCAGGTTGCTGAGCCGGGCTTCTGCCACTTCCGTTTTCCCGCCCCGGAGTAAGCCCGCAAAGGCGTATTCAGAGAGGGTATCCGGTACCGGGGTGACGGCGCCGAGAATGGTGGCTGGGTCAGCGCCGAGTGCGACAGCAACCGGGAAGGGCTCGCCAGGGAATTGCTGTTGCCATTCACGGAAGTCCAGCGCACCGCCCCGGTGGGATAGCCAGCGCATGATCAGGCGGTTTTTACCAATCAACTGCATGCGGTAGATACCGAGGTTCTGGCGCTTTTTCTCCGGCCCCCGGGTAATCACCAGGGGCCAGGTGACGAGGGGTGCGGCATCACCGGGCCAACAGGTCTGAATGGGGAGCTTGGTCAGGTCAACGTCGCCGGCGTTGATTTCAAACTGCTGGCAGTCGGCTTTGCTGATGACCTTGGGCCCCATGTTCATCACCTGCTTGAAGATGGGTAGTTTGTCCCAGGCATCGCGCAGACCTTCCGGCGGCTGCGGCTCCTTCAGGAAGGCGAGCAACTCACCCACCTCGCGCAGTTCGCTGACGGACTCGCGCCCCATGCCCAGGGCGACACGTTCGGGCGTGCCGAACAGATTGGCGAGTACGGGGGTGTCATATCCGGTGGGGTTTTCAAACAACAGGGCTGGGCCGCCGGCACGCAGCACGCGGTCGGCAATTTCTGTCATTTCCAGATAGGGGCTGACGGGATGTGTTATGCGCTTGAGGAGGCCGCGCTTTTCCAATAGCTGGATGAAGTCGCGCAGGTCGTTGTATTTCATGTGTTACCGGTCGACGAGAATTTCGACGGCCAGTGTAAAACAGTCAGAACAAAATGGGGAACATACACCGCACCAGCAGGCTCGGTGGCAGAACGGAAGGGGATATTGAACAACCCGCAGCATGGAACATGCTACGGGTTGCCGAACTTCTAGGCGGTAAAGCGTGCCTTAGAAGCGGGGACGACGCGGACGGTCTTCGCGCGGCTTGGCTTCGTTAACACGGATGTTACGGCCAGACAGCGGCTGATCATTCATTTCTTCGATTGCCTTACGCGCTTCGTCGTCGTTCGGCATTTCTACGAAACCAAAACCTTTAGAACGGCCAGTTTCCCGGTCAGTGATTACAGTAGCCCGGGAGATTTCACCGAACGCACCGAAAGCTTCGTGCAGTTCGTCAGAGGTTACGCCGTAGGCCAGATTTCCGATATAGATATTCACAAAAAAGTCTCACTAGAGTCAGTGGGCTGTCGAGCAATTCACAAATGGTAACCAGCTCCACCGAGTTATCCATTTGCGATTGGTCCAGAGTCGCTCGACTTCCCAGCCGGGCGAGACCAATTCGGGCAGTGCTGAAATACTGTTCAACACAACAATGTTGGCCTTTATATGCCTAACGCAATGCCTTTTCAACCGAATTCGGCGTAATTTCACGCCTGTTTCGTCGCATTGCAAAAATTCTCCACAAGATGCAAAAAAGGCCTGCAGTTTGCGCAAGCCTTATTGTGAAGAGGAATTATTTCCGTTTCATGGACAGGAAGAATTCGTCGTTGGTCTTGAAGTCCTTGAGCTTGTCGATCAGGAATTCAGTGGCGGCCAAGTCTTCCATATCGTGCAGCAACTTGCGCAGGATCCAAACCCGCTGCAGCTCGCCTTCGGGCATCAGCAGCTCTTCACGGCGGGTGCCGGAGCGACGCACGTTGATGGCCGGGTAAACCCGCTTTTCGGCGATTTTACGGTCCAGCTGCAGCTCCATGTTACCGGTGCCCTTGAACTCCTCGAAGATCACTTCGTCCATCTTGGAGCCGGTATCCACCAGCGCAGTGGCAATAATGGAGAGGCTACCGCCTTCTTCGATGTTTCGCGCCGCACCAAAGAAGCGCTTCGGACGCTCCAGGGCGTGCGCATCCACACCACCGGTCAGCACCTTACCGGAGCTCGGTACGGTGGTGTTGTAGGCACGCGCCAGTCGGGTGATGGAATCCAGCAGGATGACCACATCTTTCTTGTGCTCGACCAGGCGCTTGGCTTTCTCGATCACCATTTCGGCCACCTGCACGTGACGGGCGGGCGGCTCGTCGAAGGTGGAGGCGACCACTTCGCCGCGCACAGAGCGCTGCATCTCGGTCACTTCTTCCGGGCGCTCGTCGATCAGCAGAACGATCAGGTGGCACTCCGGGCTGTTGCGGGTGATGGCCTGGGCCATGTTCTGCAACATGATGGTTTTACCCGCCTTGGGCGGCGCAACAATCAGGCCACGCTGACCTTTGCCGATCGGTGCGATCAGGTCGATGATACGACCGATCAGGTCCTCGGAAGAGCCGTTTCCGCACTCGAGGCCGAGGCGCTCGTTGGGGAACAGCGGCGTGAGGTTTTCAAACAGGATCTTGTTGCGCGCATTTTCCGGCTTGTCGAAGTTGATCTCGCTGACCTTCAGCAGTGCGAAGTAGCGCTCACCTTCTTTGGGGGGACGGATTTTGCCGGAAATGGAGTCGCCGGTGCGGAGATTGAAGCGGCGGATCTGACTGGGGGAAACATAGATGTCATCGGGGCCTGCGAGGTAGGAGGAGTCGGCAGACCGCAAAAAGCCAAACCCGTCCTGAAGAATTTCCAACACACCCTCGCCGTATATGTCTTCACCGCTTTTGGCGTGGCGCTTGAGGATATTGAAAATGATGTCCTGCTTGCGCGAGCGGGCGACGTTTTCGAGCCCCATGCCCTTGGCAATTTCAATCAGCTCTTCGATGGGTTTGGTTTTTAATTCAGAAAGGTTCATACCAATTGCTTTATTTAGGTTTCTTCTGTCAGATGGCGCGGACGCACCGGAAGTGTTTGCGGGGGGATTTGAAAGTTCGATGTTGATAATGCCTGTATCGACCGGCCGACGGATTCGCTTTCCGCGCGCTACTCACTTGAACACTCTCTTGGATACCACCAAAACAGGGGTTACCGCTCGCAATTGGCACAATTGGCTTGGCAAAGGCGCCAGAGGGAAGATCGTTCAACTTGAGGAGTTTGCGCCGGAGAGGCTGTGACGACAGCGGGGTTGGCGACTTGGCTCAGGTCTGTACTGAACAGTTACTTTGATTACTAGGCAGTATAACGGCAGTTCGGCATCCTGCAAGGTCTATTTCTCGGGCTCTGGTGCCGCGACCCGGCAGTTGCAGGAAATGACACGGGGCGCCCTGACCTTGGCCAGTCACGCCCCGCACAGCCGGATCAGATCTGGCTGTCGATGAACTCGGTCAGCTGGGCGCGGGACAGCGCACCCACCTTGGTACCCTCGACGTTACCGCCCTTGAACAGCAACAGCGTGGGGATACCGCGGACGTTGTACTTGGCTGCCGCTTCTTTGTTGGCATCCACGTCCACTTTGACGATTTTCAGCTTGTCGCCGTAGTGGCCAGACAGGTCTTCCAGTACCGGAGCGATCATCTTGCAGGGACCGCACCATTGGGCCCAGAAGTCCACCAGTACCGGGCCCTCGGCCTTGAGTACTTCGGCTTCAAATTCTGCGTCGGTGACGTTGACGATGTTCGCGCTCATAGTGCTTTCCTGTAGTTCTGTTTCTTCAGGCCCCGCTGGCCCGCCGGCAGACATAATAAGTACCGCCCGCAGGCCCCGCAAGACAAATGGTCCCGCCACCGTTGCCATTTTGCCGCAACAGTTGGCATTTCGCCCTGATATAAGGGCCGCGCCACGGTTTTCAAGTGGCCGCGCTCACCCGTGCCGCCATGGTGGCTCAGTCAGAGGGCAGAAATCGCTGCAGGATCTCGTCCACATAGTCGTAACCAAACTCCGTGGTGGAGATGCGCGGCCCCAGGGGCTCCACCAACTGCATGGCCTCCAGTTTCGCCCATTCCCCCGCCAGGGTGGACAGGGGCAGGCCGGTGTAGGCCGGAAAAGACATTGCCGGCACCCCCTTTTCCAGCCGCAAGGTATTCATGAGGAATTCCAGCGGGCGCTCGGCAATGGCAACGTCTGTCACTTTGGCCTGTGGGAAGTCACCACCGCCCTTACCAAGGGCACACCCCAGTGCCAGGTAGTCCCGGGGGGCTCGGGTACGCTGGGTGCGGATGATCCGGCCACTGTCGGGCAAGATGAATTTACCGTGGGCGCCGGCACCGATGCCTATGTAGTCCGCAAACGACCAGTAGTTGAGGTTGTGGCGAGACGCCAGGCCAGTGCGCGCATAGGCAGACACCTCATAGCGGCCATAGCCCTCCCCCGCCAGATAGGCCCGGCCCGCCTGTTGAATCTCGGCGATCTGCTCGGAGCCCGGGGTCACCGGTGGCGCAGAATAGAAGGCCGTATTCGGCTCGATCGTGAGCTGGTACCAGGAGATGTGCTCGGCACCCAGCGCCACCGCCTGCTTCAGATCCTGTAGTGCATCCACCTCTCCCTGTCCGGGCAGGCCGTGCATCAGGTCGATATTGATGTTATCGAAACCCGCCGCCCGCGCCTGTGTCGCCGCCGTGTGCGCCTCGGCACCGGAGTGGATGCGCCCGAGGTTCTGCAGCTGTAACGGGTCGAAGCTCTGCACGCCGATCGACAGGCGATTGACGCCGGCACTGTGATAGCCGGCGAACTTCGCCTGCTCAAAGGTGCCGGGGTTGGCTTCCAGGGTGATCTCGATATCCGGCGCAAAGCCCACGAGGGATTCCGCCAGGTTGAGAATGCGCTCGATCGCCAGCGGCGAAAACAGGCTGGGGGTACCGCCACCGAAGAAGATCGAGCCGAGCTTGCGCCCCTGAATCCAGCCGAGCTGGCTGCGCAGGTCCCGCTCCAGCTGGTCCACATATTCGGCCTCCGGCAGCTGGCTAGCGGCCGGTTCGCTGTTGGTTCCGTGCCGAATGGAGACATGTTCACCTGACCCGGAGGAGCGATCAGCCGCGGGGACCTGATGGGAGTTGAAATCGCAGTAGGGGCATTTGCGCACACACCAGGGTATATGCACATACAGACTCAACGGGGGCAGCACCAGTGGCTGGGTATCGGCGCTCAATGTGGTGAACTCAAAGCAGCTTCTTGCCGATAGCGGCGTGGCGGAACTGTTCGGGCACCACCATTTCCTCGTGCCACAGCTGCTCGAACTTCTTTACGGCCTGAGCGCGGTGGCTCAAGCGGTTTTTCACCTCGCGGGGCAATTGCGCGGAGGTAAGCTTTTCCGACGGCACATAAAACAGGGGGTCGTAACCGAAGCCCTGGTCCCCCGCAGGCCGGGTGAGAATCTGGCCGGGCCAGTGCGCGGTGCACACCAGTGGCACCGGGTCGTCAGGCGTACGCACGAACGCGAGCGCACAGTGAAAAGCCGCGGTGCGCTTTTCCGCGGGCACCCCGTCCAGTGCTTCCATCAGTTTGCGGTTGTTGTCCTCATCACTGGCACCGGCACCGGCATAACGCGCCGAATAAATTCCGGGGGCACCATCGAGCGCATCCACCGCCAGCCCGGAGTCGTCCGCCAGCGCCGGAAGCCCGCTGGCACGGCTGGCATGGCGCGCTTTGATCAGGGCGTTCTCAATAAAGCTGAGGCCGGTTTCCTCCGCCTCCTGCTGCAGAAAATCCGACTGCGGTAACACCGCAATCTGCCAGCCGGCAAACAGCTGCGAAAATTCTTTGAGCTTGCCCGCGTTGCCGCTGGCGAGAACAATTTTTTCCATGACCCAAACCTGAGAAAGCCTCAAGAAAATTCCCCGAGAACCCAAGAAGGTTAAGGGAAAGCTCTATCGCCAAAATAAAAACAGCGGGCTCAATCAGGCCCGCTGCAGACTCTAACGGCTCGCACAATCAGTTTTTGTGCAATTGCCGACGGAAGGTAAGCTGCTGGGTGCTGCCGTCGGGCAGCACCAGGTCGATATTGAAGGTGAGGTTTTCCTCATTTTCAAACCGGAACGGTGCCAGGTAATAGACGGCCTTGTTGTCGCGCACTTCGCGGAACTCGAGCGTCCGCGACTGCTGAATCAGGTTGGTGGCATTGCCGGATATCCCGGCACTCATGCCCTGGGTATCATCTTTCTTTCTCACCGAGATATTGACGAAGGCACGATCTGGCGCACGCACCAGGTTGTACTGGCGGGCAATGTCGGGGGAAATGAATTCGCTGTTAAACACCGAGTAGGAGACGTGGTAATCGCCGAACGTTTTGTGATTTTCGATGATCTTCGCACCCTGGGCCGCGGCAGCGGCCGCCCACAGCAGCAGGGCCAATGAGAGAAATCCAGCAAACAGACGTTTCACAGCGTCCTCCTTACTAATCATGAAACCGCCCCCTCCGTTTGAGGCGGCGCGTTTGACAACCATCTTCTTCTAATATTAGCGAGTCAGATGGTAAATCGCCGTTTCTCCAAAAAGATTCGGCAAAAAATCCTTCAAAACCCCGGAAACCGGCGACTCTGAGACTACCTGCCGGTGCAAGATTTGCCAGTGATGTTCGCGGCAGAGCACCTCAAAGTCTTTGAAAGTACAAAAGTGAATATTTGGCGTGTCGTACCATTCGTAGGGTAATAAGTCGGATACCGGCATACGCCCGGAAACCGCCAGGTGCCAGCGCGCTTTCCACTGGCCGAAGTTGGGAAAGGTAATAATGCACTCACGCCCCACGCGCAGCATTTCTTCCACCACCAGGTGTGGGAAACGCAGGGTCTGCAGGGCCTGGGTCATTACCACCGTATCAAAACTCTGGTCGGCGAAATTCTTCAGACCGTTGTCCAGGTTCTGCTCGACCACATTAACACCGCGTTCGATGCATTTCTGAATCTGGTCCGGGTCAATTTCCAGCCCGTATCCGTCCACCCGCTTCTCTTTACCCAGCCGGTCCAGCAGCGCGCCATCGCCACAGCCGAGGTCAAGTACCCGTGTGGCGGGCGCGATCCAGTTGTGGATGATATCCAGGTCCTGACGCATCATGCGGTCACCTCACGGGGCCCGGTGGCGTCCTGCTCGCGCGCAACATTATTCATATAGGCCGCAAATAGATTCTCGTAGCGTGCATTGGGCAACAGGAAAGCGTCGTGCCCCATGGGCGATTCCACTTCGGCATAGGTAACCGGGATATTGGCGTGCATCAGTGCATCGGCAATTTCCCGCGAGCGCTCCGGAGCGAAACGCCAGTCGGAGGTAAACGACACCAGCAGGAATTTGCAGCGTGCGTGGGAAAAGGCTTTTACCGGGTCGTCGTCGTATTCACGGGCCAGGTCAAAGTAATCCAGCGCGCGGGTCATCAAAATATAGGTATTGGGGTCGAAGCTGCTGGAAAAGGTATCACCCTGATAGCGCAGGTAACTCTGCACCTGGAACTCCACCAGCTCTTCCACACCCTGCTGAAAAGTACCGGAGCGCAGCTCGCGGCCAAATTTCTTGCCCAGCCCGTCATCCGACAGATAGGTGATGTGCCCGATCATGCGCGCCACGGCGAGGCCGTCACGGGGTAACGTGTTGTCTTCCAGATAGCGGCCGTCGCGGAAGTCCGGGTCGGACGTAATGGCCTGACGGGCTGTTTCGTTAAATGCGATATTCTGCGCAGACAATTTCATCGCCGACGCGATCACCACACAGTGGCGCAGACGCTCCGGGTACTCCAGCGCCCAGCGCATGGCCTGCATGCCACCAAGACTGCCACCCACCACGGCGGCCCACTGTTGAATGCCGAGATGGTCGGCCAGCTGTGCCTGACTGTGCACCCAGTCCCGCGCGCGCAGCGGCGGAAAATCGGGACCCCAGGGTTTGCCTGTTTGCGGATTGATGGAGGTCGGGCCAGTGGAGCCGTGGCAACCGCCAAGGTTGTTCAGCGCCACCACAAAAAACTGGTTGGTATCGATCGGTTTGCCGGGCCCGATATAGTGATCCCACCAGCCCGGGCGCTTGTCATTTTCACTGTGATACCCGGCGGCGTGGTGATGCCCGGAGAGTGCGTGGCAGATGAGCACGCCGTTGCTTTTGTCGGCGTTCAGGGTGCCGTAGGTTTCGTACACCAGGGTGTATTCGTCGAGCACACGCCCACAGGCCAATTTGAAAGGCCCGGGAAAGGTGTGGCTTTGCGGCTCGACAATGCCGACGGAGTTGGCTGGCAATCCTGCCGGCCTTCCTGATTGGGACGTTTGCGCTTCCGTGGTCAAAATCTTTCGCATGTGGTTATTGGGCGGGGCGCCAAGTTTACGAAAGCTGGGGGCGGGAGTACACCTGTTAGCTTTCGGTGGTGCCCCGCCGCCCTGCCACCGGGTACTGCTTCTCAAGACACGCCGTGAACCCATCCCTGGGGGCTCTGCACCGGCATCCCTGCCGGTGAAGGTCTTGAGAAGCAGTACCCGGCGTCAGGGCTACCCGCGTTACTTCGGAAGAATCAAGAGGTCACCGGCGCTTTTAACGGCGTGACATTATTCGCAACCGGCGCCGGTGGAATCGGCTGTGGCGCCGCCCGGGTCTGCTTCAACAGGTCTTCCAGGGCGCCCAACGCACTGTGGTTGCGCACCAGCTCTTCTTCCAGCGCGCGCAGGTCGGTGCGCTTGTTCTGAGTTTTCTGCTTCAGCTCCGTAAGCTTGATCAAATGCCGGTTCAGCAGGTGCTTCTGGTACTGCACATGCTGCTTGAGCGGCTCAAGTACACCGTCCAGCCAGCCATCCACTGAAGAAATCATCTGGCTGTACATACGGCCCACCTCGTTGGCCAGTGTGGCCACGAAGCGCTCGGTGAGACGATTGCGGCGCGCCAGCAGCAGCTGCGGCGAGCGGCGCAATTGCGCCGCCTGGCGGTGCAGGCCGCGCAGTGCCGCGCGGAAACCGGCGATATCAAAGTGCTGCTCAGCAGAGATGATATTACTCAGGGTGGAGCGATCGTAGATGGCATCCACCAGACGATTAGCCTGGTCCACCTCCCGCTCAAGGTTGGACAGCTGGTGCTCTACGCCCCCCATAAACCCATCGATCGCACGTGCGAGTCCCAGCGGAGACCAGCGCTCGTTCAGTGCGTGACGGGTTTCCTCGATCAACTGCTGCAGCTGCTGACTGGAAACCGGTGCCAGCAGAGATGCGCGCTGGCGGGCGAGCATGCGCTGGCTCGATTTCAGTGTCAGCAGCTCCTGGTGGCAATACTTGTGCTGCTGCTTGGCAGTGGCATGCAGCTGCTTCAGCTCGTCGATCTGCTCCGGGCTGGTGGCCCCCTGGCGCTGCAGGTGCTCCAGAGTCGCGCGGCCACTGTTGAGGCGGCGCTTCAGCAGATCACGGGTATCCGCCATCAGCGTCAGGGCCTGATGCAGCGAACGGTGGTTGGCCACCTTGTCGCGGTGTTCCATCAAACGCTGTACAAGCAGGCTTTCAAAATCGCCAAAGCAGCTCTGCTGCAGCAGCACCGGGTCGCGCTCCGCCCGCGCCAGCAGGGCTTTTTTCGCCGACACGCCCACCACGTTTTCCTGTGGCAGGTCCAGCAACTTGCTGACTTCCGCGCGCATCTTGCGCAGCATCTGATCGGCGTCTTCGTCGGGATCGTCCCACAGCACGTCGATTTTGTTTAGCAGTGCCATCACCGCGGTACCTCGGTGCTCTTTCAATGGCACCAGATGGGTTTCCCACATATTCAGGTCGGTGCCGCTGACACCGGCGTCTGCCGAGAGCAGGAAGGCAACGGCCTGCGCGCTGGGTAGCGTCGACAGCGTCAGTTCGGGCTCGTTGCCCAGGGCATTCAACCCAGGTGTATCGATAATGCGCAAGCCCTGGGCCAGCAGCGGGTGCGGCAAGGAAATCAGCGCGTAGCGCCAGGCGGGAATCTGTACCAGGTTGCCATTGCCGTCGAGGTGGCGACGATCAAACCCGTAACGGGCGGCCTCTTCCGGGGTCACCGCCTTGCTGGAGGCCACCTTCATCAGGGCATTGCGGGTGGCTTCGGCGTCTTCCGGATCGAAGTCAAAATTGACCCATTTCTGCGGGATGCGGCGGAAGCTTTCCAGGCTGGTATTGGTGGCGAGAGTCTCAATGGGCAGCAGGCGGACCGAAGCCTGTGCACTGCCATCACTGAAGATCTCGGTGGGGCACATGGTGGTACGCCCCGGGCGCGACGGCAACAGGCGCTTGCCGTAGGTGTGTGACAACAGCGCGTTGATCAGCTCGGTCTTGCCGCGGGAAAACTCCCCCACCAGCGCCACCGTAAACTGGTCTTCCACCAACAACTGACGCGCCTGCTGCACCACCTGGCGCGCACCAGCAGAATTGGGGAAATGCGCTTCAAGCCACTCATTAAAGCGGCTTAACTGGCCATCAAGCCCCTTTTTCCAACGATCGTAGTCGGCAATATGCTGGCGCAAGGTCACATCTTCCATGTTTTAGTGTTCTTATCGGTTACTACTAAAGAGTTACTGCGTACAGATTTCGCTGCCATTCTCCAGTAACCCGGCGCGAAGTTAAACCCCGCGCCCCGGTTTTCGCGAACTGGATAAAGCCGCAATCGAGAAATGAGAAAAGGAGCAATAGGCGCTGACAGGTTAGTCAACTAAATAGCTGGCAGAGGGGCGCTTGAAAACGTAGCGAGCGGGGCTGTGGTGGATTCGCCACAGCCCTGCGCAGTAGCTCTGCGGCGATTCATTAGAAGGGGATGTGCCAGAACAGGTTGTACACCAACTGCGGCATCTGCGCACTCTGCGCAAACCCCACCAGCAGCTTGTCCGCCACGGTGAGCAGGATAAACACAAAGATCGGGCTGATATCGATCACCCCCAGCGGCGGGATGATCTTGCGCACCGGCGCGTACACCGGCTCCAGTACCTGGCGCAGCAACATCAGCGCGGGGTGGGAGCTCTGCGGCGCAATCCAGCTGACCACAATGGAGATCAGCATACCCACAAACAGAATG
Source organism: Microbulbifer salipaludis (assembly GCF_017303155.1). Taxonomy (NCBI): domain Bacteria; kingdom Pseudomonadati; phylum Pseudomonadota; class Gammaproteobacteria; order Cellvibrionales; family Microbulbiferaceae; genus Microbulbifer; species Microbulbifer salipaludis. The sequence goes on from NZ_JAEKJR010000001.1 coordinate 197,606, forward strand.
GCAATCAGCGTCATCAACACCCCGAGCAGGGACCACAGCAGAGCGCTCAGGGGGTTCAGCAGGCCGGCGCCCGCGAGAAAGCCGGCACCAATAATCATCACCCAGCCCACCAGCAGGGCGAGCAGCAGGGAGGCCATATCGATGCCGAACAGGCCGGGCACGATCTTGCGCAGTGGGCGCAGGAACGGGTTGGTGACCTTGACGATGCCCTGGGAAATCGGATTGTAAAAATCCGCCCGACCTACCTGCAGCATAAAGCGCAGCAGCACCGCAAACAGAAACAGAATACCGATAGTGGCGAGAAGAAAGACGCCGATATTACTGAAGGTGTTGACCATCAAAAGTCCTTAATCACAATTCATTATTTGTCGAGCTCTTTCGCCATTTCCGCGGCGCGCGCCGCGCAATCGCCCATGGCCTGCGCCACCAGCTCCGGCAGGCCGCCCTCCTGGAAGCGCTTTACCGCCCGCTCGGTGGTACCGTTCGGTGACATGACATTGCGCTTTAACTGCGCCACATCCACATCCGCGGCCACCGCAAGTTTCGCCGCGCCCAGTGCGGTTTGCAAGGTAAGTCGCTCGGCATCGGCGCGATCCATGCCCGCCTTCTCTGCCGCGTCGATCATGGACTCCATAAACTGAAAGTAGTACGCGGGCCCGGAACCAGATACCGCGATCACCTGATCGATACCGGATTCCTGCTCCACCCACAGGGCAATACCCACCGCGTCGGCCATCTGGGTGGCAACGGACTTCTGCTCATCCGTCACCCCGTCGCCCGCATAGAGGCCAGTCACCCCGGTGCCAACCAGCGCCGGCGTGTTGGGCATGGCGCGAATGATCGGCACCCCGGCGCCCAGCCAGCGCTGGTAGGCTGCCAGCGGAATACCCGCGGCAAGCGTAATCACCAGCGGTTTGCGAGCGCTCACTTTTTCAGCGATCGATTCGCACAATTCTTTCATTACTTGCGGCTTTACGGACAGCACCACCACATCGGCATGCTCGATCGCCGCCAGGTTATCGGTGCTGCCGTGCACGCCAGTGCGGTCACAGAAGGCTTTCAGCTTTTCTTTGTCGCGGCCGGTGGCGACGATCTTGTCCGCCGGGTAGCCGCTGGCGACCATGCCGCCAATCACGGCACCCGCCATATTGCCGGCGCCACCAATAAAGACCATTTTTTGATCAGACATTTAAACCTCCACCAAACTATTTACGCGCGCCGAAAATATCGGTACCGATCCGCACGATGGTCGAGCCACTGAAGATCGCCGCTTCCATATCACCGGACATGCCCATCGACAGGGTATCCAGGGGCTGATCCGGCAACTGCGCCTTGAGATCTTCCAGCAAGCCAGCCAGCCGTATAAACGGGGTGCGCTGGTCCTCCGCCACACCGCGCGGTGCCGGAATCGCCATCAACCCGCGCAGTGCGAGGTTCGGCAGCGCCGCCACGGACGCCGCAAGCTCAGGCAGCTTCTCCACGCTGACACCGGATTTGCTGTCCTCTTCGTCGATATTCACCTGCAGGCATACGTTCAGCGGCGGCATCCCCGTGGGGCGCTGCTCCGACAGACGCCGTGCAATTTTTAGCCGCTCCACGGTATGCATCCAGTGAAAGTGCACTGCCACATCACGGGTCTTGTTCGACTGCAGGGGACCGATGAAGTGCCAGATGATGTCGCAATCCGCCAGCGCCTCCTGCTTGTCCAGCGCCTCCTGCAGGTAATTCTCACCAAAATGGCGCTGACCCGCGTCATACGCGACGCGCAGGTCCTCCGCCGGACGGGTTTTCGACACCGCCAGCAGGGTGACAGAATCGGCCCGCCGGTCACAACTGCGACAGGCTGTGACAATCCGCTCAGCGACGGAATTCAGGTTTTCGGGGATAGACCCTTTGCGCATATACTGGGACCCAACTTTTGCTTGGCGGGCATTCTATGCGCTCATTGCCGCCGCGTCATATACGAGAAGAATAAAGGTTAGCAGTATGGACATTACAGAACTCCTCGCCTTCAGCGCCAAACAGAACGCCTCGGACCTGCACCTCTCCGCCGGCCTGCCGCCGATGATCCGGGTCGATGGCGACGTACGCCGCATCAACCTGCCGCCGATGGAGCACAAGCAGGTGCACGGGCTGATCTACGAGATCATGAACGACAAGCAGCGCAAGGACTACGAAGAGTTCCTCGAGACCGACTTCTCCTTCGAGGTGCCCGGCGTGGCCCGCTTCCGTGTCAACGCGTTCAACCACAACCGCGGCGCCGGCGCTGTATTCCGGACCATTCCCTCCAAGGTACTGACCATGGAAGACCTGGGGATGGGCCAGGTGTTCAAGCAGATCTCCGATACGCCTCGCGGTCTGGTGCTGGTCACCGGACCCACCGGTTCCGGTAAGTCCACCAGCCTCGCGGCGATGATCGACTACATCAACGATAACAAGTACGAGCACATCCTCACCGTCGAAGACCCGATCGAATTCGTGCACGAATCCAAGAAGTGCCTGGTGAACCAGCGGGAAGTGCACCGCGACACCCACGGCTTCTCCGAAGCCCTGCGCTCCGCCCTGCGTGAAGACCCGGACATCATCCTCGTGGGTGAGATGCGTGACCTCGAAACCATCCGCTTGGCGCTGACCGCCGCGGAAACCGGCCACCTGGTATTCGGCACCCTGCACACCACCTCCGCCGCCAAGACCATCGACCGTGTTGTCGACGTCTTCCCCGCGGAAGAAAAATCCATGGTGCGCTCCATGCTGTCGGAATCCCTGCAGGCGGTCATCTCGCAAACCCTGCTCAAGCGCAACGGCGGCGGTCGTGTCGCCGCCCACGAGATTATGCGCGGCACCCCGGCCATCCGTAACCTGATTCGCGAAGACAAGATCGCGCAGATGTACTCCGCCATCCAGACCGGTGCCAACGTGGGCATGCAGACCATGGACCAGTGCCTGCAGGACCTGGTGGAAAAACGCATCATCAGCCGCGAAACAGCGCGCGAGAAGGCAAAGATGCCAGAGAATTTTTAATAAGATCGAACACTCCCGATACCGTAGGGTGGATAAGCGAGAGCGCATCCACCATTGAACACGGCGGGATTTTGGTGGATGCGCTGCGCTTATCCACCCTACAAAACTAGATCCCGTACCGGATCAAGTCCGGCATGACGAGACCGGGATGACGCACCCCCGTCTTCCCGGACTCGATCCGGGACCCAGTGCTACGAAGTAAGACTACTTGCGAAGTAGCAATGTAAAAATCGAAGGCTAGGTGCCGGGTGCCTGGCCGCCACAGAACTTGCACAAGAACAAATACCCCAGGCGGTAAATAAAAATGGAAATCGAACGACTCCTACAACTGGTCACCGAAAAAGGCGCCTCCGACCTGTTCATCACTGCCGGCGTACCCGCGTCCATAAAACTGCACGGCAAAATCGTGCCCGTCAGCACCTCCCCGCTGACCCCGGAAAAAGCCCGGGAAATGGTCGTCGGCATCATGAATGATCGCCAGAAAAAAGAATTCGCCGAAACCAAAGAGCTCAACTTCGCCATCTCCGTGCGCAACGTCGGCCGCTTCCGGGTATCCGCCTTCTTCCAGCGCAACCTCGTGGGCATGGTACTGCGTCGCATCGAAACCAAAATCCCCACCATTGACGGACTCGGCCTGCCAGAACAGCTCAAAGAACTGGCCATGACCAAGCGCGGCCTGATCATATTCGTGGGCGCAACCGGCACCGGTAAATCCACCTCGCTGGCCTCGATGATCGGCCACCGCAACGAAAACTCGAAGGGTCACATCATCTCCATCGAAGACCCCATCGAATTCATCCACCAGCACCGCGGCTGCATCGTCACCCAGCGGGAAGTGGGCCTCGACACCGAATCGTTTGAGACCGCGCTGAAAAACACCCTGCGTCAGGCCCCCGACGTCATCCTCATTGGTGAGGTGCGTTCGCGGGAAACCATGGACCACGCCATCGCCTTCGCCGAAACCGGCCACCTGTGCCTGTGCACCCTGCACGCCAACAACGCCAACCAGGCACTCGACCGCATCATCCACTTCTTCCCCGCAGATCGTCACCAGCAGCTGTGGATGGACCTGTCACTGAACCTGCAGGCCATGGTCGCCCAGCAGCTGGTGCCAACCCCGGATGGCGACGGCCGCCGCGCCTGTCTCGAAATCATGATTAACACCCCGCTCATGTCGGACCTTATCCGCAAGGGCGAGGTACACAAAATGAAGGAGCTGATGAAGCGCTCCAATGAGCAGGGTATGCAGACCTTCGACCAGGCCCTGTACGAACTCTACGACCGCGGCGAAATCACCTACGAAGACGCCCTCGCCCACGCCGACTCCGCCAACGACCTGCGCCTGATGATCAAGCTCAAGTCCGAATCCGACGCCGAGTACCTCAGCAGCGCCGCCGATGAACTGAGTCTCGCCAGCGATAGCGATACCGGCGGCGGCCCACAGATTTATTGATCTGGCCATTTGTGGAGCCTGCTTTCGGGACAGGTTCCACTTGGAAGCGGTTTGCCTGCAACAGGCCGAGGTCAACCGCCCCCTCAGAAAGGATGCGCGCATTGAGACCGATTGCATTGATCACTGGCGGCAGTCGTGGCATTGGTGCAGCCACAGCAATCTTGCTCGCGGAGCAGGGTTACGACATCTGTATCAGCTACCGCGAAAGGTCCGCCGAGGCGGATAAGATCGCCGAGGCATGTGAAGCCTTTGACGTAGAAGCGATCGCGGTGCAGGCCGACATTTCCCGCGAAGAAGACATCGAACGACTATTCAGCGAGCTCGACAAACGCCAAGGCAGCCTGAATGCACTTGTGAATAATGCCGGCATGCTGATGCCGCAGACCCGCGTAGAAAACTTATCCGCTGGGCGCATCAACAAAATTCTGCAAACCAACGTCACCGGCACCTTACTCTGTTGCCGCGAAGCCGTCCGGCGTATGTCGACAGAACATGGAGGCAATGGTGGCGCTATCATCAATGTGTCTTCTGGCGCAGCCCGCAGTGGTTCGCCCAATGAGTATGTCGACTACGCGGCAAGCAAGGGCGCGGTCGACACACTGACCATCGGTCTCAGTAAGGAAGTCGCGCGGGAAGGCATTCGTGTGAACGGTGTTCGCCCCGGTTTTATCTACACGGAAATGCACGCAGATGGCGGAGAGCCGGATCGGGTGGAGCGCTTGAAGTCAGCTATCCCCCTCGGGCGTGGCGGTTACGATCGCGAAGTTGCGCAAGCAATTGCCTGGCTAATTAGTGACAAAGCTTCATTTTCCACAGGCACGTTTATCGATATTTCCGGCGGCCTTTAAAGTACGGATAATTCAGTGAATTTAATCAACTCCCTCGCCCTTTTCAGCGCAATGGTCGTTCTGGCTGCCATTCCCGGCCCGGGCACCTTCGCGGTAATGGCGCGCGCTGCCGGTGGAGGAATGTTGCACGGGGCGGTGGCGTCCGTGGGCATTGTGCTGGGAGACTACGTGTTTATTGCGCTGTGTCTTTCCGGACTCGCCTATGTGGCAGATGTGATGGGCGGCGCCTTTGTTGTCATCAAGTATCTGGGTGCAGCCTATCTGATCTGGCTCGGTATCAGCCTGCTCCGGGCGCGGGGCAGTCGCGCCGAAATTACCCAGGGTGCAAAAAAATCACTGGCCTCCAGCCTGCTGTTGGGGCTGACGACGACCCTCGGCAATCCTAAAGCGATCCTGTTTTATCTCAGTTTTTTTCCCGCATTTCTGCCACTCGGCAGCATCACCGCTATTGATACGCTTATTATTTTTGCGGTCGTCACGATCGCAGTGGTGGGTGTGATGCTGATGTACGCCTGGGCGACGGTGCACACGCGCAAGCTGCTACAGAATCGCAAGGAAAGCAGAGTGCTTAATCTGCTCGGCGGGAGTCTATTGATTGGCAGTGGAGTGTGGATGGCGGCACGCAGTGCCTAGGGCGAACAAACTTCACGCCATTTCTGTAAGCAGGGATTTCACACCGGCCAGCAATCGCCGTGATACCGGCGGCACCTGTGCACAACCACTCAGGGTGACACCGTAACCGTCGCCGGATTTTTTCAGGCCGGTAATAAATTCCCGCGCCACAATCGCACTGCGATGCACCCGCACAAAGCGCTCACCGAATTCCGCCTCAAGTTCCTTCAGTGATTCATCCAGCACCGTTTCGCCGCCGCTATGGTGGGCGATGACGTACTTGTCTTCGGCGATAAAACAGCGGATATCGTCGACGTTCAGTAACTGCACGCCGCGGCGACTTACCGCCTTGATCTGGCGGCGGCCGCGGATGCTTTGCGAATCATCGGAACGGGTCTGCAGTAACTGGGGCTTGCTCAGTCTTCGCGCCTGGGCAATCGCCTGTGCCAGTTGTTCCAAACTGACGGGCTTGAGCAGGTAACCCGATGGAGCAACCGCAAAGGCAGGGAGCGCAAACTCGTCGTGGGCGGTGCAGAATATAATCGCAGGCGGGTTGGGTCGGTTGGTGATTTGGGTGGCGAGTTGGAGCCCGTTTTCTCCGGGCATTTCGATATCCAGTAACAACAAGTCCGGGTCGAGTGAATCCAGCTGTTGTAACGCGCTTTCCCCATCGGCAGCTTCTCCAAGCAGTTGGCAACCATCTATAGACTGCAACTGTCGGGCCAACCTGGCCCGCGCCAGCGGCTCGTCGTCGACGATCAGCACTCCCAGGGGGCGTTCGGTAGCGCTCATTGACCTACCTCTTTCGCGACGCCAGCTGAGTGTGCTGCCACTGGCTCAGTTGTTCTGGTTTGCGTATTGGCATTCAGCGGCAAACGTATTTCTACGCGGTACTCTGTACCGTGCTCGCCATCGCACGGTTGTGCGGAGAAGCGGAAACGGTCGCCGTAAAATGCACTGAGACGTTGGCGAATATTTTCCATCGCCATGCCGTTACCCACATGCGTATTCGACAGGTGGCGCTCGTAAGTCCCAGTTTTTATTTCGCAATCTGCAACAGGGTTATGAATCGACAATAGCAGTTCACTTGTGCCGCTGCCAATGAATTTTTTATGGGTAACCGGGACTTCACGAATGCCGATTTTGATCGTACCGCCGTGACGTAAACGGGCGATGCCATGCAGCACCGCATTTTCCAGCAGGGGCTGCAGCAACATGGATGGCAATGTAGCACCGGCCGGGAGATTGTCGATCTGCCACTCTTGTTGCAAACGGGATCCGAGGCGCAGGGACTCAATTTCCATGTAACGCTTTGCCAGCGCAATTTCCTGCTCCAGCGGCACCAGCTTCGAGTCCGCCAGCGATGCGCGAAACAGGGCCGAAAGATCTTCCACCAGTTTTTCCGCGCGCTCCGCATCCACCGCGATCAGGCTCGCCAGGCTGTTCATACTGTTAAACAGAAAATGCGGACGAATACGCGACTGCAGCGCTTCGATACGCGCCCCCAGCTCCGCCTGCTGCTGGTTGTGCCATTGCTGCTGCACATAGGCGTAGCGCAGCACCACGCCCGCGCAAATCGCACCCACCAGGAAGTTGGCCAGCAGGGACCAGTAGTCGATGGGCGCACCCGCCATGTCCGCACTCCACCAGTGCTGCGCCAGCAGCACAACGGCGAGCACCGCGAGCACCGTGGAATAGCTGAGCGCTGCGGCCACCTTGTGAGACAGGCGGGCCAAGCGGGGCCGCAGGCGGCAGAGGATCGCGGCGGACGGCAGAATGGCCCACAGCACGGTGAGCGACACCAGGCCCAGGCGCTGCCAGTTGAAAGGATTGAGGCCATCGCTGGCCAGCACCAGTACCAGCGCCAGCAGCTCGCCCATCAGAACCAGTGCGGCCACACCGGTCACACTGCACAGGTCGGGAAGGAAGGGCGCCGGGGCTTCGGCGTCGTGGCGAGGAGGCACACGCGCAGAATCTTTGCCTTCGGGGGCAATTTCGCGAATTTGCTGCGCTATAATGCCCGCCGCTTGCGCGGGCCGGGAAGATGTCATACCACGTTATCTTTATTCTGTGTCCGTCCAAGGAAGATACCGCCATCCCGGGTGGACTTCCATATCCCAACCCATATTCGACCAGAGGCAGCATGAGCAACGATAACTCCTCCGCAAACACCGCACAGAGCTCTACCGCCAACCCCGCAGCCAAGCTGTGGGGTGGCCGCTTCAGTGAAGCCACCGATGCGTTCGTGGAGCGCTTCACTGCCTCGGTGATGTTCGACCAGCGCATGGCCCTGGAAGACATCCAGGGCTCCCTGGCCCACGCGCAGATGCTGTCGGAAGTGGGTGTTTTGACGGAAGACGAGTTCCAGCAGATCGAAGGCGGCCTCAGGGACATCGCCGAGGAGATCAAGGCCGGCACATTCCCCTGGTCGGTGGCACTGGAAGATGTGCACATGAATATCGAGGCGCGCCTCACCGACCGCATCGGCGCTACCGGCAAGAAGCTGCACACCGGCCGTTCGCGCAACGACCAGGTGGCGACCGACATCCGCCTGTGGCTGCGCAACCGCATCGACCTGATTGCCGGCGAACTGACCCGGCTGCAGACCGGCCTGGTGGATCTGGCTGAAAAAGAAGCCGATACCATCATGCCCGGCTTCACTCACCTGCAGTCCGCGCAGCCGGTCACCTTCGGCCACCACCTGCTGGCCTGGAACGAGATGCTCACCCGCGATTTTGATCGCCTGATGGACTGCCGCAAGCGGGTCAACCGCTCGCCGCTGGGTGCGGCTGCCCTGGCCGGCACCAGCTACCCGATCAACCGCGCGCGCACCGCCGAACTGCTGGGTTTCGACGCCCCCACCGAGAACTCCCTGGATTCTGTGAGCGATCGCGACTTCGCCATCGAATTCTGCGCGTTCAGTGCCCTGCTGCTCACGCACCTGTCTCGCGCCAGTGAAGAACTGGTGCTGTGGACCTCCAGCCAGTTCGACTTTATCGACCTGCCAGATCGTTTCTGCACCGGCTCCTCCATCATGCCGCAGAAGAAAAACCCGGACGTACCGGAACTGGTGCGCGGCAAGACCGGGCGCGTCAACGGCCACCTGATCGCCCTGCTGACCCTGATGAAAAGCCAGCCGCTGGCCTACAACAAGGACAACCAGGAAGACAAGGAGCCGCTGTTCGACGCCGCCGACACCGTGCTCGACTGCCTGCGCGCCTTTGCCGATATGGCACCGGCCCTGAAGCCGAAAAAAGAAAATATGCTCGCCGCTGCCGGCAAGGGTTTCTCCACCGCCACCGACCTCGCCGATTACCTGGTGCGCAAGGGCGTGGCCTTCCGCGATGCCCACGAGATCGTCGGCCAGTCTGTGGCGTTTGCCATCGACAAGGAGTGCGACCTGGCGGATTTGAGCCTGGCGGAGCTGCAGAAATTTTCCGATGTGATTGGCGACGATGTATTCGACGTGCTGACTCTGGAAGGCTCCGTCGCCGCCCGCGATCATATCGGCGGCACCGCGCCCAATCAGGTGCGTGCGGCCTGTGCGCGGGCGCGCGCCTTGATCACTTCGCGATAGGCCGGTGAAAAATAGGTAGGCAATAAAAAAGCGGGCGCCTGGCCCGCTTTTTTTGTGGGCGCGTTTACAGCCCGAGGGACACCGGCGCTCCCTGCTGCTCGCTCAACACCCGATCCAGCAGCGTCGGCAGATCCTCACCGGTAGTGGAGCAAAGCCAGCCAGGGTTCTTAAAACTCAGGTGATAGCCGCCGGAGCGCGCCGCCACCCACAGCTCCTGCACCGCACTCTGGCGCGACAGAATCACCTGGGTGCCGTTGTCTTCCAGGGTAATCGTCAGCACCGAATCCGCGCGCTCGTAATCCATATCCACATCGCACTCGTCGAGCGCGTCCTCGACGGCAATCAGGGTTTCTTCGATCGCGGCGTTATAGGCGGTTTGGGAGGCGGCCTGGGTCATAATGCGGTTACTTTTGTTACTGTGTTGCTAAGGGATGAGGATCGCTATACTAGCAGGCTTTTCCGGTCTTCTCGTCCCGCTTGAACGCGGCCGGTACAGTCCCGGTACTCATCGGGTACTCTTTAGGTAATAGCCAGGTAAAAGCCCATGCGCACTCCCCTGATTTCACTGGTCGCCCTCGCCGCCGTCAGCCTGGTGTTGAGCGCCTGTGGCCAGAAGGGCCCACTCTACCTGCCCCAGGACCCGGCGGCGCCTGCCGCGCGCAGCGCAGTCCAGCCGGGTAGCGTCGACGCCCAGCAAAGCACCCGGACGGAAGAAAAGACCGAACAACAGACCGAGCAACACACGGAAGCGGAAGCAGTCTCCAAATGAACGAATTTTCCTACCAGCAGGGAAGCCTGTGGGCTGAGGGCGTCAGCCTGGAACAGATTGCCGAACAATTCGGCACCCCCACCTACGTCTACAGCCGCGCCCACTACGAGCGCCAGTATCAGGCCTATGCCGATGCACTGGGCGATCACCCGGGGTTGATCTGTTATGCCATCAAGGCCAACAGCAACCTCGGCATCCTGTCGGTGCTGGCGCAACTGGGCGCGGGTTTCGATATCGTCTCCGCCGGTGAGCTTGAGCGCGTCCTCATGGCCGGCGGCGACCCGGCCAAGGTGGTGTTTTCCGGGGTCGGCAAGACCGCCGATGAAATGCGCCGTGCGCTGTCCGTGGGCGTGCACTGTTTCAACGTGGAGTCCGAGGGCGAGCTGGACCGCCTGGAAGCGGTCGCCGCCGAGATGGGCGTGACCGCGCCGGTGTCCCTGCGGGTGAATCCGGACGTGGATGCCAAGACCCACCCGTATATTTCCACCGGCCTGAAGGAAAACAAATTCGGTATCGCCATCGAGCGCGCCCGCGCTGTGTACGCGCGCATCGCCGATTCCCAGAGTCTGAAGGCCGTGGGTGTGGATTGCCACATTGGCTCCCAGCTCACCGAAATCTCCCCCTTCCTCGACGCCCTCGACCGCCTGCTGGTGCTGATCGACGAACTGGCCGAGGACGGCACCACCCTGAAGCACCTGGACCTGGGCGGCGGACTCGGGGTTCGCTACCGCGGTGAAGAACCGCCGGAAGTGAGCGACTACCTGGGTGCGGTAAAAGAAAAACTGGCCGGCCGCGACCTGGCGCTGGTGCTGGAGCCCGGGCGTTCCATCGCCGCCAACGGTGGCGCCCTGCTGACCCGGGTGGAATACCTCAAGCGCACCGACGAGCACAACTTTGCCATCGTCGATGCCGCCATGAACGACAACCTGCGCCCGGCCCTGTACCAGGCCTGGCAGGATATCGTCGCCGTTACCCCGTCCAATGCCACCGCCGAGAGCTGGGACATTGTCGGCCCGGTGTGCGAGACCGGCGACTTCCTCGGCAAACATCGCCCGCTGGCGCTGGAACAGGGACAACTGCTGGCGATGCTGTCCGCCGGCGCGTATGGTTTTACCATGAGCTCCAACTACAACTCCCGCGCTCGCGCCGCAGAAGTTCTTGTGGACGGCGACAAAACCTACCTGGTACGGGCGCGGGAAACCCTCGCGGACCTGGTGCGCGGTGAGACGACGGTACCGGCCAGGGATTGAGCCCGGGTGGTGGATGCGCTTTGCTTATCCACCCTACGGGATGACTGTAGATAGAATGTTGGGTGGATAGGCGCATGCGCATCCACCGTCAAGAGAATCAGAATGCGGCTTAAATTCACCAAAATGCACGGCCTCGGCAATGACTTTGTCATGGTCGACGGCATCACCCAACGGGTGAAGCTGTCACCGGAAAAAGTCCGCCAGATCGCCGACCGCCACACCGGCATCGGGTGCGATCAGCTGTTGCTGGTGGAAGCACCGCGCAACCCTGACGTCGATTTCCGCTACCGCATCTACAACGCCGACGGCAGCGAAGTGGAAAACTGCGGCAACGGTGCCCGCTGTTTCGCACGCTTTGTGCGCGACCGCCGCCTGACCAGCAAGGACCAGATCCTGGTGGAGACCGCCGCCGGTATTCTCCAACTGAAGGTGCAGGAGAAAGAGCAGGTCAGTGTGGATATGGGCGAACCGGTGCTGCAACCGGGAGAAATTCCCTTTCAGGCGGACATCCAGGCGGAAACCTACCCGCTGGAAGTGGACGGCGAGGTGTACAACGTGGGCGCAGTGTCCATGGGCAACCCCCACGCGGTGCTGCTGGTAGACGATGTGCTGAAGGCGCCAGTGGAATCCCTGGGACCTGCCATCGAGTGCCACCCGCGCTTTCCCGCCCGGGTGAATGTTGGCTTCCTGCAGATCGAGGCGCGCGACCGGGCGCGCCTGCGGGTCTTCGAGCGCGGTGTGGGCGAGACCCGCGCCTGTGGCACCGGCGCCTGCGCCGCCATGGTCTCCGCGCGCCTGCGCGGCCTGGTGGACGAAGAAGTCCAGATCACCCTACCCGGCGGCACCCTGACGATCCACTGGCCCGGGCCGGGCGAGCCGGTTACCATGACCGGGCCCACCGCGGCGGTATATCACGGACAGATAGTACTCTGAACACGGCCCGGTATCGGCGATACCGGCCACGACCGATCACAGCGAACCCGACATGACCGATCACAGCGATGCCCCACTGCTCGACAGCGATGTCGAAGCCAGCCTGGACCGACAGGAAGCCGCCGACAGCGAGAGCCAGCGCAGCAAAAAACTGCTTGCGCGCCAGGTGGCCCGCTACCTGATGCAGAACCCCACCTTCTTTGCCGAACACATGGACCTGCTGGAAAGCATCCAGCTGCCCAAGGAATCCGGCAAGACGGTTTCGCTGATGACGCACCAGACCAACCTGCTGCGGGAGCGCAACATCGAAATGCGCCAGCGGCTCGACCAGCTGCTACAGAATGCCCGGGACAACGACCAGCTGTTCTTGCACAGCCGCCGGCTGGTACTGGCGCTGCTGGAAGCGCGCACCGTGGCCGAGGCCGGCAGCGCGCTGCTGGGCAGCTTCAAAAATGACTTCAAGGTAGAGTTCACCACCCTGACCCTGTTCGCCCCCCTGCCCGGTTCGGGACAGCAGCTGGGCGATGTGCGCAGCAGCGCCCGCACCAGTGCCGAGGCCGCCATTGGCTCCATCCTGCGCAACGGGCGCACCGTGTGCGGCACCCTGCGGCCCTCGGAAACCGCCTACCTGTTCGGCAAGCACGCCGACCGCGTCGCCTCCGCAGCGGTGGTGCCCCTCGCCGGACAGCTGGGTGTGCTCGCCGTTGGCTCCAGTGACCCCAACCACTACCGCTCCAGCCTCGACACCCTGTTCCTGTCGTACATCGGGGAGATTCTCGAGCGGCTGCTGCCCGACCTGCTGGCGCGGAGCTGAATGCGATGCAGCTGGCAGCGGCGAGCGACGCTTTCCTGCGACACCTGCAACACAAGAACCTCTCCCCCAATACCCTCGCGGGTTACCGCCGCGATCTCGACAAGCTGCAGCAACTGGCGGACGCCGAGCTGCTTACGGATGTCCGCACCCTCGACGAGATGCGCCTGCGCAGCTGGCTGGCACAGCTGCACCGCGGCGGACTTTCCCCCAAAACCCTGCAGCGCTGGCTCTCGGCAGTGCGCACCCTGTTGCGCTTTTGCGTGCGCGAGGGCTGGCTAAGCGCCAATGTGGCGGAAGGGCTGCGCGCGCCCAAGGCCGCGCGTACCCTGCCCAAACTCCTCGATGTGGACGCCGCCGCGCAGTATGTGCAGAGCCCGCTCGACACCAATACCAAGACCGATACCGATACCGACACTGACGATGACCTGCTGGCCCTGCGCGATAGCGCCATACTCGAGCTGTTTTACAGCAGTGGCCTGCGCCTGTCGGAGCTGACCGGGCTCAACTGGGAGGATATCGACCTGAAGGGAGGCGAAGTGCGGGTGACAGGCAAGGGCAACAAGACCCGTCTGCTACCGGTGGGGCGGCACGCATGCCGTGCGCTGGCCGACTGGCGCCGCAACGCGCCAGCCAGCATCGCCGACGCCCGCGGCAGCAGCCCGGTGTTCACCAGTGCCAGGGGCCGGCGGCTCGGCAACCGCGCGATTCAACAGCGCCTGGCCCACTGGGCCCGCGCCGGCGGTGCCGAGCAGCGCGTACACCCGCATATGCTGCGCCACTCCTTCGCCAGTCATATGCTCGAATCCAGCGGCGATCTGCGCGCGGTGCAGGAACTGCTCGGGCACGCGGATATCAGCACCACCCAGATTTATACCCACCTGGATTTCCAGCACCTGAGCCGGGTGTACGACAAGGCGCACCCCCGCGCCCAGCACGACGAGGACTGACGCACCCCGTCAATGCGCCGGGCGCACTCAGGGCGTGTACCAGATCGGTGAGGTATACGCGCGTTCCTGAATAGTGGCCGGCACATCCTCCGGCGCTTTCACGCCAAAGTATTTCGCATCGTAGGTGGTCCAGCGCGGCGTCGGTATTTCCAGCACCCGCACATAGTAGAAGGCGTGCTGGTCGGATTCGAAATCCGGGTCTTTCCAGAACGCCTGCAGAATGGGTTCGCCGATGCTGTTGTCGTAGGTGGCATTGGCCACGTCAACCGTATTGCCAATGGCCTTGCCGGCACGCCCGTCACTGCCGATCTTGCGCCCCCCGGATACCGCCACATCGTAAACCCGCTCCCGTGCTTTGCCATCGGCATCGAGCCAGCCCTTGATGACCTGAATACGTTCGAGGTTGGCACCGTCGGCGTCGCGCATGGCACGGATAAGAAAGCCTGGCGCCTTGTCCGAAGGCTTGAGGTCGCCGCCCATGGGCACACCTTCGGCGTAGCCGTAGCGGGCAAAATCATGGCGACTCAAATCATCCGCCGCAAAGCCAAAGCCGGCGAACACGCGCACCAGCATCCGCGAGCCAGTGGTGGCATAGACCTCCTTGCGCGCCATCGCGTCCCATATCGCTTCACGGGTATTCTCCCGCGCCCACACCGCCGCCAGCCCGGAGGCACTGGCCTCGTAATGGCGTATCGCATAGTCGCGGCCCTTGGGGTCCGGCAGATAGCCGGTAATTTTTTCCTCGAACCGGATCGGGTCCGCGGTGGGCTCTACTGCGGTGGCCTTGCCAAAGAAATTGTCTTCGTCGGTGGTGGCAAGGGATGTGTGCGTATCCGAACTGCCGATCATGCCAAAGCGGAACGGACTGGCGCCGAGTTTTTTCTCGTACACCAGGCCCCGCTTGAGTGCTTCGCGGGCGTACTCCCTTGGCAGCATGTCGGGCTCCTTGGCCGCGGCAAAACTGCCCCGGTCCCAGGTCTCAAAATCGGCAAACTCGTCGTCGGGCGAGAGCAGCGGATGTGTCTCGCCGTCGCCCTTGATCTGGGTGACCTCATACAGTGGCTCCCACTTGCTGCGTCGCTCGGCGTAGTCCCGATCCAGCGGTTTGCGCGCGGTGAGGGTGACGTCATCGAACATCAGGCCATTCGACAGGTTGCCGTTGTGGGGTATTGCCAGCACACGCCCCCCGGTTTTCTTTTCATAGTTGGCCATCCAGCGCCACAGGTCTTCCGGGTCTTCCGAGTCGTAGGCGGACATCGGCACCACCTGGTCGGCTTTGGACTTGTCGTCCCGGAAAACCACGTTGCGGTGCAAGTTGCTGCCATCGGGGCTGGAGGTCCACTCGTAGCCAATCAGTGCGGTAAACAGACCCGGCGTATTGTGCGCATCCGCGGCCTTGGTCAGCCGCTGCCACATGGACGCCAGCAAGCCTTCAATCCCCTTAAGGGGATCCTCTTTCGCGGTCATCTTCTCCCCCCACATGGCGTACGCCTCGCCAGCCTTACCCGCCTTGGTGAGGTCGTGCACCTGCTTGCCCCAGGGCGACGCCCATAAACGCTTGTCCGATTCTTCAATCATGGGGGAGAGGCCGAGGTTTTCCGCGTGATCGGCAATCACCAGAAAGTCCAGCGGGCGCTTCAGGCGCGCCTTCACGCCGGTGCTTGAGGTAACCACTTCGCCTTTGGCAAAGCGGTAGGCGGCATCCGGCCCCAGGCGGTTGCCGAACATACCGGCATCGGTGGAGTAACTGGTGTGCACATGGGTGTCGCCGAAGAACACCCGGTTGGGGAAGTTGTGGCTCGGGTAAGGTGCATACCGGGTGTCAGGCTTCGGCGCGGCCTGTGGGGCATCCTGGGCCAAGGTCGCGCCAGAGCTAATCAACAGGGGGATTACCGCTAGCACTCGTATCATGCGGGTCATGGTTTTCAGCCTCCGTGCTGTCCCGCACCCGCCCACCGGAAATACACAAAGGGAGTACACAGAAGCACTACCCCACTGGAAGAGGGCGAACAGGATGGGATTGGGGTAAATACGGAAGGAGTCTAGCAGGCCGCTGAAAACCTACGCCCAGCGGCCTGCCAGCCAACGCCATCACCCCCGCGGAGGAATCGGGGGCGACGAGCCGGCGTGCACCGGCTTCAACTATCTGCCCGCAAACGGTCCGCCTGCGTCAGATAGGCCGACTGCCGTACTTCGGCTGCGGCTTGCGCGGTGGATCCGCAGTAACATCCGGCGCTACCTCATCGATAGCACCGCCGCGGGCGAGGAAAGCCTCGACCTCGGCAGTCAGTTGGCTGCGGGCCCGGTGACGGGAAGATAGGGTGCGCTCTTCTGCGAAATCCTCGGTGTCTTTCGCTCGAGCGCTGGCTTGGTCGTCTTTCATGTCAATATACCCTGTAACTTGATACCCCTTGTTACAGAGGGAATACCCCTGCTGCCGCAGACCCTGCGTGGATTGCTCCACCCGGTTGCGCAGATCTGCTCTTCAGACTCACATCGGCGACAGTGCCAAAGCGAAACTGCAAACCAGATCCGTCCACCGGAAACTTTCCTGCGGCGAAATATTTATAGATAGTGTCTAACCAGCCTGCCAGAAAAGGTTCCCGATTTTAGTAGAGTTTTTTTGTGCGATTTTTGCCCGATTTATCGCGCTTGGTTATGCAATTTCAGGCGTCAGGATTTAGACGTCACGCACACGGGTAAGAGGCTTTTTCTGCCACACCACCGCTGTACCCTGTTTGCCTTATTTCAGGCATAAAAAAGCCCCGCATTGCGGGGCTCATAAAACACTGTGTCCGATTCTTTGATCAGACCGCTTCGCTGCCGGTTTCGCCGGTACGAATACGGATAACTTCTTCGAGCGCAGTGATAAAGATTTTGCCGTCACCGATCTTGCCGGTCTGCGCGGCTTTGGTAATGGCTTCAACGGCGCTGTCGACCATGCTGTCGTCCACCGCCAGTTCCAGTTTTACCTTGGGCAGAAAGTCCACCACGTATTCGGCGCCACGGTACAGTTCGGTGTGACCTTTCTGGCGACCGAAGCCTTTCACTTCTGTCACGGTCATGCCCTGCACGCCAACCTCAGACAGCGCCGTGCGCACATCGTCCAGTTTGAATGGCTTAACCACAGCCGTAATCAATTTCATTCGCTTATCCCCTGATTATCTGTCTTGCGGGCACCGGCCCGAAAACCGGTGCCGGAAGATTATTTTACCGCCGGTGGGGAGTGTTCCCTGGCGCCGGCGGCGATCTTATGAGCGCTTACTTGCTCATAAATTCCGGATAAGCTTCCATTCCGCACTCGGCCAAGTCAACACCTTGCTGCTCGTCCTCTTCGGAAACACGGATACCGGTGATGAGCTTCAGGGCGAACCAGACCGCGAAGGAGGTGGCGAATACCCAGCCGAAGATAGTGGCAGCACCGATCAGCTGGCCGCTGAAGGAAGAGCCGTCGTTGGTAACCGGTACCAGCAGCAGACCCAGCAGACCAACCACACCGTGCACAGAAATGGCACCAACAGGATCGTCGATGCGCAGCTTGTCCAGGGTGATGATGGAGAAGACCACCAGGATGCCACCCAGGGCGCCGAACAGGGTTGCCTGCAGCGGAGTCGGGGTGGAAGGCTCAGCAGTGATCGCAACCAGGCCAGCCAGTGCACCGTTCAGCAGCATGGTCAGGTCGGCCTTGCCGAACAGGATGCGACCGGTGATCAGCGCAGCGACCGCACCACCCGCAGCAGCGGTGTTGGTGTTCAGGAACACCAGGGCTACAGAGTGCGCGTTGGCGGCATCGCCCAGTTTCAGTACGGAACCGCCGTTGAAGCCGAACCAGCCCATCCACAGGATGAAGGTACCGAGGGTAGCCAGCGGCAGGTTGGCACCGGGGATCGCGAAGATTTCGCCGTTCGGGCCATATTTGCCTTTACGGGCACCCAGCAACAGTACGCCAGCCAGGGCGGCAGCGGCACCGGCCATGTGTACGATGCCGGAACCGGCGAAGTCGGAAAAGCCCAGGTCGCCCAGGTTATACAGGCCGAAGACTTCCGCACCGCCCCAGGTCCAGGCACCTTCCATCGGGTAGATGAAGCCGGTCAGGACAACCGCGAATACCAGGAAGCTCCACAGCTTCATGCGCTCGGCAACCGCACCAGAGACGATGGACATTGCGGTAGCAACGAACACGACCTGGAAGAAGAAGTCGGAAGCACCGGAGTAGACGGAATCGCCGTCGAATCCGTTTTCGGCAGAAGCTGCCAGCACTTCATCCATGCTGAAGGCTTCGATACCACTCAGCAACCAGCCGCCGTCATACATGATGGCGTAGCCACTGACCAGATACATGATGCACGCGATCGCAAACAGCGCCACGTTTTTGGTGAGAATTTCAGTCGTGTTTTTGGAACGCACCAGGCCGGCTTCCAGCATGGCAAAGCCTGCCGCCATCCACATAACCAGTGCACCACACACGAGGAAATAAAATGTATCAATTGCGTACTGCAACTGAAAAATTTGATTTTCCATTTTTCGCTCCGTTTAACCCAAACTATCCCGAGTCACCCCGGTCGTTTTTTGTCTATTGATCAAAGAATCGTTGTAGGCAATCTGTTCTGAGTCTTAGATCGCTTCCGAACCGGTTTCACCGGTACGAATGCGGATTGCCTGCTCAAGGTTTGCAACAAAGATCTTGCCGTCGCCGATCTTGCCACTTTGCGCCGCAGTACCGATGGCCTCCAGCACGGCGTCAACCTGGCTGTCTTCTACGGCGATCTGCAACATGGTCTTGGGCAGAAAATCCACCACATACTCGGCTCCACGATAGAGTTCGGTATGCCCTTTCTGCCGCCCAAAACCTTTTACTTCACTCACGGTAATGCCACTGACTCCGGCTTCTGCCAGAGCGTCGCGCACTGCGTCGAGCTTGAATGGTTTGATGATTGCGGTTACCAGTTTCATGGTCTCCCCCTGAGAAAAGAGCCCACTCATCGAGCGGGCTCAGGTCGCGGTTGTCGATTACCAGCTGTAAGAAGCACCAGCCAGTACGGTCGGCTCACACCAATCGGTGAAGAAGCATTCCTGGTCGCTCACGTCGGTACCTACCAGAGAAGCGCTCAGGGCCAGGCCACCGAACTCTTTGCCTACGGATACGGAGTAGTCGATGTAAGAGTCGGCGCCGTCGAGGAAGATTTCTTCATCAAACAGGTTCAGGCCGGCGCTCAGGTCCAGGGAAATATCGTTGGCCAGGCTGAAGGAATAGCCAGCGCTCAGGTAGTAGAAAGCGCCGCTCTGCAGCCAGTAGTCGTCGGAGTAGGCAAAGCCCACAGACGCATCGCCAAAGCTCAGGCTGCCGTAAACTTCCTGGTAATCTTCGTCCCAGTCACTGCCGTGGTAGGCGTAGTAGATGTAGCCCACGTCGTAGCCCACACCACCGGCGGTTTCACCGGCGTAACCGCCGTAGAAGTCCTGTTCGAACTTGGTTTCGTCCATGCCGTAGGCAAAATCTACCTGGGAAGCCCAGGTACCCAGATAAACGCCGTTACCCAGGTCCAGGTCAACACCGGCCTGGATCGCCGGATTGCGATCATTCTGGGAAATGCCGCGGAAGCGGTAGTCGCTGACAACACCAACATTGGCGCTGAAGCTGGGACCGGATTCCTCTGCGGTTGCGGCGCTGGAAATTGCCATGGCCAGAACGCTGCCAGATACGATAGCTGCAACCTTGTTATTAAATTTGATTCCCACTTTTGGTTCTCCTTGATCTCTGTGTGAAATGCTCGTCTTGGTATTTTTATGTTTTGCGGCACTGACCTCGCCGGGGAAACGGCACTGACCGCACTCGCCCAGGCACTTCACTGAAGACCTATCCCCTGCCTTCGTCACCAGGGCGATTTGCACAGGGGTACTTGCAGACTTAGTGCCAACTTTAAAAAGTCATCGGAAAATCAGTGAGTTAAGAGGATTTCTGGAGGTTTTTCGGGCCCTGGATACGGGGCAGTCACAAAAACTGCGCAAAAACAGTGCGCACCAAAATGACACGCGCACCACCGACGGGCATCGAGGCAGTGCAAGCTGCAATGGGTGAACCATCCCGGCGCACCGCAATCGCCGCTTGGTGGTAAAACACCGCTGCGGTAATATTTCGCTTCGTTTTATCACCGTTTCTTAGTGGAGAATTGCGCGTGGCACGGGACAAATTGCAACAGTTGTTAAGTGAGCTGCAACAACAGGGGGCAGTGATCAGCAGTGACCTGCGCGATGCGCTGGAAGTGGCGATGGGCAAGCTGCCGCTGGTAAGCCAGCGTGAATTCGACATTCAGGCAGCCAAGCTCGCCCGCGCCGAGGAGAAGCTCGCCCAGCTGGAAGCGCAGGTGCGCGCGTTGGAAAGCAGCGTCACCGGTAAGCTCGACGAGTAAACCCCGCGCATCACACAATGTAAGCATTCCAAGGCAGCCAATTTTTCAGGGAAGAAAATGAGCCTATCCATTACCTATGCCCGCGCGCAGCTGGGCGTGCAGGCCCCCCTGGTGACGGTGGAGATCCATCTCGCCAACGGACTCCCCGCATTCAACATCGTGGGCCTGCCCGAGGCCGCGGTGCGCGAAAGCCGCGACCGGGTGCGCAGTGCCATCATCAACAGCCACTTCGAATTCCCCCAGCGGCGCATCACCGTCAACCTGGCCCCGGCGGACCTGCCAAAGGCCGGCGGGCGTTACGACCTCGCCATTGCCCTGGGCATCCTCGCCGCTTCCGGGCAGGTGCCCGGCGAAACCCTGGAGCATTATGAATTCATTGGCGAGCTGGCGCTGTCGGGCAGCCTGCGCCCCATTCCCGGTGCCCTGCCCGCGGCCATGGCCTGTCGCGACAGCGGCCGCACTCTGGTCACCGACACCGACTCCGCCCGCGAAGCGGCTCTGATCGCCACCCCGATAAAATCCGCCAGCACCCTGTTGCAGGTGTGTGCCCAGCTGCACGGTCGCGAGCCATTGCCCGATGCGGTGCAGGACGCCGAACAGGAGGCAGTGATCTGCGCGGACCTGGCCGACGTGCGCGGGCAACTCAAGGCCCGGCGCGCACTGGAAGTGGCCGCCGCCGGATCCCACAACCTGCTGTTTTATGGCCCGCCAGGCACCGGCAAGACCATGCTGGCCAGCCGCCTCCCCGGCATACTGCCGCCGCTGGCGGAGGACGAGCTGATCGAGGTGGCCGCACTCTACTCCAGCGCGGGACTTGAGCGGGTGCGGTCGCGACCGTTTCGCGCCCCGCACCACTCCGCCTCCCCCACCGCCCTGGTGGGCGGCGGCAGCACACCCCGCCCCGGCGAGATCAGCCTGGCCCATCGTGGGGTCCTGTTCCTGGATGAAATGCCGGAGTTCCCTCGCTCCGCACTGGAGATACTGCGCGAGCCGCTGGAAAACGGCGAAGTGCGCATTTCCCGCGCCCGCGCGCAGGTCACCTTCCCCGCCGACTTCCAGCTGGTGGCAGCGATGAATCCGTGCCCGTGCGGTTATCTCGGCGAACCCCGCTGCCGCTGTACCCCAGACCAGATCGATCGCTACCGCAATAAATTGTCCGGGCCGTTGTTGGATCGCATCGATATGCAGGTAGAAGTGGCGAGCATGAGCGCCGGCCAGTTACAGGATGCGCCGGTGGGTGAATCATCAGCGACGGTACGTGAGCGAGTGCGCACTGCACGGGATATACAGTTGCAGCGACAGGGCAAGATCAACGGCGAATTGAAAGGCAATGAGCTGGATGCCTACTGCCCGCTGGGTAGGGCAGAAAGCGCTCTGCTGCGCGCCTCGGTAGAAAAGCTGGGACTGTCGGCGCGCAGTTACCACCGGGTGTTGAAGGTAGCGCGCACGCTCGCCGATTTGAGTAAGCAGGAAAATATCGGGTGCGGGCAAATCGCGGAAGTGCTGGCGTATCGCAATCTGGATCGTAAATCGGTAATGCCCGCTTAGGCGATTGCCAGGGCTACTTCTTGCGAGCCTGCACCAGCCACCGATCCAGCTGATCCGCAAATGCTTTACGCTCCTGCTGGCCCAGTGGCGGTGGGCCGCCGGTGTGTACGCCGCTGGAGCGCAGGGTTTCCATAAAGTCACGCATGTTCAGGCGTGCGCGGATATTGGCCTTGGAATATTTTTCGCCGCGGGGATTCAGCGCGGTGGCATCCTTGTCGATCACTTCCGAGGCCAGCGGGATATCCGCGGTAATCACCAGATCGCCGGCGGCACACTGGCGGACAATTTCATTGTCGGCCACATCAAAGCCCGCAGTGACCTGCACCGAACGTATGTATTGCGATGGCGGTACCCGCACATGCTGGTTGGCCACCAGCGTCATTTCCGTCTGTGTGCGCTCGGCGGCACGGAACAGGATGTCCTTGATCACCGTGGGGCAGGCATCGGCATCGACCCAGATTTTCGGCATTAATCAGATTCTCGCGGTTGTTGGTCGGCGGGGGCACCCGCATCGCATTTTTTGCACGCCAGTTTGAGCCCCAGCTTACGCTGCCGGCCCTCGCGGGTGGTCACCCAAGGGCGGTTTTGCCAGGGTGGATCGTGGCGCACGTG
This sequence comes from Microbulbifer salipaludis, assembly GCF_017303155.1. Lineage (NCBI taxonomy): Bacteria > Pseudomonadati > Pseudomonadota > Gammaproteobacteria > Cellvibrionales > Microbulbiferaceae > Microbulbifer > Microbulbifer salipaludis. The sequence goes on from NZ_JAEKJR010000001.1 coordinate 220,400, forward strand.
CTGGTTATGACCGCAGGCCAGTTGCGCTACCCAGTGGCGCTCATCATCGCGGTGATATCCGACTATTGGCTGTTGCATGCCGTTCCCCAGGCTATTCAGCCGCTCTTTATAGACAAATCCCGCTTGCGGCGAAAGCCGCGGCTCGCCGGTCAGAGGAAAACCACCTAAGGCAAAGCCATCCGCGGCGCACGCTGGTAGAATCGCCGCATCTTGTGGCCCCAAATCCGCTGTATCACGACCCAGATTCACCTATGACCAAGCTCAATCCACGCCAGGCGGAAGCCGTGAAGTACATCGACGGTCCCTGTCTGGTGCTGGCCGGTGCCGGCTCAGGAAAAACCAGTGTAATTACACGGAAAATCGCCTATCTGATCGAACAATGCGGCTATCAGGCACGAAACATCGCTGCCCTGACGTTTACCAACAAGGCCGCGCGGGAGATGAAGGAGCGGGTCGGCAAGCTGCTTACCGGCCCCGATGGCAAGAAGTCCAAGGCCTCCCACGGCCTCACCGTGTCCACCTTCCACAACCTGGGCCTGAATATCCTGCGCAAGGAATACCGGGTTGCCGGTTTCAAACCCGGCTTTTCCATTTTTGACTCGGATGACGCCCGCAGTCTGATCAAGGAACTGATGCTGCGCGATGGCGACCTGGACACGGACCTGCTGGACCGGGTGCAGAACCAGATTTCCAACTGGAAGAACGACATGCTGCCCCCGCGCAAGGCGCTGGAGCTGGCCCAGAGCCCGGGCGAGCAGGCCATGGCGGTGGCCTATGGCCGCTACTGTGACGCCCTCAAGGCGTACAACTCGGTGGACTTCGACGACCTGATCATGCTGCCGGTTCAGCTGTTCGACAGTGACCCGGAACTGCTGCAGCGCTGGCGCCGCAAGATCCGCTACCTGCTGGTGGACGAATATCAGGACACCAACAGCTCCCAGTATCTGCTGGTGAAGCTGCTGGTGGGCAGCCGCGGCGGCCTCACCGTGGTGGGCGACGACGACCAGTCGATCTACGCCTGGCGCGGTGCACGCCCGGAAAACATGAGCCAGCTGAAGCAGGACTACCCCAACCTGCGGCTGATCAAGCTGGAGCAGAACTACCGCTCCACCAGCCGTATCCTCAAGGTGGCCAACCACCTGATTGCGCACAACCCGCACGAGTTCGACAAGGCACTGTGGTCCGACCGCGGCCTCGGCGACGAGATCCGCGTACTCAAGGTGGCCAACGAGAACGAGGAAGCGGAGCGGGTCGCGAACGAGATCTTCCTGCAGAAGGCGCGCCGCGGCTGCCACTTCAAGGACTTCGCGGTGCTCTACCGGGGCAACCACCAGGCGCGCCTGATCGAGATGAAGCTGCAGGAGAACCAGATTCCCTACCAGCTGTCGGGCGGCACCAGCTTTTTTGCCCGCGCCGAGATCAAGGATGTCATGTCCTACCTGCGCCTGCTGGTGAACCCAGACGACGACAACGCCTTCCTGCGCATCATCAATACGCCGCGCCGGCAAATCGGCACCAGCAGTCTCGAAGCGCTGGGCAATTATGCCAAGGGCCGCGAGATTTCCATGCTCAGTGCGTGTAGCGAGATCGGTTTCAAGGAGCACATCACCGAAGCGGGCTACGAGCGCCTGAATCGGTTCGCCCACTGGCTCGAAGGCGTGGCGCGCAACTGCCGCGACAACAGCCCGGAATCCGCCCTCCGCGAGATGCTCGACGACATCGACTACGCCGGCTGGCTGTCGCAAAACGCCAGCAGCGAAAAGGTCGCCGAGAAACGCATGGAGAACGTCTACTGGCTTTTGGACAGCCTGATGAAAACCATGGAGGGCACCGATGACGAGCTGGAACAGGACGTGCGCCTGGAACAGGCAATCTCCAAATTGATCCTGCGGGATATGCTCGACCGCCAGGAAGAGGAAGAGGCCACCGACAAAGTGAGCCTGATGACCCTGCACGCGTCCAAGGGTCTGGAATACCCCCATGTGTTCATGATCGGCATGGAAGAAAACCTGCTGCCCCACCGCAACAGCATCGAAGACGACAACATCGAGGAAGAGCGCCGCCTCACGTACGTGGGTATCACCCGCGCGCAAAAGACCCTGACCATGACGCTCGCCGGCAAGCGCAAGATGTTCGGTGAGAATCAGGACACCACGCCGAGCCGCTTCCTCGAGGAGCTGCCAGAAGAGGATTGTGTGTTCGAAGGGTTTGGAAAGGCCACGCCGGAGCAAAATCAGGCCAAGGGCGCGGAAACCCTGGGGTCGCTGCTGAGTATGTTTGACTGACCGTTGCGATCCCGGTGACCATCGGTGGAAGCCATCCGCATATTTCGATTCGCACCGACATAGGAATGCAGCTTCACTTTCTTTAATAGCAGTAATGTTGCGTTTTTTGGCGCCTTCTTTACGCGCCTCCGGCGTAGCTTTCCTATATTCATCGGGCAAGTCCTCTATCGCGAGTCGAGCCCCATGAGCCCCAGCCCCTTGAACAACTGGAAAGCGCCAGCTTTCCTTCTGGCTTTCACCGTTCTGTCCGCTGCCATTTCAGCGCCGCCTGCCCTCGCACAAGGTGCGGTTTTTGAACCGGCACCGGGAGACCGACAGTACTCGCCCTACCCGAGCGAGAACTTTCCACGCAGGGTCTACTTTGGCGACACCCATTTACACACCAGCTATTCCACCGATGCCGGCATGGCGGGGCAGGAAAAAGTCGGTCCGGATGAAGCCTACCGCTTTGCCAAGGGCGAGGTAGTCGAATCCCAAACCGGGCAGAAAGCGCGACTGCGGGCACCACTGGATTTTCTGGTGGTGGCAGACCACGCCGAATTGCTCGGCCTGGCGCCGTTCATTCGCAAATCTGACCCAACGGTCTTAAGCGACCCACTGGGTAAGAAATGGCACGACATGGTGAAGGCGGGGAAAGGATATGACGCCTTTATCGAGTGGTTGAACTTCGGCGCCAAGCGCCCGTTCGATAGCCCTGAGATGACAAAGTCGGCCTGGGGAGAAATCGTTGATGCCGCGGAGAAGCACAATCAGCCCGGACTGTTTACCGCATTTATCGGCTTTGAGTGGACCTCACACCCCAAAGGCGACAACCTGCACCGAGTGGTGGTGTTTCGCGACAACGGCGACAAAGCCAAGCAAGTAGTACCCTTCTCAGCCTACGACTCCGAGGCACCGGAGGAACTGTGGAAATACATGGACCGCTACGAGCAGAAGACCGGTGGCCGTATGCTGGCGATTCCCCATAATGGCAACCTCAGTAACGGCCGCTTCTTTGAAAAGACCAAGTTCGACGGTTCGAAATGGGATCGCAACTATGTCGAGTCCCGGGCGAAGCGCGAGCCGTTGGTAGAAATTACCCAAGCCAAGGGCACCGGAGAGACTCACCCGCTACTGTCACCGGAAGATGAATTTGCCGATTTTGGCCTGCTGGACAAGACCAACCTGCAGGGCTCTGCCCCCAAGACCAATAAAATGTTGGAGACAGAATACGCTCGCCAGGCACTGATGGATGGCCTGCTGCTGGAAAACCAGTTTGGCACCAACCCGTACAAGTTCGGCCTGATCGGGAGTACCGACAACCACACCGGTCTTGCAACCGCCGAGGAAAAGAACTGGTTCGGCAAGGCCCACATGTTAGAGCCCAGCGCGGAGCGCTATCAGGACGTGTTGATCAAATCCCTGGTCGATCCCAAGCTCAATATCACCGCCCTCGACCTGCAGGCGGCGGGACTGGTCGCCGTGTGGGCGAATGAAAATACCCGAACCTCATTATTTGATGCCATGGAGCGCAAGGAAGCCTACGGTACCAGCGGTACTCGCCTGCAGGTGCGCGTTTTCGGGGGCTGGGATTTTTCCGAAAAAGATCTGGCGAGCTCCGAGTTTGCCAAGGTTGGCTATGACAAGGGCGTGCCCATGGGCGGCGACCTCAAGGGCGCACCCAGCGGTAAAGCACCGAGCTTTGTTGTACGAGCCATGCGCGAGGTTGAAGGCGGTAACCTAGACCGCATTCAGGTCATCAAGGGCTGGCTCGACAAGGATGGCAAGACCCACGAGCGAATCTACGATGTAGCCGTCTCCGGTGACCGCAAGATTGATAAAAATGGCCGCTGCAAAACCCCCGTGGGTACCACTGTAAATGAAGCCGATGCGAGCTTTACCAACACCATTGGTGCGCCGTTTTTACAGGCTTTCTGGAAAGACCCGGATTTTGACCCCGCTGAAAAGGCGTTCTATTACGTGCGGGTACTGGAAATCCCAACACCCACATGGCTCGCGTTCGATGCCAAATACTACAGCCTCAAAATGCCGAAGGGCGCGCGCCTGTCGTCTCAGGAGCGCGCCTTTACCTCGCCAATCTGGTACAGCCCAAAGTAAGCGCAGCGCATGATCAGAAAAATAATCAAGGAGCCGCTACTCCATTTCACCCTGCTCGGTGGGCTGATGTTCGCGCTCTACAGCATTGAATCCGGAGAACCGGCGGCGCCACAAAAAACGATTGTCATCTCGGAGCGGGACGTAGAACGCCATATCGCCCTGTTTGAACGCAAGTGGCAACGGCTGCCCACCCGTAGTGAGCTCGCCGCACTGGTGGACGGTGATATCCGTGAAGAGATTCTGTACCGGGAGGCTCTTGCCCTTGGGCTCGACCGGGATGACGCCCTGGTAAGGCGACGACTGGCACAGAAGATGGAGTTCATTTCTGCCGATATCAGCGATATGCGGCAGCCTTCCGATATGGACCTGCAAGAATATCTCGAGCGACATCACATTGAGTTTCAGGCCCCTCCCCGATACAGCTTTCAGCAAATCTACCTGGACCCGCAACGGCGGGCCGGAAAACTGGAAACCGATGCCCGCGCCTTGCTGGCGCAACTGCGTGTAGCCGAAGCGCCGGACTACCGGCAGCTCAGTGACCAGCAGCTCGGCGACCCGATGATGCTGCCCGGGCAAATTGACGATACCGATGCAACAGGTATCGAACGGGAGTTTGGCTCGGTGTTCAGCGAGGCACTGGACAGCGCACCGCTCAATGAGTGGTTCGGCCCGATTCGATCCGGTTTCGGGTACCATCTGGTCCGGGTTTCGCAGGTGCAGCCAGCCCGCGCCGCTACCCTGGCCGATGTGCGCGAAGCCGTGACGCAACGGTGGCTGCGGGAACAGCGCGAGCAAACGGAAGCGGCGTTCTACGAGTCACTCCGGCAGGAATACGAAGTCATCGTGGCGCAGACGGTGGAAGCCCGGCTGGCAGCCGATGAGGTCGTATCTGAATGAGCCGGCTATCCTGGCTCCTGGGACTACTGCTGGCTGCGCTCACCTCGCAGCCAACGTTCGCCCACGAGGTAAAACCCGCTTACCTTGAGCTGGCCGAATCCGGCGATGGTCAGTGGCAGGTCCTGTGGAAAATGCCGATCAAGGGCGGCATCCCTGCGCCCATGGAACCCGCCTTCCCCACAAAATGCCACGAACAGGGGCCTCGCCTTTCCCGCGAGGCCACCGGAGCGATCATCCAGCGCTGGCAGCTGCTGTGCGATGGAAATATCGAGGGCGAACGCATCGCCATCGACGGCTTGCAGCATTCGATGACCGACGCGCTGGTGCGCGTAACCCGGCTGGAACTGCCGGCACAGACAGCCCGTCTCACCCCGAGACAGAATTCGGTGGCCATTAGCCCCGCACCTACCCCCAGCGCAGTCGCACAGACCTACTTTGTGCTCGGCATAGAGCACATACTGCTCGGTATCGACCACCTGCTATTTGTGTTTGCCCTGCTACTGATCGTCGTCGGCTGGCGCAATCTGCTAGCCACCATCACCGCCTTCACGGTCGCCCACAGCATCACCCTGAGCGCCGCCTCCCTGGGAGCGGTACGGCTTCCACAGGCGCCCGTTGAGGCCGTGATCGCCCTCAGTATTCTGTTTCTGGCGGCAGAAATCGTGCGTGCGCAGTACGGACAAATCGGGCTGAGCTACCGCAAACCGTGGCTGGTTGCCTTCGTGTTTGGGCTGCTTCACGGGTTCGGCTTTGCCGGTGCCCTGTCGGAAATCGGACTGCCACCCAGTGAAATCCCCCTCGCGCTGCTGTCGTTCAATGTGGGGGTAGAGGCTGGACAGTTGCTCTTTGTGGCCGGGGTCATGTTGTTGAGCAACGCAGCAATGGGAGCTGCCAGTCAATATCGGCACCTGGCAAAGCTGGCGGTGAGCTACGGTGTCGGCAGTGTTGCCATGTTCTGGACGATCGAGCGTGTGGCATCTTTTTACACGTGATCAATACGAAAAAAGCCGCTCACTGAGCGGCTTTTTTGCACCAAGGGGCAAGCAGCCGCTTACTTGGCAGCGTCCAGCATGTGATGTCCTACCTGCGCCTGCTGGTCAATCCGGACGATGACAACGCCTTCCCGCGCATCATCAACACGCCGCGACAACAGCCCGGAATCCGCGCTGCGCGAGATGCTCGACGATATCGACTACGTGGGCATTACCCGCGCACAAAAAACCCTGACCATGACGCTGGCCGGCAAACGCAAGATGTTCGGCGAAAACCAGGACACCACCCCCAGCCGTTTTCTGGAAGAGCTGCCAGAGGAAGACTGCATTTTTGAGGGCTTCGGCAAGGCAGCGCCAGAACAGAACCAGGCCAAGGGCGCCGAGACGCTGGGCTCACTGCTGAGTATGTTTGATTAGGGTGAACCCACAAGCCCGACAAAAAAAAGCGCCGCAAAGCGGCGCGTAAGCAGAGAGCTCAAATGGCCCCCGCAGAGTTACGGGCGGGGACCTGGTCCTGTGAGCACAAGGGAGGATGGGTTTAGAAGGTCACGGTGACACCGGCGTAGAAGTAACGCCCCAGCAGCGAGTAGTTGGCGGACCCGTATGAGGTATACGGGTGGTCACGCCAGTTCTCGTCGGTCAGGTTGTTCACCCCGAAGTAGCCTTCGGTACTCTCGGTGAACTGGTAGCCAGTCCACAGGTTGTAATACAGCGAATCCCGGATCACATGGTTTTCATAGCGCTCGGGGTTGCCGTCCAGGTCAATCGGGCCACCTTCGGTGAATTTGGTGGTCAGGCGCATGGTCAGGTCGGCCACGGAATAGGTGGTGGCGAAGTCCGCTTTCCATTCCGGGGTGCGGTACTGGCCCACATAGTCGGTGGTGCTCGATTCCCCGGCCACCGTGTTGGTGTAGGAGCTTTCGATCAGGCGCGTGCCCAACAGGTTGAGGCGCAGGTCACCCGGCAGGCCGAGGGTATCTTCAAGGCTGAAATTGTAATCCAGCTCGAGGTCCACACCACGGCGGCGCGCAGCGTCGGCGTTGACGTAGGTATCGCGCACGGAATACACATCGCCGTTGTCTTCACGCACGACCTGCGCGCAGAAGTCGTTGTTGATGGTTTCCGAGTCAACACACATGGCCAGGTTGGTGCCCGCACCGAAGCGCACGATCATGTCCATCATGTCGATGTCGAAATAGTCCACCGATACATTCAGGCCTTCCACAAACGTCGGGGTGAAGACCAGACCCGCGGTGAAGGTGGTGGCCTCCTCTTCCTTGAGCTGGTCGTTGCCCTCGGAAATCACGCGCCCCCGACGTCCCTTCAGGTTGGAATCCCAGCCGTCCTCAATACCCAGTGCCTGACAGTTGGCCTTGCGGCGTCCGTCGTCCGGGCCGCCGTCAATTTCCAGTACATCACAGGGGTCGGTCAGATCGCTGTAGCCAATGCTGGTGCCGAGGAACATTTCACCCAGCTGCGGCGCGCGCACCGCTTTTGACAGTACCGTGCGGAACCGCACGCTGTCGTTGAACGCCCAGTTCAGGCCGGTTTTCCAGCTGGTGAAGTTGGCGGACTCGGTGGAGTATTCGGCACCGCGTACTGCCGCCTCGAACTCGACGCTTTGTGCCAGCGGCGCCTCGCGCAGCAGCGGCACCAGCAGTTCCGCATAGACTTCATGCACGTTGCGGCTGGCGTTGTCGATGGAGGTCTGCTGTGACGACAGCGCGCCGGACTGCCACAGCTCCGAGGGCTGGTAGTCGAGGCTTTCATAACGGGTTTCCAGGCCAGTGCTGAACATGACCGAGCCGGCAGGCAAGGCGAACAGGTCACCGCTCAGGTTGGCCGCAAAGGTATGCTGCTCAACATCGGTAGTGGTGGTGTGACGGGTCATCACATAATCCAGCACTTCCTGCGAGGCCGGCGCAAACGGCGAGAAGCTGGCACAACTGTTGGTTTCCTCACAGGGGCCTATCAGCTGGAAGGTGCCGGTGTCGATGCGGTCATAGCGCAGCTTGTTGCCCTGTTCCAGATCCGCCGAGGTGGAACCGGTGGCCAGATAGGTGTCCCAGTTCCAGCCATTGTCGAATTCACCGGTGAGGTTCACGGTGGCGGCGACGTATTCCCGGTCATTGGTGTGCCAGCGGGGGCCGGCCTCGTCGAAGGTGTAGGGAATCTTCAGCCAGCTGTCACCGTAGTCGGCGAGCACCTGCTGCACGCCATCGGGAATGGCGATGCCGTTGGCCTCGAGATCGCTGACCTGATGCCAGTCAGCCCAGATGAAATCCGGGTCGATCTCATCGTAAGACTCGGTTTTGGAATAGGTCAGATCGGCGATGATGCGGGTGCTGTCGCTGATGTCGTAGTGACCGCGGAAATAGGTGTTCAGGCGCTCGTAAGGGCCGCGGGCAAAGTTGTACGCATTGGGGTCGTAGCCGCTGCCATCGGTGACCATCCAGCCGTTGACGATACTGGTGGCCGGCGTGCGCAGGCTGGCTTCGCTGCCATCCAGCTGGAACCAGTCCACATCACCCGCCGCCGCATTCCACACCGCAAACGCATTGCCGTCGATGTTGAAATCCGGATAGGTGATGTTGTTGTGGATGATGTAATCCTTGATGCCGTCGTTGGGGCCGGTGTCGTCCGGGTTGGGCAGGTAACGGGTGCGCCCGGCAGCGGATTTGCGGTCGCGGTAAGCGAGCGGCTTTTCCTTGAAGTAATCCACCGAGGCGGCGAAGTTGCCGCGGCCGTCGGCAAAGTTTTCCCCAAGCGTCAGGGTGATGGACTGGTTGGCACCGCCACCGGCCTCCGACTCACCCACCTGGCTGCGCAGGGAAATGCCCTCGTAATCGTCTCTCAGAATAAAGTTCACCACCCCGGCCACGGCATCGGCGCCATACACCGCGGAGGCACCGCCGGTGAGCACTTCCACCCGCTCCACCAGCTCGCTGGGGATCATGCCAATTTCACTCACCATGGTGTTGTCGTCGGCGGTGACCTGCACAGGGCGGTGACCATTGACCAGGGTCAGGGTGCGCTTGACGCCCAGGTCGCGCAGGTCGAGCGCGTTCAGGCCCGAGTTGCCGAAGGAGTAGCTGCCACTGGTGGCGTCAAAGCCGGCGCCGAACTGCGGCATGGTGGACAGCACTTCGTTCAGGTTCAGCTCACCGCTCATCTTGATCGCTTCCTTGCCGATCACCGAGGTGGGCGAAGGTGTGTCAAAGGTGGAGCGCTGAATACGCGAGCCAGTGACCACCACTTCTTCGAGGGCGGCATCGCCTTCCCACTGGTCGTCCTGAGCATTGTCCTGTGCGTAAAGCAGGGTGCTGTGACTGGTGGCCGCGGCGATGGCCAGCGCGAGTAATTTCTTTGAGGCGTGCATGGTACGTTTCCCCTAGATAGCGTGTTAAATTTATTCTTGTGCGCAAAAGCAAAATAAGCCTAACACAATTTATTTTGTGCGCAATAGTAGAATTGGCCAGGGAAATTGGCGGACGAGGGGGGGGATTGGGGACGCGATCGGTCAGGCGCGCGCCATTCGGGCACACCAAACCAGCTTTGTTACAGGCACAAAAAAAGCCGCTCGTTGAGCGGCTTTTTTTGACGCTAAGTAAGCAGTTGCTTACTTGCTGCCATCTACCAGGTGGTCAACAGCGGCTTTTACCTCGTCGTCCGAGCAGGTCATGCACAGGCCCTTGGCCGGCATGGCGTTAAAGCCCTGGATGGCGTGGGTGTAGAGGGTATCCATGCCCTGAGCGATACGTGGGCTCCAGGCAGCCACATCACCCAGTTTCGGTGCACCGGCAGCACCTGTGGCGTGACAGGCCGCGCAATGTGCGCTGTACACGTCGCTGCCGCTGCGCGCGCCACCGGTGGAGGCACTGGCCGCCGGGGCGGCAGCTGCACAGGCTTCACCTTTCATACAGGTTTTGCCAGACGGTGCGATACGCTCGGCGATCTGCTCATCCACAGACTGGGCCACCGCGACTGCCGCGCCGGCCACCACGGCCAGCGCCGCTACAAAATTCAGTACAACTTTCATCAAATCCCCCTGAAGGCCTGTTTTCGCGGCCTGACGTATTCCGGCTGAGGTGCCACATACTTCTACCAGCCGCGCATTATAAGCATAGCGCCGCATTCTGCGAAGGCCTGCACCGACATCTCTCGCTGCGCGATCCCGCGGCACTGGATAACAAGCCGTGTACCCTGCATACACAGAGCGGCCGGCGTCCCAAAGACTATCGAGCCCGAGCAGGGCCCCACCGGGTAGCTACACTGACTGGGATTGCTGGAAATACATCGTGAAAGACTAAGGATGGTACTCCCCATGCACCGGACACAAGACACTGTGCCTAGCCTCCCCCTCATCCCGCTACTGGCGGTTCTGGTGACCGCGATGGCGCTGCCAGCGCCATCCAGCGCCACCGAAGGTGGTATCGGCTACTATGTGCCGGGTGCAATGGCCACCCTGATCGACCGCGCACCGGTGCAACAAGGCTGGGTGTTCAAGCCCCAGTACATGCACTACGAGGGCGATTTTGGCACCGCCTCCGAGACCCCCATAGCCGGTGTAGTGGCACTGGGGCTCAATGTAGAAATTGATGCCGTCGTGCCGGGGCTCACCTACACTTTCGAAAACAAAGTACTCGGTGCCCACTACACCATTGGCGCCTTAACCTCGTGGGTGGACGTGACCGTTACCGGCACTGTGGAGAGCAATCTCGGCAACTTCAACCGTCGCGATTCCGTCTCCGGGCTCGGCGACACCACGTTGATACCGGTTCTGATGGCCTGGCAGGAAGACTGCTGGCAGTACAACTTTGCCCTGCCAGTATATGTGCCCACCGGCGGTTACGAGGAGGGGCGGCTGGCCAACGAGGGGCTAAACTACTGGGCCATAGACCCGGTGGTGGGTATCGGCTACAGCAATCTGGAAGCCGGTTTCAATGCTTCGGTGTTTGCCGGGGTGATGTTCAATGATGAAAATTCGGATACGGATTACCGCAGCGGCCGCACCTTTCACCTGGATGCCAGTGTGCAGCAGATGATCAAGGCAGGTTCCGGGTTCGTCACCCTCGGGCTCAACGGCTTCTGGGCGCAACAATTCAGCCCGGACCGCAACCCGGGCCCGGGGATTTTCATCGATGAATTCAAAATGCGCTCATCCGGTATCGGTCCGGTGGTTGGCTATATGCTGCCCATGGGCACCGACAATATCGTGCTGGAGCTTAGCTGGCTGCCACAGACCGATACCCGCAACACGCCCGACGGGGACTATGTTTGGCTCAAATTTGTCTACCAGTGGCAGTGACGCAACAGCCGTAACCGGCCCGCAGCTATTCGCCCTGCACGGCCTCCACCGCGTAGGGCATCTGGTCGCGATAGGTTTCCCAGCCCTCCACCAGCGTATCCACTACGCGGCTACCCACCCGGTAGGCGCTCTCCAGTGACAGCTGCAACCCGGCGTAATCCTCACCCTCGCTGAGCAGGCTTTCCGCCGCAGTCATGCCCGGGTGCGGCACGGTAAAATTGCTCGCCGTACGCAGCACCATCAGGCGGTCGTAGTCTGCCCGGCCCGCGCGGTCGAGATAGAGCAGGGACTGGGCGGTACCGGTGTCTTCCATCGCCGAGGAAACAAAACGGCCCTGCCCCTCGGTCCAGTAATCCACCCAGCGGTTGGCCCAGCGGTTCAGGTAGTCCCCGTGCCAGAACGTCATGCCGGCCAGGTTGTCTCCTTTCAATACAAACGGCTTGCGCTGCGCGTTGGGAAAATCGGTGAATGCCTGGCGGTTTTCGGCGATGGTCGCATCGTCGCCGAGCTCGGTATCCTTGGTCAGCTGATAGGCCCACTCGGTAAGGTCACCGTTGATGCGAAACACTTCGCCCAGGTTCGGCGGACGTTTTTCCGGATAGGGCCCCTTGCTGAACAGCGGGAAAATGCCCGTCGACCAGTCTTCCGGCAATTCACGGCTGTCGATCTCGTGCATCAGATCGCCGTCCACCAGCCACTCGGCCCAGGCCGCGGAACCAATGGACGCATCGGCCGGGTCAAACCCGGAGATGCCTGCCACCAGCCAGTAGGCCTTGCTGAGATCGAAGCGCGGATCCAGCCCCAACGCCATCACGGCGGAGGCGGATTTGTTGGTGCCCATACCAGTCACCATGCCCAGCACCCCGGTCTCGGGATTCAAAAACAAATCGTGATGGGACTGGGGAAAGGCAAATCGCTGGCTCAGCTGCTGACGCTCTTTCCACAGCTGGAATTCACCGGCGGTGTCCCCCTCGTCCTCGCCGATTTCGAACATATTCACCACCACGACTTTAACCGGGATGGGCGCGGTTACCGGGCCGGCTGCGTTTTTTCCGCAGCCTGTCACCGTTAGCAGCGCAAGCAGTACAAGTAAGGTGCGGGAAAGATGCGATTGACAGAGAGCTTTTTTAAACATCATTTTTCTCTTGGTTTTTCAAACAAATTAATGAGCGGCCATCACCGGCGAGGAAAAGTCACACAGCGCGTATTGCTGGCAGATAAAGCTGTGACTGCGCGGCACCACATCGCTGAGCCCCTGCATACCCGAGCGCTGAAAACGCTTCTGAAAGCGTTCCAGGCGACGCGCGTAATCCTGCAGTAATTCCTGTTTGGTTTCGTCATCGACAAAACTGTGCTTGAGGGAATTGTGGGCGAGCGAGGTGAGCTCCTTCCACGACAGGTTGAACTCTTTGACCGCGACAAAATATTCATCGGTCATGTTGGAATCCCACATGCCGCGATCATCGGTCGACAACGCAACGGGAATGCCCATGCGCAGGTATTCCGGGAATGGATGCTCCCGGTAATCATCCACATACTCCAGCAACAGGTTGCTGATCAGGTTGATTTCCACCAGGTAATCGCTGTTGCGCATCAGCAACAGCGTATCCGGATCGTCAATCAGATTGACGCCGTGGCCGATACGGGTGGCGCCCAGCAACAGGGTGTCGCGCACATGGTGATTGGGCTCATCCACTTCACCGGCGTGAATCGCCAACGGCACGCCGGGAATGTCCCGACGCAGTTTGCGCAGGGTCGGCAGAAAACGTCGCGGGTGGCCCTTGTCGTTGTCTTCGCGGCCAACCATATTGATGCCCACAAACAGGTCCCGGTTGGCATCCACAAAACGGTAGATCCATTCCAGATCCTCTTCCGCATTGTCGATAAAGCGCAGCAGGTAATACTGCATGCGCGCGGTCACCCCGGTAGCCACTGCGTCGGGTTCCGCCAGACGCTGGCGAAAAATATCTGCCACTTCGTCCGGGGCAAAGGTGCTGCCGTCCGGTCGGGTATAAAAGCGGGTTCCCTCCATGGTCTCGAGATACGTCAGCCCCTCGCGGGCGAAGGCCTGCATGTTTTTCACCAGCATTTCCGCATTGATATACGGGTTGCGGCCCAGCTCGTTGAGACGCTGCCAGTGGGTCTGGAAAAATTCCTCGCGACCCTCGTGCTGTTTATCCAGCCGCAGGCTGTCCATCCAGGCGGCTTTCTCCGCGGCATTCAGTGCGCTGATTTTTTTGTATTCGCCCTGCTCACACTCGGAAAGCTTCTGGTAAGAGGATGCCTGCAGATTGCGAAAGTACAGCAGGTAAGGCGCGAAGCCGAACATATCCTGGCCGTAACCCACACAGTTGTCGATGCGTACGCGGGTGTAATACTCGTAGCCGCCATTCAGGGCTTTATCCGTGGCCAGTTCATACCACCACTCACTGAAATTGGAACCGGTCAGGTGGTTGTGCAGGTCGCCGCCCTTGGGCAGCGCGTACAGAAAGCGGTAAAGATCGCGGTCGTCCGCGGAACGCTTGAACGTTTCAAACCAGTGTTGCCGGGGACCGGCGGCGGCATCTGCCGCAAACCCCAGCAGCGCGAACAGGCAACCGATCACAGGAATCACAGAAAGAAATACGGGGCGGCGCCCCCGGGTGTTACTCACAATCAATCTCCAGCATCCGGCCAAACAACGAACCCGGTGAAAGCCTCAACTGGCGAGACTTTACCGGGCTAAACCACGATCCCAGATTCACCGGCGCAAACACCTGCAACGGTTTTGCGCAGCATCCGGTTCGCGAGATATGCACACACCTTAGAAGTTCTTACGGAACTCCACGCCGAGAATACGCGGATCATTGACGAACCCGGTGAGGTTGTTGAAGTCGATCTGGCCCTTGATATTTTCTTCATCGGTAATGTTGCGGCCGAAGAAGGCCAGCTCGTAATCACCGGAGAAGCTGGTGTAACCGGCGCGCAACCCGCCTTCAAATTGGCTATCGATGGTGTATTCCTGCGCGCTATACAGGGCCAGGTGGGTTTCCCCCTGATAGGCCCAGTCGGTGTAGAAGAAGGCCTCGCCATCGTTGCCAACAGGCAGGCTGTAGCGCAACGTGAAGTTGAATACCGTTTCCGGTGCAGACTGGAAGGGGTTGCCGTCGATCAGCGCCAGGCCATCGCCGGTCAGCGGATCGGTGACGGTACACTGGCCCGAGCCACAGGGCGCGGTGCTGAGGTCCGCATCCTGAATGTCGGTATCGGCAAGGCCGGCACCGGCGGTAATCAGCAGGTTTTCACTGGCTACCCACTCCAGGTCCACTTCAAAGCCCTTGCCCACGCCTTTGTCCGCATTCAGCAGGCGGTTGAAGTTGCCACCGCCACCCACTGCGGTTAGCTGGATGTCGTCAATCTGATAATAGAATACGGCGGTGTTCAGGCGCAGGGTGTCCTGTAACAGGTCGGCCTTGTAGCCCAGTTCAAATGACGTGATGGTTTCCGAGTCCGCCACCGAGGGGCTGCCCTCGAAGGCCACATCGCGGGCCTGGATAGACTGGGCGCGGAAGCCCTCCGACAGGCGCACATAGATGCTGGCGTCGTCATCCAGCGCATAATTCAGGCTGGTCTCCCAGCTGAGCTGGTCATCATCAATCTCTACCGGAGCGTAATCCTGTACGGCGGCAACGCCGATCACCAGCGCAAAGCCGTCCACATTCTGCTCGCCCACCACCAGCGACTTTTCATCATAGGTGTAACGCACGCCCACGGTGCCGGTCAGGGCATCGCTGAAGTCATAGGAGGTCTGGCCAAACAAGGCCCAGGAGGTATTGCCGTGGCTGACGGTGGTGGCACCGAAGAAGCCATCGATACTGGTGACATCGAGATCGGCGTCGTAGTAAAAGCCACCCAGCTGCCACTGCAGGGGATCCGGTGTGTCGCTGGCCAGGCGAATTTCCTGCGTGATCTGGGACACGTCCGCCTGGTCTTCGGTGACCGCGCCAAACGGGATAAAGCCCGGGCCGTCGCCGGCGACACCGCCGTCGATGTCGCCCTTGCTGGAGCCCTCGGCGCCTTCGTAGGCGGAAATGCTGGTCAGCACCATATCGCCCAGATCCCATTCGAGCTTCAGGGATGAGCCGGCACTCTCGTACATCTGCGGGTTATTGTCGCCATCGTCGAAATACACCGAGTCGCGGTCAAACGTCGGACTCAATTCGCCCTGTTCGCCCTGCTCGTAGATATTCGCGCGGAACACACTGGCGGTGCCATCGAGGTCGCGCTGATGCACATTGAGCAACGCGGAGAAATCTTCCGAAGGGGTCCACAGCAACTGCCCGCGCACGGCCAGTTCGGTAAAGCCGCCCAGGGCATCTTCTTCACCGCTGTAGGTGTTGTCGATCCAGTCGGCGCGCTCCTGACGCAGCACCGACACGCGGCCGGCCAGTTCGCCATCCACCAGCGCGCCACCAAACGCGCCTTCCACATTCGCGGTACCCAGCTCGCCGGCACCGACCTTCATGTAGCCGGTGTTGTCCATGGTGGGCTTGCGGCTATCAAACTTGATTACGCCGGCGGTAGTGTTGCGCCCGAACAGCGTGCCCTGTGGGCCGCGCACCACTTCCACCTGCTCCACGTCAAAGATCGGGAAGCTTTTCAGCACCACGTTTTCCTGCACCACATCATCGAAGATGATGGACACCGGCTGTGACGCGGCGAGGTCGAAATCCGAATTGCCCAACCCGCGAATATAGAAGCGCGGGGCGGCGCGGCCATTGGAGGACTCGGCGTAGAGGTTCGGCACCCGGGCCGCCAGGGCGAGAATGTCGTCGCCGGCGGCAAACACACTGTCAAAGCGCTCACCGGACAGCGCCGCGACCGAAATCGGCACTTCCTGCAAACCTTCCGCGCGCTTCTGTGCGGTGACGGTGACCTCTTCCAGCATCGCCGGTTTGCGTTTCGCCGCAGCGGCATCGTCACTTGCGGCGGCAAACGCCGCGTGCGGCAGGGTTGCGGCGATGGCCGTGGCGAGGAGGGTCGGGGTGATAGCCTTGCTCATTGGGTCGGTTCCTTTGCAGGACCCCGGGGCTACTCACCCGGAATCCTCGGTTCTCGTTATCGTGTGCTCTTGATATGCACTGGCGCCGCTGCGATACCGCGCGGCCGCTCAGGGTCACACTCACAAGAGCAACGAACGTGCCACTTGCGCCACCGTCGCCCACGCCCGGCCATTCGCGCCCGAAACCCGACCTGCCCACTGATAATTATCATTTTTCAGGCACATAAGCCGGCGGAGTACACTTGCCCAGGAACCGTCAACCCTGGCGCCAAAGCCCCCGA
Organism: Microbulbifer salipaludis; assembly: GCF_017303155.1. NCBI lineage: Bacteria > Pseudomonadati > Pseudomonadota > Gammaproteobacteria > Cellvibrionales > Microbulbiferaceae > Microbulbifer > Microbulbifer salipaludis. The sequence continues at coordinate 237,301 of NZ_JAEKJR010000001.1, forward strand.
AAACCCGTCGGCGCCCCCTAAAGCACCAATTTGGTGCCTACCGCCCAAATCGGGGCGCCAGCGTTGTACACATCCACTGGCCAGCACCTGCACAAAACCCCAATCGCCGCTTTGCCCCATCCGGGTGCTTCTGTATAATCCGCCTCCGCGCCGGCATCGCCGTGGCGCGTAACAACCGCCCGTAGCTCAGCTGGGTGAGGCAAGCGTTTGCAAGGCACCGCCTTGCGCGCAGCCGAACGACACCAATCTGTGATTGGTGGCCGGTCCCGAGCAACGCGAGGGGAGCGTCGCCGGAAGCCACAGGCTTCCCGCCCTGACTCAGGCACGACGCAAGTTTGAAAATCAGAGTTTTCCGCCCGTAGCTCAGCTGGATAGAGCGTCGCCCTCCGGAGGCGAAGGTCAGAGGTTCGAATCCTCTCGGGCGGGCCATATAAAAGAAAAGGCCACCCAACGGGTGGCCTTTTCTTTTATATCGTCCCAAGCCCGAGGGCTTCACCCAACTCCCAGGTTCGAGCCGAAGGCGCAAAGCGCCGGAGACCAGGGACCGAAGGGAGCTCATCCTCTCGGGCAGCCATCTCTCTCATACCGCCCCAAACCAGAGGGCTTCGCCCAACTCCCAGATTCGAGCCGAAGGCGGCAAAGTCGCAGACCAGCGAGCTATCCGGAGCGCATCCTGTCGGGCCCCAGCTATTGCTTCGGCAACCCATCATCAATATCAATCACCCGCCGATCATAAAAAAAGTGCGCATTGGACTGGAAAGACACCGGCAGAGGCCCTGCATTGCATTTGCGATACAGCAGCTGTGACACCAGCTTCCAGCCCATCGCATTGGTGTTGTAGAGCACTTCACCGCAGTGCTTGCAGAATACTCGCGTCATTCTCTTGTGCGGGTGCTGGTATTCCACCACCGCCTCCCGCCCACGGGTGATCTCGACCTTCTCCGGGTCCCAGGCGTTGACCGAGTGAAATGGCACCTGCAACAGCTCGCGACAGTCCTCACAGTGACAATAGGCATGCACTTTGGGGTCACCAGACATGGTGACGTGTACGGCATTGCAATCGCAGTGGATTTTACTCGTGCGCACTTTTTTCTCCTTTTGTAGGGGCGTGATAAATCAACGCCGCTCTCTCAATTGAGATACTCACTTACATCCACCGAAAGTATTCGGTTAAAGGTGAGATAGACGTAGACAAACATGCCCAGTGTCATTCCGATCAGGGAATACTCGACCCGTGGCAAAAATGTGCTCGCGACGGTAATGCCGATACAAACGAATGAGTTGGTGATAATCGCCCCTCGCCATGGTGGAAAGGCGTACCAGTAGGGAATCTGTTTTCCAAGATAGAACATCACCAGGCCGGTAACGGCCAACAGGCCGAAGGTGGGACGGTCCAGATCTCCGAGAATGGCGTGGCGAATCATGTTTGCCAGAATCAGCAAACCCATGCACACCAGCAGATGCGGATAGATCAGCGCATTGCCCGAGGTGAACCGCTTCGCGTGTTCCAATTTGGGAAAGCTGTCGAAATATACCCACCAGATGGCGCCAATCAGTAGAAATCCGGTGGCAGCGGGAATGATATCCATCAGGTCCCAGACTTCGTGATTGAGCGACGCCACCATCGCAATGACAGATTCGCCGAGGATAATGATGGCCAGCAGGCCCATTCGCTCCACCAAATGCTCCCGATCCACAGGGCAGAACTGTAAGCGGCGTCTGCGTGATATCTGCCAACCCGCATCGACCGCGAGCCCAAGATAAAAAACAGCGTACTTGGTGGGCGAAGGCAACCAGATTGCAGTCAGGCTGATCAGGCCCCCAATGGCGATCGCCAGACTCAGGTCTCTGGCAAGCTTCAATTTTCGGTCGGAATTACGGTATTCGCGCCAGTACCGATATGCGAGCAGCAGGCGCACCAGCGTGTACAGCACAACAAAGTAGGCAAAGCCGCTTTCAAGACTGTCTTCAGCGAAGGTGGAGAAAACCACCATCAACGCCATAATAGCGAGGCTGAATATGCGGTGATGACGACTATCGGTATCGAAGCGATTGGCGTAGAGCGTGTGCGTAATCCATATCCACCACACGGGAATAAATACCAGTGGAAAACGCAACAGCTGCTCTACGCCAATATGCCGATCGTGAGTGTGCGCGAGATCGTGCGCCACCACGCCGATGACGGCAACGAATACAAGGTCAAAAAATAATTCCAGCCAAGTCGCATGCCGCCCTTCCGAGCGATAGAGACTATCGGCCATTGGCTATCACTCCCGATCTCGTCAGCTCTTTTCAGTCGAGCCTATGTCTTAAATGACGCCTCCACAAAAAGCGCCGGACATTCCCGCAGTGTAGACCTCGCCCATATATTTTTTAACGTCCACGGCACCTCGGTTACCGGTAGTCAGGCCAGATCGTACCGATCGGCATTCATTACCTTGGCCCAGGCCGCCACAAAGTCCTGCACGAATTTCTCCTGGCTGTCGTCCTGTGCATACACTTCCGCGTAAGCGCGCAGAATCGAATTGGAGCCGAATACCAGGTCTACCCGCGTTGCGGTCCACTTCAATTGGTTTGTATTGCGATCGCGAATTTCGTAAAGGTTTTTTCCGGCCGGCTTCCAGGTATTCCCCATGTCGGTCAGGTTCACAAAGAAATCATTGGTCAGTTGGCCCTTGCGGTCCGTGAAGACACCGTGGGCGGTGCCGCCGTGATTGGTGTCGAGCACTCGCATACCGCCCACCAGTACGGTCATTTCCGGTGCGGTAAGGCCCAGTAGCTGGGTGCGATCCAGCAACATTTCTTCCGCTTGAACCACATAGTCTTTCTTGAGCCAGTTGCGATAGCCATCGTGCAGCGGCTCCAGTACGTCAAAGGCTTCCGCGTCGGTCATCGCGTCGGTGGCATCGCCACGGCCGGGGGAAAAAGGCACGTTGATCGCAATACCTGCCGCCCTGGCTGCCTGCTCCACTCCCAGGTTGCCAGCCAGCACGATGGTATCCGCCAAACTCGCACCACTTTCCGCAGCGATGGGTTCCAGCACTGCCAAAACTTTGGATAGACGCTCGGGTTCGTTGCCGGGCCAGTCTTTTTGCGGCGCCAGGCGAATACGCGCGCCGTTTGCCCCACCGCGCTTGTCCGAGCCACGGAAGGTGCGCGCACTGTCCCAGGCGGCGGCCACCATTTCCGATATGCTCAAGCCGCTGGCGGCAATCTTCGCTTTCAGCGCTTCCACATCGTAGTCGGTGTTGCCGGCAGGTACCGGGTCCTGCCAGATCAGGTCTTCCCGAGGCACATCCGGGCCGATATAGCGCGCTTTCGGGCCCATGTCGCGATGGGTGAGTTTGAACCAGGCGCGGGCAAAGGCGTCTGCGAGCGCGGCCGGGTCTTTGTAGAATTTCTCGGAGATTTTGCGGTATGCCGGGTCCATCTTCATCGCCATGTCGGCGTCGGTCATGATCGGCGTGGTGCGCATCGAGGGGTCTTCGACGTCTACCGGCTTGTCGTCCTCCCGGATGTCCACCGGCTCCCACTGCCAGGCACCGGCCGGGCTTTTCTTCGGCTCCCACTCGTGGTTGAGCAGCATCTCGAAGTAGCCGTTATCCCACTGCGTCGGATGCGCGGTCCAGGCGCCTTCCAGGCCACTGGTGACCGCATCGCGGCCGACACCGCGCTTGCTCTTGTTGAGCCAGCCAAAGCCCTGGTCTTCCAGCTCGCCCGCTTCCGGTTCCGGGCCGAGCAGTGCTGCATCGCCATTGCCGTGGGCTTTGCCCACGGTGTGACCACCGGCGGTGAGGGCCACGGTTTCTTCATCGTCCATGGCCATGCGGGAGAATGTGACACGCACATCGTGGGCGGTCTTGATCGGGTCCGGGTTGCCGTCCACGCCCTCCGGGTTCACGTAGATCAACCCCATCATCACCGCCGCCAGCGGGTTTTCCAGGTCGCGCTCGCCGGAATAGCGGCTGCCCTCACTACCAGTAGGCGCCAGCCACTCTTTTTCCGAGCCCCAGTAGGTGTCGATTTCCGGGTGCCAGATATCCTCCCGGCCAAAGCCAAAACCGAAGGTTTTCAGACCCATGGATTCGTAGGCGATGGTGCCGGCATAGGCGATCAGGTCTGCCCAGCTCACTTTGTTGCCGTATTTTTTCTTGATCGGCCACAGCAGTCGGCGGGCCTTGTCCAGGTTGCCATTGTCGGGCCAGGAATTCAGCGGCGCGAAACGCAGGTTGCCGGTTCCCGCGCCACCGCGCCCATCGGCAATGCGATAGGACCCGGCCGCATGCCAGGTCATCCGAATCATCAGGCCGCCATAGTGGCCCCAATCCGCCGGCCACCAAGCCTGGCTGTCGGTCATCAGCGCGTGCAGGTCTTTTTTGAGTGCTGCGTAATCCAGCGTTTTGACCGCTTCCCGGTAATTGAAATCGACGCCCATCGGATTCGGCTTGCGGTCGTGCTGGTGCAAGATGTCGAGATTCAGTGCCTTCGGCCACCAGCCCATTACCGATGCACCGCTGTTTGTGAGGGCACCGTGGGCAACCGGGCACTGGCCGCGCGACTGTGTTGTGCTTTCCGTCATGGTCCGAATCCTTTTGCTGAGCGATCAATGCGTGTTATTTGTTTAGGCCAATCGCAGACGGCTACGCGGACGCAGCCGCGCCTTGCGCTAGCCTTTGACAGGTCACTATGACGCCCCTCGCCGGTGCCGGTGTCCGCTTAAGCGCCAGAATTTCCCGGCCAGCGGCTTGCGCCTTGCCACCAAGAAAACGAAAACCTGTGCATACAGTTATCCACAACCAGGTTCCCCACAGTTTCGCGGGATAGACCTGTGCATATCTACTGGATATCCCGCAGCGGGCCAGTGGTGCCGTCGACATGGCTGTGGTGGTTGAATTTGCGCCACCGGCCGCGGCACTAGCCACGTCGATTGTTGGAACGGGACGAGTGGAACCCGGTGAGGATTTATCATCGGACGGGAAATTTGGGGAGGATTAACCTCTGGCGAACTGGCTCAGTGCTCGATCGTCAGCACCACCTTGCCCACTGAACCACCACTGCGCAGATGTTCGATGGCCTCATGGGCCTGGGCAAACGGAAACTCACGCCCCACATGCGGAGCCGGCAAACCCAGCCCGGCGCAGCCATCCAGCAATTCCTCGAACAGGGCCTGCTCCTGCCACAGCCAGATGAGGTTGAATGCGAGCACGGATTTATTGCTGCTGATCATGTCCATCACGTCGTAACGGGGGCGTTTGAGGTAGAGCCAGGCCGCCTTGAGCCAGTTGGGTTTGTCGCCGGGAGTGAATTCGGCCGCACCAAATACCACCATTCGCCCGGTGGGTGCCAGAGCGGCGAACGACTGCTTCTGGATTGCGCCGCCGATGCCATCGAGGACCGCGTGTAGCGGTCGACCGTTCAGCTGTGTGTGTAGTTGTTCCGCAAAATCGTTGCCACGCAGGATGACTTCGGAAAACCCCTGCTCGGCGAGAAACGCGCGCTTGCTTTGGGCGCTGACGGTGCCGATGGGGATGGCCCCCATCTGCGCGGCCATACGCATGGCCTGCAAGCCGACGCCGCCGGCGGCACTCTGGATCAGCACCACCTGCCCGGGCTTTACCGCCCCAAGCGTGGCAAGGGCGTAGTAAGCGGTGAGGCTCTGCGCGGGAAAGGCGGCGCCTTCGGCGAAGCCCCAGTGTGCGGGGATTTTCCGGCAGTGTTGCGGCGGCACATCCACCACCGTGGCATAACCGCCAAAACGGGTGCAGCCGTAAACCCGATCCCCCACCTGCAAATCGGTTACTGCGTTTTCCCCCAACGCGGTGACCACACCGGCAAATTCCAGCCCGGGAATAAAACTGCCCTGCGGTGTTGCGGAGTAGAGTCCGGTGAGCGCAAAGATATCCGCGAAATTGAGGCCCACCGAGCGCACCTCGATACGGAGCTCATCGTCAGCCAGCGTGCCCATCGGCTCCTCTAGCAGCTTGAGATTGCTGATGGCGCCCGCCCTATCTATGCGCCATGCCCGGCGAACGTCACGCATGCTGTTACCCTCTATTTCGGCTTACCAAAAGCATTGTCCCACACACAGTTCCATGTGCTGAAAGTTTCTGAACGGCTGACGCATGGCTCGGGCACCCTGTGGACTCACGCGGATACCCTTTCGCCGAGAATCGGACACCCGCCGGGGCGAACGTGCGACGATTTCAATACTCTGAAAACAAGATGATTTGCGAGGTCAACGTGAAGAAAAACTTTTACGCCTGTGTAGCAAGCCTGTGCCTGGCACCACTTACGGCGGCGGTAATAGCGAATGAAGACAAGCCCGCGCAAGCGGAATCACCTCGGTTGGTGTTCGCCGCTGGAGAGAGCCGCGCTGACTGGAAACTGTACGTGGGCAACCCGGATGACTGGATGAAACCGGTTCGGGGTGTGAGCGGGCAGACCCGCTCGCCGTCCAACGTGCACGTGGAAATTGCAGAAGACGCCAGCGGCATGCAGGTGGTTAGGGCCAGCTGGAACGGCGGGCCCGCCGGACAGGTTTTGTGGCACAACCGCTCGGCCCAAGATTTCAGCGCCATCGCGGCCGCTGGCGGCGCCCTGAGCCTGGTGGTGCGCGTGGACGAGGCGCCGAGCGAAGCTGTGAGCCTGCGTATGGATTGCGGCTATCCCTGCACCGGCTCATTCAAGTTCGCGAATGTGCTCTCGGCGCTGCCGGCCGGCCAGTGGGTGCGTCTCGGCATCCCACTGTCCTGTTTTGCCGATGCCGGCACCCATTTGAAACGCGTGGACACACCTGTGCTGTTTTTCACCACCGGTACAATGCAATTGTCGATCGCCGATCTTCGACTCGAGCCGCAGTTGCCAGCCGAATCCCTGGTTAATTGTGCCTCGTAAAAAGGCGCCCCATGAAAAAGGCCCCACCGCATCCGCGGTGAGGCCTCTTAGTTTTGCGTGGCCCGCAGGCCACATGTCATCCTGTGAGATGAACCATTAAAAGCAGCGGTTGACGCTGGAGCTCTCGTCGTAGTTCAGGCTGCCACTGATATCAGCCACGCAGAACTCGACCACCAGGTTACCGCCGGCACTCACTGAGCTCTGCAGAACCGCGACGCCATTGTTATCGGTCACGGCACTCACGCCACCCTCAACAATGCCGCTGGTAAAGTTGCCAGTGACCGTGGCACCAGCAACCGGGCTGGCGTTGTTGTCGAGTACCGTCACCGTCGCGGTGCCATACTTCTGCCCGCGGCTGGCCGGTGCTGTGCCCACCACCACGCTGGAAGCATACATGTCGGTAGCCGGGGGTGGCGGCGGTGCACTGCCTTGCTGAATGTCAAAGCCGATCAGGTTAAAGCCGCCGGCACTCTGCATAGTCATGACTTGCACACCGGAAACCAGCTCGACTTCCCTGGTGATATTGACCCAGTTATTCCAGGCTCCGGAGTTCGGGGTGGTTATCGGGCCGGTCACATCCACGCCGTCAAACTCGATATGAAAGCTGCCGTTATCTGCCGCGGAGGCCACGCGGAAAGTAAAGGTGTAGGTACCGGCAGCCTGAACGTCCACGGTGTAGTTCAGCCACTCGCCCGGATCAATCCAACCCACGTTCGTGGTTCCTTCATTTGTGGCCTCGATATCGACACCCACATCGAAGCGGTACTGGCCGCCCCAGTTTTCATCGTCGATATCGTGGTAGGCAACGCCTTCACCACCGTGGTCAAAATCCGCCGCAAACAGCATAGAGGTGGTCGGAATTACGGTCGGTGTGCCATAGAAGGGGCCGGCAGATGGCGGCGGCGGCGGAGTCGGCGCAGCTGGGGCGCTGCCAGCTTCAGTCAGGTACGCCAGGGTCGCCGGGCCATTCAGCGAGGCGTCGTCACCATTGGCCGTAATTTTGCCGGCGTGCTGGCCCCGATCGACGGTGCCCCACAGGTGGCCACCACCCCCCCAGGGACGCAGGGCGAAGTCACCAGAGGGTAGCTCCAGCCACTCCCACTTCTCGGCATTGCCAATAGTGCTTGCGGTCACAGTCATCGGCAGGCCATCGCCGCCGGCAGAGACATAGCTGCCGTTGTCCGCCCGCAGCGCCACATGGCCGTTACCCACATCCACCACCGTGAAGTTTTCGCCACTCGCCTTGCTGTAGCTAGCCTTGTTGGCTTTCAAATTGGTGCCATCGAGACTCACGAACATGCCGGCAGCGCGACTGAAAATACCGATCTCGGCTCCCAGCGGAATACTCGGTGCGCCGCTCGCCGGCCAGCTGGTTCCGGCCAGTTCCGGCTTCCATACGGTACCGGCAACATTCAGCTTGTTCTTCAGGTTTTCCAGATCCATATCGTTGGCAGCCAGCCACTGGAATTGCTGCCAACCGATATGGTAGGTCTCAAACGCCGCGTTGTAGCCGTTTTCAGTATCCCCCGGCCAGAACTCCGTACAAATCAGCGCAGGGTAATCGGTGCTGGCCAGAAAAGGCGCGATGGTCTTTTCAATGTCCGGAAGATTCCAGTAGCCGTGGAAGGCAAAACCAGCATTGTCCCAAGACACACCCTGAGCCTTCAGCATGTCGGCGCCTTCGATGGCGGCGCTACCGGGGAAAAACGACATGAAAGAGCCCAACAGGATCATGGTATCCGGCGCAATCCCGCGGATGTGGTTGTACATGATCAGCTGGTTGTCCCAGTCCTGCTGGGTCCAGTTCGACAGGGTCGACGGCGCCGGCTCGTTATGCGCCTCGAAGATCACATGGGTCTCATGCTTGTAGCGCTCACCGTACAGGGACCAGAAATCCAGGGTCTTTTGCATGCTGTGAATCGCGCCGTTCTCGCCATTGTTACCAACGGTGATGATCAGATACAGGTCAGTGTCTCGGGTGCGCTGCACCAGCTCATCGGCGAGCGCCAGATTGACACCCACCGGGTCCGGGTTCTGACCGGCATCGCCCTCCAGGTACAGGTGCACCGTGTTGTAGCCGTACTCGGTGGAGAGCTTGGTCAGCGATGCCACCGAAGGCATGACCGCCGGCAGGGTACCGTAGGGGTCACCGCCGTCGAACGAGAGGCTAACACCGCGCAACGTGGTACCGCGGTCGGACAGAATGACGTTGTAGCCGAGGGACTGGTCTATGTGCGGGCGGTCGCGTACGGCCAGCGCGTCATTGCTTGCGAGCACCACGCACAGGGTTGTGCAGGCGCAAAGTATTTGTCGCCACCGCGGGGGCAGGACTCGGGTCTTTAAGAGATTCATCGCAGATTTCCTTGATTATTGTTATCAATCCGCGCGAAAAACCTGCTGTTCACAGGTACTGCATTTCGCTCCGGTCGCATGCCAGTTGAACACCGCGGTTATGCGCTGTGCGCAACTGCCGGTACTGCAGGCCAGCCTCACGCGGAAACCGGCCCTTACTGCTCGTGCGGAGCGCGGCCCTTACACTGGACGCTGCACTTAGCTCCTTTCAAATTACTCGGGCAACTAGTCGCGGATCCTCGGCCCTCAGTCCGTACACGCCAGATGAGAGGCCGTCGCGGAGGCAATGGCGATGCGGCTGAAGGTCAGTTGCATCTCGCCAGTGGTAGACAGGTGGAACGGGGTGTTGACCTTGCTGAAATCCACATCATCGGCAAAACAGCGCAGGTCCACACTGACCTGTCGCCACTCGCCCAGAGGCAATTCGGAAAACAGCGCGCTGACATCAACCTCTGCCTCGCAGTCATCGCCGCATTGCATGCGCGCCAGCACAACCGCATCCGCCGCACGTTCGAGGCGCACGTCGGCGACCAGTGCAGCGTTAGCCAGCAGGAATTCCGATAGGTCAATCCGGCTCCAGGCACGCAGGTAAACAGAGCCCTCGCCGCCACCGAGCCACTCAAGTGTGCGGGCGTCTTCCTGTGTTTCTCGGTCGGTTGCCGCAATCCGCACTCGACGATGTGCGTGGCGGTTGCCGGTTATCTCTGTTTCCGCTCCGTCATCGTCGTTGATGAACAGGTGCCATGGGGCCATGGGACGAGCGCTAAACAGATCCATGGTTTCAGCGTCCACTTTGTCCCTTTCCGCCCGGATGTCGGGCAAGTTGCTGGCGAGAGTGTCGGTGTCGTCAGCGGTGAGGCCAAAACCGTAAGCAAACAGCGGAGCGTAGTCCGGGTCGCCGTAATTCAGGGGCTTTTGCGCGAGGTCCATTGGCCACGAGTACGGCAGAGTACCGGTGAAATCGTGGCGGATATCACCGCTGGGCGTACGGAACAGGACATCCGCCACCGCCGCCCCCTCACTGCCGGGCAGCCAGGCCACCACGAATGCATCCGAGGTATTGAGCTCCGGGTTTACCCACAGCGGACGCCCAGTGAGGAACACAGAAACTACCGGTATGCCGCGCGCCCGCAATCGCTTCAGCAATTTCAAATCCTTGTGGCTGCCCGCCTGGTATTCCAGTGTTTTCAGGTCGCCCTGCATCTCCGCGTAGGGGTTTTCGCCGTACACGACAATGGCCACATCGGCGCTGATATCTGCAGGGAGTGCACCATCGGCGCTGAGGATTGTCTGCCCCCCGCCGGCTTCGACTACGGCCTTGATACCATCGAAGATTGAGCTCGCACCGGGGAAGTCTGCATTGGTGTTGCCAGTACCCTGCCAGGACAACGTCCATCCACCGGACTGCTTGCCAATGTTGTGCGCGCCATCGCCGGCGACCAGTACGGTCTGTCCCGGTGCGAGCGGTAGTAACTGTTCATGGTTTTTCAGCAGTACCAGGGATTCGCGCACGGCCTGGCGAGCAACTTCCCGGTGTGCCTCGGAACCGATGATGTCGGTGCGGCCAGCCAATGCGCGGGCCGACGGCGGCGCATCGAAAAGGCCCGCGCGAAGTTTGACTCGCAGGATGCGCAACACCGCATCATTCAGGCGTTCGATTGGAATCTCACCGCGCCGGGCCTGTTCGAGAGTGTTGCTGTAGAGCAATTTCCAGTCGTGATTGGAGGCCATGAACATATCCAGGCCGGCATTGATCGAGGTTGGGCAACTGACGTTGCTACAACCCGGAACAAAGGCGTGCCCGAGCCAGTCGCCAACGACAAAGCCGTCGAAACCCATCTGCTCCTTGAGGACCTCAGTCAGCATGTAGCGGCTGCCGTGTAACTTCTCCCCGTTCCAACTGTTAAAAGATGCCATCACGGTCTGCACACCCGCATCCAGTGCCGAAACATAACCCTGTCCATGAATATCCAGCAGCTCGCGTTCGGTTACACGGGTATCACCCCGGTCGACACCGCCGTCGGTACCACCGTCGCCAATAAAGTGCTTGGCTGTAGCAACCAGATGGTCGCCGCTGAAACGCTCCTCACCACTGCCCTGGATGCCACGCACAATTTCTCCGGCATAATCACGCACGAGCGCAGGGTCCTCCGCGTAACCTTCATAGGTGCGGCCCCAGTGGTCGTCACGCACAGTGGCGACAGTCGGTGCGAAGATCCAATCGATACCGGTGGCGGCCACCTCACGTGCGGTTACCTTGCCAATGTGCCGCATCAATTCCGGGTTGCGGGTGGCTCCCAGGCCAATATTGTGCGGAAACAGCGTCGCGCCGATCACATTGTTGTGCCCGTGTACTGCATCCGTACCCCAGATAATGGGAACCGCCAGCCCTCCTTTTGAAGTGTCCATCGATGCGTGGTAATAGGCATCGGCCAAGGCGACCCAGTCCTGCGGGGTCGCGTACTTGTCATTGCCCGGAAAACTGCCACCGCCATTGAGCACCGAGCCCAGGTGATAGTCGCGCACATCTCCGGGGGTGGTGTACTTGATCTCGGTCTGAATAATCTGACCAACCTTTTGCTCCAGGCTCATCGCACCCAGCAACCGCTGAGCACGCTGCTCCAGCGCCTGATCCGGCTCCACTTCGCTATTGGTCACCGGCCAGCGCACCGGCTCCGCGCGCGCCGTACCGACTGTTTGCGCATCGGGTACCGCCGCACTGGGCCAACTCAATTGGTAGTGGCGGTAGCGATTATGGCCCTGCTCTTCGGTGACCTGGGAACCTCGCGGACTGCACGAAGCCACAAGCAGTGAAGCCAGGCAAATGGCGAGCAATTTTTGTAGGACGTTATTCTTCATCGTTAGCCTTTCTACTCAACAATGGCTATGGAGATCCGGACCTCCGGACCATGGGCACCGTAGCAAACTGGCTTCCCGGGGCTCCACGCAGTTGCGACAAGGCGGAACATCGTCACGACAACCCATTCACCTCATGACCAGGCGAGAGCTCCGAATGGACAATTCACGGATATCAGTGACCGCGTTGACAGCGATTGGCGCCTGCCGCTAACCTCGGGTTAAAAAGAAAAAGAAAAATTATGGACGCGACACTCCCGCCACTGAATGACAGCATTGCACTCTCCCTATTCAGCAGCCGCCGGCGACTGTTCTGGAGCCTGCAAGCCGCAGGCTGGAGCGGCTACTTCTTGCTGGTCTACCTCTCCGTGGTTCTGCCACAGCTCCATTCTGGGAATTTCATCCAGTCGCATATTCATCTCGGGCTTGAGACCGCAAGCGGACTGATCCTGACGGCATGCCTACAGCAAATGCTGCGCAGAGCCATTCGCTGGCCAACGACCAGTGCCGCACTCGCTGCTCTGGTGCTGTCGGCTTTGGTAGCAGCTCTGTGGAACCTGGCCAAGCTGTGTACTTTTGACCTGCTCTATCAACACCCCCTCCTGAGCTGGAGTTGGCAGGACTTCGGCGGCTGGTATCTGTTCTCGCTCGCCACCATGATGGCTTGGACCGGTCTCTACTTTGTATTTCGCTTCTACGGCGCCCTGCAGACGGAGCATCACAAGGCGCTGCAGGCAGAGAGCGCGGCCCGCGAGGCGCAGCTCAAGATGCTGCGCTACCAGCTCAATCCACATTTCATGTTCAACACCATGAATGCAATCTCCACCCTGATCCTGAAGCGGGAGAACGACACCGCTGGCGAAATGATGGACCAGCTTTCACAATTCCTGCGCAGCTCACTCGACAGCAATCCAGACACCCGTGTGCCGCTGCGGCGCGAGCTCGAGTCGCTCGACCTTTATCTGAACATCGAAAAAGTACGCTTCTGCAGCCGGCTGACTATCCATAAATCGATTCAGCCGGAGACCCTGGATGCCCTGGTGCCAAACCTGCTGCTGCAACCACTCGCAGAGAACGCAATCAAGTACGCCGTATCCCCACGCCGCGAGGGTGGCACGCTCGAGGTCCGGGTCTGGAGGGAGGACCATACACTGGTCATTCAGGTCAACGATGACGGTCCCGGTATGGCGCCCCGGTCAAACAGGAAAGACCCGCGCGGCGGCATCGGCCTGAGCAATACTCGGACCCGCCTCAGTGCACTGTACGGGGATCGTCATTCCCTGCGGCTTGAAAATCGTACGCGTGGTTTTTCAGTCCTCATTCGCATTCCTTTCGAAACCGGTACTTCTTCCCATGACTCTGACTAAGTTGCGTACCCTGCTCGCCGATGACGAGCCCCTGGCGCTGGAAGGCCTGCGCCTGCGCCTGTCGCAAATCGAGGAAATTGAGATTGTCGGCGAATGCGGCAGTGGTGAAGAGGCCATTGAATTGAATGCCCGCCTCGCCCCCGACCTGATCTTTCTCGACATGGAAATGCCAGGGCTCAACGGGCTCGAAGTCGTGGAAGAGCTGCGGGCGGCATCTGCCCCCACCGTTGTATTTGTGACCGCTTATGACACCTACGCAGTCGAGGCCTTCGAGCTGCGCGCGGAGGATTACCTGGTCAAGCCCGCAAGCCTTGGGCGCCTTAAGCAGGCAGTGGAACGGGTAGTTCAGCGCCGTGCCGCGCTACCCGAGCACGACAACAGCCAGGAAAAGCTACTGACAGCACTGCACAATGTTTCCGGGATTTCTCGAACGGAGCTTGAAGACTGGCTAGAGAGCGATGCCCCTCTCCCGGCCAGCTTCCCCGAGAAATTGGAGATCAAAAACAGCGATAATGAAACAGTGATGGTCCCGACGGCGGCCATTGATTGGGTGGATGCGGCAGGAGATTACATGTGTATCCATGCCTGCGGCGAAACGCATATCCTGCGCATAACGCTCAAAAAATTACAGGAGTTACTGAATCCACGGGTTTTTTTCCGTATTCACAAATCGACCATCGTGAATGCAGACCGGGTGCGCAAGATCATCCCCCTGCGCAATACCGAGTGCCAGCTGGTACTCGATGGTGACGTGCAGCTCAAGGCGAGTCGCAACTTCCGCGAACAGGTACAGGCCCTGCGCGCCCGCCACCGCACGTGAAGCAGCGCACAACGCCGCCCCTGTTATCGCGCGACAGTCTCGCCTTGTCGCAATCGGCACCAATCACCTCCTGATGTCTAGGGCTTCTCTCCCGACACCGAATTGCCATTGAGTGATACCCACCAGCTCCACAAACTAAACACTAGCGGCATTGGGTGAATGTACGACCCGGGTTCGCTGGCCACGGCCACTGACCCGAACATCGCCGCTGCCACTTGGGCGAGACCGCCCAAAAAAAATGATAACAATCTACAGAGAGCCCTGATGATGATGCGCTATAAAACCCTAGCCGCAGCGATCGCGCTGTCGAACCTTGCCTACGGTGCTGCGGCACTGGCCCAGGCCGAGGATACCGACAAGGTCGAAGACCGCCTCGATGATTCCGCTCTGGAGCAGGTCATCGTGACCGCCACCAAGCGGGAGACCAACCTGATGGACACCCCCATTGCCATCTCCGCCTTCTCCGAGGAGACGCTGGACAAGCTTGGGGTGAAAAACATCAAGGACCTCAACAACCTGGTGCCGAACATGAGCATCATGGTGGACAATGAGTCGTCCGCGCCGATCATCACCATGCGTGGCGTGCGCTCCACCAACACCACCGAGTGGGGCGACCCGGCCGTGGGCGTACACTTCGATGGGATCTACACTCCCCGGCCGCAGGGCGCCATGGCGCTGATGTTCGACATCGAACGTGCGGAGATGCTGCGGGGCCCACAGGGCACCCTGTTCGGCCGCAACTCCACCGTTGGCTCGATCAACATCATTTCTGCGAAACCTAAAACCGACGAATTCGAGGCTTCCACGAGGTTCGAAGCGGGCCGTTTCAACCAGCGCGCCTTCAAGGGCATGATCAATATACCGGTCTCGGATACCTTCGCGCTGCGCGCGGCCTACATGACCGAGAAAAAGGATTCCAACCTCACCGGCTATTACGATCCCAACCAGTGGGACCAACGCTACCTGCCCATGGATGAACTGACCCCGACGGACTCAGCGGTAAGTCCAGCGGCCAATGGCTTTGAGGCGTGGCTGTTCGACCAGCAGTACTATCAGGAAGTCAAAGCCGATCCGGCTGATTTCTACAACAACGCCAACCAGTGGGCTGCCCGTGTATCTGCCAGCTGGACACCGACCGAAAAGGCTAGCTGGCTGGTTACCGTGGAGCGTTTCCGCGACGATAGTGCAGGGGGTATCGGGCAACGCGACTGTGAACGCATCGAGGATCGCCCCGTCGAAATGGGTGGTACCTGTACCGACATCTGGGGCAGCGAGGACAATTTCGTCGCCTATGTGAATGTGCCGGGCAAAAACGACATGACCATGGACAGCGTGCGCTCGCACTTCACTTACGATATCAGCGATGAGCTGCAGTTCGTCTATAACGCGGGCTACCAGAACCAGGAGCGCACCGGCCAGTATGATATTGACCAGGGTTACTATGCCTGGGACCAGATGCTCAAGTGGGTCGATACGGACTACGATTCCTGGTCGCATGAACTACAGCTGAAATCTACCGGGGACGGCCGTCTCCAGTGGATTGCCGGCTACTTTAACTTTAAAGAAGACAACTACATGAACGGGCACTACCAGGGGGCCATGGGTGGTGCAAGCCTATGGATCCAGCCCGAACGTGTCATCAAGTCTGAGGCGGTATTTGGACAGGCAACCTATTCTGTCACCGAGCAGACGCACTTGACGCTCGGCCTGCGCCACACTGAAGACAGCAAAGAAGATATCGGCGGTCGAAACTGGGGCTGTTGGGATGCGTGTTCTGGCCCCATCAATGCGTGGGGCTTCGTTGACTGGGGCCTGCCCTGGGGTAATCCCGACGCGTGGTTTGGCGACGGCACCGCCCAGACCCCTCGCAATACGCTGAACGCCTTGCCCGCAGACTACTATGACCAGCCGCGTGAAGGGTTCGTTATCGACACCCAGAATGACGTGTATGAAAGTTGGTCTAAAACTACGTGGCGTATCGGTATCGACCACGACCTCTCTGACAACACGATGGTGTACGGCTACGTAGCCAACGGCTACAAGGGCGGCGGCATTGGTGACGTACTGTATAAGCAATCAACCATTAGCCCGGAGAACCCGACCGGCGATCGCTTTGACACCAGCTATGATGGGGAAACTGTGGTCACCTATGAAGTTGGCGTAAAGACATCGCTGCTCGACGGCGACATGAACCTCCGCGCTAACTACTTCTATAACGACTACAAAGACCAGCAGTTCTCTACCTGGACCATCTACGACGTCACCTTCACGTACGAACCTGCACGTGATGATGTCGGTGAGCCAATCTTTGATGCCAACGGTGACCCCGTGCTCGAAGAAGTCCGGAAGGATCACGGCACCTTCCTGACCCGCAATGCGGCAAGTTCCAGAATCCAGGGTCTTGAACTGGAAATGGAATGGGCTCCCTGGGCCGGCGGCCACATTGGTGGATACGTGACTTTCCTGGATACCGAAATCACCTCCGACTACTGGAAGCAGTGGGGCAGTGAACCCGGGCAGGTGTTCAATAACGATGCAAATCCGTCGGACAGCAGTTTCGGGAACTCCAGCGATTACTACGATCCGCGCTACCCGAGCTACCGCAACCTGAAGGGTAATGAGCTGGCCTATTCCCCGAACGCGTCACTGACCGTCAACATGAGCCATACCTTCGAATTCCGTGACGGCTCCTCGCTGACCCCCTTCCTGAGCGTACACTGGGAAGATGACGCCTACCTCGACATCGACAACCGCGACAAGTGGGTTATTCCAGAGGAGGATATGAGAGAGGGGGTTGATATCGCCTGGTTTACTGACAAGCGCGATGCCTGGACCATGGCCACCGCCAACCTCAACTACACCTCCGCCAGCCAGGACTGGTACGCCGAGGCCTGGGTATACAACCTCACCGATGAGGATGTGAACTGGTGGCAGGGCTTCGGCGGCAGCACGCCGATGGCCGGCAAGGCACAGCGCAGCTATGGCCTGAGTTTCGGTTACCACTGGTAAGCCTCCGATAGTCAACTCTCCCATTTTACGGCCCGCAGCGATGCGGGCCGCTTTTTAAGTCCCTCTCTATACGCCTCTTCTCCTCCCCTATCGAAACCTTGCTCACCAAATACCTTTGCCGGCCAGCCGGTCAGCCTTTGCTTTGTTCGCAGTGACGGTTTGCTGTATAAAAACACAGTAACCACAGCTACCCCCAGCCTTTAGCAGGCCAAATGCATGGCGCCCTCCAGTGAACTTCCTGCGGACTACTACCTCAGCAACTTCCACGCGTTGGTGGACTTTGTGGTGGCGCGTTATGAAGCGCTGCTGAGCGACGACGAACGGCAGTTCTACCGCCAGTTCCGGGCGCTGGCGACCGACAGCCAGCGTCTTTATGTGCGCCTGCTGTCGCGCAAGGGCGTGCCCTCTTCCGCCGGCGCCCTGTTCCGGCAACACAAGCTGGCGTATGGGGAGATCAGCGATCTGCCTGCGGCGGTGGAAGAACTGGTGATCAGTGGCCTGTTGCAGCGCAACCCGTCGCTGGCACTGGACGAAATCCTGCCCCTGTTTACCAAGCACGAACTGCTCGCCAGCAGCCCCGAGCCGCTGGCGAAAACCCTGAAACGCCCTGCCGTGGAACAGGCGCTGCTCGCGCAGCAGGCGGCGCCCATCCAAGACGCACTGACAGTGGACGAACCGCTGCTGGCGGTACAGGCGGCGGCGCACTTCGAAACCTTCAAGCTGCTGTTTTTCGGCAACCTGAACCAGGACCTGACCGACTATGTGCTGCGGGACCTGGGGCTGTTCCGCTATGAACGCTATCCGCTGGAACGGGAACAGCTGCCGTTTAAGAGCCGCGCGCAGATCGAACAGCACCTGCGCTATTACGACTGCTTGGCAGAAGCCGAGGGCGCGCTGGCCGCCGATGCGGCCGCGATCAATGCACTGGCGGCGCAGCTCCCCGTCGGCATCGACGGCGACCGCACCCTGCACCGACGCCTGGACCGGCTGCGCCTGACCCTGGCGCGCCAACTGGAGCGATTCGAAGCGCTGGACGACGCCGATGCGCTGTACCGCCTGTGCAGCCGCCCGCCGGCGCGGGAGCGGCGCGCGCGGATCGCGCTGGCCCGTGGCGAAGCCGCGGCCGCACTGGCCCTGTGCGCGGAGATACTCGCCAACCCGCTCAACGAAGCGGAACGCGCGTTTGCACGGAATTTCGGGCACCGCACCGCGAAGAAAACCGGCGACGGTGATACCTGGCCACCACCGCGCCGACACAAACCGCCGACGGACACCATCGCGCTTCCCCCTAACGGGGCGCGGGTAGAACTGCTCGCCGCGGAACACCTTGCGCGGCCCCCGGACGATCACTGCTTTTATGTGGAAAACACCCTGTTTAATGGCGTGCTGGGTCTCGCCATCTGGGACATTCTGTTCGCGCCGGTGCCGGGGGCTTTCTTCAACCCCTTTCAGGTAGCGCCGAGCGACTTCCGCACCCCCGATTTTTATCCACAGCGCAGCGCCGCATTCGAGGGCCGCCTGGCAGAACTGGCGCGGGGAAACCTGAGCCGCTGGGTTTGGCAGCACTTTCACGAAAAGCACGGTATTGCCAACCCGCTGGTGGCCTGGGAAGCCTTGCCGGAATCCCTGCTGACGCTGGCGCTGGAGCGTATACCCACGCAGCACTGGCTGGCGCTGTTCCGCCGCCTGCTGGGTGATATCTCCCATCACCGCAACGGCCTGCCGGACCTGATCCGGTTCCCCGCGGCGGGCAGCTACGAACTGGTGGAAGTCAAAGGCCCCGGCGATCGCCTGCAGCAAAACCAACAGCGCTGGCTGGCCTACTTCGCCACGCACCAGATCCCCCACCGGGTATTGCATGTGGAGTGGGCAACACCGTGAGTGAGTCTCCAGCAGAGCTACAAGCGCAAACCGCGCTCGACAACACGCTGTCGCTTTCCGTGGGCGAGCTGGTGGCCTTCGCCTGTCGCAGCGGCGACCTGGTGGGCGAGCTCTCCGGCGGGCCCAGCGCGCAGGAGGGGATACGTGCGCACCAGCGACTGCAGAAAAAGCGCCCCGCGGGCAGTCAAGCGGAATACCGCCTGCAGGAAACCGTGGAACAGGATGGCCACACCGTGGTACTCAGAGGCCGGGTGGATATCCTGCACCCCCAGCCGGACCTGCACCGCGCGGCGCAGCTGGACGAGATAAAAACCACCTATGTGCCGCCGCACAAACTGGCGGAATCCGCCCGCGACCTGCACTGGGCACAGCTGAAAATTTACGGTTTTTGCTACGGGCTGCAACAGCAGTTCTCCGCCGACACGCCGCTGGCGCTGCAGATGCTGTGGCACAACCTGAAGGAAAAAAAGACCTACCCCGAATCCCGCGAGTTCCGCTGGCACGAGCTGGAAACCTTCGCCCGAACCGCGCTTTCCACCTACCTGCAATGGCACCGGCGCTGGCAGGCCCACCGGCAGGCGGTGCGCGCCTCCGCGCGCACGCTGCCCTTTCCATTTGCAGAATACCGGGCGGGCCAGCGCACGCTGGCGGTAGCGGCCTACCGCTGCCTGCGCGATGGCGGTGAACTGCTGGTGGAGGCACCCACCGGTATCGGCAAAACCATCAGCACCCTGTTCCCGGCAATCAAGGCCGTGGGGGAAACAACTCTCGACCAGCTGGTGTATCTCACCGCGAAAAATTCCGGCCGCCAGGTGGTACGGGAAACCGCCGCGCGGCTGCACGCCGGCGGGCTGACCCTGTCGGTACTGGAACTGCAGGCGCGGGACAAAACCTGTTCCTGCAATCTGGGCCTGTGCAGCCGCGACGACGCCGGTATCTGCCCGCGCACCCGCGGTTTCTTCGACCGGTTGCCGGAAGCGCGCCGCGCGCTGCTGGGGCGCCCGCTGCTGACGCCAGAAGTGATTGCCGAAGAGGCGGACCGCCTGCAGCTGTGCCCGTTTGCGCTGTCGCTGCAGATGTTGCCGTGGGCAGACCTGGTGGTGTGCGACTTCAACTACGTGTTCGATCCGCTGGTGCAAATGCAAGGCCTGCGCGACACACGCCTGCAACGCGCGCTGCTGATCGACGAGGCGCACAACCTCAGCGATCGCGCGCGCGCCATGTTCAGCGCGAAACTCAGCCGCGCGGACAGCCGCCGCGCTGCTGCCGCCTGCAAGGGTTCCCATCCCGCGCTGCAGCGCGCTATTCAGTCGTTGGTGCGCGCACTGGATAGCTGGGTAGAGCAGCGGCGGGAATCGGGGCAGCAGGCCGCGCCGCCGGGCAAGCCAGAAAAGATTGAAAAAATAGACGAGAAAGAAAACGGCAAAACAACCGAACTGTGGATCACCGCGCTCACCGACGGCGCGCCCCACAAGGTGAGCGCGGCGGTGCACAAGGTATTGCTGGTGGTGAGCCAGTTGTGGGAGCAGTCGCAGGCACCACCGGAAGCCATTGCCGACTGGCTCCGGGCCCTGTTCCGCTACCAGACTGTGGAACAGCTGGCGGCAGAGCACCACCGCTGTATTACCCGTGCGCAACACCTGCCAAATCGCGACAGCCGCTGGCGGGAGCAGGAAATCGAACTGCTGTGCCTGAGTGCCGCCGACTACCTGCAACAGGCCTACGCGCTGTTTCACAGCGTCATCGCTTTCTCTGCCACCCTGCGCCCGCCGAGCCATGTGGTCCGGCAATTGGGACTGCAGGCGGAGGCGCCCTATCTCGCCCTGCCCTCGCCGTTTGCGGCCGAGCAACTGGGGCTGTTTGTGTGCCCGTTTGTCGACACCCGCTACCGCGCCCGCCAACGGGCCAGTGACACCCTGGTGGACATGATTGCGCGCACCTATCACAGCCGCCCGGGTAACTATCTGGTGTTCTTCCCCTCCTACCGCTTTTTACAGCAAGTGGCCGAGTGCTTTGCCGCGCAGTACCCGGAAATTCCGCTGGTGCAGCAGGCTTCCGGCAGTTCCGATCCACAGCGCAGCGCATTTCTGGACAACTTCCAGAGTGGCCGCCGCAGCCTGGGATTTGCCATCATGGGAGGGGTGTTCGGCGAGGGCGTGGATTACGTGGGCGAACAGCTGGTGGGCACCATTGTGGTGGGTGTGGGCCTGCCGCAGGTCAACGAAGAACAGGAACTGCTGCGTGCGGCCTGCGAACAGCGGGGCGAAAACGGTTTCGATGCGGCCTACCGCTACCCGGGCCTGACCCGCGTGCTGCAAACCGCCGGCCGGGTAATCCGCAGCGAGAGCGACCGCGGCGTGGTCATCCTGGCCGACAACCGTTTTGCCGATCCGTTTTACCGCGCGCTGTATCCGCAGCACTGGCACCCGCAGACCTGCAATAATGGCCACGCACTTTCCGCCGCCCTCGATCACTTCTGGAATGGGTAAATCGCAAACGCCATGGGTTTAGACCGCACCTTTTACCGCCGCAGCCCGCAACAGCGACCGCAGCAAAACGTCACCTTCAACGATGTGCGCAAGCGTTTTGATTTTCGCTCCATTGCCATCGGCCGCTGGGTGACCGAAGCGGAAAAAGCGCGCGCGGCGGGCCTGTTTTACGATGCGCTGGTCGACCTGATGACGATACTGCAGGGGCCGGAGTTATTGGTCTCCCTGCGCGGCACCCTCGCCTTCCAGTACGGCACCGGCGGCCGCCCCGGTGTCTCCGCCCATTACGAGCCGGCGACGCGCACCTTTGCCCTGGCCAAGAATGCCGGCCCCGGCTCCATCGCCCACGAGTGGTTTCACGCACTGGACCATTACCTCGCGGACAAGGCCTTCAGCGATGCATCCGGCAAGCGCTTTGCCTCCGAGGCCTGGTTGCGCGATGCCACGCCGGTGCCCCACCCCATCAACGATGCACTGTTCGCCTGCTTCCGCGCGATCATGCTGGATGAAAGCGGGGAAAACCCCAGCGACCTGTTTCGCGCATCCAAGGCCGCAGATGCGGCCAACGGTTGCCTCTACTACGCGGAACCCGCCGAAATGTGCGCGCGCGCCTTCGAGGCGTTTGTGCAGGATGCGAGTATTGCGAATAACTTTCTGGTGGCGGGCACCAAGGCCACGGAGGAGGCCAAGCTGGGGCTCTACCCCAGCGGTGCGCACCGGGTGCGGATCAACGGGGCATTTCGCCGGTATTTTGATTTGCTGGGGCGCGCCCTGCATGGGCAGCCGGTGTGACAATGCACCGGCTGCCGGGAATTGGGATTGGACTTGGGTTAGGCCAGCGCCTTGAACAGCAGCGCCCCACCGGATAACGCCAGCAGCCAGCGGCAGATGCGCAGGAACGCGCGTTCATCAAGGAGTCGCTGCACACGATAGCCGAGGTAAACACCAAGGTAGGCCACCGGCGATAGCACCAGCGCGGTCACCAGCAATTCCCGGCTCCACAAACCCGCGAGGGTGTAGGGCACCAGTTTGACCAGGTTCATCACCCCGAATACCACCCCCGCCGTGGCCAGCCAGGTGAGCTTGGGCAACCCGCGCCCGATCAGGTACATATTCAGCGGCGGGCCGCCGGCGTGAATCAGGGTACTGGTAAGCCCCGCTGTAGAGCCCCACAGCCAGGCGCTGCCGGGCAGTCGCGCGGCCAGCGGTGCCAGCTTCTGCCAGAAGGCGAACAACAGGCTCAACACCCCCAGTGACAGGGTGAGCGCAAACGGCGATACCCAGGCCAGCAGCCAGCCACCCAGCGCAATGCCGAGCACCGCCGCAGGCAGCAGTTTTTTCAGTTCCTGGGCATTACGGTGCTGCCAGTAATAGGCAATGGTGCGTCCATCCATGATCAGCAGGATCGGCAGCATTAACGCCACTGCGGTTTCCACCGGCAGCACCAGCGCCAACAGCGGCACCGCGACCACGCCGGCGCCGCCGGCAAAGCCGGATTTGGAAATGCCGGTGAGCACCACGCCCAACAGGGCAAGCCCCCAGAACAGGGGGCTGCTACTGATGACGGTCATTGGCTGTCCAGCATGGTCTAGCCCGGCGTGCGCGGCAGGTCGAACCAGAGGGCGCTGACACCTTCTGCGCCCGCTGTCAGTTGCAGGGTTTCTTCCATCACCCCCAGTCCGTCACCGGCGGCGAGCTGGCCATCGTTCACACCGACACCGCCATCAATCAGGTGCAGGTAGCCCACGCCCTTGTCGGCGGTGAGATCGATGGTTTCGCCGGGCGCCAGTTGCAGGCGGGAGATCGCCGCATCCTGGTGAACCGTCAGTGATCCGTTTGCCCCGTCCGGGGTCACCAGCGGGGTCAGTGCCCCGTTCTGCGCAATCGCTTTCTGTTCATAGCCGGGAGTCAGGTCCCGCTGGTTGGGGATAATCCAGATCTGCAGGAACTTCAGCGGTTCGCTGGTCGAATGATTGAACTCGGAATGGGTGAGCCCGGTGCCTGCGGTCATGCGCTGCACTTCGCCGGCAGGTACCACAAAGCGATTGCCCATGCTGTCTTTGTGTTCGATCGCCCCTGCCAGCACGTAGGAAATAATTTCCATATCCCGATGGCCGTGGGTGTCAAAACCCGCACCCGGCGCGACGGTATCGTCGTTGATCACCCGCAGCGCGGAAATGCCCATGTGCTTCGGGTCGTAGTAGTGACCGAAGGAAAAACTGTGGCGTGAGTCCAGCCAACCGAAATTCGCCTTGCCGCGCTCGTCGGCACGTCGTAGGTAAAGCATCTTGCCGTCCTCCCTATGCTGGGCCTGTTGTGAATGGCCCGTTTGACTGACATGGCCTCACTATACGAAGGCAGACACCGGGGATAAATTGAATTTATTGGGATAAATCGTTCGATTTGGGGAGAGCGGGCTATTGCGCAGTTGCGCTGCTGTGCTGTGGCACGGCAGGCAGGCAAACGGCCCCGACGGTATCCGCCGGGGCCGCACCAACCGGTTGCGGTTTGGTGTTGCTGGTGGGCGTTACTGATTGGCGGCGATAAACCGATCCATCTGCACTTCCAGCATTTCCATCGGCAGTGCGCCGTTGGCCAGTACTGCATCGTGGAAAGCGCGCAGGTCAAAGCGATCACCCAGTGCCTTTTCCGCTTTCGCACGCAGTTCGCGAATCTTGATTTCGCCCATCTTGTACGACAGCGCCTGTCCCGGCCAGGAGATGTAACGGTCCACTTCCGCACGCACATTCGCCTTGGACAGCGAGGTGTTGTCCGCAAGGAAGTCCAGCGCCTGCTGGCGGGTCCAGCCCTGGGAGTGGATGCCGGTGTCGATCACCAGGCGCGCGGCGCGCCACATTTCATAGCTCAGGCGACCGAACTGCTGATAGGCATTTTCGTAAACCCCCATCTCCACGCCGAGACGTTCGGTGTACAGCGCCCAGCCCTCACCGTAGGCACTCAGGTACAGGCCGCGGCGGAAGTCCGGCACATTTTCCAGTTCCTGCGACAGGGCGCCCTGCAGATGGTGGCCGGGCGCGGCCTCGTGCAGGGTGAGCGCCACCAGTTCGTACATGGGGCGCTGGTCCAGCGCGTGGGTATTCAACCAGTAGGCGCCGCCGCGGGTGCCACCGATGGCCGCCGGGTTGTACGAGGCGGTGGTGTAGTTGGGGGCGATCTCGTCCGGCACCGGCACCACGCCGTAGGGCAGACGCGGCAGCTTGCCGAAAAATTCGGGCAGGCGGTAGTCGATGCGCTTGGCGATATACGAGGCCTCTTTCAGCAACTCCCGGGGGGTCTCGGCATAGAACTGCGGATCGGTGCGCAGGAATTCGGTGAATTCGTCAAAGCCGCCATCAAAGCCGGACTCCGCGATCAGCTGGTTCATTTCCTCACGGATACGCTTCACTTCCGCGAGGCCGATTTTGTGGATGTCCGCGGGCGCCATGTCGAGGGTGACATAGGTACGGATTGCGTGGCGGTAGTAATCTTCGCCAGCGGGCAGGTCTTCTGCGGCCAGGGACTCGCTGGCCGCATTCATGTAGTCACCTTCGAGAAAGGTTGCCACGCGGTCAAACGCAGGAATGGCGTGCTCCCGGATCGCCGCGGCCCCGGCCTTCTGCAGGCGCTGTTTTTCGCTGGCCGGGAAGTTATCGGGCAGGTCGGTGAAGGGCTCGTACAGGCTGCTTTCTTTGGGGTCGGCGTACACCTGGGCGCGTACCGTTGGGGCAATGCCCTGCACCACAATTTTGGGAAGCACGAAGCCGTCCGCAATGCCCGCGCGCATATTCGCCAGATTCTCGTCGAAGTAGCGGCCGAAATCCTGGATGCGCTTGATGTAGTCCTCGTAGTCGGACACCTGCGGCATATTCAGGCCGCTGCTGGCATCCAGCGCCGAACTCCAGAAGCTGTAGAAGGTATTGACCGGGATGCGCTCGAGATACAGCCTGTTCGACTCGATGGAGTTTTTCAGTACCCAGGTGAGCAGATCCTTGTTGACCCGCTCGGCCTCATTCAGCTGGCGGCTGTCCACCTTGTTGAGGCGCGCAACAAACGCCTCTTCCGCCTGCAGGCGGCGGCTGCGGTCCGCCGGCGACACACCGGGCAGGCGGTCGCTGTACCCTTTTTCGCCCATGCGGCTGGCGGTGATGGGGTCTTCCCGCAGGCTGTACTGCCAGTGGTCGTCAATAATGGCCTGCAGCTGTGCCGACGCCGTATCGGCGTGTACGGCAGGGGCGACCAGTGCGGTCACAAGCAGGAAAAAAGACCACAGCCGCGCAGGCTGCGCCAGGAACCGTCGGAACATGTTGAACCTCTCCGAAATGCACAATCGATCGTGGTGAGTTTGCGCACGACTGTACCACGGCGGCACCCGCTAGAGAGGCCCCGCAGAAGCGCCGCGGGGCTAAATGACAGCTGCGCTCGACCAACCGGCGGCGCGCAGGGAAATATCCTGTGGATGGTGGGTTGGCCCGGTACAAAACCGGGCCGGTTTCGATGTTAGCCGATGCTCTTGATCAGGCCACCCTCGGCCCTGACGCTTGCGCCATTCACCGCGGCACTCAGTGGCGACGCCAGGAAGGCGACCACCGCGGCGATTTCGTCCGGCTCGATAAAGCGCTGCAGCAGTGAATCCGGCTCCGTTTCCCGGAAGAATTCCCCCACAAACTGTTGCTCGGTTTTCCCCTGCCCCGCGGCACTCTCCTTCAGCCATTGAGTGACCCCCTCGGTGCGCGTCGGCCCGGGCAGTACCGAATTGACCGTCACATTGTTGCCGCAGCCCCGGGTCAGGTTCGCCAGTCCCCGCCCCATCACGATCTGCGCGCCCTTGGTCACCGAGTAATGCACCATGCTTTCCAGCCCGCGCATGCCGGCCTCACTGGCGATATTGATGATGCGGGCAAAATCCTGCTCCAGCATTTTGGGGAAAAAGTGCCGGCTGAGGCGCACGGTGCTGAGCACATTGATGTCGAGGAAGCGGCGCCACTCGTCGTCGGAAATCTCGGCAAATGGCTGGGGATTGAAGATCCCCATATTGTTCACCAGTACGTGCAATGGGCCGTGCTGTTCGATTTCACCGCACACCCGTGCGCTGTCTTCGGCGTCGGCGAGGTCGCCTTCGATGGCGATCACCTCGCCGAGGCCCGCCAGCTCCTGCGCCACCTCCGCGGTGCCCGAGCGTCCGTTGATGATTACCCGGGCGCCCTCTGGCAGCAGGGCTTCGGCAATGGCCCGCCCGATGCCTTTGGTAGAACCACTGATAAATACCAGTTTGCCATCAAGCTGCAGATCCATTGCACTTCCTTCCCTGTTGCTGAACTGTGTATCGCACCGTCGGTGATGACCTGTGTGAGCGGGGCTGCGCCGGCCGGCGGCCCCACTACTGAGCGTAGACTCACCACCGCAGCCAGGGTCGCGCCTGCGCCATTTTTGCCGCCGCGCACCAGCTGCGTGCACCGCCGCCCAGCGCAACCACTCAGCCCTGCCAGCCTTCCTTTCACCGACTTGTTACTTTACAAACCCCCGCCAACGCGATTACCTATCCGGCTAAACCGCTGTGATCCAGCGGCAATAACCCGATAACAATAAGCAGGCATCCCGCCGCAGCCCCCGTATCCCGGCGGCACAGCTGGCGCGGTTATGCGGGGAGGACAATGGATAGAAGACGCTTTATCAAACTCGCCGGCGTCGGTGCGGGTGGAATTGCATTGCCCCTCTATGGCGCGCAGGTTTCCGCCGAGCAGCTGGTCAATGGCGGTATGGACGTGGGCAGGAAGAAAGCCCTGTCCGACATCGTTCTGAATGCCGCGCGCAAGGCCGGCGCCAGCTATACCGATGTGCGCATCGGCCGCTACCTCAACCAGTTCCTGCTCACCCGCGAAGCCAACGTCGAAAACATCGTCAATACCGAGTCGTTCGGTGCCGGCATCCGGGTGATTGCCCAGGGCACCTGGGGCTTCGCCGCCACCAATGATCTCACCGAGGACGGGCTGGCCCGTGCCGCGCGCCAGGCCGTGGCAGTGGCCAAGGCCAATGCCCGCTACCAGACCGAGCCGGTGCAACTGGCGCCGGTGAAAGGCGTGGGCGAGGTTTCCTGGCAGACGCCCATCAAGAAGAACGCCATCGAAGTGCCCATCCGCGAAAAGGTGGACTTCCTGATGGACGTGAACCAGAGCGCGCTGAACGCCGGGGCCAGCTTTATCAATTCCGCCCTTTACCTGGTGAACGAGCAGAAATACTTCGCCTCCAGTGATGGCTCCTACATCGACCAGGATATCCACCGCCTGTGGGCGCCGATGCAGGTCACGGTGGTGGACAAGGACAGCGGCCAGTTCAAGACCCGTGACGGGCTGAGCACGCCGGTGGGCATGGGTTACGAGTACCTCGACGGCCGCGCAGCCGACAAGATCGCCGGCCCCACCACCCTGTACAAAGATTCTTACGATATGGCGGAGGATGCGGTACTGGCGGCGGAACAGGCCAAGGTCAAGCTGTCGGCCAAATCCATCGACCCCGGCAAGTACGACCTGGTACTGGAGCCGATGCACCTGCGCCTGACCATCCACGAATCCGTGGGCCACCCGCTGGAGCTCGACCGGGTACTGGGCTACGAGGCCAACTACGCGGGCACCTCCTTCGCCACCCTCGACAAATGGCGCACCGGCAAGTTTCAGTACGGCAGCGACAGGGTCAACTTCTTCGCCGACCGCACACAGCCGGGCTCACTGGGCGCCGTGGGCTACGACGATGAAGGGGTCAAGGCGAAGCGTTGGGACCTGATCAAGGACGGCGTGCTGGTGAACTACCAGGCCACCCGCGACCAGGTGCATATGATCGACCAGAAGGAATCCCACGGCTGCTCCTACGCCGACAGCTGGTCCAGTGTGCAGTTCCAGCGCATGCCCAACGTCTCCCTGGCACCGGGTAAGGATAAGTACTCGGTGAACGACATGATCGCTGATGTCGAGAAAGGCATTTATATCGTCGGGCGCGGTTCTTATTCCATCGACCAGCAGCGCTACAACTTCCAGTTTGGCGGGCAGCTGTTTTACGAGATCAAGAACGGGGAGATTGTCGGCCAGGTAGAAGATGTTGCCTACCAGTCAAACACCCAGGAATTCTGGAATTCCTGCAGCGCGATCTGTGACAGCAGCGATTACCGCCTCGGCGGCACCTTCTTCGATGGCAAGGGCCAGCCCAGCCAGGTCAGTGCAGTTTCCCACGGGTGCGCAACCACGCGCTTCGACAACATTAACGTGATCAATACCAAACGTAAGATCGGCTAAACGGACAACAATAAATTTTTTGGAGCAAACAAGATGGCCATTTTATCCAGAAGTGAAGCCAAAAAAATTCTCGACAAGGTGCTGAAATACAGCAAGGCGGAAGGTGCCAGCGCGCAGCTTTCCGGCGCCGAGACCGGCAATATCCGCTATGCACGCAACAGCGTGTCCACCAGCGGTATCGTCAACGATATCGAGCTGGCGGTGGTAGCGCGCTTTGGCAAGAAGTCCGGCATCGCCACCATCAACGAGTTCAGCGATGCGTCGCTGGAAAAGGTCATGCGCCGCGCAGAAGAGCTGGCCAAGCTTTCTCCGGACAACCCCGAGGCCATGCCACTTCTGGGTGAACAGAAATACATGGCCGTTGACGGCTTCGCCAAGTCCACCGCCAACATCACGCCGGACCAGCGCGCCAAGGCCGCAGCGGATTCCATCAAGGCAGCGATGAAAAAAGACGTGGTTGCCGCAGGCTACCTGGAAGACGCCCGCTCCTTTGCCGCCGTGGCCAACACCAAAGGCCTGTTCGGCTACCACGCCTCCACCTCGGCCAATTTCACCGTCACCATGCGCACCGAAAACGGCCTCGGCTCCGGCTGGGCGCAGAGCGATGTGACGGACTTCGGCAACATGAATACCGCCTCCAGCTCGGAAGTGGCCATCGACAAGGCCGTCCTTTCCCAGGAAGCACGCGCACTGGAGCCGGGCAAGTACACCGTAATTCTGGAGCCCAGTGCAGTATCCGGCCTGGTGGCTTACATGATGGGCAACTTCGATGCGCGCAGCGCCGACGAAGGCCGCAGCTTTATGAGCAAGAAAGGTGGCGGCAACCGCATTGGCGAGAAGATGTTCGACAAGCGCGTGCACCTGTATTCCGACCCCGCGGACCAGAACGTGCCGGTGCAGCCCTGGTCCGACGAGGACTATATGGCGATGCAGCGAGTGGACTGGATCAAAGACGGCGTAGTGCAAAACCTGCCGTGCAGCCGCTACTGGGCAGAGAAATCCAAGGGCACTGCAATGCCCGGCCCCAACAACCTGATCATGGTGGGTGGCGACAAGTCCACCGACGAACTGATCAAGAAAACCCGCCGCGGCGTGCTGGTCACCCGCACCTGGTATATCCGCATGGTCGACCCGCAGTCCCTGTTGCTGACCGGACTGACCCGCGACGGCACCTTTTATATCGAGAACGGCAAAATCAAATACCCGATCAAGAATTTCCGGTTCAACGAGAGCCCCGTCATCATGCTCAACAACATCGAAGACATGGGGCGCCCGGAGCGCGTCAGCATGTGGGGTGGCCCGGCCATGATTCCCGCGCTGAAAGTGCGCGATTTCACCTTCAGCAGTCTGTCCGACGCCGTTTAATCACACCTGCAGAAAAATAATAGGAGCGAACAATGGATCGAAGAAAATTTCTGCAGTTGGGCGGCGCCGGTCTCGGTGTGTCCATGCTGCCACTGTCTGGCAATGTGATTGCCGAAAGCCAGCTGACCCAGAGCGGACTGGATATCGCGGTCAAAAAAGAACTCGCCGATGCCGCCCTGAATACTGCCACCAAACTGGGCGCCTCTTACGCGGATGTGCGTATCGGTCGTTACCTCAACCAGTACGTCATCACCCGTGAGATGAATGTGCAGAACGTGGTGAATACCGAGTCCATCGGCACCGGTGTGCGCGTGATCGCCAACGGTACCTGGGGCTTCGCCGCCACCAACGATTTGACCAGCGACGGTATTGCCCGCGCCACCGCGCAGGCGGTTGCCACCGCCAAGGCCAATGCCCGATACCAGCAGGAGCCGGTGCAACTGGCCCCGGTAAAAGGCCACGGCGAAGTCAGCTGGAAAACCCCGATTCAGAAAAATGCCATGACCATTCCACTGGCGGAAAAGGTCGACCTGCTGATGGAAGTCAACAAGTCGGCACTGGATGCCGGGGCCAGCTTTATCAACTCCATGCTGTTCCTGGTGAACGAGCAGAAGTACTTTGCCTCTACCGACGGTTCCTACATCGATCAGGATGTACACCGCCTGTGGTCGCCGTTCAGCGTCACTGCGGTCGACAAGAAAGATGGCGGCTTCCGCACCCGCGACGGCCTGGGTATGCCGGTGGGCCGCGGCTTCGAGTATCTCGATGGCCGCGCCGAGCACAAGGTTCAGTCGCAGACGGTACTCTACGGTGACTCCTACGACATGGTCGAGGATGCGAAACTGGCCGCACAGCAGGCCCAGGAAAAACTCACCGCCAAGTCCGTCAAGCCGGGCAAATACGATCTGGTACTGGACCCGTCACACCTGTGGCTCACTATCCACGAATCCGTGGGGCACCCGCTG
Organism: Microbulbifer salipaludis; assembly: GCF_017303155.1. Lineage (NCBI taxonomy): Bacteria > Pseudomonadati > Pseudomonadota > Gammaproteobacteria > Cellvibrionales > Microbulbiferaceae > Microbulbifer > Microbulbifer salipaludis. The sequence goes on from NZ_JAEKJR010000001.1 coordinate 268,582, forward strand.
GAGCTCGACCGCGTGCTGGGTTACGAGGCCAACTTTGCCGGCACTTCCTTCGCCACCCTCGACAAATGGAAAACCGGTAAATTCCAGTACGGCAGCGACAAGGTAAACCTGTTTGCCGACAAGGTGCAGCCGGGCTCGCTGGGCGCGGTCGGCTACGACGACGAAGGTGTGAAAACCGGTAGCTGGGACCTGGTGAAAGACGGGGTACTGACCAACTACCAGGCCATTCGCGATCAGGTGCATATGCTGGGACAGAAAGAATCCCAGGGTTGCTGCTACGCGGACAGCTGGTCCAGCGTGCAGTTCCAGCGCATGGCCAACGTCTCCCTGTTACCTGGGGAAGAGAAGTTGAGCGTGGACGACATGATCAAGGATGTGGAAAAAGGCATCTATATCGTGGGCGACGGTTCCTTCTCCATCGACCAGCAGCGCTACAACTTCCAGTTCGGCGGCCAGCTGTTCTATGAAATCGAGGACGGCAAGATTACCGGGATGCTGGAAGACGTCGCCTACCAGTCGAACACCCAGGAGTTCTGGAATTCCTGCTCGCAAATCTGCGACAAGAGTGACTACCGCCTCGGCGGTTCCTTCTTCGATGGCAAGGGCCAGCCGAGCCAGGTGAGCGCGGTATCCCACGGTAGCTCCACCACGCGCTTTGACGGTGTCAACGTGATCAACACCAAGCGTAAACTCGGTTAATCCCGGGTGCCGCAGTCGCCCTGCCGATTCCGGCGGGGCGACTGCCAAGACCCGCCAAGCCAACACGAAATTTCAGAGCGGTATCCGTGTCACTTACCCGCAAACAATTTCTGCAACAGCTGTTGCTGGCCGGCGGCAGTTTTGCACTGCCCGCCGCCCTGCGCGCGCAGGGTGACGCTGCGCCCCACTACGATTTCTATTTTACCCGCCTGATGTACGAATCCGGTGACTGGGATGTGGACCAGCGCATGCCTTCCAATGTACTCAACTCCCTGATTGAGTACACCACGCTCAAGGTCGACCCCAACGAACGCATCGTACCTCTGGCAGACCCGGAAATGCTGCTGGCCCCGTTCTGTTATCTGGCGGGACACAAGCTGGTGGAGTTCACCCCGGCAGAGGCGCGCAATTTTCGCGACTACGTCAATCGCGGCGGATTCGTTTTTGTGGACGACTGCAACCACGATATCGACGGGCTGTTTGCCAAATCCTTTGAGGCACAGATGGTCAAGCTGTTTGGCGAGGACTGCCTGCAGAAATTGCCCGACGACCACGAACTGTATCGCAGTTTTTTCCACTTCGACGAACTGCCGGTGACCAGCTTTGAACTGAACGGCTGGGGCGATGACCTGGTGCACGATTACCTCAAGGCCATCGTGGTCAACGGTCGCATAGCGGTGCTGTACAGCAACAAGGATTTTGGTTGCGAGTGGGATTATGACTACCGCAACAAACGCTGGCTGGCCATCGACAACACCCGCTTCGCGGTCAACATTGTTATTTATGCACTCACAAGCTGAAACACCATGCACACCATCTCACCAGACAAGATTGCGCAAATGATCGAACAACAACACGCGGCACTGGATACCCTGCGCGGCGAAATCGGCAAGGTCATCGTCGGCCAGCAGGCGGTGGTGGAACAGATGCTGGTGTGCCTGCTGGCCCGCGGCCATGCATTGCTCGAAGGCGTGCCCGGCCTGGGTAAAACCCTGTTGGTGAAAACCCTGGCGGATGCATCCAGCCTCACATTCAAGCGCGTGCAGTTCACGCCGGACCTGATGCCCGGCGATATTCTCGGCAGCGAGATCCTGGAGGAAGACCACACCACCGGTAAACGCTTTTTCAAATTCCAGCCCGGCCCGATCTTTACCAATATTCTGCTGGCGGACGAAATCAACCGCACACCGCCCAAGACCCAGGCCGCGCTACTGGAGTCCATGCAGGAATACGCCGTCACCGTTGCCGGTGACACCATGGCCCTGCCGCGACCGTATTTCGTGCTGGCCACCCAGAATCCCATCGAGCAGGCGGGCACCTATCCCCTGCCCGAGGCACAGCTGGATCGCTTCCTGCTGAATATCCATATCGACTACCCGGCGGAATCCGACGAAGTCGCCATCCTGCGCGCCACCACCGGTGCCGCCGGCGCGCAACCGCAACCCTGTCTCGATGCCGAGCAGCTGCTGGCCATGCAGGACCTGGTGCGGGAAGTGTCCGTCAGTGACGGGCTCTACCACTACGTGACACAGCTGGTGCGCGCAACCCGCCCCGATCACGGCGAGGGGAACCTGGCCCAGTGGATCAAGTGGGGCGCCGGCCCCCGCGCCGGGCAGGCGCTGATTCTCGCCGCCAAGGCGCGCGCCTTCCTGCAGCGGCGGCTGGCAGTGACCCGCGCCGATATTCAGGCGCTGCTGCTGCCTGTATTGCGCCACCGGGTTTTGCTGAGCTTCCACGCCCAGGCCGATGGCATCGGCGTGGAGCAGGTGCTGCAGGAATTGCTGCGCACCGTGCCGGAACCCGGCAGCGACTGACGAGGCCCGGCCTGTGCAATTGATTGATCCGCTCACGCTGGCCAGTACCCGCGACCTCGCCTGGCTGTCCCGACACATTGCCGAGGGCATGCTGCTGGGTATGCAGCACAGCCAGCGTCGCGGCGCCGGCGTCGAGTTCCAGCAATACCGCAGTTACGAACCCGGCGACGCCATCCGGCATATCGACTGGAAATTGTTTGCCCGCTCCGACCGCTACTTTGTGCGCGAGGCCGAGCAGGAAAGCCAGATGCACGTGTGCATCGTGCTCGACACCAGCGCGTCCATGGCCCAGCCGAGTTTTACCCACCCGGCGTTGAGCAAACTGCAGTACGCCAAGTGCTGGGTGGCCACCCTGTGCTGGCTGCTGCACAACCAGGGGGATCGCTTTTCCCTGCTGGCACTGAACGACCGCGGCAACCGCCATGTCCCCGAGGGGCAGGGCGAGGGCCATCACCGACGCGTGGCGCTGGCGCTGGACGCACTGCAGGCGGCGGGCCACTGGCCGGACCGCGAACAGCTGGCGTCAGTGTGGGCGCACTTCGAACAGCCCTGTCAGGTGGTGCTGGTGAGCGATTTCTTCGAGCGCCACGGGCCGGGAGAACTGCGTCAGTTTGCCGCGCGCCTGTCCGCCGCCGGCCGCCCCTGCCTGCCGCTGCAGATACTGGTGGAGGCGGAGCAGACCTTTCCCTTTGACGGTGAGCTGAAGATTCGCGATCCGGAAGCACCGGGCATCACCGAGCTCGGCGCCCGCCAACAGCGGGCGGCATATCTGTCTGCGTTTACCGCCGCGCAAAAAACACTGGCCGCGGATTTTGCCGCGCGGGCATGCCCGCTCACCACCACGACCGTGGAAACCCCCATCGAACACTCTCTGCGTGCCTTTATTCGCGCCCACGGGAGGGTTGGCTGAGATGGCCTGGCCCCCGGCTTTACTAATGGAGTCACCCGCCTGGCTGTGGCTCGCCAGCGCGCTCGCGATCCCGCTGCTGATCCACCTGCTGCGCCGCAGCCAGCCCCGGGAAATTACCTTTGCCGCGGTGCGCTGGCTGCAGGAAAAACCGGCGCGACGCTGGAATAAATGGATTCTGCGCGACCGGTGGTTACTGTTGCTGCGACTGCTGCTGATCCTGTTGCTGGCCCTGCTGCTGGCACAGCCGCTTTTATTGCGCGAGGCACCGCCCTCCGACAACACCCTGCTGGTGGACCCGGCAGTGCCGCCGCAGGCCCTCGCGCAGTTCCTGGCAGAGCACCCCCAGCTCACCGACCGCTTCTGGCTGCACCCCAATCCCGAGCCGCTGCACCATGCTCCGCCGCCGGCGGTGGCGCTATGGCCGGCACTGTCGCAGCTCGCCCACAACCCTCGCTTCCGCCGCGCGCATATTCTGCTGAACCAGACGGAGAATCCCGACGGGCATCGCGCCCTGCGTGTCAGCCCGCACTGGCAGTGGCACGCGGTGGAAACCAGCGGTGCCAAAGCCGACCCGACACTGCCAAAAATCGTGCAGCTGGGTGCGGAGCCCGCGTGGCTGGCACCGGCCTTGGGGCAACTGCAGGAAGGCCCGCTGCCGGGGCTGGCCCTGCAACAGCGTCCGGCCTCGGCGCTGACCGGGTTAGAGGATGCGGACTGGGTGATTTACGCCATACCCGGTGCGCTGCCGGAGCCCCTGCGCGCATTTGTGCGCGACGGCGGCATGCTGGTGACCGATGCGCGGGTCACCGCGGAAGACGCGCTCGGTTTTTCGAAAGTGGACGCGGGCAGTGACTTTATTGAGAGTGGCCTTGCTGATAGCGGCCGTTCGGACAGCGGCCTTGAGGCCGTCGCTATCGGTCGCGGCAGCTGGCTGCGCTACCGGGGCGACTGGAGCAACGAAAACTTTTTCCACAACAACGCGCTGCCGCAACAGCTGTGGGCCCACTGGTCTGCACAGGACTGGCCCTGGCTGCACCGCTCCCGTGGCCATTGGTCGGTTGGCCAACCTCCCGGCGTACCGGTAGAAGATGCCGCGGTGAGCCGCGAATTTTCGCAACCGCTGCACTACCCCCTGCTGCTGGCGTTTGTACTGCTACTGCTGCTGGAGCGCGCCGTCGCACTCTCGCGCCCCACCCTGTTGCACAAGGGAGGTGCCCGTGACTGACACAAGCGCGCACCGCGCCCCAAGCGTGCTGAAGCGGGCGATGCTCCGCTGGTACCTCACCGGCAGCTGGCCTTACGGATTGCTGGCCTGTGCAAGCGCACTACTGGTTGCGCTGGCACAGCACTATTGGTCGCAGCCGCCCTGGGCCCTGCCCGCCAGCCTCGCCGCGGTGACCCTGGCATGGGTTGGAGATCGCCACTGGCGGCCATCGCGCACGGAACTCTGCCGCAAACTGGATGCCCGCTATCCGGCACTGGAAGACAGCAGTCATTTGCTGCTGGCACCTACCACACATCTGGGCGCGGTGGCGCAACTGCAGCAACAGCGCGTAGAAACTACCCTGCACCAACTGGCGGCCGACGGTGCGCTCCGCGGTTTCGGCCCGCTACCGCTGCGCAGTCCATTGATGAGCGCCGCCGGCGCAGTACTCGGGCTACTGGTGTTCTTCGCGATGGAACAACTGTATCACCGCGAAGGCATTGCTGATCACCGCGCCGATGCCGCGCACACGGCTCCGTTGTCGCAATCCCAAACCGCGTTTATCCACAGCGCGGTCACCCAGATCCAGCCCCCGGCGTACACCGGGCTGGCGCCGCGGCAGGCCGCGCTGGAATTGACCGCCGCAGAGAACGCGCGCATCACCTGGCAAATCACCCTCAATACACCCGCTGCGGCACTGGCGATGCTCGCCGCGGAACAGACCCTGGCCCTTACCCCTGCCGACGACCTGCCGAGCCGCCACTGGCAGCTGACCCGCACCATGGCGCAATCGGATTTCTATCAGCTGGCAATTACTCCCACCGGCACCGCTACCAGCTCGGGCACCAGCAACGGGCGCACTGAACCCACGCTGCTGCCCGAGTTGTACAACATCGATATCACCGCTGACCGCGCCCCGGCATTCGCCTTCGACGCGCCCCGCGACAATGTCACCCTCATCAATGTCGCGCAGGCCAGCGGCTCCCCACTGCTGAACGTGCGTGTGACGGTGACGGATGATTTTCAGGTCGGGGAAACCCACCTGCTGCTCACCCTGGCCAGTGGCAGCGGTGAAAACGTGCGCTTCCGCAACGAGCGCATAGCGCTAGAGCCGCACAGTGGCAGCGGCACACGCAAGCACTACCGCTTTGCCATTCCCGTGGACCGCTACCAGATCGAACCCGGCGACGAGCTCTACTGGCACCTGGAAGCCCGCGACAATCGCGCACCCAGCGCCAACGTCGGCAAAAGCCAGCACTTCATCCTGCGCTGGCCGCAGGAGGAAATTTTTGGTGTGAGCGATGCGGAGGGTATGGCGATCAAGATACTGCCGGAGTATTTCCGCAGTCAGCGCCAGTTGATTATCGATACCGAGGCGCTGCTGGCCGAGCAGGACACAATCCCGCCACAGGAATTTCGCGCGCGCTCCGGGTCCCTGGCCTACGAGCAGAACCTGCTGCGCATGCGCTACGGTCGCTTTCTCGGTGAGGAGGACTCGGCCATGGAACACAGCGATAACACCCATAACACACTGGAACAGGCGCACGCTGATGATGACCACGATGCGCCACATCACGATGACCAGCAGCACGAACAAAACGATGCGCACGCACATCACGACGAGCATGCCGGGGATGGCGCAAGCACCCGCACCTTCGGCGATGCCACCGGCGTGATCGCCGCCGCCGGGCACGCCCACGACACCTCGGAACACGCCACGCTGTTCGACCCGGAAACCAAGGAGCTGCTGCGCAGTGCGCTCAATGCCATGTGGAGCGCGTGGCGCAGTCTCTCGATTACCGAGCCCCGCGCTTCCCTTCCCCACCAGCACGAAGCACTGCGCTACATCAAACAGGTACAGCAGGCCTCGCGTATTTACCTGCAGCGGGTGGGCTTTGAAGCGCCGCCGCTGGATGAGACCCGGCGTCTATCTGGTGAGCACGAGCCGGTAACGCCGCCGCAGGTGCAGCGCGATCGCCAGCAGCCCGAACGGGACCAGTTACTGGCGGTGCTGGCGCAGGTACAAGCAGGCCGGCAACTGGAGGAAGACACCGCAGAAGGGCTGCGGCAACTGCCCTCACTGCGCGACGACAGCACCCTGCAGATCACCCTGGCCAAGCACCTGCGTCGCTATCGCCAGCAGCCGGACTGCGGCGACTGCCGTCAACAACTGTCGGCATTCCTCTATGCCTTACTGCCGCCACCCACGGCCGCGCCCGCGCTGCCGCAGAACCGCGCCCCGTCGGGTAGCTACGCGGACTGGTTGCGGCAATCCGCGGAGGGTACAGCGCTATGAGTCTGTTTACCGCGCTGTGTCTCACCGGGCTGGCGATCTCCCTGTGGCTGACGCTGCGACAACGCAATGCCCCGCTGTTGCGGCGAGCCGGCGCTGCGCTGTTGCAGTCCGTCATCTGGCTGCTGGTGTGGTCGCTACTGCAGCCACCGTCTGTGCTGCCGCCCACCGAACCCTTCGCCACAGCCGACGCGCCCAAGATGGCAGCTGATGGCCTGAGCCGCGACGCTCTGCGCGACCTGCCGCCGGTGCGCCTGCAATCCCTCGCTGCCGGCCCCAGCCCCGCATGGCAGATGGCGTGGTCGCGCACAGTGACGCTGGGTGAACCACTGGTACTGAGCATTGCCCTGCAAGACGGCGAGCAGCACCCGGTCACACTCACCCTGCAGGATCCTTTCGGGCACGATGTGGACAGCGCGCCACTGAGCGCCGACCACCCGCGGGCGACGCTGCGGGCGCAGCCAAAGATGGCAGGCAACTGGCTGTACCGGTTGCGTATTGAGAGCAGCTCAGAAGACCCGGCTTCCGCAGGCAAAGTGGGCATTCACTCCGAGTCCGGGCGCAGCGAGCTGCTGCCGGTCACCGTGCGCGAGGCACAAAACCCCCGGGTGCTGCTGTGGCTGTCGCGCCCGGGATTTGAAACCGCGGCTCTGGCGCGCTGGTTGCGCCAGTCGGGCACCCCGGCGCAGGTGGTCACCCAGCTGGCCCCGGGCATGCAACGGCGCGAAACCTTCAATGGCCAGCCATTGCACGACGCAGAACTACTCGGTGCCGATAGCCCTTTTGACCTGCTAGTGCTCGACAGTCGCCTGTGGTCGCAACTGAATGCAGCGCAGCAACGCCGGCTGACCCGTCTGCACGCATCCAAGTCGCTGCTGTGGCTGGTCGACAGCGATAGCCCGGCGGAGTTTGTGGATTACGCCCGCGCGCAGAAGATGCCGCTGCGGGCAACCAAGCCCGTCACCGCCAGCTACACGGCCTTCATCACGTCCAGACCCGCTGCCAGCAGCCCTGCCCGCGACGCCAAGCCGACACCACCGCCGCTGCAGCTTGCCGCTTTCCAGCCTGCGGCAATACTCGATCGCGACATGCTGATCACCGAGGACGGAAACACACTCTACTGGGCACGGGTGGAACCACGGCAGTCCCTGGGCTTCGTGTTTTTCCGCAACAGCTATCAATGGCAGACCGCGGGGTTCGCCCAAGTATTCGCCCAGCTGTGGAAACAGCTTGTCGACCGACAACTGACCTACCAGGGCAGTGACACCCCCATCCATGTGCGCACCATCTTGCCCCGCGCGCTGCAGCGGCTCACCCTGTGCAGCGGCGGCTTCGGCGACACACCCCTGCCACTGCGCAGCACCCAAAGCACCAGCGACGCTGGCTGGGGGCGCGGCGTACCCGCCGGTGCCGACGCGCACGGCCGCTGCTACAGCTACTGGCCGCCAGCGCCGGGCTGGTATCAACTGGGCGACACGGACTTCTCCGTGTACGTGTCTGCCGCAGATACCTGGCGCGAATGGCAGGCCGGCATGACACGGCAGGAATCCGCACAGATGGCGCGCGCACGCCTTGGGCCGGAAACCGAGAGCCAGTCAGTCCGACAGCCGATTCCCCTCCCCTGGCTAGCACTGGCACTGCTTGCGCTGCTGACGCTGACCTGGTGGCGGGAGCGCAGCAGCCTCCGCTAGCTCAGCGGCCAGTACCTCTGGCTTGCGAACACAGACGGGCTGACGTTAGCCTGTGTGCCTTACCCGTCACGGAAACCACATCAGGGGCACCTCGTCATGAAAGATGTTTGCGTCGCCGCGGTACAGATGGTCAGCAGCGACTGTGTTGCCGATAACCTGGCCCGCGCCCACGCCCTGTTGAAAGAGGCAGCCGCGGCGGGTGCACAGCTGGCATTGCTGCCGGAATACTTTGCGCACCTGTCAGATCAGGGCAGCTATGCCGTAGCGGAAACCTTTCCCCAGAATGGAAACGCCAGCCCGGAATTGCACCCGATCCAGCACGCGCTGCAGTCCTGGTCCGCCGAACTCAATCTGTGGATTCTGGCCGGCGCCGTGCCCCTACTGGAAAGACCCGACGGCGCTTATGCCGAGGGCAAGCGCAGCCGCTCGGCCTGCCTGCTCTACGACGACCGCGGCGTGCTGCGCGCGCGCTACGACAAGATGCATCTGTTTGATGTGGAGGTGGAAGACGCCGCGGGCAGCTACCGGGAATCCGCCAGTATCGAGCCCGGCGACGAAATACGCGTAGCCTCGTCACCTTGGGCAGAAATCGGCCTCAGTATCTGCTTCGATCTGCGCTTTCCCGAGTTGTATCGGAAGCTGGCCTCGGCCGGTGCCGAAGTCTTTGTGGTGCCGGCGGCCTTTACCCACACCACCGGCAAGGCCCATTGGGAAACCCTGCTGCGGGCGCGCGCGATCGAAAACGGCAGTTTTGTGATTGCCGCCGGTCAGGGCGGCCAGCATTCGGAAAAGCGACGAACCTGGGGCCACTCCATGATCATCGATCCCTGGGGCACCATTCTCGCGCAGGCGGAGGAGGGAGAGGCAGTGATCACCGCCCAGTTGAGTGCCGCCACACTCGCCAAGGTAAGACAGCGCATGCCGCTTCTGTCCATGCGCAGAATCCCGTAAAAAAGACAGCCAAAAAAAAGGCCACCCGAAGGTGGCCTCTGTGGCAACAGCACGCACTCAGGCTTGCTCTACCGTCTGCTCAATACGGCCGAAAATGGAACGGCCCTGATCATCCAGCATTTCAATGGCAATGCGATCACCAAACTGCATAAACGCCGTGGTCGGTTTTCCATCCTGAATGGTTTCGATCATACGGATCTCGGCGATGCAGCTGTAACCAACACCACCCTCTTTTACCGGCTTGCCGGGGCCGCCGTCGAGTTTGTTGGATACCGTCCCCGAACCAATGATGGTGCCCGCACCCAGCGGGCGGGTTTTTGCGGCGTGGGCAATCAACTGACCGAAGTGGAAGGTCATATCGACACCCGCTTTCGGTTCGCCAAACTTTTCGCCGTTCAACTCGGAGACCAGCGGCAGGTGCAGCTTGCCGTCCTTCCAGTTGCCACCCAGCTGCGCGGGCGTGACGCACACCGGGGAAAACGCACTGGAGGGTTTGGACTGGTAAAAGCCGAAGCCTTTGGACAACTCGTTCGGAATCAGCCCGCGCAGGGACACATCGTTCACCAGCATTACCAGCTTGATGTGCTTGAGCGCATCCTCGGCAGACACACCCATGGGCACATCGTCGGTAATGACCGCGATTTCCGCTTCAAAATCGATGCCGAAGCCTTCGCTCTGCGGCATCTTGACCGGCTCGCGCGGTGCCAAGAAGGTATCGGAACCGCCCTGGTACATTAGCGGGTCGGTCCAAAAGCTTTCCGGCATCTCCGCGTTGCGCGCCTTGCGCACCAGTTCCACGTGATTGACATACGCGGAGCCGTCGGCCCAGTGGTAGGCCCGTGGCAGCGGCGAGTGACACTGGGCCTGGTCAAAGGCTTCGCCTTCGATTTCACCGCGGTTGAGTTTTTCCTGTAGCGCTTCGAGCTGCACGGATTTTTCCGCCCAGTCGTCCAGTGCGCTTTGCAGGGTAGGAGCAATTTCCGCCGCGGACGCCATGCGGGTCAGGTCATCACTGACCACCACAAGCTGACCGTCGCGGCCGGACTTCAGGCTGGCTAACTTCACTGTGCCTTCCTCTAAAAATAGTGTTTTGGGTTTACGGGTCGAGTGCTTTGAACTCTTCGTCACCGTGCATCCACGCCGCATGACGCGGTGCCTTTTTGGTGCGCGACCACTCTTCCAGCATATCCTCGGCCACGCGCTTCAGCTCTTTGTGCATACCGGGCTTGGCGGTATTAGCAGCCAGCTCGATGCGGTGACCGTTCGGATCAAAGAAGTAAATGGATTTGAAGATCGTATGATCGGTGGGGCCGAGCACATCGATACCCGCATCTTCGAGCTTCTGCTTCATCGCCAGCAGCTCGTCCATGCTCTCCACTTCCAGCGCAATATGCTGCACCCACTGCGGGGTGTTTTCATCGCGGCCCATGTCCGGCGAGTTGGGCAGCTCAAAAAATGCCAGCACATTGCCCTGCCCCGCATCGAGAAAGATGTGCATGTACGGATCTGGCGCCCCGGTTGAGGGCACCTTGTCTTCGGCGATGGCGAGCTGGAAATCCATGCCCAGAAGATCGCGGTAAAACTCCACGGTCTCCTTGGCATCGCGGCAGCGATACGCCACATGATGGATACGTTGTATTGCCATGGTTGGCCTCCCGGCTGGTTTAAAAAGGCGCGGCCGATCAGGCCGCGTCTTCCTCGCCTTTTTTGCCAATCACACCGCGCTGCAACTGATCGCGTTCGATGGATTCAAACAGGGCCTTGAAGTTGCCCTCGCCAAAACCTTCGTCTTCCTTGCGCTGGATAAACTCAAAGAATACCGGGCCCAGCATGTTGGCTGAGAAAATCTGCAGCAGCAGGCGCGGCTGGCCACCCTCGGTGGTGCCGTCGAGCAGAATACCGCGCTTCTTGAATTCTTCGGTGGGTTCGCCGTGACCCGGCAAACGCTCTTCCAGCATATCGTAGTAAGTATCCGGCGGCGGCGTCATGAACTGCATGCCGCGCTCTTTGAGACGGTCCCAACAGGCCACCAGGTCGTCACAGGCAAAGGCAATGTGCTGGATTCCTTCCCCGTTGTATTTCATCAGGTACTCTTCGATCTGACCGCCACCGCCGGCCGCTTCTTCGTTCAGCGGGATGCGGATCTTGCCGTCCGGTGCGGTCATCGCCTTGGACAGCAGGCCGGTGTACTCGCCCTTGATATCGAAGTAACGGATCTCGCGGAAATTGAACAGATCTTCGTAGTACTTGGCCCAGTAGTCCATGCGACCGCGATACACGTTGTGAGTCAGGTGGTCCAGGGTGTGGAAACCACAGCCCTGCGGATGCTGGTCGACCCCTTCCAGCCAGTGGAAGTCGATGTCGTAGATGCTTTCGCCTTCTTTGTAGCGGTCGATCAGGTACAGGGTGGCACCGCCGATGCCCTTGATGGCCGGCAGACGCAGTTCCATCGGACCAGTCTTCACTTCAACCGGCTGCGCGCCCTTCTCGATCGCCGCGTTGTACGCGAAGGTCGCGTCTTTTACGCGGAACGCCAGGCCACAGGCCGAGGGACCGTGCTCGCGCGCGTAGTAGTCCGCGTGACTGCCTTTCTCATAGTTGGTGATGAAGTTGATGTCACCCTGACGCCACAGCTCAACGTCTTTGGTGCGGTGACGCGCTACCTTGGTGAAGCCCATGGCATCAAAAACGGTCTCCAGAATGCCTTTCTCCGGGGCGGTGAATTCCACGAATTCAAAGCCGTCCAGGCCCATCGGGTTCTCAAATAAATCAGCCATGTGATCCTCCTTATATAGGATTCGTTATCGCGACCAGCAGCGCGGCTCGTGGCCGCCGGGTCGAGTGGTTTCAGGTGCAACGAATTTAGTTACGTGTGTAACCATTGTCAAGGGGCTGGATAGGCGCCGTCATGACTGATAGATCCAGTAGCGCGCGGCGGCGAAAGATTTTGTGACCAGAGTGAACCCATCGGTCCAACACAAGAGGGCGTGTGCGTATATTGCGAAATGTCGAAGACAGGACAGGGAAGCGAACTAGGCAGGCGCTGGGACAGCGCCGATTCTGGCGGGACGGGCTACTGCCGGGCACCTGGGCGCCCGGCAGTCACAAACCAAAAGGAATTAAAGCTCCGGCTCGGTCACCTTACTCAGGTCGTCAATGCCCGCCTCTTTCAACAGCGAGTCTACCAGTGGCGCCATCGCGCGGTGCTTGAGTGCACTGCCTACCAGCGCCTCCGGCAAACTCTGGCTCTGCGCCGAACCTTCTCCGTCGGCAATTCCGCCGCTAGCCCGACCACCGAGGCCATTTAGCCCTTCCACAGAAATGATCTTCATGCCGTCAATCTTTTCCAGCGGGCGCACACTCTCGCGCACAATATGCGGCAGATTTTCATGCAGGCTGAGCACACGCTTCAGCGCTATCTGCGCATCACTCAGGCTGTTCATCGCCTCATTCATCAGACGCTGACCTTCCGCGTCTACGGCATACTTTTCGCGGTCCGCCTCGACCTTGATACGTACCGCTTCCGCTTCTGCGGCGGCCTGCAGGCGCAGCGCCTCGGCCTTGTCTTCTGCCGCGGCCTTTTCTGCCTCAGCGGCGACTTTGATAGAGGTCGCCTGACGTTCAGCCTCTTTCTGCGCCTCGATGATTTCAATACGCTTTTCGCGCTCCGCTGCTTCCACGTCCTTCGCTGTCAGAACCTGCTCTTCCGCCTTCACGGCTTCCGCGCGAGCGACGTTGGCCTGCTGATCCGCGAGCGACTGCTCCTTGGACTTTTCCGCAACCGCGATAGCGCGCTCCTGCTCTGCAATTTCAACGGATTTCGTCTTCGAGATACGCTGCTCTTCCAGCACCCGCTCCCGCTCGATCTCCTGCTCTTGCAGGCGCTTTTCCTTTTCAATTTCCAACAGACGAGTCGCCTGTTCGGCGGCAATTCGGGACTGATCTACCTCGCGCTGTGCCTCAATTTCAGCCTGGCGTGCTGCTCGCTCCTGTGCAGCGGTCTCTTTGGCCATATCGGCTTTCTGTGCTGCTTCACGATTTTCCAGTTCGCGCTGCTGCTCCAGGTGTGCATAGCGCTTCTCTTTTTCAATTTCCAGGCGCTGGCGCTCAGCTTCCAGATTTTTTGTTTCTATCTGGACCCGCGTCTCCTGCTCAACATCATTCACTTCCTTACGACGGGCCTCGATGGAGCGAGTCATACTCGCCAGACCTTCCGCATCGAATACGTTATCCTGGTTGAAAAACTCCTTGCCGGTCTGATCCAGGCCGGTCAATGAAACGGACTCCAGCTCCAGGCCATTCTTCAGCAGATCTTCGGATACCACCTGCTGTACTTTCTGCACAAACTGGCTGCGCTGTTCATGCAGCTCCGCCATTTCCATTTCCGCAGCGACGGAACGCAGGGCGTCAACGAATTTGCCCTCGATCATCTCCTTCAGCGCTTCCGGGTCCAGGGTGCGCACACCGAGCGTTTGAGCGGCGTTGGCAATCGCATCGGTATCCGGCTTTACCCGCAAGTAGAATTCTGCCAGTACATCCACCCGCATACGGTCTTTGGTAATTAATGCCTGGTGCTCCTTACGCGACACAGCCAGACGAAGGGTGTTCATATTTACCGGGATAATTTCGTGCAACACCGGCAGCACCAGCGCACCACCGTTCATGATGACCTTCTGGCCACCCATACCCGTGCGGACGAAAGAACGCTCCTTGGAAGCACGGGTATACAGGCGCGCAAAAATGGTGCCGATGACAATCAGGCCTATGAGTACTGCCCCGGCCATGATCGCTATATTGGAAAGATTATGAATCACTGAGTTGCCTCCCATTTAATTTTTTGCCAGCAGGTGTTCGTTATGCGGGCGAATTACACGGAAATGCGCTCCTCGCTCTTCCACTAGAAGCACCTGCTCTCCCTGTGAAAATATTTCTCCAGTATCGGGCTCTACCATGACATAGTGCGTAGTTCCAAATTCATCACTAAAACGCGCTTCCGCCGGCGATCCAGCCCTCGCCTCACCAATGGTGATCACCGCTACGCGTCCGATAAAGGTGTTGCGGCCAACCGCCTCGGTTTCATCCCCAACAGCGAAGCGGCGCAGCACATTACCTACGAAGCGGACCTGCGGCAGTGCCAGCGCCAGGACCGGAATAGCGATCAGCCACCCAGGCAAGAGGAATCCGAGCATGGATTCACTTAACATCTGGATCGATAATCCGGTTACACCGAAACTGACCAAAAACGCCACGAGCAAGATAAGCGCCGGGACCTCACCAAAACGCAACCAGCCGAGCAGCTTGGTCAATACGCCTCCAGCTTCTGTTTCTGGCGCATCCAGCTCCACGTCCATGTCGGGCAACAAGTTGTCCAGCATGTCGGAGATACCAACTCCGATCAGCATCATGACTCCCTCAAGTACCGCGATCATTAGCATAAGTACGAGAGCGCCGGTAAATAGCTGGTTACCGTCCTGCAGGAAGAAACCCATCAGGCCTCCGTTTCACTCTTGATTCTTGCCAGACGCTCCTTGATGCGATTACTGCGTGCCAGCTCCTCAAGCTCCGCGAGTTTGCTGGCATCGGCGCTTGAATCAGACGTAGGCACACCTGCACCCTCGAGAACTCGATTGAACGCGCCGGAGGCCTGCTCCACCTTTCGCTCAGTAGTGCGGCTGGCACCAGGCTGGTCGCCTGTCGCCCCATTTACAACATGCTCGCTCGCCTTGATGAATTCGTTCAACTGCTGACGCATTTCACGCTTTTTACCCTGCAGTGCAGAAATATAGGAATTCAGCTCATTGATCTCATGGTCAGCCTCAGCGACGGCCTTCTCCAGTACCGGAATTTGCGCCTCGATATCCATCTGCTTCGCGATCGCAGCTTCCGCCAGGTCATCGCGTCCTTCCTGCACCGCCAGCTCTATTTGCTCGGCCAAACTCGTATGACGGCTGTTTTCGTTATTCAGCGCCTTGCTGCTGAGATACTTGGCAGCCTCGGCCTTACCGAGCTGATCTCGCACATCGACGATAGCGGCTTCGATTTCGCGGATAGCCTGTTCCATTACCAGTTGTGGTGTCGCATTCTCAACGGAGTCCACTACAGCATTGGCGGAGGCTGAGATGATTCGAGAAATACGTGTCATCAATCCTTCTTTCATTTTTTTCCTTCCTCTTGTGAAACGAAAATTGGGCGGTCAAGACTTGACGAGCTGCCTGAGCGACCGCCGTATTTTTTCCGACGTTTGTGGGTTAGCCAGGCGTGGTTCTTCCTGGAGAGAGACCAGAGAAATTTTTTCCAGAAATGCTGTGATCGCAGGCAGAGATACGTCCTCCAGAGTAGAGGCAAAGGATTCGTCATCCGCACAGGCTTGAATTGCCGCTGCGCCTTCGGTAACCAGATCGAACAATGCCTCGACCAGCAAGCTGCGCTGCTCATCTTCGATATATTTCGCCCTGATTGGCAACATAGTCTCGCTAGCGGCGAGATAGGTGCGCACAAAACTATCGGACCCCAAGGATTCGCGCGCCATCGCAATGAGCTCACGTACCTTCTCACTCTGCGTCACCGCGCCATTGCGATCGATAGACATAAGATACGTGTAGTCCTGGGCAGAAAGGCGCGCAGAAATCGACTGACTTTTATTGAGCATGATATTCCCTTGCTTGCAATGTATACAAAAGTACACACAGTTCCCGGGCGCGTCAATTACAGGCCATTACACCTGCTGGACGCGGTTGCTCCCTTCGCCACATATTCACGAAAAATACAGTAATGAGATGAATGGGAGGATGAGGAGCGCGAAAGAAGATGAGAAAAGGAGTAATCCGGAGTTAAGAACTTGGCAGCGCGACAGTGCAGTGGAGTCGACTACTGAAGCGTCAATCGGCAAGCCGCGAGACAAAAACACGATCGCCGACGATTTTTGCCGGATTCTCGCGAACCAGTGCCCAGGCCGACTTCTCTCCGACTAATGCTTCGGCAGCACGTCGTCCCTCCGCCAAATTTGGGGGGCGTCGTTGTATATGGTGGGTATCCGTCCCAAGGACTGTCGCCAGACCTTGCTTCACGATCTGTTCGGCACGTATGCGCGCCGGTTGCCCGAACTGTCCCACAAGGGATCCTGCGGTAACCTGAAAAAGGCAACCGGCATGCACCAGCGGCTTTATCTGGTCGTAGTCACGGATAATGTCTTTATTCCGCTCTGGGTGGGCAATCAACGGCCGAATGTTCTGTCGTGCAAGCCAGTCGAGCAACTTGGTCAGACCTGCCGGTATATGACTATGCGGCATCTCGAGCAATACCAAGAGATCTCCCTCCCAGTATCCAAGTGCTGGCAACTTGTTTGCAGAAGCAAGATAAATCAATTCGTCCGAAACGCGCACCTCAGCGGCCAGTGCGAACTTAACCCCGAGATCCTCGCGAGCAGACAGTGAGTCAAGAAAACCTCGAAACGCCTGAGCAATTGAACTTGCGGTATTCGGATAGCGCCCCGGATGAATATGTGGTGTTGCCACCATGTGTGTAATGCCATCCGTGGCTGCCGCTCGAACTAGCGCCAAACTCTGCTCTAATGTCTGGGGTCCGTCATCGACGCCCGGAAGTATGTGGCAATGGAGATCAATCATTGACGTATATTATCGCATTTTGGGTATGTGTTCCCGCCGTCATGAGTACTCCATGAAGCCGGTTAGGCCAACCCTGAAATAATGCTTTTTTAACGCCGATTTTACTGTGAGTATTCGGGATAATAACCATAATGTTGATCAGAATAAGCGCCCCGCTTCTCCATTGAAACGCAATTCAGTATCACACCTTCTGGCCTGATCCCTATATTTGCCAAACGTGAGATTGCCGCACGAATAACACCGACCCTCGTCTCCTCTGCACGGACCACATAGAGCAGCGAGTTGGCCAACCTGGCGATTACCATCACATCACTCACCGCCTGTACCGGAGGCGTATCGATAATAATACGATCGTATTTTCCCCTGAGCTCTTTCAAGATATTCTGGAACTGCACCGAGCCCAGCAAACGCTGAGGATCTTCTGGACGAATGCCCGAGGGCATCAGATCTATCCCACTTCTTTCATCCCGAACAATACATTCTTCCGTTGAAAAACGACCTGACAGAAGATCAGCAAGACCGGGCCGGTTTGGTGAAATATCAAATTTTCTTCCAATAGATGGACGCCGCATATCGGCGTCAATTAACAGAACTTTTTCGAGCTGCCCAAGCGAAAAAGAAAGATTAATAGACATAGAGGTTTTACCCTCCTCTGGCGCTGACGAAGTGATACAGATTATTTCTGCCTTATCATCTAATCGTGAGAGCACAACACCAGTACGCAAGGACCTTATGGCTTCTGAAAAGTGTTTATCCTGCCCATCAAAGTAGCTATACAACGCCAATCCATCAGTATCTTTTGTTGGCACTCTCGGGACCATACCCATTAACGGCTGACCGAGTTTTCTACTCACGTCCTGTGGATCACGAATACCGTTTTTTAGAAGATCCATCAGAACTACAAGCGCAACGCCCAAGCCGGCACTTGCAACGAACGCAAACAAGATCAGGAGTCTTTTTTTGGAGGCCAGGGGGCGTCTTGGCGTGATCGCAGGGTCCGCGAGCCGAGCGGCAGCCGTCTCATAGCCGGAAACCTCGCGAGTCTCCTTGAATCGAGTCAAGAATGTATTGTAGAGCTGGCTATTGATCTCAACCTCTCTCTTCAATTCGTCGTAGTGCACCTCTTTTTGCGCCACCGTTTGCAGGTCGTTTTTGGCCATCGCCAGCTCATTCTCAAGCGCGCTCACTTTTTCTCGCGCTTGCTCGAAGTTAATTTCGATACTCGCAACGAGATTGTTGATTTCACCGCGTAGGTTTGCGCGTGCACTGTCGAGCTCATCATGCGCGGCCTGCATAGCTGGATGCTTGGGGCCATAGCGGCGTCCCAGCTCAGTGACGCCTAGCAAAGCAGAATTCTCTGCCTGCCGTGCGGCCTGAATCAGAGGATTACTAAGAACTTCGGGCTGACTGAGTAACGACTCCGCAGTGACATCTTTCCTCTTTACCTGACGGTAGATTGCCTCGACGTCTTTGAGCTCCCGCTTTGCCTCTAATAACTGGTTCATTGTCTCGTTCAGTTCCTGAGACGCCAGCCCGCGTACACCCTGTAGATCAACCAGGTCTTCGCGCTGCTGAAATGCGTTAAGAGCATGTTCGGAAGACTCTAGCTTTTCTCGAAGACCCTCTAGCCTCTCACTCAGCCAGCTTGTGGCCTTCTCTGTCACATCTGTACGGACGCTCTGCTGCTCCGCTATATAGGCTTGAGCAACTGCATTGGGGAGTTCCGCCGCCAACCGGGGAGAATAACTTTCGTAGGAAAGCTTGATCAGCTGGGTATTCCTGACCGGTTTCACACTTATTTTACTGACGATGTGATTCACGATCTGCTCGCGCTTGCGACGAGATAAAGCTTCTGGGTCCATTGACGTTGGCTCGGGCTCAATTCCGATCCATCGCTTAAATTTTAACGAAAATGAGGGTTTTGGCGGCCGATTGAATTCTTCATGGTTCTCAAGACCGATAGCATCTACGACCCTCTCAGCGATTGCTCGTGACCGTAACATTTCTACCTGGGTCATTAGAAACTCTCGACGTTGCGCGCCAGCCTCGTATACATCTCTGATGGAAACCAGATTGGCTTGGCTTGGCGATAGCAACAGTGTCGCGGTGGCCTGATACCTGTCGCGTATACTTTGCACTGAAAAATAGGCCGCTGTAGTGACGAGCAAAGCGAAAGCGACGATATACCACTTCTTTTCATAGACGGCAAAAATCAGGGCAATGATGTCGATGTTGCCCAGAGGGGAGGCATCGCCCTCTTCGTCGATATGTGTGCGATTCTCCATAGGTATTCTAGAAAAACCCCTGTTCTATTGTCACTACATCACCGGGCCGGAGCTTGGTGGACATATCCACACGCTGCCTATCCTCTTCCGAAGCACCTTCTCGTGTAAGAAAGATTCTATTTTCCGATCCTCGCTCGGTGATTCCTTGGGCGAGGGCTGTGGCTTTTCCGACTGTCAGTCCCGGCTGATAGCTATATCCTCCCGGTGCTTGCACTTCTCCGTAGATAAACACCGGGCGATATTGAGTAATAGATACGGTCACACTAGGATTGATCAGATAGTCACCTTTAAGGCCATTCAAAATAACAGCCTCAAGCTCTTCCGGCGTAAGGCCAACGACCTTGATCTCACCGAGGAATGGGTAATTTATATTCCCGGACTCTCCCAACATGGCGTCGATGCTCAGATCGCTCTCGCCGTACACGCGGATTGAGATTCTGTCACCAGCGTTCATTCGGTGTTCAACCGTTTCGGCTACCACATATGTAAACGGCAATAACACAACAAACAGTATCGCTGCAGCCAGCGATGGTAGCCTCAATGCATACATAAAAAAATCCTGTACTAGAACCTGTCTTCTAGAGTGGAGCCTCGAGCCCCAGAAAATACTGTTGATTCTCCAGGCCGAACACATTTATCGACGTACTGCTATCAAGAATCGATGCGCCAAGTCTCACACTCAGCCAGTCAATAGGTCGGTACCCTATTGAGAAGCTTGATCGCTTCACCCGATCGAATCGATCAGTACCAACGAACTCGCCCTGAGTCTCACTATGAGAAAACGTACTCCTTAGAGCCTCTCCCCATTGGTGAGTCCAGGTAACGGAAGAACTTTTTACATCGATGAAACTGGCGATACCTAGAGATTCCTGAACGTTTTTTCCAATCGAAAACGAGATAGTGCTGTATGACTTTGGACTCCAGGAAACCCTTCCATCCCAGCGCGGCCCTTCAAAATTTTCTCTTGTGTCCAAAGAAAAATTTTTACGGAGCCTTCCGCCCCGCAATCGGATACTGGTTTTCGGCAACCTCACCTCTGTGGTTGCCATTAGCTGTATCTCATCACTGTCTCGGCTAGGAATTTGTGGGACTTCTACATACGCCAAATCCGTTTTAACTGCTTCCATTCCTACTAGTAGGATACCGTTCAATTCATAGGTTCCACTTGCGCCAGAATAAATTGCGGTCGAGTTTCGGACAGCATCGTCAAACTCGCTTTTCCGTATGCCGTGTCGAAGCAGACCCTGCAGCCTGGCTCCCTGACGACCCACGGCGATGGCAATTTCACCACTGGGGCTCCGTGTTCGCTCAGCCTCGATCAAAATCGGAGCCAGCTCACCATCCAAATTACCTGTGACCGACTGAGCAACGTCCGTATAACTCGCGGTTGAACGCAGCTCAACCAGGGAGCCGATACGCCATTGCCAACCTAAGTCCGCTGCATAGTCAGTAAATTCTGGTCGCGTGCCGTTCAAGTAGTGTCCACGCGTGAGGGTAAAGCTGGAACTGAGATTTGTAAGCTGCCCCTCCCTCGATACCTCGAGCGAAGGAGATATACGTGTAATCCAGTCATCCTGGCGATCTTGTGAGGTTAACGAGACGTTGTCGTTGTATTGCACTTCAAGCTCAGCGGATCCAACGAGCTCAAAATTTGCTGGTAGATCTATAGTCACTGCGTTTGCTGTCGGCGTCATTCCAGCAAGCAGGATAAAGAAATAAGTTCTGCTCACGGTATTCTTTTTTGGCTTTTCTAGACAGGCCACGGTAGCGCTCTTGTGTCTCCGCTTCATGAAAGTACCCCGTACTGATTCACCGGCAAGTCGGCCCGGACTGACGGCTAGTAGGCGTTTTTATGGTAAAAACCGCGATAAATCGTCAGGAATATAATTCTCAGGTCGAGCAGAATTGACCAGCGTCGGATGTACTCAAGATCATATTCGACACGTCGGCTCATTTTGTACAGAGTATCGGTCTCTCCCCTAAAGCCTTTTATTTGTGCAAGCCCTGTTATACCAGGCTTCACCTTGTGACGAAGCATATAACCATTGACCTGGCTTCGATATTCTTCGTTATGCGCCACCGCGTGTGGTCTGGGACCCACGATCGACATCGTTCCCTGCAAAACGTTGAAAAATTGAGGCAACTCGTCGAGGGATGTCCTGCGCAGTATTCTTCCAACCGGTGTTACCCGATGATCGCCGGCCTTCGCTTGTGCAACTTGCTCGCCGTCATCCATTACCGTCATGCTGCGAAATTTCCACACGTAAATTGTGCGCCCATCAAGGCCGTAGCGCCGCTGCTTGAAGATCACCGGACCTGGTGAGGTAAATTTTACTGCGGCCGCTACTGCCAGCAAGATCGGTGAAATTAGCACCAGGATTACTGAAGCCAGGACCAGGTCCTCAAGGCGTTTCAACCATCCATCAAAACCCTGAATTGGCGTATCGAACACGCTCAGGAGGCTGCTACTTCCGACTTGATGCCACCGTGCATGAAGCATTTTTGCGACAAAGAAATTGGGCAAAATGTGTACGGTTGCCGTTGTATCTGAGAACTTATCCAAGGTCTCACTGATAATCTGTTCAGCGCGCATGGGCAGTGCGATAAATACTAAATCGAGTTCTCCTGCACGCCCTTTTTCTATAGCTTCATCTACAGTGCCCAGCACAGGGAATCTTGCCTCATCTCTAATGGAGCAAGCCTGCTCTTGAAATTCAGGCACGTCATAGAAACCATTGACATGGATTCCTAACTGCGGATTTTCGGCAAGATCTTTAGCAAGTTTATAGCCCGCATCTGTACAGCCAATGATCACTGCCCTGCGTGAATTACCGCCATTGAGCCGAATGGCGAATAGGAGTTGGCGCAAACAGTAACGCCAGAATGCCAGGCCGAATAAGGTGAAAACCATCCATGCAGCAACGGCTGGCCGCATATAGTCGGCGCCAAAGGCATTGAACGAATAAGCGAGAAGGATAAGAAAGGCGCACACCGCGACCCAAGCTACAGTCACTGCGCCAAGAATTCTTTTGTACGATTCACCGCGCCAAGATCGATATAGCTCGACGGACTCTGAAATAAATGCAAAACATACAGCGGCCGAAAGGCCTACGATCAACCAGTCTTTTCCAGGCGTGACGTTAAAATACGCAAGACTAGCGTACAGCACCCCCTGAATAAGCAGCACATCAAACAATCGGTAAAGAGCCGTAATGCCACTTCGCCGACTGCGGACCCATCCCTGTTCCACAAGCACTCCCTCTATAAGAAAGGCTTAACGCCTTAAACTATTCCCTGTTTTGAGCTACCCAGCGATTATGCTGAAGACACTGACGCCGCGAAACGTACATTAACCGCCCAACATGACATCCCATCAGCGACGGTGCCGAATATGCCTATGCATATACCGGGCCGTTTTTCCCTGCTAACGAGCTTTCATATCTTCGACTGGCTTTTTTCATGTGCCTTACATCAGCGCCGACGGATTATCTGCCCAAAGTGTGATACGACTCAACTATTTTTGGCGCACAACCGACCGCAAGGATTAGAAAAGGCGATTATTGGCGCAAAAAAAAACGCAAAGACATCGTTCCCACCTGCTCGACATTGAATCACGCGCCACTTCTGGAAATTCGCAGTTGAACTTCATGAGAAATAAGTGTGCATCGCGCACAAATTTGGAATTAATATGGAAATGACAGCGTATTTTGTGCGCACTATCACAGCATTTTTTAGTTGACATTATTTTCAGCGATGCCATATTGGCGTCCGCTGGCCGCAATTTTTGCGGTGAAAAGCGTAATTTTAAGGGGGGACATGGAATGTCTAGAGTCAGCAGAGTTGACCATATCGCATATGCAGTCGCACAGGGAATGATCGAAAAGTGGGCTTGGTACCACATCGAAGTAGAGGGGGGAAAGCTCACCAAGCGCGTGGATGACGTACGCCCCGACGACCCGGACAGCAGCATGAAGCTCTGGTGTATAGACTTTGAATCCTTCGGAGTCGTTCTCGTTGAGGGGATAGATCGCAAGAAAAAAAGCCAGGTCACAGCCTTTTCTGACTGCCATGGCGACCATAGCGTACAACATATCGCTTTCGACACTGAAAATCTCGAGCAGTTCGTTGCACGCGCCATCTCCAGAGGCGTCAACCTACGTGGACAACAACTGGTAAGCAATGATGGATTCGGGGACCTCAAGCAGCTGTTCGGTAAAGGGTATGCCAAGCAGAACGCCGCGGAAATGTCGTTTCCAGAGTATGTGGAGCGCCCCAAGCAGGGGACTCAAATGAGTACAAGCGTCCCACAGAATACCGGTAAGAACTTTTATCAGCGTATAGAGAATGCGAGAAACTCCGGCGACACGTCGACACTGATCGACTTCTCACTCATGCCTTCCGATTGGTCGCCAAACTCTACCCAAGAGGCTTCCGCGCCCGAATCCACACAGCCTAACAAGCAGAAAGCCCCAAATCAC
Organism: Microbulbifer salipaludis; assembly: GCF_017303155.1. Taxonomy (NCBI): domain Bacteria; kingdom Pseudomonadati; phylum Pseudomonadota; class Gammaproteobacteria; order Cellvibrionales; family Microbulbiferaceae; genus Microbulbifer; species Microbulbifer salipaludis. Next base: position 292,532 of record NZ_JAEKJR010000001.1, read on the forward strand.
GTCTGAGGCCTAACGCTTATCGACGACGCTTATAACCTATGACGAACAATTAGCATCGTCGAATGTAAGGCGGAGTGCGGAACGTTGATTTTAATCTGCATGTTCCGCCATTACCTCTTAGGAATACAAACGGACGAATTCAGCGTGGAATCTACACCCATAGACGACGCATGCCGAAGTGCAGCGGCAGCCGATTATTCCGATACAGTTGCGCCATCGTCACACGGTATCGAAGAGCCCGTAATACGTAAGATTGAGCGCAATGCTGAAATCTGCCCTGATAAGATTGCAGTCACCTTTAGGAAGAATGCCCTATCCTATGGCGCCTTGATATCGTCCGCTCGCCAGCTAGCAGCTGGATTAGAATACTCAGGTGTTAGCCACCGCTCTCGGGTGGCGGTAGTAATGTACCCTTGTCCACAACTAGTGGTTAGCCTACTCGCTATACACCTGCTTGGAGCGACTTATGTACCGATAGACCCGAGTTTCCCCGCTGCAAGAATTGAAATGATTCTGGAGGATGTGCAGCCCGCGGTCATCCTACGCTCATCCGAAGATAGCGATACAATTATCGGGAGAATACCTGAACATTTCTCTGCGCTGCTTCAATGTTACGACCATGTGTTCAGCCGTGGACAGAACCCGCTAATCCCATTTCGAGAACATCCCTTGAAACTAGCGGACGAGTCTCACATATTTTTTACGTCTGGAACCACCGGACGGCCAAAAGGTGCGATTTCTTCGCAGCTGAATCTCGCGCATGGAATGTCATCATCCGCCCAGTGTTTCGAGCTTAATAGGTCCCATAGTATACTTTCCGTCGCTGGCTCTTCTTTTAGCATCAGTACATTTGAACTACTTTCACTACTTGCGGCTGGCGGCGCCATCAGCATAGTTGAGCGTAGCGATATCCTACAAATCGATAGACTTTTCTCCGCAGCCGCCGAGGTAACAGTTTGGCATTTTGTACCTACGCTTCTTTCGCGACTCATTGAATTCCTGGAAGCAGAGCCGCGCAGGGTCGCACGCCTTAAAAACCTCCAACGCATCCTCACGGGTGGAGACAACGTTCCACCCGACCTTCTGTGCAAGATCCGAAGCCTGCTGCCCTGGGTGCATCTCTATGTGAACTACGGGGCGAGCGAGACAAGCTGTATGGTTACCTACTGGCCCGTAGCAGATCTCGCACCACTCAAAACAAAAATTGGAAGGCCGCAGAAAAATGTGAGACTGCTGGTTCTGGATAAGAATGGCAAGGAGGTAGGCAAGGGCCAGAGTGGTGAGTTGTTTGTCTCGAGTCCAGGAGTCATTGCCGGGTACTTAAACCGCGAAGACCTGAATCAACAGAAATTTCGCGAGATAGACGGCCGCCGATACTTTGCGACGGGAGACATGACGCGCGTCGATGAGGCAGGAAACTATGAGATGCTCGGCCGGGAAGATTTCCAGATTCAGCTGAATGGAAATCGGATCGAGCTCCTTGAGGTAGAGCGCACGCTCAAAGGGATACCGGGAATAAAAGACTGCGTTGTCGCAGCAAAATGCCTCAATGAGGAGTCCAATTCAGCGGCATTAGTGGCCTATATTTTGCCCGATGGATCTGTAGGCGCCACGGTCAGCGATATAAAGGACAAGGCTAGGGGCCTTCTCCCAGAGTATATGGTGCCCTCACTGTATCTTGAAATTGAGTCAGTACCGACCAATCACAATGGTAAAGTTGACAGAGCCAAGTTACCGGCACCGAGCGACTGTCGAGCACTTCAGTCGAATGAAGAGTTGCCGCTTAGTAATAATATTGAAATCAAGGTGGCGAATATCTGGCGTGAACTTTTGGGTGCAAATTCAGTTCATGCAAACAGTCAATTCTTCGAGTTGGGCGGGGACTCGATTTCGGCAGTCCGTCTTATTACCAAAATATCTACAGAGTGTCTTGTCAATCTCTCTATCGCTGATATTGTTAGCAATACCACCGTGCGTCAACAATCAGCCCTGATTGAACGACGACAGTCAAACCAGGATATCACTGATTCAGCAAGCCTCACCCACGATCCAGGGTACCTGCAATTAAAATCGGGGCGCAACGATATTTCGCCCCTGCTCTTGATCAATGGAGTTGTCGAATATCTCGAGTTAGCAAAGACGTTATCAACGGATCGATCAGTCTACGCCATATACCTTCCCGAGGAGATGGATCTAATCATTAAAGGCGCCGCGTCTACTGCGGCCACTACAACAGATTCCATAGCTGGAATTACCGAGCTATATCTAACCGTAATTACCAGCCTGCAACCAAAGGGACCTTATTACCTGGCCGGGAAGTCCTTTGGCGGAATTATTGCCATTGAGGTCGCTCGAGAGCTCGAAAAGCTCGGGCATGAGGTAGCGTTCACAGGGTTGCTTGATACGGTAACACCAGAGGCATTTACCGCCCACCAGAAATTCCATTTCCGAGTAACGCAGCACATCAAGAATATTTTCAAGCAAGGTCCGAGATACTTGTTGGAGCGGCTTAACAGCAGACGTTCACGCACTACTCACAGGAACTCTTTACCCAGCTCTATCGCACATGACTGTGACGAAGAGTCGATAAATATTCGCGTAAGACATCAAGTACGGAAGAATGCAATTTTCACAACTCGCCTGTCCCGTATTCAACGGCCGGTAGTACTGATTAAGGCCCGTGATCGAAAACACCTATATGGCGAGAAACCATCTAAGGATCTAGGATGGAATAAATATTGTGAAAACCTGATTACCTATGAAGCGCCCGGCAATCATCGATCTCTTCTAATGCCAGGACAGGCGGAGCATGTTGCGCGATATCTGGAGCTACATATTTAGCAGCGCTTACAGAGCGAAAATTCACAAATAAATATGCTGGCATGGAATCGACGTGCTCTTTAATTCTATTACTTTTATCTTGATATTCCTGCCGTCCGTTTTGGTCGGCTACTATATTCTGCGTCATGTGACTCTCTTCCGCTTGGCGCTCGCATGGCTTTCGCTAGCTTCGCTATTTTTCTATGCATGGTGGAACCCCCTATATTTAGCGCTGCTATTATCTTCTATCGTGCTTAATTTCATGCTTGGAAAAATAATCACTTGCAGTGATAGGCCCAAGCTATTCCTGATCATTGGCATTATTGGAAACCTTGCGGCTATTGGTTTCTACAAATATCTTGGTTTTTTCTCCACGATTATTTCAGGAGTTTCCGACCTTCAGGTCACCGCCCCCGAGCTGCTATTACCTCTCGCCATTTCATTCTTTACTTTTCAGCAGATTGCATACCTTGTCGATGTTTACCGCGGAGCGGGCGCTGAAAAAAAATTCGACCAATTTCTACTTTTCGTATCATTTTTTCCCCAGCTTATTGCGGGCCCTATCGTTCATCACAAAGACGTTGCCCCACAGTTTTCAGCTCTGCCATACACACCAATAAGGCATGAGCAAATATCCTCTGGGTTATTACTCTTTGTCATCGGGCTTGCAAAGAAAGTCATTATTGCCGACCAGCTTTCCCATTATGCGACTCCAGTTTTTTCTACCGCTGATAGTGGTGGAGAACCCGCCTTACTCGATGCCTGGGGTGGGCTTCTAGCTTATGCGTTGCAGCTATATTTTGATTTTAGCGGTTATGCAGATATGGCGGTTGGCCTAGCGAAAATGTTCGGTATCAATTTGCCGATCAACTTTGACTCCCCCTATAAGTCGGCAAATATCGTTGAATTCTGGCGCCGGTGGCATATAACTTTATCGCATTTTTTACGCGACTATCTCTATATACCATTAGGCGGTAGCAAGAGGGGATCAAGATCGTTAAACCTATTTGTGACTATGCTACTTGGCGGATTGTGGCACGGTGCAGGATGGAACTTCGTCATTTGGGGTGGATTGCATGGCACTTACTTGATCGTAAATCACTGGTGGGCTCAATCTAAGTCGCTGCTGAATTTTACAGCCGGCACGTCAACTTCAGGGCAGGTACTTTCTGTAGGTTTCAGCTCCAACAGCCACGGTCATTCACCGCGGACCGTTCCGCCAATATCAGAGAAGCCCTCTGGTTATCGCCTTTTTCCTTACCCTTCTGTTTATCGTGGGTTCGGTATTTTCACTACATTTTTGCTCGTATCCTTGACTTGGTCGTTTTTTCGAGCAGAGTCACTGGATGGGGCATTGTCCATCCTTCGGGGAGCTTTTGGGCTTAATGGAATTAATGTTCCTCAGCAGATTTTCTCTATCGCCCCGTACATATTTTCGATATTCGCCGACCCAACACCCGGACTTTCCATTGGTGCATTTCCCCACGTCAAGGGCTTTGGATTTATCTTCGCTGCAATGTTCATTGTGTTCTTTTTACCCAACTCCAATCAAATTATTCGGTGGTTTTCCGAGACCACTAGCCTCCCAAGCAAAGGTCGCATAGATACAATACAAACTACTGGAGTGATGGTCATTGCGGGGGTGTTTTTTGCCCTTTCATTAAAAATTATCGCATCCTCGCCGAATAGCGAGTTCCTGTACTTTAACTTCTAGATACTATGCGCAATTACATCGCTTTTTCGTTTGGTGTATTCCTAGGCTTAGCCATGCTTGTCCTTCTTATTCAACTGCAAGAAGGCGTGCCCACATCCAGCTCCAAATGGGCTCACGACCTGTATCATGTCAAAGAAGAACATGCCAGAGCTGCCCATTCAAATAAACTCTTGATCGTCGCCGGATCAAATAGCCTCTTTGGGATCTCAGCTACGGAGCTAGAGGAGAAATTACATCGGCCAACGACGAATTTCGGTGTACATGCTGGTCTTGGACTTAGCTATATACTTGAGCGGAGCAAAGGATCCCTGATCCCAGGCGATATTGTTTATCTACCGATTGAGTATGCGCTCTATCAGCAAGACGCTGCGCCATCGTCACAATTGATGGACTTTCTTCTAGCCAGAGATCCCGAGTATTTTCGCTCGCTACCTATTGCGCATCAGATACTTGGTTATGCCAACGTCTCGTTCGGACGGATATTCGAAGGGCTTAGCGGAGGCAGTGATCGCTATGAGGGTCGTTCGGCCAAGGTATACAATGTTGGCAACGTAAGTCCCTCTGGGGACCAGATAAGAAATAGCCTCGAGCAGGCTATGAGTTATACCGCACGACTGAAGGGTTTGCAGCCTAAGGACATAGGCAACGGAAAGATTTCTGAATACTCGAAATCAGTGCTTCGTCAATATTTCTCCTGGGCGAGAGAGAACAAAATTTGCATAGTCGGAGCGCCACCTAATCTAATGTACTTTGAGGAATATGATTCGGAAAGATTTCTCGATTTTTTTGATGAAATAGTCGATTTCTATCGGGCGGAAGGTGTCGCTTTCGCAGGTAGGCCTGTAGCCTATCTTTTCCCTGATTCATATTTTTTTGATACTGAGTATCATTTAAACGAAACGGGGGTCGCACATAGGACCCGTCTGACGGTAAGGGATCTGGCTGGCCGAATGGACGGATATTGCTCCTACGATGCAGCCAGGTATTAGTGAGCTAGCCTATCCGCGTTTTGTGTCCAAATCGTAATGCAACCGCTGTCACTACTCGACTAAGAGTTCCGACTCCAAGCTGGATATTAGGATCGACCTTGACGGGCGTACCGCGCACGAATCGCGATATGATTCTTAAAATGGCGTTCATGCTATTCCAAACTCTCTCCATCGCACCTTTTCCAAGCGGCAAGTCGCCAATTAAAACATCCTGATGGCAGACAAATGCTTCAGATATCGATGTAGGATAAGACTTGCCGGCTGTAGAATATCTGATGCCATTTTGGGCGCTGTCGATGATGAAGGATTCGTTTACGACACCGAAATTCTCTCCCAAAGGGAATACCTTAATATCCCGCTTGGGCTTTATTCCTTCCGGGTATCGAAATGCTTCCAGCGCTTCGTAGCAGATTATCGATCCTGCTTTCGCCACACGGTGGCTTAATTTTCTCTTCCAGTCGTATATGCAGTCAGCGTTAATCCGCTTATCAATGTCTCCTTTCCATGTCTCGGTCTCGACACGTACAAGATCTGCTCCAGACCTTTCAAGCATTTCAGGCTCAAAATCTTCACCGATAAACTTGCAAATCGCGCCGACTTCTTTTGACGGGTTTACCACCAGATCTTCATAACGAACGGTGACCGAGCCTGAATCATCACGAAAAAACGGTTCACTTTGTTCATACACTGACATCCAGCGATAGAACTCGCCGACAAATGATTTGGACAGGCCAATATTTTTTACTACTGATGGAATAGAGTCGCGAGGATCTCGAATTATGCGGATTATTTTTGCATCGGGATAGAGCAGTCTAATGGTGTCTGCATACATTATGTGCCGGGGAGTTTTTTCTGCCCATCGTGCTTTTCCATGTCTATAGGCGAATGCGGCTGGAATTGCTGAATAAATTGCCGACGCGGTAGGCTCTTGAGTGCACAGGTATTTATTAATCGATTGTTCTGTCAGTCCAAAATGGCTCAGCATACTCTTTCCATCTGGATATAGAATGCTTTTAAGTTGCAGGACGGCCAGCTGGCGCCAATCCTTCTCACGAACTGTCTGAACGGCGGTCTCTAGCGGTATTGCTCTGAATAGATCCGTTTCAGGACCACATGCAATCCGGCTGTGACTGCAGAGTATAGCTGAAAGAAGCGAAGTTCCTGATCTCGGTGGCCCCACTATGAATATTGGTGTATGGGATCCTGATTTTGTACTAAGCATGGTTACCCAGTTTTAATTTTCTTCATCGGCCCTTTGATCGAACGGTCAATAAAGCCAAAAATACATTAGCACGTTGCCAATTTATGCGCGTTTTCTGATAGTAGATAAGATTTTTCAGGAAAAACTCGCAACATCTCCAGATTCATTGAGTGTGGCAATAGACCGCAATGCGCGCTCAAATTTTATAGCGCTATTTTGCCAATTGAGATCGGCAACCGCTCTTTGTGCCTCATTTGACATGTGCAGCCATGCCATTTCGTCCTTTTGAAAGATTCTGTTGATTGCATTTTCTTGACCAGTTACATCATCGATATCGTTTAGATATCCATTAATTCCATTTTTTATATACTCAGGAGCACACCCCGCTCTTGTAGCCACTACTGGGCAGCCACATGCGAGAGCCTCAAGAATTGGCAGCCCAAAACCCTCACTTCTACTACTAAATATATATGCTCTCGAGCTACTATATATCTGTCTCAACCGCTCCTTACTTGGTGAAAGTTCAAATTCGACACCTTCCGGTAGTGTGTATCCATCTCTCAATGGCTTGCCGCCGAACAATATCAATTTCGCCTTGGGAAAAGTCTTCCTTGCTTCCAAAAAGGCTGTCATTGTTATATCGAGGCCCTTAAACCTAGATTCAGAGTACATGCTACAGAGGGTGTACTTTTCAGCCTCCGAACCAAGAGGCCGATAAAATTCACCGGGATCTACCGCATTGGGAACTAGCACAGCGCCGTCATCATGATACTTTTCGTTCATTACCCGTGATAACCATTCAGCAATCACTATTTTGGGATAGCGTGTTCTATAGGTCTCACGGACGCGCGCTGAAGGTTGCTCCTCATGCATCTCGTAGTGCTGCACGAAATAGCATTTTTTTCCCCGATCTTCCGGAAATCCGTTAATCCACTCAACAGTTTTCCACCAGGTAGCAACCAAAACGTCAGCGGCAGGGTAGAGGTGCGGATAAGTTAATTTTTCAATTGGCAGCTGAATGATCCTGATGCCATCCAGATCAGCAAAATGTGAGGATGCCAGCCGGGCACGGGGTGAAATCGCCCCTTTGACCAGGCGCTTAACAGAATTCACTATTCCGCCGTACTTATATAGAGGACAAACGATAGTTACTTCATGGCCCATGTGGGCGAGGGCCTGGGCATAGATCGCAACGACCCGACAACCGCCGCTCAGAGAGGGGACTGGAAACGCAAAGGTAATTTTCATCCTTGAGACTACGTTATGTATAGTCGCTAATTTTATCTTCTTTACATATCAAGTGGAAATTGTACTCCAATCTTCTCACTCAATAGGCGCGTAACTCATTTTTTCGCAGAATAGGCATCTACACATTTGCGCACTGGTCACACTTTTTTTAAGCCGCAGTACATATAATAGCCACTCGACACATATACGTATCGCCATGTTTTCCAACGCTGGAGACAATGCTGTTCTTTAGGCTCTTCGGTCACCTTTTCATCTCAGCGGCAATTCATAAATGTGTAGTCAGTGATTTCTGGAAATTCCGGCTATTTTGCTGGTATTAATTAGTACGGATAGACCAATATGAAATACGTCTTTATTTTTTCTATTCTTTGCTCGCTGCTCTTCGGTTGCGGAGGTGGCGGAGGTGACAGCGATACGTCCGGCTCTCCCGCTAACAGGGCGCCAATTGCAGATGCTGGCCCCAATCAAAGCACCAATCCGGGGCAGCCAGTGTCTCTTTCCGGTGCGCGCAGCTCCGATCCAGATGGTGACCCTCTCACATATAGTTGGAGTATTGCGTCATCACCAGATAATGCCAGCCCGGCCCTTTCCTCGGAGACTGCTGAGCAAACGAATTTCTCGGCCAGTGAAATTGGGACCTATGAAATACAGTTGTCTGTAAGTGACGGGGCGGCATCCTCTACTGATATAGTGACCGTAAACGTAGTAGAGCCGGATAGCGAAGGCCCTGTTGCGGACGCCGGCGGCAGTTACTCCGCACCAGAAGGCGTTGATATTCCCCTAGATGGCAGCGCTAGTAGTTCTGTGAGCGGCGCCCTTTCTTATAGTTGGTCAATCAAGTCCGCACCAGCTACTTCTTCTGCGACACTCCTTAATCCGGGGACGCCAACACCCACACTCCAGTCCACTTCGGTCGGAAATTATGAAGTGGAGCTCGTTGTGACCGCTGAAGATGGAAACACTGAGACAGATGTTGCGAATGTACTGGTGGTTGACTATCTCCCAATCATGCAAAAGGTTGACCACTACACTCAAATTCTTCCGGGCGACGACTCCCATATTATCTATGTAAGCAACCAGGACGGAGACGATGCGAACAGCGGTCTGTCCTCTAACGACCCAGTAAAATCTATTCAACGCGGGATTTCACTACTTCGCGATGGTTATCCTGACTGGCTTGCACTCAAGTCCGGTGATACCTGGAACACTGGAATAGGCGCGTGGGCAAAGTCAGGACGAAGCCAATCTGAACCGATGGTCATCACAAGCTATGGCCACGGAGATCAGCGCCCACTGCTGCGAACTAACGGTAGTGCTTTCCGCTTTCAAGGCGGGGGGGGGAGCCCGGAGTTTGTCAATCACCTTGTGATTCATGGGCTACATTTCTACGCGGCGAATCGTGATCCAAACGCTCCTGAATTCTCAGGTGCAAATTCAGATCGTGGGATCTTCTGGCTGCGAGGCACTAACGGGTTGCTTATTGAAGATAACATGTTTCAATTTTATAAGGAGGCCATTGCGCTGCAGGAAACAGATGGCTTCGACATCAGGAACGTACTAATAAAGAACAATGTTATCGTGGATTCTTACAACGTATCTGGAGACCACGCTCAAGGCATTTTCCTCGACAAGACTGATAATGTTCGTATTGAACGAAACGTTTTTGACCATATTGGTTGGAACACAGATGTTGCCGGAGCAGACAAAACAAAGTTCAACCACAGTATCTACGTGCAAACCACGAATAGGAACATTGAAGTCGTCGATAATATTATCACCCGTAGCTCTAGTCATGGAGTACAGTTGCGTTCCGGCGGGCTAATGCAGGGTAACGTTCTCGTTCGTAATGCTATCGCATTGATGCTCGGCGGTGATTCCGGACAAGGGGACCCAGGATTTATAGACAATAATGTCATTCTTCATGGTAGCGATATTTCGGCAGATGAACCCAGGGGCTGGGGAATCGACTTCGGTCCGGGCATCGTCTCTGCAGAGGTTGAAAATAACATAATTGCGCACGAAGACTCGGAAGCACCAAGTCCAATGGCAATCGCATCCAACAACCTCTCAACCCAGTCAAATAATGCGATATTTAATTGGGGAGACCAATCGCAACCGGCTTCCACTTTCCCGGAACCTACTCGGACTATTCAGGACTTTGATGCGCAAGCTGGTGGTCAAGGAACCATTGACTCTTTTATTGAAAACGTCAGATCTCATTCTCTTAGAAAGCCGAAGCCGAAGTACGATGTGGAAGAAATCAGGCTCTATTTCGAGAACGCATACGGTATCAAGAAATAGGCCTGACTAAATTCCTAGAGGGTTTTCTCTGCAAAGCCCTCTCTAAAAAATTGTTTTATGTTTTCGATCGAATAGTCCTGGTTCCAATTTAGTCTCGATTGGGACCTGATGTTTGCGATGAATGACTCAAAGGTCCCATCGCCGCCCAGAATCTGATCAAATTCTTCAATAGTGCGCTCTGGGTCAGAGTAGGATTTCCCGGCGTCAGTGCCTTCCTCCCATCGATAGACGATATTTTTCCCATAAGTTGCTACGGCTGATTCTTTTATACCAAACCGATTGCCAGCGGCACTTAGTACATGCGCCACTATATTATTCTCAACTAAGGCATTATTTTCAGGCTTAAAATCGATTCCCCAGCCCCTTTGTAATGGACCTGGCCCGATATCATTGCCGTTCAAAATTATATTATTTGTAATTTTTCCATCACTCACACCGCTATCCGATAAGCCAAGCAGTATCGATATAGGATTTCTGATCAAAAAATTACCATCTATGACCCCACCGGGACGTAGTTGCATTCCATGACTCGAGCTTCGAGAGATAATGTTATTCCGAATGTCGATGTCCAGGTTTCCATTTTGTATGTAAATAGAATGATTAAATTTTGTTGCGTTTGCGCCGGGAAATGATTCGTGCCAACCGTTGTGATCAAAAGTATTTTCTTCTATCAATACGCCTTCGGATCTCGCAACATATATGCCCTGGGCATGGGAGCTAGTAGAGTACGAGTCAACGATGACGTTTCTTCTGATCGTTACTCCGCTTATATTCAAGTTGTCAAGATCGTCTATTTGTATCCCTTCCTTGTAGTGCTCAATATAATTGTCTTCAATAAGTAGATACGACGTTCCTCTAAACCAATTTATTCCCCGACTCACTGATACAGATGTGAAGCTCTCTGAATCTGGATCTCTCGTATGAGCATAAAAATGTAAACCGCTAACAACGAGGTTCTCAATAATTTTTGGCGAACCGCCACCACCAGAGGCGCGCAAGCCATCATTAGAGCCTGTCATTAACAATGGGCGGTCCACCCCTTTGCCATAAGCAGTCACTACCATTGGTTCTTTAGGGGATCGCCCGCTTTTTACCCACTTACCGAGACCTTCTGGCCATTGATCGCCGATCTTTAGTAAAAGCCAATCAGGGTAGCCATCTCTCAATAAACTCTTCCCTTTGACAATGGTTTTAACAGGACTTTCTGGAGTTAAGCCATCATTATGATTATCTCCAGTACTATTACTGACATAAATTAGTTTCGAATCTTGGGCGGGTACGACCGTAGTGTAACCTTGCTTATCAATAGTAACGGGGATATGCGAATAGGGAGATGGTGCCTCAGTGACGGTTACCCGCCGGCTTGCACTTACCTCAGCCCCTGCACTGTCTCGCACTCGGTAGTCCACTGAATAGTCACCAACAGTATTGGAATCAACGTGGTCGACTACCTGAATCTCCGAGGTGATGTCGCCGTCCTCAGTATCACGTGCGGTCGCGCCAGGGTCGGTAAAAACCGACCCTCGTTTTATCTCAATATATTCTTCCCCTAACAGGGATATGCTCGGAGGCCTGTTTTCTTCGATGGTAACCAGTCTTTCCTCTGTGTCGACCGATTCTCCACTATCGGTGACACTATAAGTAACCTTGTAATCGCCAGGGGTAGACGTGTCAATCGGAAGCCCCGTTACGGTGATCTCATGACTTATGTCACCGTCCTCTTTATCCACTGCAGTCGCGCCTGGATCCCGGTAGCCCGAACCATGCAGAAGCTGCATACGTTTTGCGCCCATTAGCTCGATGACCGGCGCGCTATTCCTGATTTTTTTCTTGGACTCGGCAGGCGATGGATTTTCCGCTGCGCATGCCGTACATATCATTAGTATTAGGGCGTACATTAAACACCTGGCCATTTTTTACCTCGTCTCTCGTGGATTAAAAAGCAAAAAAAGTATGGGTTACTAGTTTTACTTGTCCACGCCTATACGAGGTTAGCTCTTTAGTTTTCTTCTTTTTGTGACGACTCAGCCCATTTAGTCAGGGGAAATTACATTATGTGAGAATAAATCACTAAACAGAAACAGGCATAATTGAGAATAATTCGCACCATAAGTATGCAGATTAGCTCTCATATATCTATCGAGTACTGAATGCTCAATTCAGATGACGATTGTGAGTTCTTTGATACAAATACTTATCGCGCAAACTTTAATACTATGTAGGCGAGAGCTGAATCTAGTCAACTCATACTCTATCAACCTGCTTAAATAGTCCACCCGATTCCAGTTTCTTAAATTATAACAGCATGTTCTACGCGTCATTTGCATTCATACCTTCTATTTTAGTTTCGGACCACTCCGAGAGCGTTGCCCGGCGAGTAGTATTACCCACTGCAATCTACGGAAATTTCATGGTGCGGCGTGACCCACCGCCAAACTTACCAAGGTAATTACCCGCCAAATACTTGTATGGTATTATTGCCGTGCTTTGCAACCCCTAAGTCCTAAAGTTCGGCTAGATGGAATAGAGCCGTCTGCAGGAATATGATTTTGGAGCCAGGCATGTCCAGATAGTGCCTGCTTGGCAAGTAAAGGAGTACCCTTATGCACGGCGCGTCAAATATTGCCGTTCTCATTCCCGAGTTTCCCGGCCAAACTCACATATTTTTCTGGCGTGAAATTCAGGCTCTCAGAGATTCTGGGCAAAACGCTTACATCGTATCGACGAGAAAGCCGCGAGAAAAGAACTTCCATGAATTTTGTGAAAACTTGCACGACACATTTTATTTGAGTCCGATGCCTGTTTTACGAGTACTAGGCTTTTGTCTCGGACATCTTTTCTGGCTAATGCGTGCCTTGGCATATTGTATTCGGTTAAAAGGAAGTTTCAGGACGAGGCTAAGGACATGCTTATTCATTCCCTTTGCAGCAAATTTAATAATATATAGCAAAAGCAAAGATATTCATCATATTCATGTACATTCCTCGGCAGATGCGGCTCATGTTGCCGCACTGGCAGCGCTATCGGGAAGCTTTACGTATAGCGTTTGCATTCATGGAAACTTAAATCAATATGGTGACAATCACCAGTTTAAGCTTCAATCCGCCGCTTGCATCATCACGGTTACAAAGCCGCTTAAAGCGGAGGTGTTAGCTACAATTCCTGATTATCCACCCGAGCGTGTTCACGTATTACCCATGGGCGTTGACATCAGTAAGTTTTTACCGAGATCGTATTCTGACCGTCATGATAAGCCCTATATTATTACCTCTGTTAGTCGTCTGGCTTTTGTTAAAGGGCATACTTTTGCGCTTCGCGCCTTGGCAGAGCTTCCTGAAGACATAGAGTTTCGATATCAGATTGTCGGCGACGGTGAAATGAGGTCTAAACTCGAGCAAGAAGTCGAATCGCTTGGCTTGGCTGGCAAAGTAGAATTTCTTGGCTTCCGGAGGGAGGGAGAGGTATACGAGATTTTACAGAACACAGATGTTTTCATGTTAACAAGCTTTGGATTCGGTGAGGCTGCACCGGTCGCAATAATGGAAGCAATGGCATGCGGAGTTGCTCCCATCTGTTCGATCATCGGTGGTACAAAAGATATGATTTCAGATAATCACGACGGCTTGCTTGTCCAACAAAAAAGCGTAGATGATATCAAGCGTGCTTTATTGTACTTGCTTCAAGATCCCGCAAGACTAAAAATTATAGGAAAGAATGCTCGTGACACAGCCGAAAAGAGATTTTGTCATCGCAGTTCGGCAAATACATTATTACAGCATATTATACACTGCTAATTAGCTCTCCTGTTTTTCCGGAGCTTCCAACTAGCACTCCACTGTAGATTGCTTCTAACTCCAAGCTTTTATTATCCCACGAGAAAGTGCGTGCTCTTCTTGCAGCAGCCGCGCGCATTTTTTCGTAATTTTCGGTTCTGCTGGAAAAGGATAATATGATGTCTTTTAGCTTTTGGACAACATAAGCTCGGTCGTGCGGCTTTATTTTGACGCCGGTAGTTTCTGTCACATACTCCCCTATACCGCCGTTATCAACTACTACGCAAGGCAAACCAGACGCCATCGCCTCCATGACAACAGCACCTCCAAACTCACGAAGCGAGGGAAAGCAGAATAAGTCTGCACTCGCATATTCTGAAGATACTTCAGAATGGTCAATCCAGCCTTTAAACTCCACAACTTCTTCAAGACCATACTTCGCCACCAGCTTCTCTAGCTCAAAGCGCTGAGAACCCTCTCCTACAATAATTAGCTTTAAGAGACTGCGCTCGACAGCGGTAAGCTGACCGAGCGCGTCCACGATCATGTCACAGCCTTTATACGGCTCAATACGACCTAAGAATAGAAGCTGGAATTTATCAGAGGTATGGCCATTTTCGTGTCCTGCATCTCCGTCGGCAAGCGTGGGACCGCGGCGCCTGGTTGTGTACAAGGCGTCATCTCGAAAAAAGCTATCGGATACCCCATTTTCATACATAAGCTTTATTCTATCTGACGTATGCGGGAATATTTTTTTAATAAAATTGAGCGTATAGGTTGAGCCTGACAAAATGACATCCGCTCGTTCGTACGTTTTTCGATAGCCGGGAACAAGCCATTTGCCAATTTTTCGAATAAAGTTTAGATAGCTAAATTCCCTTCGTGCAACATCTTTAAATCCTTTCGGATACGGAACTCCTCCGTTTACTGGACCAATTATAAATGGTGTTTTAACAGCTCCATCTTTACATGAATGGCTAATTTTGTAGGGAAACCGCGGGAGAATTGGTGTCAGTGCATGTACGATATCAAATTCACCTTTTCCTACTGAGCTTGCAAATTTCTTGTGTACGAATTTATCGAAAAAGAAATAGATCGGAAACTGCAGCGCATGTCTAATCGGCCAAATAACTTGCCCACGATAGGTTGATAGGAAGCAGATAAATTTGTAGTAGAGGATTTCGAATGTCGTCTGTTCGTAATACGTTACATTCGAAAGTACCCCGCACCGAGTTAGCGCTCCTCTATTGCGGCAGTGTGTCACGAGATGGACATTTGAAAATCTCTTGATTGCTTTGTAGAAATTATATCCAACAAGGGGAACAGAGCTCAGCTCGGGATTACAACTTTCTATTATTAAAAGAACTTTTTTTTCACGCATGTTTTATGCTCTATTTTCCACTCATCCCGCTACGAATACCGGTATTAATTGTGGGTGCGTTGATGCCGAACCATCGCGTTGCAATTTTTGTAACAATCATTACCCATGTGTTTTTTGGATTCACTGGATATTTCGTTCTGCTTCGACGCTCCAATCCGGTCTTTTCTTCGACCATGGAGATCAATTTTAAGAACCCTATGGGGTCAGTTAAATCTTCAAATGAAACATCTAGTCTGTCTGGCGCTGCGGCATGCCAGAACTCATAGAATTCAGAAACAGATTCCTTGTAAGCCTCGAAGTCTTGCGTTTCCACCCAGGCACTCAATGAGCGATAAGTTTGATCTACGGGGCGATGCAAAAGGATTACATGGGATTTTGAAATTAGATCCTTGAAGATAGCGTTCTTTTCTTCCGGAAAGAGCTGCGGATAGTGCGTTTTAACTACACAGTGACCAATTTCGAGATTCCCTTGTAAATATTTTTCGCGGTTATTTTTTGATCTAAAAAATTGGTCAGCATCAAGGTACAAAGGACTGTTTGCGATCGACGGAAAGTTATTCAATAGCATATCAATCGCTATGTGTGTTCCCGAACGCATGATTGACGCCACTATGATTGGCTTGCCGCTTGCCGTGGGTAGAGGTCCAGGCGGGCATACAACCCGCGGGTTATTGAAAGGGATGAGATTCTTGCCTAGAAAATTTACTATATCTCTAAACATTTGATTCCCCATTGACTTGGACGAAACCCTTGTTAGATCGTCGGTCGTAGTTGGACGCACATGCGAGGGTATTATTCGCGCTTCGCTTACGTTTCATATCCATTTCATTTCTTCGACTTGCCACTAGACCCGTTGCGACGCCATAAAGGAAGTAGACCCAGTTTTGCTGGGAAGCATTTGGGATTTGGTCCACCATGATCAATGCAATCAATAGTGCGAAAACACAGTAGATTCTTGCTTCTATATCATTTCTAGATGAATTGACGGCTTTCCGTAAATTTTTAACGGCAAGCATTGGAAGACCAAGGAAGACTAGATAGCCCAGTAGTCCGAACTGCGTAAACTTGATAATCCAGAAGCCATCTGTGACAGCACCATCAATACGATTTCTATCCCATCCCCCCCAGCCAAAGAGAAGTTTCTCTTGGCCATGTGCGAGCAATGCTTCCTCATGCTCAAATCGAAAAGCGAGAGAGCCAACTTTGTCTGGCCCAAATTTAGCCGCCAAATCGAGTAGGGCATCGTGGGGAATCAGGTTTGCTATAGAAAGCAATGGGTATAAAAAGACGGCGCTAGCCAAGGAAAAAGCAGTTAGTGTGGCTAAACGGATCGGTAGAAATAATAGTATTGCGAAACCAAGGAAACCTAAAAGCCATGCGCCAACTGACTTGCATATTAACAACAGAAATAAAGCGTAGAAAACTAAAACTATATTCGGAAAAATGAATATTTTTTGCTTGGCTTTCCAGAGTCCAGCTATCGCTATCAGCACTGCGACACTAAAATTGGCGACCACAAGGCCGTGCCCCATGAATACCACTGGTCGGAAGCCACCAAATCTTATTTGTTGGCCAAACGAATGCGGAAAGAATCCGTAAACCCAGGTATGTAATTGAGGGCTGAGTAGCACTTCAATAACCAAAAAGGGCGAATAGATTAAGCCGGCAATAGCGATTAATCGCAACACTTTTATCCCATCATCGATGCTCTTTATCAAAAGGGCTCCCAAGACAAAGGGCGTAAAAGCAAATGTCATTTGAAATGTCATCGAAATGATGTCTTTCGGTGACAGGCCGGGTTTTACTGTCATACCAGTAAATACTGGCTCAGAGTTGGTGAGTACGGTAAAGGTCGAGACTGAAAGTCCTATTAGTACAAGTAGTCGAGCGCCCGGCGCGCCTGCAACAAAACGGAACTTTATCTTCTTGATTACCAGACATCCGAAAAGCGCGCAGTAGGCTGCGACATTTTGTTTGTCAATATTTGGGATCAATGGAAGCACATAGGAGACTTTCATCGGCAAGAACATATACGCACCAAAAATCGTCCAAAATGTGGCGGTTAATGCGCTCAACCTGACATACAGGAGTACTGACACTACCGGCCAGCATAGGATCGCTAGCTGTGCAATGAGGTTGGGCATATCTGAGGGGCCGCATCAATGTCAAAATATTCGACTAGTTTTCTGGTATTTTCCGTGATATTGAATTCGCTTTGAACCAGATTGATTGCGCGAGTAACCTTCTGTGCTTCTTGTTCGTCTGTGTCTAGTATCGCTTCGTCAATTGCCGCGGCGATGTCCTTCGCTGCTGGGCTCACAAGGCGACCAGTATCTCCATTCCGGACGAGCTCAGGTATACCTGATACATTTGTCGCGATGACCGGAACGCCACGCATCATTGCTTCCATTAAAACAACGGGTATGCCGTCCATATCGCCGTTGGAATCAATTTTTCCCGGAAACACGAAATAATCGATTTTCTCAAACCATGATGAAACTGAGGTATGTGAAAGTGGTCCGCCGAAAGTTATATGGTCAGCAATGCTCAGGCTGTCAGCGATGCCCTGCAGCTCGGAAAGAAGTGGTCCATCGCCCATCACTTCAAGGTGTACTGAATGCCCCTGTCTGATTAATATTTCTGCCGCGCTAATTAATAGATCCACGCCTTTTTTTTCAACTAGCCGACCAAGAAATCCGATTATTTTTTCGTGCCTCTCTTTTCGGACTCGACTTCTTGGTGAAAATGTATGTGAGTCAACGCCACATCGCACTAATTTAATTTTTTCTCGATTTATCCCAAGGCTAGCTAACTTTTTGATATTAAAAATTGAAATCGTCGCTATAAACTTGGCTCGTGCGCTCTTCTCCTTCAGCAAATAGCCTCTCTCAAAAATGTCATTTGCATGAGCGGTAAAACTAAAAGGTATCCTACAGATTTTGGCTGCATACATACCGACATCTGACGCTATATGCGAGAAGTGGCAATGTATATGTTTCAAACCCTTATCCGAGACCTCTCGGGCTAAAAATCCGGCAACCAGAAACCGGTAGATTAAACCCAGGGCGACTCTCGGCCTGGCTATGCACTTGGCCACGTCCAGTATGCAGGTTGCCATTGAACTAAGGTAACTGACTGGCCTGTTAATAAAGAGCAGAAGGTTAACTGTTAGTAAAGATGCTAATCCAATACCGTACAGATAAGTACATCTCTCTGCTACGTAGCGAACCGTCTTGTTAGTGGAAACTCCATCTACTGAATGCAGAGAGAAAGGGAATACCTGCACCCCAAACTTCTCAACCTCAATAATTTCGTTGTATACAAATGTGCTGGAAGGCCCCGGTATTTCTGGTGCGACATAAGCGATCGCATTCGGCTCGCTACTCATGACGGCTCCGAAATAGCTACGGACCGCTTATCAGCCCGGTCGATACAGGCCTTATTGTTTTTCGGAAACATGCGCTCTAGGAGTATTTTAGAGCCGGCCTCAATATCGGTTGGGCTCCACCGATGTTCATTTTCTAGCTCTATCGATTTTGTCGCGTTTTTTTTACCTGAGAACAAGGACTTCCACTGATAGCGTCGGATCTCAGATACTAATTCTGGGTCATTTAGCTTGGGCTTACTCTTTATTAGAGCGCAAAGATAACCATTAAACATGGCCACGCCACCAATGATGTAAGGGTATTCAATCGCACGATAAATACAGGTACTTAACATGTATATCCATCCGGTACCCATAAAGTACTGCCCAAATCCGTGCCTTGACCGTCCGGTAAGCACTCCATCTTGGCTTGATCCCATGACACGCAGGTGAACAAAATTCAAATCTGGCTCATCCCAGCTCTGAGCACGCCACCCAAGCTGTCTGCATTTATGGCAGTCGATCGCGTCCCACATGACTTCCCGAACCAACCCCCCAATTTGTTGGAAACATGTGACTCTGTAGAATTTTGTCATTCCAGCGGACATTTCATCGCCACGCCGTTCACTAACCAATCTACCTTCACGCTCGTTATATGGTTTTCCACTACAAGTGCCTAAACGGGGATCAGCTTCCATTTTTTCAATCAGTGTTTCAAAGTACTTTTCGGGCAATTCAAGATCTAGGTCTAATTTGCATATATACTGGTAGTCCGCGATATTGGCTTGTCGCAAACCAGCGTAAAATGCGTCGACGACACCAGGCCCTACGTTACGAAATCCCCGGTTCTCCCGCTTCACGACCTTAATGAATGGATATCGATCAGCGTATCGTTCAAGAATGATAGGTGATCTGTCTGTGGATCCATCATCAACGATAATCCATAATTTCGGCACCACCGACTGCGATACCACACTATCCAGTGTGCGCTCCATATACTCCGCTTCGTCGCGACAAGGCGATATAATCAGGTAATCTCTACTTTTCAACGTAGCTTCCTTGCAATTCGCATAATTAAGATTCGGCTTTCTGCCTGAGATGTATTGCAATTTGTCGGTTTATAAACGGCAATTTTAGGGCGTTATTAAAATACCGCATGGCCAGGCGCTTGGGATTTTGCATCATTCGGTAGAGCCACTCCAATCGTAATCTCTGCATCCAATGCGGTGCGCGCTTCTCTGATCCCGCGAGAAAGAGCATCGATGCACCAATACAAAATGCGAGACCACCGAATCGTTGTTCGGACATGAGTTTGCTGGCAATTATTTCCTGCTGAGGTGAACCGACAGCTAGGAAAACATAGTTTGAGTGGGAATCAACAATGTTGGCCACGACATCATTGACCTCTTCTGTTTCACGTATAAATCCCATAGAAGGATTATGATGGGCGATGTCAATGTATGGAAATCTACTTCTAATCTTTTCTATTGTCTCTACGTCCCCGCCCAAAATGTATACCTTATCTTCTTTCTTTATTTCGTCTTGGAATAGCCTAGCGGTGAGATCACTCCCCGTAACTACGCCAGGTAGCCGGTATCCGTGTGCCTTCAGTATGAACTCGAGGATTCGGCTATCGCATAGTGAGAGGGTTGCTGAAAAATATAAATCCCTCAGCTTACGGCCGGAGGGCACCTCAGCAAGTCGCGCAAGATGATCGATGTTGGGAGTTATTATGTATCCCTTTTTGTTATTACATCGCATGAATCTAATTTCCGACAGGACGCGATCCATACAGGCCATGTCAATTCTGCATAGACCTAAATTTAGCGATTCAACTTTGGGTTGCATGATTTCTTCTACTTATACTCAATAATTGCGGCTTTTCTACCTGCTAGTTGCGTGAAAAAATATTTTGTAGCACCAAGAAACTGCGGAAATTTTGCCAGCAGTGTAAACATGCTATAAACGAATGATCGACGAATTGAATTTCGAAGTTTTATTCGCCGTAGAAATATTCTGATCACGATGGCTGGATAGGCCATCAGGATTAAAATTGATATCGGCGCAAATGCTGGTGCAAGAGTTAGCGCGGCCACTGGTATAAGAAATGCCCAGAAAAAAATGCTTGAAATTTCCCTCACACAATATGGCCGTTTTTTTGTAGCATGCATTGCGCAGCGCTCTGCGTATGCGAACCCAGCCCGTACATTTCTTAGCCAGAATTGCCTGAAGCTCGTCATCGCAGCATCGTGCGATGTCATCTCGCAATCTATTCTCCAGATGCGCCAGTTCTCTTTTCGCAATCTGAAGCACATTTCTGGCTCCTCTCCAGCAATCATGTCAGAGTTAAAAGCCTGGACACTTTCTATAGCGATTCTACGAGCAAAAAAATCACCGCCACATGCATTGGATTCTCCGATAGGTGTATCCCATTCAATGTCACACAGTGCGTTGTATACGGTTTTTTGCGGATATACCTCTCTCCTTCGGCCGCACACGATGGCAGCCTCTGGGTTCACTGAAGAAAATGCTATTGCTTTCGATAGCCACCCGGGTTGCAATGAACAATCACCGTCGATAAATTGAACAAATTCGACCGCCGGGCTTATTTCGATCAGGCGCTCCAGGCCTGCGTTTCTAGCTCGCGCCGCTGTGAAAGGTCGCGTGGCTGCGAGCTGTACCACGTCACATCCGAGATTTTTTGCACAATCAACACTACCATCGTCGGATCCTGAATCGACGTAGACTATCGGAGTTAATATCAAGTCTGAGACTGATTCGTCACTGTCGCTTTCGCTACCAAGCATCTCTCGTCGCAGGGCAATTGACTGTTCAAGAATAGATTCCAGACAGCGGCGAAGTCGCTCCCCCTCATTTCTTCCGATAACGACAAAGCCAAGAGCTAGCATCTTTTCTACCCTAAGGTTCGCTTCACGCATATTTATGAATTCTACCCCGATCTGCTTTATCGGTTGGCTTACTCCATTCCATCGGTTTCTCCAACACGATTTTCTTATAGCTTTCGCAATCAAGATTAGTATTAAATAACGTACCTAGTATTTTTAGCTCTTCATCAAATGTAGCCTTCAACTTTCTTATACTGACGGCTGATAGATTTGGCCTCTCTGACATTTGCATTCTTGACTTAATCGAATTGCGAAATGTGGCTGGCACAAGGGTGCGCCTTATCATCGTCAAGATCGGATTACGAATCAGGAAATTAGTAAATGCATTCGTTCTCAGGCGGGCAGATGAAACATTTGTCTTTGCATGCGCGTCGATCCACGCAACCTCGCCCTTATAACCTATAAATTTTGCAATCCTTGAGAGTTCTTGTGCGGGATTACGTTTGATTCTCTCGAAGAACACTGGAAGAATATTTTCTTTTCCGTAGTGAGTAATGTATGGAGATAACTGCGTTGCATAGCAACTATATTTTACGAGCTCCGGGTACAAATCAATTGCGTGATTAATATCGACCCGGATATTATTGCAGCTCCATTCGTGTATATATTGTGATACCAAGCGATCTATCGGATCTCGCATGATGTAAACAAGTTTTACGTCAGGTAATGCATCGGAAAGTCTTGCAAAGCACTGCGGGTACGTTGGAATTTTCGTGTAATGGGTACTGGCCTCTCCGAGGATGTCATCTGCCTTTGCAGCCTCGAAAAGTGTTTCATACCAGCTTGCACCACGCGCATACTGAGAATCATCACTGAAGAAGTTTGGCTCCTTTAGATCCGGCATATACACGCCATCGAGCAAACGCAATTGCTCGTAAATCGTTGTAGTAGCTGACTTCATTGCGCCAATAATAATAAAGTCCGGTCGCTTTCCGGGTTTCAAACTATTCATGACTGGGCCACCTGATTACCGTATGGAGAAGCTTTTTTATTGGTGCCCTTTTTACCAGATAGAAAACCAATCCAAAGATCCCTCCACTCACCCGAAATTGATGGGCCGGGAGCACGCCCCAGCAGGCACTTTGAGTATCGTAAGATTCGGCCAGCACACCAGGCGAGATTTGCAGCAAATAG
This sequence comes from Microbulbifer salipaludis, assembly GCF_017303155.1. NCBI lineage: Bacteria > Pseudomonadati > Pseudomonadota > Gammaproteobacteria > Cellvibrionales > Microbulbiferaceae > Microbulbifer > Microbulbifer salipaludis. The sequence goes on from NZ_JAEKJR010000001.1 coordinate 315,363, forward strand.
CTTTGGTCTACCGCCTAGCAGGAGAAAGTAACGCGACCTGGATTGATAGAAGTAGGCAGGGACGCGCTTTCTCGCATTGCCATTCTTCTTGACGCTAGAGGTGCCCCCACGCAAATGTACTACGCGGGCATCTAATTCTTGCTTGATGCTGTAACCTGCACGCTTTATCCGCAGGCAATACTCGATATCCTCAAAATACATGAAGAACGATTCATCCATGCGGCCAATTTGCGTGACGATATCCGAGCGCAGCAGCACGCAAGCGAAACTAACCCAGTCCAGTTCCTGATCTGGCTCATTGAGCTCTATTGGCGTGTTCTTAGACTTGAGCAGCTTTGTTACTAAGTCAATCTGGGCACCGCGGATTAACTCACTGGTCACACCCCTGCGGCGAAAGCGACTTACTTGCTGCTGTCCATCAAGGTATTCGAGACGTGGACCGAGGGCCCCGATAGTTCGGTCGCCCTCCATTCTGGAGAGGAGCAGTGAAATCGCACCCGGGCGGACAATCGTGTCACTATTAAGCAGGAGATAATACTCAGCTTCTACCTGCGACATTCCGAAGTTGTTACCCGCAGAAAAGCCGCCATTGACTGACGATGCACACAACCGGATTTTCGTGCTGAAACCTGCTGGGCAGCTTTTTAACCAATGCTCGAGAAGTTCGATTGAATGATCACCGGAAGCATTATCCACAACGATGGCTTGCGCATTCAGGCCAGATAGCTGCGGGACCAAGCTCTTTAGGCAATCCTGAACGAGATCCGGAGTGCAGTAATTAACAATCACTACTGCAAGCTTGAGGGGGGCGCGACCTTCCATTGTCTGCTTCTTTATTGCCGCCATTTCAGGGGGAAATGCGGGAAAATCCATTTAAATGTTGCAACCTTCGTTCACCGCTATGTTCGCAACTTACGTGCCAAACTTTATTGCGGTATCCGGTTTATCGCGCACTATCCGAGGCGCATTGAAATTGCTGCATCCATTTATCGCGTTGAGCGGGAGGCTCTGTTGCGCTGATCAGCAGCGGGATCGCTCGGGCCACTACCGGAAATCCAAGTTCCAGTTGAAATAGACGTCCGAAGCGAGACGCGCAACTCACTTTATCAACTATTCCTGATAATTCAAAAGAAAAAGATATGAAGGAAGGAAGAGGCGCCAATAGTTGGCGCCCCTATTGTTTGTTTGTCCATTATCTGCAGCACTCCAATCCATGAATAAGAAGTGCCAGCTGCTGAGATTACCGGTTACTTCTCAACAAATGCGCGCTCAATCACATACTCCCGCGGGACACCAGCGCGCGTTTCCTTGAAACCCCAACTGTCGAGGATTGACGTTAGATCCTTTAGCATTGCCGGAGAGCCGCAAAGCATAAATCGGTCTTCTTCTGTATTTGGTTTAGGTACGTTCAGGTCGTTGAAAAGTTTTCCGGAAAGCATCAAGTCGGTGAGGCGTCCATTATTGCGGTAGGGTTCACGGGTCACCGTGGGATAGTACATGAGCCCTCCTCTTACCATCTCACCAAAGTACTCATGCTCTGGCAGCTCATGTTCAATGTAGTGCTGATAGGCAAGCTCTGACTTATATCGCACACCATGGGTGAGGATTATCTGGTCGAAGCGCTCGTAGACACTCGGGTCTTTGATGATACTCATAAACGGCGCCAGCCCCGTACCGGTCGAAAGCAGCCACAGGCGCTTGCCCGGTAACAAATGATCGGCGACCAGGGTTCCCGTTGGCTTGCGACTGACGAAGATTTCATCTCCAGGCTTGATTTTCTGCAGTTGCGAAGTGAGCGGACCATCCGGCACCTTGATGCTGAAAAATTCCAGCTCGTCTTCGTAATTAGCACTGGCTATTGAATAGGCACGCAACAGAGGTCGGCCATTTGGCTGCGCCAAACCGATCATAGTGAAGTGACCGTTTTCAAATCGGAACCCCGGGTCACGGCTTGTTTTAAAGCTGAACAGCGTGTCGTTCCAGTGGTGGACTTCCAGCACCGTTTCCGTATTCAGGTTTGACATAGAAATATAACCGCTTAATCCAGAAATGCTTGTGGGCCAAATTCTAGCGCCACATGCGATATCTGGAAAGCGGGATATCTTGATACTAGATATCTATTTAATAGATATAGACTCGGTATTCTCGTTGCCCGCGTGGATCAGTTTGAAACGCGGCTGGTTCGCCTTATTTGGAGCTCCTGAGGTGCTGGTGGGAGCGCCCTCTACTGACTCGTGCGCTCCCAACTTCACTCAATACACCAGCGAACAACCCAGCTAGCAGGTTCTGTCTGGAATACACGGGGAGGCGTGACGCATAGCTATTTCAGCAATGAACGATCAATCGCATTCGTTCTGTGTTTTACGTATTCGACCCATTGACGAATTCCGGTACGTCGCGCAAGGACATGCTGCAGCCAAAGAACGAGGCCCCATTTTCTGATGTTGTAACGCATGCGATAGACACGGTTTTGAACCTTCAGCGCGAGTTTTTCTTGTATCGTGAGCGCGCGTGTATCACGGGAGAAGGGCTGATACCCCTGTTTCATCATTTGCTCGCTCGTCAGTAATTCGATCCAGCGGATTTCTCGAGCCGATGATTTGGACTTCCACTGCTCAGCGTATTGCTTTGAAGGGCAGCTGTAAGTGGTGTCTCGATCCAACTTGAGCATTTCTGGGTCGAACTTGAGAGAGAGGAATTCACAGAGGCGCGACAATTCCTTTACGGGGTTCTCAACGAGCTGTTCATAGAAAACCTCGATTGCTTGACCAGGCTGCTCCTGTGTTCTCAAAAGCTCACGTCGCTTTTCGAAATCGCACCATATTTTTGCGCCTTCATAGACATTTCCCACCCAGCCCATCCCGATGCAAGAGCGGGCAACATCTCTGGGATCTCGATAGAGATGTATGTACCGGGCGTTAGGCCAAAGCCTGGGTAACAGGTCTACACGCGAGTGGATCGACGCGCCAACGACTGGTTGGGGATTGCGGAGGTAAAGTTGCCGGAGAAAGTCTTTAACTAATGCTGGATAATCCAGTTCAGGGTCAATCGCCAGGTTCATTGCACTGGTCTGCCGATCGATTTTAACAAAGCGCCAATAGTCTTCGAGGTCGGGCCATCGATCACCGCGAGCCTGGGAAACAGCGCCCTCAAATTCCCCAAACATATGCATATTGGGGTGGTGATCCAAGAGTAATCGGAGAAGTGTGGATCCGGAGCGCAGTGGGCCAATAACAAATACCGGCGATTCGAGGGCGAGGCTCGCTTGTTGTTCAAAATCTTGTCTGGGCTGGTGAGACATATCCCTGCTCTCTCACAAAGTGTCCTCCAGTTACTGGTGGACCTTGTTTAGTAAATCCATTTACTTTGCCCATTGAGCCTTGCGGCCATCATGAGCGGTGGCGTCCAGTGTTGCCTTGGCTACAGACACGGACTCATAGAGACATACCGATACTCGGTAAAACATCCAAATTTAACAATACGGCGCCAATTGGATGGGGATCACACTCTAGCAAGATACGCTGACAAAATAAAAGATTGATCTGTGATCCCCGCTATGGCGCCAGGATCATCCCAAAGGACAAAGATTCCATTCTTGTGGCGGTGTCGTTTTTCTATTGCACAAAGTGTGCCCGAAACGAGCCCATGACACGTCACAGATCGTTTCCTGTTACAGGAACATGAAGAATCCGGCGCTGCTACCGTTAGATTCTGCCAGCACTCCTTATCTGGCTGAAACCCAGTGGCCCCGTGATCGAAATTTACTCGCCGCGGGTCCTATGATCGATATGCAGGCACCCGCATTTGCTGTACCACTGTATTCAATGGAAAATGCCAAAAACGCAGCGTTTGGTCTGTGGTTAACATCTGTTCGAGTATCTCCATGCGCTACTCCTTGCGTCAATTAGAAGTTTTTCTCGCCTGCGCGCACTACCAGAACGTGAGTCGAGCTGCGGAAAGCCTCAACATGTCACAGTCTGCGGCTTCCACCGCGCTCAAAGAGTTTGAGCAACAATTCGACCTGCGACTTTTCGAGCGGACAGGTAAACGTCTGCGCCTGAATGAGCTGGGGCGGCAGCTTTGGCCGAGGGCGGAGGAACTACTGGAGCGTGCAAGGGAGTTGGAAGTTAGCCTGCAGGCGCACGGTGACCTCGGGCGATTGAAGATCGGGGCCACGTTAACCATCGGCAATTACCTGGCCGCCGATATCATGGCTCGTTACATGGAAGAGCAACCTGGCGCGCGGGTGGAGCTGGAAGTGGCCAATACCGCGGCCATCTCCCAAAGGGTACTGAATTTCGAACTCGACCTTGGACTGATCGAGGGGGAGCTGAATCATCCCGATCTGGAAATGATCCGCTGGCGGGACGATGAGCAGGTGGTGTTCTGCGCACCGGACCACCCCCTGGCGAAGCGCGCTCAACTGAGCGATGAAGACCTGCGCGAAGCCACCTGGATCCTGCGGGAAACAGGTTCAGGGACTCGCCAGACCTTCGAGCGCGCATTAGCGGGACTGCTACCGGCACTGAATATCCGGCTGGAATTGCAACACACCGAAGCGATCAAGCGCGCAGTGGAAGCGGGACTCGGGATCAGCTGCCTTTCGCGGGTATCATTGACCGATGCCTTCCGCCGCGGTGCGCTGATCGAACTGCCAGTACCGCAGCGGGATTTCAGCCGCGAGTTTTATTTTGTGCTGCATCGGCAAAAGTATCGCAGCACCGGTATCGAGCGCTGGCTGGAACTGTGTCGGCAGCAGGTCTAAGTTGAATGCCCGTCGCAGGGCCTGCAGCCCAGGCCCCCGCTTGCTGCCAGTTCGAAGTTCCCTATTCCTGACCCGCTTTGCGCGCATCGAGACGGCGAAGAAATTCCTGCAGTATTAAGCGATAAAGCTCCTTACCGAGATACTTATCTTCCACGCCGCTATCGATGGAAGGATTGTCGTTCACCTCGATCACATAGCCCTTGCCCGCTGACTCTTTTACATCCACGCCATAGAAACCGCGACCAATAGGCTTGGTTGCCTTCAACGCCGCCTGCAGTACCGGCTTGGGCACCTCAAACGTCGGCAGGGTGGTGAAGCCCCCACTCACGGTTTTCTTGCTGCCGTGGTTGTAGATCTGCCAGTGATTCTTGGCCATGTAATAGCGGCAGGCGTACAGGGGCTTGTTATCGAGCACACCAATACGCCAGTCGAATTCTGTGTACAAGAACTCTTGGGCCAGCAAAAGACTCGACTCTGCAAACAGCTCTTCGAGCTTGCTGTGCAGCTCGTCTTCCGAATGCACTTTGACCACGCCCCGGGAGAAGGAACCATCGGGAATTTTCACCACCATCGGCAAGCCGATTTCCTCCAACGCCCTCCTCAGGCTTTCCTCGTCACCGCGACGCAGGATACAGGTGCGTGGCGCAGGCACCTTGTGATTATTGAACAGGTCCGCGAGATAGATCTTGTTGGTGCAGCGCAGGATACTAGTGGGGTCATCCAGCACCACCAGGCCTTCCGCCTCCGCTTTTTTCGCAAACCGGTAGGTGTGGTGATCAATCGCGGTGGTCTCGCGGATAAACAGGCCATCGAATTCCGACAGGCGCATGTAGTCCCCCGGGCCGATCAATTCCACCGACAGGCCCAGCTCGCGCCCAGCACTGACGAATTTTTTGATCGCGGCGCCATCGGACGGTGGCAACTGTTCTTCCGGGTTTACCAGAATGGCCAGGTCATAGCGGCTGTTGCTGGGCTTCTTGTGCTGACGCCATACCTTGTTACTAAAGTTATCCAGGGCCTCGGCAAACTCGGTTTCTTCCCCCTCGCTCAGATCCCGGTGGGAGCAGACCTTCAGTTCTACGATCTCCCAGTGGGGATTGGCCTGTAGGTGGATCTCCAGCACCGGGCAGGCAAAGCGGTCGAACAGTGCGCGGGCTAGGGGTTGCAGGGTCGAATCGGCACAGCGACCAAAATAGGATTTCACCACGCGCTCGGCACCCGGCTCCGGCAGCGGCAGCTTCGCCAGTGCTGGAATCGCCTGGGCCAGCTGCAGCTTGTACAGCTGCGGCAAGTCCAGATCGTTCAGTGTGCGCACGCTGGGCAATACATTGTGATTACGTGCCTCCGCCAGCAGGGAGCAGTAATAGCCCTCGCTGCGGTAGTCGTAGTCCGCGCACAGGTTGATGACCCGCACCCGCTGGGAGCGGGCCGGCAACGCCAGGTAGTCGGCAAAAGTAATCACCCGCTCGCTGGGGTAGTACGGGGCCCAATCATCGGGCTGGTCGATCACAATCAGGATCTGGGACATCGGTCGGCGGTCTGCCTCTATATATAGATGGTGGGCACTGGGAGTCGGTAAAGCGTGACCTCAGGTGGGCCTGGATAGCGAGTCAGAATGGACGCGCTGAACGTGCGAAAGATAGATGAAATCTCGGTTTCCGCCTAATACTTTTTTGGACAAATTTTCTCGGCGGTTCAACGGTTTCGATGGCGGCGCGGGCAATCTGTCACGACCAGCCATCATACCAATAAACATTGCCTGTAAGACCAATTATGGTAGACTCAAGGGTGACTTTTGGCCCCTGCGCAGCAGCGCCTCTCGGGTCAAGCTTATCGAACAACCATAGAATCAAGTGCTATGAAAAGCGATTATGTTGGAAGTGGCCGCCGCATTTATCAGCAGGTGGTAGAGAAAATGTTGGCGCTGCTCGACAGCGGCGAGTACCCGCCCGGGGTGCGCCTGCCTTCTGAGCGTGAGCTGTCGGAAATGTTCGATGTCAGCCGGCCCAGTATTCGCGAAGCCATCATTGCCCTGGAAGTCATGGGCCGGGTGGCAGTGCGTACCGGCTCCGGGGTTTATGTGATCGAACCGGTGAACTCCTTCACTGATACCAAGGACTTCAGCCCATTTGAACTCACGGAAGCACGCGTGCTGATCGAAGGCGAACTGGCGGCCCTCGCAGCCACCATGATTACCGAAGAGCAACTGGAAGACCTGCGCCTCGCCTATCGGGATATGGTGCGTGAGAACGAAGAGGGCAACCTGACCTCCGAACGCGCCGACCGGAAATTCCACGAGGTCATCTCGCGCGCCACCAACAACCGGGTATTGATGAGCACCATCGATAAGTTGTGGGATATCCAGGGGCACTCACCAGACATCCAAACGGTGCACAAGAATGTGTGTAAAAAGGATGGGCAAAAACGCTTGGCCGAGCACAAAGCCATTCTGCAGGCGCTGGAAAACCGCGACCCGTGTGCTGCACGCAAGGCGATGCGCCTGCACTTCAATCGCTCATTGAACGCATTGCACGATGCCTCCGAAGCAAAGGCGGTTGAAGTTGTTCGCCGGGAAGTTTCCGAACGCCGCAAGCGCTTTTCCATTGACCGGCTGGGCGAGACCACCGGGATCTGATTTTTCCCACCTGGATCGCAAACTTTCGGGGCCATACCACCAAGGGTATGGCCCTTTTTTGTGCCCGTGAATTAAGTCACTTGTTTCAGGACAGGAAAGCAGGCACAAAAAAGCCCGCATAACGCGGGCGAATAGTTTCCGAAAGGCGGCACCTTATCGGATGGAGAAGAGACAACCAATCAAACAAACCGAGGAACCTGCAACCCGCTCCGCAAGATTGGGCTACAGCTCCCCCTATGCCAAAGGTACCGGGCCCGCGTAACGGACCCGGAGTAGCACTTAGAACTTGGCTTTCAGGCCCAGGAATACACGCGGTCCATAGCTGTTCATCTCACCCAGGTTATCGCGGGTGTAGAAGTACTGCTTCTTGGGTTCGTCAAACAGGTTGATCGCTTCCAGGCTCAGCTTCACGCTGTCGGTCAGCTGATAAGACGCTTTCGCTTCCCACACACCTACGTCACCCACGAAACGCAGTCGCGTGCCATTGCTGGTATAGGGCTGGAAGTACTCGCTGCGGTACTTGTAGATCAAGCTGGTATCGAAATCGCCGATCTGGTAGTACACCTGGCCGGAGAACACGTTCTCGGAGAAACCGGGAATATTGCCCGGGGCGATAATGCCGATGTTCTCGGAAACCGTATTACCATCCTGGTCCAGCACCACGGAGTCACCGTAATTGCTGTCTTCAAATTCGAAGTTGGAATCCGCGTAGTTGTAGCTCGCCTTGACACCGAGACCACTCAGGTAACCGGGCAGATACGAGAAACGATGCGTCGCGGTCATCTCAAAACCTGTAAGAGAGCTTGTGTCGTCATCGGTGCGGGTGATATTGAAATCCGCCGGAATAATCTCGCCATCAACCTCGAACGTCTCGACGATCTGTGCGGTTTCAAAGCCACCCTGGAAGCGTTTGTGATAAACACCAAAGGCCAACATGGTGTCATCGTTCGGGTACCACTCGATGGCGGTATCGAAATTCCATGACGTCAGCGGCTGCATGTTGGGGTTGCCGTCACCATCGACCCCGTCCAGCAGGTCAGCGATGTCGACAATGTCGTCCGCGCCGTTGGTATCGAACGAGCGCCGATAACCGAGGTCAGATGGATCCGGGCGGGACAGGCCACGGTATACCGCACCGCGCAACAGTACTTCTTCGGTGAGTTCTGCAACCAGGTTCAAGCTCGGTAGTACTTCGGTGTAATCACCTCCAGCAACCACACGCTCCAGATCGGCACCCTCGACTTCCTGCATGGCATAGGTGCCATCGGCGTTGGTGATGATGGTGTATGGCGTGCGGTAACCCACGGACTCAACTTCGGTCTGCACCACGCGCACACCGACGTTACCGTTAATCGGCGTACCGGCGAGAGCACTACTGAAATCAGCCATGACATAGGCGGCGGTAGTGGTTTCAGTCACATCGGTAACATTCGCACTTTTTTCTTCCAGCTCAGGGTAGGCAAAGGTTTCGCCCAGGTGAGACAAAACCATGTCCGCAACACACTGGGTATCGAAGGTCGCCCACTCGTTCGCGCTTCCGGTTACGTTGCCATTCTCATCCACCATCGTGATGAGGCTGCCGTCACTCTCGGCATTCATAAAGTCGCTTTCCGGGAAAGCGATGGCGCAAGCCTCGTTGATTGCCAGCAGAGCCGCTTCGCTTTCATCGTCGCCACGGTCGATCTCATAGGTATCGCGTGCGCTACCCAGGTCGACATACTCGAGCTCGGAGAAACGCAGGCCGCCGCGGACTGCCGTCACAACCTCATTATCCAGCACCAGGTCGAAGTCCGCACGGAACGCTTCGTTGGTGTTGCGGCGATCCACATCGTTGTCCACACGAATACGGTATTCGTCCGAGAACAGGGTGTGGTCGGTGACATCGAAATCGGTGACGGTGTACTGACGGATCTCGGAATCCATGTTCCACGCAACCAGAGGACGGTATCCCGCTGCCGTGGAATCACCGAACACATCGCGACTGTCGGACTGGGTGCGCAACAGGATTTGATTTTCGGTACGAGTAGTCTCGGAGAAGGAGTAGTCCGCGGACACCGTCAGATTATCGGTAAATGCGTAGGAGACATTCAGACCGTAACCCAGATAGTCTTCTGCGCGCTCATACGTTTCGCTATTGGACTCAATCGCCGTTTCACCGGCCCAGTTCAAAACGGTGCCGGTATCGGTCACAACCAGCGACTCAGCGGTGACACCGGGGGTTACCCGCTTCATGTTGGCAAAGTTCAGATCATGTCGCAGTTCGGACTGAATCCGCTCAGACTGCTGCAGGTCAAAGTTGATATCGGTCTTGTCGTTAGGCTGGAACTGCAGCGCAACAAATACGGAATCGCGCTCGTCTCTTGTATCGTTCTGGCGATAGCCATTGGAGCTGGGCGCGAACGCATAGGCAATCCCATCGCTGACCGCCTTGCCGGTTTCGGGATCAACACTGGTGTTGTATCCCTGGTTGGAAGAGCCACCAATCTGGTCTTCACAGTCACCAGAGCTTTCGCGGTAAAAGCCTTCGTTGGTCACGCTGGGATCGTTCAGGCACGCATAACGGGAGGAACCGGTCGGGCTGGAAGAGCGCATTTCGGATTCAGGCTGGGAAATATCGCTGCGCTGATACCCGAGGGACACGCCAAATGCCATGCCGTTATCGAACTCGAACTGGTCTACATAGCTCGCGGTGCCGCGGAAACCAGTATCACCCGCCATCGGATCTTCGATATTCGACTGGTTCGGATTGATATTCGCTTTGGCGTCAAACTGAATACGCTGCTTGCCGTATTCCAACGGCTTCAGGGTTTCCAGCTCGATCAGGCCGGCCACACCGCCCTCGATCAGGCTCGCATCCTGAGTCTTGCGGATAGCAACCTTGTTCATCAATTCGGAGGGGAACTGGGAAAAGTTCACCGAGCGGTCACCACTACCATTGGTGGCCATACGTCCATTAAAGGTCGTTGCGCTTAGGTAAGGCCCCATACCACGGATGGAAATCTCGGTGGCGCCGCCATTTTCACGGTGCGAAGACGCGCCGGTTACGGACTCGAGCGCTTCACCGATCGACAGCGCCGGCAGTTCACCGATCTCGCTGGCCGACAGGCCGTCGACGATGGTTACAGAGTTGCGCTTGATATCAATAGTGGACTGGATGGTGGCACGGGAACCGGTAACCACTACCTCTTCCAGAGCCTGGTCTGCTTGTGCTTCCTGGCCATGTACGACACCGGCATAACCTACATAAGTCACTGCAGCGATTGCGCTCACCAGGAGTGACTTCTTGAAGTTTTTCTCGTTCGCCATGTTTTCTCTCGCGTCTTTATTATTATCACGCATGATGACCCCCAAGGATGTCTGCGCTGGTTGATAGTAACAAGGGCGCGCTCTCTTGGCGCCCTACTCATCGCCTGTGCCACGGTTTTTTATGTCAGCTTTCAGACCAGTTACAACCTAATTCTGGCGGGCTGCTCGCAGCTGGGCCCGATCAAGTTGTCACCCGCTTACAACACAGTCAACCAATTTCCTGAATAAATTCACATTTTGGACTGACCCCTGAACAGTTTTTGTGCGTATTTGCGGAAAATTTTTACTGACGCACCAATTCGGCACAAAATTTTGACGGAAACTGGTTAACCCGATTGGTTGACAATTATTTTTGACCAATTTAGTCTGGCCCCATAATAACTCCGCAACGCCACCTGACGCCCCGACATGGTGCATTTGGCCAGGGTTGGACCTGGCGCTGCAGGCAGACGCGATAACGAAAACACAGAAAAATAATTCAGGTGATCATGAGCGCTTCCAGATTGAAACCATTACTTGCCGCCGCACTGCTGACCGCGGGCCAGGCCTCTCTGTTCTGTGTCCAAGCCTCCGCCGAGGAATACCTGGTACACAATCAGAAGGAATACGCCCGGGTGGTGAAAAGCCTGCAAGCGGGCGACACCGTGATGCTGGCGAATGGGGTCTGGAAAGATTTTGAAATTCTGTTTACGGGTAACGGCGAGAATGGCAATCCGATTACGCTAACTGCCGAAGAAAAGGGCAAGGTTGTACTCAGCGGGCAATCCAATCTGCGTCTTGCCGGTGAACATCTGGTGATTTCCGGCCTGGTGTTCAAGGACGGTTACACGCCGAGTAGTGAAGTCATCGCATTCCGCCTCAACAAAGATCACCTGGCGAACCACTCTCGTGTGACCGAGATTGTGATCGAAGACTTCAGCAAACCGGAGCGCATGGACTCCGATTACTGGGTGGGCGTCTACGGCAAAAACAACCGCTTCGACCACAGTCACCTGGCGGGTAAGCGCAACAAGGGGGTCACCATGGCGGTGCGCCTGAACAGCGAAGCCAGCCAACAAAACCACCATCGTATCGATCACAACTATTTCGGCCCGCGCCCGGTACTGGGCTCCAATGGCGGCGAAACCCTGCGTATTGGCACCAGCCACTACTCGCTCACCGACTCGTTCACCGTCGTCGAAAGCAATTTTTTCGACCGTTGCGACGGCGAGGTGGAAATCATCTCCGTCAAATCCGGCAAGAACATTCTGCGTAACAACACCTTTTTCGAGTCCCGCGGCACCCTGACCATGCGTCACGGCAACGGCAACCTGATTGAAGGCAACGTGTTCCTGGGCAATGGTGTAGACCACACCGGCGGAATCCGTGTAATCAACGCGGACCAGGTGATTCGCAACAACTATCTCGAAGGTCTCACAGGCTATCGATTCGGGAGTGGGTTCACCGTGATGAACGGTGTTCCCAACTCTCCCATCAACCGCTATCACCAGGTGGTGAACGCGAAGATCGAGAACAACAGTTTTATCAACGTAGAGCACATCCATCTGGCCGCGGGCAGTGACCCCGAGCGCAGCGCAGTTCCGCAAGACTCCACCATTGCTGACAATATCTTTTACAACGAAAGCGGCAAGTCGCCCTTCTCTGTATTCGACGATATTTCCGGCATTTCCTTCGCCAACAATATCTCGAATGGCTTTGTGGACAAGAAAATCCACGAGGGAATTGATAAGGGCGTAGGCAAACTGAAGCGCGCCGACAACGGCCTGCTCTATCCGGTAAGCGACTCAGCGGCGCAAAAAGGCGCGAGCAGAGACCTGGTGGTCACCACCAAGGAAATGACTGGCGCTCCCTGGTATCCGAAGTCTGAACCAGTCACCCCATTTGGTAGTGGCAAGACCATCAGCGTGCGGCCCGGTGAGAATGCCCTGTTCAATGCGATTGTTAGCGCCGCCGACGGTGACACTCTGCTGCTGAAAAGTGGTGTGTACAGCGCAAGCAAGCGCCTGGATATCGGCAAGACCCTGACGATCAAGGCGAAGAAGCAGGGCAAGGTTACCCTGACCAGCGAACGCCCGGTGATGTTTGAAATCCAGGACGGCGGTAGTCTGTCGCTGGACGGTCTGGTGATTTCCGGAGCCAACAGCCCGGACAATGCCGGCAATATCCTGATCCGAACCTCGGTTTGGGGCATGCTGAAAAATTATCGCTTTTCCATGACCAACAGTCGGGTGGAAAACCTCGATATCAATCACTCCTATCACTTCTTTGATTCCGGTCTGCGCGCTTTTGCTGACACCATCACCCTGCACAACAATCACTTTGAAAATATCACCGGGGATCTGCTCAAACTGAATAAAGAGACAGACGATCTGGGTATTTACAACGCGGAGTATGTGATTGTTACCGGCAACACCTTCGAAAACGTGCAAGGTGCCCTGGTGGATCTTTATCGCGGCGGTACCGATGAAAGTACCTTCGGCCCCCATATCGACTTCAGCAACAACACCGTAGCGGAATCCGGTAAAGGCAAACGCAACAAGACGCAGGCACTGATCAAACTCCACGGTACGCAAGTGGCGGATATTCGCGAAAACCGGATCGAGAACAGTGCTGGCATCGTGGTCGAGCACACCGTCGGTGAGCCGGTCACCCATATTGCCAACAATCAGTTCTTCGGCGCGCCGCTGCCGGAAGTGACCGAGCTGGTGGCAAAAGGGCCGCACACTGCGATCCTCGCCAATAACGAAGTCAAGAACTGATCTCAAAAAAAGAAGTAAAACCATGTTGGCGAATTCAGCTTTTCACACGCGCAAAAACCTCGCTGCCGGCATCACACTGGCCGCGGGCATGACTGCCGCAATGCTGGTCTTGAATCCTCTGGCCGCCTATGCCGCCGACCACCCCAACCTGGTGATCAGTGCGGCAGACGTCGATGCCATGCAGGGGGCCATCAAACAGCCGGGCCGTTTTCGTAATGCCTTTCTTGCCACGCAGTCCGCCGTCGATCGCGCACTGCAAGCACCACTGGCAATACCCATGCCCGCCGATGCCGGCGGTGGCTACACCCATGAGCAGCACAAGAAAAACTACCAGCTGATGTATAACGCCGGGGTGCTGTATCAGATCACGCAGGATCCCAAGTACGCTGAGCGCGTGCGCGATATGCTGCTCGCCTACGCAGAGCTGTATCCCACACTGCCGTTACACCCAAAGCGTCGCCCGGGAGCGAATAACCCCGGCAAGCTGTTCTGGCAGAGCCTTAACGAGGCGGTGTGGCTGGTTTACACCATCCAGGCATACGATCTGATTCTCCCATCTCTAACCGATGCGGAAGCGAAAAAGATTGAACAGGGAGCCATTCGGCCGGTGGCCAGGTTCCTGTCTATCGATTCGCCGAAGACCTTCAACAAGGTACACAACCACGGCACCTGGCTTACCGCCGGTGTGGGTATGGCTGGCTATGTGCTCGACGAACCGGAGTGGGTGGAACAGGCACTATTGGACTTGGACAAGTCTGGCAAAGGCGGCTTCCTTCGCCAGCTGAGCACACTCTTCTCGCCAGATGGCTACTATAACGAAGGCCCCTACTATCAGCGCTACGCGCTGATGCCCTTCGTAACCTTTGCCAAGGCGATCGAAAACAATGAGCCAGAGCGGGGTATTTTTGAATACCGCGACGGTATCGTGATGAAAGCCATCGATACCACTATCCAGCTCAGCTACGACAACCTGTTTTTCCCGATCAACGATGCCATCAAAAGCAAGGGTATCGATACATCGGAGCTGGTACTGGGTGTCACCATCGCCTACGGCCAATCCGGTGACCCACAGCTGCTGGATATCGCGGCCAAGCAGGATCAGATCCTGCTGTCCGGCGATGGGCTCAAGGTTGCGAATGCACTGGATGCAGGTCAGGAACAGCCCTACACCTTCAAATCTTTCGCTTTCCGCGACGGTAAAGACGGCGATGAAGGGGCACTGGTTGTCCTGCGCCAGCAAACTGACGGTGACCAGGCGCTGGTGTTCAAGCCCGCCGCACAAGGTATGGGCCACGGCCATTTCGACAAGCTCACCTGGCAGTTCTACGATCGCGGGGAAGAAATTGTTACCGACTACGGCGCCGCTCGCTTTCTGAATGTGGAAGCCAAGAATGGCGGCCGCTACCTGGCAGAAAATGAAAGTTGGGCCAAGCAGACGGTCGCTCACAACACGGTTGTAGTGGATGAGACCTCTCACTTCGATAACAACCTGAAAGTTGCCAACCAGAATCACCCGGATCTGCTGTTCTTCCATGCGGACGACCAGGTCAAGATCAGCGCCGCAGAAATCAATTCCGCCTACCCGGGTGTGCGCCTGAAGCGCACCCTGGCACTGGTGAACAGCCCGGAAAATGGCAAGACGTTTGCCATCGACGTATTCGATGTGGCGTCCAGCCAGGAGCATCAGCTGGATCTGCCCCTGCATTACAACGGTCAGCTGGTCGACACCAGCTTCAGGCTTCAGGGCTTCACCGACAATCTTAAGGCACTGGGCACCAATAATGGTTACCAGCACCTGTGGCTGAAGGCCCGTGGCAAGCCGGAATCCGGCCTCGCACAGGTAACCTGGCTGAACGACAACGGCCGTTTTTATACCCAGTCGAGCCTGATGGATGGCGCTACCGAACTGCTGTTTACGGAGCTCGGAGCCAACGATCCCAATTTCAACCTGCGTTCGGAAAAGGGCTTCATTGCGCGCCGCGACGGCGTCAGTTCGCACACCTTCGTGAGCGTTCTGGAGCCGCACGGCCAATACAATCCGTCCAAGGAATTTACCCTCGAGGCAGAAAGCCAGGTGAACGCACTGGATCACCAACGCGTTGGTGATCTGGAGCTGATCACAATCGGCACCAAAGATGGTGCGACCCAGTTGCTAGCGTACCACCGCAGCAAGGGTATCGCGGCCGATACCAGGCACACCTTCAAATTCGGCGACAGTGAGTACAGCTTTACCGGTCGCGCCAAACTTTTTCAATTCAACAATTAAGAATGGCGGAGGAATGAATGCCCGCAACTGATGCATTTGTACAAGCGCAGGATGTCGAAGTCGAAGACCTGGGCGGCGGAATAAAACGGCAGATCCTCGGCCACGACGACAACCTGATGATTGTCAGAGTCTGGTTTGAGGAAGGGAGTATCGGCTATGTGCATAAACACCCACACACCCAGGTGAGCTATGTGGAGAGCGGGGAGTTTGAGGTACAGGTCGATGGCCGCAAAAAACTTTTAAAAGCCGGCGACAGTTTTTACATAGCACCACATCTGGAACATGGTGCCGTGTGCAAAAAGGCCGGAGTGCTACTCGATACCTTCAGCCCCTACCGTGAAGACTTTCTGGAAAACGAATCAGGAAAATAATAATGAAGAACTTACGCTGGACCATTGTGTCCCTGGTAGCCCTGGCTACCATCATCAACTATATCGACCGTACCGCGCTTTCGGTGATGTGGCCGGGCATTGCCGATGACCTCGGCATGGACAGTCACGACTACGCCAATATCATGAGTGTGTTCCTGATTGCCTACGCCATCGGTCAGGCGGTGTTTGGCCGGGTATTTGATGCAATCGGCACGCGTCTTGGTTTCATGCTTTCCATTGTGGTGTGGTCGATTTCCATTGCGCTGCACGCAGTGGCTACGTCGGTGGCATCGTTCAGTCTTGTCCGCATCCTGCTCGGTTTCGGTGAAGCGGGTAACTGGCCCGGCGCTACCAAAGCCAACGCCGAGTGGTTCCCGGCCAAGGAGCGCGCACTTGCCCAGGGTATTTTTGGCGCTGGCGCATCTGCGGGAAGCATTATTGCACCGCCGCTGGTTGCCTTTCTGTATGCCTTCCTCGGCTGGCAGGCCACCTTCGTAGTTGTGGCACTTCTCGGCTTTATCTGGCTCGTGCCCTGGCTGATCATCTATAAGAGCGGGCCCGATGCGCACCCCTGGATTACCCAGGAAGAACGCGAGCTGATCCTGTCCGGGCAGATTACCGCGGAAAAAGACCAAGACGAGTATGTTCCGAATCTGCGCGAGCTGCTGTCGCACCGCCAGAGCTGGAGCGTCATCTCCGCCCGCTTCTTTATCGAGCCGATCTGGTGGTTGTTTGTGGCCTGGTTACCGCTGTATCTGAACGACAAATTCGGTTTTGACGTAAAAGCCATTGGTGCCTCTGCGTGGATTCCATACTGCGGCGCCGCAGCCGGTGCCCTGTTTGGGGGCTGGTTGTCCGGCAAGCTGATGAGCAGCGGCTGGAGCGTGAATAAGTCCCGCAAATTCGCCGTACTGTTTGGTGGCTGCTGTATGTTGCCCGCCCTGCTCGCCACCACTGTTGCGGCAACGCCCGCGGCAGCACTCGCACTGATCACCGTAATCCTGTTTGGCTTCCAGGCTGCGATTAACAATATCCAGACACTGCCTAGCGACTACTTCTCCGGAAAAAGCGTTGCCAGCCTTGCCGGCATCAGTGGCGCCGTGGGTGTGATCAGTGTCATTACCGCCATTCAGTTGGTGCCAGTCATCACCAACGATGGCACCTACTACCCGCCCTTCTTCATTCTCGGTGCTTCGCTAGTGCCGCTGATGTTGATCTCGGTTCTGTTTGTTGGGGGACGTATCACACCGGTACGTAGCAAACACAGAAAGGGGCAACTCGCTGACGTAGCGAGCTAACGAACCAGTAAAAATCTCGATTCAACATCGGAAATCAAAATTACAGTCAGGAGTCACTATGAAACTTCAAGGTAAAGTAGCCATCGTCAGCGGTGGGGCACGGGACATCGGTAAAGCGGTTTCCCTGAAGCTGGCAGCAGAAGGCGCAAAGGTAGTGGTGAACTACTTTAGCAATGCACAGACTGCAGAAGAAACGCTGGCCGAGATCAAGGCAGCGGGTGGCGACGCCATCATCGCCAAGGGCGACATGACCAAGCAGGCGGACGTGGCGAGCGTTGTCGCTGCAGCACAGGAAGCCTACGGTAACACCATCGACGTGCTGGTGAATGTTGCCGGCGGCCTGGTAGAACGTAAAACCATCGATCAGATGGACGAAGAGTTCTTCAACAAAGTCATCGCACTGAACCTGAACAGTACCTTCCTGCTGACCAAAGCGGTTGTTCCGCACATGGATGGCGGCGCTATCGTAAACCTGGCTTCCCAGGCGGGCCGTGATGGTGGTGGCCCCGGCGCTTCTGCGTACGCGACCGCCAAGGGTGCGGTGATGACCTTTACCCGCGCCATGGCGAAAGAACTGGGACCGAAAAACATTCGTGTGAATTCCCTGTGCCCGGGCATGATCAGTACCACTTTCCACGATACCTTCACTAAAGATGCGGTGCGTGAAAATGTTGCGAACGCCACCCCGCTGAAGCGCGAGGGTAAAGCGCCGGAAGTCGCAGACGCGGTTGCCTACTTGGCGTCCGATGAAGCCTCTTTCATCACCGGCACCAACATCGACATCAACGGTGGGCTGTTCTTCTCCTGATCTGGGGAAGAATGGCGAAACGGTACTTGGGGTAAACAGGCGTAACTCTTGGGCGAAATAGTCATGCACAAGCGCATAGCAGTCATCGGCGAATGTATGCTGGAAATGAACGTCGACGACGATTGTCGCAACGACCATAGCGAACCCCGCTTGCAGGCGGGTCTCTCTTTCGGCGGCGACACATTAAATACTGCGTTGTATATGTCCCGGCTCGGCGCCAGCGTCGATTATGTCACTGCCCTGGGGGACGATCATTTAAGTGATTGGATGATTCGCCAATGGCAGGCAGAAGGTATCGGTTGTGATCTGGTAAAGCGCGAGGCGAATGCAACGCCCGGGCTTTACCTGATCGAGACCGATAACACCGGGGAGCGCACTTTCCACTACTGGCGAGACCGCGCACCGGCCAAACGGCTGCTGGACAGTGCGCAAGCGGCAACCCAGTTATTTGCCCATTTGAAGCGGTTTGATGCGATTTACCTCTCTGGCATCTCCCTCGCCATCCTGTCGCCCTACGGACGCGAGTGCCTGTTCGATTTCCTTGTGGATTTTCGCCAGGGTGGCGGCCAAGTGATTTTCGACGGAAATTATCGACCGCGACTGTGGGGCAGCGAGACACTAACTCGCAAAGCCTACGAACAGATGCTGCGGCTTACGGATATCGCATTACCGACATTCGAAGACGAGCAGATGCTGTTTCATGACACGGATACCGATGCCGCGCTGGCGCGCTTGCAGGCGTGGGGAGTGGATGAAATCGTGCTGAAACTGGGCGGCGATGGGTGCCTGGTGGTACAGCGAAACCGGGACCCGAGATTGGTACCGGCAACTACAGTGGTGCCCGTCGATACTACCGCGGCCGGTGATTCGTTCAATGCGGGTTACCTCGCCAGCCGTCTCGCTGGTGACAGTGCTGAGAAAGCAGCCGCTAACGGGCATCGTTTGGCGAGCACGGTCATCCAACATCGCGGTGCCATCATTGCGCGAAGCGCCATGCCGTAAGGGCCGGGGCGGCCTCATAGCCACGCTAATCGGAATCACGTAAAGCGGCCAGTTGGCCGCTTTTTTATTGCGTGTCTTTTCGCGCCGTTGTCGCTCATTTCGTCAACGGACGTCCTCCCGGACAATACCTGTCATAACAATTGGTTTTACCTCTTGGGGATTTATTTTCTGAACGAGCAAATTAAAAATTTTTTTAATTCAGTTGCCGATCAGAAAAATTACTAAAAATGGATACAAAACAATAATTTAAAGTATTTTCGCAGCAACCTATCTTACCAATACTGCTAACCAATGTTGTTGACAGGTTTTCCGGTTCGCGTTTAACTCGCCACTCTGAGAGCTAATAAAAAAATAAGTGTTCTTACAATGAGAGGAAACCGTTACATGGATAACAATAAAACGTTTAAGAAGTTCGATAAGCAGAGTGCACTGAAGGATCTGAGTGTGCTGATGCTCTCCGCCTCTGCCATGGCATTTACCCCCATGACGGCCGCCCAAACGGACGACGCCGCTGCGCTCGAAGAAGTAAGCGTGACTGGTATTCGTGCCAGCCTGGAGGCGGCCGCTGACGCAAAGCGCGACGACGCCCGCGTGGTGGACGCGGTTGTTGCGGAAGATATCGGTAAACTCCCGGACAACAACATCGCCGAAGCACTGCAGCGAGTGACCGGGGTTTCCATCAACCGCGACTTCGGTGTGGGCTCCGAGGTCTCCATTCGTGGCCTCAAGCAAAACCGCGTGGAAGTAAACGGCCGTTCCGTATTGGGCGATACCCGCAGCGGCATCGACTTCCAGGACTTCCCCGCTGCCTTCCTTGAAAAAGTGGAAGTTATCAAGTCGCCTACCCCGGAAATGACCGAAGGCGCGCTCGGCGGCACCATCAGTCTGAAAATGGCCCGACCGCTGGATCTCAACGGACCTCTAGCCGCTGTCTCTGTACAAGGCGAGTACGCCGACAAAGCCGACAACTGGGCGCCTATCATCAACTCTGGCGTAGGCAATACCTGGGATCTGGGTGATGCCGGCACCTTTGGCGTGATTGCGTCTTTGGCTTACCAGGATCGCGAACTGCGTCGCGACGAATCCCTGGTGCAGTTGCAGGTCGGTGAAGTCGAGGGAATGCCCCCAGCACAGAATACCCCTAGCGGCAATTACGTATACGGCCGCGAGCATACCTTCAACCCGCGTACCGAAGTGCGTGAGCGTACCGCGATCAACCTCGCATTCCAGTGGGCGCCGGCTTCGGAGCAGGGTCAATTCTATCTGGACCTGAACTCCGTAGAGCGCGCAGGCAGCCAGGAGACATTCTCACTGCTGCACATCCTCGACTCACCGACGGTGATTCCAGGACAAACCTATGAAGACGAAAATGGCCAGCTGCAAAACTTCATGTACGACGAAGTTCAGCCACTACAGACTGCCGGTTCCAGCTTCCGCAACAGCGATTCCTTCAGCCACGCGTTTGGTGGCGCATGGGATTTCACCGAAAAGCTGACCGTGAGTGGGGAATTTTCCTACGCAGAATCCGATAGCTATACGCCCTTCTCTGAATTCCGCTTCCGCGGGATCGATCGCGAACTGGAAGGCCAGGGCGCGGATGGTGAGAACAAGTGGCTGATTCCTGTGACCTTCACGAACAGCAACAACAGCGCACCGACCATCGACTTTGCCGACGGCTATGTATTTACCGATCAGCAAAATCAGGCGTTCCGCCGCTATGAAGACACCCGTACCTACATCGCGAATGAAGAAAGCGCGTTCAAGTTCGACGTTGAATATGCTGAGCCATTCGGCCTTGAATGGGTATCTTCCGTCAAAACCGGTGTGCGCGCGACATCGCGGGATTTCGAACAGAACCGTTACCAGTTCCGCATTACCAATATCTTCAAAAACCTGGAGGATGCGGACGGTAATCCGGACATCATCTGGATGGAAGATATCGCCGCACAGTTCCCGAATGCCATCAAGGACTACGATTTCAGCGGGGATGCGTTTGAACATACCGGCAGGAGTGGCGCTTACGACCTTGCTAAGGTAACCGCATACGATGTGGGTCTTCTGCAAAACCAGCAGGCAACCTTCGATATCGTTCAGCAGCTGCTGGCCGGAACCAATATGGAGATCAGTGGCAGCCTGGCGGACAACCTTGCGTACCAGGAAGGCAGCTACTCGGAAGTGAATGAAGAAACGTCTGCCGCCTACGTCCAGGCCAATCTGGACTTTGGCGATGTGCGCGCTGTTGTGGGTGGTCGTTACGTCTCCACAGACGTCACCTCCAGGGCATACCAGGACGGTGACATCGTCTCCGACGGCGCCAGCTACGACGATTTCCTGCCGAGCCTGAACGTCACCTGGAGCCTCAGCGAAGATACGCAATTGCGTTTTGCTGCGGCCAAGGTCATGCGTCGCGCCGACTTCAATGAGCTGAGCCCGGCCTACAACTATCGCGATGCCTACATCGCCGCCAGCCGGGGCAACCCGGAGTTGGAGCCCTATCGCGCGACCCAGTATGACATTGCTGCCGAGCACTACTGGGATAGCAACATGGTGTCTGCCACCCTGTTCTACAAGGATGTTGAATCCTTCCTGACCCAGACCTTTGAATGTGAAAACCAGCCGGAAGTGGTCAGCACCCTGACCAACACCTCGGACTTTGACAAAATCTGTCTGTGGCAGGCGAATGGCATTCAGTACGCGAACGCGAACACGCCAATTTCCGAAATGGGCATTCTCACCGACTTCATCACCAACGGTGAGAACGGCAAGATTCAGGGTCTGGAGCTGGGTTACCAGCAAGCCTTCGACTTCCTGCCCGGTCGCTGGTCTGGCCTGGGCATCAGCGCCAACTACACCTACGCGGACAGTGAAGACCCGAATGGGGTTGCGCTGGAGGACATTTCGAAAAATACCTTCAATACGCAGTTCTACTACGAGTACGAAGGCCTGGGCATTCGCCTCGCCTACACCTATCGCGATCGCTTCCTGGATAGCGCACAAACCAAACGGGTACTGCCGCTGGGTGAGCTCGTGCTGGGTGCAGGTTCGGATGATCCAACACTGGGCAACGACTACCGCGAAGACCTCTCGCAACTGGACCTCTCCGCCAGCTATGACGTAACCGAAGACATTACGGTGATTGCAAACGTCACTAACCTGACCGCAGAGCCCACCATCAATACCGGCGCCAACGGCACGGCTTTCCAGATTATGGAAACGGATCGCCGCTACGTACTGGGTGTACGCGCGAAGTTCTAAGTGAAGACCAACATACAAACCTACTCAAAAAAAGTAGTGACTTTGCAACCGGCAGCTTCATGCTGCCGGTTGCAAACGTTGACCTGATTTACCGATCTTTTCGTTATTTCCCAAGCAAAGTTGAAAGTATCGGCTGCAACCGATGGCAGTGCCGTGGAGAGAAAATTCGGTAAACGACGCAGCGCTTTCGAACGCTGCCAACTAGTAAACCCTACATAAATACATAACGAGGGTCTCATGAAATCAACATCTCTAGCGATGAAAATAAGTTACGCTGCGGTACTGTCTGCTTGTATTGCCAGTGCCAACGCATCCATTCTTAACTCGGGCTTTGAAAGCGGCTTCGACAGCTGGATCGACACCGATCCTTCTTCCCTGTCCAGTGTCGCCAACACCGGCACTGGGTCCGCGAAGATCTCTGGCAGTGGCGGCCGTGTCGAGCAGGATGTTCCTGTTATATCCAACACCAATTACCGTTTGACCGCTTACGTGCGTGGTGCCGGCACCATCGGTGCACAGGTGAATGGCTCTACGTTTGACAGCAGTGCAAGTCATTCCGACTGGCAATCGATGTCAGTGGAGTTCAATTCCGGTAGCGCCAGTAGCATTACTGTTTTCGGCACGTATAACGGTGCCGAAGGCCGCTTCGATGATTTCGCTCTGGAAAACCTGGGTTCCGGGTCCGGTTCTTCCAGCAGCTCCTCCAGCTCCGGTGGCGACAGCTGCACGTCAGGCAGTAGCCTGCCCATTATTGCCGCAACGGATGATGGCACCAACGACGGTCACGGGCCGGAAAATGTGCTCGACGGCAGCTTTGCCGCACAATCCCGCTGGTCCTCGCAGGGCATCAAATGGATCGCGCTGGATCTCGGTGTCGTGCAAACCGTAGAGGCCATTGATATCGCCTGGTACAAAGGCAACCAGCGAACCAGCTTCTTTGAGGTAGAGACTTCTGCTGACAATTCCAACTGGACCGCGGTCTTATCTGGGGGTCAGTCGAGCGGCACGTCAGCGGATATGGAACGCTATGATCTCGCGGATACCAGCGCACGCTATGTACGCATCACCGGCAGCGGCAATAGCGCGAACAACTGGAACAGCATTCTGGAAATCGACGTGATTGGCTGTGCCGATGGTGGCAGCTCCAGTAGCTCAGGCGGTTCCAGTAGTTCTGGGGGTAGTTCCGGGGGTAGTTCCGGGGGCAGCTCCAGCGGCGGTACAGGCAGTTCCAGCTCGGGCGGCATTCTAGACCCGAACCTGCCCCCGTCCAGTAACTTCGACCTGAGCGCCTGGTACCTGAGCGTACCGACCGACAACAACGGCGATGGCAAGGCAGACTCCATCAAGGAGGGTGACCTGAATGCAGGCTACGCAGATGCTACCTACTTCTATACCGCGTCCGATGGCGGCATGGTGTTCCGTTGTCCGGTCGCTGGCTACAAAACTTCGACCAGCACCTCGTACACGCGTACTGAACTGCGAGAAATGCTGCGCCGCGGCGATACCAGTATCGCCACCCAGGGTGTAAACGCCAACAATTGGGTATTCGGTTCTGCACCGCAGGAAGCCCGGGATGCCGCCGGTGGCGTTGACGGCGTGTTGCGCGCAACCTTGTCGGTTGACCATGTCACCACCACCGGGGATAGCGGCCAGGTTGGGCGCGTGATCGTTGGCCAGATCCACGCCAACAATGACGAGCCCCTGCGCCTGTACTACCGCAAACTGCCGGGTAACAGCAAAGGCTCCGTGTATATTGCGCACGAACCCAATGGCGGCAGCGACAGCTGGTACGACATGATCGGCAGCCGCTCCAGTAGCGCTTCAGATCCCGCTGATGGTATCGCCCTTGGCGAAAAATGGAGCTACGAAGTAAAAGTTGTGGGGAATACCCTCACCGTCACCATCTCCCGCGAAGGAAAGGCGGATGTGGTGCAGGAAGTCGATATGACCAACAGCGGTTACGACGTTGCGGACCAGTACCAGTATTTCAAGGCCGGCGTGTACAACCAGAACAATACAGGTGACGGTAGCGATTACGTCCAGGCGACGTTCTACGCCCTGGAACAAACGCACAATTAATCCGACGTAGTCTTTAACAATCGCGTGAAGTGGGTGGCCTTATCCCAAGGTTTGAAGGGCCACCCGCTGGAAGCTTACCGGAGTCGGTGAGTGGCACCCTTCCACCACTCCGGGCTTTTTGATTTTGCGGTTTATTTTTCCCCAAGAACCAAAGTGCCCACGAAAGCCATCTTCGATACCCTTCAACATAGTCACACCGGCTCTGCCTGTTTGATTTACTGCTAGGGCGCCCTATGTAACCAAATAATTTAGCACTGAGTACAGATCACTCATCTACGCCTATCCACTTTCGTGGCTATCCTATTTTCTTTGACGAATTTCAATGCGTGCGAGCAACCGGGCAAAGGCGAACGAGGAGAAAAGACCAGCGCAAAAACAACGGGCCGAAGCCCGCTTAATTCGCACTACTACCCGATCACTCTTCGTTTTTTTCTGCCAGAATAGTCGGCGCTGTTTCGCGCAGTTCCGGGTGTTTCCAAACCGGAAGTAGGTTCTTGGCCAGGGAGTGATCCGCAATGTGGGGATACTTCTCTTTCAGGGCTTCCATGTCCTCTGCGTAGTTGTCGGTAATACTTACTTCAAAGGTACCATTGGAGAAACCGGCAACTGCCTGGTCGATCAGAGGAATAACCAGTCCCGCCCGCGGCTCTTCATCTTGTCGTGGCTTGATGATGGCGTTGATGTTACCGATATAAACCACCTGGTTTTCCGGTACGTCAATTTCATACTCAAATGGGAGATCGGCCATGGCGTTCAGCAGCAGCGGTACCTGACGCATAAAGCGCGCCAGCTTCAGTGTCGCCTTGCCCGGCTCTACGGCCATGCTGATGAAGTATTCCTTGCCACCCTTATCGAGATCGGCGATCAACGTAGGCTGGGTGAAGGAGAAATCCTTTTCGTTTTGATTAACAAACACTGCCAGCAGGTTCGGCTGATGGCTTGGCTTGTTGTCATTGCGAATGGAAAGCTTGCCCACCAAGATACTTTTTTGTGATGTATCGATGGCCGTAGCTTTTTCATTGAGCGGCATCTTGCTTACACTGGCACAACCGGTTAAGAAGGCCAGCGTAATCACTGCCAGCAGGCGGGTTGCTAAATTCATCTTCATATCCTTGAATGTTATTTTTATGTTTAGCCCCGAATCAGTTCAGGGGCACCAACTGGGATTTTGCCTCATCAGTCAGCTGATGTACGGAGGCGATAGTCAGCGTTTCCAGACCGGTGGCTGCGGTAACAGGCTGCAGCGAGACATTGGCACTCTCTGGGAGCTTCCACATGGCACCAGTAGCCGGGTCAACGATCAGCATCCCGATCAAACCACCAAACAGAATGTTGCCGATATACCACCCGTCCATTCCGGCGCGCAGCTGGAAGCTCTGCTCCTGGAAGCCAGCCATCTGAAATTTCACGGTATAGCTCGCGGAAGAAAAGAAGCCGTCGGAGGCAGACAGAGTAATGGTGTCTGGTGTAACACCGCTGTGCACATCGAACCCGGACTCATTCATTACTACAAAGTTGGCACCCGCCGGGTTGCTATTGATAGTCACCGGATAGTTGCTGTCGCTGAGAATGCTCGCACAACCAGACAAAAGACTCAGACCTGCAATGGCGACGCCCAAAGTAAGTTTGTTTAACATGCTGAAACCTAAATTATGATTTTTGAAATGCTGGTTGCTTTGGCCGCCAGCGGCGACAGGTTAGCACGAAATTTCCCGCTGTTAGTCCTTTTGAGCATTACACTCCATTACACGGGGATTTGTTCAAATATTACTCTGGGTGCTGGTCGAAAAACGGGTGTTCTGTTTGTTTTTTGTCGACATATTGCACACACCGAGCGACAGCGCTCTAATCTCGCTTTTTCTACAGCCTCCAGAAGGCTTAGGCTCGACACCCCCAACGAATGACGCACAAACTTCCCTCGACTAACGCAGTGGCTTTTTCGATTCGCGCCGCAGAACTGCCAGATCTTGACCGCTTATGTGCCCTGGAGGAGGTCAGCTTCAGCCACGATCGCATGAGTCGGCGCCGCCTGCGGCACTCGCTAAAGACTGGAGATCGAGTTTTTCTGGTGGCAGAGTGCGGCGACGCGCTGTTGGGCTACGCCCTGGTACTGCTGCGTCGCGGTACTCGCCTCGCGCGACTTTACTCGCTCGCGGTAGCGCCCGCCGGGCGCGGCAAGGGCATTGGCAAGGCCCTGCTCGCCGCTGCCGAAGACGCCAGTCGCCGCAGTGGCCGCCTGTACATGCGGCTGGAAGTGGCCGAGCACAACACGGCCGCCATCGCGCTCTACCAGCAGCTGGGGTACCGCACCTTCGGTAGCTACAGCAATTACTACGAGGATGCCGGCAACGCCCTGCGCATGCAGAAGCGTATCCGCTATCGCCCGGAGAACCTGCAGACCGCCGAGGTGCCCTGGTACGGGCAGCGCACGGAATTTACCTGCGGCCCCGCCGCCGCAATGATGGCCATGGCCGGCCTCGATCCGGGCTATACACCCAATGGTAGTGATGAGCTGGCACTGTGGCGGGAGGCAACCACGATTTTTATGACCTCCGGCCACGGCGGCTGCCATCCCATCGGGCTGGCGCTGGCGATGCAGAAACGAGGCTTTGACTGTGAGGTTTATCTGAATCTGCAGGGGCCACTGTTTATTCAGGGCGTGCGCAGTGAGGAAAAAAAACGCGTTATCCAGCAGGTCGATGCCGATTACCGATCGAAGGCGGATTTGGCAGGTTTGCCGGTCGTTGCACAGGACTTCACCCAGGAACAGTGCCAGCAATGGTTGGAACAGGGCGCGCTGGTTTTACTACTGATCAGCACCTACCGACTGGACGGAAAGAAGGTTCCGCACTGGGTCACACTAACCGGTATGGACGACCAATGTTTTTATGTGCACGACCCGGATGTAGACGATGAGGACAACCCTCTCGACAGCCAGTATCTGCCTATCGCGCGGGAAGATTTCGCATTGATGTCGCTATTCGGGAGTGAGCGCTTACGCACCGCTGTGGTGGTGCGTAAGGCCTGACGTTAATAGTTGGCTCACTGAGCTTTGCGGAACAGATCCCCAAAGAAATCCCCCCGGTACCAGCGCGGGCTTTCATCGGCGTCCGTCACTTCGCGTGCGATGGCGTAGTTCACTTCGGCAAACTGTTGCGCGGCGATGTAGTTGACCTGCTCATCCGCCTCGTCACTGGGGCGGTGGTAGCGCGACTGGAGAAATTCTACTTGCGCTGCGGTGCCATTGATTTGCTTGTCGATGGCTTCGCGCCCGGTGATCAGGTAGATGGCGGGTACGCCCTGGCGCACGAAGCTGTAGTGGTCGCTGCGCACAAAGATGACCTGCTCCGGCATCGGGTCGGGACTGAGCTTGAGGTTGGCCCGCTGGGCGGCGCGCGCTGCGGTTTTGCCGAGGCTTGAGTGTTCGGCGCCGAAGGCGATCACATCCTGGAACGGATACAACAGCATCGGCATATCCAGGTTGATGTTGGCCACCATGGCTCGCGGCGCAACGGGCGGATGCTGGGCGAAGTAGTCGGAGCCGAGCAACCCCTCTTCTTCTGCGGTCACCGCCACAAACAGAATCGAGCGCCGCGGGGCCTGCGCGGATTCCGCAAACAGGCGGGCCACTTCCAGCATCACTGCAATACCGGCCGCATTGTCCTGGGCACCATTGTGAATGGTGTCGTGCCCGGATTCAGGGTCCGCGTCCCGCCCATGGGCGGCTGCACCAATATGGTCGAGATGCGCGGAAAAGATGACGTACTCATGCTTTAGTTTCGGGTCGCTGCCGGGTAGCAGGCCAACCACGTTGGGACTGATGAGCTTGCGGTGTGCGGCACTGCTGCGAACGGTCGCGCTATAAGGCAGGGGGAACCCTTTGGGTACCACGCCGTTTTCCATCTCGGTGTACACGGTATCGAGACTGCGCGATGCGCCCATGAACAACTGCTTGGCCGCGGGCATGTCCAGAACCACTCCCGGGTGCAAGCCGGGAATGGCGTTGCCGGGAATGTCGTCCGCGCGCACCCAGTCAAAGCTCGGGTCATTCACGTGCTCGGCAGAGCGGACAAACGGCCTGCGCGCTTCGCGCGCCGGGGTGTTCAGGGTGATCGTGCCCACCGCGCCAAGTTGCGCGGCGGTATCCCGCTTGGTGCGGCCTGAGGCGTAGTGGGCACCCACTTCACTGGGCAGTTTTGCCGGCCGGCCATCCAGCATCACCACGATTTTGCCCTGCACATCCAGCCCGGCGTAGTCATCGAGACCGTAGTCCGGCGCCGCGATGCCGTAACCGACAAACACCAGGCCCGCAGAAACTACCGTGTCTTCACTGATCGTCGGGGGGGATGCGAGAAAATCTTCGCCCAGCTCAAAAGTGATGTCACCCTCACGTCCGTGCAGCACCAAGGTGGCCCGATCATCCCCCCAGTGAGCCTCGCGAAATGGCACCGACTGAAAGTAATCATCGCCGGTGATCGACTGCAGGCCGAGTGCCGCAAAACGGTCGGCGACATACTGCGCGGCCTGCCGGTAACCCGCAGTGCCTGTCTGGCGCCCGGCCAGCGCATCGGCGGCAAGGTATTCCACATCTGCGCGCATCTTTTCGCTGTCGGCAGTTGGGATGGGGGGCTGGCCCGAGAGGCGGGCGCAGGCACCAATGCCCGCCCCCAGAAGTATGGAGAGGGTTGCCGCTACAGCAATGCGACCAGCGATACGGTTTATTCTCATGGGAAGCTCGTCAGAATCGGTCTTGCAAGTATCGTTTGTGAGCGAACGCGGCTACGAACCTGGTGACCGAATGTTTTTTGGGAATCTTGCGGGCGAGCTTAACACGGACACCGGTATCCAGACCGGCGATTGGCGGGCATCAGTGGCGAGGTGCAAGTCTCATAAAACTGCTGGCAACGGCATTTTCGGCGAGTTCGTGGGCCCGGTCTGCACAGAAATCGCCGTGGGCGCCGAGCAGATGGTAAAAAGGCAGGTTCAACAGCCGCTGGAAGTCAGCGGCGAGCCAGCGCTGGCTGTTTTCGTGTTCGGGCGTGGCTCGACGACGCCAGCCGGGCGCCACCTGCATCCCACGATGCACGCCACTCAAGCGCAGCATCCATTTGCCGGCCCAGCTGCAGCCGGTCCAGCCGTCCCAGTATTGCAATGCATCGCAGGTGAGCAGCAGGCCACCGGCCTGCGGAACATACAGGGCCGCCTCGGGCACTTTGCTGTTGCTGAACTCGAATACCCGCCCACCGGTAACCGGGCAGGTACCGCCGTCGGTAAGAAACTGGTCGGCGGGAGGTAGTGGGTAGTGATCGGAGTGGGCCTGGCGCCAGAAAAACACGTTGAAGCGGTCGCGGTAGTATAGATCGTCGCAACCGTGGTAGTAGCCGAGCCGCACCGCCTGGCGCACACGACCGAGCTCGCACAGCCGCTCCTCTTCCAGGCGGCGAAGCCGCACGGGGTTCACCAGCAACAGGTCATCGCCGGAGCGCAGGATGCCCATGTTGCGGTTCACCACTACCCGGGGGGCGATCCGGGCCGTACCGCGCACCACAAAAAAATCCGGCAACACCTGATGGATGTGGCCGTGGGGCAGTGGTGCGGGGTAGGCGATATGCATGCTCTCGGGACGCTCCTCAGCGGCGCTCCCTGCCGGATATCGATCTTGAGTGGGGCCTCTTGTGTGCGGGCTCCTGTAGCTGACCTCAGCAGTTCTGCGCTAACTGTACTGCAGACGATTGCTGATGCCGTACAGGATCTGCATGGCCTGCGCCGCATCGCGCTCACTCACCAGCAGGTGCTCGTGGAAGCGGGCAGACACGATGTTGGCCTGGATACCGGCGTCGGCGAGCTCGCCCACAATAATGCCGGTCAGCCCGGGTACCTGCAGGCACGCGGTGTACTGCAGGGTAATCTGGCGATAGCTGCCCTCCTCCGGGATGGCTTCGTGCTCGGCTATTTCTCGTGGCAGCAGCGCACAGACACCCTCGCGCTCACGAAACACACACAGGCACTCACGCAATAACCGCTGCAGTTGCGTGTCGTCGAGAGTGCACATCACCAGCGGGGTGCGGTTCAGAATCGGGGTCATACGCTGCAACAGCTGGTCGATTTTTACCTGGGCATTCATGATGCTTGCGTCTCCAGTCTGATAATGGGTACCCGGTCACTCCGGCCGGCGATTTTTCGGTTTCGCAGACTTGTCTTTCACACGCGCTTTCGCGGTGTTTTTGCGCTTCTGGGGCGATGCCACGGCGGGGGCTGTATCTTCGCCGCCAAAGGTTTCACCCTCAAATTCCGGTTCTCCCTCGGCGGGTGTGGTATCGACCAGCTCCGCGGTGACCGCCTCGGTTTCCCAGCGGTCGAGGGCGGTATCAATATCTTTCTCAATGTCCATGCGCGGAAATTCCGGGCAGGGCGCGTCTTTCTCGGGGTTGTGCCAGCCGGACAGCGGTGCGACGAAAACCACCAGGGATTTATGCAGGTAGTTGCGCCCGATGCTGGCCTCGGTCCAGGTGGTCTGCCAGGCATACTTGCCCCTGACCGCGTAATCGCTTTCGTAGGATTTCAGGGTGAGAAAATAGGGGTACAGGCGGCCGCCGCGACACACGATCCTGCGCTCGGTTTTGATGTTGGCCATTTGGGTGAAGGGGTCGAAATACCAGCGAATGTCGTACCCGTAAGCGAACTTCATCTGGTCGCCGTGACGACTGAACGCGTAGGAGCGGCCGGTGCCGTCCTTGTTCAGGCTCCACACATGCTGCGCTTCACCATCGCGGGAAATCAACCAGTTGCCGACCCACTGTGACGCCTGCAGGCGGGATTCGGTATTCCAGCCGGGGTATTGGGCCTCTTCCACCTGCTTCTCGGAACTCTCGGCATCGGCTCCCTGCTGCGCGCTTTCCTCGGCTTGGGAATGCAGACCGTAGCCGGTAATCGCCACGGCCGCTGCCCACGCGAGCGGGCGCAGGATTCGCGCGGCCATTGCGCGCTGCGAGGAGCTAAAGCGTTGCTGTGTCACAGCCGGTCTCCGCTTGCGCTTTACCCGTCCCTGAGTGTCTGGCGAATGGATGGGGCCGCCGAAGGGTCGCTCCTGACCGGGCCGGCGGCTTCGCACCGCTTGGTGCACTGTCACGTTCCTGCTTCCGCGGCCGGCGCTCAGTTACCCGCAGAGGCAGTCTGCTGGGGATCCTTGCGCTGGCCTTCGTACAGGTTCGGGCACTCGGCGCCGTGATTGGGCGTCTGCCAGTTGGGCAGGCGGCGCTGAAACGCCAGAATGCCGCCGTTGT
Source organism: Microbulbifer salipaludis (assembly GCF_017303155.1). NCBI lineage: Bacteria > Pseudomonadati > Pseudomonadota > Gammaproteobacteria > Cellvibrionales > Microbulbiferaceae > Microbulbifer > Microbulbifer salipaludis. Next base: position 347,190 of record NZ_JAEKJR010000001.1, read on the forward strand.
GCTGCCGCCAGTGACGCCCATCGATGACGTTGAAGTCTAGGGTGACGGGGCTCCAACCGGTAAATTGCGCATAGACCATGCCGCTGTTGCAGTGCAGGGTGCCGCCGGTGCGAATGCGCACCGTATCGCCCTCAATGCGCCAGGATATGGCGAAGCCGTGTGTGAGCTGCCCGTCTTTGCGGAAACCGTGGGCAAACCCGGTACCGTCCGACTTGAGCTGCCAAACCAGCTGCTCATCGCCCTGCCCCACTACCAGCCAGTTGCCTGCCCACTGGTGGGCGTTGGCTTGATCCGGCGTTTTGGACTGAGCGGTCGCGATCATCGGGACCAGAAAGAACACTACAAGCACCAGCACGTAGGCCTGCAGCAGGGATAGGAGAACGGGACGGAAGGACAACTGACGCAACAACTTCATGCGGCACTCTTCTCTGTTGGATTCTACGACTGGCGGTTATTTGAACAACCTAATTAAAAGCCTAGTCGTAAATCTCAACTGTGGCAGCGGATGCGACAAAATTCTTTGATTCCGCGCCAAGGCACCTTAACCGCGGCCATAACCTGCCCCGCAGAGTCCACATTCAGCTCGACCCGGTCACCGTCGCCGGCGGCGAAGCCGGTACCACAGCAGTCCGCCCACACCGAGGGCGGCGACAAACAGTACCGCGGCCCAGGCATACACAGCGCTGCCAGAGGATGGCTGCATCTGTTCCCGCGCGCGCACCACATTGCCCAGCAGGCGCTGGAACTTATCAATTACCTCGTTACTGGGCGCACGGTCGAGGATCGACTGGCGCAACTCCTGCCACTGCTGATCGAGCTGTGCCGCAAGCGCGGGATTGCGCGACACCAGTTGCGGCCGGGCCTGGGCATAACCTTCACGCAAGCCAAGCATCACCTGGTGATAGGCACTGGCGGTATCGCCGCCGCGATAGGCGCTCTGTGCCAGATACAAAAGCCCCGCTGCCCGTGCCAGCGGGTGCTGTAGATGGGCGGTTTCCTGCGGATGGGCCCGCCACCACATCAGGGCATCGCGGGCCTGAGACGGTAATTCTGCGGGGCGCAAGATCGCCGCGCCGGGCAATCCCACCAGCGCGGGGTACTCTCTGGCACGCTCGAGTGCTGGGGCGGACTCGGGGGCGGCAAACCCGGCCACCATCACCGCCAGGGCCCAGCGCTCGCGATGGCTGAGGTCACCATCGACGTCGGCATCGTGGGCGTCGTTGCGGGTAGGTTCGAGCACGTTGTAGAAATCGTACAGGCTAAGGTTGGCCATGCGCGCCGGATCATTCAGCTTGCGCTCTGCCTGGGGCGCATCGCCGCGCACGCCGTGACAGTGTTGGCACCGGTCCTGATACAACGCCAGTGCTTCGCCCGCAGGGGGCAGCGGCTCAGCCGGCGAGCGGGGTAACTGGTAGAGCGCGGCAAAGCGATCGGCGGCGGTATTGGCACGCTGGCGCACTTCGGCCACCGGTGCGCGCTTGTCCACCGCCTGCGCCAGCGCGCGCAGGTTCTCCAGCAACTGGGCGCGGCCGGGCTTGTCCGGCAACGCCTGGAGCAGTGACGTGGCCACTTCTACATTGCCCTGCAGCTGGCGATACAGGCTGCGGTCGCGGATTGCGCCACCCACCACCGCCTCGGGGTAATCCACCGCCACAAATGACAGCAGGTTCACCGCGCGCGCAGCGGTACTGCGGTTCTGCTGGTCGACCGCGGGCTGTGCCCAGGCCCACCCCCAGAAAAGGCAGAGAGCGAGCACAGGCAGGTAACGCTGGCGTGGATGAGTACTGGGCATGTTGTCGCTGGCGGAAATTTTTTGATACCCCGTTCTAGCCTAGCAGTAACGTGGAGTACAAAAAGCGGCACCAAAACAGCAGACATAAAAAAACCCCGCAGGAGCGGGGTTTTTCAGCCTGGCTCAATCAGCCCTTTTCGGCGCGTTCTTTCTCGATCAGGAAGTCCACCACGTCCAGCATCAGCTGCTGGCCATTGGATTTTCCTTTCAGCCCGGGCAGCGAGGTGCTGACACGGTACTTGCCGGCCACGACCATTTCCGGGGTGCCGCTCAGGTTGTAGGCGCGCTGCTTGGCCTGGCCCTGCTTGACCTTGCTGTTGATGGCGAAGGAGTTGAGCAGTTTCACCGCTTTTTCACCGTCGGCACCATTGTCGGCAAAGATCGCGGCAATGGCGGCGTTGTCCGGGTTCCAGTTGCGGCCGTCACGGTCGGCAAACATTTTGCGCTGCTGGGCGATGGCGTTGAACACCGGGCCATGCACCTTGTCCAGAGCACCCATGGCATCTGCCACGTAGAACATGCGGGCATGCACTTCCATCACTGGCTGCCAGATGGCCGGAATCTTCTTCAGGGCGACGTCGGCGGGCATGGTTTGCTGCCATTTTTTCAGCGGCGCCTCGAAGTGGTAGCAGTGTCCACAGCCGTACCAGAACAGCTCGGTGACTTCGATCTTGCTATCGTCATCCTGGGCGACAGCCTGTGGCAGCACTTCGTAGTGCTGGCCTGCTTTGAACTTACCCGGTGACTCCTGGGCGCAGGCTGCAAGGCTCAGCAGCATGGTAAACAGGGCAACAACAGCTCTCATAGGGACTTACTCCAAACTTTTATTCTGGGTGACGGGCGCAGTATGACGGTTGCTTGCTGACGCCCGGCTGAATATAGACCGCGGAAATTATTGAAGTTCCCGGGCTCCGGTGCAACCCGGGTGCGGCAGCAGGACACAAAAAGGCCGGTCAGTGACCGGCCCTTGTGACCCAGTGCCCGTTGCAGATGGCGAGCGGAACGAACGTTACTCGGTCAGGCCGGCAACATAGTTCGCCACGGCCTTGATTTCCGCATCGGTCAGCTGGCGGGCCACGGTGCGCATAACGCGAGTTTCGCCATCATTGGCGCGGGTGCCGGCGCGGAAGGCTTTCAGCTGCTTCTCCACATACTCTGCATACTGGCCGGACAGGCGCGGATAGCCCGCCGGGGCGTTGCCCAGACCGGTGGGTGAATGGCAGCCCATGCAGGCGGGAACACCGCTGGAGGGGTTACCGGCGCGGTAGATCTCGCGGCCCAGGGCCAGGCCATCCACGTTGTCGCCGTTGTTCAGCATGACCGAGAAGGCCTCGGAGCCGGAAATCTGGATATTCTGCGAAGCGAAGAATGCTGCAATATCCTGCAGGTCCTGGTCGTTCATATTGTCCAGCATACCGGTCATTTCCGGCACTGCACGGTCGCCGTTTTTGACATCATGCAGCTGCTTGAGCAGGTACTTTTCACCAAGGCCGGCGATTTTCGGAAAGGTTGGTGCCGGGCTGTTGCCATCTGCACCGTGACAGGCAACACACATCGCCGCCTTCGCTTGCCCCGCAGTGGCGTCACCGGCGGCGTAACCTGCCTGAGCAAACGCTACCATCCCCAAAGCCAAAGCGGCCTTCTTTATAATGCTGTTCATACGTCGTCCTGTTGCGCGCTGAATATTGAGCACCCGATTAACGTCGCTGGCGGCTATCCGTACGCCCGGCAGTCATCAGCGACGTTGAAACCGCGGCATTATATACTTGCGCGCCATCTGAGTGTACCGGGAAGACACATGTCTGAATCCAATGTAGAACGAATCAACTTCCGCCGTGCGGAATTTTTAATCAGTGCCCCCACCCTGGCGGAATGCCCGGAGGACACAGGCGCCGAGGTCGCGTTCGCGGGTCGCTCGAATGCGGGCAAATCCAGCGCCATCAACGCCCTGACCGACAACGGCAAGCTGGCGCGCACCTCCAAAACACCGGGGCGCACCCAGCTGATCAACTTCTTTCGCCTGAGTGAGCAGCAGCGACTGGTAGATCTGCCGGGCTATGGCTATGCCAAGGTAGCCCGCTCCATGAAAGACGAGTGGCAACGGCATCTCGCGTTTTACCTGGAGCAACGCCAGTGCCTCAAGGGACTGGTACTGCTGATGGACATCCGCCAGCCGCTCAAGGAGTTCGACTTGCAGATGCTCTCGTGGGCAGTCAACGCCGGGCTGCCGGCACATATTCTGCTGACCAAGGCCGACAAGCTGAAAAACGGGCCCGCCAACAATGTGCGTTTCGCGGTGGAAAAGGAACTGAAGGCACTGGAACTGGACAACAACGTCAGCGTACAGATCTTCTCCTCTCCCAAGCGCAAGGGGCTGGAGAAGCTGGAGGCGCGCCTGAATCAGTGGCTGTCGCTGACGCCACCAGAGGCACAAGAAGACGACAACGCAACTCCCGCCTAGCCTGACCGGCGATCACCGGTGCACCGTACGCCCGTATTCGGAGCCGACATCGGCCGTGCGGGCAATGGTGAAATGGCCCGCCAGAATTCGACTAGACTGAAGGTGAGACTGGTGAATTTGTCGGTGACACCCCACCGCATAGCCAGACCCTGACACTCGGTGCCGTTCAGCGCTGATATTGGACAGAGAAAAAATTGAGCAAAAAAAAAGCCGGCAGATTGCAGCTGCCGGCTAGGGGTCAGTGCCCTTGGGGATGGGCACCTAGGGGAACACGCCCAGGGGGACGGGCGCGCTCTTGGGTTCTCACCCAAATTCCACTGCATCCGATGCATTTCCTTCACTACAAAGACTAAGCTGGGCCGCTGAGGTTCCCCACTCTTTTTCTTCGCACTGCGTTCCGCCGTTCGGACTCGGGAACTGTATCCCACAATATGATGCAGCAGGGACAAAAAATTCTGTTGTTGAGACATTATTCTCCCTCTGCACCCAATTAACTGCCTTTCTGTGCGATTTTTCGTCGAAGCCGATCAATGGTTGACCAGCCCGACCGGCAGCGCCAGCACCCCCAGGCGCAAACGCCAGGCAAAAAAAAGCCCCGAGGGGGGTAGCTTCGGGGCGAGGGGCTTCTGACTAAGCTTTGGGGGATGATGCAATCCAACGATCTTGCTTAGTTAGAGGCCCCCTGATTGCGGGAGTTCCGCGAGTTCGCAAAAAAATTAAAAAAATGTAAACCCGATGGGTCAGTGCGCCTCATCCCAGTTGACGCCTTCACCCAGGTCCGCGATTAACGGCACATCCAGCTCTGCGGCGGCCTGCATCAATTCCGGAATACGTTTTACGATCACATCCCGTTCGTTCGCCGGCACTTCCAACACCAGCTCATCGTGTACCTGCATGATCAGGCGCGACTGCAGCGCTTCCTCGCGCAACCAGGCATCCACCGCAATCATCGCGCGCTTGATGATATCCGCCGCGGTGCCCTGCATCGGCGCATTGATCGCGGTGCGCTCGGCGGCCTGACGCTGCATGCCGTTGCGGGAATTGATTTCCGGCAGGTACAGGCGGCGGCCGAACAGGGTTTCCACATAGCCCTTGTCCGCGGCCTGCTTGCGGGTGTTCTCCATGTAAGCGAGGACACCGGGGTAGCGCTGGAAATAGCGGTCGATATAGGTCTGGGCATCCGCGCGCGGGATATCCAGCTGCTTGGCGAGGCCGAAAGCGCTCATGCCGTAGATCAGGCCGAAGTTGATGGCTTTCGCACGGCGGCGCTGCTCATCGGAGACCTCAGCCGCGGGCACCTCGAACACCTCGGCGGCGGTTGCACGGTGAATGTCGGCGCCCGCGGCAAACGCATCCAGCAGGCCTTTATCACCGGACAGGTGGGCCATGATGCGCAGCTCGATCTGCGAGTAGTCCGCAGCCACGATCAGGCTGCCCCCATTGATGCGCGGGTCGGCAACAAACGCCTGGCGAATGCGGCGGCCCTCTTCGGTGCGAATCGGGATATTCTGCAAATTGGGGTCGCTGGAGGACAGTCGCCCGGTGGCCGCCACCGCTTGGTGATACGAGGTGTGCACACGGCCGCTGGTAGGGTCGATCATTTGCGGCAGCTTGTCGGTGTAGGTGTTTTTCAGTTTGGCCATACCCCGGTACTGCATGATCAGCGCCGGCAGCTTGTGCGACAGGGCCAGCTCCTGCAATACCGGCTCCGCGGTGGACGGCGCTCCCTTGGGGGTCTTCTTGATCACCGGGATCTGCAGTTTTTCGAACAGGATGGTGCCCAGCTGCTTGGTGGAGCCGAGATTGAACTCCTCCCCCGCCTCCTCGTAGGCGCGCTGTTCCAGCTCGCGCATTTTCTGTTCCAGCTCACCGGACTGCTTCTTCAGCATGGCCGCATCGATGTAGGCACCGTTGCGCTCGATGTGCACCAGCACGGGTAGCAGCGGCATCTCGATTTCGTCGAGCACTTTTTCCAGGCTCGGCTCCTTGGCCAGGCGACCGCTCAGTTCCCGGTGCAGGCGCAGGGTAATATCAGCGTCTTCCGCGGCGTAGGGCCCGGCCTTGTCCAGTTCGATCTGGTTGAAGGTCAGCTGCTTGGCGCCCTTGCCGGCAATGTCCTCGAACTTGACCGTTGATTCGCCCAGATATTTTTGCGCGAGACTGTCCATATCGTGCCGGCTGGCGGTGCTGTTCAGCACGTAGGATTCCAGCATGGTGTCGCGGGCGATGCCGCGCAGCTGGATGGCGTAATTGGCCAGGATATGGCTGTCGTATTTGAGGTTCTGGCCGACTTTTTTACAGCGCTCATCTTCAAGAATCGGCTTGAGCTTGCCCAGTGCCACGTCGAAGTCCACCTGCGCGGGCGCACCCATGTAGTCGTGGGCAAGGGGCAGATAGGCGGCCTCACCAGGCTCCACGGCAAAGCTCACCCCGACCAGTTTCGCCTGCATATAGTTGAGGCTGGTGGTTTCCGTATCAAAGGCGAACACCTCGGCGTTTTTCAACCGCTCCAACCAGGCGTCCAGCGTTTTCTCATCGAGAATAATGCTGTAGTTGCGCTCGACCGCCAGCGCCTCGGCGGCGGATTCCGGGTCGTCGTCACCGCCCAGCTCATCGACCCAGCTGCGGAACTCCAGCTCGCTAAACATCGCCCGCAGCTTTTCCGTATCCGGCTCGCCATTGGCCAGGGACTCCGGCGCACAATCCATCTCGACATCGGTTTTGATGGTGGCGAGCAGGTACGACATATCCGCGGCGTCTTTGTGCTCCGCCATTTTCTTGGCCAGGGTCTTGGAGCCGCGGAACCCCAGCGGCGCGATGGCGTCGAGATTGGCGTAGATGTCTTTCAGGCTGCCCAGACCCTGCAGCAGTGCCAGCGCGGTTTTTTCCCCCACACCCGGAACCCCGGGAATGTTGTCGGCCTTGTCGCCCATCAAGGCGAGGAAGTCGATGATCAGGTCCGGGCCTACGCCAAACTTTTCCTTCACGCCCTCTTCATCCAGCACGGTGTTGGACATGGTGTTTACCAGGGTCACACCGGGGCGCACCAGCTGGGCCATGTCCTTGTCGCCGGTGGAGATGATGACGTCGATGCCTTTCTGCTGCGCTTGCACCGCCAGCGTGCCGATCACATCGTCTGCTTCCACGCCGTCGATCACCAGCCGCGGCAGGCCCATGGCGTCGATGATGTCGTGGATCGGCTGGATCTGCGCGCGCAGGTCGTCGGGCATGGGGGGGCGGTGCGATTTGTATTCTTCAAACAGTTCATCGCGGAAGGTCTTGCCCTTGGCGTCGAACACCACGACGACCGGGCTTTCCGGGTGCTCCTTGAGATGCTTGCGCAGCATGGAAATCACGCCCCGCACGGCGCCGGTGGGCTGGCCCTGGCTGGTGGCCAGGGGTGGCAGGGCGTGGAAGGCGCGGTACAGGTAGGAGGAACCGTCAACCAGAATCAATGGCGCGGAAGGTTTCTTGTCATTACTCATATACAGATGGAAAGCCGGAGTTGGGTTTGCAGGTCTTTATGTTGGGGCACAGGATACCTGCGATCGGTTCTTTTCGCTTCCCTCGTCGCTCCCCTCGTCTCGCACCGCGATCGGCGTCCGCACCCGGACCGGGAACGGCTTTTTCCATCCATCGTCAACGCCGCGCCAGTCATCGCACTGTCGCCCGCCTCTCTCTCACACCTTCTAGGCTTGGTATAGGAAATTTACCGAGAGGTGATCGAGATGGAACCCCGCTACTTACTGCCGGGACTGCTGGCCTGCGCCCTGTCCTGCGCTGCCTTTGCCACGGAAGAAACCGATGCCCAGCAGGCCACGGTCGACAATGCGCCCGAGACCATGGAGCACGTGGAGGCCGTGGGCTACCCGGTGCCCGCGATCACGCAGGATGCCGACGAGACGGACCGGCGCCTGGTGGCGGAGCAATTCCGCGAACAGTCCCGGCAGGAATTGCTGCGCGAGCACAACCGCCGCGCACTCATGGACAGCGTGCACAATATTCAGCAGCAACAGCTGGAAGCCTTCCGCACCGCGGGCGAAAGCCAGAACAGCGAGGAAGAAACCGCGGAAGTGGTGACGACAGCGCCCACTCAGCAACCATCGGAGGACGTGGTTCAGGAACCGCTGAACCTGCAGCAACCGGCGGCGTTGACCATCGAACCGGTTGCGGATGGCGAGGAAGAAGCGACGGCCATCGAGCCCGCGCAGGAGATGCAACAGGCAGAAGAGGCACCCCAGGAACCCAGTTAACGTCAGCAGCGCGCCCTATGCGCCACCCCGGCTGCGTGTCAGTGATCCCCATCCGGAATGGCACCCAGGCACTGGCGCGCATCTGCCAGTAGCCGGGCCATCAGGTCCGCATAATCGGCATTCCCTGGCAGCGCCGTGCCCAGCGGGTCTAATGCCACATAGTCGAGATTCAGGTGCACCGCTGTCTGCTGATCGCGGTCATTGCGCGGCACCTCACCGAACAGGCAACCGCGTACCGGCCCCTCTCCCCGCTTTTTCTGTTTATCCAACATTGTGCGCGCACCGTGCTGGTGACCGGCAGCGGTGCCGAGACTGTCGGTGACAACACCCGCCGGCCCGAAAAACTGGCTATAGGCTTTGTGGGTGGAGACGATGGGGACATCGCGGTAGGCCCAGAGCGCGCGGTCCTGCACCTTCTGCAGGTTCGCCATGGCGCGGGAAAAATCACGCGCCCGGGTGCGGAATGCCTCTGCCCGCTGCGGGTTCAGTTGCGCGAGCCGGTTGGCGATATGCGCCGCCATCACCGCCGCATTGCGCGGGCGCAGCCACAGATGCGGGTCATCCGCGTCGGCACCCTCGAACTCATAGCCGCCCGCGGCGAGCAGGCCCAGCTGCCGACCCGCCGGTAACAGCGACATCTGCCGCGCCAGTACCGATTCCATTTCCGGGCCCAGCCAGACCACGAGCTGCGCCGACTCCATCGCCAGCCGGTCGGCAACCTTGGGGGCGTAGTGATGGGGGTCACCGCCGCGGATCAGTTCCCTGACCTCGACGTCACCGGCGGCGACCTCCCGGGCAATCATTGCCACGGGCGCAATGCTGGCCAGCAACACCGGCTGCTGTGTGCGATTTTGGGTTTCGTTACCGCAGCCGGCAGCCAGAGCAGCGAGTGCAGCGACAATCAGGAAACGAACGGTTGGGAATGATGGTTTGAGCATGTAAAGAAAGCCTGGCCGGTACAAAATGGCGCGCAAAACTCCCGCCTCAATTTCGGGGGCGTGCTCATTGCAACACAATGACACACCGCAACGTCGGAAAAGGGGGTGCGATATAATCACACCCGGCTTACACTCGCCAGCCGTATCCGCCCATTACAACCCATCTGTCAGCCGATTTGGAGTATCTCCTGAGCTCTTCTGCCCCGCTCATCCGCGCCCACAACCTCGGTCTGGAAATCGCGGGCCGGCAGCTGCTGCACGATATTTCGCTAGCATTAGAGCCGGCGGAAATCGTCACCGTAATCGGCCCCAATGGTGCCGGCAAGACGACCCTGTTGCGCCTGCTGCTCGGGCTCAGCAAGCCCACCAGTGGCACCGTGGAGCGAATCCCGGGCCTCCGCCTGGGCTATATGCCCCAGCGCCTGCAAATTGATGCCACCATGCCGATGACCGTGGGACGATTCCTGCAGCTGGGTATTGAAGGCGTACCGGTGGAGAAAGCGCTGGCGCGAGTTGCGGCGCCTCACCTGGCATCCGCACGGCTCGCGGATTTATCCGGTGGCGAGATGCAGCGGGTACTATTGGCACGGGCGGCGGCGCGGCGGCCGCAACTGCTGGTGCTCGATGAGCCCACCCAGGGTGTCGATGTCGGGGGCCAGAGTGAGGTGTACCAGCTCATCGCGCAGCTGCGCGACGAGCTTCGCTGCGGCGTGCTGCTGGTGTCCCACGACCTGCACCTGGTGATGGCCGCGACCGACCGGGTGTTGTGTCTCAATCAGCACATCTGTTGTCATGGCCACCCGGAACAGGTCAGCAAGGACCCGGTGTACCTGGAAATGTTCGGCGACAAGCTCGCCCTGTATACCCATCACCACAACCACCATCACGATCTCAGTGGCGAGGTGGTGGACGAGCACTGCACACACGACCACGCCCATGCGGTCACCCCGCCCCCTTCCAGCTCGAACACCTCCGGCAGCGGTAACCACCAGTGAACGATTTGTCCCAGCTTTTACACAGCACCTTTCTCTGGTACGCCCTCGCTGCGGGTTTGCTGGTCGCGGTGGTCAGCGGCCCCCTGGGCTGTTTCGCCGTATGGCGACGGATGGCGTACTTTGGCGATACCCTCGCCCACTCGGCGCTGCTGGGGGTTACCCTCGGCTTCGTCCTGCATATTCAGCCCACGCTCGCCGTGGGGGTCAGTAGCTGTCTGCTGGCGCTGCTGCTGGTGAATTTTCAGCGACGCCAGAACCTTTCCGTCGACACCTTGCTGGGTATCCTGTCACATTCCATGCTGGCGTTGGGGATCGTCACCGTCAGCCTGCTGGAAATCAACGTCGATTTGTTGTCACTGCTGCTGGGTGACCTGCTGGCGGTATCCGCCCAGGACCTGGTGCTGATGGCATTGGCGGCACTGGTGATTGGTCTGTTGTTGCTGCTGCTGTGGCCCAAACTGCTCGCGTTCACCCTGCATGAGGAGCTGGCCGCGGTGGAGGGCGTGCGGGTGGAGTGGATCCGACTGGCACTGATGCTGATGCTGGCGCTGCTGATCGCCATCGCCATGAAGGTGGTGGGTGTACTGTTGATCACCGCGCTGCTGATCATTCCCGCCGCCGCGGCGCGGCGCATTTCCACAACGCCGGAACAGATGGCGGGCTTCGCTTCGTTAATCGGGTGTATCGCCGTACTGCTCGGGCTTACCGCATCGGTGCTCTGGAACAGCCCCGCCGGACCTTCCATTGTGCTGGCGGCCGGTGGGTTGTTCGTGCTTTGCCAGCTACGCCCGGCAACCACCTGAGCCGCTCGCCCGCCGGTTACTCTCGCTTCCGCCCAGTGTGACGCGACGGGCGCACCCGCTCACTGCCGGCGCGGTGAAACCCGTATACGGTGAGCCCAATGCCGATCAGCATGAGTGTGAATACGGCAATCCCAACATAAAGAATCAGAGTGTCTGACATGTCACTGCCGTTTTGCCAGTAGTGCGGAAACCTTGGCGTAGATACCGAAGCACAAAATCGACGGTACCCAGATGGCGGTGAATACACCCTGCTCGCGGTACCCGTTGAACCAGAGGTAACCCGACAGCGCAAAGGCTATCGCAACGGCGAGAAAGATAAACAAGTCCGAGAGCTGGAACATTGGCGCCTCCGTGTCCGGGGAATGGTCAGTCGTGGTAGAAGCCGAGAGCGGCTATCAACAGGCCGGCAATGGCAACAGACGCTGGAATACGCAAACCGGGGATACCAAACACGGTAACCAGTGAGGGCACCACACCCAGCAGCCCCAGCAGGCACCAGACAACCCACGGCAGAACCAGGGCGAGCCCCAAATAGCCCAGCCAGCGTCGCTTAGCGCCCATGCCCGTCCGTTTGTATCGCAGCTTGCACCCTAAACTCCTGCAACATCCTCAGCGTCATTCCGCCTAGTTTCAGCCTAGCTCAAGGCCGACCGACTAGCACATGGCAGCGCGCGCCGGCTCAGGCTCGGGCTCAGGCTCGGGCTCAATAGGTACGGAAGTCGAAAACGGGCGAATTGGGCGGGGAAAGGAGGGCGACAATCAAAAAGCCGCCCCGGGATGGTTTTGTCGACGGGCCTGGAGCCTTTAGACGGGGTATCACTACAGAATCATGTGCAGCAGGTTCATCCCCAGTGGGTAAAGAGACACGCCCAGAAACTGTCGCATCTATGGCACACTCGCTATGCCTCTTTCTCCTTGAGCGCCAACCAGAGCAAGCAATATCAGGTGAGTCGTTTAGTCAATTGGGTTAACTAGTACTGCTGCGAAATAAGGCACATAGCGAATGCTGTTGAAGAGTTTTAAACATCGTCAGTGACGATCTCTCCGGGAGTCTCCGCGAAGGCTTCGACTTCCCGCCATACCCGCAATAAGTTCCCCCCCAGAATCTTCTCAATTTCCACTTCGCTGTAGTCCCGTTCTAGCAATCCGGCTATCAGATTTGGATAGTCGACAACGCTTTTCAGTCCAGCCGGTAGACTATCTCCGACACCGTCAAAATCAGAACCGATACCAAGATGATTAATACCTACTAGATCTCGTACGTGATCAAAATGATCCAGCACATCGTTTATATCGGCATAAACAAAACGTTCCTTGAATATCCTATCCCTGTAAGCATTTAGCTGTTCGCTGTCTTGCGCTAGCGAATTTTCCTGAGCGTATTCTTCAACGGCCAGCTTGATAGCGTCGTAGGAGACTCGGGATTTCTGGCTTACGAAAGTAGAGCCGAAATTGATCATTATCAACCCACCCTGATCTGCGAGAGCAACGATCATCTCGTCGCTCATGTTGCGCTCAAATCCGGGGGTGAAAGAGCGCGCGGAAGAATGTGAAGCAATGACCGGCACCCTGCTAATTTCCATAACCTGCCAGAAAGCCTCATCAGATATATGAGAAACATCGACCATAACGCCTTCGCGATTCATGGCCGGTATCAAATTTTTGCCAAATTCACTTAGACCTTTCCACTGCCGATTTTCGTCATAGGATGAATCTGAGATATGGTTGCTTTTTGCGTGTGTAAGTGTGATATAACGAACTCCCCGCTGTGCAAAATACCTGAGATTATTCAGGTCCCCCTCTAACGGCGCTCCGTTTTCCATTCCTAGTGGCAGAGATAGCAAACCATCCGCGACTTGCTGCATCATTTCATCCACGCTGTACGGTATGGCAAACTTATCCGGATGCTGTTCCACCATCGTTTCCACATGGGAGATGAGCGAGAGAGCCACCTCCCTAGAAGTACCACCCTGCTCAGTTTCCGCCGGGACATAAATAGACATGAAGGGAGTGTTGAGGCCGCCCGACTTGGCTCTTGGATAATCGAAATCACCATCCGCGGTCGATGCCCCAACGTCAATTTCACCACTTTCCCTTTTTGCTTCATCTATTCGGTATGGCACATCGAGGTGTGTATCCACGATAAGTAGTCGTTGGGCCAGCTCTTCAGCCAAGACGTCATATTGAACATTTTCATCAGATGAACATGCGCCCAATAGCAAGCTGATAACCAATACAGATCTTTTCATAAGATTGTCCACAATGTGTCTTTGTTTTAGTCAGGCCTTACACTGGGTACCGCAACAGGGTCATGTGCAGCAGGTTTACCCCCCAGTGGGTAAACACACAGGCCCAGAAGCTGCCGCGCAGTTGCCACACCAGGGCATAACCGAGCCCGGCCACACCCACCAGAGCCATGAGTGCTGGCGTCGCTGCCCAGCCGGTGTGCAAGGTGGTAAATAGCGCGGCGACGAGAAGTGTCGGAAGCCAGCGCCATTTACCGGTGAGCCACTCACCCAGGCCGCGCTGCATCACCCAGCGAAAGAACCCCTCTTCCGCAATGCACACCACCAGCAGGTTGATCAGTGCAGCAATGGCAATGGTGGCATTCAGTTTGGGAGAGACACCGAGCAGTAGCGCGCCCAATAACACCGGTACCGCGACTGCCGCGGCGATTACCGGCAGGTCCGCGCGCCTCAGGGGTTGCGGACGAAACAACATGAAAACCACCACCGTGAGCGCGATGATCGCCTTGGCCGGGCGTAAGCTCGCATAGATCACATTGCCTTCGGCATCGGTATAGGGTGCCAGCACGGTGATGTGGTCATTCCCGGGAACCAGGCCACTGTTGACCACCAGCATCAGTGCACCGGTGATCACAAAACTCACGGCGCGCTTCCAGCGCCTGGCATTTTCCATGGCGACCAGCCCGAGCCAGATCGCCGGCGCAAAGACGCCGATCCAGCCGAACGGTATTGCCAGCAAACACAGAAGCGACGCCGGCAGCCAGAGCGATTTCGTGTCGAAGGGTGTCGCAGCACGAATCACTGGCGTGCCGTCGTGAACATTGAGTGAAAACATAGAAAATCCATTTTCGGGTTCATCAAACGAGAGCAGGCGCCATCTTAGCGCCTGCTGAAATCCATTTCAGTGAAGAAGTGCGCGCTATCCGTTATACGTGGCGCGCATGGATCGATAGGTGAGCTTCATTTTTGCCGGGTCCAACGGCGCCTTGAAAAATCCGTGATAATGTCCGCGAGGATTGATCAATACAACCTGGGAGCCGTGATCCACGGTGTAATTACCGTCGTCCAGAGGCACCTTGTTGAACGGGACATTCAGCTGGTTGGCAAAGCGTTTCAGGTTGAGAAATTCGCCGGTAACCCCATAGAAGTCGGGATTGAAGTAGCGGACATAGCTGTGCAGCTGTTCGGGTTTATCCCGCTGTGGATCGACCGAAACCAGCAAAATATCCGTATCTTCCTGCGTTTCCTCATCCAGTGTCTGGTAGAAATTATTCAGCGTCGCAAGCGTGGTGGGGCAAACATCTGGACAATGTGTAAAGCCGAAAAATACCAGGGTCCAGCGGCCCGCAAGCTCGGTTGTTTTGAACGCATCACCGGTATCCGCAAGCAGCTCGAACTCGTCAAGTATGCGCGGCCGCTCCAGCTTGATCGCACCATTGGCACGCAGCTCGGCATCGGTAATCACCCGCGGCTGACTCAATTTATTTAAGAAGCCGAGCAACACCGCAACCATGAACAACACCATGATCGCAACGGTAAGATAAATTCCGCGTTTCTGCTCCCCGGTCTGCTGGACATTCTCGCTCATGTTCAGGCCCCACTTGTCGGCAGCGCCACCAGATAGTGATCCAGCAGCATGATACAGAACAGTGCCATCAGGTAGATGATGGAGTATTTAAAAGTTTCCATCCCCGCTTTCGGGTTTTTGTCCCGCAGCATTTCAATGGCCCAGTAAAGGAAACCAATCCCCAGTACGACAGCGCCCAACAAATACATCCAGCCGAGCATGGCCGTCGCAAACGGAAGCAGGCTCACCGCAAACAGGATGATGGTGTAAAGAAGTATATGGACTTTGGTGTAACGCACACCGTGGGTGATGGGCAGCATGGGAATTTCTGCCTTGGCGTAATCGTCACGGCGATGCACCGCCAGCGCCCAGAAATGGGGTGGCGTCCAGGCGAAGATGATCAGCGCAAGCAGTAACCCGTGGCCGTGCATTTCGCCAGTGACCGCGACCCAACCCAGCAGAGGTGGCGCCGCACCGGCGAGACCACCGATCACAATGTTCTGTGGTGTCGCACGCTTCAGAAACATGGTGTAGACAACGGCATAGCCCAACAGCGACAGCAAGGTCAGCCAGGCGGTCAGTGGGTTCACAAACGCGAGCAAAATCGCCATTCCGCTGCACCCGAGAACGAGCGCAAAGACCAGCGCTTTCTGCGGTTCAACCCGCCCCCGCGCCACCGGACGGTTAGTGGTACGCGCCATCTTGATATCGACATGACGGTCCACCAGGTGATTCACCGCGGCGGCACCGCCAGCACACAGGGCGATACCGAGGTTACCCAGTATCAGAATATCCAGTGGCACCATTCCCGGTACGGCCAGCAGCATGCCGATCACGGAGGTGAGAATCATCAACATCACCACCCGCGGTTTGGTGAGTTCGTAGTAATCGCGCCAGCCGGCGCGCTGAACATTAACTGCCTGGATACTCATGGTTACCACCTTGATAGCATTTTTATAATTGGCCCAATCCCTTGGCCTTTCTGCGAGGCCGGTCACGTGGTGTGATCCGGCGTGCTCCTTTGTATTTAACCAGAGGTACGACTCTATCCTCTCGAAAAGATAATTTACCCGTTATGCAAAACTCCTGTTCGCTGCCTGCACGGTATTGATTCGATAACAGAAGGTCAGCAGGCTCAACAGTAACAGTGCCGCGCCCGCATTGTGTGCCACCGCGATCGACAGCGGCAGCGACATCACCACGTTCGCAATTCCGAGCCCCACTTGCAAGCACAACACAGCGAACAATCCCTGCGCCCAACGACGCGATCCTGCACACCAGGCGAGCAGGCAAAGCAGGCTTACCAGTAGCGTGACCACGATTGCGCCGATACGGTGTGTCATATGAATAGCCGTGCGCGCGTCACCTTCCAGAGCGCCACCCAGATAGTTCGGCCCGATCTGTTGAGCCACATTGAATCCCTGGGCGAAGTCCGTTTGTGGCCACCACTGGTTGTGGCAGGTGGGGAAATCCGGACAGGCGAGAGCCGCATAATTGGCACTGGTCCAGCCACCGAGGGTGATCTGTATACCCACTGCGACGACCGCCGCGATCGCAAGTGGACGCAATTTTTGCAATGCGGTGAATTCGTGTGGAGGGATCACGCGTTTGCGATAGCGCAGCCGTTCAACCAGCATCCACAGTAACGAGACTGTGGCCATCCCGCCCAGCAAATGTGCAGTCACCACTTGCGGCCACAGCTTGAGCGTCACCGTCCACATGCCAAACGCAGCCTGCAGTACGATCAGCCCCAGTAAAATGTGGCTCTGGATAAATCCGCGATGCCCACGGCGGCGCCAGAACATTACCGTGAGACCGGCCACCAATAGCAGCAGCATACCGGCGAAATAGCGATGCACCATTTCCGGCCAGGTTTTATCGGTTTCTACCGGGGTATCCGGGAATGCCAGGTTGGCGGCAGCAATTTCGTGGCCCTCATTCGGCCACAGCAGATGTCCATAGCAGCCGGGCCAGTCCGGGCACCCTAATCCCGCATGAGTCAGGCGGGTGAAGGCGCCGAGCACGATGACCACCAGTGCCAGGCCGGTGCCGATCAGGGCCAGGCGAAAGCGCCAGTCTTTTTTGTAATTTTTTCGCAATTCGGTGATGTCGGATTCCACATCCATTTTGCTCTCTCCTGAGGCTAAATTCACAGGGGGCCTTTTTGATCCGGGTAGCGGCCGTGTTGACCTGGATAGCTACCCCGATCGCGACCTCTATTTTTCGTAGGAGTACTTCAGCAGTCGCTTGATATCTTTGAGTATCTGGTTGCCGGTATGCCGGTTGTCGTAAACCATCATGGCGAACCCGTTCTGATCCACCAGCAACACACTCGGCCGCACCAGTTGCGCGTGATCGCTATCCGCCAGCCACTGGTCAACCTGCTGCATGTCTACGGAGGAAAAACGCAACAAAGGGTGCTGCCCGGCCAGTTCCCCATGGCGCAGTTCAGTGAGCGGCTCGCCGGTCACCAGCAAACGCTCGACGCGGGACGCTTTTTCGGCGAGGCGGATGTGGACCTGACGGGTGGTATACAGCAGCTTTTCGCATTCGCCTGCGCACTTCTCGTCCGCAACGATCAGGTAGCGCCACCTGGGCTCCGCATCAGACAGATTGATCCGCTGGCCATCGCGCTCGATCAGGTCGAGCTCGGCCACCTGCTGGGCCGGCTTCAACAGTTCACCCTGATTGACGGTACTGGAAGGCATGCCAATGCCGGTGTAGAACACCACATAGGCGGCCAGGATGGGCAGCGCCACCGACGCAAATACCGTGAAACCCGCCAGGCGGCTGGGACCGCTTGTCGGGCGCTGGTTAACGCCCTCGCCACCGTTGGTGGAATGTTCGGTTTGGATATTCTCTGCCACGATCTAACCTCACTACTGCGCCGCCGTGTACCCGGAGCCCCGCCGGACTTGCCGGGAGACCGAGATCGGGTGGCTCGTTATTGTTATTCGTTGATTATGTCTGTTCTGGCGAATTTTTAAACCACTTTTCTCGCACAATTTCCCGCGTTCTGGTCGCCGCCAATAACCACATGATCAGCAGTGCAGCGGCCATCATGAACCACTGCACGGCGTAGCCTCGGTGCTTTTGCGGGTTTGTGGTGATCAATTGCCAGTCGGTCACCAGCGCCGTGTCTGAGTCTGCCCCGAGTCGCACATGCCACTGGGGATGCTGCAGTCCCAGTTGCCGGCCCAGCCCCGTATCCATGGACTGGATACGGACGTGCTCGTCACCCGGTTTTGCGGGTGGGCGTGCACCCACCGTATCGCTTTCCGCGCTTGGATACAGAAACCCGGTCACCACCTTGGCGGCCAGGGGGTAACGCACTTCCGGTAGCTGATTGCGATCCGCCCCGGCAGCGAGCCAGCCGCGATTGATGAGCCAGCGGGATCTTTGCCCGGCCTTCGCGTCCCCAGCATTTGCGCTGACCTCAAATGCCTGTAACACCTCATAACCCACACGCCCATTGCGCGTTCGATTATCGAGATACAGATATTCGTCGGTGTAGACCCCGAGCAAACGAACCGGGGTAAAGATTTCCAGGGATTCAAGGTCGGCGACCGCTACCGGCTGCGAGGAGAGGCGAGTGTTTACTTGCTGCAAAATCTGCTGCTTTTCTTCGGCGCGGTGGAGCTGCCAATTGCCGAGCCCAATCAGCAAAGGAAAAAATAACAGGCACAGGGCACTGAGAGTCCAGCTGCGGATAAATGCTACACTGGCTGCGCGCGGTGGTTCGCTCGCTTCCGTGGAGGATATTCCGGTCACGGTGGATACTGCGTTATCGTCTTTCTGCGACGATCTGATCGGAACAGTCATGCCAACAATACTTCTATAAATGGCGGTTAATTATGTGGCTAAAAGCAATAATCGTGTTGCTGTTTCTCGCCGTGCTGGCCAGTCTGACCAGCGCCCTGCTTTTCCTTCTGCGCGACATGGGTGCGCCCGAGTCAAAGCGTACGCTCTATGCACTCGGAGTCCGTATTTCACTGGCGGCCCTGCTGCTTGTGGCCATCTGGTATGGCTTCCACAGTGGGGTACTCTCCAACACCGCGCCCTGGGCCAATCGATACTGAGCAATGGTCATGGTGGATGGGCTGGTTCCCATCCACCATTTGCATGCAGGTTTACGCACCCAGCACGTAAACAAAGATAAACAGGCCTACCCAAACCACATCGACAAAGTGCCAGTACCAGCTCGCCGCCTCAAAACCAAAGTGGTCGTCGGGCTTGAAATGATGGGCAATGACCGAGCGCAGCAGCATAATCAGCAACATGATGGTTCCCAGCGTAACGTGCGCGCCGTGGAAACCGGTCAGCATAAAGAAGGTAGTGCCGTAGATGCCGGATTCGAGTGTTAATCCCAGTTGCTGATAGGCTTCGAGATATTCCTCTACCTGGAAAAACAGGAAGGTAAAGCCCAGCACAACGGTGGCACCCAGCCACAGATTGAACCCCTGGCGCTTGCCCTTCTTCAGATACACATGGGCAATATGCACGGTCACGCTGGAAGCCAGCAGTAACACGGTGTTCAGCAGCGGCAGGTGCCAGGGGTCGATAATACCCTTGGGGCCAACCACTTTCGCCGCATCGCCGGCCACAGCCTGCTCCGGGGTCACCATCAATGGCCAGGTGTTCTGGAAGCCCTCCCACAACATGTTGGAGGAGCCGCGGTCGCCCTCACCGCCCAGCCAAGGCAGGGTGAAGGTGCGAATGTAATACAGCGCACCAAAGAACGCCGCGAAGAACATCACTTCAGAGAAAATAAACCAGCCCATACCCCACACATAGGAGCGC
The DNA here is from genome assembly GCF_017303155.1 of Microbulbifer salipaludis. Taxonomy (NCBI): domain Bacteria; kingdom Pseudomonadati; phylum Pseudomonadota; class Gammaproteobacteria; order Cellvibrionales; family Microbulbiferaceae; genus Microbulbifer; species Microbulbifer salipaludis. The sequence continues at coordinate 367,045 of NZ_JAEKJR010000001.1, forward strand.
TTGAGCTGGTCGCTGTTGAGCCCCTGCATGTTTTCCCGGATCACCGCCGCAAACCAGAACCACAGCACCGTGGCCATGGATAGTGCGCCGGCAAAGAAAATATAGGAGCTACCGCCATTGATCCAATTGGCGGCACCGAAGGCCGTCAGGAAGATGCCGATGGTGGCGAAGATAGGCAGCCGGGACTGCTCGGGAACATAGTAGCTGCTTTCGGTGGCCATAGTTTTTTATCCCTCTCGCTCGGAGTCGGTATTTTTGTTGTTCGCTTGTTTGGCAATTCTTTCCGTGACATCAAACAGCGTGTAGGAAAGCGTAATGGTGTTTACACCGGCAGGCAGATCCGGGTCGACGATAAAGCGCAGCCCCAGTTCGGCCGTTTCTCCGGCAGCGAGCGCCTGCTGGTTAAAGCAGAAACACTCGGTCTTGTGGAAATAGCTCGCCGCCTTGAATGGCACCACGCTGGGAATTGCCTGGCCGATCATGTCAGCGTCGGTGGGATTGCGTGCATGGAACACGGTGTCCACCGCCTCACCGGGATGCACATAGATTTCCACCGTGTCGGGCTTGAATTCCCAGGGCATGTTTTCATTGTTGCTGGCAACAAACTGCACTTTTACCCTGCGCTCCGTGTCCACCGCCGCCGGCACCGCCTCATAGCGGCCACCGGTTTTCCCGTTGAGCCCGGTGACCTCACAGAAAGCGTCGTAGAGCGGCGGCATGATGAACAAGGCAAAGCCGAGCATGCTGACCGCGAGGGTCAGCATCTTGACGGTGGTTTTTGCATTGGCACTCATGGACATGGGCATTACCTGCTCACGTAATCAGCGCACGACCGGTGGCGTGCTGAAAGTGTGGTAGGGCGCCGGTGATGGCACGCTCCACTCCAGTCCTTCCGGGTTTTCCCAGACCTCGTCGGTGGCTTTTTTGCCGCCCTTCACGGTGCGAATCACGTTGAACAGGAACACGATTTGCGCCGCGCCGAACAGGAAAGCGCCCACACTGGCGATCTGGTTGAAATCGGCAAACTGCAGCGCGTAATCGGGAATACGGCGCGGCATGCCGGCAAGGCCGACGAAGTGCATGGGGAAGAAGGTCACATTCAGGCCGACAAACGCCATCCAGAAATGCACTTTACCCATGGTCTCGTTGTACATGTTGCCGGTCCACTTCGGCAACCAGTAATACACACCCGCGGTGATCGAGAAGATGGCCCCGGGCACCAGTACGTAGTGGAAGTGCGCCACCACAAAGTAGGTATCGTGATACTGGAAGTCCGCCGGTGCGATGGCGAGCATCAGGCCGGAGAAACCACCCAGGGTAAACAGGATCACGAAGGCAATGGAAAACAGCATGGGGGTTTCGAAGGTCATCGACCCGCGGAACATGGTGGTTACCCAGTTGAACACCTTCACCCCGGTGGGCACAGCAATCAGCATAGTGGCGTACATGAAGAACAGCTCACCGGCAATCGGCATACCCACGGTAAACATGTGGTGCGCCCATACGATAAAGCTGAGGAAGGCGATCGACGCGGTGGCGTACACCATGGAGCTGTAACCAAACAGCGGCTTGCGCGCGAAGGTGGGAATGATCGCCGACACAATGCCGAAGGCCGGCAGGATCATGATGTACACCTCAGGGTGACCGAAGAACCAGAACACATGCTGGAACAGGACCGGGTCACCACCACCGGCAGCACTGAAGAAGCTGGTACCGAAGTGAATGTCCATCAACATCATGGTCACCACACCGGCGAGTACCGGCATCACCGCAATCAGCAGATACGCGGTGATCAACCAGGTCCACACGAACAGCGGCATCTTCATCAGCGTCATACCGGGAGCACGCATATTCAAAATGGTGGCCACGATATTGATCGCCCCCATGATGGAAGACGCACCCATGATGTGCACTGCAAAGATAAAGAAGGTCACGCTGGGTGGCGCGTACTCAGTGGAGAGTGGTGCGTAGAAGGTCCAACCGAAATCCGGTGCACCCCCTTCCATGAACAGGGTGGAAACCAACATCGCAAAGGCGAATGGCAGAATCCAGAAACTCCAGTTGTTCATGCGCGGCAGCGCCATGTCCGGGGCGCCGATCATCATCGGTACCATCCAGTTGGCGAGCCCCACAAAGGCGGGCATCACCGCACCGAACACCATGATCAGGCCATGCATGGTGGTCATCTGGTTGAAGAAGGCCGGCTGCACAATCTGCAGGCCGGGCTGGAACAATTCGGCGCGAATAACCAGCGCCATACAACCGCCAAGCAGGAACATCGCAAAACTGAACCACAGGTACATCGAGCCGATGTCCTTGTGGTTAGTGGTGTAGAGCCAGCGGGTAAAACCGGGTTTGGGACCGTGTGCCATATCTAAACTCCTCTCGGCTCCTGCTTACTTATTCTTGAAATTGAGAATGTCGATGGGCTGCACGGTGTCGCCCATGTTGTTGCCGAAGGCATTGCGCTGGTAGGTAATTACCGCAGCGAGATCCACTTCATTCAACTGTGCACCGAAGGCCTGCATGGCAGGATTATTGGGCGAGCCGTTCACCACCATACTCAAGTGGCCATCCATACCGCCGGTAGCGACTTTGGAGCCGGCAATAGCCGGGAAGGTGCCGGGCACACCCTGACCACCGGGAAGGTGACAGGCCGCGCATGCGCGGTTGTACACGTTTTTGCCACGCTCGTAGAGCTCGTCGAAGGTGAAGGTTTTGTTGGTGAGCTCCTTGATCAGGGCCGCCTGCTCGGCGCGCTTGCTCAACCAGGAGTGATATTCATCTTCCGGTACCGCCTTGACCACGATCGGCATAAAGCCGTGATCCTTGCCACATAGCTCGGCGCACTGACCGCGGTAGATGCCGGGCTCATCGATACGCGTCCACGATTCGTTGACGAATCCAGGGATCGCATCTTTTTTCACTGCCAGGTCCGGCACCCACCACGCGTGGATAACGTCATTGGCGGTAATCAGGAAGCGAATTTTCTTGTTGATCGGCACCACCATCGGCTCGTCAACTTCCAGCAGGTAGTTATCGCTCTTGGGTTGCTGGTTGTTGATTTGCGAGGCGGGGGTGGCGAGATTGGAGAAGAAGGAGACATCGGAACCCAGGTAGTCGTATTTCCACTTCCACTGGTAGCCGGTGATCATAATATCGAGATCGGCGTCCTTGGTGTCGTAGATATCGTACAGGGTTTTGGTGGCGGGTATCGCCATGCCCACCAGAATCAGGGTGGGTACTATGGTCCACGCCAGTTCCACCAGCGTACTCTCGTGAAATTGTGCAGCCTTGTAACCCTTGCTTTTGCGATGACGCCACATGCTGTAGAACATCACGCTAAACACCACCACGCCGATTGCCACGCAGATCCAGAAAATCAGCATGTGCAATTCGTAAGTGGTACGGGAAACTTCGGTAACCCCCTGGGTCATATTGACCCCCCAACGCTGAACGCCCTCCTGTGCTTTTTCTGCCGCTTCTTGAGCGAGCGCACCGGGAGCGAGAACCGTGAGGGTCAGGAAGGCGAACAGCCGTTTTAAGCCCATCAACATCGCCTGCAGATCTCCATGTTTGTTATTCTCGCGGGCCGCTTTTCCGCGGTCGCATGGCTGCTGCCACCCACACAGGAAAAACCCGTGGGCGGTCGCGGCGCTGCAAACCACAAACTAGCGAAACCCTGTAACAGCGGCTGGCTGTTCGGAGGACTGGAGTCTGCCCCGATCCTGGGATCGGGTTATATTCCACACATCATGATGTGGACATGCTGTAGTAAACCAAGACTACATACACTGTTCGCACACCGGGCGAGGACCTCGACTGCGCGATACTGCTGACAGTGCAACTTGTTATTTTTTACTTCAGATGTCGTCGCCCGGAAGGTACAACCAACAACCTGTGTCTTTTGTCGCATCTAGCGTTTTCAAAAGAAACACATTGCCAGAACAAAGTCAATTAAATCGCCAACTTACATGAAAAATTCACCGGTGCGCCCTGGTGCCATTTCCCGCCGTTTTCGCGCTCCCTGTGTGCGTGTGTGGCAACTGGCCTGGCCCATGATTCTGAGCAACATCACCGTGCCGCTGCTGGGTGCGGTAGACACCGCTGTGCTCGGCCATTTGTCGAGTCCGGAATATCTTTCCGGTGTTGCGATCGGCGCCAGTGTGATTTCCATGCTGCTGTGGGCCTTCGGCTTTCTGCGGATGGGCACCACTGGGCTGGTGGCGCGCGCCAATGACGACGCCGACGGAGCGGCCTGGCTGTTGCGCGCGCTTTGCCTGGCGGGGGTACTGGGGTCGCTGCTGTTGTTGCTGGCGTCGCCACTGTTGCCGGTCATCGTGCAGTGGATGAACGCCAGCGCCGAGGCCAGCCCCCACGCCCACGCTTACCTGCAAATCCGCCTGCTGAGTGCGCCGCTGGCGCTGGCCAACTTCGCCCTGCTGGGTTTCTTCATCGGCCGCCTGGACAGTCGCGCGCCGCTGGCAATCCTGGTCACCGCCAACCTGCTGAACATCGTCCTCGACCTGCTGCTGATCCTCGGGCTGGGAATGGGGGCACAAGGCGCGGCCTGGGCCTCGGTGTGCGCGGATGTTTGCGGCTTCGCTATGGGTCTGTGGCTAATGGGCAAACGCCATCAGCCGGCGGTCACGCAAATACGGCGGGTGCTGCTTGAGTCGAATTTCTGGCCTTGGCGCAATGCAGCGCCCTGGCGCGAACTGCTGCACATCAATGCGGATTTGTTTGTGCGCACCTGCCTGCTGCTGTTCACGCTGACATTTTTCACTGCACAGGGGGCTGCTCAGGGGGATACGGTGCTGGCGGCCAACGCCATACTGCTGCAATTGCTGATGATGACTTCCTACGCGCTGGACGGTTTCGCCCATGCCACCGAGTCACTGGTAGGGCGTGCGGTGGGTCGCCGGTCGATGGCGCAGTTTGTGCGCACCAACGCGGCGGCCGGCACCTGGGCGCTGACGTCTGCGGTGCTGATCACTTTACTGCTAATCGGCGGAGAACACTGGATATTGCCGCTGTTCACCAATATTCCCGCGGTTTTATCCGCATCTCTGGAGTACTACACCTGGCTGTGCGCACTGCCGCTGGTGGCGGTTTGGAGCTATCAGTTGGACGGCGTTTTCATTGGCGCGGGCAAAAGCCGGCAAATGCGTGACACGATGATCATCGCCACTGTGATGGTGTTTTTACCTTGCTGGTGGCTTACCCGCCACTGGGGCAACGATGGCATCTGGTTTAGCTTATTTTTGTGGTTTGGCGCACGTTCTTGCGGATTGATGGTCTACTTTTATAACTACACTAAGAACAACCATTGGATGTCATTGGAGCTACGCTAGCGAGTCCTCTTCCAACGTTAAGCAGTCTTGTCTTTCTCTTGAGCAGAGTTCCGCACAGGAGCCAGCGGGGGGCCCGCAGACAATGAAACGGGGAGGCGGTTTCGTCGTTTTTGTTTTGATGTATGCCTGACCATTATCAACTGATCCAGCAGTGCATTGATCGCGCCGTCACCGCCGAACAGGCCCGTGGCAGGTTTCGACGTTCCCTGCACGACACCCTGCCAAGCCTTCATCGAAGTATTCATTTGCCGCAACGGGATGCCCCGCTGCACATCACCTGTTTTGTCATTCGGTATATCCAGGCGATCCCGTCGTGGCTGAAGCGCCTGGATGAACTGTGCCATGCAGGCGGCCTGAACTTTGTTCCCGTGCGCGAGCTGATCCTGCACAGTTTCAGTGAGATTCCCGAGCGACAGCCGCACGAGCACGGCCTGGGTTCGATTCTCGATGAGGCGTACCTGGCCCACCGTACCATGGAAGAAATCAACGATGCGCTGCACCCGATATGCGGCACACCACTGCTGCCGATGGACCCCATGGTGGCCAATCTGGTGGTGCGGGAACTGCTGGGGGAAGCACTGGCCTGCCAGCTCGACAGCCTGGCGGACGTTTTACTGCACCGCTTTGAGCCTACCGAGCTGGACCCGAAGCGACTGGTATCGATGATTCTGCACAAGCAACGCTACGACGACGCACCGGGAGAGTGGCCAGACTTCGCACGTCATATGCAGATTGATTTGCGCGCGCCCTCCCTGCCACACCATATGGATCTTTCGCACTGAGGGTGCGCGGCCGCTTACTGCTCGACGATCTGACGCCAGTTAGCAAAAAAATCCACCTCGCTTTGCAATAGCATACGGTTCAGCTCGTCCGCCTCGCGGTGTATTTTCTTATTGTAAAAATACAGACTGCCGCCGCGCAGGGTAAAACCCTTCGGGTTGTCAGTGAGCAGTTGATAAAAGGCTTCCTGCCGCTCCAGATACTGGAGTACGCGCCGCTTGCTGAATCTACCCTTGCGGTATTTCTGAAAGATCGCCGCCTGCAAATTCTGCTCGGTTAGCACACGTGCTTCTGGCGATATCCTGCTCACGTCCAGTAAACGTTTTATGTCAGCACGCAAGTCATCAAGGTACCTGTCGGCAGCCTCTGCAGCCACCTTGGTGCGATAGATGGCCCTCTTGCGCCGCTCTTGAAACGGTTCACTTTTCGCGGTTTCGAGGCTCCACAGTGGCTTTTTAGCCATTTCCGCCATCGGCCGGAAAATCGTTTTGTGCTGACGATTGGAATTAACTGTCAGTCGATCGCATACCTCCAGCGCGCCCTGCCAGTCCGCAAAGGGTTTGCCCTCATACACAGCATCCGGCAGAGCCGCTACCCGCTGCTCCAGGTGCTCCACCTCAGCCATTAACTGCGCTGGATTTTTGGCCCAGTCATTGGCCTGTAAGGCAAACAGAGACAGTAAGCCCTGGTTGGCGCAGCGGGTAATAAGGTGCGCGGTAAGTGCGTGCTGCTTTTCACGTACTTCGCGATAGTGATCCAGGCCGTAAAAAGCAGCGATAGTGAGGACGATCGCCAGCGCGACCAGTGGATAAATTTTTTTCAAGGGAGCACGATTTTACAGGTTAATTTTTATCGCCCGGCGGCTGCAGTATTTTTACCGCGGTTTCTTCCACTTCCCTTTCTTTTGTCTTGTTCACGCGGGTGTCCAGTTCCCGTGCGGTCGCCTGTAGGCGAATTTCATCTTTAAACCCACAGGCAACGCATTCACGATAATTTTTATCGCCCATTTTGTAATTGACGATCTTGTCCATTTCGCTGCAGCGTGGACAAACCGCGCCGGCAATAAACCGGCGCTTGACGGGCTTTTCAAATTCTTCGCTCAAAATATACCTCGTTAATAAGCGGACTATTCAATGCCCGAGTGCCGCAGCAGCGCGTCAATTTTGGGCGCGCGACCGCGGAATTCTGCAAACAGGTCCTGCGCGTCGCGGCTTCCCCCCTGCTCCAGCACTGCGGTGAGAAAGCGGTTACCGGTGGCCGGATCAAAAATCCCCGTCTCCTCAAATAGCGAAAATGCATCGGCACTCAATACTTCGGCCCATTTGTAGCTGTAGTATCCAGCCGCGTAACCGCCAGCAAAGATGTGGCTGAAACTGTTCTGGAAGCGGTTGTCCGGGGACACCGGCACGACCGACACCTGCGCCCGCACCTCGTTGATCAGGCGCTGGATCTCATCTGCATTGGCGCCCTCCGGGCGTGAGTGCAGCAGGAAATCAAACAGGGCAAATTCCAGCTGGCGCATGGTAAACATGGCGGACTGGAAGTTTTTTGCCGCGAGCATTTTTTCCAGCAATGCCTGCGGTAGCGGCTCGCCTGTCTCGTAGTGACCCGCAATCATCGCCAGCGCTTCCGGCTCCCAGCACCAGTTTTCCAGAAACTGGCTGGGCAACTCTACCGCATCCCAAGCGACACCGTTAATGCCAGAGACCGCGGCCACATCTACCTGGGTCAGCATATGGTGCAGGCCGTGGCCAAATTCGTGGAACAGCGTGGTGACTTCGTAATGGGTCAACAGTGCCGGTGTGTCTTTGCTTGGACTCGAAAAATTACACACCAGATAGGCCACCGGCAGCTGCAGGCCTGCACTGGTCTGGCGGCGCACTCGCGCGTCATCCATCCAGGCACCGCCGCGCTTGTTTTCGCGCGCGTAAGGGTCGAGATAGAAGCCGGCTATCGGCTCGCCGGCGCGTTTCAACCAGTAGAAGTGGACGTCCGGGTGATAGGTGGGAACCGAGCTATCCAGCTCGGCGGTCACGCCGAACAGTTTCTCTGCCACCGCGAAAAGGCCCGACAGCACCTTCGGGTACGGAAAATATGGTCGCAGCTCTTCCTGGCTGACCGCATAGCGCGCCTGCTTCAGCTTCTCCGCAGCCCAGGTCACATCCCAGGGCTGCAGCTGGTCGAGCCCCAGCTCATCGGCGGCAAAGGCCTGCAGCTCGGTAAATTCCTGTACCGCAGCGGGCTTGGCGCGCTTGGCCAGATCCCGCAGGAAACGCTCCACATGCTCGGGGGATTCCGCCATCTTGCTGGCCAGGGAACGCTCGGCGTAATTTTTCATACCGAGTAAATGGGCCTGCTCCGCGCGCAGGGACAGAATCTCCGCCATCACGTTGGCGTTGTCGAACTCGCCCGCATTGGGACCGACATTGGAGGCGCGGGTGATAAATGCATAGTGCATTTTATGGCGCAGCTCGCGGTTTTCCGCGTGGGTCATCACCGCCAGGAAGCAGGGGCCGTCGAGCGTAAGCAGCCAGCCGTCCTTGCCCCTGGCATCCGCCAGAGCACTGGCAGTAGCCAGCGCGGATTCCGGGATTCCCTGCAGCTCGGCTTCCTCGGTAATGTTGAGGCTCCAGGCATTGGTTGCATCGAGCACGTTGTTGGCAAAGGTGCTCTTCAATTCCGCCAGGCGCTGGCTGATGGCGGCGTATCGCTCGCGCTTCTCGCCCTCGAGGCTAACGCCACCCAGATGCATATCCCGCAGCCCGTGGCGGACTGCCTGCTGCCGCGCCTGAGGCCAGCTGGCGAAGTCCGGCGACTTCGCCAGCGCCCGGTACACCGCATACAGCTCCGGGTTCTGGCCCAGCTCGGTCCAGTATTCGGTCACCTGGGCCAGACACGCCTCATAGGGCGCCCGCCAGTTGCCGCTCAATACGCTGTTCAGGTGCGAGACCGGCGAAAACGCCTTGCTTAACTGGTCCTGAGCCTCTTCCAGCGGCGCCACGGTCTCTTCCCAGGTAGGTTCTTTGCCCGCATTTTTCAGGCAAGAATCCAGCTGTTCGCGACAGTTGGCGATAAGTTTGCTGATTGCCGGCTCGGCGTGTGCCGGTTTGACGGTATCGAAAGGGGGCAGCAGCGGAGCGCGCAACAGCGGGTTGGCGGAGGCGGGTTGAGACATCGGAATTCCTTGTCGAGAGGCGAACAGCACCGGGGCGATGATCGCAAAGACGGGTTAACATATGCCCACTATTCTAGTGGATTGCACTCGCTCGTTGCACACTAACACCCTGCTCGAACGCCCGGAGGTCAGCCTTACCCATGTCCGAATTACCCCAGCACACCCTGCGCGAACATCGCGGCCACCGCCCGCAACTCGGTGAGCGGGTCTATATCGACCCCCAGAGCACGGTGATCGGCGATGTGGAACTCGGCGACGACTGTTCCGTGTGGCCCATGACCGTGATCCGCGGCGACATGCACCGGGTGCGTATCGGTGCCCGCACCAGCGTGCAGGACGGTTCTGTGCTGCACATCACCCACGCCAGCGACTTCAATGAGGGCGGCTGGCCGCTGACCATTGGCGACGACGTGACCATCGGTCACAAGGCCTGCCTGCACGGCTGTACCGTGGGCAGCCGGGTATTGATCGGGATTGGCGCTATTGTGCTGGATGGGGCGGTGATCGAGGACGAAGTAGTGCTCGCCGCCGGCGCGCTGGTGCCACCGGGAAAGCGACTGGAGAGTGGCTACCTGTACGTGGGCTCGCCGGCAAAGCAGGCGCGCCCACTGAAAGAGAAGGAGCGAAAATTCTTCACCTACACCGCCGGCAACTATGTAAAGTTGAAAGACGAGTATCTCAGGCGGTAGCCACTTTCTGGTCACGGCAACCTGGTCACGGCCACCGGGCGAAGGCTGCGAGTGAAGCGCCCGCAGCCTCATCGGTTATTGGATTTTATTGGCATCCTGCAGCGGTAGCACCAGGTTCATATCATTCCGCATCTTGCTGCCCATCACGCTGGTGAGCTTGCTGAGCACCTCCTGGTTGCCAGTAATACTCGCCTTGTCGGCACTCAGTAAATCTTTCAGTTTTGCCTTGCCTGACATGGCCGCCAGCAGATCCAGCTTGGCAATTTCCAGCGTTACATCGGCATTTTTTGTCTGGTGATCGGCAACACTGGTCAATACCCCGTTGTTCATATCCAGCGCGTAATCGCCCTCACCTTTCAACTTGAGATTGATGGTGAAGTTTCCGGCACCCTCTGCCTTTTTCTGATCCACCAGCATGGACAGATAGGTCAGCATCAAGCTGGGCGGTAGCGCTCCAAGCACTTCCGGTGAAGCCGTCCCCAGTTTATTGGGGATATTGCCGCCGGCGCGCAGCTCAGATGCGCCAGATAAATACAGGTTGCGATATAAGGTGTTTTCTTCCTGATAGCCAAGCTGCTCAAACGCATCTGCCATCAGCAGATTGACGTTGGTATTCTTGCCATTGTACGCGACCACATTGTTCAAGATATCCACCGTGAAACGGTAATCGCCAGCTTTGAAGCTCTCCAGTGCGAGAGCCAGCACACGCTCTTCGCCACCGATCGCCTTCACATAACGCTTGCCGCGCTCCGCATCCGGATATTTCGCCAACTCGGTCGGGTTGCCGTTAAACCAGCCGAAATTGCGTACATAAGTTGATTTAAGATTGTTCTTGGTATGGCCGTAGTAAGGGCGGTTGTACCACTGCTTGAATACCGAATCCGGTAGCGCCGCGTATTCCGCAATGTCGTCCGGCCGGTAGCCATAATTGGCATAGCGCAGGGCGGTGTTGTAAATCGACTGATACAGATCGCGCTGCGCCTTCAGATAGCGCACCACATTTTCATTCCCCCATACGGGCCAGGTGTGCGGGCCAAAATTGACCTCTACTTCATCGCCCCAGCGGGCCACGGCTTCGGCGAGATAGCTGGCCCAAAGGCTGGCATCGCGGATCTTGGCCCCGCGCAAGGTGTAGATGTTGTGCTGCAGATGATTGAGTTCCTCCGCCATCGACATGGCCTTCCACTGGGGAATGTAAAACACCATTTCTGAGGGTGCTTCGGCGTGAGGCGTGACATAGAACTCGAACTCGACACCGTCGATGGTAACTTTTTCACCATCTTTGGAAATTGTCTTGTTCGGTATCGGCAACCCGGACTGGCCATCGGCAACGGCAGCACCCAGCGCTGCGGTAATTTTGCCCTTCGGGCCGGCGGGTAACACATTGCCGTACTGGTAACCGGCGCGGCGCGCCATGATATTACCGCCCATCACGTTTTCACTGACAGACTCTTCAACAAACCCTTCTGGCGCAATCAGCGGAATCTTGCCACTGGTGAAATCTTCCTTGGTCGCCAGCCCAGCATCGATAATGCCGTTGAAGCCACCAAAATGGTCCGCGTGACTGTGGGAGATAATGACGCCCTTCAGCGGCTTCTTGCCGCGCTCTTGCTGGTACAGCTCAATCGACTTGACCAGTGTCGCCGGCGTGTATTCCACATCGTACAGAATGATGCCGGTGTCACCCTCGATAATGGTGAGGTTGACCAGCGCCTGGCCGCGCACCTGATAGACGCGGTCGATCACCTTGAACAGGCCACCCCGGTTCACCAGCTGCGCATGCCGCCACAGACTCGGGTTTACCTCGGGCGGGGCTTTCTTTCCCTGCATGAAATTCAGTTTGGTGGCCGGGTAAACTCCCTCGATATCGCCATTGTTCAGCAGCGGTGCAATAAACCCGCGTTCGACGTTTTCCTGCGCCGTCTTGTCGTCGAAATCCAGCTCGCCGTACACCGCCTCGTTCAGCTTGCGGGTGTATTCCGAAGCATCCTTCTGCTCCGTTGTAAACGTGTAGTCCGAGTGGGCAGAGAGCTGCTCCGTCGCCTGTTGTGCCTGCGCACTGGCGATCACGCTACCGCCAGTATCCGACGCTGAGGCGTCATCCGTGGATTTGGAGCAACCGGTGAAGAGCGCCACCAGCACAACCAAACCTAACGCGTTCGTTTTGACCGACATGGTGTATTCCCAAAAAGCGATATTGACCCAGCAACCTTAGTCAATAGCGCACCTTCTAGCGTGGGATTGGCACGGTACACCACGCTCAGCCGAAAAACGGCTCATAGAAACTCACCAACAAATAGCTCGCTGAATAATTTGTGACGGCGGGTAGTCCGCGGTCGCCGCCGAGTCTTTACTCTGCGGCGACCTGAACCGAGCCTGGCGCGAGCTCAATGTCGAAGTAGTAGGGACCGCTCCATTTTTCGCCCCGCAGATAGGCAGCCTGTCGATGGTTGGCATCTCGCAGATCCCATTCCAGCTTGCCAGCAGTTTTGATCGCCCGCTTTTGCAGTTTCTGTGCGGTCTTGAAACTTCCCTGCGCGGCAGCGACAGCGGCTTTGGTCTCCAGGATCCGGACCTCGTCAAAATAATTCACCGGCTTCGCAGCAACCAGGTCGGATGCCAGTGCGAGGTCTTGCGCGGAAGGCGCGCCCGGGCCCGAGACCAATTCCCATGCGAGCAACAGACCAGAAAAATAGTGACCGTTTGATGCCGCATTTTTTAACCATCGAATTGCATGCTCCCGACGGTCCGCCTCAGGAATAGCACCAACACTGGTGGCGAGATAATTCTGTGCTTCCGGTACGCCCGCTGCTGCAGCGGCGGTGATCCACTTCAACCCATTTTCAGTATCGGCCTTGCACCCACGCCCCATGACCATGTTGCGGCCGATTTCAAACTGGGCCTGGGGTATACCCTGGCGGGCTGCTTCCAGGTACCACTTGTTCGCCGCCTGATACTCCAGATCGACGCCTTTCATGAACCGACGAAACGAGCGGAACACACCCAGCCGGTAGGCATATACATACTGGGCAACCGCATCACCGGCCTCGGCTTTACCTTTCCATTCATTCAGCTCCGCAACCAGGCGATGCTGATTTTTAACCGGGCCAGTAATGTTGAAAGACACCGCAGTCTTGACCCCACTGGTGGGCTCAGTGACAGCAGCAGGCTCATACCGGTAAGAAAGCGCTGATTCGGCAGCGGCGTTGGCAAAACTGTCCGCGCTGGACTGGGCCACGGTAACATCGCGCACATGGCCCGCGGGCATCACGGAGTACTCCAGTACCACCCGGCCAAACCGGCCGCGCCGCAGCTCGTGTGTCGGGTATCGTGGCTGGGTTTTGGCTATGGGAGTGCGCTCTATCTCGCACTCCTCATCCGATAGCATCACCGGGTTCAGGTCACCCAGGATAGTTTCTTTGCCGTGGGTGTGCAGAAGCTGATCCAAACGCTGCTGGGCAGCCTTCTGTCCATCGGAGTCGAGCGCGGCAAAGATTTTTCCGGCGGTGCGCATCATATCTTCGGAACCGGACTGCGACGCCGCCAGTTGCATCCACGCCCAGCCCTCAACAGGATCCTGCTCGACGTATTCGCCACGGTAGTGCATGACACCGATGTTAAACGCGGAGCTGTAATCCCCGATTGCCGCCAGCGCATCAAAGCTGCGATAGGCCTCAGTGAAGTTACCGGCCGTGTAGGATTCCATCGCCTTGTCGAAATTCGCAAAGGCGGGCATGGCCATCCCCGCAAGCGTCAGTGCTGCCCCAAGAAAAATCCGTTTCATTCACTGTCCCCATCCGTTCATTATTGTGAAGCACGGAAAGCGTAACATTTTTTTTGACGCGTGATTTAACGGGCCGCCAACCGGGCTTGTGTTAAAAGCGGAATTTTATGCACCTCAAAAGGCGCCCGACCGCACAATCCATGGCCTTATCAAATCAAATCCGCAAAAGAGCACGCCACCCTCGGTCAAAATAACTCCTCATTTGGGCCTAGAATCTGAAGGGCCTGAAAATCCCCGATTGCGCAAAAACCAATAACCAGCGAGGCCATACAATGATGGACACCAGCGAGCTGCGCGTGAATGGCCAGCGCCTGTGGAACACCCTGATGGAAATGGCGCAGATTGGCGCCACTGACAAAGGCGGCTGCAACCGCCAGGCGCTGACGGATCTCGACAAGCAGGGCCGCGACCTGTTCGTACAGTGGTGCGAAGACGCCGGCTGCACCGTAACCGTTGACGAGATGGGCAACGTTTTTGCCCAGCGCCCGGGCCGCAACCCCGATCTGCCCCCGGTGCTCACCGGCTCCCACCTCGACACGCAGCCCACCGGCGGCAAGTTCGATGGGGTTTTCGGCGTACTCGCCGGCCTCGAAGTGGTGCGCAGTCTGAACGACGCTGGAATCGAAACCGAAGCGCCGCTGGAAGTGGCCGTGTGGACCAACGAAGAAGGCGCCCGCTTCTCCCCCGCCATGATCGGCTCCGGCGTCTGGAGCGGCGAGTTCAACCTCGACTACGCCTACGCCCGCACCGACAAAGAAGGCAAAACTTTCGGCGAAGAACTCGCGCGCATCGGCTACAAAGGCGAGCTCCCCGCCAAGCCGCGCCCACTCGCCGCCGCGTTTGAAGTACACATCGAGCAGGGCCCCATCCTGGAGGCCGAAGAAAAAACCATCGGCGTACTGAGCGGCGTACAGGGCATGTACTGGTACGACCTCACCCTCATCGGCCAACCCTGCCATGCCGGCCCCAGCCCCATGGAAACCCGCCGCGATCCGTTTATGGGCCTGCACCGCATCCTCGACGAACTGTACAAACTCGCCGAAGAGCACGCCCCCTGGGCCCGCGCCACCTTCGGCGACATCCGCGTCGAGCCGGGCAGCCGCAACACCGTGCCCGAAAAACTCGTCCTCGCCGTCGACCTGCGCCACCCGGACCAAAACATCCTCGACAGCATGGATCAGCGCTTCCGCGAAATCGCCGCCCGCGTGGCCGACGACATCGGCCTCGAGCACCAGATCCGCGACGAATGGCGCTCTCCCGCGGTCAAGTTTGATGACCAGTGCGTGGAAGCCGTGCGCAGTTCAGTGGCCGGGCTGGGTTACAGCAACAAGGAAATGGTCTCCGGCGCCGGGCACGACTCCGTGTACATCTCCCGCGTTGCGCCCACTAGCATGATCTTTGTGCCCTGTGAAAAAGGGTTGAGCCACAATGAAGCGGAAAATGCGGAACCGAAGGACCTGGAAGCGGGGGCGAATGTGCTGCTGCACGCGATGCTGAAGATGGCAAACCCCGGCTAAGCGGATTGGTGGATGCGCTGCGCTTATCCACCCTACGGACTAAATAGAACGAAGAAATTGAATGCGAAGCCGCTGCTGGCGGTAACCCTGCGCGAGACCGTCTGCGGCCAGGACGGCCGCAGCCGAGCCCCCAGGGATGGGTTTACGGCGTGTCGCGCGCAGGGTTACCGCCAGCAGCGGCGCCACGGAACCGCCTGAGCGGAACCACGGACTAGAAAAGATTCGAGAAACTAAAATGACCGAATTTACTTACAAACACCGCAACGACAACGGCAACACAGCGCCGCTGAAAAACTGGGGCATCGATTCCGAGTACGGCGTGCTCACCGACCTGCTCGTCGGCCCCATCGACAACTACACCTGGCAGATGGGCAACGCCGCCAGCCGCCGCTCCGTGCGCCTCGGCCGTCAGTTCGACGCCGCCGTCGCCAAACGCCAGCACCAGGAAATGCTCGACGCCTACAAACATGCCGGCGTCACCACGCACCTGCTGCCCGCCGACGCCAACCTCCCCTACCAGCTCTACGCGCGCGACAGCAGTGTCATGACCCCCTGGGGACCCATCGTCACCCAGATGTACTCCCCCTGGCGCCGCGGCGAATGGGTCGATGTGGTCAAGACCTACCAGAAACTCGACATCCCCATTTACGACATCATCACCGCCGGCAGCCTGGAAGGCGGCGACTTCATGGTGCTCGAACCCGGTGTCATCCTGTGCGGCTACAGCGGCGAGCGCACCTCACCCCAGGGCTTCAACCAGATGAAAAGCTGGATCGAAAAAGAAGGCTGGGAAGTGAAAGGCTACGAGTTCGACCCCTACTTCCTGCACATCGACGTACTCGTCGCCGCGCTGGCGGAAAAGCTCGTCGCCGTGTGTGTCGACGCCGTAGAGCCGGAACTGGTGCAGTGGTTCAAGTCCCGCAACTTCGACATCATCGACATCTCCTACCCGCAGGTGATGGAGCTGGGCGTCAACGTTGTCGCACTGGGTAACGACCGCGTCATGCTGCCGTCCGACAACACCGAACTGAAGGAAAAGTGCCGCGCCCACGGCCTCGACGTGATCGACCCGGACATCTCCATGATCACTGCCGGCGGCGGCGGTGTGCACTGCATGTGCCAGCCGCTGGCAAGAAAGCCTGCGTAAGGTGCATCGCAATAAAAAAGGTCGGCAATTGCCGACCTTTTTTATTAATCTCGCGTCAGTGCCGCATTCATTCAGCGCGCCGCTTTAATCTCTTCTTCGCTCACCAGCAACACCCCGTCACCCCAGGTATTGGAAATAAACGCAATAATCGCTGCAATCTCGCGATCGGTCAGAAATTCCAGCGGCGGCATCAGATCTTCTTCACCACCATTGCGACGCGGTGCCGAGCGCCCATGCAGCAGCGTGTCGATCAACAGCGACTTGTTCGCCAGCAGCTTGGGATCGTGCAACGATGGGTAGAGCGCCTCCTCACCGTAACCGTCCAGCTGGTGACACTTTCTGCAATTATCCGCAAAGGTCAGTGCGCCCAGCGCGATCAAATCCCGCGTGTCCTGCTCAGACGCAGTTGCGCCCAGAGACATCGCCGCCATCAGCAGAGCGATCGATAGTTTCCGTTTCATTGTATGCACCCTGTTTGTAACACCGTTTATTTTCCCTGGGCTCTCAACCAGCCTGAACCCGCAATACCCCCGGCCGCACAGGCCAGAATAATCACCAGCGGCGCAAGCGTACCCAGTGCCAGTGCGCCGACCCCAAGGCCGCGCATGGGCAGCAGCACCAGCAGCAGAATACCTGCGGGAATCAGGGATAGCAGAAAGCCGCGACTGATCCAGCTCTTGCGCCAGGGCAACAGGAATATCAGGCCGCAGATGCCGCCCCAGACTACCCGTTGGTAAATATAGGCATTGGAGAGATAGGGCGCGATATCCACGTGCAGAAAGCGGGTAAACCCGTAGTGCCCCATGGCCCACAGGCCCAGGGCATAGGCGAGCCCGGCGATGCCGCCGGCGGCAAAACAGATGGAAAGATTTTTAATGAATTCACGCATACAGCAACCCCCGGTCAATGGTACCGCCAGGAAAAACCTGGCGGGTTCAACGGGGTCAGTATGCCAGATCCACTGAAAAGGAGTGGTGCAGAGTTCGGGTTTCGCAGGTTTGGGAAAACCGAACGATACCCGGCAGCGCCACCGCTGCCGGAGTAATCAGGCGGGGCGCTTGCTGGGGCCGTACAGTTCTTCCAGCATGCTGTCGATGCGGGTAGCCAGGGCATCCTGCGTATCGTCCAGCAGGATTACATGGCCCATCTTGCGGCCCGGGCGCAGCGCCTTGCCGTAAGACCAGACACCTTCATTCTGCAGCGCAGGCTTTTTGTCTACACCCAGCATATTGATCATCACTGCCGGACGCGCCGCATCGGTGGCGCCCAGCTCCATACCCAGTATCGCGCGCACATGGTTGGCGAACTGGCTGGTTTTGGCGCCGGCCAAAGTCCAGTGGCCGCTGTTGTGCACCCGCGGCGCCAGCTCGTTGATCAGCAGACCGTCGTCGGTGACGAAGCACTCCATCGCCAGCACGCCTACGTAATCCCAGGCGTTCATCAGGGTGGACAGGTATTCTTCGGCGGTGGTCTGCAGCTTTTCGTCCACATGGGGAGCCGGTGCCGTGGAAACCAGCAGGGTGCCGTTGTAGTGGTCGTTTTCCGCCAACGGATAGGTGACTACCTTGCCGTCAGCGGTGCGCGCACCGATCAGGGAGACTTCGCGGGAAAAGTGGATGCCCTTTTCCACCACATACTCGGACTCGGGCACGTCGTTGGCGATGGCCGCGAGATCCTCGTCGCTGTTCACCCGCCACTGGTTCTTGCCGTCGTAGCCGTTTTCACAGCTTTTGATAAATGACGGGTAACCCAGGGCCTTCACGGCCTCGCAAATTTCGGCGTAATTGTTGGCCGGGCGGAAGGGGGCCACTGGCAGGCCCGCATCGGTGATCGCAGTTTTCTCGCGCACCCGGTGCTGGGTTTTTTCGAAGGCATCCGGGCGCGGGTAGACTGGGCAGAATTTTTCCAGCGCGCGCAGCAGGCCGACATCCACGCCCTCGCGCTCGGCGGTAATGACTTCGGGGCTGCCCATGGCCTTGTATAGCGCCTCGACGTCGGCGCCATCACCGGCATCCACGATCGTGCCGAGCCCTTCCACGCAGGTGGTATTTTCCCCACCCTCGGCGAGGAAACTGAACTCGATACCCAGCGGACGAGCCTCCTGGGCCATCATCTGGGCCAGCTGGCCACAGCCGACAATACCTACGCGTCTGACGGTCATTTGCGCTACACCTCGTAAACGTTCAGAAATCTCTACGGACAATCATTCCACTTCGAATGGCACACCGGCGCTCTGCTGCTCGCGCCAGGCGATCAGGCGCTTTTGCAGCTCCGGGTCGGTCAGGGACAGCATCTGCGCCGCCATCAGGCCCGCATTGAATGCGCCGGAAGCGCCCACTGCCTGGGTGGCCACCGCCACGCCCTTCGGCATCTGCACGATGGACAGCAGGCTGTCCATGCCGGTCATGAATTTGCTGGCCACCGGCACACCGATCACCGGTAGCGGGGTCATGGCCGCGATCATGCCCGGCAAATGCGCGGAACCGCCGGCACCGGCAATAATCACCTGGGTGCCACGCTCGTGCGCCGTGGTGGCAAATTCCACCATGCGCTGCGGGGTGCGGTGGGCAGAGACCACGGCGGTGGCATAAGGCACGCCCAGGTCGGTCAGCGGCTTGGTCGCCATTTCCATGGTTGGCCAGTCGGACTGGGAGCCCATGACGATGGTGACTTTCTCGAAGGGAAGCTGTTTCACTTGTGGATAACTCCAGAGTTCGCCGATGCCGCAGGGTGAAAGTCGCCAGTGACACAGGGAAAAGCCAGGGAACACAGGGCCGCGCCAATCTCGCCTAGCAGCAAACGCGGTCGAGCCCAAAAAATTAGGGGCGAGAGGATACCAAAACTCGGCCGGAAAAGTACGCCGTACGGCGTTTTCCGGCCAGTTTCAGCGGATTTCTCTGGCACTTTGGCGTATTGCCGGGGGAATCGCGGCCCCGGCCGTGAAAAAATCCCGGACCGAGCGACAGTTCCCGGCTTTAACCATAGTGTGGCGTGGCGGTCACAACACCTTTTGGTGACCGTAAACCTAAGAATCGTTCTATGGGGAAGGATTGGGGCGGTGACGCAATCAGCGCTCGTGTGCCCGGCTCTTTGCGTGCAGTGTCTCCCGCAGCATCGCCAGTACCGGTTCCACCGACGGCCGCACGCCGCGCCACAGGGCAAACGCTTCGGCCGCCTGCCCCACCAGCATGCCCAGGCCATCCGCGGTGCGTGCACCCAGTGGCTCCGCCCAGCGCATAAAAGCGGTGGGCTCGGCGCCGTACACCATGTCGTAGGCGCAGCAATCCGGGCCAATTACTGACGAGTCGATCTGCGGCCGCTCGCCGGACAGGCCGGCGGCACTGGCATTGATAATCAGATCAAAGCCCGCGGGAATGGTGTCGAGGCCACTGGCGCTCAGTGCGCCGTAGGCCGCAAAGTCCTCGGCCAGCCGTTCGGCCTTGGACGCGGTACGATTGGCGATATGCAGCTGCGCCGGGTTTTGCTTTAGCAGTGGCAGCAGGGTACCGCGCGTGGCGCCGCCGGCGCCCAGCACCAGTACCTTTTTGCCTTCGATGACCCAGCCCAGGTGGTCGCGGATATCCGATACCAGCCCCGGGCCGTCAGTATTGTCGCCCAGCAAAGTGCCGTCGGGCTGTCGCGCCAGAGTATTCACCGCACCGGCCAACCGCGCGCGCTCGGTGAGTTCATCGGCGTATTCAAACGCATCCAGCTTGAACGGCGCGGTGACATTCAGCCCCTTGGCGCCGGCAGAAAAAAATGCATCCGCTGTCGCCTTGAACCCATCAGCTTCCGCAAACAGCTTGCCGTATTCCAGCTTTTGATCAGTCTCCCTGGCAAACGCGGTGTGAATCACCGGAGACAGGGATTGTTTGATGGGATTGCCAATTACCGCGTATTTGTCCATGACCCTTCCCGGTTCGGTTTCTATTTTTTCAGCGCCTGCTTGATCTGGCTGGTTTCATTCACACCGATCAACCCATCGATTTTCGATGTACCGTCAACTTCACACACCATATAGCGGGTGATCGCGCTGTAAATTTGCTGGGGCTTTTCGCCGCTGTCGTCCAGCAGCACCCAGTTGAGTGTGGCGAGGCTGGTATTTTCGTTCAGCTCGATTACATCGGTTACCGCACCGACGATCTGGGTAACACCCAGCTTCTGATACAGCGCTAACAGCTTTTTTACCCGACCGATAAAGTACTCGCGGCTGAGCTGGGATTTTTTTCCATTGGAAAAATAGTAGTGGATCGGGAATCGATAAAAATCAGCGATCTGTTCCGCATCGCCCGCTTCGAACAGGCGACGGTATTCGAGAAACAGTTTGTTGATATCTTCCAGACGGGCCTTGTGCATGGCGTTTTCCTTTTTACGACCTTTCAGTAAGGTGCTTTAGACCCACTCCCGGTGCGGCAAAAAGTCCGTGTAGAGTTTTTCTTCCGCGCTGCCCGCTTCCGGCTGCCAGTTGTAGCGCCAGCGCACTTCCGGTGGCAGTGACATCAGGATGGATTCGGTGCGGCCACCGCTTTGCAGGCCGAACAGGGTGCCGCGGTCAAACACCAGATTGAATTCCACGTAACGGCCGCGGCGGTACAGCTGAAAATCCCGCTCGCGCTCACCGTATTCGGTGTCCTTGCGCTTCTTCAGGATCGGCAAATAGGCGTCGGTATAGGAATCACCCACCGCCCGCAACAGGCCAAAGGCGTTATCGAAACCACCTTCATTGAAATCATCGAAGAAAAGTCCGCCCACGCCGCGCGCCTCGTCCCGATGTTTCAGATAGAAATATTCATCACACCACTTTTTGAAGCGCGGATAAATGTCGTCGCCGAAGGGCGCACAGGCGTCTTTGGCGGTCTGGTGCCAGTGCACCACGTCTTCCTCAAAGCCGTAATAAGGGGTGAGGTCATAGCCACCACCAAACCACCACACCGGCTCGGCGCCCTCTTTCTGCGCCACAAACAATCGTACGTTGGCGTGACTGGTGGGCGCGTAAGGATTGCGCGGGTGGATTACCAGGCTCACACCCATCGCCTCAAACGAACGGCCGGCGAGCTCCGGGCGCGCCGCGGTGGCAGACGGCGGCAGTTTGTCGCCATACACGTGGGAAAAATTGACCCCGCCCTTTTCAATCACATTGCCGTTTTCCATCACACGGGTACGGCCACCGCCGCCCGCCTCGCGCTGCCAGGCGTCTTCAAAAAACTCTGTACCGTCCACCGCCACCAGGTCGGCGCAAATGCGATCCTGCAGACCCAGCAGATAGTCTTTCACGGTCTGGATATCAATCGTACTCATAGTAACTTCTCGAATTAGGTTCGCGGGAACAGTCGCGGGAACAGCAGCAGGAAAAAGGCCCGAGGCACTTAGCCCGCACGCAGTACCCGGCCACTGGCGGCATCGCGGATTTCACTGGGGGAGGCGCGCCCACCAGTGCTGCCGCCACCGACGAAATCCAGCGCATTGCCAAAATAGCGCAGCACCTGAAACTTGTGCCGTGCGGGCTGGCAGCCGCCGGGGTTGGCGGAGGTGGACACGATGGGGCCACCAAAGGCCCGCGACAATGCCGCGGTAAACGGGTGATTAGTGTGGCGCAGCGCCACACTATGGTGAATACCGCTAATCCACGGCGGGACCTGATCAAAGTGCGGTACCAGCCAGGTCACCGGCCCCGGCCAGGTGGCGTCAATGCGCGCGCGCTGGTCGCCGGAAAGGTTGTGCAGCAGGCCGGAGAAGTGCCCGGCATTGCCGGACACGAGGATCAAGCCCTTCTCCATGGGACGGTTCTTGAGCCGCAACAGGCGTGCCACCGCGTCCCGGTTATTCGGGTCGCAGGCGAGCCCCCACACGGATTCGGTGGGATGGGCGATCACACCGCCGGCGGCGAGTATGCGCGCGGCGCTGGCCAGGCTGAAACCGACACTGGGCGGAAGGGAATGCAAGGAGGTCTGGTCGCCCACGGCGACGGGTTTGGCTTTCTCTGACAAGGGTTGAGACTCTTTCAGGCCATGCTGGCGGGAAGCGCAGCAATTTAGCGAATACTGCCAGCCTAGACAAGACGCGCACGCAGCGGCGCGGCTTGCCAAACCCCAGACACAAAAAAGGCCAGCCCGAAGGCTGGCCGCTATCCTGTGAGGATAAAAGTGGCGAGGCGTTAGCGACCCCGCCGGGAATGAAGCCGTTCAGGCCTTAGGCAAAGCGGCGACGGCGTACCAGTCCAGCCAGAGCCAGCAGGCCCAGCAGGTAGTACACGGAACCACCGCGTTTTTTCTTCGGTTTCTCGGTGACTTCCACTTCGTCTTCAACCGCAGACTCAACGGTGACAGTGAGGCTCGCCTCGGCACTCAGCGCACCATCGCTGACGATCACGGTGAAAACATGTTCACCCGCACCAAGGTTACTTACGGTGGTGGTCGCCTGGGTGGCATCCGCAATGGTTCCATTGCCCGCCCAGCTGAAGGACAGCATGTCGCCGTCCGGGTCGGAGCTTCCGCTCGCGTCGAGGGTGGCACTTTCACCTTCGGTGATGGTCACATCGCCAGCAACCGCGGCCATGGGCGCGTCATTCACACCATTGACGGTGAGCATGAAGCTGGTGGATGCCGCATCGGCCGGGTTTTCCAGGTCTGCCACAGTAACGGTCACTTCGGTCTCACCATGGAAGTCGGCGGCCGGGGTGATGGTTACGGTCGAGCCGGACTCCCAGCCATCGGCTATACCGCTGACGTTGTCACCGGAGATGGTGATTTCGTTGCGACCGGCAGTTTCATCGGCGTAGAACACGGTGATGTCAAAGCTGCCATCTTCGTCCACTTGCTTGTCGGCAATGGCGCTGATGGTCAGGTTGCTCGGCACCACGATGGTGTGGCTGAGATTCTTATCTCCCAGTTCATCCACCTGGCTGACCGCTTCAACCACCAGTTCCATGCCCGCGGCGTTGGACGCAACCCGGGTGGGTACGGTGACGTCGAACTGGCTGGATTCCGGACCGCGGTAGTCCCAGCACAGCAGCAGGTTGTCGTGGATGGTGTCGCGCAGACCAGTGGTGGGCTCGACATCAAATGCGGTCTTGGCCACGTAGGACTCACCCAGATAGCCTTCCAGCGGGCCGAACGGCGTCATCGCACCGCGGTAACCCTGCAGACCAATGGTGCCGTGGTCGTTGAGGCTGCCGAAGTTGATGTTGTCGTAGGCAAAGTACAGCTCGTGCTCGCCATCCCCGTGACGCACGTCCGTGTTGAACACCACCTGGAAGTCGAAGCTGTTGTCCAGCGGCGTGTTGTTGACGATGCCGGTGAACCAGTCCTGCTCACTGTGGTAGTCCTTGGCATTATCGAATTCGATGATGCCCCAGCCCGCTTCACCCGCGGCGGCAAGCGTCACACCGGAGTTTTCTTCCGGCCACCAGGGGCTCGGGTTGTACTCGGTGGACAGCACCTGCTGCGGGCCAAAGAAGCCCATGGAGCCACGCCACAGTGGAGCGAGCTTCTCGTTGGGAATCGAGTAGTCCGGCAGCGGGTTGTTGAACGGCCAGAACACCGGCAGTGCATCGATTGCAATCAGGCCGTTGGCCTTGATCGACAGCTCGTTTTGCTTACCAAAGTTCATCTGCTCGCCGTTGTTATACAGATGGAAATTATCTCTCCAGCCGCGGAACAGGGACGATACCGGAATGCTGACACCACTCATGAAGTCGATGCCGCCGTCGTAGGTGTAGCCGGTTTCAGGGTCGTAGACCGGGTAGCCGTTGTCGTCGGTGACCAGCGGGCGCATACCGCCGAAGTCCGGAGTCATACCAAACTCGCCCAGCAGGTCCATGTAGCCACTGCGATCGCTCTGACCGAAGTCCGGCATCATGCACGCCTGGGAGTAGTTGGCCGCGTTTTCGTTGTTGCTGGTCAGCACGTAGTCAGGCTGTACCGAGCCGGTATCCGGCTGCATACCGCTAATCACGATGGTGCGGCCATCAACGGTGACGTCGCTGACAATTTCACTGTTGGACGCATAGATGTCGTCGGCGCTGAAGTTCAGGCCTTCAGGCATTTCTGCGGTGAGGGTGAAGTTGCGATCGCGGCCACTGTTGTTAGGCAGTACCGAGAAGGTGAACGGAATTTCGTCGCCGGGGCGCGCGGAATCCTGTGGCACTTCCAGAGTGACGTCATCTTTGCCACGCACCAGTTTCAGGGAAACCATGCCCAGGTTGCCCGGGTTCACCGCGCTACTTCCGAAGTCCATCATGGAGTAGTAGATGTCGCCGGTCTGCATGTCTGGCATATCCCAGTTCAGCGTTACGCTGACCGGCTCTTGGCCAGTGCTTGCAGGCACTTCCACAGACAGGTTGCTGGCTTCGGTGTCGGTGATCACCGCGGTGGAATAGCTGAAGGTTTCCAGCGCATCCGGGTGGATCGGGGCGTTGTCCAGCAGGATTGGTGGGTTGTAGATAATCACCCAGTAGTTGCCGGGCTCTGGATCTTCCACGTTACAGAAGTTGTTGGCGGCAAGGTGCAGAGACGCACACAGGATTTCGTCGAGCGGATCGACCTTGCCATCGTTGTTGTAGTCCTTACCGAGGTAGAGAACCGCGTTACCGATATCGAAGGCATCCGGCACATTGGAGTCGACGGTACCGTGAGATTCCACCACCACGCGCTTGGCGTTGGCCGGGACATTGATCCACTCAATGTGGGTGGCCTCGTCCAGGCGCATTTCGATGGCTACGGACTCATCGCGGTAGCTATCCCAGGGGAAGGCCGTCTCGTCGTCCTTGGGCAGGCTGACTTGCTTGACCTCGGCCTTCACCGGTGCGAACACACGCCCTACGGGGCTGGCCGCTTCAACCAGGTTGATACCGTTGAACTGGAAATCACCATCATTGCGATGGGCGGTGGCCGTCAGGGTTTCCGGCATACCGCGGTTGTCGTACTTGAACGCCATCGGCAGACGCAGCTCCGGACCGCCATTGGCTGGGGTCAGGGTCAGGTCGCTGTGCAATTCCGTTTCCGAGCCACCAAAGGCATCGGAGGTGGTCATGATGGACGCGTTGATCACCACCGTCTGGGTTTCCCCTTTTTTCAGGGAGAACTCACTCGGGGTGGCGGTGATGGTCACGCCATTCTGTTCCGACTGGTAGAGCAGCTCGGGATTCCAGTTGACCACATCGCCGGCGGACACTTTCCAGGTACCGTCTTCGGTAGCCTTGAAGGTACGCATCCACTGACAGTTGGGGGCACAGCTCATATCCACCAGCTGGGGGATATTCAGACGGTGCACCAGACCACCATTGTTGGGGTTGGCCAACCTGAAGTTTTCGGCGGTTTCGTCCATCACCAGACCGGCCTGGACCGCGCGCGCCACATTGATGCGGCCGGCACCGGCACGGTAGGTATCTGCGATGGCTTCCTGACCGTTTTCACGGTTGAGACGCTTGTACTTGACCACTTTTTCCGCGGTCAGCATGAGTGCGGACTGCACTTCGGTGGCGGTCCAGTCGGGATGCGCCTCGCGAATCAGCGCCAGGGCACCGGCTGCATGCGGCGCGGCCATGGAGGTACCACTGATCGCCGCGAAGTCGCCAGAACCCGCCTGCGAGGAGAAGGGGTGCTGGTCGGCGTAGGCCGCGTAGATGTCGACACCCGGCGCCGCCACCATGGGGATCAGGCTCTCCGGCGTGGTCCAGCTGGGGCCGCGCGACGAGAAAGGTGCCAGCCAGTCGGCGTCTTCCTGGTTCACGGTGCGCGCCACCTGGGTGCTGCCGATGGTGATCATGTGGCCGTAATCGCCCCAGTTATTCAACCAGGTGCTGAGTCCATCTTCCGGCCACTGGCCCCACCAGGTTTCACTGGTGATATGCGCAGAAGGCAGGGAGTAGGAAGCGATAGACAGCGGATCACCATTGGAAGCGTTGTACAACACAAAACCATCGGCGCCACCCGCCTTGACGTTATCCGCCTTCACGGAACGGGCGATACCGTTCGGGTCATCCAGGCGGTTTCGGGCACAAACCACGATCACATTCGGGCGCTGGCCCATGCTGTCGAGGATTGCTGCACCACCGTTCTGCTGGCTGGGGTAATTGTCGAAGGTCCCCGCCGCGTAAGGCTCGCCACAGTACTGGTCGTAACCACCATTGATGTTGGGGTAGTCCTTCGCCTGCACCACCACACCGGTAATTTCGGTGCCGTTGATGGAACCGCCAACCAGGCCGCTGGTTTCCCAGCTTGGAGTTTTGGTCACATTGCCGGTGTCGATAGCACCTGCGTGGCTGATGGGCGTATCTACGTTAAACGAACGACCGTGAGTCGAGGCAGCCACGTTGAGCAGCCAGGGGGAAGCGTGGTCAATGGCGCTGAAGCACTCTTCGCCACACAGTTGACCGGCGTTACCGGCAGAGGCGGACACACTGATACCCGCTTCACGGGCCGCCAGGAACGCGAGCTCCATGGCGCTTTCCCACGGGAAGCTGTCCTGGCCGCCGATAGAGAAGTTGATCACGTCGACGCCGTCGGCGATGGCATCTTCGATACTGGCAACGATGGATTCACCGGGGCAGCCGCCCACATCGAAGTCGTTATTCGGGAAACACGCCTGGTAGGAAACGATGTTCGCGCGCGGTGCTACGCCGGACATTTGCGGAACCAGATTTTCTGCAACCAGAGTACCGTCGCTCTCTTTGGAGGCGGCGGGCACCACGTAATCCACGTTCAACAGCACGTTGCCCGCGGTGGTGGAGGCGGTGTGCGAGCCGTGGCCGTCGTAGTCTTCACCGTTCTTGGCGATGCTGGTACCCAGCTCGGCATTGAACAGGTCGTAGTAATCGGTGATGACCGGGTAGCTGCGCACACCGATCAACTTGTCGTTACACATGGATTCCTGACCGGACACGGTACAGTCACCCACGTACACGCCCTGACCCCAGGGGTTGTTGTGGTCGTAGCCATCGTCGGCGACGTCGGCGAAGGAGCGGTGATCGGTGTTCACACCGGTATCGATGATGCCAACGATAATGCCTTCACCCTTGTGGGGAACGCCGGCGGTCGCATTCGCGCTACCGGTCCACAGCTGATCGGCGCCGATCAGTTTCGGGCCTTCATCCGAGTGCAGTTCGTAGATCTTCGAACGCTCGACAAAGGCGACGTCCGGCATTTGTGCAATGCGGCGTGCTTCGTCCTGGGTCATCTTCATGGAGAAGCCGTTCACCGCATTGGTGAACTGGCGGCGCACCGCCTTACTGCCAACCCGCTGCTGCACCTTGTTCAGCACCACCGCCTGCTTCTCGAGCAGGTGGCTGCGGTATTTTTCCACCGCGGGCGCCTGTGGCTGGCCGGCCTTGAACGGTTTGTTCAGGGTGGTTTTGCGGCCCTGCTTCATCAGCGTGGCGTGGGTGGGCGCAAAGCCCGCCTTGCCACCACGGTAGGTGGCGACAGGTTCATCGTGCAGGCGCACCAGGTACACGTGCTCGCCGGTAATACCGCGCTCCTCGATGAACTTCTCGGTCTGGCGGCGTACCTGCACGTTGAGGCCGTCATTCTGCAGCACGGACTGCTGGGAACCGGCGGCGGCGCGCTTGCGGAAGCGATCCAGCTGCTCCGGCGTGAAGTCCATCGCCTGTAGCTCGATGGCCTTGGTGGGCGCCGCGGGTGCCGGACCCGCCTGGGCGATGGCATGCATCGCGCCCGTGGCGTAGAGGCCGGCGGCAATCGCGCTGGCCAGGGTTTTTATTCTCATGAAGTTGCCCTACGTCGAATAGTTTGGCCCTGCGCGGATTCCCGAGACCGGGGCCACACTGGAGCCTGTTATTTTCGTTTTTGGCAGCCGGCCAGAATTTGCACAAAACCCCAGCCGAAATACCGGAAGCCCGATATTAAGAATTTGCATATACGCAAAACAACCGGTTCTAAGCAGGGTGATTTTTCGGGACAGTCAAGGACAGGAAAGGACAAAAGGGCATTAATTCTGCCAAAAGCGCACCAATATGGACCGCATGGCGAGGCGCAATTCACAGGATCCTCGTAAATTCGGGGTATTCTTTGCGATTGGAGCAAATCGACCTATTGGTCAGATAGTGTTTTTATCTCCATTGCCGGGGGGATTCAGTATTTTGTAAATGGCGTCAATCGCGTGGGACTGTAGAGTCCACCTCCGTGAACAGGCGCAATTAACGCAACAAAACGCTAATTTTTTGCCTGTATACACAACCTGGCGGCGCAATGATCTTACCGGCGTCCTCGCCGCTAGGGATTTATTGCTTTTTTGCTAAAAATGTAAGAAGGAGGGGATTTTTTATGCAATTTGAGCAAAACATCGAGGCTGGTGACGCCAGATCCGACATTGCAATGCCGTGCGGTCGCGCACTGTGTCCGCACGGCACTAGGTGAATTGGGATAAGGGGGAGCCCAAAAAGAGCGCGATTGTAAGCCGGCAAAACGCCGCAAGGGGTTAGCCTGGCCGCGACAGAGCGCGGCTGTCAGGTCGGTTGGCAGCAGCTGCAACCGGTGGCACGCAGCCCGGTGTTACTGGTTGAGTGCGTTCCACTCATCCGCCGTGAAGAAACGCGACTCAAAATCTCCCCGAGCCGCGGCGTCACCGGTGTTCAGCACCGCCATTAGACGGGCGATACGGCCATTGGCGGCCACCACCGAGTGCCACACGTTGCCATCCATGTATAGCACGTCGCCGGTTTCAAGCAGTGCCGGCGCCTGCCCCTGGACAAAGGCCATCAGCTCCCCTTCCTGGATAATGATCACCTTCTCACCCGGGTGCCGTACAAATTCTGACTCCCAGACCGGGATAGGATCCACCTCCGCATAAATGCAATTCATGCTGCGGGGCTCCAGGTCTGTGAACATGTATTGCAGGCTGACCTCGAGTTCGCGGGTGGTTTCGCGCCCGCGCGCACGGTTAATCGCCATGCGTGCCCGCGCCGGGTGTGTCGCCGGGGCGCGCGCAGATTCTGTGCCCTGAGACTGCAGAAACGCCTCCGGCGGCACCGCCAACACCTTGGCCAGTGCGTGAATTTTTTCGACATTCAGCGACAGTTGCGTATTTTCGATACGCGACAGTGAGGATATGGATATGCCACTTTTGTCGGACAATTCCCCCAGTGTCATCTGGCGCTCTTTGCGCAGTCGGCGCAGTGTCTTGCCGACGGATTCCTCTTCCTTGCTGGGTTTTGCCTTGCGGTGTGGCATGGGGTGCTGCTCTGTCGGTTTTCTATAGGAGGGGAGTATAGGGAGCGCCCCGTACGGGCGGGCACTCCCGGGATTGATTGGACCGCGCAGGCCGGTTATTTCTGATAACTGACCCGGTAGATGGCGCCGGCATAATCGTCCGATACCAGCAACGCGCCATCGGGCATCACCAGCACATCCACCGGACGCCCCCAGACTTCTTCACCCTGCAACCAGCCATCAATAAACGGCGCGTAGGAGGTGGCCTCGCCCTGCTCGTTGAGAGTTACCAGGGTTACCCGGTAGCCAATCTTCTGGCTGCGGTTCCAGGAGCCGTGCTCTGCGATCAGCACCTGGTTTTTGTAGGCGGCCGGAAACTGGTCACCGGTATAGAACTTCACGCCCAGTGGTGCCACATGCGGCCCCAGCTCCTGTACCGGCGGCACATAGGCGCTGCACTGCTTGCCCTCGCCGCTCCCTTTATTGCCAAATTCGGGATCGAGCACGTCCTTGCCGTGGCAATAGGGATATCCAAAGTGCAGGCCGGCAACCGGTGCCGTGTTCAGCTCGCAGGGGGGAATATCGTCGCCCAGCATGTCGCGACCATTGTCGGTAAACCACAGGTGCTTGGTCTGCGGGTGCCAGGTGAAACCCACCGTGTTGCGAACCCCCTCGGCCCAGGTCTCGGTTTTCACCACTTTGTCGCCTTCAATCTTCAGGCGCTGGATGTTGGCGTAGTCCTTTTCCTCACAGATATTACACGGCGCGCCGACCGGCACATACAACCAGCCATCCGGGCCAAACGCGATATATTTCCAGCCGTGGTGCTTCTCCGGGAACTGGTCGGTGATGATGACCGGGTCCGGTGGGTTGTCGAGATTCGCCTCAATGTCATCGAAGCGCAGGATGCTGGTGATGGCGCTGACATACAGGTCGCCATCTCTGAGTGCCACGCCGGTGGGGCGCTTGAGGCCCTCGGCGATCACTTTCACCTCATCGGCTTTCTGGTCGCCGTCTTTGTCCAGTACCGCATAGACCTTGCCCTCACCCATGGAGCCGACAAACAGGGTGCCCTTGGCGCTGCGCACCATATGGCGTGCATTGGGAATGTCCTTGGCGTAGACCTCGATCTTGAAGCCCTGCGGCAGGTTCAGCTTGTCCAGATAGATATCGCCCTTGGCCGCTTGCGCCACACTGCTGAACGCCAGCGCCAATGCCGTGCCGGCTAGGGCAAGCCCGCAGCGTAGCGCGCGCTTGCCAGTGCGGATGGTGAACAGACCCATGATTTGGACTCCCTGCAAATTTCAGGCGAGACCGTAACGGCTTTTTGGCTCTTCCACCAGTGCCTGCAAGGCCATATTGCCGGGGCCGGTCAACTGGTAACCACCGGGCAGCTGCTCCACCAGACCCTCGAGCTCTAACTGCAGAAGGCAGGCCATCAACGCGCCCGCATCGGCGCCGGTATCCCGCGCCAGCTGTTCGATACTGCGCGGATCTGCGCCCAGTGCGCGCATCACCTGGCGCTGCGCTTCGGGCAATTTCGCGATTTCGTCGGATGCCGGAGGAGCGTCGAACAAACCCGTTTGCTGTGCCAGGCCGGACAAGAGTCCACCCAAATGCTGGACAATGTCTCCACTGGTTTCCGTCAGCTGGGCACCGTGTTTGATCATATGGTGACACCCCCGCGCCATGGGGTTATGAATGGAACCGGGTATGGCGAACACTTCGCGATTCTGCTCCAGCGCCAGGCGCGCGGTAATCAGCGAACCGGAGCGCACCGCTGCCTCCACCAGCAACGTGCCCAGACTGAGCCCGGCAATAATGCGGTTGCGGCGGGGGAAGTTGCCCGCCTCCGGGGCGGTACCCAGCGGGAGCTCGCTGATGATGGCCCCATTGCCCTCGAGAATCTGCTCGGCCAGCGGGCTGTTGCGGCGCGGGTAGATTTGGTCAACACCGGTTCCGAGTACCGCAATGGTTGTTCCTCCCCCCTGCAGCGCGCCTTTATGGGCGGCGGCGTCGACCCCGAGTGCCAGGCCGGAGGTGATCGCAAAACCCGCCGCGGCGAGATCGGCGGAAAATGCCTGCGCATTATCGAGGCCTGCGCGGGTAGCGCGACGGGCGCCCACCACCGCCACCTGCGGCAGTGACAGGCTATCGGGGTTACCGCGCAGGTACAGCACCGGCGGTGGCCGGGGTATTTCTCTCAGCAGTGCCGGGTAGCTGTCGTCGTCGCGATGCATCAAATAGATGCACGCCTCGGCGCAGCGCTGCCGTTGTGCCAGCGCCCACTGGCCGAGTTCGCTGTCCAGTGCCAAACGCTGGAATTCTGCGAGCTGGGCGCGGGCGCGATCCGGAAGTGTGCGGGGAAGTTGGGCGGGGGGTTGTTGCAGCGCCATCTGGGCAGAGCCGAAGCGCTCCACCAGCTGCCAGTAGAGTCCGGGGCCGATGCCTTCGAGACGAAGCAGGGAGAGAGTCGCGGTCAACGCATCCATGCGTCGGGTACCTCCAAAAATTGTCTTTTTGCACGATAGCCGCGTTGGCTCCGTGCTCAAATCCTCACGTACTGTCTGTACGCTCCGGTTTTGCGCGCGGTGCCTCCTTGCTCTCGCACAAAAATCCTAATTTTTTAAGGCACCCTTGAACCGTTTTAATTACGGGTTACGCACCAAGTCCATTACTGCTAGCGGCTTGTCGGCCTCCAGTACCAGGCCGAGGCTCATTTTTTCAAAGCTGCGGAACACCATCAGCACACCGGCGCGCTCGTCCGGCAGTTTCACATTTTGCCGGGCCAGCTGGTCGCGTACGGTGGCGCCGCGCTTGTAGATAGCGAGCACGTGGCCGGGCTCCAGCCCCTCGCGCAGACCGCGGTTGAGGGCAACCACGTCGTATTTGGCAACCTGGGTAACGCCCTCTTCCACACCGAGAATGATGCCGTCGACGGGAACGGACGGCGCACCGGGCTGGAACAGGGCGGCAATGGCGCGCTCCTCAACCGGCAACAGGCGATCCTGCAGGCGGATATCGCGGCTGGTACGAGTGACGTCGAGGGTGGCTACGGCGAAGTCGCTATTGGCGTTGTCAACGTCCAGCTGGCGCAGGTCCACAGAACCCACATCCAGGGCCTGCTGACCAAGTTCTTCACCGGTGAAGGGATCGGCGTAAACCGGGCCGGGGCGATAGATGCCGTAGGAGCCGAGGGGCTCGCGGAAGTCGCCGCGGGCGTAAATCTTCTCACCGGCACCCATCAGAATGCGCTGGTCCTGCCCGGAGATAACGTAGGGCACGCCTTGGAACGCGTTGGGGCCGACGATGCGGGTACGCGACAGGAAGGCGTTGATGGCATCCAGCGGAATGGCCGGGATGGCGCTGCCAATAGGCTCGCGGCGCACGGACGGGCCGAGGCGGTTGTTACTGGTTGGGCTCAGCTTGTAGGCAGTGGGCGCGCGCTCCAGCTCAAGGCGCGGCTGGCCGTCGATATAGACCAGGTTGAGGCGGTCACCGGGGTAGATCAGGTGGGGGTTTTCCACCTGCGGGTTGACCTGCCAGATTTCCGGCCAGTACCAGGGCTGGGACAGGAAGGTGCCGGAGATATCCCACAGGGTGTCACCTTTCTGCACCACGTAGGTGTCCGGGTGATCGGGGTTGAGGCGCGAATCTTGCGCCTGCAGGCCAAAGGTCGCCAGCAGGGTGGCGGCGGCGGCCAGAATTATTTTTTTCATGGAAGCATTCCTATGCTTTTTTGTCGCTAGCGCTGAGGCCTTGTCGTTCGCGGAAATTGTCTGCTGAATCTTTATACGGCTATCACTGGGGTTTTATATCGCTATAATCTCTCAGCGCTGGACCGGTGGCGGCTGACGTCGCCGGGAGGGAAGCAAATGAACGCCACCTGGCCCACTGGCCAGCGCGTTACAACAGCCCCCGATTCAGTAAATTTCAAGCGCGATCATTATGTTATCAGCGCAAGTTCCACTAAGACTAGAAGTTTGTCACAGGTGTTATGGCCAAACTGGAAATCCTTGAATTCCCCGATCCCCGCTTGCGCAAGGTGGCGGAGCCTGTTGCCGAGGTGACGGACGACCACCGTACGCTGATCGATGATATGTTCGAGACGATGTATGAGGCGCCGGGCGTGGGCCTGGCGGCGACGCAGATCAATGTGCATGAGCGCATTGTGGTAATCGATGTGTCGGAGGATCAGAGTGAGCCGCTGGTGCTGATCAACCCGGAGGTTGAGGTGCTGGATGCGGAGATCCACAAGTACGATGAGGGTTGTCTGTCGGTGCCCGGGTTCTACGAGACGGTGCAGCGCCCGCGCAAGATCCGCCTGAAGGCGCTGGATCGCAATGGCGAGGCCTACGCAATAGAGGCCGAGGGGCTACTGGCGGTGTGCATCCAGCACGAGATCGACCATCTCGATGGCAAGCTGTTCGTGGATTACATCTCGCCGCTCAAGCGCAACCGTATTCGTTCCAAGCTGGAAAAGGCCCATCGCCAAAGAGCGTAACTTCTTTTTACAGCTCGGTGGCGTCGGGGCACCGGGTGTGGGTTTTCAGGACCGCTGTAGACCCATCCCTGGGCGCTTCGGCGCAAACATCCTGTTTGCGACGATCCTGAAAACCCACACCCGGCACCCCGACTTCACATCTGATTCCTGGACTTCGTATCCAAGCCCGCTTCCTCCTACCTGAAAGTACGTTCATGAGCCTCAATATCATCTTTGCCGGCACCCCCGACTTTGCCGCGATTCACCTGCAAACCCTGCTCGACAGCGAACACCATGTAATCGCGGTCTACAGCCAGCCGGATAGACCCGCCGGGCGCGGCAAGAAGCTGCTGGCCAGCCCGGTGAAACAGCTGGCGCTGGAGCACGATATTCCGGTGTATCAGCCTCTGTCCCTGCGGGACGAAAACGCGCAGCAAGAACTGGCGGCGCTGAATGCCGATCTGATGGTGGTGGTGGCCTACGGGCTGATTCTGCCGCAGGTGGTGCTGGATACGCCCCGGCTAGGGTGCGTGAATGTGCATGCTTCCTTATTACCGCGCTGGCGCGGGGCCGCGCCGATTCAGCGGGCGGTGGAGGCCGGCGACGCGGAGAGTGGCGTGGCGATCATGCAGATGGAAGCGGGGCTGGATACCGGGCCGGTTTTAGTGGAAGCGCGTACACCTATTGCCGCCAATGAGACCGGTGGCAGCCTGCACGACAAGCTGGCGCGTCTCGGCGGGCCGGCGCTGCTGGAGGCACTGTATCTGCTGGAGAGCGGCACGGCGAAACCGCAGGTACAGGACGATACGCTGGCCAATTACGCGGGCAAGATCACTAAAGAAGAGGCGCGCATCGACTGGCAGCGCCCCGCGGCGGATCTGGCGCGCCTGATCCGTGCATTTAACCCGTTTCCCGTGTGCTGGACCGAGTACCAGGACGGCAAGGGCAAGACCCAGCGCCTGCGGATATACCAGGCAAAACACGAACAGGGCTGTCATACCGATGTGCCCGGCACGATTCTCAGTGCCGATGACGAGGGTATTCTGGTGGCCTGTGGGCGCGAGGCTCTGCGCCTGACGCAGCTACAATTGCCGGGCAAGAAGGCGCTGCCGGTGGCGGAGATCTTGAAAGGCTACCGCGACCTGTTCACCGCTGGCACCACACTGGGTACTGACCATGAATGATCCTCGCGCTCTGGCGGCCCGCGTTATCGCCCGCCTGACTCAGGACCGCGGTTCGCTGCAGCGGCTGCTGCCCTGGGCGGAAAAGCAGGTAGAAGATAAAGACCGCTCCCTGCTGCGCGAGCTCTGCTACGGTACCGCCCGCTTCGCGCCGCGATTGGAGCTGATCCTCGGCAAACTTTCGAAAAAAACCATCAAAGATGAAGAGCTGGCCGCACTGATGCTGGTTGGCCTGTACCAGCTGGAATACACCCGCATCCCCGACCACGCCGCCATTGGTGCCACGGTGGAAGCGGCGCGCGCGCTCAAACTCGGGCATGCCACCGGTGTGGTCAATGGTGTGCTTCGCAATGCCCTGCGCAATAAGGAAGTGCTCACTCGCAAACTCTCCGGCAACCCCCAGTTCAGTTCCGCCCACCCCGAGTGGCTGCAGCAGGCCATCAAGGCCGCATGGGGCACAGAGGCGCGCACCATATTCACCGCGAATAACGCCAATCCGCCCATGACCCTGCGGGTGAACCTGTCGAAAAATAGCCGCGACGAATACCTCGAACAACTACAGCAAGCCGGCATCCCGGCCCAGCCGTGCGAATTTTCCGCAGCGGGACTGGTACTGGAAAGCCCCGTTGCCGTCACCCGTCTGCCCGGCTTCGACGACGGCCTCGTCAGCGTACAGGACCAGTCGGCACAACTGGCCGCGCCGCTGCTCGACCCGCAGCCCGGGGAAAAAATCCTCGACGCCTGCGCCGCTCCCGGTGGTAAAACCTGCCACCTGCTGGAACTGCAACCCGACCTCGACCTCAGCGCCCTGGATATCGAAGAAGAACGTCTCGACCGCGTCATCGAAAACCTCGAGCGACTCGGCGTCGGCGCCCAGATCATCTGCGCCGACGCCGCCGAGCCGGAACACTGGTGGGACGGCGAACCCTTCGACCGCATCCTGCTGGATGCCCCCTGCTCCGCCACCGGCGTCATCCGCCGCAACCCGGACATCAAACTCCTGCGCCGCGCCGACGACATCCCCGAACTGGCCGAGCTACAGGGCAAAATCCTGCGTGCCATGTGGCGCCTGTTAAAACCGGGCGGCACCCTGCTCTACGCCACCTGTTCCATACTCCCCGAGGAAAACAGCGCTCAAGTGGCGCGCTTCATTGCGGAGACGCCGGATGCGAGGGACAATACGCCGCAATTGCTGAATGAGCAGCCCTGGGGTTTGCCGCAGGAGGCGGGTATGCAGTTGCTGCCTGGCATCCATGCGGGTGACGGGTTTTATTACGCGAAGCTTGAAAAGGCCAAAAAGTAACTATGCACCTGTTGGGTAGATACGCGCAGCGCATCTACCGTTTGTCGGGGAGCCCGGTAGGAGAATGGTGGATGCGCTTACGCTTATCCACCCTACGGAACGGTTCACCCGCACATACGCAGTACAAGAGTAAGAATCGAAGTCGGGGTGCCGGGTGGAGGTTTTCAGGATCGTCGCAAACAGGATGTTTGCGCCGGAGCGCCCAGGGATGGGTCTACAGCGGTCCTGAAAACCTCCACCCGGTGCGCCGGCGCCACCGCGATAGCAACAAAGCGCCAGCGGACCAGGCCCAAAAACAACTATGAAAATCATTATTCTCGGTGCCGGCCAGGTCGGTGGATCACTGGCGGAAAGTCTCGCCTCGGAACGTAACGACATTGTTCTGGTAGACAGCGACGAGAAAACTTTGCGCGAGCTGCGCGACCGCATCGACATTGGCGTGGTCGTCGGCCACGCCTCGCACCCGGATATCCTGCAGGAAGCCGGCATCGAAGACGCCGACATCCTCGTCGCCGTCACCAACAACGACGAAACCAACATGGCCGCGTGCCAGATCGCCCACTCCCTGTTCCGGGTGACCCTGAAAATCGCCCGCGTGCGCGCCTCCGCCTACCTGCAATATCCCGAGCTGTTCTCCACCGAATCCATCCCCATTGACGTCCTCATCAGCCCCGAACAGATCGTATCCGAATACATCGCCCGGCTGATCGAACACCCCGGGGCCCTGCAGGTACTCGACTTCGCCAACGGCCGCGTCCAGCTCGTCGCCGTGCGCGCCGTACAGGGCGGGCCACTGGTAGGCCACCAGCTGCGCTACCTGCGCGAGCACATGCCCAAAGTCGACACCCGCGTTGCCGCCATCTACCGCCGCAACAGCCCCATCATTCCCCAGGGCAGCACCGTCATCGAAGCCGGCGACGAAGTGTTCTTTATCGCCGCCCGCCAGGACATCCGCGCGGTCATGAGCGAACTGCGCCGACTGGAGCAGGGCTACAAACGTATCACCATTGCCGGCGGCGGCAACATCGGGTTGCGCCTCGCGCACAGGCTGGAAAACCGCTACTCGGTAAAAATTATCGAACAGAATCACGATCGCTGTATCTTCCTTTCCGAAGAACTCAGCAACAGCATCGTGTTGCACGGCAGCGCCTCCGATCAGGATCTGTTGCTGGAAGAAAATATCGAAGACACCGATGTGTTCCTCGCCCTCACCAACGACGACGAAGCCAACATCATGTCGTCCCTGCTGGCCAAGCGTCTCGGCACACGCAAAGTAATGGCGCTGATCAACAACCGCGCCTATGTGGACCTGGTACAGGGAGGCGAAATCGATATTGCCATTTCGCCGCAGCAAAACACCATCGGCAGTCTGCTCACCCATGTGCGCCGCGGGGACATGGTCAATGTGCACTCCCTGCGCCGCGGCGCTGCCGAAGCGATCGAGGTCATTGCCCACGGTGACAAGCGCACCTCCAAGGTCGTGGGTCGCAAAATCGAGGATATCGACTTGCCGGAAGGCGCCAGCATCGGTGCGATCGTGCGTGAGCGGGACGGTGAAAGCCAGGTGCTGATTGCCCACGACAACATCATCGTGGAAACCGACGATCACGTGATCGTGTTCCTCGTTGACCGCCGCCATACCCGCCACGTGGAGCAATTGTTCCAGGTCGGCTTCAGCTTCTTCTGACGGCGGGTATCCGAGCCATGCGATTTGCAGTCATAGCGCGTGTATTTGGCATTTTGCTGACGGTATTCAGCCTCACCCTGCTGCCGCCCATCGGCGTCTCCCTGTGGTACGAAGATGGCACCCACATCGCATTCACCATTGCCTTCGCCATCACCCTGCTCACCGGCCTGTTTATGTGGCTGCCGGTACACGACCTGAAACAGGATCTGCGCACCCGCGACGGCTTTGTGGTGACCTCCCTGTTCTGGCTGATTCTGGGCAGCTTCGGCTCGCTGCCGCTGATTATCAGCCCACAGCCGGATCTCAGTGTGGTCGACTCCATTTTCGAGTCCATCTCGGGCCTGACCACCACCGGCGCCACCACCATCACCGGTCTCGACACCCTGCCCCCGGCCATTCTGTATTATCGACAGCAGCTGCAGTGGGTCGGTGGTATCGGGGTAATTGTTATCGCACTGGCGATCCTGCCCATGCTCGGTATCGGTGGTATGCAGCTGTACAAGGCAGAAATGCCGGGGCCGGTAAAGGACACCAAGTTAACGCCGCGTATCGCGGAAACCGCACGCGCGCTGTTCGTGATTTATATTGTGCTGACCATCCTCTGCGGCATCGGCTACTGGTGGGCCGGCATGACGGTGTTTGATGCGGTGGGCCACGCCTTTTCCACGGTGGCCAACGGTGGCTTCTCCACTCACGATGCGAGCATGGGGTTTTACGCCCACAACCACG
The DNA here is from genome assembly GCF_017303155.1 of Microbulbifer salipaludis. Lineage (NCBI taxonomy): Bacteria > Pseudomonadati > Pseudomonadota > Gammaproteobacteria > Cellvibrionales > Microbulbiferaceae > Microbulbifer > Microbulbifer salipaludis. The sequence goes on from NZ_JAEKJR010000001.1 coordinate 406,040, forward strand.
CGATTATGGCGATTGCGATTATTTTTATGCTCACCGCGGCCATTAACTTCGGCCTGCATTTTGTTGCGCTGAGCAACCGGACCCTGAGCCACTACTGGAAAGATTCCGAATTCCGTTTTTACGTCATGGTCACCATCGGCGCATGCGGCATCATCGTCGGCTACCTGTATGCATCCGGCACCTTTGATATGCAGAGCAGCATTCTGCACGGGGTGTTTCAGGTGGTCTCCATCGGCACCACCGCCGGGTTTGCTTCCGAGAGCTTCGCCCTGTGGCCGGCGTTCCTGCCGTACATTCTGTTACTGCTCGGCATTATGGGCGCCTGCGCCGGTTCCACATCGGGAGGTATCAAGTCGGTGCGGGTGATGCTGATTGTGAAGTCCGGATTGCGCGAACTGAACCGGCTGGTGCACCCGAACGCCGTGGTGCCGATCAAGGTAAACCGCAAAATCGTCCCGTCGCGAGTAACCGATGCGGTGTGGGGATTTTTTGCCATTTATATTCTGTCGTTCTTCGTGCTCACCATTATCGTGATGGCAACCGGGGAAAATTTCGTTACCTCCTTTTCCACAGTGGCTTCCTGCCTGAGTAATATCGGCCCGGCACTGGGCGATGCGGCGGCGCATTACGGGGAAGTGAATGAAATTGCGAAATGCTTTTTGATTCTGGCGATGCTGATGGGACGTCTGGAAATCTTCACCCTGCTGGTGCTGCTGACGCCGGCGTTCTGGCGGCACTGAACACCGGCGTCAATGGAAGCGATCGTATTCCTGTCGAATCACTTTCCAATAGCGCGGTAAGAATTTATACAGCACCCACAGTTCTGAAAGGCAGCCGATAAAGGTCAATGCCCCCAGCGTGCGTTCAAAAATTTCATCGGCGCCCGTGCTTTCATCCAGCAGTTCGATGATCCACAAGTCGACAAAACCCATTCCCAGCACCAGAAATACGATCAGCGCGGCAAATTTTGTCGCACCATCCGGCACCACATTGATCGGTCTTTTCAGCCACAACAAAAACACCGGCAGAACACTCAGCTGCACCAAGTAGCGAAACACAATCAATACGGTGTACAGCGGACCTATGGCATCGAAGTACCACAGCAGCGGAATCAGGCACAGCACGAAAACCCGGTCGGCAACCGGATCGAGAAGGGATCCAAGGTAACTCTGCCAGCCAAACCGACTGGCCAGATAACCGTCGAGAAAATCAGTGGTTGCAGCAACACCGAACAACACCAGCGCCCACAAATGTTCCTGATTCAGCGAGAGCCATACGATAACCGGCACCAGCAGGATGCGGCTTACCGAGAGCAGGTTCGGCAGGTGACGCCAGCGAGATGCCGGTTGGGGTTGTTCCTCGCTCTCGTCGGGGTTCGGGTTGATGTTCATGGTGCGGGCGCGCTGAAATTTGCTGGCGATGCGGGTCGAAAAGATAACCGCGCTACAAACATAGTCTATCCACAGCCACTGGTCAGCACGGACGATTTGCTGTGGTATTGCGCGCCGTATGACGACGCCCGTTTGCCGATCTGGTGCCGGCGCCCGGGGCTTCAACGCTTGCGATAAATCCCGCTTTTGCCTCCGGGAATGCGGCGGAAGCGCTTGTATTCCCACTGGTATTGCTCCGGTGCTTCGGCAATACAGGCTTCAACGCCGCGATTGAGGGCGGCGAGGGAAACCGTGACCTCTTCGCTGTAAATCGCCTGCTCCGCCGGCAACAGAACCAGCTCGAAGCCGTCGGCTACCCGCTTGGCAAAGCCGAAGACCACCTTGCAGCCGGTGCGCTGGATGAGGTTGTAGGCCAGTGTCATGGTGAGGGTCGGGTGGCCAAAAAACGGCGCGAACTCACCCCCGGACAGGTCCGGCTCCTGGTCTGGCAGCACACCGACGATGCCGCCATCCTTCAGTGCTTTCAGCAGCGCGCGCACACCGCGCATATTGGTGGGCACCAGCTGGGCACCGGTTTTCTCGCGCCCTTCGCGGATCAGGGGATCCAGCGCGGCAATTTTGGGAGGTGCATACAGGCTGGTGGTGGGGCCAACGGTGGCCAGGTACTGGCCAAAAATCTCCCAGTTGCCGATGTGCGGCGCCAGCACCAGCACGCCGCGCCCCGCATCCACGCCACCGGTGAGTAACTGCTGGTTGCGTATGCGGATAATCCGGTCTTCCGCCAGATTCCAGGGCTGGCGCCAGAGGGTGGCCATTTCGAAACCGGTGGTCACCGTATTGACCACACTGTTGCGCGCCAACCGGTTGCGCTCCTTTTCCGCCATCTCCGGAAAGCAGCGCGCCAGATTGATCTTGCTGACACGCAGGCCATCGCCATGGGCCGCCACCGCGGCGTGTCCCACCCATTGCCCCAGGCGCCGCGACCAATTAAGCGGCAGACTGCCAATCAGCTTCAACGCACCCGCTGACAAATGCCCTTTGATATCCAACCCGTTACATCCTTCTTCGCGGAGCCACGGCTCCGTTTTTACCTGTTCAAAACGCCAACGGAGCCCACCGGGGCACCCCGCGGGTCCAAATTGTTAGAGTATGGCCCTTTTGTGGGCATCAATTCTCTGCCCGCTGTTTAGCGCACCACCGCGGGCCGCTATAATTGCGCCCCTTGTCTATTCGACCCAGCTGAAACCGGAGATTGTGGTGTCCGAGCAACAAACCAGCGGTTCTGCCCCCGCGCAGGACCTGAGCACCTTCCAGGGACTGATTTTCACCCTGCAGGAATACTGGGCGCGCCAGGGGTGCGTCATTCTACAGCCTCTGGATATGGAAGTGGGCGCCGGCACCTTCCACCCCGCCACCTTCCTGCGCGCCATCGGCCCGGAAACCTGGAACGCGGCCTATGTTCAGCCCTGCCGCCGCCCTACGGATGGCCGCTACGGGGAAAACCCCAATCGCCTGCAGCACTACTATCAGTATCAGGTGGTGATGAAGCCATCACCGAGCAATATCCAGGAACTCTACCTGGATAGCCTGCGCGCCCTCGGCATCGATCCGGCGGTGCACGATATCCGCTTTGTGGAAGACAACTGGGAATCCCCCACCCTGGGTGCCTGGGGACTGGGCTGGGAAGTGTGGCTGAACGGCATGGAGGTCACCCAGTTTACCTACTTCCAGCAGGTGGGCGGCCTGGAGTGTTACCCGGTCACCGGCGAGATCACCTACGGCATCGAGCGTATTGCCATGTACCTGCAGGGGGTCGAATCCATTTATGACCTGGTGTGGACCCGCAACGCGGATGGCACACCGGTCACCTACGGCGATGTATTCCACCAGAACGAGGTGGAGATGTCGCACTACAACTTCGAACACGCGGATGTGGAATTCCTGTTCGCCACCTTCGATCACTGCGAGCGCGACAGCCAGCGTCTGATCGACCTCGGCCTGCCACTGCCTGCCTACGAGCAAGTGATGAAGGCCTCGCACGCATTCAATCTGCTGGACGCCCGCCACGCCATCTCCGTCACCGAGCGGCAGCGTTTCATTCTGCGCGTTCGCACCCTGGCGCGCGCCGTGGCCCAGGCCTATTTCGACGCGCGCAAAGCGCTCGGCTTCCCGATGGCCGACGAGCAACTGCGCAACGAAGTCCTGGCACAGGCAGAGAAGGCCGATAACAAGGCCAAAGCGAAGAAGGAGAAGAAGTAATGGCTCAGGATTTTCTGGTTGAGCTGGGCACCGAAGAGCTGCCCCCCAAAGCACTGCACACGTTGATGCAGGCCTTCGCGGACGGTATTGAACAGGGCCTGCGAGACGCCGAACTCGCCTATGGTTCGGTAAAAGCCTACGCCAGCCCGCGCCGCCTCGCGGTTGCGGTAAGCGATTTGGCCGAGCAGCAACAGGACAAGCAGGTCGAAAAGCACGGCCCGGCGGTTGCCGCGGCGTTTGATAAAGACGGCAACCCCACCAAGGCGGCACAGGGCTTCGCGCGCGGTGCCGGTGTCAGCGTCGACGAACTGGCACGAGTGCAGACGGACAAAGGCGAGCGCCTGGCATTTATCAGCGAGCAGAAAGGGGAAGCCACCCGCAACCTGCTGGGCGATATCGTCGCGCGCTCGCTGGCGCAGTTGCCCATACCCAAGCGTATGCGCTGGGGCGCACGCAAGGAAGAATTCGTGCGTCCGGTGCACTGGCTGGTCATGCTGTTTGGCAACGACGTGGTGGATACACAAGTACTTGGTCTGAAGGCTGGCAATGCCACACGCGGCCACCGCTTTCACTGCAATCGCATACTGACCGTAGCCTCGCCCAACGACTATGTGCAGCAACTGCGCGATCCCGGTTATGTGGTTGTGGACTTTGCCGAGCGCCGCGAAATGATTCGCGAGCAGGTGCAGGCAGAAGCCAATAACGTCAACGGTGAAGCCGTTATCGACGACGACCTGCTGAATGAAGTGACCGCGCTGGTGGAATGGCCGGTGGCACTCACTGGCCGTTTCGAAAAGCGCTTTCTGGAAGTACCGGCCGAGGCCCTCATCTCTTCGATGAAGGAGCACCAGAAGTATTTCCACGTGGTGGACGCCGACGGCAAGCTAATGCCGTTTTTCATTACCGTTTCCAATATTGAAAGCAAAGATGCCAAGCAGGTGATCGAGGGCAACGAGCGGGTGATCCGCCCTCGCCTTTCCGATGCCGCTTTCTTCTTCGAGACCGACAAAAAAACCAGTCTCGAAGCGCGCCGGGAAAAGCTCAAGTCCATCGTATTCCAGCAAAAGCTGGGGACCGTGTACGACAAGACCGAGCGCCTCGCCAAGCTGGCCGCTGCCATTGCCGAAAAGATCAGCGGCGATTCCGCGCTGGCACAGCGCGCGGCACAACTGTGCAAGTCCGACCTGGTCACCGAAATGGTGTTCGAGTTTGCGGACATGCAGGGCATTGCCGGTTACTACTATGCAGAAAATGATGGCGAACCACTGGACGTGGCCAAGGCCATGTACGAGCAGTACATGCCGAAGTTTGCCGGCGATGCACTGCCGGTGAGTGAAACCGGCACCATCATCGCGCTCGCCGATCGCATCGATACTTTGGTCGGTATTTTCGGTATCGGCCAGCCACCTAGCGGCTCCCGCGATCCCTTCGCACTGCGTCGCGCCAGCCTCGGCGTACTGCGCATTCTGGTGGAAAAGAATATCGACCTGGACCTGCGTGAGCTGCTGACCCTGGCCCGCGACGGTTACCCGCGCACAGCACTGGCCGAGCACGACACCGTGGTCGACCAGACACTGGCGTATATGATCGAGCGTTTCCGCGCGCGCTACGAAGACGCCGGCATCAAGGCCGAAGTATTCCTGGCCGTGTCTGCGCGCAAACTGTCGCGCCCGCTGGATATTGATAACCGGGTAAAAGCCGTGCACAGCTTCAGCCAGCTGCCGGAAGCGGAAGCGCTGGCGGCGGCCAACAAGCGGGTATCCAATATCCTCGCCAAACTGGACGGCCCGGCTCCGAGCGAAGTCGACCAGTCGCTGCTGGAGGAAGACGCCGAAAAAGCCCTGTATCTGGCCATTCGCGATGCAGAAGAGCACGTGGCACCGCTGTATGCTGCGGCGCGATTCGAAGAAGGTCTGGCGGGCCTGTCCGGGCTGCGTGAAACCGTGGACAATTTCTTCGACGGTGTGATGGTTATGGCCGACGACGAACAGCTGCGCAATAACCGCCTGGCCCTGCTGGGCCAGTTGCGCGCACTGTTTCTCGAAGCGGCAGATATTTCCCTGCTGGCGCCCGCCAAGTAACGAGCAAGCGTCATGGCCATCATTGTTCTCGACCGCGACGGGGTCATCAATCATCAGCCCGATGATCATGTAACCAGCGTCGACCAGTGGATCCCCCTGCCGGGGGCGATCGAGGCCATGGCGCAGCTCAGCCGGGCGGGCCACCAACTGGTGATCGCCACCAACCAGAGCGGCCTTGCCCGCGGCCTGTTTGATCTCGATGACCTCGAAGCCATGCACGCCAAACTGCGTGCACTGGTGGAGGATGCCGGCGGCGAAGTGGCCGGTATTTTCTACTGCCCCCACAGCGACGAGGACAACTGCCGCTGCCGAAAACCCAACACGGGCTTGCTGGATGCCATCGAAGCGGAATTCGATACCAGTTTACACGACTGTTATTTTGTCGGCGACCAGCGCAAAGATCTCGAATGTGCCATCGCCAAGGGCTGCAAGCCGATTCTGGTGCAAACCGGGAGAGGCCAGCACACCCTTGCCTCACTGCTCTCAAACCCCGAACCGCAACTGGCCGCCACGGCGGTGTTTGCGGACCTCGCTCACTTTGCGGACTTTGTGCTGCAATAACAGTATCGCTTTCCTTTCTTAGCTATCCCCTGACACCGCACGCTGTATGCGGCCGCGCAGGACGCACCCACTCATTCCCGGAGCTCAACCGTGCAACAATTGATTTTGAACCCCCGTGCCGAACGTCGCCTGAAACTCGGCCACCTGTGGATTTACAGCAACGAAGTCGATACCGGGCGCAGCCCGTTGAAAGGACTCGCGCCCGGCAGTCAGTGCGAGATTCTGGATAGTAAAGGTAAGAGCCTGGGCCATGCGCTGGTGAACCCCAACCAGCTGATCTGCGGACGACTGGTTTCGCGCAAGGGCCCCCTCACCGCCAAGCTTCTCAAGCGACGGCTGGAATCCGCACTCGCCCTGCGCGAGCGCTATTTCCCACACCCGAGCTACCGCATGGTGTACGGCGATTCCGATGGCCTGCCGGGCCTGGTGGTGGATCGCTTTGGAGATTACCTGGTGGTGCAGGTCAGCAGCTGGGGCATGGAGAACCTGTTACCGGACATCGTTGACGGCCTGATTGCACTTCTCAAGCCGGCGGGGATTCTGCTGCGCAACGATCATCAGGGCCGCAAGGTGGAAGAGCTGCCGGCGCTGAGCGAGGTGGTACACGGTGAAGTGCCCGAGATGGCACCATTCGAGGAAAACGGCGTACCGCTGCTGGCACCGGTTTATGCAGGGCAGAAAACCGGGTGGTTCTATGATCATCGGGATAATCGCGCGCGCCTGAACCAATGGGTGAAGGGACGCAAGGTATTGGACCTGTTCTCTTACGCCGGTGGCTGGGGTGTGCAAGCGCTCGCTTACGGCGCCAGTGAGGTCACCTGCGTGGATGCCTCCGGTCAGGCGCTGGACTGGTGTGAGGAGAATGCGACCCTGAACCGTCGGCAGGACGACCTGATCACGATTCAGGGCAAGGCGGTGGACGCCATGAAAGAGTTGATCGCGGAGGGTCATCGCTACGATGCCATCGTGCTGGATCCACCGGCGTTTATCAAACGGCGCAAGGATCAGAAGGCGGGGGAATCGGCGTATCGGCACATCAACGAACTGGCGCTGCGCCTGCTGGAAAAGAACGGCTTGCTGGTGAGTGCGTCCTGCTCCATGCACCTGGAGTCGGACACGCTGCTGGAGATCCTGCGCGGTGCCGGTCGTCACCTGGACAAGTCCATCAGTATTATCGGCAGTGGCGGCCAGGGTGCAGACCATCCGGTGCATCCGGCTATTCCGGAGACCCGTTATCTGAAGGCACACTTTGTGCACCTGTCCGGAACCCAGCAGTAAAACCACTCGTTTGTCGCCGAAGCGACAACTTCAGCCATAAAAAACCCGGCAATTAAAGCCGGGTTTTTTTTGCTAGGCAGTTTCCGCGAAATCAGAACTGATAGGTAATACCCACAGAAGCGGTGCGCGGGCGGTTGGCGCGGGCGCCGTCCGGAGCGCGGTTGATGATCGCCTGTTCATCCAGCAGGTTATCCACTTTCAGATAACCGGCGAGATCGTCACTGAACTCGTAATGCGCCGCGGCATCCATCACCCACAGAGACTCGGTAACATCGAACTTGTCGCTGGTACCGCGATTACACAGATTATTCACACACATCTCATCCTGGTAGGCGGCGGTCACGTTGATACGCCATGCGGCGCCGCTGTCGATACCGGTGGTGATGGCAAAGACATTTTCCGGCAGGTAGGCAAAGTTGTCGCCCTTCTGCAGGGAGCCATCGAAGTTACTGCGGGAGATTTCAGCCTCGGTCCAGGTGTAACTGGCACTCAGTGGAATCAGCCAGCCATTGGCAATGGACCACTCGGTGGCAACAAGCGCTTCCACACCGCGAATGTCGGATTCGCCCAGGGCGTAGTTACCGCTGTCTTCACCATTGGCACAGGGTACAGCCACGGAGCAGTTCTGCACCGCATTTTCGTAATCGCTGTAGAAGGCTATAAGCTCCGCACGCAGGTCGCCGTTATCAAAACGTGCGCCCCACTCGTAGTTGGTGGACAGATCGCCTGCCTCGCCCTCGCTGGAGCCGCCCCCGGGAGGCGCAAAACCACGGTGCACACCGGCCAGCAGGGTCACTGCGTTGCTCACCGCGTAAGTGGCACCCAGGCCGGGCAACCATTCGTTTACGCTGTTGCTGCGGCTGCTGCCCTTTTCACGGCGATCCACATCGTTGTAGCGCTGTTGTGCGGTTTCTACATCCTCGTAACGGAGGCTGGCGGTGAGCGCCAGTTTTTCCCCCAGCTGGATCTGGTCGTAAACAAACAGGGAATTGGCCGTGGCATCCTCAATACGGTTGTTGCTGGAGCTGGGGTCGGTGGTGTCCTGGTACACCAGTTCGCCGTTAATCTGACGGTAGTTTTCCACCGGCTGGAAACGGTCGACTTCATCCCAGTGGCGGCGTACACCAATCTCCAGATCGTGTTGCACGGTGCCGGTTTGCAGCTGCCAGTTAGCGCTCACTTGCACACCGCGCGAGACATAATTGCGGTTGTTATGCTTGATGCCGAATTCAGCATCCATTGCACCATCGAGAATGGCCTGCGCATCGGCATCCCCCATGTTGGCATCGGCAAGGAGTTCGCCCAGGCTGACCTTGAACCAGTCGCGCTTGAACTTGTTGTAGTAGGCCTGGGTATTGAGGCTGAAGTCGTCACTCAGGGCGATGCTGTGGTTGAGCTGCAGGGTGCTGTGGCGATTGCGCATTTCATCCAGGGCGCTGATGCCGTAACGGCGATTGGGGTCCGCGGCAAAGTCAGCATCGGTGAGCCCGAGGTAGCTCATACCGGACTCTTCTTCCGAGTACTGCAGCTTCACATCCAGCTGCTGTGCAAAGGCCGCGCCCTCGGCAGAGTTCAAACGCCCTTTCAGCAGGTAGTCTTCTTTAGCAATGTCGGCGCTACCGGCGCGGTCGATTTTGCGGAAGCCATCCGCCTGCTGCTGGTGGGTTTCCACTAGCCAGCCCGTGGTATCGGTGGTGCCACCAAAATAGGTATGCAGACGGTTCTCGCCAAATTCGCCGGCTTCCAGTTGCACCTTGCCGGTGGTCTCATTCGGTATAGGCGTGCTGATCATATTCACCGCACCGCCCACGGTAAACGGGCCGTATTTCAGGGTGCCGGGGCCCTTGAGTACTTCGATGCTGTGCAGCCTGCCTGCGGTCGGGAAGTAGTAGGCTTCCGGTGCGGAATAAGGTGCTGGAGCTACCAGTACGCCATCTTCCATCAGTGAAATCTTGCCCGAGCGGCCGCCATCGGCACCGCGAATACCGATGTTCGGACGCAGCCCGTAACCGTCTTCCTCGCGCAGATATACGCCCGGTACCGCGCGCATCATGCGGTTGATATCCACAAACTCGAACTGCTCCAGTTCTTCGGCACTCACCAGGTGCGCAGAGCCGGGCAGTTTATGCAGTGCTTCACTGTTCCCCAGTACAGAAATTGTCTCCAGCGGCTCCTGATTTTCCGAGGCAACGGCGTTGACACCGAATCCAGCGAGCATGGCAACGGAAAGCGGGGTGAGAAGAAAGCGGGTCATTGGGTCTCCTTGACCATAAGTGACATCGGTATTTTTAATGAGAATGATTATAGTTTGCCTGTTGATCCTTGTCAGCAGCCCGGGCGTTTTTTCTGGCGAAATTTTGTTATTTTTCTTCGCTCACGGCGGCCCAGTGCTGGTTTTGCACGGCACGCGCCGGAGCCTACTATGGGCTGTTACATCCGTCGGAACTCGGAGTAACTATGTTGAGACCGATACAGGAATCGGATATCGAGCGTTTACTGCAGCTATGGCTCTATGTGGCCTGTACCAACCACCCGAGCCTGCCGGTGCGCTACTGGTCTGAGCCCGGGCGCGCCATGCGGCGGCGACTGAACGCGCAATGCAGGCTGGGGGGGCAACGGGATCTCGGAGTGAGTACTCACTGGGTCTACACCCGGGCCGGGTCGGATACGCCGGAGGGGCTGGTCACCGTCACCGAGAACCGTCGGGTGGATACGATCTTTGTGTCGCCAGGGGAACAGGGGCACGGTGTCGGTAGCGAGTTGATGGCGCAGGCCAAGTTTGGCCGCATTCAGCTGGAAACCCTGGTACTGGAAGAGAATCTGCACGGCCGCTACTTTCTGCAGCAACACGGCTTTCAGGAGGCAGAGCGAGTGTTCAACGCGGCCGCCGGTCAGGAGGAAATCACCATGCACTGCCGTGTTGCCTGACCACCGCTGTGGTGGTGGGCTGGAATCTCACACACAGGGCCAGACAAAAAAGCCCGCCTGATATACACCAGGCGGGCTTTTTTTTAGTTAGCGGAATTGTTTACACGTCGAGGTTTTCCACTGAGAGGGCGTTGCTCTCGATAAACTCCCGGCGTGGCTCCACCTGGTCGCCCATCAGCGTGGTAAAGATCTGGTCGGCGGCAATCGCATCTTCCACGGTTACCTGCAACATACGGCGAGTTTCCGGGTTCATGGTGGTATCCCAAAGCTGCTCCGGGTTCATTTCACCCAGACCTTTATAGCGCTGGATACTGTAGCCGCGGCGACTTTCATTCATCAACCAGGCAAGCGCCTCCGGGAAACTGGTTACCGGTTGCTGCTTCTCTCCCCGCTGAATGTAAGCACCTTCCTCGAGAAGGTCCTGCATTTTTTCGCCCAGCTGGCAGATGGCGCGGTATTCAGCAGATTCAAAGAATTCGTGACTGACGGTATAGCGGCTGCTTACCCCGTGCGCCACGATATCGATGGCGGGCAGGAACAGGTTGCGCTCACTGTCTTCGGAAGCCGTCACCACATGACGGCGGCCACCGCCCTCACCCTGCTCCTCGAGCAGTGTGTGCAGCTTCTGCGCCCAATCGGTCACGGTTTCTTGCGACTGCAGGTCTTCCGGCTTCAGGGTCGGCAGGTAGACCATGCTCTGCAGGACTTCTTTCGGGTACAGGCGAGACAGACGGTCAATGGTTGCCATGACCGCCCGGTACTCTTTCACCAGGGATTCCAGTGCGGTACCGGACAGGCCCGGGGCTTCCGGATTCACGTACAGGGTGGCGCTCTCCAGCGCAGCATTGGTGAGGAACTGGGTCAATGCCGCCTCATCTTTGAGGTATTGCTCCTGCTTGCCCTTGCCGATCTTGTACAGGGGCGGCTGGGCGATAAAGATGTGCCCGCGCTCGATCAGCTCCGGCATTTGACGGAAGAAGAAGGTGAGCAACAGGGTACGGATGTGCGCACCATCCACGTCGGCGTCCGTCATGATAATGATGGAGTGATAGCGCAGCTTGTCCGGGTTGAATTCGCTCTTGCCGATACCGCAACCCAGAGCGGTAATCAGGGTGCCGACTTCCGCACTGGACAGCATCTTGTCGAAACGCGCCTTCTCGACGTTGAGAATCTTACCCTTCAACGGCAGGATTGCCTGGGTACGACGGTCACGCCCCTGCTTTGCCGAGCCACCGGCGGAGTCACCCTCCACCAGGTAGATTTCAGACAGTGCGGGGTCTTTTTGCTGGCAGTCCGCCAGTTTGCCCGGCAGGCCGGCGATATCCAGCGCGCCTTTGCGGCGAGTCATCTCACGGGCCTTGCGTGCCGCTTCCCGGGCGCGCGCTGCGTCGATCATCTTGCCGACCACCGCTTTGGCTTCCTGGGGGTTTTCCAGCAGGTAGTCATTGAAAGACTGGCCCATCTCCTGTTCGACGGCCGGCTTCACTTCGGAGGAAACGAGCTTGTCCTTGGTCTGGGAGGAAAACTTTGGGTCCGGGACCTTGACGGAAATAATCGCGGTCAGGCCTTCGCGCGCATCGTCACCGGTGGTGCTGACCTTATCTTTTTTGCCAACGCCCTCTTTTTCAATGTAGTTATTGAGGCCTCGGGTCAGTGCCGCGCGGAAGCCGGCCAGGTGGGTACCACCGTCGCGCTGGGGAATATTGTTGGTGTAGCAGTAAATGTTCTCCTGGAAGGAGTCGTTCCACTGCAGGGCAACCTCGACGGCGATTCCGTCTTCACGCTGGTTCTGGAAGTGCAGAACCTTGTTGATCGGCGTCTTGTTCTGGTTGAGGAATTCAACAAACGCCCGCAGGCCGCCCTCGTACTCGTACACTTCTTCCTTACCGGAGCGCTCGTCACGCAGCACGATCCGCACGCCGGAATTCAGGAACGACAGTTCCCGCAGTCGCTTGGCGAGCTGCTCGAAATGAAACTCGATGTTGGTGAAAGTGTCGGCGGATGGCTTGAAGTGCACGGCCGTACCGCTGGTCTCGGTGTCACCAACGATAGCCAGGGGAGCATCTGGTACGCCATGGCGGTAGATCTGCTCGTGAATCTTGCCACCGCGACGGATGGTGAGTTTCAACTCTTCCGACAGGGCATTCACCACGGAAACACCAACGCCGTGGAGGCCACCGGAGACCTTGTAGGTATTGTCATCGAACTTACCCCCGGCATGGAGAACGGTCATGATGACTTCGGCAGCGGATACGCCCTCTTCTTCATGTATCTCTGTGGGAATGCCGCGGCCGTTATCGGAAACACTGACGGACTCGTCAGGATGAATGGTCACGCGGATTTCGTCGCAATGGCCCGCCAGTGCCTCATCAATCGAGTTATCCACCACCTCAAAAACCATGTGGTGCAGGCCTGTACCATCATCCGTATCGCCGATATACATTCCCGGGCGCTTGCGCACCGCATCCAGGCCTTTAAGTACCTTGATGCTACTGGAATCGTAATTATTCTCTTGCGACATTCTGTTGCTCCATTAACGCCGACGCTGATCGCCAGGCCTTCTCTTCTGAGTATGAAATTTTTCTATGACCGCGAGCCAAGGGTTTTCAAGGCTCGATCTCTGCTTCGCGCACCGTGCCATGTTCCACGTGGAACATCTTGGGCTCACACCAGGGAGCCGGCAGCCCTAGCCAGGGTTGCGCAGTGACCGCGTGATCAATCCCGGTAACCAGCACCTGACTAGCACATCCGCTGATCCAGCGGGCAAACAGCGCCTGATTGTTCGCATCAAGCTCTGATGGAAGGTCATCCACCAGAAACACCGGGCGCTGCGTACCGTCTACGGCTGCGGCCATAGCCGTCCTGAGAGCGCACACCGCCATTTTCTGCTGGCCCCGAGACAGAACCAGATGCGCGGGCTGACCGTGAATCACAAAGCGGATATCAGCTCGGTGCGGACCTACCCGAGTAAACCCCTGGGAAAGATCCCCTTCCAGACCGGCATCCAGCGCCTCGCGCAGCGACAAATCTTTTTTCCAACCACCACGGTAATGGATATCAAGATCGCCAAATACCGCCGCCGGCAAGTCACTCAGACGCTCCATAAACAGGCCGTACAGTTTCTCGAAAACCGTCCGGCGCAATGCATCCACAATTTCCCCACTGCGGACCAGCTGCAGCTCCCAGGGCGCCAGCAATTTGGAGTCGATTTTACCACGACGAAGCAGTGCATTGCGCTGCTTTAGGGCGCTTTGATAAGCCTTCCAGTGCCCCGCAAAGGAATGTTCCACGTGGAACACTGTCCAGTCCAATAGCTGCCTGCGCACGCCAGGGCCGCCGTCCAGTGCCGCAAAGCTCTCACTATCAATGACCTGCAGCGGCAGGCACGCCGCCAGTTGTGAACTGCTCTCCGCCGCGGTCTGGTTAACGCGAATACGGCCCTGACCGTCGCGCCGCTTCTCAACCCCTAGCGTACGGCCGCCGTGCAGGCGACCAAACACCGTAAGAGCCTCACTCTCGTACTGAATGACACCCTGGCTCTGCCGCGACCGAAAAGAGCGGCCGGTGCCCAGCATATGCACCGCCTCCAGTAACGATGTCTTACCGCTACCGTTAGCACCGCAAAACAAGACCACCGTCGCACCGAGCGAGAGATCCGCCTGGGCGATATTACGAAAACTCCTGAGCGCCAAACGGGTCAACGCCAAAACAGGCACCCCGCCACGAGCAAATCGCCCATACGAAAAGACCGCCACCCCAATGGGGTGACGGCCTCAATCAATCGCCAAACACTGAGCATGTAAGAATTCAAAGCATATGCCCCAAACGCCTGCGTGAATCAGAATCCCACTGATTACAGGCGCATCGGCATGATCACATACACAGAATCACCCTCTTCCGGCTGCTGCAACAGCGCGCTGCTGTTGGCATCGCCGAGGCCGATTCGAATCTGGTCACTGTGAATGGCTGCGGTTACGTCCAGCAGGTAGCCCACGTTGAATCCGATCTCCAGGGGATCCCCGTGGTAATCCACCACCAGCTGCTCTTCCGCCTCTTCCTGCTCGGGGTTATTCGCTACGATCTGCAGCAGCCCCTCAGACAGCTGTAAACGTACGCCGCGATACTTTTCATTGGACAGAATCGCGGCGCGCTGGAATGCCTGACGCAGGGCGAGACGATCGGCAAACACTTCGTTGCCGGTACCCCGTGGCAGAACGCGCTCATAATCCGGGAACTTGCCATCCACCAGCTTGGACGTGAAGGTAAAGGGACCGCTATTGACGCGGATATGGTTATTACCCAGCACCACTTCCGCACTCGCGTCGGTATCCTCGAGCAGCCTGCCCAACTCCAGCACACCCTTGCGCGGCACAATGGCCTGCACCGGGCTCTCAACATTGAGGCCTGGTGCATCGCGGTCACACAGGGCCAGGCGGTGGCCGTCGGTGGCCACGGCGCGCAGCTGTTGCGGCCGGCACTCCAGCAGCAGGCCGTTCAGATAATAGCGCACGTCCTGCTGGGCCATGGCAAACCCGGTGGCTTCGATCAGGCGACGAATTTCACGCTGGGAAATCGTGAAGCGGCTCTGCGCGGTGGTTTCTTCCTGGTTGGGAAAGTCACTGGCGGGCAGCGTCGACAGCTGGAAGCGGCTGCGGCCACTGCGCAGTATCAGGCGCTCACCATCCCGCTCAAACTTGAGCTCGGAGCCGTCGGGCAGAGAGCGACAGATATCCAGCAGCTTGCGCGCAGGTACAGTAACTTCGCCTTCCAGTTCGGCGGGCTGCTCGAGCTGCAGGCGACCTACGATCTCTACCTCGAGATCCGTACCGGTAAGGGATAGCTCCTGCCCCTGCAGCTGCATCAGAACATTTGCCAGCACTGGCAGTGTCTGACGCTTCTCTACCACTCCGGCCACCAATTGCAGTGGCTTTACCAGGGCATCGCGGCTTACGCTGAATTTCATAATTATTGCCTTGATCTCAGTTAGGTCATTCTTGTTCTACGCGGCACAGGGAAACCCGGTACTGCAAAAAAATCTTTTAATATCAATTACTTCAGGTAGTCAGCGAGCGGGTCAGCAAACGTACATCCTCACGGATATCCCCATCCGACTCCTGCAGCTCCTTGATCTTGCGGCAGGCGTGCAGCACCGTGGTATGGTCGCGCCCGCCAAACGCATCGCCAATCTCCGGCAGGCTGTGATTGGTCAACTCCTTCGCCAGTGACATGGCCACCTGCCGTGGACGGGCTACCGAACGGCTGCGACGCTTGGACAGCAGGTCCGCCACTTTGATCTTGTAGTACTCCGCCACCACGCGCTGGATATTATCCACACTCACGAGGCGATCCTGCAGCGCGAGCAGATCCTTCAGCGCCTCGCGCACCAGAATATCGTCAATGGGGCGACCGGTGAACTGCGCATTCGCGATGACGCGGCGCAGCGCGCCCTCCAGCTCGCGCACGTTCGAGCGGATGCGCTGGGCGATAAAGAAGGCGGAATCGTGGGGCAAATCCACCCCAACCTGCTCGGCCTTCTTCATCAGAATGGCGACCCGGGTTTCAAGTTCCGGCGGTTCCACCGCCACCGTCAACCCCCAGCCGAAGCGCGACTTGAGCCGCTCTTCCAGGCCATCAATTTCCTTGGGGTAACGGTCGCAGGTGAGGATGATCTGCTGACCACCCTCCAGCAGTGCATTAAAGGTATGGAAGAACTCTTCCTGGGAGCGCTCCTTGCCGGCAAAAAACTGAATATCATCAATCAGCAACGCATCCACCGATCGGTAGTAGCGTTTGAAATCACTGATCGCATTCAATTGCAGCGCCTTTACCATATCGGCAACGAAGCGTTCGGAATGGAGATACACGACTTTCGCGTTGGGGTTGCGATCGACCAGCGCGTTACCCACCGCATGCATCAGGTGCGTCTTGCCCAGGCCTACACCACCATAGATAAACAACGGGTTGTAGGCACCTCCGGGGTTATCCGCGATCTGTTGCGCCGCCGCGAGACCCAGCTGGTTGGACTTGCCCTCTACAAACGATGCGAAGGTAAACCCGCGGTTGAGGGCGCTCCCGTGCTTGATGGCCCCCTCAACCTCGACCTTGCGCTGCACACTGGCTCCACCACCCTGTGGACTGGGAGCCATCACCTCCCTGCTGGAATGCAGGTCCGCAGGCAAGCGCTCGGCCGGCGTCAGCGCATCAACGCTCGCCTCCTCGGCGGCAAGGTTATGCGCATCCGGTGATGTCCGGACGCTGCCGACTCCGTGGGGGCGCGGCGACACAGTTGCCGTCCCGCCGAACCCACCTGCATGGCCCGACATGGACGCATTACGTGTAGGCGACGATGCACCAGCATCCGCCCCAAAGCCGCCACTGGTACCGGCAGAACTGGCCGTGCGCTGTGCACTCGCTGTGGAGGGGCGCTGGTAACCGGTGTACTGCGGCGCGGAATCCGCTGGGTCCAGGTTACGACGAAAACGTGAAGTGCGGCGATCCAGCGCCACCACCTCGACAGGCACAGAGCGCCCCGCATACTGTTGCACCAGCTCGCGAATACGATCGAGAAACTTGTCGCTTACCCAGTTGAGAATAAAGCGATTGGGCGCCACCAGACGCAGCTCATTTTCAGAGCTGTCATCACTGACGCGCAGCGGCCTAATCCAGGTGCTGAATTGCTGCGGTGGCAGCTCATCCTGCAAACAAGCGGCGCACTGCTTCCAAACGGAATCAGACAAGGAACCCCCTAAAAGACGAATCAAGGTGCGACTGCGCCCAAAAAGTGTGTCAGCAAATTGCTGCCCCCAAACACCGGGCTGCACCTCAAAAGAAGGGCGACAGTATATCCTCTGCCCCTTAGGTTATCCACAAATACACCGTCCGTGGGGACAACTTTTTCCACGGAAAGCCGTGTAATATCAAACACTTGAGCATAAATTAACCGAACGACGGGTCAACAGGCGCACCACTTATCCACAGCAATCTGTGGATAGCTTGGGGTAAACCGGTGCACTCTCTCGGATAGTCCCGACAATACAACAGGTTGCGCAAATGACGCGGTAATCAACCCGCTTGCCCTGCTGCCCCGTTACGCGCCAACACAAAAACGCCCGCCAAAGACCAAAAGCCGGTTGTTCTATAAAGAGAAGAAGGACCTTCTCAGCGTACTCCTGACTACGCCCCGCCAGGAGCAACATTTTACCGACGGAATGCGCGCGCCCCGTTGCGCTGGCTGGCTTCTTTCTATACAATCCGCCGCCTTCGCAGCGCATAGCCCGCTCCGAAGCATGCCCACGAGGGCAGGCCGCAACGGGCTAATGCCGCAAGCGGTAAAGAATTACGCAAACTCCAGGACACAACTCCGGGACATAACTCCAGGTAGTAAAACCATGAAACGTACATTTCAGCCCAGCAACTTGAAGCGCAAGCGCAACCACGGCTTCCGTGCCCGTATGGCCACCAAGAACGGCCGCAAAATTCTGGCTCGTCGTCGCGCCAAAGGCCGTAAGGTTCTGTGCGCCTAAGATTGCCGCCCCGCGAGCAACCTTATATTTGCCACTGAATCATTATGCAGTGCCCACGCAGCGACTTCGCATTCGCAAAGCCGCTGCGGCTGCTCAATGCGGCGCAGTATCGCGCCGTTTTTGATTCCGCGCCGGTTCGTGCCGCGCAACCCCAGTTTCTGATTCTCGCCCGCCCCAACGACCTCGGCCATCCCCGGCTCGGTCTTGTCATCGCAAAAAAACACGTCCGCAACGCGACCGACCGCAACCGGATCAAGCGCATTGCCCGCGAGACCTTTCGCCTGCGACAACACACCCTGTTTCCACTGGATGCGGTAGTACTCGCCCGCGCCGGCGCCGGTGAACTCGATAACGCCGCCCTAGCGAAGATTTTCGACAAGCTATGGCGGAAGCTGGACCAGCGCGCACGCAACCCCCAGCCGGACAACACTGGCGGGGCACGCCCCCAACGCGGAAAAAAGCAGCGCACTAAAGGAAACCGCTCGCCAAAGGCATCGGGACCAGGGGGCCAGCAATGAAATGGCTGGCCATCAAGCTGATACACCTGTATCGGCTCATCGCCAGCCCCTGGGTTGGCAACCAGTGCCGGTTTTATCCGACCTGCTCCCGTTATGCGGAAGATGCATTAAAAACACATGGATTCTGTAAAGGGGGTTATTTAACCCTGCGTCGCCTTATAAAATGCCACCCTTGGCATCCCGGCGGCCTGGACCACGTTCCCCCCGCTCCTGCACAATCGAAAAACCCGGCGGCCGACGAGAACCCGCCACCGCAATAAGGCTATCGAAATAATGGATTGGCAACGCTATACGTTGGTCGGCGGCATCGCCGCGGTACTCCTGGCACTGGTCTACCAGTGGAATGCTTTCAAAGAGCAGCACGCCCCAGCCCTCGACCAGAAAACCGTGGTGCACCAGCAGACCGCCGATTCCGCAACGCTGCCCAGCAGCGCGGTGCAGGCCGGTGCGACAACCGGCGACCTGCCAGAAGGCGCGGTGCCCGAGGTGGGTACCCCGGCCCAGCCGAAGCTGATCCGCGTCGATACCGATACCCTGAGCCTGCTGATCGACCCGAACGGCGGTGACATCGTCAAGGTAGCCCTGCGTAACTATTACGAAAAAATCGATACGCCCGACCGACCACTGATTCTGCTCAACCAGACCCGCAGCCACACCTATGTCGCCAAAAGCGGCCTGGTCGGCGGACAGGGTAACTGCTCTGCCGGTCGCCCTGCCTTCTCCAGCGACGCCAGCGAATATGCGCTGCAGGAAGGGAAAGACTCGCTCATCGTCGACCTCAAGCAGACCCAGAACGGCATCGGCTTCACCAAGCGCTTCACCTTCACCCGCGGCGAATACCTGATCGATATTGCCTACCTGGTGGACAACGGTCGCAGCAAACCGCTGCTCGCCGGTATCTGTGGCGAGATCGTGCGCGACAGCCTGGAGCCCCCGGTTGATGTGGGCATCGGTATGGCCCCGTTCCTCGGTGCGGCGCTGCACACCAGTGACGAAAACTATTACAAGCAGGACTTCGAAGACATCGCCAAGAAGCCGACCACCGAATCCATCACCGGTGGCTGGGTAGCGATGGTGCAGCACTACTTCCTCAGTGCCTGGGTACCCAACCAGGAAGAGCGCAATACCTTTACCCTGCAGCCGATCGGTAACGGCCTGTACAGCATGGGCTTCACCAGCCCGCAGCTGCGCATCGAGCCGGGCCAGCAGGGCACGGTTGCCACCTCCTTCTATGCAGGCCCGAAAGACGTCTATCGCCTGGAAGAGATCTCCCCCTACCTGGACCTGACCGTCGACTACGGCTGGCTGTGGTGGCTCGCCAAGCCCATGTTCCGCGTGCTGAACTGGATTCACGAACACATCGTGGATAACTGGGGCTGGTCCATCATTCTGCTCACGGTCTTCATCAAGGCGCTGCTGTATCCACTCTCGGCGGCCGGCCTGCGATCCATGGCGCGCATGCGCAAGTTTGCTCCGCAGATGAAAAAGCTGCAGGAGCAATACAAAGACAACCGCCAGAAGCTGGCGGAAGAAACCATGAAGCTGTACCGCCGGGAGAAAATCAATCCGGTGGGTGGCTGTCTGCCGATCCTGCTGCAGATGCCGGTCTTTATCGGCCTCTACTGGATGCTGATGGAAACCGTCGAGCTGCGCCACGCGCCCTGGATCGGCTGGATTCATGACCTGTCGGTAAAAGACCCTTACTTCATTCTGCCGGTGGTGATGGGCGCCTCCATGTGGCTGATGCAAAAACTGCAGCCCCAGCCCACCGATCCAACCCAGGCGAAGATCATGCAGCTGATGCCAATCATGATGACCTTCTTCTTCCTGTGGTTCCCGGCCGGCCTGGTGCTGTACTGGATTGCGAACAACCTGATCTCCATCGCCCAGACCTGGTTTATCAACAAGCAGGTCGAGGCGGCGAGCAAATAGACCGCTTTGCATTTCAATAGACCACCAAAAAGGGCCGCGACAAGCGGCCCTTTTTCTATGTGAAACATTTTCGCGAAATCTGGATACACTCAGAACATGTCTCAGCAAAGTCTCAGTCAGGACACCATCGCCGCAGTCGCCACCCCACCGGGTCGCGGTGGCATCGGTGTTATCCGCCTTTCCGGCCCCAAGGCGCGCGACATTGGCGAGCGCCTGAGCGGCAAATCGTTCAAACCGCGCTTTGCCCACTACTGCAATTTCACCCACGATGAACAGCTGCTCGACCAGGGTCTGGCGCTGTTTTTCCCCGGCCCAAACTCCTTCACCGGTGAAGATGTGGTGGAACTACAGGGTCACGGTGGCCCGGTAATCCTCGACACCCTGATGTCCGCGCTGCTCAATCTGGGAGCACGGCAGGCGCGGCCGGGGGAGTTTTCCGAGCGCGCATTTCTCAATGACAAAATGGATTTGGCGCAAGCGGAGGCCATTGCCGACCTGATCGACGCCGGCAGTGCCCAGGCAGCACAGAACGCCCTGCGATCACTGCAGGGGGTTTTCTCCGAAAAAATCGAAGACTTGGCGACCAAACTTACCCATTTGCGCATCTATGTCGAAGCATCGATCGATTTTCCGGAAGAAGAAATCGATTTTCTTGCAGACGGCAAGGTGGCGGCGGATGTGGAGGCGCTACTGGCCCAACTGGACGTCGTCGAAGCCCAGGCACGCCAGGGAACCATCCTGCGTGAAGGAATGCAGGTGGCCATCGCTGGCAAACCGAACGCGGGCAAGTCGAGCCTGCTGAATGCACTGGCAGGAAAGGACGCCGCGATTGTGACCGACATCGCCGGTACCACCCGGGACGTTCTGCGGGAGCACATCCATATCGATGGCATGCCATTGCACGTTGCCGACACCGCCGGCCTGCGGGAATCCCCGGATCAGGTGGAGCAGATCGGCATGCAGCGCGCGTGGGAGGAGATCCGCCACGCCGACCGGGTGCTGCTGGTGGTGGATGCCGCTGAGCTTCAGGATCTGGATCCGGACCGCGCCTGGCCAGAATTCACCCGGCAGCTGCCAGACCCGGAAAAGCTGACCCTGGTAGTGAACAAGACCGACCTCACCGACTACACCGCCGGATTGCAGGCACACAGCGACGGTGTACCGGTTGTCGCCATCAGCGCGAAAACCGGTGCCGGCATCGACGATCTGAAACAGCACCTGAAGCAGTGTATGGGTTACCACGCCGGTAACGAGGGCACCTTCAGCGCCCGTCGACGCCACCTGGATGCCCTGGCCCGGGCGCGCGCGTTCATCGTGGCGGGACAAGCACAACTAAACGCCAACGGCGCGGGGGAGTTACTCGCGGAAGACCTGCGTCAGGCGCAGCAGGCGCTGGGGGAGATCACCGGCGCGATGACCGCCGATGAACTGCTGGGCAAAATTTTTGGCAGCTTCTGTATCGGCAAGTAGTCTGCCAAAACGGCGGGCACGCAGCGGCGGCAGCCCACCCTTAGCAGAACCCGCATTATCAGAAGGTGCCTCAGGCAAAATTGAGGGTGGCAGTTGTACCCGCGCCCTCTTCGCTGGCCAGAGATATCTGCCAGCCATTTTGTTCACACAGGCGCTTCACAATCGCCAGGCCCACGCCGTAGCCGGCGCGCGAATGCTCGCCACCGCGCACGTGGGGCTCGTAGATACTGGCCAGTTTTTCCTCACTAATGCCGCGGCCACTGTCGATCACCTGTATCTGGGTCTCGCCGATCTTCACAGACACCCTGCCCCGGTCGGTATAGTTGACCGCGTTGCGAATCAGGTTACCCACCAGGATAGAAACCACACGCTTGTTGGCGTTGAGCACCAGGCAATTGCCGCACTCCAGCCCGGTGGCAATCCCTTTCTGTTTGGCCAGCTGCTCGATCCCTTCCAATTCCTGGGCCGCCAAAGCACAGATATCCACTGATTCCGTACGCAAGCCGCCATCCTGCTCGCGGGAAAGCGCCAGGAACGCATCGATCAGCTCCTGCATATCGTGACAGGCCCGCTGGATACGATCGACCAGTTTGCTGTCCTGATCCGACAGCTCCTCCTTCGCCGCAAGCAGCTCTGCCGACATGGCTATCACCGTGATCGGTGTGCGCAATTCATGACTGGCATCGCGGGTGAAGGCGCGCTCCCTATCGACAAAGCGTGCAATCCGAGCGCGGTAATGCTCTATCGCATCCACCAGCATGGCCACTTCGGTATCCAGGCTCGGCGGCAGCAGATCCGCCAGGTCCGACACGCCCTTTTCCTCCGGCAACGTCTTCATGATGCGCGCCAATTCAATGGTCGGGGAGACGGCGCGCCGCGCGCGCAGGTAACTGAACCACAACACCAGGTACAGCAGTGACAACACCACCGCCAGCGGAACCAGCCCGTACAGTGAAATCAGGCTCTCTACCCCGGACCGGTTGAAAAACAGAAACATGCGCTGATCGCCACGGGAACTCACATACAGGGAGTTGAACACATCCGCCTTTACTTCGTGGTAGCCATCCGCAATGCCCGCTTCCATTTGCCAGGGGAACTTGGCCTGGTCGCGAGGAAACAGGTAGCCGCGGAGATTAAGAGAGTTGGAGAGCTGTACCGAGGGGTCTTCCTCAACCAGCTGCCAGTAATGCGCGGTTTCCCGCTCCAGGGCTTCCTGCACCAGGAAATGCGACAGCAGCCAGTTGGTCAGCAGGATGCCGAGTATCACGGCAACGCCAATTAACAGCCCCTGCAGCACAAAGGTGCGCAGAATCTTGTCCTGCAGGCGATTATTGCTCATCGCACACCACCAGCTGATAACCACTGCCGGGGTGGTTCAGGATCATGCTACGGGAAAAGGGTTTGTCGACTTTCTTGCGTAGGCTGTACATATGGCTGCGCAGGGTGTCGCTGTCCGGCAACACATCGCCCCACACCTTGCGTTCCAGCTCCGCGCGGCTCATCACTGCCGGTGAACTGCGCATCAGCACTTCGAGCAAGCGCAGCCCGGTGGGAGGCAAGCGGATATCCCGCCCCTCCCGCTGCACCTGCAGGGTGCTCTTGTCGAGCACAAGATCCCCCACCACCAGTTTTTCCCGTGTCACTTCCGAGCGGTTGCGACGCAGCTGCGCATTCACCCGTGCCGCCAGTTCACGTATGGCGAACGGTTTGACCAGGTAATCATCGGCGCCCGCGTTGAGCCCGGCGATTTTCTCATCCAGGGTATCGCGGGCGGTCAACATAATGATCGGTGTGTCGAGTTTGGCCTGCTCGCGAATCGCCCGGCAAATATCCAGCCCGTCGATACCGGGCAGCGAGAGGTCCAGCACAATCAGGTCCACCGGTTTGGTGGTTGCCAGATGCAGACCGGTGACGCCGTCCGCCGCGTAATCCACCACAAAACCCCGCCCCTCAAGGTACGACGCGATCATTTCCGCAATATCGCGATGGTCCTCGATGAGCAAAACCGTGCCAGTTGTGTGCATGACCATTGCCCCGCGCAAGATTGCCAAAAACGAAAAAGCGGGCCCTTCGCGGGCCCGCACGTAGTGCTCGAAAATAATACGGAAATCAGTTGGTGAGTACTACGACACCAAAGTCCGCTACGTCGCCACCCTGCTCACTGGGGCCGTACGCCAGTACATTGGCAACCACTCCACCGCCGAGCTCGAAGTTTTCCACATTGATCGCAGCCACCCCTCCGGCGACCACACGAATATCGTAGGCACCGGGCGCCACGGTCACGTAGTCGGTGATATCACCAAATGCGAAGTCGTCCAGCAAGGGCGCTCCCGCAAGACCGCCTTCAACATCCGCGGCGGTAAACTCGCCCGCGGGGGTCACAAACACATCGACCGCACCGGCGGCCGGGGCACCATGGATCACCTTGACCGAGGCTTCGGTCGCCACTGAGCGGTTGGCATCGGCGGTAGCGAGCAGACCAAACGCCGGTGAACCCAGTACACGGCCAGCAGCCACCACGGTGTACTCAACACCGGCATCCAACGCGAGCTCACCGGAGGTAAACACACTGTCACCGACCATATCGGTATCGGGAGCAACATCAAACACAAAGCTTGCCGCCGGTACGCCGGCATAGGCGCTGTCGCCGGGGAACTGTTCCAGGTAATTGAACCCGGGGATCAGTTCAACCGGAGCCATCCCCAGCACCTCACTGGAGGCAAACACCTCGACGTTGCCACTGGCAATACCGGCAGAGGTTACCGCTGCGTTCGCATCGGGGGACAGGTGCAGAACGCGCACGCCCGCATTCGTATCCACGTCGATCAGCTCGACAGACTCACCCTGTTCGGTGGTCACCAGCAGTTTGACCGGAGACGCTGCAGCCTCAGTACTGTTCTCCGCGGCGATCGCAGTCACCAGCAGCTTCTGGCCAGCAAACCCGGTGAGATCCACGGTACCGGAGTCAAACACTACGTCATCTTCCACGCCCACCCGAATGCGTACCGGCTCTGCGGTCACCACTCCGGCATCAATGGACTCACCAAACTCAAAGGCAAATGCCGCAGACAGACCGGCAAAATCATCCTCCGGGGCACTCAGGTACACATCTACCCGCGGCGCATCGGGCGCTGCATGGGTCACCGTGAGCGCGACCTGGTCATCCGCAGGGTCTGTCGCTGACTCCGAGACTACCAGCGGCGCAATTTCCGCCACATTACCCACCGCAATCACGGTCGGACGGGCGTTCTCCTCGAGACTGAAGCCCGCCACATCAATCACGCCCACGTTGCCGTCCGGGGTGATCCCCTCAACAGAGATGTCGTAACTGCCCGCATCCAGCTCGGCGAAACCGCTGGTTTCGGCGTAGTCCAGCCCTTCGATTGCTACGCTGCCGTTGAGCAATACGTTCACCGCAGGTGCATCCGGTGAAGCGTGCACGACCTGAATAAAGCCACTGGCTGCAGGCTCCTCTACTGCCGGCGGGAACTGCAGTACGTTGTCATTGCCGTCGTCCGAGCAACCAGCGATGAACGCCGCCAGTGGAAGTGCCACTGCCAGCTTCGAAACGATCCGTGAATTTGAAGTTTTCATGAGGCTCTCCTGTTGTGTCGGTGAGGTCATACTGCCGACAGGGAAATCAGGAGCGCGTCAAAAGTGTGTGAAGATGGTGTGAAAGTGCGTACCCCGACAAGCACTCCCCAGCCAAAACACAGGAGTTGCCCACAGCAATCCACAAGGTTATCCAGATAGACCACTCATCCAAGATCCCCACACAACAAATTATCCCGTCAACACACAGACTTATGCACAACAGGCACCATTCAAGTTGCGGGTAACCCCTTGTGTGGACAACCCACGGGGAAAGCCCGTCCAAAAGCCGGTACAAAACCGGGTACAAGTAGGGAGTGGGTCAAAAACAGCAAAAGTTATCCCGCCTGTCCACAGCGCTCTACCGGGGTTGTACCCCCGCAAAAGCAGGGGTTCATGGGGTACTTATAATCAAGTTAAGTTTTTGTTTTATAGGGATTTTTACAATATATACATAAAAACAACCGCCCTATATAACAACATTAAATATAAACACGTACTTATACGTAAGGTATGTATAACTTTATTTATGTAGAGAGAAGAAAGCAGAAAACGAAATTTCGAAATGCCGCTTTTTTGCACAGCTCAAGACCCCTATAATGTGCGGCCGAATTTTTCCCACGGCCCGTTGTTTACCTGGCTGACTAACCAAGCCAAGCCCGTTTACCGACGAGCTGGCACCAGAGCTGGACCCTATGGACTACCCCACACAGTACGATGTGATCGTGATTGGCGGCGGACACGCTGGTACCGAAGCGTGCCTCGCGGCTGCGCGCATGGGAAGTCGCACCCTGCTGTTGACCCACAACATCGAAACCCTGGGGCAGATGTCCTGCAACCCGGCGATCGGTGGCATCGGTAAAAGCCACCTGGTCAAGGAAGTTGATGCGCTGGGGGGCGCCATGGCCACCGCTACGGACCTCGGCGGTATCCAGTTTCGGGTACTCAACGCGCGCAAAGGCCCGGCCGTACGGGCTACGCGCGCCCAGGCCGACCGCGCCCTGTACAAGGCGGCCATCCGCAACATTCTGGAAAACCAGCCCAACCTGGATATTTTCCAGCAGGCCGCTGATGACCTGATCGTCGAAAGTGACCGGGTCACCGGCGTCGTTACCAATGCCGGCCTGCGCTTCCGCGGCAAGACCGTGGTGATTACCGCGGGCACGTTCCTTGGTGGTCGCATCCATATCGGCCTCGACAATCACGCCGGCGGCCGCGCCGGGGACCCGCCCTCGATCGCCCTCGCGGAACGCCTGCGCGCGCTCCCGTTCCGCGTGGAGCGCCTGAAAACCGGCACCCCGCCGCGTATCGATGCGCGCTCGGTGGACTTCTCCGGGCTGGAAGAGCAGTGGGGCGACCAGCCGCTGCCGGTGATGTCGTACCTGGGGTCTCGCGAGCAGCACCCCCGCCAGGTGTGCTGCTGGATCACCCACACCAACGAAGACACCCACGACATCATTCGCGGTGGCCTCGACCGGTCACCCATGTACTCCGGTGTGATCGAGGGCATTGGCCCGCGTTACTGCCCGTCCATCGAGGACAAGGTGCACCGCTTCGCGGACAAGAACAGCCATCAGATCTTTGTGGAACCCGAAGGGTTGACCACCAACGAGCTGTACCCCAACGGCATTTCCACCAGCCTGCCGTTTGACGTGCAGATGAATCTGGTGCGCTCGATCAAGGGCTTTGAGAACGCGCATATCACCCGTCCGGGTTACGCCATCGAATATGACTTCTTCGACCCCCGCGACCTGCTGCCGTCGCTGGAAACGAAATTCATAGCCGGCCTGTTCTTTGCCGGCCAGATCAACGGCACCACGGGCTACGAAGAGGCCGCCGCGCAGGGATTGCTGGCCGGTGCCAACGCTGCGCTGCAGGCGCAGGACAAAGACGCTTGGGCGCCCCGTCGCGACGAGGCGTACCTGGGCGTGCTGGTGGACGACCTGATTACCAGCGGCACCAAAGAGCCCTACCGCATGTTCACCAGCCGCGCCGAGTACCGCCTGCTACTGCGCGAAGACAACGCGGACCTGCGCCTGACCGAGAAAGGCCGGGAGTTGGGGCTGGTGGACGACGTCCGCTGGCAGGCCTTCTGTGAAAAGCGCGAATCCATCGAGCGCGAACAGCAGCGCCTGAAAGAAACCTGGGTGCAGCCGGGCAGCGACGCGGCGCAACAGGTCGCGCATAAGTTGCCGCAACCCCTCGCCCGGGAGTACAGCCTGCTGGACCTGCTCAAGCGTCCGGAACTTGAATACACCGATGTCGCCGGCCTGGTCGGCGAAGCGGTTGCCGATGAGCGGGTGGCGGAACAGGTGGAAATTTCGGCGAAATACGCCGGTTATATCGACCGCCAGCGCGACGATATCCAGCGGCTGCAAGCTTATGAGGACACACCGTTGCCGGTGGATTTCGACTACTCCGCGGTCTCCGGCCTGTCCAATGAAGTCATCCAGAAACTGAGCGATGCGCGGCCAGATACCCTCGCCCGCGCCGGCCGTGTGCCCGGGGTGACCCCCGCCGCGGTATCCCTGTTGCTGATCCAGCTGAAAAAGCGCGGCCTGCTAAGCCGCAAGAAAGTGGTGTGACGGTGATGGAACAGTATCGCCCGCGCCTGCAGCAGGCAGCCGCGCAGATGGGATTGGCGCTTACCGAAGCGCAGCAGGACAAGCTGCTGGCGTACCTGGACCTGTTCGCGCGCTGGAATGCGGCCTACAACCTCTCGGCGGTACGTGACCCGTCGGAGATGCTCGAGCGGCATATCATCGACAGCCTGAGCGTGGTGAACCTGTGCGGTACCAGCCCGCAGGACCCGTCGGCGCTGATCGATGTGGGCTCCGGTGGTGGCTTGCCGGGGATTCCCCTCGCCATCGTCCACCCCGAGCGCCCGGTCAGCCTGCTCGACAGTAACGGCAAGAAGTCCCGCTTCCAGTTCCAGGTGGCCAGCCAGCTCAAGCTCGGCAATATCAACGTGGTGAACCAGAGAGTCGAGGCTTATCGACCGGAGCGTCTCTACGCCGGCGTGGTCTCCAGAGCGTTTGCGTCGCTGCAGGATATGGTTTCCGGAAGTGAGCATTTACTATCACCGGGTGGCCGATTTTACGCGATGAAGGGCAAGATTCCGGAAGATGAGTTGAGTGCATTGCCAAAAGGCATTAAGGTCGAACAGCTACACACCCTGCAAGTGCCGGGCTGTGATGCCGAGCGCCATCTGATCGTCCTCGTTCGCGAGGGTTAAGCCGCCTACCGGCAGGCTGACCTGTCGCGCGCGCACCATCTGGCGCGACCATCACTGAATTGAAAATTGACACCAGCGCACCGGGCCGATGTTCGCGAGTGCGCTTTTGCTGCCGCGCCTTCCGGTGAATCCGGCCTAGCGGCGAGCCCGGCAGGCCGCAGGAAAACGTGCCGCCGGGAATAACAGGACCAGAACCTTGAGCAAAATTTTTGCGGTAGCCAACCAGAAGGGTGGGGTCGGCAAGACCACGACCTGCGTCAACCTGTCCGCGTCTCTCGTTGCCAACAAGCGACGGGTGCTGCTGATCGACCTGGATCCCCAGGGTAACGCCACCATGGGCAGCGGCGTCGACAAGAGCGAACTGCAGCTCTCCAGCTACGACGTGCTCGCCAGCCTGCTGCCGCCGCGCAAGGCCATCGTGCCCACCACCAGTGGCTACGACCTGATGCCGGCGAATATTGACCTGTCTGCCGCCGAAGTCGAGCTGCTTGAAATGGACGGCCGCGAGTCCCGTTTGCGCCAGGCGCTGGAGCAGATCAGTGACGATTACGATTACATCATCATCGACTGCCCGCCCTCCCTGAACATGCTCACGGTGAATGCCCTGTGTGCGGCCGGCGGTGTACTGATCCCGATGCAGTGTGAGTACTACGCCCTCGAGGGGCTTTCATCCCTCATCGACACCATCAACCAGGTGCAGCAAGCGGCCAACCCGAATCTCAAGATCGAGGGCATCCTGCGCACCATGTACGACCCGCGCAACAGCCTGACCAGTGACGTGTCGGACCAGCTCAATGAGTACTTTGGCGATCGCGTCTACCGTACCTGCATCCCGCGCAACGTCCGTCTGGCAGAGGCGCCCAGCTTCGGCAAGCCTGCGCTGGAGTATGACCGCAGCTCCAAGGGTGCCATTGCCTACCTCGCGCTGGCCGGGGAAATCACCCGTCGTCATGCCGCCGCCCACCAGAACAGCAACAATTCAAACAGTGGCCCCCGCGCCGTCGCGGAAGCGGTTTAATACTGAGGTAGTACACGTATGGCCGGGAAACGCAAAGGCCTCGGGAAAGGGCTTTCCCACCTGATCAGCAACAATGCCAGCGAAGCCATTGCGGTGGCTTCCGGTGAGCGCAACGGCGATATCGCTGCGCGTGTCGACGGCGAACTGAGAGACCTCCCTATTGAATTCCTGCAGCGCGGCCGCTACCAGCCGCGCCGGGACTTCCCGCAGGAATCCCTGCAGGAGCTGGCCGACTCCATCCGCGCCCAGGGCATCATGCAGCCGATCGTGGTGCGTCCGGTGGGGGAGCGCAAATACGAGATTATTGCCGGTGAACGACGCTGGCGCGCCGCGCAGCTGGCAGAGCTCGACAAGGTTCCGGCGCTGATCCGCGAGGTGCCGGACGAAGCCGCCATCGCCATGGCGCTGATCGAGAACATCCAGCGGGAAGACCTCAATCCGGTGGAAGAGGCCAATGCCCTCAAGCGCCTGCAGGACGAGTTTGAACTGACTCAGCAACAGGTGGCAGAAGCCGTGGGCAAATCCCGCACTGCCGTGACCAACCTGTTGCGCTTGCTGAGCCTCACCGACGAAGTGCGTACTTTCCTCGAGCGCGGTGACATTGAAACCGGGCACGCCAAGGCCCTGCTGGGGTTGTCCGGCGACAGCCAGCGCGAAGCCGCCCGCCAGGTCGTCGATCGCGGTCTGACCGTGCGCCAGGCGGAAGCCCTGGTGCGCTCGATTCAGGAGCAGGCGGGCAAGCCAAAATCCAAGAAACCGGAAATCGACCCGAACATTCGACGGCTGAGTGAGCGTCTGGCGGAAAAAATCGGTGTGCCGGTGACCATCGATCACGGTGACAAGGGGGCCGGAAAACTGGTGCTCAAGTACACCAGCCTGGACGAGCTTGACGGTATTCTCGCCCATTTGGGGTACAGCGAAGACTGAGCCACCCCGCTGAAACCGTTACGGTTGCAACGTTTGCGTAAAAAGTGCGCCAAAACAGTGCAGTGTTTTGGCGCACTTTTTGTTTAACGGGGTGTGGTTTCGCAGGCGCTTGTGAGTGGTCACTATCGCCCTATCGTGTTGTAAAAGAACGCGAACACCACGCCAACAGGCAAGATTTGCCAGTTGAACCGGCAGCCTGCTTCATACATAATTCGCACGCCCAAATTTTGGGCGGAAAAGTATTTTTTTGGCCGGCATGTTCCCGCCTATGCGTAGTCCCCCGGTAGTCAAGATTTCGCTGATCCAGCTGGCAGTTGTGTTGCTCGCTGTGCTGGCGCTCGAACTGACCCTGGGACGGGTAATCGCCCTTTCCGCCCTGCTCGGTGGCATCCTGTGTGTGCTGCCCCATCTGTATTTCGGCCTGCGCGCCTTTGAGTTACTGGGCCCCAACCGCGACAAGGTTCGCGGCGCGCGCGCAAGCCAGCGAGCGGTAGGGAGTTTCTACCGCGCCGAAACCGGCAAGTTCGTGATGACCCTGGTGGGATTCGCGACGGTGTTCGCCAGCGTTAAAACGCTGAACCCCGCGGTGCTGTTTATCAGCTACGGCTTGTGCGTGATTTTGCAATGGATTCTCGTGGCCCGTCTGCAGCCCAAATAGTTGCAGGGGCCGGGATCCCTCGACCGTGACTGCGCCGACAGGGTAACGCCGAAACAGAGACGGCTGCGCAGTGAGGGATTCCACGAAGCAGATTTTTTATCTTAGAACGTGTTGAGGAATTATGGCTGCCGAACAAACCGCGACGGGGTATATCCAGCACCACCTGCAAAATCTGGCGTACGGTAAACTGCCCGCGGGTTACACCCGTGCCGACGGAACCGTACTCTCCGAATCCACCTGGACCATTGCGCACAGCAGCCAGGAAGCCGCCGATATGGGCTTCTGGGCGGTGCACCTGGACACCCTCGGTTGGTCCATTGGCCTCGGTATGCTGTTCTGCTTCCTGTTCGCGCGCGCCGCGAAGAAAGCCACCGCGGGTGTGCCCACTGGCTTCCAGAGCTTTGTGGAAGTGATTGTCGACTTCATCGACAAGACCGTGAAAGATACCTTCCCCCACCGCAACAGCATGGTCGCCCCCATGGCGCTGACCATATTTGTGTGGGTCTTCCTGATGAACCTGATGGACCTGGTGCCCGTCGACTGGTTGCCGATGGCGTACGCGCAGGGCGTGTCCGCCCTCACCGGCGCCGACCCGCACCACGTGTACTTCAAGGTTGTACCCACCACCGACCTGAACGCCACTCTGGGCATGGCGCTGGCGGTGTTCGCGCTGATGATTTTCTTCAGCGTGCGTGAGAAGGGCCTGATGGGCTTCGTGAAAGAGCTGACGCTGCACCCCTTCCACTCCGGCAAGTGGTACATCGATATCTTCCTGATCCCGTTCAACTTCCTGCTGGAAGCGGTTTCCCTGATCGCCAAGCCCGTTTCTCTCGGCCTGCGACTGTTCGGTAACCTCTACGCCGGTGAAATGATCTTCATCCTGATCGCCATCGTATTCGGCGTCGGTGTACTGGGCTTTATCGGCGCTGGTCTGTTGCAGATGGGCTGGGCCATTTTCCACATCCTGGTTATCACCCTGCAGGCTTTCGTATTCATGGTATTGACCACGGTGTACATGGCCATGGCGCACGACCGGGAAGATGAGCACGCGCACGACCAGTAAGGTCGTGCCCGTCACCGGGTAAACAGAATTTCGTTCGTTATTTAACGTTTTTCATTCACTTTCAACTTCAACAACTCTCAACTTACTTTTGGAGAAAACAATGGAAGCATTAGGTCTGGTATACGTAGCTGCTGCACTGCTGATCGGTCTGGGCGCACTGGGTACTGCTATCGGTTTCGGCACCCTGGGTGGCAAACTGCTGGAAGGTTCTGCGCGTCAGCCGGAACAGGCTCCCGCTCTGCAGGGCAAGATGTTCCTGATGGCTGGTCTGCTTGACGCCGTACCGATGATCGGTGTTGGTATCGCTATGTACCTGATTTTCGCGGTAGCTCCTGGTCTGGCTGGATAATTCCCCGTTCCAATTGCCCTTTAACCCATTTTTGAAAGAGCAAGAGGTGTCGGTGTGAATATCAACCTGACTCTGATCGGCCAGTCGATCACCTTTCTCGCCTTTGTATGGTTCTGCTGGAAGTATGTCTGGCCGGCCCTGCTGGGTGTTATGCAAGAGCGTGAGCAAAAAATTGCTACCGGTCTGCAAGAAGCCGAGCGCGCGGGAAAAGATCTCGAACTGGCGCAGCGCAAAGCTGCCGAGCAACTGAAAGAAGCCAAGGCTCAGGCTGCGGAAATCATCGACGGTGCCAATAAGCGCGCCAATCAGATCGTTGACGAAGCCAAAGAAGCCGCGCGCAGTGAAGGCGACCGCCTGAAAGCTGCCGCCCAGGCGGAAATCGAACAGGAAGTAAACCGTGCGAAAGAACAGCTTCGCTCGCGTATCGCTGCCCTGTCTGTTGCCGGCGCCGAGAAAATTCTCTCGGTCAACATCGATGCCAAGGCACACGATGACATGATCGAGAAACTGGCAGCCGAGCTGTAAGCGAGGAACCCATGGCGGAACTCAGCACTCTGGCCCGGCCCTACGCAAAAGCGGCCTTTGCCCACGCCCAGCAAGCTTCCGACCTGAATGGTTGGAGCCAGGCGTTGGCAACCGCAGCGGTGGTCAGCCAGAACGAAAAAGTTGGCGAGCTGTTGGATAACCCGCAGCTGACCAGTGAAGTGCGCGCGGAAAAATTCCTGTCTGTGTGTGGCGATTTCAACCCGTCACAACAGAACTTCATCAAGCTGCTGGCGGAAAACCACCGCCTGCCGCTGCTGCCGGAAATTTCCGAACTGTTCGAAGACCTGAAGGCCCAGGCTGAAGCCACTCTCGAAGTGGAAGTCATTTCTGCCCGCCCGCTCAGCGACGAACAGTCCCAGCGCCTCACCCAGGCTCTCAGCAAGAAGTTCGCCCGTGAAGTGCACCTGCACAGTGCGGTCGACGAAAATTTGCTGGGCGGCGCGATCATTCGCGCTGGTGATACGGTGATCGATGGCACCGTGCGCGGTCGACTGGCCAAACTCGCCGAGGCGATGAACTCCTAAATTATCTTCCCGGTGGGCAGAGCCTGCCGGGAAATCGAGGAACAGAGCATGCAGCAACTGAATCCCTCTGAGATCAGTGAAATTATCAAGAGCCGCATCGACAATCTCGATGTGAGCACCGAGGCCCAGAACGAGGGCACCATTGTTTCCGTTTCCGACGGTATCATCCGCATCCACGGCCTGGCCGACGTAATGTACGGTGAGATGATCGAGTTTGAAGGCGGTGTTACCGGTATGGCACTGAACCTGGAGCGCGACTCCGTTGGTGCCATCGTACTCGGTGACTACAAATCCCTGGCCGAAGGCCAGAAGTGCCGTTGTACCGGCCGCATCCTGGAAGCGCCGGTTGGTCCGGAACTGCTGGGCCGCGTGGTCGACGCACTGGGTAACCCGATCGACGGTAAAGGTCCGCTGAACAACAAGCTGACCGATGCGGTTGAGAAAGTAGCCCCCGGCGTAATCGCCCGTCAGTCCGTTGATCAGCCGGTACAGACCGGTCTGAAAGCGGTCGACACCATGATCCCGATCGGCCGTGGCCAGCGTGAGCTGATCATTGGCGACCGTCAGATTGGTAAGACGGCGGTAGCGATCGATGCCATCATCAACCAGAAAGGCACCGGCATTAAGTGTGTCTACGTAGCCGTAGGCCAGAAGCAGTCTTCTATTGCCAACGTGGTACGCAAGCTGGAAGAGCACGGCGCCATGGACCACACCATCGTGGTTGCCGCCGGCGCTGCCGACCCGGCTGCGATGCAGTTCCTGGCACCGTATGTTGGCTGCACCATGGGTGAGTACTTCCGCGACCGCGGTGAAGACGCCCTGATCATTTACGATGACCTGACCAAGCAGGCCTGGGCCTACCGTCAGATCTCCCTGCTGCTGAAGCGTCCCCCGGGCCGTGAAGCTTACCCGGGTGACGTTTTCTACTTGCACTCCCGCCTGCTGGAGCGCGCCGCGCGTGTAAACGCCGAGTACGTAGAAAAGTTCACCAACGGTGAAGTGAAAGGCAAAACTGGCTCCCTGACCGCACTGCCGATCATCGAGACCCAGGCCGGTGACGTTTCCGCGTTCGTACCGACCAACGTAATTTCCATTACCGATGGTCAGATCTTCCTGGAAACCGACCTGTTCAACGCTGGTGTACGTCCGGCGATCAACCCGGGTATCTCCGTATCCCGTGTTGGTGGTTCCGCCCAGACCAAGATCATCAAGAAGCTGTCCGGTGGTATCCGTACCGCTCTGGCCCAGTACCGCGAGCTCGCGGCTTTCTCCCAGTTCGCTTCCGACCTGGACGAAGCCACCAAAGCCCAGCTGGACCACGGTGAGCGCGTAACCGAGCTGATGAAGCAGAAGCAGTACTCTCCGCTGTCGATCGCGGACATGGCTGTCTCCGTTTACGCCGCGGACAAGGGTTACCTGAACGACGTAGAAGTTAACAAAGTGCTGGACTTCGAATCCGCCCTGCTCGCTTTCATGAACAGCGAACACGCAGAGCTGATGGAGCAAGTAAACAGCACCGGTAACTACAACGACGAAATCGACAGCGCCTTCAAGGCTGCGATCGAGAAGTTCGTCGCTACCGGTAGCTGGTAAGTACCCATGTGCAGGAGCCTGTGCAAGCACTCGCTCCTGCAGGTTAACTTCCGGCAAAAAGGTAACTGACTATGGCAGGCGGAAAAGAAGTACGCACAAAAATTGCCAGCATCAAGAGCACGCAGAAAATCACCTCGGCCATGGAAATGGTTGCGGCGAGCAAGATGCGCAAGGCTCAGGATCGCATGGCACTGGGGCGCCCTTACGCAAGCCGCATTCGCGCGGTGATTGGTCACGTGGCCAACGCCAACGCGGAATACCAGCACACCTACATGCAGGAGCGTGAAGTCAAGCGTGTGGGCTACATCCTCGTATCGACCGATCGCGGTCTTTGCGGTGGCTTGAACATCAACGTGTTCAAGGCAGCGATCCGCGAAATGCAGACCTGGGACAAACAGGGTGTAGGCGTGGATATCTGTGCAGTCGGCAACAAGGCGGCCAGCTTTTTCAACAATATCGGCGGCAACGTGGTTGCAGCAGTGCGCGACCTGGGCGACCAGCCTCAGGCCAAGCAGCTGATCGGCTCCGTCAAGGTAATGCTCGATCGTTTCGCCGATGGCGATATCGACCGTCTTTTCCTGGTGTCCAACGAATTCGTGAACACCATGACCCAGAAGCCGCATGTTGCGCAGCTGCTGCCGTTGAAAAAAGACGAAGACGAGCAGCTGCAGCACGAGTGGGACTATCTGTACGAGCCAGAGCCGGTCGAGCTACTCGACGGTCTGCTGACCCGCTACATCGAATCCCAGGTGTATCAGGCGGTAGTTGAAAACAAGGCCTGTGAACAAGCGGCACGTATGATTGCGATGAAGAGCGCCACCGACAACGCCGGTGAGCTGATCGACGCACTGCAGCTGGTTTACAACAAGGCGCGCCAGGCAGCGATTACACAAGAGCTGTCTGAGATTGTTGGCGGCGCCGCAGCGGTCTAAACAGGCCGCCGAAAGATTTGAACTTTGAGGATCGGGAAATGAGTAACGGGCAAATTGTGCAAGTTATCGGCGCGGTCATCGACGTGGAATTCCCGCGCGACGCCGTACCGAATGTATACGATGCACTGGTGGTTGAGGATAAAAACCTCACCATGGAAGTGCAGCAGCAGCTGGGCGACGGCATTGTACGTGCCATCGCCATGGGTTCTTCCGAGGGTATCTCCCGCGGTCTGCCAGTCAAGAACACCGGTGCGCCGGTTTCCGTACCGGTAGGTACCGAGACCCTCGGCCGCATCATGGAT
This sequence comes from Microbulbifer salipaludis, assembly GCF_017303155.1. Taxonomy (NCBI): domain Bacteria; kingdom Pseudomonadati; phylum Pseudomonadota; class Gammaproteobacteria; order Cellvibrionales; family Microbulbiferaceae; genus Microbulbifer; species Microbulbifer salipaludis. The sequence goes on from NZ_JAEKJR010000001.1 coordinate 442,719, forward strand.
GTACTGGGTAACCCAATCGACGAGTGTGGCCCCATCGGTGAGAAAGAGCGCTCCTCTATCCACCGCGCTGCACCGACCTACGAAGAGCAGTCCAGCTCCACGGAACTGCTGGAGACCGGCATCAAGGTAATCGACCTGGTATGTCCGTTCGCCAAGGGCGGTAAGGTTGGCCTGTTCGGTGGTGCCGGTGTAGGTAAAACCGTAAACATGATGGAGCTCATCAACAACATCGCCACCGAGCACAGCGGTCTGTCCGTGTTCGCGGGTGTGGGTGAGCGTACTCGTGAAGGTAACGACTTCTACCACGAGATGCAGGAAGCTGGCGTTGTAAACGTCGAAGAGTTTGCCAAGTCCAAGGTAGCGATGGTTTACGGCCAGATGAATGAGCCGCCCGGCAACCGTCTGCGTGTAGCCCTGACCGGCCTGACCATGGCCGAGAAGTTCCGTGACGAAGGTCGTGACGTACTGCTGTTCGTCGACAACATCTACCGTTACACCCTGGCCGGTACCGAAGTATCCGCACTGCTCGGCCGTATGCCGTCTGCGGTAGGTTACCAGCCGACTCTGGCGGAAGAGATGGGCGTGCTGCAGGAGCGTATTACCTCCACCAAGACCGGCTCCATCACCTCGATCCAGGCGGTATACGTACCGGCGGATGACTTGACCGACCCGTCTCCGGCAACCACCTTCGCGCACCTGGACTCCACCGTAGTACTGAGCCGTGACATCGCCGCCAAGGGTATCTACCCGGCTGTTGACCCGCTCGACTCTACCTCGCGTCAGCTGGATCCACTGGTCATCGGTCAGGAGCACTACGATTGTGCCCGTGGCGTACAGAGTGTTCTGCAGCGTTATAAAGAGCTGAAGGACATCATCGCGATTCTGGGTATGGACGAGCTGTCTGAAGAAGACAAGCAGATCGTAGCCCGCGCGCGTAAGATCGAGCGCTTCCTGTCTCAGCCGTTCCACGTAGCGGAAGTATTTACCGGTGCACCGGGCAAATACGTATCCCTGAAAGAAACCATCCGTGGCTTCCAGGGCATCCTGAACGGCGACTACGACCACCTGCCGGAGCAGGCCTTCTACATGGTCGGCACCATCGACGAAGCCGTCGAGAAAGCCAGCAAGAAGTAAGGCACGCGCGTAGCGCCTGAAATTTTTCGGGCGCTATAGGGCAAACAAATGAGATTGAGGTAGCCTTATGGCTATGACAGTACATTGCGACATTGTTAGCGCAGAGGAATCCCTCTTCTCGGGTCTGGTGAAGATGGTGATTGTCAGCGGCGTCGAAGGGGAGCTCGGTATCTCCTACGGTCACGCGCAGCTGCTCACTCACCTCAAGCCTGGCCCGGTACGCATCATCAAAGACAATGGTGATGAAGAGGTGCTGTTCCTGAGCGGTGGCTATGCGGAAATCCAGCCGAATATGGTGACCATCCTCGCCGATCTCGCCGAGCGCGAAATCGACGAAGATGCCGCCCAAAAGGCGCGCGAAGAGGCGGAACATGCCCTGCGCAGCGCCCCGGCGGATATCGACTACGCCCGCATCTCCGCGCAACTGGCCGAGGCGGAAGCGCGCCTGCGTACCATGCAGGCCATTCGCAAGGCCGCCGGCAAGTAATGCGGTGAGCCATTGGCTTAGCGCCGGTCAAAGAAAGCAGCTTCGGCTGCTTTTTTTGTGCCCGTCGTTCCCTTTCAAGCGCCGCCGCGCCATCATTGGTGGCTGCAAATCCGGTTTAGGAAAACGAAAAGGTGGAAACAGTCAAAACGGACGGACCTTGTATTGGACTGGCCCTCGGCAGTGGTGCCGCCAAGGGGTTCGCCCATATCGGCGTGCTCAAAGTCCTGAATGAAATGGGTATCCAGCCCCATGTTATCGCCGGTACCTCCATGGGTGCCTTTGTCGGTGCAGCGTATGCCGCCGGTGAGCTCGACAAACTGGAGGCGTGGGTGCGCCAGCTGGACAACTGGAAAGTGTTTTCCCTGCTGGATATTAACTGGACCCTGAGTGGCGGCGTGATTGGCGGGAAAAAGCCCTTCCGCACGTTTTTTGAAGACTTCGAGTTCAATGACATTGAAGACCTCGCGTTACCTTTCACCGCCGTCGCGACGGACCTGCACAGCGGCCAGGAGATTTGGCTGCAACAGGGCAATCTTCAGGATGCCGTGAGCGCTTCCTGTTCGATTCCCGGCCTATTGTCGCCGAAGGCGCTATCCGGACGCTGGCTGGTCGATGGTGCGGTCGTCAATCCGGTGCCGGTGGATGTGTGCCGGGCGATGGGTGCCACACGAGTGATTGCGATCGACGTGATGGAGGATGGCGCTCCCCTGCTCACCCGCGACAATGAAGAAGTCACCAGCGTGGTCAGCGCGCAACCCACCGATGAGGATATGCAGACCCTGCAGCGCGAGCGCGCAGAGATCGCGCTACCGGAGACCGCGGATGACGACGATGCGCAGCGCGCAGAAAATGGCAGTGCGGCAAATGGTCTGGCGCGCCTGCTGGAACAGGGAAAAGAGCAGCTGACCCAGTTCCGCGAACTGCGTAAGCGGCCAAAAGTGACCCCGCCCGGAATGTTCGACACCATGCATCAGGCTATGGCAATTCTCGAGCGCCGCCACAAACGCACCCGCATGATGGGCTCACCACCGGATGTATTGATCATGCCCAAGGTCGCGGATATCGGTGGCATGGAATTCTCCCGCGCCTCCGAGGCCATCGACGCGGGCGAGGTTGAGGCGCGCCGGCTGCGCACCTGGATCGAAGATATGGTGGGTGCCGGTTAATTGCGTGGCCGGGAGGCACTATGCGGAGTCTTATCTTTCTCATCGCCTTCTGGCTAAGCGCACTATCAAGCGTCAGCGCTGCTGCGGCCGAGTGGCACGAATATCGTTCGGAAAACTTTACCGTTTATTCCGATGTGCCGGAGCGCCGGGTCAACGCACTGGTGCGCGACCTGGAACGATTCCGTCGCACCGCCCTCTCCTTTACCGGTCAGCAAGAAACCCCGGAAAATCGCCACCTGCGGGTCTTCCACTTTCGCGATTCCCGTGAGTTTGAACAGTTTACCGGTGATCGCAAGATCGCCGGCCTCTACCGGGAAACCTGGCAGGGCCCCATCATTTTCTCCCGCGACGGCGATCACGGTATTACCGGCTCCGGGCTTATCTTCCACGAATACGTGCACCATCTGATGCGCGAGCGCAGCGGCATGACCTACCCGCGCTGGTACGCCGAGGGCTTCGCCGAGCTCCTGGCCAGTGCGGAACTGCACAACAAAACCGTTATCGTAGGTGGGCTGCCGGAGTGGCGACTGAGTGCCTGGGCCGAACAGGAACCGCTCAGCATCGCGCAGCTGCTGTCCCCGCCCCCGCTCGTTTCGCACAATGGCCAAGACAACAGCCGCTACTGGAACAACTACTACGCCAGTGCCTGGCTACTCACCCACTACCTGCAGCTAGGCTATCATGCCGGCCACCCGGACTACCGCGCGGCGACCGCGCAATACCTGAAAGCCGTGGCCGCCGGTGAAAACCCGCTCGAAGTCTTCCGGGAGCATTTCGGCAAAAGCATCGCAGAAATGCAGCGAGAAATGCTCGCCTATATGGGTGCCGTTATTCACCGCCACAAACTGGATATTCCTGAATACACCTACTCCATTCCCCGCCGCGAACTGACCGACAACGCACGGTTATTCCTGCTCGCCAACATCGCAGTGGACTTCGGTAAATCAACACTGGCCATGCAGTATTTGCAGCAGAGCGAACCGCTGGGCCTAGGCTGGCAGGAAAATCGTACCGCCATGGCGGTGCTTGAAGCAGAAAACAAGAACTACAGACTCGGCGAAACAGTGGTGCAGGAAATTGGTGAATACGGCCAGATCAGCCACCTCACCGCCGCCAATCTCGCGCAATATTATTTATTGCGTTTGCAGGCGCTGACCCTGACCCGCGAGTGGGATGACGATTTGTATGAATCCGCCGTGAAGTACGGCAAGATCGCCGTGCAAATGGGGCCGGACTACCTGCCCGGATACCGGACGCTGTGGACCACCTATCAACTAAAGGGAAAAAGCGAAGAAGCCCTGCAGATTATGCTCAGTGCCTACCAGCAGGAACCGAACCACCTGAACCTGAATATCGCGCTGGGGTTTTACCTTGCCCACTTGGGTAAACACGCTTTGGCGCGGGAATACCTGGAGCGGGTGGTGGCGTGGAGCCATTCGCAAGATTTGCGTGCGCGTGCCGAAGCATTGCTCGAAGGAAGAAAATAACCGTAGGGCGGATAAGCGCAGCGCATCCACCGATACCAATGCCAATTGGAGGATGCGCTGCGCTTATCCACCTTACGTCACCAAATAAAAAAGCCCGCCAATTTTCATGGCGGGCTTTTTGTTTTACCTGGCAATCAGAAAATCAGTGCACCCAGTGGTGGCGCTCCTGCTTCTCCTGAATGGCTTCTGCCGTCGGTGTCGGCATGGCGCTGACCGGCAGGCGCTCATGGAAGAATGCCAGGCGCTCGTCGCCGTCCACCTCGTTCATGGTGGCCGCATCAAATACCTTGCCGTTGATCACGGTGTATTTGATGTTCTCGGACAGGCGCAGGTTTTCCAGCGGGTTGCCGTCCACCACGATGATGTCCGCCAGCTTGCCGGGCTCCAGGCTGCCCAGGTCTTTATCCATTCCCAGATAGCGCGCACCGTCGATGGTGCCGGCACGGAAGGCTTCCCACGGGGTGAAGCCCCCTTGCCCCATCATCCACAGTTCCCAGTGTGCGCCGAGACCTTCGCGCTGGCCGTGGGCACCGATGTGCACGGTGACACCCTTGTCACGCAGGGTTTTTGCATGCTCAGCCACATTGAAGTGGTTGTAGTGGTGATCCGGCGCACGCTCGCGACGAATGGAACGCGGGTTGACGATAAAGTCCGGAGTAAAGCGGGTCAGGCGCTCGTTCTTCCACACCTCGGTGTGATCGTACCAGTAGTACTCACCGGTAAGACCGCCGTAGGCGACCACGAAGGTCGGCGTGTAACCTACCTGGGTCTGGCCCCACAGTTGCTCCACATCGGAGTAGATGTTGGCGATGGGCAGGGAGTGCTCGACGCCGGTATGACCGTCCACAATCATGTTCATGTTGTGCTGGTACTTACCGCCACCTTCCGGCATCACCATGATGCCGTGCTTGCGCGCCGCTTCCAGCACCTGCTGACGCTGTTCGCGGCGGGGCTGGTTGTAGCTCTTCACGGAAATCGCGCCCATTTCCTTCAGGCGGCCCACATGGAACTCGGCATCTTCCAGGCTGTTGATCTTGGCTTTGTAGCCGGGGCCCTTGGCGCCGTAAAGAATGGTGCCGGTGGAATAGATGCGCGGACCGTTGATCACACCCGCCTTCTGCATCTCTGACGCAGAGAAGATCTCACTGCTGTCGTTGGACGGGTCGTGAATGGTGGTCACACCGAATGCCAGGCTGGAGTAGAGGTTCCAGTTTTGCTGCGGGATGATCTCCTCGCGGCCCTGGGCGCCGTGGGCGTGGGCATCGATCAGACCGGGCAGCACCGTTTTGCCGGTGACATCGATACGCTGTGTGCCTACGGGAATTTCCACTTCACTGCTGGTGCCCACCGCGACGATACGGTTGCCGCGGAACAGCACGATGCCGTTTTCGATGATTTCCTGTGCCTGGTCGGCATCGCGCATGGTCACCACGGTGCCGCCGGTGAGCGCCACCAGCTTGTCGGAGTTGGCGAACTTCTGCTTGAAGCTGAGATCGATGCCCTCGCTCACTGGTTCCGGCAGTTGCTCCGGGGCACCGGCGACAAAATCAAACGCGTCCTTGAGTTCGCGCTCGTACAGTTTGGGGCCGTGGGCCCAACCCAGGGTTGCGCTGTCGGCGGACCAGTGCAGGTTTTCACCGGCGCGCTTGGAGACCTGGGTCACCTTGACCGCGGTCGCCTTGGGGCCAATGGACTCGGATTTGCCAGTGTGCATGAACGGGGCGGCAAATGCCTTGAAGTCCTGGGTAAAGGCGACCCAGCGGCTATCGGGCGACAGGCGGAAGGAAGTGATTTCCGCACCGTGCAGATGCTCCCGCTCGTCCTTGCCGTTGGCGTCCACACTCTTGAACACACGCTTGCCGCCGTTACCGTAGACAAACTCGGAGAAGTAGATGCGGTCGCTGTCGGCACCGAAGTGCGGCTCGTAACCGGACTTGGCAATACGGCGCTGCCAGTCACCGTCGGCATCTGCCAGGTAAATACCCGGCTCCAGAGAGTACTCCGGGCTCAACAGGTAACCGCCGGTAAAGCGACGGAAGGTCACCAGTTCGCCATCTGGGGAGAAGCTCGGCTCCACGTACAGGCCGGGCTCCTTGGTGATGTTCTTGCCGCGGCCGTTGCGGGCGGAAACCACGCGCACCTGGCCGAGTTTTTCGTCGTTCCAGGTGACGTAAGTGATGCTTTTGCCGTCGCGGGACCAGCTCGGATAGAACTCGAAATGCTCATCCTGACGGGTCAATCGGCGGCGTTCACCACTTTTCACGTCCTGAACGTAGATTTTACCCAGCGCCTGGAAGGCGATCTGCTTGCCGTCCGGGGACTTCTGTGCCCAGCGGATCATCTTCACATCGAACTGCTCCGGTGCCACATCCACCGGGAAGCGCACCGCGTCGGCGACTTTCTTCTCGGTCTTGATGTGCGCCACGATTTCCCGTGGGCCGTTATCGATGCTGCTGCCATCGGCGGCGATGCGCAGGAACTTACCCTTGCTCCACACGATCAGGGATTTGCCGTCGGGCATCCAGTCGTAGTGCACGTAGTTGCCGTGGGAACCAAAGGTTTCCTGCAGGTCGCGCTCCAGCTCGGAGTAAATCGGTTTTTCGAGACCAGTGGACAGGTCTTTGACGAACAGGGACGTATTGAAGTCCTGGCGGCGAACAAACGCCAGTTTCTTCCCGTCCGGTGAGGGCATGGGCGCAATGGAACCGCCTGGGCCAGAGACGAAGGTCTCGTCCTTGCCGTCGTTCAGGTCGTAGCGGTTGATGGCGAAAATCTGCTGGGTGGAGTTCTTGTTGTACTCCCACACGGTGCCTGGGGTGGTGTCGATGGTGTAATAGATGTAGCGGCCATCCGGCGAGAACACTGCATCGGAGATGTTCTTCTGTGCGATATCGCCGCCCAGGCGCGCCTTGATCTGGCGGCCCTCGCCACCCCCGTGGTGGTACATCCAGATCTCACCGGCGGGAATACTGCGGCCACTCATAAAGCCCTTACGCGCCACCAGGTACTGGCCATCGGGGCTGAAGCTGGGGGCATGCACCAGGTTTTCACGCTCGGTGGTCAGCTGGCGCAGGTTGTCGCCGTTGCGATCCATGATCCAGATGTTGTCGGCGCCGTCGCGGTCGCTCACAAACACGATGGACTTGCCGTCCGGGCTGAAGCGCGGCTGGATATTCCACGCGATCTCGTTGGTGATGGCCTTGGCCTCACCACCGCTGACCGGCATTTCATAGATGTCACCCAGCATATCGAAGACGATGGTTTTACCGTCTGGGCTGATATCCAGGTTGCTCCAGGTGGTTTCGCGGGTATCCAGCGGGATGGACTTGAACTCGTAGGGCGGCTTGTTCACGTCCCACTTGTCCGCCTCTTGTTTGCCCGCTTCTGCGGCGGCGGCCAGCGGCAGGGTCAGGGCTAGGCCGGCGCCGCCGATCAGGCGTGCCAGCTTGCTGACTTTGGAATGGATCATTCAGGGCTCCTGGGTTACTGGAGTGGTCTTGGAAGTCGCGGCCGCCCCGGTAAGGCACCGCTATTTGAAAAATGACTATCGTGACAAATTACTGGATTCCCGGCAAAACTCAACGCATCTACGCCGAACGGGGGAAAACTCGGGATATCCCGAGGTGACCGGATTTTTGCCTGTGAAAAGGTGCCCCAGCTTGCGCCCTTCGGCCAAACAGCGTGACTAGACTGGGGTAAGGGGTGCCGCGGGGCGCATCCCATCCAGGACAGATCAGCAATGACTCACCACAAGGATCAGGACAGGCCCAAGAGTGATCGCCAGATTCTTTCGGAGCAGATGGACGAAAGCCTGCGGGAATACAATCGCAACAACCGTTCGCTGCTGCTCTCGTCGATGGCGGCGGGCATGGAGATTGGCTTCAGCGTGTTCCTGATCGCGGCGTTTTACAGCCATTTCCATGCCAGTATCTCTCATCAACTGATGTACCTGCTGGCTGCACTGAGCTATCCCGTCGGCTTTATGCTGGTGATCATCGGCCGTTCGGACCTGTTTACCGAGCACACCACGCTGGCGATTCTGCCGGTGCTGGATCGTCGAAAATCCTTTCCGCAGTTATTGCGGGTGTGGGGGCTGATTTACTCGGGCAACATGCTGGGGGCCATTGTATTCAGTGCCCTGTTTGTCCAGTTTGTGGATATGACCGACCGATTCGATGCGTCAGTGTTTACTTACTACGGTGAGAAAATGCTCGCTGACGGCATTGGTGGACAATTTCTGGGTGCCATTTTCGCCGGCTGGCTGATGGGGCAGCTGGCGTGGATGGTGACGTCCTCTGCGGAAACCATCAGCCGCATCACCGTGGTCGCGATCATCACCTTTGTCATCGGCCTGGGTGGCCTGCCGCACTGTATTGCCGGCGCCGTGGGCATGTTCTGCGCCTGGTTTGCCAAAAACACCACCGTCGGGCTATTGGATGTACTCCAGTTCCTCGCCATTGCCACCACGGGCAACATCATCGGCGGCTCGATATTCGTCGGGCGGGTAAAATACAGCTCCATCCGGCATAGCCATTGAGCCGACAGGCGACAGGCCAGATTCCTTACGGGTTGCGATAAGCGGTGCAACTCGGGACAATCCGCCCCCGATCAAAAGAACTGTCACCTCACCAGGTATTCCCATGACCATCGATGTCGTTATCCTCGCCGCCGGCAAAGGCACCCGCATGCGCTCCGACCTGCCCAAAGTCCTGCACCCTATCGGTGGTGTACCCATGCTGGGGCGGGTGATTGAGGCGGCGAAAGGGCTTGGCGATGTGGGCATCACCGTGGTCATCGGCCACGGCGCGGAGCTGGTGCGCGAGCGCTTTGCCGATAGCGGCGTGCAGTTTGTGGAGCAGACCGAACAGCTGGGCACTGGTCACGCGGTGGCGCAGGCGATTCCGAATTTTCGCGAAGGCGCCACGGTGCTGGTGCTTTACGGCGATGTGCCGCTGGTGAAAACCGCCACCCTGCAGAACCTGCTGAGCGCATCCGAAACCGGCCCGGCCCTGCTGTCGGTGGTGATGGAGGATCCCGCGGGTTACGGGCGCATCGTGCGCGATGGTGCCGGGCAGGTGCAGGCTATTGTCGAGCAGAAAGACGCCGATGCCGAGACCCTCAAAATCACCGAAATCAACACCGGCATTCTCGCCGCGCCCGCTAACTTGCTGGCCCAGTGGCTGCCGGAGCTCTCCAGCGACAACGCCCAGGGTGAGTACTACCTGACCGACGTGATCGCGCGTTCAGTGCGTGAAAACATCGCCGTTACCGGCGTGATCGCCGACGATCCCAACGAAGTGGCTGGGGTAAACAGTCGCGCGCAACAGGCGGAATTGGAGCGGGCGCTGCAGGCGGACAACGCCAATGCGCTGATGACCGCTGGTGTGACCTTGATGGACCCGGCGCGTATCGACGTGCGCGGTTCCATCAACTGTGGCTCCGACGTATCCATCGATATCAACTGTATCTTCGAGGGTGATGTCACCCTCGGCGATAACGTGAAAATCGGCCCCAACTGCCTGCTGAAAAACTGTCAGCTGGCTGCAGGCACGGTGGTGGAAGCCAACTCGATTATCGAAGACGCTGTGGTGGGCGAAGCCTGTGCCATCGGTCCTTTTGCGCGCCTGCGTCCGGGCACCGAACTGGCCAATGGCGCCAAGGTGGGCAACTTCGTCGAAACCAAAAAGGCCAAAATCGGCCTCGGCAGCAAGGTGAACCACCTGTCCTATATCGGCGATGCCGAGGTAGGTGAGGGCGTCAATATCGGTGCCGGCACCATCACCTGCAATTACGATGGCGTGAACAAATCCAAAACCGTGATCGGCGATGGCGCCTTTATCGGTTCCAACTCCGCGCTGGTGGCTCCGGTAGAAATTGGCGCCGGCGCAACCATTGGCGCGGGATCCACCATTACTCGCGAAGTGAGTGCTGACGAACTGGCGGTGGCGCGTGGTAAGCAGCGCAACATTTCCGGGTGGCAACGGCCCACCAAAAAATCTTGAGCTCCGTGGTTCGGGTGCTCTGAATAAATAACGGTGGCGGCAAACTACCGGGCGTTAGTTTTCGAAACCGCTGTGAACCCATCCCTGGGCGCTGCGGCGGCGACGTCCTGTCGCCGACGCTTTCGAAAACTAACACCCGGCACTTTGCTTTCGCATTTAGTCGATTTACTTCGTTAGCTGTGCTTGATCGAAGTGATTGATTTGATGCGAAGGTGGAATGCAGGGGTGGGGGTTTCAGGAGCGTCGCAAACAGGATGTTTGCGCCGCAGCGCCCAGGGATGGGTTCACAGCGGTCCTGAAACCCCCACCCCTGCAGTCCACCGCCACAGAAAGAGAATAAAACGAACCCCATAACCTCCCGCCAGCAAAAGAACCCCCAACTACACTAAAAGCATCGGAATCCAAGGAACCCAGCCGATGCACAAACCCCGCCTGCAGCTTCAGGCTTCCTTCGATATCGCCTACCTCCAGTATCTGGACAAACAGGGTCAGGCCACCCAGCCCCTGCCCGACTTCGCCACGCCAGACTGGCTCAGCCACTGCCATCGTCAGATGCAACTGGCCCGGCTGGTGGACGATCGCGCGGTCAAATTGCAGCGCACCGGCCGCCTCGGCACCTACCCCTCCACCCTCGGCCAGGAAGCCATCGGCGTCGCCACCGCCAATGCCCTGATGGCCGAAGACGTCTACTGCCCCTACTACCGCGAAACCGGCGCCCTGCTGGAGCGCGGTGTCGAGATTGAAGAAATCCTCGCCATCTGGGGCGGCGACGAGCGCGGGCAGAACTTTCAGCACGCGCCGAAAGATCTGCCTATCTGCGTGCCTATCGCCACCCAGATGCTGCACGCCGCCGGCGTTGCCTTTGCATTGAAATACCGCCACCAGCAGAACAATCAGCCCCTGCAGGTGGCGGTCGCCAGCTCCGGTGAGGGGGCCACTTCCAAGGGGGATTTCTACGAAGCGATGAACCTGGCCGGGGTGTGGAAACTGCCGATGGTGTTTGTGGTGAACAACAACCAATGGGCCATTTCCGTACCCAGAAACGCCCAGACTGCCACTCAGACCATCGCCCAGAAAGCGATCGCCGCGGGCATTCCTGCATTGCAGGTGGATGGCAACGATGTGGTGGCCGTGGCCTGGGCGGTGCGCGATGCGATGGAGCGGGCGCGGCGGGGCGAGGGCGCGGCGCTGGTCGAGGCGATGAGCTACCGCCTGTGCGACCACACCACCGCCGACGATGCGAGTCGCTATCGCAGCGCATCCGAGCTGGAGCAGGCCTGGCAGTGGGAGCCGGTAAAGCGGCTGGACAACTATCTGCGCGCGCAGGGGTTGTGGAGTGACGCGAAGCAGCAGGACCTGGACCGGGAGCTGGCGCAGGTGATGGAGGTGGCGCTGACCAACTGGGAGTCCCGCGCTCCAGAGCCGGTCACTGCGATGTTCGACCATCTCTATGCGCGGCTGCCGGAGGGGCTTTATGAACAGTACGACCAGCTACGCGACGAACAACAGGGAGTGGCGGAGTAGATGGCGGCGCAGGATAACGGCATCACACTGGTGGAAGCGGTCACCCAGGCACTGGCGTTTGAACTGAAGAACGATCCACAAGTGGTGGTGTTCGGTCAGGATATTGGTGCCAACGGCGGCGTATTCCGGGCAACCGACGGTTTGCAGAAAACCTACGGTGCCGACCGGGTACTGGATACACCGCTGGCGGAAACCATGATCGCCGGTATTGCCGTGGGCATGGCCACCCAGGGCCTCCGTCCAATCGCGGAGTTCCAGTTTATGGGCTTCATTTACCCGGGCCTCGACCATATCCTCAGTCACGCCGCGCGCATGCGCAACCGCACCCGCGGCCGCCTCAGTTGCCCCATTGTCTACCGCGCGCCGTACGGCGGTGGTATCCATGCGCCGGAACACCACAGCGAGAGCACCGAGGCGATGTTCACGCATATCCCCGGCCTGCGGGTAGTAGTGCCCTCGTCCCCGGCCCGCGCCTACGGCCTGTTGCTGGCGGCGATCCGCGACCCGGATCCGGTACTGTTTCTGGAGCCCAAGCGCATCTACCGCGCCGCCAAACAACCGGTGCCGGATGATGGTGAGGCCCTGCCGCTGGACCGTGCTTTTGTGTTGCGCGAAGGCGCCGACCTGACCCTGGTTGCCTGGGGGGCCAGCATCAAGGAAACCCTCGCCGCCGCCGAGCAACTGTCCCGTGAAGGTATTGAGGCCGACGTCATCGACCCCGCTACCCTCAAGCCACTGGATATCCACACCATCATCGACTCGCTGGAGAAAACCCGCCGCTGCGTGATCGTGCACGAAGCCGCACGCTTTGGCGGCCTCGGCGCGGAGATCGCCGCACAGATCCAGGAATACGCGTTTGATCTGTTGGATGCGCCGGTGCAGCGGGTCACCGGCTACGACGCGGTGATGCCTTACTACCAGCTGGAAAATGCCTACCTACCCGGGGTTGAGAGAATCCTCGCCGGCGCGCGCGCTGCGCTGGAATATGTGCGGGACAGCGGCGAATGAAAACCTTCAAGCTGCCAGACCTGGGTGAGGGTTTGCCGGACGCGGTGATCCGCCAGTGGCATGTGCGGGAGGGTGACAGCGTCCAAGCTGACCAGACCCTGGTCACCGTGGAAACCGCCAAGGCACTGGTGGAAGTGCCCGCGCCGTTTGCCGGCACCGTGCAAACCCTGTTCGCCGCCGAGGGTGAGACCCTGGAAACCGGGCAGCCGCTGATCGGATTCAAGGGCGCACAGGCGGGTGAAGAGGCCGATAAAGCAGTGGATCAGGTGACGAAGCCCGCACACCAGGCGCGCTCCACCAAAGCCGCCGGCGACAGCGGCACCGTCGTCGGCAAGATCGAGCAGGGCAGTGAGGCCCTCGCCGTCGAGCAGCGGCCCCTCGCCAATCGCCCCCGCTCCGCGACCCCTGCCGTCCGCGCACTCGCCCGCCGTCTCGGTGTCGACCTCGACAGCCTGCACCCGTCCGGTGCCCGCTTCAGCGAAGCCGAAGTCCGCGCCGCCGCCCGCGGCGAGACCCTGCCGAGATGGAGCGAAAAACCGAAAATAAGCGACGAAAATCAAGAAAAAACACACAAATCGCCGATAACTGGCCCGGAATCAAGCGATATGCCCCCCGCCCGCCGGGCCATGACCATTGCCATGAACCGGGCCCGCGACCAGGTCTGCCCCATGACCCTGTGCGACGAGGTGGATATTTCGGGCTGGCCCAAAGGCACCAGCGCTACCCTGCGTCTGTTGCGAGCCATTGCCCGCGCCGCCATTGAGGAACCAAACCTCAACGCCCATTTCGACAACGAAGTGCTGGAACCGAAATCCCCGGTGAACGTGGGTTTGGCGGTAGACGCCGCCAAGGGCCTGTTTGTGCCGGTACTGCGCGACGTGGGTGCCCAGACCGAAACCGCGCTGCTGGATAGCATCACCCGCTTCAAACAGCAGGCCAGCGAAGGTGCCATCCCCCAGAAAGATCTCCAGGGCGCCACCATTCACCTGTCCAACTTCGGCAGCCTCGCCGGCCGCTTCGCCACCCCGGTAGTGGTCCCGCCACTGGTGTGCATCGTCGGCGCCGGCCGGGCCCACAAGGCCGTATTGCCGCACAAGGGCAAGGCCCGGGTGCGCAAACTGCTCCCCCTCTCCATCACCGCCGACCACCGCGCCGTCACTGGTGGCGAACTGGCCCGATTTCTCAAAGCCCTTAAAGAGGACCTCGCCTGACTTCAGGGGTGTGATCTTACGTTTCGGTTTGCTATGCTTAACTTTCGAATCGAAACTTAATCCGCTATGTCCAAACGTAACACCCAGCAGCGCCGTCACCAGATACTCAGCCAGATCAACGAAGCGGGTGAGGCCAGCGTCGAAGAACTGGCGCGCCAGTTCGAAACCTCCGAGGTTACGATCCGAAAGGATCTGGCGGCGATGGAAAACAACGGCCTGCTGCTGCGCCGTCACGGTGGCGCCATTCCCCTGCCCCGGGAACTGGTCGCTGAAGACCCCCTGTCCCAGACCAAGCGTGCCATCGGCCGCGCCGCCGCCGAACTCATCCGCGACCACAACCGCATCGTCATCGACTACGGCCGCACCACCACCGGCCTCATCCCCGAGCTCAACCGCAAGCGCGGCCTCGTGGTTATGACCAACTCCCTGCACGTCGCCAATCAGCTGCGGGAACTGGAAAACGAACCCACCCTGCTCATGACCGGCGGTACCTGGGACCCCCATTTCGAAGCCTTCCAGGGCCAGGTTGCCGAACAGGTTCTGCGCGGCTACGACTTCGACCAGGCGTTTATCGGCGCCGACGGCATCGACCTCGAGCGCGGCACCTGCACCTTCAATGAACAGATCGGCCTGTCCCGCGTGATGGCCGACGTGGCCCGCGAAGTGGTGGTGATGGCGGAGTCCAGCAAGGTGGGCCGACGAATCCCCAACCTGGAACTGAGCTGGGACATGTTCGGCACGCTGGTGACCGATAGCGGTATCGACGACAAGGTTTGCGCGCAACTGGAAAGCCGTGGGCTTCGCGTCATCTGCGCAGAAGTGAATTAAAGCTAAAACGGAGTGCAACAAACACTCTGAAATTTGACGAGAAGGTGGCGATACCGGGTAAACCTTTGTGAGACCGTCTGCGGCCAGGACGGCCGCAGCCGAGCCCCCATGGATGGGTTTACGGCGTGTCTCACAAAGGTTTATCCGGTAGCGTCACCGCCATCGGACAAAAAGATCCGGAGGCACTAACGAACGAGGTTAAAGAAAATGTGTGGAATCGTAGGCGCCCTGGCACAACGCAATGTCACTGAAATCCTGCTGGAAGGCCTGCGCCGACTGGAATACCGCGGCTATGACTCCGCCGGTGTGTGTCTCGTCAATGGCGATGGCAAGCTGCAACTGCGCAAAACCCAGGGCAAAGTCGCCGATCTGGAATCTGTTCTCGACGACAGCCCCACCGCCGGGCAACTGGGCATCGCCCATACCCGCTGGGCCACCCATGGCGTACCCTCGGACAAAAACTCCCACCCGCACGCCTCCGGCAACTTCGCCCTGGTACACAACGGCATCATCGAAAACTACCAGGAACTGCGCGACGAGCTGATCGCCAAGGGCTACGAATTTCAGTCCGAAACCGACACCGAAGTCGTCGTCCACCTGATCCACGACCTCGCCAAAGACAACCGTGACCTGCTACAGGCCGTCTCCGCCGCCACCAAAAAACTCCACGGTGCCTACGCCCTCGGCGTCGTCTGCTCCACCGAACCCGAGCGCCTGGTGTGCGCCCGCCTTGGCAGCCCGCTGGTGATCGGCGTCGGCATCGAAGAAAACTTCATCGCCTCAGACCCCATGGCCCTGCAACAGGTTACCGACCGCTTTATCTTCCTCGAGGAAGGCGACCTCGCCGAAGTCACCCGCGACAGTATTGCTGTATGGGATAAAACCGGCGAAGAAGTGAGCCGGCCCGTACACAAACTGCAGGGCGGCCACGACGCCGCCGACAAAGGCCGCTACCGCCACTACATGCAGAAGGAAATTTTTGAGCAACCCAAAGTGGTCGAAGCCACCATGGCCGGCCGCATCGGAGAACACTCGGTACTTTCCCAGGCACTGGGTACCGCTGCCAACGAAATCCTGCCGAAGGTAAAACAGGTGCAGATCGTCGCCTGCGGTACCAGCTATCACGCCGGCCTGGTCGCGCGCTACTGGATTGAAGACTGGGCCGGTGTCCCCTGCTCCGTCGAAGTCGCCAGCGAAATTCGCTACCGCAAAACCGCCGTGCGTCCGGGCACTTTATTTGTCACCATCTCCCAGTCCGGTGAAACCGCCGACACCCTCGCCGCACTGCGTCAGGCCAAGGAACTCGGTTACCTGGCCTCCATGACCATCTGCAACGTTCCCAACAGCTCCCTGGTGCGCGAATCCGAACTGCACCTGATGACCGAAGCCGGCCCGGAAATCGGCGTTGCCTCCACCAAAGCCTTCACCACCCAGCTGGTCGCCCTGCAGATCTTCTCCATCGCCCTGGCCAAGGCCAACGGCATGAGCGGCGAGCGCGAGGCGGAGCTCATCACCGCCCTGCACCAGCTGCCCACACTGATGGAAAAATTCACCGGCCTCGACACCCTGGTAAAAACCACCAGTGAGGCCTTCGCCGAAAAACATCACGCGCTGTTTTTGGGCCGCGGTGTTGAATACCCGATTGCACTGGAAGGTGCGCTGAAGCTGAAAGAAATTTCCTACATCCACGCCGAAGCCTATCCCGCCGGTGAACTCAAACACGGCCCATTGGCACTGGTAGACGCGGATATGCCGGTGATCGTCGTTGCACCGAACGATGAATTGCTGGAAAAGCTGAAGTCGAACCTGCAGGAGGTGCGCGCGCGCGGCGGCGAACTTTTCGTGTTCGCCAGCCCGGAAGCGGGATTCAAGAGCGAGTCCGGCTTAACGGTGGTTGAAGTGCCGGATGCACCGGAGAGTCTGCAGCCGATTCTGTACACGGTACCGCTGCAGTTGCTGAGCTACCACGTGGCGTTGCTTAAAGGCACCGATGTGGACCAGCCACGAAATCTGGCGAAATCGGTTACGGTCGAGTAAAGCCCTGGCTTGGGGTGTGGTTTAGCAAACTAACGCGTGAACGCCCGCCATCAGGTGGCGGGCTGGCGGGTTGCTATTCAGCCTCGCCTTCTGCTGACTTTTGCTGCGCAGCTTGCAGTATCAGATTCATTAAATTCTGCGTAACCCGCTGTTTGTGTGCGGCACGCAAATCCGCCATATATTGCGATTCTCCCGGGACCTCCAGGGTGGGAAGCAGCTCTTTGACGGCATCATCACCATTCCAGGGAACGGTATCAATGCTGTTGAAACTGGTGCGGAACTTCAGGTACTTGTCTTTTTCAAGAAAGACATAGGCATTGGAGAAGTGCGTGACATCGTTCTTGTCGGTCAACTCGAACGAAGCTTTGAGACCAGAGTAGTTATCGCCATCCACAGAAAACTGGAATGGTTCGATGGTTTCCTCGCCCCGGCCCTGGTAATAGCCGTACTCAATCGCCTGATCCACCTCCGCTAAAACACGCTCCATTTCTCCACTCAGGGTTTCTTCCGTATCGCTCCAGGAGTAGTTGGCGATGGGGTAGACGTAGAGATCGATATTGTCGCGTGTATATTGCTTGTTGGTGTACTCGAGCATGACGCCCAGCATGGGTTCATCAAAGACTTTCTTGTTGATTATGACGAAATTACGGGTTTCGTCGGGATACCCGAGCTGGCTCTCATAATCCGTCGCATTTTTGGGTCTCACGCTTGCGCAGGAAGCCAAGGTCAAGCAGCAGATAATGGCGATATATATCTTCATGGTTGCATCTTCTTATTATTGATAATTTGCTGGATGATAAGACTTCCATTCCGATAAATAAAATGTAACTGCCTGATGATGACTTAATCCAGGTATAGGAAGAACCTTTGTTCCAAAGCCATAACCCCGCCCTGCTCGTTATCGACGTGCAACTCGCGATTGATCACTTCGACACCGGTGACCGCAACAATCCCAATGCAGAAAAAACCATCGCATTACTGTTGAAGCGCTGGCGGAAAATCGGGCTTCCCATTGCCCATATTTGTCATGCCTCAAAATTTCCAGATTCTCCCTACTACCCCCACTCGCCCTACTTCGCGTTCAAACCGGAAGTGATCCCAAGGGAGGGAGAGCCGGTATTTACCAAGTCGGAAAACTGCGCGTTTATAGGTACCAATCTGGACGAGTGGCTCAAGGAGTGCGATATCCAGGATCTGGTTATCTGTGGCGTGCTTACCAACAATTCGATCGACGCAACGGTTCGTGTTGCGGCAGGGTTGGGATACCGGGTGTTTGTGCCGGAAGATGCCACGGCGGCGTTTCCGCTAAAGCGTCTGGATGGCAAGCATGTACCTGCGGAGGATGTGCATTGGATTTTCCTGAGTAACCTGGATACCGAGTACTGCCGCGTCTGCTCTGCGGAAGAATTGCACCGGTAAATCGTAGAGCTTTCCCGGGTAAAACAGGGATTTCTGCCCGCTATGCTTTCTGACCGAATCACGCAAGATGATTTATGCGTGGGCCCTCGCCGCCTTATATCTGGACAGACGGCAACCAACGACTACTTTTGAGTAGACCAGATCTACACATTTGTCTGAGGGAACCGCCTTGTTTGAGCATCTAGACGCCGTGTTTCTGGCACGGGTGCAGTTTGCATTCACCGTCTCCTTCCACTTTATCTTTCCCGCGTTTTCCATTGGGCTGGCGAGTTACCTGATGGTGCTTGAGGGACTGTGGCTGAAAACCGGGCGTGGCGTCTATGCCAACCTGTATCGCTACTGGCTGAAGATTTTTGCCGTGGGATTTGGCATGGGGGTCGTGTCGGGAATCGTGCTGTCGTACCAGTTTGGCACCAACTGGTCGGAGTTCTCCCACAAGGCGGGCCCGGTGATCGGGCCGCTAATGGGCTATGAGGTGATCACGGCATTCTTTCTGGAGGCGGGCTTCCTCGGGGTGATGCTGTTTGGCATCAACAAGGTGGGCAAGCGCCTGCACTTTTTTGCCACCTGTATGGTGGCGCTGGGTACCTTTGTTTCCGCCTTCTGGATCCTGTCGGTGAACTCGTGGATGCAGACCCCCACCGGGTTTGAAATGAATGATCAGGGGCAGTTTGTGGTTGCCGGCTCCTGGTGGGATGTGATTTTCAACCCGAGCTTCCCCTATCGCCTGGTACACACGGTGACTGCGGCCTATCTCACCACCGCGTTTGCGGTGGGTGGTGTCGGCGCCTGGCACCTGTTGAAGGACCGCAGCAATCTTGGGGCGCGCAAGATGTTCTCTATGGCCATGTGGATGGCGGTGCTGGTAACCCCTATCCAGATTTTTGTCGGCGATTTGCATGGCTTGAATACCCTGGAGCATCAGCCGGTGAAGGTGCTCGCGATGGAGGGGGATTTTGACCCCAGCCCAGAGGGAGCACCGCTCATTCTGTTCGGTATTCCGGACGAAGAGGCGGCAAAGGTGCACTATAAAGTCGCCATTCCCAAGCTGGGTTCCCTGGTACTGAAGCACGACCCGAATGCGCCGCTGCCGGGCCTGAAAGACTTTCCACGAGAGGAGTGGCCACCGGTGGCGGTGGTGTTCTGGTCTTTCCGCATTATGGTTGCGATCGGTTTCGCGATGCTCGGGCTGGGGTTGTGGAGCCTGCTGGCGCGACGCAGAAAGCGGTTGTATGAATCGCGGGGGCTGCACCGCGCCGCAGTACTGATGGGGCCGGCCGGTTTTGTGGCGGTAATCGCCGGCTGGATCACCACGGAAGTGGGTCGCCAGCCCTACACCGTATATGGCTTGCTGAGAACCGTAGAATCCGCGTCGCCACTGGATGCGCCCGCGGTGGCGGCCTCACTGATTGCATTTATCGTGGTGTATTCCGCAATCTTTGGCATGGGTATCTATTACCTGCTGCGCATGATGGCGAATCCCCCGCATCCGGGCGAGACGGAACCGCCCAATGTGCCTATTTTTGCCGCGGGCATCACCCCCGCGTCGAGCCTGGAGGCAGCGCCGAATACGGAGGGAGGCTCCCATGGAAAGTCTTGATCTGCCGCTGATCTGGGCCGGACTCATCTGCTTTGCGATTTTTGCCTATGTGGTGCTGGATGGGTTTGACCTGGGTGTGGGTATCCTGTCGCCGGTACTTGAACCGGGCATAGAGCGCGATCAGGCCATCAACTCTATCGCGCCCTTCTGGGATGGCAATGAAACCTGGCTGGTGATGGGCGGGGGCGGCCTTTTGGCGGTATTCCCTCTCGCCTACTCCATAATACTGCCGGCCACCTACCCACTGATGATCGCGATGCTGCTGGGGCTGGTCTTTCGCGGTGCCGCATTTGAATTCCGCTGGCGGGATCCGGCGCACCAGCCACTGTGGGACCTGGTAATCAACGTAGGGTCCACCGTGGCGGCGCTGGCCCAGGGGATTACCATCGGCGCGATACTGCAGGGCATCAAGGTGGAGAACAACGCTTACGCCGGTGGCTGGCTCGACTGGCTCAGCCCGTTCAGCGTGCTCACGGGGATGGCGGTGGTGATTGGCTACGCACTGTTGGGGGCCACTTGGCTGATCCGCAAAACCGAGGGCGGCTGCCAGCGCCACGCTCATCGCCTGGCCTACTGGCTGGCTATCGCCACGGTGCTTGCATTGCTGGCAGTGAGTGCAGCCACCCCATTCCTCAACAATGAATACTGGCGGCGCTGGTTTACCATGCCCCAGGTCTTATGGACCGCTCAGGTGCCGCTGATGGTAGCCGTTTGCACCGCTGTTCTGTTCTGGAGCCTGAGGAAAGGCCGTGAACTGTTGCCATTTTTAATGGCGTTGGCGTTGTTTTTGCTCGGATTTATCGGACTCTGCATCAGCATCTACCCCAACATGATTCCACCGTCGATCACGCTCTGGGAAGCGGCCGCGCCGCGGGACAGCCAGCTGTTTCTGCTGGTGGGCGCGGTGTTTATTATCCCGGTTATCCTCGGTTATACCGGTTGGGCCTACTGGGTATTTCGCGGCAAGGTGGGCACCGAGGGGTATCACTGATGAAGTCAGCGGCAACAGCCTGGAAGCGGCTCGCGTGGATGGTAGCCATCTGGATGGTGAGCGTGGCGGCGCTCGGTTGCGTATCACTGCTGTTGAAGTGGTGGCTGGCGGGGTGAAAATTCCTCTCGATACTGCCGGTGGCGGCAAAACAAACTGCGGTTTGGCCAGATAAAATCCAGTATGGTGAGCGGGTCGAAAGTCGATTTACGGTCTGGATACATCTCAATGCACCAAGAGCAACCCAACAATCCCCTGCACGGCATCAAGCTGGAAACCATCGTAGTGGAGCTGCAGCAGCACTATGGCTGGGACGGGCTCGCCGAACGGGTGCCGGTCAATTGCTTTATCAATGACCCCTCGGTGAAATCCAGCCTGAAATTTCTGCGTAAAACTCCTTGGGCGCGGGACAGGGTCGAGGCGCTGTACGTTGCGACCTTCCATCGCAGCAACCCGTGGAAGACGTGAAATTGCTAAAGGTGGCCGCCGTGCGTAATCGAATCCAGAGACTCCTGCTGCTGTGTGGCCTCGTTCTGCTTACGGCCTGCACCGGTATCCCAGAGGGCGTGGAGCCCATCGATGACTTCGAGTTGCAGCGTTACCTCGGCCGCTGGTACGAAATCGCGCGCCTGGACCACTCCTTCGAGCGCGGGCTGAGCCGGGTCACTGCAGAATACAGTCTGCGTGACGACGGTGGGGTTCGGGTTGTGAACCGAGGCTATAACGAGCAAAAGGGCGCCTGGCAAGACGCCGAGGGTAAAGCCTACCTCGTCGGCGCGCCAAACGTGGGCCACCTCAAGGTCTCCTTCTTTGGGCCCTTCTATGGCTCCTACATCATTTTCGAGCTGGACGACGATTACCGCTATTCCATGATCTCCGGCCCCGACCGCTCCTATCTTTGGTTACTCTCGCGCACACCCACGGTGCCGGACGGCGTCAAACAGCGCTTTGTGTCCCGGGCCGCGGCGCTTGGGTTCGACACCGGTGCGCTGATTTTTGTGGATCAGAGTCAAACCCGATAAGCGCCGAAAACTCAGGTAATTCCAAGCGTGAACCTGATTCAGCGTTCCCGGATAGCAAATCTCAGAAAAAATTTTCCGAGTTGTTTAACAAAATAATGTTAATTGACTCTGGAACTATTTTTTAAGCCCCCGCAATTCCGTAAAAGTGATACGACAGTACCAATAGTATATTGAATTAGCGGTTTTTAACTCCTGCCAAGTTCGTTAAAGTCCCATTCACGAAAAGTTCGCCGATCAAAATGGTTAAGAATTTCACCGCCTTCGCGGTGGTAAAACTTTTCAATTAAAAGTTTAGTGGATCGATGCTAGACCTTGGCAGGGTTTGCAGCTTGTATCACATGGAGTTGGATATTACCCATGAACGACTGCTGATGTCTGAAAATGTGTAGGAATCCGTTAAAAACGGATGAAAATCCAATGTTATAAAACTGTGAGACTTTTAGCGAAATATGATTTACAGAGAAAGAGAGAGACATGCTGATAATGATCTGCGCTTGGGCATAGTGGTGTTATTCGATGAAAAGAGAAATATTCAATAAGTTATTTCTGATAATACTTTTATTACCAGTGAGTGGAGCCTGTATGGCAGTTTTTGATATCGGGAAGGCCTATACCTTTTCCGGCATGAATTTAACGATTACCCATGAGGGCAACCCGGCAGCGAATGCCAAGGTAACAAGGGTCGTCGAGTGGCAGAAAGAGCAGGTGGATGAGTTCACTGCAGATGAATCTGGTCAGGTTGCGCTGCCGGAAATCAAGGAGCGCTCTCTCACGCAGCTTTTGCCTACACAGTTTGTGGTCGCGCAAGTGGTTAATGTTGAGTTCGAAGGTAAAGAGTATGAAATCTGGGTAAACAGTAAAATGAGCCCGGAAAAAAATTCAGAACTTGGCGGGCATCCATTGAACCTAGAGTGTGAGCTTACTCGTGAGCCTGTTGCCATTGAAGACTTTGACACGATCCTTGTTACCAGCTGTCACTGGAAGTGATGCCAGGAAATAAATAGGGAAATTGATATGCCTGAGCTGGACCCAAATTTTGCAGCGCGTCTTGCTACCGGTGCTTACGCGATAAAAAACGAGAAAACTAGAAGCGCGTTTTATACGACATTTAAAAATTATCTGGAATTGGGAGAGGACAAGAAGCTAGAGAATAAGGGCCTGGTCGGGAAAACCGGCGGCATTCTCCTGCAAACTTCACACATGATGGGAGTGGCAGCAGAAGGAAAATCCGGCAGCGAGTACCAAAATCAGGGAATCATTGCGATCAAGGGCACGGCAAGCTTGATGGATGGGCTTACAGATCTGAATGCCGGGATCAATAGCGCCAAAACTGGCGGTATGGTGCACCAGGGTTTCCTATCTACCTTTAACTCTTTTGTCGATCAGCTGCCTCAGTTTGCGCCCAACGTGCACACGATTCATTGCGTTGGACACAGCCTGGGCGGTGCCCTGGCTACCCTGACCGCGGACTGGCTCCAGTCGAATACTGGCAAGCAAGTCAAACTCTACACATTCGGTTCCCCCCGGGTCGGGTTAGAGTACTACGCGCAAAAAACCGAACGTCGTTTGGGCTCCGGTAATATCTATCGTATTTATCACCAGACTGACCCGGTTCCCATGGTGCCAACCTGGCCCTTCTTCCATGTGCCCGATGGTGGAGCCGGTGATTTCCTTTTGCCATCCGGTTTGCACCTCAAACCCTGGGAATTCCACAGCATGGCTAGATATGCCAAGTCCACGAGAGGTGGCGATAACAAGCCGGTTGATTGGCCAATACTCAAGTCGCGCCGTCCTCAGGATTTTCTCGATTCGAGCATCGAAGCCTGGTTGAAGTTCAACAGTATCGTGTCGTTCACTCTCAATTCCGCGCGACTGTTGAGTGCCGCCATTTTGTGGGTGGTGAAGAAGCTGACCAACCTGCTGGGCATCACGGTAGTTATTGCGGGTAGTACTACATTCACACTGCTGGATCATCTGGCGATGCTCATGAGCAAGGGCCTGGAGCTGGCCAAAGAAGTTTCAATCTGGGTGACACGCCTGATCAAGCGTATGGCGCAGATGCTGGGCATCGTTGTGCGCGAGGGTGCCGAAATGACCATGCGGTTTATTCGTCAGGTCTTTATCCAGGCGCATCATGCGGTATCCGAGTTGGTGCGGCAAGCCGGGCGAACCCTGCATTGAATGAGCCTGGGTGCAGAGTCGGCTTGACGACCTTGGCCGGCAGTTTGCCGGCCATACGCAGCAGGCGGAACCTGCACAACCTGACATTCCGCTACTTCCGGGCAAAAAACTTTAACAAAATATCCCGCCGACATGATTTGCCTTGTGTCTCCCTGCGCGATTCGGTAGAACCGATGCATAAACCTGAGAAACTTGGCGTTATGTTGCGATTTCAAAGCGCTGTGGGCGACCCGCTCTGCAAGCGCGCCAGCGATTACCACCTCAGTGAGTGGTTCGATAATTAGTTGACCGTTACCAGCTCTGGTAGCGGGCGGCTCTTTCCTGCCTGATTTTTCCAGCTCCCTCTCCCGGCCAGTTCCTCTTGGCGACGCGTGCGTGCGCGTGCGCGTTGCTCCGGCGGTAGAGGTGAAACCCGTAATCTACATACAAAAAACTCTACAAAAACAACGACACATCCGAGGGTACCGAGATGAAACCGTCCAACCAACAATTACTCGCCCTGGCCATCGCCGTGGCCAATTGCGCACCGGCCGCTGCACTGGCGCAGGCTGAGGGGGAAACCACCACATTAATCGAAGAGGTGGTGGTGACCGCCAGTCGCCGCGCCGAAAGCATCCAGGATATTCCCTACAACATCACCGCGGTGACCGGCGAGTTCATCAACGATATCGGCGCCGATGACCTGAGCAAGATGTCCCAGTTCATTCCGGGTATGCAGATGATCGATGCCGGCGCCCGCAGCACCGGCCTGGTGACCCTGCGCGGCATGAACGTGGGCGGCCTGGAGGCCTCCGAAAACCAGGGCGGCAAGGACATCATTTCCCGCTACGTCAACGACACACCGCTGCTGATCGATTTCAAGCTGGTGGATATTGAGCGCGTGGAAGTCCTGCGTGGCCCGCAGGGCACCCTGTACGGCCGCGGTGCCATGGCCGGTACCCTGCGCTACATCCTCAACAAGCCGAATACCGAGGCTACCGAGGGTTCGGTGCGCACCGAGGTGTACAAGAACAGCGAGAGCGACGGTTTCTCCAGTGAGGTCAGTGGCGTATTCAACCTGCCGCTGTCCGATACCCTGGCCCTGCGCGTGTCCGGCACCCGCGTAGACGATGCAGGCTTTGTGGATTACAACAATGTGCTGGTAGAGCCGGGTGTATCCAATGACGAGCGGCGGATCAAGGATGCCAACACCGAAGAAACCACTTCCGCCCGTGTTGCCCTGCGCTGGGAACCGACCGATACCTTCTTCGCCCAGGCCAACTACTACCTGCAGGATTCCAAGGCCGGTGGCCGTCAGGCAGTGAACCCGGGCTTTACCGGCGACGACTTCACTTCCGCCCTGCGTTACAACGAAGTGCGTGAGAACAAGGACTCCCTGTTCAACGTGGAACTGGGATACAACAGCGACGCCATCGAAATTTTCTCTACCACCTCCGTGGCGGAATACGAAGGTATCGGCAACCGTGACCAGACCGATCTGCTGTGTGTGGATATCTGGAGCGGTTACTGTGACTTCCCGCAGTTCTCCGCCTACACCGTGGACGACAACCAGTCCGAGTCCCTGGTGCATGAGACCCGCTTCCTGAGCACCGACGAGAACTCCCCCGAGTGGCTCGACTGGATCGCCGGCGTCTACTACGAGGAAACCGACACCCTGCTGGATGCCCGTGAGTACGCTCCCGGCTTCGGCGACTTTGTGGTGAACGAATGGGGCTGGTCCCCCACCGGTCTGGGTGATCTGGAGTACTGGCGCTATGCGGACAGCACCTTCACCGAGCAGGCGGTGTACGGGGAAGCCACCTTCCACGCCAACGACCAGCTGCAGTTCACTTTGGGCGCCCGCTACTTCCAGCAGGAAGAGGCATTCGCCTACGACTGCACCATGTTGCCCTTCTACACCGGCACCGATGCGGATTGCCGCGATGGTAATGGCGAGATCGACGACACCGTATTCAAGCTGAATGCCGCCTACAACTTCACCGATGAAGTGATGTTCTACGCGACCGTGGCCGAAGGCTTCCGTCGCGGCGGCACCAATGCCGGCCCGCAGCTGCTGGACAGCGAGCAGACCTTCAGCTCCGATTCCGCGGTGAACTACGAGCTGGGCTGGCACACCACCCTCGGTGGCAACATCATCCTGAATGGCGCGGTCTTCATGATCGACTGGAGCGATCTGCAGGTGCCCACCAAGTCCCAGGAAGCGGCGATCAACATCACCAAGAACGCCAGCCAGGGCCAGATCACCGGTTTCGAACTGTCCACCCAGGCTGCGCTTACCGACAACCTGATGCTGAATGGCTGGGTGACCTACTACGATCACGCGCTGGATGGCGATGCGCCGGAGATCGGCGGTTTCGATGGTGACAGCTTCCCGGGTGTGCCCAACCTGCAATACAACCTGGCAATGGACTACAACGTGGCGGTGCCCACCGGTGAGCTGACCCTGCGCGGCAACCTCTACTACAAGGACCAGGTGGACACGCGCCTTAATAGTCAGGGCGGTAACTTCGATAACGAAACCCTCGAGGACTACCACCTGTTCAACCTGTCTGCGGACTACCGCCTGAATGAATGGCGTGCATCCCTGTTCGCGGACAACGTCACCAACGAGCTGTACTACAACGGTGTGCGCAGCGCCAAGCGCTACGGCGAACGCGGCCAGTTCTACTATGTGGGCCAGCCGCGTACTGTAGGTGTGAACCTCGCCTACGAGTTCTGATTTTCCTTTCTCTTTATCTCTTTAGCTGATCGTTTGGCGGGGCTTGCCCCGCCTTTTTTGTTTCTGGATCTGCACGAAAAAAACCGCTACAACCTGTGTCTGTGTACCCATACCGAATGGCCCGCTATGTCTGATCCCACCATCCGCCAGCAGCTTGATCTTGCCCGTAAGGCCGCCGCCAACCGGGATTGGCGCAGTGTTTCATCCCGCTGTATCGCGGTGCTGAAAGCCGACCCGCGCCAGCCGGAAGCCCACACCCTGCTGGGGCTCGCCGCGCTGGAGGGCGGTAATGCGCAGATCGCCGCACGTGCGCTCAACACGGCCCTCAAGCTGGACCCCTCGTTTGGCGAAGCGCGGGTCTACCTGGCGCGGATACTGGCGGCCAATGGCCAGTTTGCCGAGGCGGAATCCGAAGCCGACAAGTGCAAAGAGCAGATCACCAGCGACCCGCAGTTACTGGATACCCTGGCCACGCTCTACAGCCATCTGGGGCGCCAGCCGCAGGCACTGGCGCTGTACCGGCAGGCGCTTGTTTGCGCACCCGAGGACGTGGGTATTCTTGCCAATACGGCGGCAGTGCAGATATTTCTGGGACAGCGCGCGGAAGCCGCCGACCTCCTACAGCGCGCCTTGCAGCGGTCGCCGGAGCACTACCGCTGTCACTGGCTGCTGGCGAAATGCCGGCACACCGAGGACCCCGATGAGATCCGGGGCCAGCTTGGCACCCTCCGCACCCTCGCGGAACGCGCGTCACCGGCGGCGCTGCCCTATTTGCACTATGCGGCGGGCAAGCTGTGTGAGGATCTCGCAGACTGGCCAGCGGCCTGGGCGCACTACCAGGCTGGGGCCGGCGCGCAGCGGCAGCGGTTGAATTACCGCAGTGATGAGGAGGCCGGGATATTTGACGCGGTGCGCGAACACCTGGGAGATCAGTGGTACCGGAATCAGGCCGCAGGCCAGGATGATGGAGAAACACCGGTATTTATTGTGGGGTTGCCGCGCACCGGCAGTACCCTGGTGGAGCAGATTCTCGGCAGCCACCCGCAGGTACAGGCACTGGGCGAACTGGTGCAGTGGCCACTGGCGGTGAAGCAGCTCGCGGGCAGTCGCGATGCGGCGCTAATCAGTCGCGACAGTATTGCCGCCGTGGCCGGATGCTCCGCCGCCACACTGGGGCAGCGTTACCGGCAGAGCATTGCGCACCTGCGCAACCACCAGCGCTGTTTTACCGACAAGCTGCCGGGCAACTTTCTCTACCTGCCCCTGATCGCCCGCGCCCTGCCCGGCGCGCGATTTGTACACGTCACTCGCCACCCCATGGATGCCGGCTTTGCCATCTACAAGCAACTGTTCGCCGAAGCCTATCCCTGGTCTTACGATCTGCAGGAACTGGGCGAGTACTACGTGCAGTATCGCCAGCTGATGCAGCAGTGGCAGGCGTTGATGCCGGAGCGAATTTACACCCTGGACTACGACCAGCTGGTGGCGGACCCGGAAGGCCAGACCCGGGCACTGCTGGACTGGCTGGGGTTACCCTTCGCCAGCGATTGCCTGCAGTTCCACCGGTCCGAACGTGCCGCGGCAACCGCCAGCGCGGCGCAGGTGCGCGAACCGATTCACGCCCGCTCCAGCGGCCGCTGGCAAAAGTTTTCCACGCAGCTGCAGCCCTACCGGGATGTGTTGGCGCGCGCGGGTATCCTAACGGACCCGGCTGGCTAGAGGCCGGGCTGAACGGATTTGCGGCCCTGCGCCGGCTGCTTCTCTGTGGCGGTGGTTTCGTGATCGCCCCAGTGGTGATCCAAATGCAGGTCCGGATCCCGCCGATCTTCCTGCAGAGCCTGCAGTAATTGCTCGCGGTAGATTTTGGTTTTTGCCACGTGCTGGGATTCATCCCGCCAGTAGGGGAACAGGGATTCCAGCATACGCTGATCGTGCTGCTTGAACTTGCGCGCCGCGCGCTGGGCCTGGTGTTTCGACAGCCCCAGTAGCTGCAGGGCACCGGCGCCGATTTCCAGGGCGCTGTCGACAGTTTCCCGGTAGATGTATTTCACCCCCGCTTCCATCAGTGCGTACTGGTGCATGCGGTTGCGCGCCCGCGCCAGAATGGTCAGGTGCGGGAAGTGATTCTGGATGCGGCTTACAATCTCCAGCGAGGCGGCCTGGTCGCTCAGGGTGAGGATCACGATCTTGGCGTTTTCCGCGCCGGCGGCGTGCAACAGGTCCTCCCGCGAGGCGTCACCGTAGTAGGCCTTGATACCGTAGCGGCGCACCAGTTCGAGCTGTTCCGCGTTGTGCTCCAGCAGTGTGGTCTCGAATCCGCAGGCGTTCAGCAGGCGTCCGGAAATCTGGCCGTAGCGGCCGTAGCCGATGATGATCACTGGCGAGCCGTCATCGTTGGGGGCACTGTCGGGCACATCCGGCAGGCGCGGGCCAGTGAAGAACCGCGGCTGGATGAGCTGTTCATAGGCCAGCAACAGCAGCGGTGTCAACGCCATGGACAGTGCGATCAGGGCGATCAGCACACTGGTGACGTCCGCCGGCAGCACCTTGTTCTGGCTGGCATAGGCCAGCAATACAAAGCCGAATTCCCCCGCCTGCGCCAGGGACAGGGCAAACAGCCAGTCCTCGCCCCGCGCCATGCCGCGTACCCGCGCCAGCGCGAACAGGATGACGAATTTGACCGTGACCAGCAGCAGTAGCAGCCCCAGCAACAGCAGCGGCTGTTGCATCACCAGTGCGAGGTCGAGGTTGGCGCCTACCGCAAGGAAAAAGAGCCCCAGCAGCAGACCCTTGAATGGCTGGATATCGGCTTCCAGCTCGTGGCGGAATTCACTGTCTGCCAGTACCACCCCGGCGAGGAATGTCCCCAGTGCCGGCGACAGGCCCAGGCCGCTCATGATGGCGGCGGCGCTGAGCACGATGAGCAGGGAGCAGGCGGTGAACAGTTCGCGGGTGCGCGACCCCACCACCATCCGCAGCAGCGGGGTCAGCAGGTAACGACCGGCCAGCACCAGCGCGGTGATTGCCGCCAGCACCGCCAGTGCGTAGGTCCAGCCCTGCAGGGCGTCGGGGTCGGTGGCCACTTCCACGGTGGCCAGCAGCGGCAGCAGCGCAAGAATGGGGATCACCGCTATGTCCTGGAACAGCAGCACGCTGAAGGCATTGCGCCCACCCTCGGTCTTGAGCAGGTTCTTTTCCGACAGCGACTGCAGTACGATGGCGGTGGAGGACAGCGCGAGAATCAGGCCCACCGCGGTGGCGCTGCGCCAGTCAAACCCGAACATGACCATGGCCAGCCCGCACACGGCCGCCGCGGTAAGCAGCACCTGGGCGCCACCGGTGCCGAAGATCGCCCCCCGCAGGGCCCACAGCTTCTTCGGCCGCAGTTCCAAGCCAATCAGAAACAGCATCAGCGCCACGCCAAACTCGGCGAAGTGCAGCTCATCGCTGGTATCACCCACCAGGCCGAAGGCGTGGGGGCCAATCAGGACACCCGCCACCAGGTAACCCAGTACCGAGCCGAACCCGAGGCGTTTGGCCAGGGGCACGGAGAAGACGGCGGCGGCGAGAAATATGACGGTCTGAAGCAAAAAATTGTCGTGCGGCATGGACGCTCTTTCTGGTTGTCGCGGGGCCGCTTGGCGGCCGGTTAGTCAGGTTGTGGTGTAGGTGCGGCGCGCTCGGGGTCGGCGGCTTCGCGGCTGCGGCGGATGAGCGGCGCGATGGTGGAGCCCTGCACCACAATGGAGAAGAGTACCACGCCGTAGGTCATCACTACCCACAGGTGACGCAAGTCGTGGGTGCTGCCGTTGCTGGTATCCCCGATCAGGTAGCCGGACGGGATCGACATCGCCAGCGCCAGCGCCAGTCCGCCCCGCAGCCCGCCCCAGATCAGAATCCGTTCGGTATACGGGTGGTATTTGCGGCGCCGTTTGAGCAGCTGAAACGGCACGCCCACCGCCAGCACGCGTCCCAGCAGCACTATCACGATCGCGGCGACGATCAGCACATAGTCGATGGGCGAGAAGTCGATGGTGATCAGGAACAGCCCCACCAGCAGGAACAGGATACCGTTGAGAAACTCTTCGGTAATGGTCCAGAAGTTGTCCAGCTCGTGCTGACTCACCCGCGAGAATCCGCGTTCGCGGGTGAAGTTGCCGATGATGATACCGGACACCACCATGGCCAGGGCCCCAGACACGTGCAGCAGGTTGGCCGCGGCAAAACCCGCGGTAGGAATCACCAGGGTCAGCAACAGTTCCAGGCTGTGATCATTGGTGGAGCAGATCAGCCAGTGGAACAGGCCGCCAATCGCGAGCCCGAGCGCGATGCCGCCGAGGGCCTCCACCATAAACAGGTGGCTGATGGCGGGCAGTGTCGGTTCGGTGCCCTGGAATGCCAGTGCGTAGATTACCGCAAACACCACCATGCCGAAGCCGTCATTGAACAGCGACTCACCCTCGACCTGAATCGAAACCTGTTCCGGCGCCTTCAGGCTCTTGATGATGGCCAGCACCGCAATGGGGTCCGTGGGCGAGATCAGTGCGCCGAACAGCAGGCAGTACACCAGGTCCACGGGCATGCCGATCAGCGCGAACAGGGCGTACATCATGTAGCCCACCGCGAAGGTGGAAATCAGGGTGCCGACAATGGCCAGCAGGGTGATTTCCACCTTCTGGTTGCGCAGCATCAACAGGTCAATATGCAGGGAGCCGGCGAACAGCAGGAAGCCCAGCATGCCCTTCAGCAGCAGGTCTTCCAGGTTCATCACCGGGAGCAGCTGCGCCACCCAATCCCGCAGCTCCACAATTTCCAGCTTGCCGAGACCGGTAACAATCAGCGACAGGGCCAGTGAGCCCGCGGTGATGGCAATGGTGGTCTGGGTGCGCAGTACGTACTGATTGATAAAACCGAGGAACACGGACACAGCCGCGAGAAAACAGAAGATGTAATAGACGTCCATGCCCTGGGGGGTGCCTCGATTGGGTCGGTTGCGCGCTGGCGTTGCGGCCGGCGCGCCTGCGCTCAGTCCGTCAGCGTGCCGTTATTGTAGTCGCGCACCGCTTGCTCAATCTGCTCGCGGGTGTTCATGACAAAGGGGCCATAGTGCGCAACGGGTTCGTTGAGTGGGGCGCCGCGCAGCAGCAGCAAGCCGGTGCCTTCTCCGGGGCCGTCTGCGGGCGCGCGCAATTGTAATGATTCACCGGCACCAAACAACACCAGATTGCCCCGCGTCACGGTACCGCGCTCGGTGGCCAGCGATCCCCGGTAGATATAGGCCAGTACGGTGTGCTTCTCGGGCAGCGGCAGGGAAACGTCGGCCCCCGGCGCCAGGCGCACATCGGCCACCGAGGCTTCACTGGCCGCATCCAGCAGCGGGCCAGACACGGACTCACCGGCAATTTGCCAGGTGCCGGCAATCAGGCGAATCATTGAGCCCTGCGCGTCCAGTGTGCGCTCCTGTACCTGTTCCGGCTGCAGGTCGCGCCAGTCCGGCGTGCTCATCTTGTCCTTCGCCGCCATATTGATCCACAGCTGGAAGCCGTGCATACCGCCTTCGCCCTGGGAGGGCATTTCCGAGTGGATGATGCCGCGCCCGGCGCGCATCCACTGGGCACCGCCCTCGCGAATGGCGCCGCGGTTACCCAAGTGGTCCTGGTGCTCAAACTCGCCACTCAGCATGTAGGTCAGCGTTTCGATCCCCCGGTGCGGGTGCGGCGGGAAACCGGCAATGTAATCGTCGGGATTTTCCGAGCGGATCTCATCCACCATCAGGAACGGGCTGAAGTCCGCGGACTGGAATCCAGCCACCCGATGAATTTTCACGCCGGCGCCATCGGCGGACGGATGCCCCGCCACGACGCGGGCGGCGGGCCGCAGGCTGACGCTGTTTTCGCTGTTGGGTGTGACGTTTTGCATGGTTATGCTCCTCCGTTTGCGGCAGTATAGGCCGATTAAATCGCCAGAAAATGGCAAATAATCGCAGCTAATATTCGAACGGCTCGACAGGTCGCGTCGTTAACGCTTTTCATCGATCGAAATCAGACAAAGGACAGTCAATGGCCAAGGTAACCCTGGAGCAGTGGCGGATGTTTCAGGCCGTGGTGGAACACGGCGGTTTTTCTCAGGCCGCGGAAGCGGTGCACAAGAGCCAGTCATCGATTAATCACGCGGTACACAAACTGCAGGAGAGCCTCGGGGTCTCGTTGCTGGAAGTGCGTGGGCGCAAGGCGGAACTCACCGACGCGGGGCGGGTTCTGCTGAACCGTGCCGGCGGCCTGCTGGACGAGGCGGAAGCGCTGGAGTCGGTGGCCGCGAGCCTGGGTGCCGGCACCGAGGCGCAACTGCGCCTGGCGGTGGATGTGCTGTTTGATTACGAGGCCCTGTTCAATGCGGTGGAGCGTTTTGCCGCCGAGTTTCCCCACACCCGCCTGGAGATTCGCGAAACCGTATTGTCCGGTGCCGAGGAATTGCTGCTGCAGCAGGAGGCGGATTTCATCCTGTCCGCGCGCGTACCCCAGGGGTTTGTGGGTGAGCCGGTGGCGCGGGTGAAATTTGTGCCGGTGGCACACCCGGACCACCCGCTGCATCATCTGGGGCGGCCGGTGAACCGGGAAGATCTCAAGGCGGCGCGGCAGATCGTGATGCGCGATTCCGCGCTGAAAAACCGCCAGGATGCGGGTTGGCTCGGCTCCGACCAGCGCATCACTGTCACCAACGTGCACACCTCCATCGAGTTGATCGAGCGCGGCCTGGGGTTTGCCTGGCTGCCGCAGACCCGCATCCGCGACTCCCTGTCGGCCGACCGGCTGCTGCCGCTGCGCACCGAAGAGCCCTGGGAGCGGGATGTCACCGTCTATCTGGTGTATGCGGATCAGGACCGCGCCGGCCCCGCCGCGTGCCTGCTACTGCGCGCCCTGCGTGAAGGCTTGCCACCGATCGAGTGATCGGGGCGCCGTATCCTCTGCCCACTGGTCAAATCAATCTAAAACAGGAAGCGTGTCATGGTGCGCGACAGTGAGGAAATCCGCTGGGGCATTATCGGTTGCGGCAATGTCACCGAGCTGAAAAGTGGCCCGGCGTTCAATAAGGTGGCGGGATCAAGGCTGGTTGCGGTCATGCGCCGCAACCGGGAAAAGCTGCTGGACTATGCTGCGCGCCACCGAGTGCCAAAAACCTATACCAGCGCCGACGACCTGATTAACGACCCGGAAATCGACGCCATCTATGTGGCCACGCCACCGGGGAGCCATCGGGAGTATGCGCTGAAGATAGCGAGCGCCAACAAACACTGTTGCCTGGAAAAACCGATGGCGCTCGATTTCAGTGAGTGCGAAGACATTGTCGCCGCGTTTGCAGGCCGGGAGGCGCAGCTGTTTGTCGCTTACTACCGCCGCTCCCTGCCCCGCTTCAATCAGGTAAAAGAGTGGATCGACGGCGGTAGAATCGGTGCCATTCGCCATATCAACTGGAGCTATGCGCGCGCACCCTCCGCCGCGGACCTGTCACCGGAATACGATTGGCGCACCGACCCGGCGGTGTCCGGCGGTGGTCATTTTGTCGATCTCGCCTGCCACGGTCTCGACCTGTTTATCCATCTCGCCGGAGATATTGCCGACGCCAAAGGGATCGCGGTCAATCAGCAGGGCCTGTATGACGCGGAAGATGCGGTTTCCGCCTGTTGGGTATTTGCAGGCGGTGCTACCGGCGCGGGCTTCTGGAATTTTGCCGCTAGTGACTACAACGATGAGGTGGTGATTTATGGCAGCAGGGGCAGCATCCGTTTTTCCGTGTTTGCCGACAAGCCGCTGTTGCTCGAAGCCGGCGACGATTCCGCAACTGTCGCGATCGCCCACCCGGAAAATATCCAGTATTTCCATATCGACAATATGGTCAAACACCTCAACGGCGAAGGCCGGCACCCGGTATCTGCCGCCGAGGGCGGCAAAGCCTCACGGGTGATGGACCAGATTTTGGCGGGATTTCGCTAGGTTTGGCGCTCACTTCTATAAATTCGATCTATCCCTGCGAATATATGCGATTTTCGTTTTAAAAATTCGAATTAGACTAAACAGCGTTGTCTCTTCATACACTTTCTCTCTGCAAACCTATTTCGATAAAGGACCCTGCTATGAACAACGGCGTACTGTTTGATTTCTCCAAGCTGATGGCGCGCATCCTGATGTCGGTGATGTTTATTGTCGCCGGTTACAGCAAGATCGGCGCCTACGCAGGCACCCAGGAATATATGGCATCGGCGGGCGTGCCCGGCTTCCTGCTGCCGCTGGTCATCCTGCTGGAGCTGGGCGGTGGCCTGGCGATTCTGTTTGGTTTCTTTACCCGCTGGGTGGCAGTGGCGTTTGCTGCTTTCTGTGTGGTGAGCGCGTGGCTGTTCCACAATGTGCCCGGCGACCAGATGCAGCAAATCCTGTTTATGAAAAACATCACCATCGCCGGTGGCTTCCTGATTCTGGCCTGCGCCGGTGCCGGCCGCTTCAGCTTTGATTACGTCATGGCCAACGTGAAGAACCGCTGAGGAGATACCCATGGGATTACTGGTAAATGGTGAATGGAAAGATCAGTGGTACGACACCGACAAAAGTGGTGGCGCCTTCGAGCGTGAGGCGGCGCAACTGCGCAACTGGGTGACGGCCGATGGCAGTGCCGGCCCCAGTGGCGAAGGCGGGTTCGCAGCGGAAAAAGACCGCTACCACCTGTACGTCTCACTGGCCTGCCCCTGGGCACACCGCACCCTGATCTTCCGCAAGCTCAAGGGGCTCACCGATTACATCAGCGTGTCGGTGGTCAGCCCCTACATGCTGGAGAATGGCTGGACCTTTGATGAAAGCGAGGGCAGTACCGGCGATGACCTGTTCGGCAGCGAATTCCTGCACCAGGTGTACACCCGCAACCGCCCTGAGTACTCCGGGCGCGTCACAGTGCCGGTGTTGTGGGACAAACAGCGGCAGTGCATCGTCAGCAACGAGTCTTCAGAAATCATCCGCATGTTCAACACCGCGTTTGATGCGCTTACCGGCGACTCCCAGGATTTTTATCCACAGGATTTGCGCGGTGACATCGATGCCACCAACACGCTGGTTTACGACAACATCAACAATGGTGTGTACCGCGCGGGGTTCGCCACCAGCAAAGAGGCCTACGAGACGGCGTATCACCGGCTGTTCGAGGCCCTGGAGCAGCTGGAACAACGGCTGCAGGTTAACCGCTACCTCACCGGCGAGCGTATCACCGAGGCGGACTGGCGGTTGTTTACCACGCTGATCCGTTTTGACGCCGTGTACCACGGCCATTTCAAGTGCAACAAGCAGCGCCT
Source organism: Microbulbifer salipaludis (assembly GCF_017303155.1). Taxonomy (NCBI): domain Bacteria; kingdom Pseudomonadati; phylum Pseudomonadota; class Gammaproteobacteria; order Cellvibrionales; family Microbulbiferaceae; genus Microbulbifer; species Microbulbifer salipaludis. Next base: position 478,866 of record NZ_JAEKJR010000001.1, read on the forward strand.
GGCGGACTACCCCAACCTGTGGGGCTATGTGCGCGAGTTATACCAGTGGCCCGGTGTGGCCGAGACAGTGGACTTTTACCACATCAAAACCCACTACTACGCGAGCCACAAAAACATCAATCCCACCGGGATTGTGCCGCTGGGGCCTGAGCTGGACTACTCGGCGCCCCACGGTCGCGGCGCCTGACCGGGAACCAATCGGTCGCAGGTAGAGCCGGGCTCCAACCTGCGACCGTGGAGTAGATCAGCGTTACAGGTCAGCGTATTATCCTGCATATTTTTTTGCCCTATAGTGAGTACTCACACTGCGATGCCCCGCTGCATTCGCGATGGGACCGGGCTTTTGGGCAACTTCATTGCTGTAAGAGATCATTATGCGGATTTTTGTATTAACGACGGGGCGCTCTGGCTCAACCACGTTTGCTGAGGCCTGTACTCACATCGAGGGCATGACGTCCGGCCATGAGACGCATGCGGGCATGATCAAGGGACGCCTGGAGTATCCCGACAACCATATTGAGTCGGACAACCGGCTGGTGTGGTTTCTGGGCACGCTGGATCAAATGTACGACGACGAGAACACCTTCTACGTGCACCTGACCCGCGATGCAGAGAAAATTGCGCTGAGCTACCGTGATCGCTGGCAGGGGGCGATCTGCGTGGCTCGTCACTTCTACCACGGTATTTTGATGTGCCGCCGCAAGCCGGATATGGAGAGCGCTCTGGACACCTGCAGGCTGCTCGTTGACACGGTACATGACAATGTCACCTTCTTCCTGAGCCGCCGTCAGAACTGGGCCACTGTGCGTATGGAGTCTCTGGAAGAAGACTTCTTCAAGTTCATGGATGCCGCCGGCGTACAGGGTGATCGGGACAAAATCCTCGGTGCCTTGCGCACCGTAAAAAGCGGTAACAAGTATGCGCGCAAGAAAAAAGGCCTGTTGTACAAGCTGCGTTCGCTTTACTCCTCTCGCTTCCTGAGGTGATTCCTTTGCTATGAAGGCAGCACTCTGGTTCGCTGACCGCGCGGCTATACTGGGGGCTACCTTTCCACCCGGAGAACTCGATGAAGCTATTTTACGCCCCGGGCGCCTGCTCCCTGTCCCCGCATATCGTCGCCTGCGAGGCGGACATTGACCTGGATCTGTGCAAGGTCAACCTGAAAACCAAGCAGACCGAAAGCGGCGGTGACTACACCGAGGTGAATCCGAAGGGCTATGTGCCCGCGCTGCAGCTGGAAGGCGGCGAGGTGCTCACTGAGGGGCCGGCCATCGTGCAGTTTCTGGCGGAACAGAAGCCGGAGAAAAAACTGGCTCCGGAGCACGGTTCTCTGGAGCACTACCGGGTGCTGGAGTGGCTGAACTACCTCTCTACCGAAGTGCACAAATCCTTTGTGCCCCTGTTCTGGGGCGGCAGTGACGAGGACAAGGCGGAGGCCAGGGAAAGGATTGGCCAGCGCTTCCAGTACGTGGAAGAGCAACTGGCCGGAGACTACCTGATGGGTGACGACTTCTGTATCGCCGATGCCTACCTGTTTACCGTGTACAACTGGTGCAGCATGGTGGAGGTGGATACCGGCCGCTGGCCCAAGCTCAAGGCCTTTGCCGAGCGCATGTCCCAGCGCGAAGGGGTCAAGAAAGCGATGCGGGCAGAAGGCCTGCTGTAATCGCCCCGGCTCGGAGCCTATTTCACTCTTTCCTCGACGCTGATCGGCTGCCGCGCCCTGGCCACAAACAGGGCAAGGCTCACGGCGGCTGCGGCACAGCACAGCATGCCCACGGCAATCGGCACCAGGGTGCCGGTATGCACCGCATTCACGGACCCGCCCAGCACACCCCCGAAAATAAACAGCGACGCGCCGTACAGCGCATTGGCGGTGCCGCTGATATTGGGAAAAAACTCCAGGTAACAGGCGGCGGAATTGGGCGCGATGATGCCAATGGAGCCCATCGCCATCACCAGCGGGATCATCCACGCCAGTAGCGGCTGCCGCTCACCAAAATACAGCGTGCTGGCCAGCAGCAGCGCACAGGACATCAGCAGCGCACTGACGCCCACCACCAGAATCTGGCGTGGCTCGAAGACTTTCAGCAGGCGGATATTCAGCTGCACCAGAATGGCCAGGCCCAGTACGCAGCTGCCAAAAAGCAGGGGAAACTGCTCCGAACTGACGCCAAAGTGGTCCATAAAGACAAACGGCGCGGTGGTGATATAGATAAACATGCAGCCACTGACAAACGCCTGCCCGAACAGAAAGCCCAGCGCCCGCCGGCAGCGAAAAATCTGCCCGTAGCCCTGCAGCATGCTGCGCCGGGACTGGCGCTGGCGCCGCGCGCGGCGAAAGCGCGACACGGTTTCCGGCAAAATGCCGCGTACCAGAAACATCATCAGCAGGCCGTACACCAGCAGGAAAATAAAAATGGTGTGCCAGTCGCCGAAGCTCAGCAGCGTGGCGCCAATCACCGGAGCCACCATGGGCGCGATCAGCATCATGGTGGCGATCATCGACATGATGCGTGCCGCCTCGCGACCGTGGTACAGGTCGCGCACGATGGCACCGCAGATCACCGTGGCAAAGCCACCGCCCACCGCCTGCAGGAAGCGCAGCGCAATCAGCAGTTCCACCGTGTTGGCAAACAGGATCAGCATGGTGCTCGCGATAAAAATGCTGAGGCCGATGGTGCCGATGAGAATGCGCCCCCAGCGGTCGGACAGCGGCCCGCCAAAGATCTGCCCCACCGCGAAACCCAGCAGGTAGCTGGACACCGAATGCTGCACCTGCGCCACTTCCACACCCAGAGCGGCGGCCATATTGGGGATGGCTGGCAGATAGGTGTCGATGGCAAAGGGCGTCAGCGCCACCAGCGCAGCCAGACAGGGGGCGAACCAGCGCGGTGGCTTGCCTTGGGCGTCGAAAAAATTCGGGGGCATAGTAATTCGGGTACGGCAGTTGGTTGGCGAATACGGGCGGTCGATGGGCTTGGTATTACGCAACCGCGGGGCCGGCATGGTAGCGGCCCCGTGCGGTGGTTTCCATGACAGTGGGAGAATACCGGGTCAAACGGTTACTGGGTCGGGTCGAACAGCAGTTCATCGTCCAGGTACAGGCTTTGCCAGCGGGAGGCGCGCAGCGCAAAGTTACCCCTGGCGAGCCGCTCCTGCAGCTGATCAAAGGATTCAGTGGTGGTGCGGCTGCTGTCGGCAAACACGGCCCAGCCGCCATCACCCGCCGTGTGGGCGGTGATCCGCAGCCAGTGGCGCTGATCCGTGCTGGAATCGCGGTGTTCAAACAGGAGGTATTCGGGCGCTCCGTCGCCGTCGAGATCCTGTACCAGCCACAGGCAAGCGCGCCCCTCCTGTTCACAGGCCCTGCCCGCAGCGCCCAGGTCGGCGTGTTGCGGCGGCGGCGGCGCGCCTTCGGGCAGCACCGGAATCTCCCGCACCCGCTGCGCGCGGGCGTGTATCTGTAGCGGGTTTTCCCGGAGCTTCCCGTCAATCTTTGGCGCCAGCAACTGTTGCAGGTGCGCGGCGATGTCGTTGTCCTGCTGGACAATGGGCAGCGTCTGCAGGCTTTGCAGCGCTTCCAGCCCCGGTCGCCCGAGCTTCTGGCGCAGGAAAAAGAAATCAAAATCCGCCAGCGCTACCCGCCCGTCCTGCAGCCGCGCCGCCTGGCTGTCGGCGCTGATGCGCCAGAAATTTGCCAGTGGCGACTGTGTAATCAGGCATACCGCCAGCACCCACAGGGCCAGCCCGCTATTCAGCCGTGGCAGCCAGTCGGCCCAGTGCCCGCCCCGGCGCAGGATGGCGATACTGTAGCTGACCGCCAGCAGCGCCAGGGTCAGCGCTACGACAAAACCCCACAGCCGCTCCGGGGTCCAACCGTACTGGTGCACCCGCAGGAACAGGCCGTACAGGGCGAATGCGGCATAAATCGGTGCGAGCACCAGGGCCAGCAACAGCAGGCGGTTGATCCACTTGGGATAGCGGGCGAAGGGAAACTCGTCCTGGATCACGCCGTTGGTGAAAAACAGCAACAGTGCCAGCAGCCACAACAGCAGGGCGCTGCCGTGGCCGGTGTCCCAGATCGGCTGCAGCCCGGTAAACGGCAAGGTGGCGAGGAATACCACAGTCAACACCGCCAGCAACGGCAGCAGCGCGACAAGCATGGTGCGCAGCAGGCGCTTCAGGGTGAGCACAAAGCTTTGCTGCGAGCGGAACAGGATGGCGCCACAGCCCGCCACCAGCCAGGTCACCGGGTAGAAAAACCAGTCTTCCTCAAACAGCTCCTTGAAAAAGCCCACACCCACCAGTTTGAACAGCGACTGCCACAGGAACAGGATCAGCCAGAAAATCCCGGTGAAAATCAGGGTGAGGCCGACGGTCAGCGCGATATCCCAGGAATAGTGGAACTGGGCGGAATAGTCCGGCCAGCGCAGCTGCGCCGTGTCGGTGGCGCCGGCCCGCAGCAGGAAAGCGACAATAAAGGTGGCAACCACCACGGCAACGCAGAACGCAAACGGCCAGTTGCAATCGATCATATCGGCGGGCGTGCACTGATAGCCCCGGTAGCTGGCCAGCAGGGCCAGCAGTGCGGCATACGCGGCGACGATCCACCAGTACCCTCGCGCCAGACGCGGCGCCACCGTGACAATAATCAGTGGTGGCAGGGTGATGACCAGGGTGTAGCAGAGAAATTGCCACACCGGCGACCAGTGCTCGACGGCGGCAAAGAACTTGAGTGCGTAAAGGGCAAGGCCCTGTAGCAGGGCGGCGATCAGGATCAGGCGCTTTTCGGCGATGCCAAGATCCTGCGGTTGGTTGGGCGTACTATCTTGCTGGTCGCTGCTTCCGTGCATATCGCGTCCTGTTCGCCTCTTTTGTGGCCGTATTAGTGCTTCTCTTCCCGCAAATTATAGAGGCCTTTTTTCAGCTTCAGCAGGTGCTCCTGCAATTGTGGACCCTTGCGCTGGGCGACGCCGATAGCCAGCACGTCGATGACGACAAGGTGGGCAATGCGCGAGGACAGCGGCGTATACAGCTCGATGTCCTCCTCCACATCCACCTCCAGCGGAATGCTGGACTGGCGTGTCATCGGGGAGCCGCTGGGGCCGAGGCCGATAACGATGGCGCCCTGCTGCTTGGCCATTTCCATGGAGCGCAACAGCGAGGAGGTGCGACCGCTCTGGGAGATGGCGACCACTACGTCCCCGGGCTCCATGCTCATCGCCGACATGCTCTGCATATGGTGGTCGGAATGGGCGGCGGTGGCCATCTGCAGGCGGAAGAATTTGTGCTGGGCGTCGGCGGCGACCGCACCGGAGGCGCCAAAGCCGAAGAACTCCACCCGCTTGGCGGCGGCGATGGCGGCCACGGCGGCCTCCAGCGCGCGCCCGTCGATCTTGTCGCGCACATTGAGCAAGGTGTCGACGGTGGAGTCGAAGACCTTGCGTTTGTATTCGGCGATGGTGTCAGTCTCGGTGACCGCGATCTGACCAAAGCTGGGGCTGGAGGCGAGCTGCTGTGCGAGGTTGAGCTTGAATTCCTGGAAGCCGGAACAGCCGACGGCGCGGCAGAAACGCACCACGGTGGGCTCGCTCACCTGGGCCTCGGTGGCGAGATCCACTATGCGCATATGGATGATTTCGCCCGGATTGGCGAGGATGTATTCGGCGACCTTGCGCTCCGATTTCCGCATGGAACTCAGCTGTTCGCTGATCCGCTGCGTGACTTCCGCTGGCTTCACGACTCTACCTTCTATGGTTCAAGCCGTGCAGTTTAGCGGTATGGCCCGGTGCTGGCGAGCCTTGGCTCCGCTCGATTCTGGCTTTGTGGCGGCCCTGCTGCCGGCTAGGCCTTTGCGAGACACGAGCTAGGCGCCCCCCCTCAACCCATCCCTGGGGGCTCGTCTGCGGCCGTCCTGGCCGCAGACGGTCTCACAAAGGCCTATCCGGCATCAGAGCCTTCACATCGAATTTCAGTGGTTCAAAACCCTGTTTATATACCCAGTTATCCCAAAACCCCTGATACAATCCGCCCCCATGGACGTATCTGAACTCTTAGACCCCCTCAACGACCCACAGCGCGAAGCCGTCGCGGCGCCGCCGGGCCATCAACTGGTTCTGGCTGGCGCCGGCTCGGGCAAGACCCGTGTGCTGGTGCACCGTATCGCCTGGCTGATGCAGGTGGAGGGGGCATCGCCCTACTCCATTATGGCGGTGACCTTTACCAACAAGGCCGCGCGCGAGATGCGCGGGCGCATCGAGGAACTGCTGGGGGTAAATACCTTTGGCATGTGGGTGGGCACCTTCCACGGTCTCGCCCACCGCCTGCTGCGTGCCCACTGGGCCGAAGCCAAGCTGCCGCAGAATTTCCAGATCCTCGATAGCGACGACCAGCTGCGCCTGATCAAGCGGGTGCAGAACGAGCTGGGGCTGGACGACAAAAAGTGGTCCCCGCGGGAGACCCAGTGGTGGATCGGCGCCCAGAAAGACGAGGGTATCCGCCCGCAGTATATCCAGCTCACGGGCGACCCCTGGTTGCAGACCATGGTGCGTATCTACAGTGCCTACGAGGAAGCCTGCCAGCGCGCCGGGGTGGTGGACTTTGGCGAGCTGCTGCTGCGCGCCCACGAACTGCTGCTCAACAACGACAGCATCCTTGCGCACTATCGCCGCCGCTTCCCCTATATCCTGGTGGACGAGTTCCAGGACACCAACACCATTCAATACGCCTGGCTGCGTCTGCTGGCCGGGGATGAGTGTGCGATTACCGCGGTGGGGGACGACGACCAGTCTATCTACGGCTGGCGCGGCGCCAAGATCGAGAATATCCAGCATTTTGAGGCGGACCTGAAGGACGTGCAGACGGTGCGCCTGGAACAGAATTACCGCTCTACCAGCACCATTCTGAACGCCGCCAATGCGGTCATCGCGCACAACTCCGGTCGCCTCGGCAAGGAGCTGTGGACCGAGGGCGACAAGGGCGAACCCATCTCGCTGTACTCCGCCTACAACGAACAGGACGAGGCGCGCTTTATCGTCGAGCGTATCCAGGACTGGGTGCGCGACGGCAACCGCCGCGACAGTATCGCCATCCTGTACCGCTCCAACGCCCAGTCGCGGGTGCTGGAAGAAGGCCTGCTGCGCGAGCAGGTGCCCTACCGCATCTACGGTGGCCAGCGCTTCTACGAGCGCATGGAGATCAAGAACGCACTGTCGTACATGCGCCTGATCACCAACCGCCACGACGACACCTCCTTCGAGCGGGTGGTGAATACCCCCACCCGCGGTATCGGTGCGCGCACCGTGGACACCGTGCGCGAGTTCGCCCGTGAACACGGCTGCTCTCTGTGGGACGCCGCATCCAAGATGCTGCAGCAGAAGGTGCTCGCCGCTCGCGCCGGCAATGCGCTGGGCAACTTCCTCAGGCTGATCGACGCGCTGGATGAGGAGAGCACCGACAAGACCCTCGACCACATCGCCGAGATGGCCATCGAGCAGACCGGCCTGATCGAGTTTCACGGCAAGGAAAAGGGTGAGAAGGGCCAGACGCGGGTGGAGAACCTGCAGGAACTGGTCAGCGCCTGTCGCGCCTTCGACGGCTTGCCCACCGTGGACGCCGACGGCGAAGCGGTGGATGAAGAAGAAATCCCGCTGATTAACCAGTTCCTCGACAGCGCCGCACTGGACGCCGGCGAGGGGCAGGCGGACGAGTTTGAAGACGCGGTGCAGCTAATGACCCTGCACTCGGCAAAAGGCCTCGAGTTCCCACTGGTATTCATGGCCGGTGTGGAAGAAAACCTCTTCCCGCACAAAATGTCCGCCCAGGAGCCCGGGCGCATGGAGGAGGAACGCCGCCTCTGCTATGTGGGCATCACCCGCGCCATGCAGAAACTGTACATCACCTACGCCGAAAGTCGCCGCCTGTTTGGCAGCGAGACCTACAACAAGCCGTCGCGGTTTATCAGTGAAATCCCGGTGGAGTACATCCACGAGGTACGGCTCAAAACCGAAATATCCAAGCCCCTGTTCCAGCCGAACGCCGGCAAGTACGGTGGGGGCATCAACCCCTACTCCGACGCCGCCCCGGACTTTGACGACGACCTGCCGCCGCTCGCTTTGGGTGGCCGCGTGGATCACGCCAAATTCGGTGAGGGCACCGTGATCCAGTTCGAAGGCAATGGCCCGCGCGCGCGCGTGCAGGTCAACTTCGACGACGCCGGCAGCAAATGGCTGGTAGTATCCATGGCCAAGCTACAGCCTCTGTAACCGCTAATGGTGGATGCGCTTCGCTTATCCACCAATCCAGAGCCCAAGACCCCGTCATCCCGGCTCAAGTCAGGGATGGCGAAAAAAACCGAAGAATAAAAAATCAAACGGACATGAAAAAAATAAACTGGTATCCCCCCGTTATCCTCGGCCTTCTCGCCCTGTTGGTATTGACCTTCGGCGCGTTGGTGGTTTCCCGCTCCGATCAGGTGCAGACCGTTACCTCGCTAAAAGACGCTCACCTGAAAAACTCGGGTCAGCAGACGTTTGAGTGGAAGCTGGTTACCACCTGGCCGAAGAATTTCCCGGGACTCGGTAGCGCGCCGGAGCGTTTCGCCAAAAATGTCGCGGAAATGTCCAACGGGCGGCTCAAGATCAAGGTGTTTGGGGCCGGTGAACTGGTGCCCGCGATGGGTGTGTTCGGGGCCGTGTCCAGCGGTGCCGCCCAGGTGGGCCACGGTGCCGCCTATTACTGGAAAGGCAAGATTCCCGCCGCGCAGTTTTTTACCGCGGTGCCGTTCGGATTGAACGCCCAGGAAATGAATGGCTGGCTGCACTACGGTGGTGGTCAGGAATTGTGGGAAGAGATCTACGCTCCCTTCGATCTGATTCCCATGGCCGGCGGCTCCACCGGCGTACAGATGGCCGGATGGTTCAACAAGGAGATCAATTCCGTTGACGATCTGAAGGGGCTCAAGATGCGCATCCCCGGTCTCGGTGGAGAAGTGCTGAACCGTGCCGGTGGTACGGCGGTCACCATTCCCGGTGGCGAACTCTACACCGCACTGCAAACCGGTGTAATCGATGCGACCGAATGGGTAGGCCCCTACAACGACCTCGCCTTCGGCTTTCACCAGATTGCCAAATACTACTACTACCCGGGCTGGCATGAACCTGGTTCTGTGCTCGAAATCATCATCAACAAAACTGCGTTCCAGAAGCTTCCCGAAGACCTGCAGGCCATCGTCCGCATCGCCGCACGTGACGCCAATCAGGATATGCTCGACGAATACACCGCGCGCAACAACCGCGCCCTGAAAGAGCTGGTGGATGAGCACGGCGTGGAATTGAGAAAACTGCCCGATGAAGTGATTGCGCACCTGAAAAAAATCAATCACGACCTTATGGAAAAGAATGCCGCGGAAGACCCGCTCTTTAATCGTGTGTATAAGGCGTTCAAAGAGTTTGAATCACAGGTGATTCCTTACCACCGGATTAGTGAAGAAGCGTACTACGAGACGCGCAACATAGACGCGAAGTAAGAAGAATAAAAAAGGGGCCTTGCGGCCCCGAAAAAGAAGTACTGGGGAGTAACTTAACCATCAGTAGTCGTAGGCATCGGCCGCCGCTTCTGATTTTTCCTCCTCGGGCTTGTCTGCCACCATTACCTCGGTGGTGAGCATCAGGCCTGCGATGGAGCCCGCATTCTGCAGTGCCGAGCGGGTCACCTTGGCGGGGTCGATGATGCCGAATTCCAGCATATCGCCGTATTCGCCGGTCTGTGCGTTGTAGCCGTAGTTGGCGCTGGTGTTGGCGCGCACATTGTTAAGCACCACACTGCCTTCCACACCGGCGTTGGCGACGATCTGACGGAAGGGCTCTTCCATCGCGCGCAGGGCGATGTTGATACCTACCTGTTGATCGTCGTTGGCACCTTTCAGCCCGTTCTTGCGCAGACTGTCGGCCACGCGCACCAGAGTCAGACCACCGCCGGCAACGATGCCCTCTTCCACCGCGGCGCGGGTCGCGTGGAAGGCGTCGTCCACCAGGTCCTTCTTCTCTTTCATTTCCACTTCGGTGGCGGCGCCGACCTTGATCACCGCAACACCGCCGGCCAGCTTGGCCACGCGCTCCTGCAGTTTTTCCTTGTCGTAGTCGGAGCTGGACGCTTCGATTTCCGCGCGGATCTGTTTTACGCGGCCGTCGATCGCATTTTTGTCGCCGGCCCCGTCCACCACCACGGTGTTGTCCTTGCTGATCACCACGCGCTTGGCGCTGCCGAGCTGTTCCAGTTCAACCTTTTCCAGGGTCAGGCCTACTTCCTCGGAGATCACAGTGCCACCGGTGAGAATGGCGATATCTTCCAGCATGGCCTTGCGGCGGTCGCCAAAGCCCGGCGCTTTTACCGCCGCGACCTTGATGGTGCCGCGCAGGCTGTTGACCACCAGGGTGGCGAGGGCTTCGCCTTCGATGTCTTCGGCAATCAGCACCAGCGGGCGGCCACCTTTGGCCACGGACTCGAGTACCGGCACCAGGTCGCGGATATTGCTGATCTTTTTGTCGAACAGCAGGATGTAGGGGTTCTCCAGCTCCGCCTGCATCTTTTCCTGATTGGTGACGAAGTACGGTGACAGATAGCCGCGGTCGAACTGCATACCTTCCACGACTTCCAGTTCGTTGTTGAGGGACTTGCCCTCCTCCACGGTAATGACGCCGTCGCGACCGACCTTTTCCATGGCCTCGGCAATGATCTTGCCGATATCCTCGTTCCAGTTGGCGGACACGGTGCCCACCTGGCCAATGGACTTGGTGTCATCACAGGGCTTGGCCAGTTTCGCCAGTTCTTCCACCGCCGCTTTTACCGCGGTGTCGATGCCGCGTTTCAGATCCATCGGGTTCATGCCGGCGGCGATGGATTTGTGTCCCTCGCGCACCAGCGCCTGGGCCAGTACCGTGGCGGTGGTGGTGCCGTCGCCGGCCACGTCCGCGGTTTTGGACGCGACCTCTTTCACCATCTGCGCGCCCATATTCTGAAACTTGTCCTTGAGCTCAATTTCCTTGGCCACGGACACGCCGTCTTTGGTCACCCGCGGTGCGCCGAAGCTTTTGCTCAGTACCACGTTGCGGCCCTTGGGGCCCAGGGTGGCTTTCACTGCGTCGGCGAGAATGTTCACGCCCGCCAGCATGCGTTCGCGGGCGTCATCAGAAAACTTGACTACCTTGGCACTCATGCGGCTTTCTCCTGTTGTTTGTCTGCCACTTGTTCCAGCACGGCGAGAATGTCGGACTCTTTCACGATCAGATAGGTCTCGCCGTCGTGTTTGATTTCAGTGCCGGCGTACTGACCAAACAGCACCCGGTCTCCCACCTTGACTGCCAGGGGGTGGAGCTCGCCGTTGTCCAGCTGGGCGCCACTACCGGTGGCAATCACTTCTCCCTGGGTCGGTTTCTCGGCGGCCTTGTCCGGAATGACGATGCCACCCTTGGTGGTGGTCTCGGCAGCAAGGCGTTTTACAACCACCCGGTCGTAGAGCGGTTTGATACTCATCGGATTTCCTCCCAATAAGCATTTGGATGTTTCAATGGTTAAAGGTTGGTGTGCCGGGGCCGGACCTGGGTTCCTCCCGACAATCGCGAAAATAGGATCCGTTGCGCTGTTTTCAAGGGGAGAAAAAACGAATTTTTTATAAAAAATTTTTATAAAAAACCGGGGTCAAAAAATAGAAGCGGGATAAAGGCAGATTTATAGTTGTAGTGAAGGATAGAAGAAGGAGGCGCTGATGCCATCCGTATCGCAAACCACCTTTGAGCGAACGCTGGCAGATTTTTTCCGCGAGCGACTGCAGGCCGGTGCCGATGATCTGGATCCGCGCCCTCAGGAAGAAACCCTGTGGTATCTGGGCAGCCTGCTGGCGCGCTTCGGCGACAGTGATCAGGTCTTCAGCTACGACGACGGTGAAATATCGGTGCGTCCCCTGGCACTGCTGTACCGGGATGCGGTGGAGGTGGACAACCATTACCACCGCTGCCTGATTCTGCGGCAGCTTGGCGACCTGGCATTGTTTATGGGCGCGCTGTTTCCGGAAAATTACCGCCGCCGCGGCATCAGCCGGGATTACTTTATCGGTATGGGTGGAGGCGCCTACGACTATCTCGGCGAAAACGCGCGGCACAACCGCGAGGTGTTCAGTGAACTCGCCGAGCGCTTCGGTCGTTTGCTGCAGCTGCTGGCTGAGGTTTGCGGGCGCGGACGGGAGATGGATGCCACGGATATCCTGCAGCTGTTCCAGCGCTGGCGGGAAACCCGGGACCCGCAGCTGGCAGCGCAGTTGCGCGGTCTGGGTGTGGTGCTACCGGAGGTGGGTGGCATGCATTGAGGCCGAAGCCTCAATGTGGCTGTTGCGGGCGGGGATCAGGGCAGCGGCCGGGTGCGCCCGCGGTCGTCTATGGCGACGAATACGAATTCGCCCTCGGTGACTTTTACCTGCTCACCGGTATCCACACGGGTCAGCCACACTTCCACCATGGTTTTGATGGAGGAGCGCCCCACTTCTGTGGCCTCGGCATAACAGCTCACGGTGGAGCCCACCGGTACCGGGCGCAGGAACACCATGCTGCCGACGGCGACGGTGGTTACCCGGCCACGGGCGATGCCCTGGGCGAGAATGGCGCCGGCCACATCCATCTGTGACATCAGCCAGCCGGCAAAGACGTCGCCCTGAGGGTTGGTGTCCCGGGGCATGGACTGGGTCTGCAGTGTCAGGGTACCGCTGGGTTGCGGTTCTTCATCAATGGCGGACATCGCAAAAGCTCACAAATTCTTAGATTTATTGATCCGTCGGCAAGGCCTGAGCCGCCGGCGGGTGGCGCATTCTAGCACAAACTGGGTACTAATTAGCCAGCGTTGGTCGAGAAATTCTTGCGAAGGTTTTGCGAAAAAACTCTCATGAAGAAACTCTGGCCAAAACCCAGCATAATCTGCGCCATCTTGTTTGATTTTCCAACATCTCCTAGACTGCGCTGCATGCGTGCACTGATTTTGACCCTGATCCTGTGGTGTTTTACCGCCCAGAGCCTGGCTCTGGCGCTGGCGCCTGCCTGTGATCCGGGTGCCGATGGCCACGGCGATCACGCCGCCATGATGGCCACTGATGGCGCGCATGACATGCACGCCGACGACCACCACGACATGCCCTGCTGTGATGAAGCTGGCGACATGTCCTCGGCCGAGCTGTGCCAGCTGACCTGCGCCGTTGGCGGTTGTGGTGCTGCCGTGCCGCTTTCGCAGGAATGGCAACACACGGAATTGGCGAGTGCCGCCCTGTTCCAGTCGATCTCCCCCTCCCCGCTCGCTGCCTCGCAGCGCAACCTGTTGCGCCCACCCATAAGCGCCTGATGCTGCCCGCTCGACGCCTCGCTTGGCGTTGAAATCAACGGTTGAGCCATCGACCCAGTATCAGACAGACTGGATTACTCCATGGGATATGCATTGCGCGCCCTGGGCCCTCTGGCCCCGGCGCTGCTGGTTTGCGCGTTCGCCCTGCCCGCGCAGGCACAGCTGAGCCTGGAAAGCGCGGTTCAGCTCGCGCGGGAACAGGACCCGCAGACCGCAGCGGCCATCGCCGCGGCGGAGGCGACGGCGGAAACCGCGGTGGCCGACAGCCAGTGGGGCGACCCCGAGCTGAAATTGGGCATCGCCAACCTGCCCACCGACTCCTTCGCTTTCGACGATCAGCCGATGACCCAGAAAGTCATCGGTATCCGCCAGAAACTGCCCCGCGGCGCTTCCGCGGCACTGGCCGGTGAGCGCGGAGCCCTCGCCGCCGAGGCGGGCTTTGCCGCTGCTGCGGATATGGCGCTGGCACTGGAGCGGGATGTGGGCCTCGCGTTTCTCACCCTGTCGGAGCAGCTGCGGGTGCGCGAACTGCTGATGGAAAACCGCCGCTGGATGCAGGAGCTGGTGGGGTATAACCGCGCGCGCCTGGCTAGCGCCCAGATCCAGTCCCAGCAGCTGCTGCAGTCGCAGCTGGCGCTGGCGCGCCTGGATGACCGTATCGCCGAGTTGGATGGGGAAATCAGTCGCGCCCGCGGTGACCTCAGCCGCTGGATTGGCAATGCCGCGTGGCAGCCCCTGAACCCGGAGCCGCCGGCCTGGCGGGACACCCGCGACTGGCTCGCGGCACAGACCCTGCCGGTGCCACTGGCCGTCGTCGAGCCGCATCCCCTGATCGCCGCAAGCAGCGCGCAGGTCGCGGCGGAGCGGGTGAATGTGGCACTCGCGGAGGAAGCCTACAAGCCCCAGTTCGGGGTCGACGTCAGCTATGGCCAGCGCGAGCGCACCCCGATGAGTGATGGCTCGGACTTCGCCAGCGTGATGGTCACCTTTGACCTGCCCCTGTTCCGCCACAACCGCCAGGATCGCCGTGTTGCTGCCAGCCGCGCGCGGGAAAGTGTGGGCATCCTGCAGCGCCAGAACCTGTTGCAGCAGATGCACGCGCAGCTGAACGGTGCGGTGGCCATGGCGCAGACCCTGCAGCGCCGTCGCGCCGAGTACCAGGGCGAATTACTGGCTCAGGCCGAGGCCACCGCCGACGCGGTGCTCAAGGGCTACGCCAGCAATACCGCCGACCTGGAAGCGGTGATCGCCGCGCGTATGGATGCCATCGAGGCGCAGATCAGCGCCGCCCGTCTCACTTACGGTTATTTCCGTGCGGTGGCCCGTATTCGCTATTTCCGCGCCATCGAAAGCCACGCCTCTGCAACCCGTGACAACGGCAAATAAACAGCGGTCCGTAACCTTATGAACAAAGTAATGATGTCTGTCCTGGCCATACTCGCGCTGGTACTGGGTGTGTTGATCGGGCGCGGTCTGTCTTCCGGAGGTGATTCCGCAGGCAGTGCCGCCGGGGAAAAGAAAATCCTCTACTGGGTGGCCCCCATGGACCCCAACTACCGCCGCGACGGCCCGGGAAAATCGCCCATGGGTATGGATCTGGTACCGGTTTACGAGGGGGAGCAAAGTGCTTCCGCACCGGGCACGGTGACCATTGCGCCGCAGGTGGAGAACAACCTGGGCGTGCGCACCGCACCGGCGGAAAAAGGCCCGCTCACTACCCGCGTGGATACCGTGGGGCTGGTGCAGCTGGATGAAGACAAACTGCACCATGTGCACACCCGGCTCAGCGGCTGGATTCACAAAAGCTGGGTAAAGGCGGTGGGCGATCATGTGAAAAAGGACCAGCCGCTGGTGGAGATCTATTCGCCGGAGCTGGTGAAGGCCCAGAGTGAACTGGTTGCCGCGCTGGAGAGCGGTAACACCACCCTGATCGAGGCCACCCGTGAGCGCCTGAACAGCCTCGGGGTACCGCCGGAGCAGGTGCGCGAGGTGAGCCGCTCGCGCCGGGTCAGTCAGAACATCACCCTGTATGCCCCGGCCGATGGTTACGTGAATGAGTTTGCCGCACGCGACGGCATGTACATCACCCCCGCCACCACCCTGATGAGCATTGGCCCGCTGGAAACCGTGTGGGTGGAGGGCGAGCTGTTCCCCAAGCAGGGCACCCAGATTCAGGTGGGGGACACCGCCACCGTGCAGGGGGAATTTGCCCCGGGCCGCAGCTGGCGCGGCGAGCTGGTGCACATATTGCCGGACCTGGATCCCGAGACCCGCACCCTGCGCGTTCGGGTGCTGGTGAATAACCCGGACAAATCCCTGCGCCCGGGCATGTTCGTGCGCCTGCAACTGGAGGGCCCGCAGGTGGACACCCTCACGGTGCCGCGCAGCGCACTGATCCGCACCGGTGACATGGACCGCGTGGTGATTGCCGAGGGCGAAGGCCGCTACCGCTCGGTGCGGGTGCGCGCCGGGCGCGAGCTGGATGACCGGGTGGAAATCCTCGCCGGTATTGAGCCGGGCACCCGGGTGGTGACCTCGGCCCAGTTCCTGCTCGATTCGGAATCGAGTATCAGCGCGGACCTGACGCGCATTGCCGGTGAAAAGAGCGCGAATGGAAGTGAAAGCACGCAAAATTCAGACAACCCCTGGGCCGAGGCGCGGGTGTTGAGTATGCCCGACGACAACCACTACGCGCGCCTCGAGCACGGTCCGGTGGCCGCCTGGGACTGGCCCGGCATGGTGATGGGGTTTTATGTGGCCGAAGCCGCGCAGCATGGGCTGCGCGCAGCACTGACCAGCGGGGCGCCGATCATGGTGCAGCTGCGCAAGCGCGAAGATGGCAAGTTTGAAGTGATCGCCACCCGCGCCATGGCCAGTGGCCCGACCGACGACGGCGCGATGGATCACGGTGAGATGGACCATTCGCAGATGGATCATGGGGAGAAGGATCACGGGTCGATGAACCATGACCACATGAACCACGACCCGCAGCAGGAGCCGGTGAAATGATCACACGCATCATCCACTGGTCCCTGCACAACCGCGCGCTGGTGCTGATCGGTGCGCTGGCCCTGACGTTAGCGGGCCTCTACAGCCTGCGCCATACGCCGGTAGACGCGCTGCCGGACCTGTCCGATGTGCAGGTGATCGTCAAAACCAGCTACCCCGGCCAGGCGCCGCAGGTGGTGGAGGACCAGGTCACCTATCCGCTCACCACCGCCATGCTGAGCGTGCCTGGGGCGCATACGGTGCGCGGTTACTCGTTTTTCGGCGACTCCTACGTTTACGTCATTTTCGACGACGATGTCGACCTGTACTGGGCCAGATCCCGCGTTCTCGAATACCTGAGCCAGGTGGCGCCGCGCCTGCCCGCAGCCGCCAGCCCGGAGCTGGGGCCCGACGCCACCGGGGTGGGCTGGGTCTACAGCTATACCCTGGTGGATCGCAGCGGCAAGCACGATCTGGCGCAGCTGCGCTCGCTGCAGGACTGGTTCCTGAAGTACGAGCTGCAGACCCTGCCCGGGGTTTCCGAGGTGGCCACGGTGGGCGGCATGGTGCGCCAGTACCAGGTGCAGGTAGACCCCCTGCGGCTGCGTGCCTACGACCTGACCCTGGCGCAGGTGCAGGCGGCCATCGAGCGCGGCAACCGGGAATCCGGTGCCTCGGTGGTGGAAATGGCGGAAGCCGAGTATATGGTGCGCGCCAGCGGCTATATCCAGAGCGTCGAGGACCTGCGCCAGCTGCCGCTGATGGTAAACAAGAGCGGCACGCCGCTGCTGTTGCGGGATGTGGCGGATGTGCATCTGGGGCCGCAAATGCGCCGCGGGCTGTCGGAACTCGACGGCGAGGGTGAGGCCGTGGGCGGGGTGATCGTGATGCGCTTCGGCGAGAACGCGCGCGCGGTGATCGATCGCGTGCGCGCGCGGCTGGACGAGCTGCAGCGCAGCCTGCCGCAGGGTGTGGAAATCGTGCCCACCTACGACCGCAGCGAGCTGATCGACAGCGCGGTGGATAACCTGTGGCACAAGTTGCTGCAGGAATTCATTGTGGTGGCGCTGGTATGTGCCCTGTTCCTGTTCCACCTGCGCTCGTCCCTGGTAATCGCCATCAGCCTGCCGCTGGGGATCATCGGTGCCTTTGTGGTGATGCACCTGCAGGGCATTAACGCCAACATCATGAGCCTCGGCGGCATCGCCATCGCCATCGGTGCGATGGTGGATGGCGCCATCGTGATGATCGAGAATCTGCACAAGCACATGGAGCGCAACCCGCGCTACGATTCACTGTCCCCGGAGGCGCGCTGGAAGGTGGTGGGCGAGGCCGCCAGCGAAGTGGGCCCGCCGCTGTTCTTCAGCCTGCTGATCATCACCCTCAGCTTCCTGCCGGTGTTTGCCCTGGAGGGCCAGGAGGGGCGGCTGTTTGCGCCACTGGCCTACACCAAGACCTACGCCATGGCAGTAGCCGCCGGCCTCGCCATTACCCTGGTGCCGGTGCTGATGGGCTACCTGGTGCGCGGCGGGGTCAAGCCGGAACAGGCCAACCCCATCAACCGCGCCTTTGCCGCCGCCTATCGCCCGGCGCTGGAACTGGCGATCCGCCATCCGCGCTGGGTGATTGTGGCGGCACTGGTGCTGCTCGCCAGCAGCCTGTATCCGCTGTCCCGCACCGGCAGCGAATTTATGCCGCCGCTGGACGAAGGCGACCTGATGTATATGCCCAGCACCCACCCGGGGATTTCCATCGGCAAGGCCCGCGAGCTGCTGCAGCAGACCGACAAGATGATCATGCAGGTGCCGGAAGTGGCACAGGTGTGGGGCAAGATGGGCCGCGCCGAGACTGCCACCGACCCGGCACCGCTGACCATGGTGGAGACCATCATCCGCTTCAAACCTCGCGACCAGTGGCGCGAGGGCATGACCCCGGAAAAACTGCGCGCAGAGCTGGATGCGGCGGTGCAGCTGCCGGGGGTTACCAATGCCTGGGTGATGCCCATCAAGACCCGCATCGACATGCTGGCCACCGGCATCAAGACCCCGGTGGGTATCAAGATTGCCGGCGCCGACCTGCACCAGATCGAGCAGATCGGTACCCGCCTGGAAGGCCTGCTCCCGGCCGTGCCCGGCACCGCGTCGGTGTTCGCCGAGCGGGTGGAGGGCGGCCGCTATATCGATATCGACATCGACCGCACCGCCGCCGCCCGCTATGGCCTGAATATTCAGGATGTGCAGACGGTGATCGACACCGCCGTGGGTGGCAAAAAAGTCGGCGAGACGGTGGAGGGGCTGGAGCGCTATCCCATCAACCTGCGTTATCCACAGGCCTGGCGCGATTCCCCCGAGCGCTTGCGGGGGCTGCCGCTGGTGGCCCCGAATGGTACCCACCTGACTCTGGGGGATGTGGCGACCATTGAGGTGCAGAGCGGCCCGCCGATGATCAAGACGGAGAACGCGCGCCCCAATGGCTGGGTGTACATCGATATCCGCGATCGCGATCTCGGTTCCTGGGTGGCAGAGGCGCAGCAGCTGGTGGCAGCGCAGCTGGACCTGCCGCCAGGCTATTCCCTGGCCTGGTCGGGGCAGTACGAATACATGGAGCGCGCGCGCGAGCGCCTGGGCCTGCTGCTGCCGATCACCCTCGGCATCATTGTGCTGCTGCTGTATTTCAGCTTCCGCCACTGGGGTGAGGTGCTGGTGATCATGGGCACCCTGCCGTTGGCACTGATTGGCGGTCTGTGGCTGCTGTACTGGCTGGGTTACAACCTGTCGGTGGCGGTGGGCGTGGGCTTTATTGCACTGGCCGGGGTGGCGGTGGAGATTGGGGTGATCATGCTGGTGTACCTCAATCAGGCCTGGCAACAGACGCTGGCTGATTGCGACATCGCTGACCGCAAACCGGTGCTGGATGACCTGCGCAATGCGATCCGCGCCGGCGCGGGCCAGCGCATGCGGCCGGTGTTGATGACCACCGCTACGGTGTTTATCGGCCTGGTGCCGGTGATGATTGGCTCCGGGGTTGGCTCTGAAGTGATGCAGCGGATTGCCGCGCCGATGGTCGGGGGCATGGTCAGTGCGATGCTGCTGACGCTTGTGGTTTTGCCTGCGGTTTATCGCCTGTGGAAAGCCCGGGGGTTGTGAAGCGCTCTGGAGCTGGCCCGCTGGCGGCCAAGCACCGGGTATTCGTTTTTGAAACCGGCATGAATACGTCCCTGTAGCCTGCGTCGGAAACATCCCTGTTTCCGACGCTTTCAAAAACGAATCCCCGGCACTTGGCCTTCGCATGTAACTACAGCGCTTCGTAAGTGGTCTCTTCAATTGCTACGAAGTTACGTGGTGAAAATTGAAGGTGGGGTGCCGGGTGCGGGTTTTCAGGGTCGTCGCAAACAGGATGTTTGCGCCGAAGCGCCCAGGGATGGGTTCACAGCGGTCCTGAAAACCCGCACCCGGTGCGCTACCGCCACCGGGCCAGCGCAAAAACCACGCAACCTACCCGGCTACGAAGCTAGGTAACCAGGTCGCCAATGAAGGCCAAATCGCGAGCAACAACATCACCAGCAACTGGATAGCAATAAACGGCACCACCCCGCTGTATATGGCTCCGGTGGCCACTTCCGCTGGGGCTACCCCGCGCAGGTAGAACAGCGCAAAGCCGAACGGTGGGGTTAGGAAGGAAGTCTGCAGGTTGAGGGCGATCATCACGCCCAGCCACACCGGGTCCAGCCCCATGGCCAGCAGTACCGGGCCGACGATGGGCACCACCACGAAAGTGATCTCGATAAAGTCGAGTATAAAACCCAGCAGGAAGATCACCAGCATCACCAGCAGGGTCGCGCCAACCACGCCGCCCGGCAGGCTCTCAAAGAAGTGGGTAACCACTTCCTCACCGCCAAATCCGCGGAATACCAGCGAGAACAGCGAGGCACCGATCAGGATCGCGAACACCATCGCGGTCACCTGCAGCGTGCTCTGCCCCACTTCCCCGGCCCGCGACCAGTTCAGTGCACCACGCCCCCAGGCCAGAATACCCGCACCCAATGCGCCGACGGCAGCGGCTTCCGTTGGCGTAGCCGCGCCGGTGATGATGGAGCCCAGCACCAGCAGCATCAGGGCAATCGGCGGCACCAGACTTTTCAGGGTCTGCAGCAGATCCACCTCTTCCTTGCCGGCTTGATGCATGGCCGGTTCACGACGGGCGATAAACAGCAGGTACACGATATACGCGGCGACCAGCAGCAGCCCCGGAATGATCGCCCCCATAAACAGGTCACCGACGCTGACCGGCTTGGGGTTGAAGATTCCCTGGGACAGCTGTGCCTGCTGGTAAGCGTTGGACAGGGTATCCCCCAGCAGCACCAGCGCGATGGAGGGCGGGATGATCTGGCCGAGGGTGCCGGTGGCGCAAATGGTGCCGGTGGCCAGTTTGGGCGAATAGCCGCGCTTCAGCATGGTGGGCAGCGACATCAGGCCCATGGTCACCACGGTAGCGCCGACGATACCGGTACTGGCGGCCAGCAGTGCGCCCACCACCACCACCGATACCGCCATACCCGCGGGAATACCGGAAAACACCCGCGCCAGGTTCACCAGCAGCTCCTCGGCGATGCGCGCCCGTTCCAGCATCACACCCATCAGCACGAATAGCGGCACCGCCATCAGGGTACCGTTTTGCATGATGCCGTAGAGCCGGTCGGGGAAGGCGCGCAGCAGTTCTGCATCGAACACGCCGCCGACAATGCCGAGGCCGGCAAACAGCAGCGCGGTGCCGCCCAGGGTAAAGGCCACCGGGTAGCCGAACATCAGCGCGGCGCACACCGCGAGAAACATCAGCAGGGGGATCAGTTCCATCATGCGCTGGCCTCCCCGGCAACTTCACGCACCAGCGTGCGGGATTCTGGCCTTGGGTCGGTTGCGGGTTCGGCCGCGGTACCGGTGGCGCTTGCCCCGGCCTCGCCGCGGTCGCTTTCCACCTGCATCAGCGTATGCAGCGCGCGCGCCAGCTGGCTCAGGCCCTGCAGCATCAGGGTGGCCGCGGCCAGTGGAATCAGGCTTTTCAGCAGGTACACGCCACCGAGCCCGTCGGCGCTGTTGCTGGACTCGGTCACTGCCCAGCTGCTGGCGGCAAACTGCCAGCTGCCGTAACCGATAAACGCGCACAGCGGCAACAGGAATATCAGGCACCCGCTGGCATCCACCCAGGCTTTACCCCGCGCGGACAGGGTGCGGTAGAACACATCCACGCGCACATGGGCATTGGCCTGCAGCGCATAGGCGAGGCCGAGCATAAACGCCGCGCCGTGCAGGTAGGTGACGGCGTCCTGCATGGCCAGGGAGCCACCATCGAAACCGTAGCGCAGGGCCACGATCAGGCTCTGAATCAGAACCATGGCCAGGGTGAACCAGGCCAACAGGCGTCCACAGCGGCTGGCAAACCGGTCCAGGGTGCCGGCGGTGCGTAGCAGAAACATCATCGCAGGTCTCTCAGATCATCATTATTGTTGTGCTAGCAAGGGCATAGAGCGTACCTGCTGGTCAGAAATTGCGCCAGTGCCGGGAGAAAAGACAGCGGGCCGGGCACCCAGGCACCAGTGAATCCGGGTGACATGGCGCACTGTCATCTTTCTGTAACCTTTCATTCATAGAATCGTCACCAGCTGGACATAACATGCGCCGCGTGCAGCAAATTTGATCCCCTGGAGATAGTTATGAACAACCGTTCTGCGAACAAAAAAGTCCTGGCTTCGGCCCTGGCAGCACTCACTTTCGCGGCCTCCAATGCCGCCCTGGCGGCTCGTGACCACATCAGCATTGTGGGCTCGTCCACCGTTTACCCGTTCACCACCGTGGTTGCCGAGCGCTTCAGCCGCTCTACCCAGTTCAAGACTCCGGTTGTGGAGTCCACCGGCACCGGCGGCGGCATGAAGCTGTTCTGTCAGGGTGTTGGCGAAAGCACTGCGGACCTCACCGGCGCTTCCCGCCGTATCAAGCAGTCCGAGCTGGAAATGTGTAACGACAACGGCGTCGATGTGGTGGAAGTTCAGATCGGCTACGACGGTATCGTGCTGGCCAATGCCAAGACCGCCAAGCCGTTTGCGCTGACCCGTAAGGACATCTTCCTGGCCCTGGCCAAAGACGTCCCGAACCCGGACGGTTCCGAGTCTCTGGTTGCCAACCCGTACAAAACCTGGAAAGACGTGAACCCGACTCTGCCCGCGCACAAGATCGAAGTCCTGGGCCCGCCCCCCACTTCCGGTACCCGCGACGCGTTTGTCGAGCTGGCGATGGAAGGTGGCTGCAAGAAGTATGACTGGATCGCAGCGAAGAAGTCTTCTGACAAGAACGCCTACAAATCCATCTGCCACAACATCCGTGAAGACGGTGCCTACGTGGAAGCGGGTGAGAACGACAACCTGATCGTGAACAAGCTGGCCGCCAACCCGAATGCGCTGGGTATCTTCGGCTTCAGCTTCCTCGACCAGAATGCCGACAAGGTGCAGGGTTCCCTGATCGAAGGCCAGGAGCCGACGTTCGAATCCATCGCCGACAACAGCTACCCGGTTTCCCGCCCGCTGTTTGTTTACCTGAAAAAGGCCCACGTAGACGTGGTACCGGGTATCAAGCAGTTCATGGCGGAGTTCACCAGCGAGCGCGCCTGGGGTGAGGAAGGTTACCTGGCCGACAAGGGCATGATCCCCCTGCCGACCCCGCAGCGTCAGCAGGTTGCCACCAACGTGCGCAAACTGAACGCATTGACGAACCTGGCCGCCAAGTAACTGCAGCCAACACTGGTAAAAGGATTTACCGGCCAAGCCCGCAAGGGCTTGGCCTTTTACGTATGTAAACAGCGCCTTTATGAAAGGTCGTGTAATCGGGGCCATAACCCACCAGAATGGCCCACCGTTTCAAGAGATAACCGAGCGAATCGATGCAGACTCCCACTCTCTTCGCCCTGCTGCTACTGATGATCCTGGTGGCCTATGGCACCGGCTTCAGTCGCGCCATTGCCGCCGCCCGCAGTAGCGGTGGTGTTCGCAGCCTGGCTTCCTTGCCCAGCTACTACGGCGTGCACACCGCACTCTGGTGCGGCCTGCCGGCGCTGATCATTCTCGGCTTCTGGCTGGCCTTTGATGACGCGATTATCCGCGCCATGGTCATGGGTGCGATTGCCGACAAGCCGGAGTCCATTTCCGGGCAGAACCTGTTGTACGCACAGATCCAGAATCTGGCGGCGGGCAACCTGGTGGGTGAGATGACCCCGCAATTGCAAGCGGCGGCGGAGCGCCTGACCAGTCTGCGCGAGAGCGGCCGCTGGATGCAGACGGCGATTATCCTGATTCTGGCGGTCGGCCTCGGTGCCTTCGCCATGCTGCGTATCTCACCGGAGATGCGTGCGCGGGAGCGCGTGGAGAAAGTGCTGCGCGCGATTTTGTTGATCTGCGCCTGCGCGGCGATTTTCACCACCGTCGGCATCCTGCTGTCGGTACTGTTTGAATCCCTGCGCTTCTTCCAGTCGGTACCGGTGACCGAATTCCTGTTCGGCCTGCAATGGAGCCCGCAGATGGCACTGCGCGCCGATCAGGTCGGCTCCAGTGGTGCCTTTGGTGCGGTGCCGCTGTTCACCGGTACCCTGATGGTTTCCGCCATCGCCATGTTCGTGGCGGTACCGGTGGGACTGATGTCGGCGATTTATCTCGCCGAATACGCCAGCAAGCGCGTGCGCTCCGTGGCCAAGCCACTGCTGGAAATTCTCGCCGGCGTTCCCACCGTGGTGTACGGCTTCTTCGCCGCACTCACCGTGGCCCCATTCATCCGCGACCTGGCCCAGTCCGTGGGGCTGGAGGCTTCCAGTGAGAGTGCGCTGGCGGCGGGCCTGGTGATGGGCGTGATGATTATTCCGTTTGTGTCGTCGCTGTCCGACGATGTGATTAACGCGGTACCGCAGTCCCTGCGCGATGGCGCACTGGGCCTCGGTTCCACCCGCTCGGAAACCGTGCGCAAGGTGGTGATCCCCGCGGCTCTGCCCGGCATCGTGGGTGGCGTACTGCTGGCGGTGTCACGCGCTATTGGTGAAACCATGATTGTGGTGATGGCCGCGGGCCTGGCGGCCAACCTGACTGCCAACCCGCTGGAGTCGGTGACCACCGTCACGGTACAGATTGTGACCCTGCTGGTGGGCGACCAGGAATTCGATAGCCCGAAAACCCTCGCCGCCTTTGCCCTCGGCCTGATGCTGTTCATCAGCACCCTGATTCTGAACTTTATTGCCCTGCACGTAGTGAAAAAATACCGGGAACAGTATGACTGATCTGACTCAAACCCAGGTGCGCGAGCGTATTGAAGCGCGGCTCGCCAATCGCCACCGCAAGGAAAAGATCTTCCGTGGCTTTGGTATTGCGAGTATTGCCTTTGGCGTGCTGGCGGTACTGGTTCTGTTCACCGATATCATCAGCAAGGGCAGCAGTGCCTTCGTGCAGACGGATATCCAGCTGCAGGTAACCTACGACCCGGCCACCCTCGGCATCGAAACCGTGGATGAGGAAAGCCTGGCCTGGGCCAACTTCGACGGTGTTATCCGCAATGCCCTGCGCGAGCGCTTCCCGGATGTCAGCGGCCGCCGCGACAAGCGCGAACTCTACTCGCTGGTTTCCTCCGGTGCGGTGTTCGAGCTGCGCGAGCGCCTGGAGGCCAACCCGGAGCTGCTGGGTAAAACCGAAACCCTGTGGTTTAACGCTGACGACGATGTGGACACCTATGTGAAAAGCCTCTCCGACTCGGAAGAAGGTTTCCTCGGGCGTACCTCGGAGCAGAAGGCCGAGTGGATTCGCACCCTGTACGCCAGCGGTGAGCTGGAGAAGCGGTTCAACACCACCTTCTTTACCAATGGTGACTCCCGCGAACCGGAGCAGGCGGGCATCCGCGCGGCCCTGATGGGCTCTCTGTTCACCCTGCTGGTGACACTGATCTTGTCGTTCCCCATCGGTGTGGCGGCAGCCATCTACCTGGAGGAGTTCGCGCCGAAGAACCGCTGGACCGACCTGATCGAGGTGAACATCAATAACCTCGCCGCAGTACCGTCCATCGTGTTCGGCCTGCTGGGCCTGGCGATTTTCATCAACTTCTTCGAGCTGCCGCGTTCGGCACCGCTGGTAGGTGGTCTGGTACTGACCCTGATGACCCTGCCCACGATCATTATCTCCAGCCGTGCGTCGCTCAAGTCGGTGCCGCCGTCCATCCGCGAAGCGGCGATGGGTATGGGGGCGTCGCGCATGCAGGTGGTGCTGCACCACGTATTGCCCCTGGCAATGCCGGGCATGCTCACCGGTGCGATTATCGGTATGGCCCAGGCGTTGGGTGAAACTGCGCCGCTGCTGATGATTGGCATGGTGGCGTTTATCGTCGATGTGCCGAGCGGTATCACCGACCCCTCCACGGTGCTGCCGGTGCAGATTTTCCTGTGGGCCGACAGCCCGGAGCGCGCCTTTGTAGAGCGCACTTCCGCCGCGATCATGGTACTGCTGGCAGTCCTGATCACCATGAACACCTGCGCAGTATGGCTGCGTAAAAAACTTGAGCGCCGTTGGTAGCGCGTTGCGTTACCGCTGAATGCTAAGATTGCGAATCGAGAGTGAGCCATGACAACCATGACCCTGAACGCCGGCGGCACTGCACCGGCGCAAGACCAAGCCGATCAGGCTGCGGAGTCCAAGACTGTGAAGAACAGAGAGGCGAATCCCAGCGCCGAAGTGAATGAGACCGTCGGCAGCCCCTTCTGCGACGATGCCAAACTGCGCATGCGCAATGTGAATGTGTTTTACGGCGAGGCCCAGGCCATTCACGATGTGAGCCTGGACATCGGCCGCAACCAGGTGGTGGCCATGATCGGCCCGTCCGGTTGCGGTAAGTCCACCTTCCTGCGCTGCCTGAACCGCATGAACGACACCATCGAAGGCTGCCGCGTGGAAGGCGACCTGACCCTGGATGGCGACCCCATCTACGGTCCCAAGGTGGATGTGGTGCCGCTGCGTGCGCGTGTGGGCATGGTGTTCCAGAAGCCGAACCCCTTCCCCAAGTCCATTTACGAAAACGTCGCCTACGGTCCCAAGATTCACGGTATCGCCAGCCGCCGCGCCGAGCTGGACGAAATTGTGGAAAACAGCCTGCGTCGCGCGGGCCTGTGGAATGAGGTGAAAGACCGCCTCGACAAGCCCGGCACCGGCCTTTCCGGTGGTCAGCAGCAGCGCCTGTGTATTGCCCGCGCCATCGCCGTGAGCCCGGAAGTGATCCTGATGGACGAGCCCTGTTCGGCACTCGACCCCATCGCCACCGCGCGCATCGAGGAGCTGATCGACGAGCTGCGCGAGAACTACACCATCGCCATCGTCACCCACTCGATGCAACAGGCCGCGCGGGTCAGCCAGCGCACCGCCTACTTCCACCTGGGTAAGCTGGTGGAAGTGAACGATACCGAGACCGTGTTCACCAACCCGGAACACGCTCTCACCGAAGCCTACATTACCGGCCGTTTCGGCTAAGGTTGGGGGAGCCCGCTAAAGATTATGGAAATGCATTTCGATCAACACATCTCCCGCCAGTTCAACGAAGATCTTGAGAGCCTCAAGACTGAAATGCTGGAAATGGGTGGCCTGGTCACCCGCCAGGTGGCCGACGCCGTCGAGGCCCTGGCCAACGCCGACAGCGAGCTGGCCGAAAAAGTTTTGCGCGTGGAAGAGGATATCGACCGCTGCGAAATGGAAGTGGACGAGCACGCGACCCTGATCATCGCCAAGCGCCAGCCGGCGGCGTCCGACCTGCGCATGGTGATGTCGGTCATCCGCATCGCCCGCGATCTCGAGCGCGTGGGTGACGAGGCCAGCAAAATTGCCAAGATGGCCATCGCGCTGACCGACGAAGGCACCGCACCGCGCGGCTACACCGAGATTCGTCACATTGCCAATGCCGTGCGCAAGATGCTGAACGACGCCCTCGATGCCTACACCCGTTTCGACGTCAAATCGGCCATGGAAACCCTCGCCGAAGACGAGCAGGTCGACATGGACTACCGCAGCGCCATTCGCGAAATGGTCACCTACATGATGGAAGACCCGCGCAGCATTTCCCGCGTGATGAATGTGCTGTGGACCCTGCGCTCCCTGGAGCGCATCGGTGACCATGCCAAAAACATCTGTGAGCAGGTGGTCTATCTGGTGAAGGGTACCGACATCCGTCACGGCAACGAGCAGAACATGCGCTGACATTAGCACCGAAGACGCATCGCCTGGATGAGCGTGAAGTCACCAGATGGTGTCTGCAGACAAGGCCGCGCAAGCGGCCTTTTTTGTGCGTGCGGTTAATATTCGGGCAGCGGGCATTCAGCATATGTTCATTCGCCCTGCCGCAAAATCGCGCCGCAATGTTGGTTGAGCGGCCGCGCCCGGATGAACTTGGGACGTCCGTCGCAACTCGGGGTTTTCATTGCACATCCATTTTTATGCGCTTAGAATCCGCGCCGAATTTGTCCCTCGGGCCAGTCGGCCTCAGGGACAGGTTGGGACGGGTACACAGCGTACCGATGTAAATTAAACAGGGAATACTTCTATGAAGTTCAAGTTTGCCGCACTGCCTTTGATGCTGGCTTCTGCGGTCGCTTCTGCGGCGCAGTACAGTTCTTTTACCGATGTCGATTATACCGCTGCCGATTACGGTAACTTCGATGTCGACACGCTGAATCTTGACTCTCGCTACTACTTTGGCGCCTTGGAAACACTCGGCCCGCGTAAAGAGTTTGGATACATTTTGCCGGTATCCAATATTAATGGCGGCTTTGCTTATACGGATGCCGAGGGTGAAAGCAGTGATGCCAGCTATGTTGGTGGTGAATACTACACCGGTCAGTGGAAGGTGTTCGGTGGTTTGAGTGATACCGACCTGTCCACCAATTACCGCGTTGGTGCGGGTTTCCTATTTACCCCTGATTTGCTTGCCGAGGTAGAGGCGGTAAAGCGTGAGGATGTAGATACCGAGCTGTTGTTCCGCGCGCGCTACAACCACCAGCTGGCAGGCAATGATTACATCGGTTTTACCGCCGAAGTCGACGATGATTTTGATTACCGCAGCGTGTCTTCCAAGTACTTCACAGCGTTATCTGGTGGTCAGTACCTGACTGCGGGTTTGGCATTAATTGATACCGACGATTCCGATCTGTACTGGGGCGGTTCTGTTGAATTCTATTTCAATGAAGATACCTCTATTGGCGCAACTTACGATGAAGCCGAGTCATATCGCTTTCATGCCACCCACTTCTTTAACGAAAATATTGCAGCCAAAGCCTCCTACGGCTCCAACCGCGATTTTGACGAAGTGGATGTGTTCAGTATTGGCGTAACCGTGCAGCTGTAATTTGCTGACGGAATCACGCAGATAAAAAAAGCGGGTGAAGTTCTTCACCCGCTTTTTTTGTGTCTGCCAGTTTTGCGCGCGCCGCTAGCCCTTGTTGCTCAGCGCCTGTACCCGCGCCTGTGCCTTGCTGGCGATATCTCCAGAGGACTTGGCGGCGATCTGGTAGTGGCTGAGGGCGCTCTTGGTGTTGCCCTGCTCTTCATACACCTGTCCCAGATAATAGTGCGCGTGTGGCGTGTCCAGGTAGCGCGTGGAGCGCTGCAGGTCGCGTTCCGCAGCGGTGTAATTTTTCAGTTGCGCATTTAGCAGGCCGCGCATCAGCCAGTTGGAAAACAGCGACGGGTTTTTCTGCACCGCGGTCTCGTAGGATTGCAGTGCTGACTGATACTGCTTTTTCTGCGCCAGCAGGTCGCCCTCCAGTGCGAAGAACGCCGCTTCTTTGGGCTGTCGTTTCTGCGCTTCGCGGGTCAGCGCCAGAGCCTGGTCATACGCCTTTTTCTTGACCGCAGCCACAGCTTCATCGTACTTCTTGTAGGCGTCTGCATCTCTCTTGAGTTGTGCAATGGCACGCTGGTATTCGCTACGCCTGGTGACACCACCGCCGAGCTTCTTGGCGTGCTGGATATTCGCATCCACCCGTGCCTGCGACGGGGGGTGGCTGGCGAACAGCGCTTCCAGGCCACCGGCCTGCTTGCCTTTGGAAAGTTCGACAAATTTCTTCTGCAGGCGCACCGCCCCATAGGGATCGTAGCCTGCAGCCACCATGTACTTCATGCCATAGCGGTCTGACTCCAGCTCGTTGTCACGGCCGTACTTGGCGATATACGCGGAGCCACCGAACTGGCTGCCGAGGGATATCAGGTCGCCGTAGGCGGTGTCCTGGGTGGTAGCGCCGAGAATCGCCAGGCCCGCGCCGAGAATCTGCTGTTGGGACATGGCGGCTGCGGAGTGGCGCGCCGCCGCGTGGACAATCTCGTGCCCCAGCACGGCCGCCAGCTCCGCCTCATCTTCCAGCAACACCAGCAGGCCGCGGTTGATCGCGATCTTGCCACCGGGCAGTGCCCAGGCATTGGGTGTGCCGTTGTTGAGCACCACAAATTCGTAGGGCAGGCTGGGCTGGTCGGAGACCCTGGCCAGCTTCTGGCCCACGTCGCTGACATAGCGCTGCAGGGAGGGATCGATCAGGTACTCGCCGCCCTGGGTCTGCTGGGCCTTGGGGTACTGCTGCTCGCCCAGCGCCACTTCCTGGCTCTGGGACATCAGTGACAGCTCTTTCTTGCCGGTCACCGGGTTCACGGCACAGCCGGCCAGCCCGGTGGTCACAGCGGCCGTCAGGGCCAGGGCCCCCAGGCGGTTAGAGATTGAGCGCGGAATCATAGATCACTCCCTGTATAATGTGCGGTTCATTGCTGCGGTGTGGGCGCCGATGCCCGGCCGGCAGCGAACGGTTATTTTACACAGTCCGGAGACCGAGGTTATGACGACCGCACTGCAGATTATCGAACTCTTTGCCGGCACCAATCCCGATGGCGAGCCGGTGGTGGAGCGGATGCAGGTTCGCGTCAACGAGGATGACAGCGTTCAGCTGGTGCGTTCGCCGGCGTTTATCAAGGGCATTGCCAGCGGTGATACCATCAAGGTCAATCGCCAAGATCCGGACAAGCCCACCTTCGAGCTGATCAAGCGCTCGGGTAACCTGGCAGTGCGGATTTTCTGCCGCAGTGACAGCACCAAGCTTTCCGACCAGCTCACCCCGCAACTGGAAAAACTCGGCGGCGAACTGGACATGGAGAGCCCACGTTTGCTGGTGTACAGCATTCACGTGAGTTGCGGTTTTGCCGAAATCGAGCAGATCCTGAACAGTGCCTGCGATGGGGCCAACAGTGTCTGGTACTACGGGAACGTATACGACCCGGTGGATGGCCAGACGCCACTGAACTGGTGGCAAGACATCCTCAAACCAGAATAAAGCGACTGCGCGTGCGCCTGGCGGCCATCAGTCACGTGCTCGTCACGCTTGCCGAGTCCTTTGCAGCGAGAAAAGTTTAAATAGAGTTTGCCGTATGCTGATCGTAATTTCCCCCGCAAAAACCCTCGACTACGAGAGCGAGATTCCGCAGCTGGAAACGACCCAGCCGGATTTCCTCAAGGAATCCGCAGCGCTGATCAAGGAGTTGAAGGCCCTGAGTCCGCAGGATATCTCCAGCCTGATGAAAATCTCCGACAAGCTGGGCGTGCTCAACTATGACCGTTTCCACAGCTGGAAGCGTCCGTTCAGCGACCGTAATGCCCGTCCGGCACTACTGGCGTTCAAGGGCGACGTCTACACCGGGCTTGCCGCGGAATCCATGAACAAGCGGGATTTCGCCTACGCGCAGAAGCACCTGCGCATGCTGTCTGGGCTCTATGGCCTGCTACGACCACTGGACCTGATGCAACCCTATCGGCTGGAAATGGGTACCCGTTTTGCCAACAGTGGCGGCAAGAACCTGTATGAATTCTGGGATGGCAAGATCACCGCGGCGTTGAACGAGCAGCTTGAGGCGCTGAACAGCAAAGAGCTGGTGAACCTCGCTTCCAACGAGTATTTCAAATCCGTGCAGCCCAAAAACCTGCAAGCCGACATCATCACGCCGCACTTCAAGGATTGGAAAAACGGCCAGTACAAAATGATCAGCTTCTTTGCCAAAAAAGCCCGCGGCATGATGAGCCGCTGGGCCATCGACAACCGGGTGAAGAAGTCCGAGCAGCTGAAAGACTTTGACGTCGCCGGTTATTATTTCAGCGAGGAGCACTCCAAAGGTAACGACTGGGTGTTCCTGCGCGACGAACAGCCGGCCTGAGCTCGGCATCCGAGCGCCGCAGCCGCTGGAACATCTGGCCGCGGCCTCCGGGATCTGTACACAAAACGACTCTCCGCCCACCGACAGCCGGCTGCTGGTGTGGCAACGCTAATCAGGAAAACAGGAGCGCATTATGCCCCCATGGTTTGAAACCGCCCTCGCCATTGGCGCCGCCATCGCCGCGGTCTTTTTCTTTGGCAAGTACCGCGAGACAGCGGCGGCACTGCACGAGTCCGAGCGCATGAAGCACAAGCTGTCCAAGGACCTGGACCGCTACCGCGATGTCCCGCAATTACGCGCGCTGCGCGATGGACTGATCGGCGAGCGCAACCTGCCGGTGGACGATGAGGGTTATGAGCACGTGCTGATTCGGGACAGTGCGCGCAAACCGGTGCACATCAAGCTGAAGAAAACTGCAGAGTCCGTCGCCGACGCGGGTAGTGTGCAGTACCAGGCTGGTGGTGAAGCGCGCACCCTGCAGGAACTGGATTGATCCGGAGCGGGATCAATCCGGGCTCAGGCGGAGCTGGGCAGGGTCAGCTTCTGTGAGGGGAAATTGAGGGTAAAGGTACTGCCGCGCCCGGGGACACTGCTGACGCTCATGTTGGCGCTGTGGCGTAGCAACACGTGTTTGACGATCGCCAGGCCGAGGCCGGTGCCGCCACTTTCCCGCGAGCGACCCGCATCCACCCGGTAAAAGCGCTCGGTCAGGCGTGGAATATGCACCGGGTCGATACCGATACCGGAATCCTTGACCGAAAAGTGGCCGCCGGCGGCGTCGACTCGCCAGTGCAGCTCGATGGGTCCGCCATCGGGGCTGTACTTCACGGCGTTGAACGCCAGGTTGGCGAAGGCACTGTGTAGTTCGCCCGCATCGCCGGTGATCGTGCAATCCTCCGCACAGTGCACTGAAACCTGGTGGCGCCCGCCACTGAGGGAGCGTGTTTCTTCAGCCACCTGCTCCATCAAGGAGCGCACGGAAATTTTGTCTCGTCCCCGGCCGCGCTCCGACGTCTCCAGCCGAGCCAGCAGCAACAGATCGTTGACCAGGCTGGTCATGCGTGCGGTCTGCTCATTCATCTGTCCCAGTGGCCGCTCCCAGTTGCGCGGGGCCTGTCCGCTGGCCTGCAGGGTTTCCAGATAGCCGGCAATCACCGTCAGCGGGGTGCGCAACTCGTGGGACACGTTCGCCACAAAGTCCCGCCGCATCTGCTCAAGATTGTGCAGCCGGGTGACGTCCCGCACGATCACCAGCGCTTCATCCTGGCCGAAGCGGGTTACTTCCACCTGCAGCGTGCGCGATTCATCGCCGGGTGCCGGCAGCGTGATCGGTTGTTGGGTCTTGTTGTTCTGCTCCAGCATGCGCTGGTACATATGTTCAACGAAGCGCGGGTCGCGGACGAAATTGATCAGCGGCTGGCCTGCGTCATCCGGCTGCAGGCGCAACATCTCCCCGGCCGCCGGGTTCCACCAGGCCAGATTGCCTTCATCTTCCAGCGCGACGATACCCTCGCGCAGAGCGCTGGTGCTGTCCTGCACCCGGCGCAGCATGGAATGCAGCTTCTGCTTTTCCTTGCGGTGGCGGCGCTGCAGCCGGTAGAAATCGTCGGAGATGTCGCCCCACACGCCGAAGCTCGTCGGCGCCGGGCCGCGGCGGCCGTTTGCCAGCCAGCGGTCAAAGCGCTTTTGCTGGTACAGCAGCCAGAAGAGATAGAGGGTGAGGCCGGCACAGAGCGCCAGCCACCAGTGGTTGGTGACAAAACCAAGAATGGTGGTGCCGAGGGCGATGACGATAAAACGCGAGAACTCGCCAATACTGCGATCGAGCATGATGGTTTGGCCATCTTGTGGTTGAGCGAAACCGATTGCGGGAAATATACCGGATTCGAGGCGCTGGCCGAACCCTTTCTACCGGCGATTTGTCGCTTGGGGCAATCACCCCGGCCCGCAGCGGCGTGCGAGCCTGCAGGTTACGCGCGTTCGGCGGTCTGCATTGAGAAGCGATAGCCGGTGCCGCGCACGGTCTGGATGTAGCGCTCATGGCCATCCACGGTCAGCGCCTTGCGCAGGCGGCGGATGTGTACGTCTACCGTGCGCTCCTCAACGTAAACGTTGCCGCCCCAGACGTGATCCAGCAGCTGGGCGCGGGTATAGGCGCGTTCCTGGTGCGACAGGAAAAACGTGAGCAGGCGAAATTCCGTGGGGCCCATTTCTACCGGGCTGCCATTGATGGTCACCCGGTGGCAGACAGGGTCCAGTACCAGACCGCCCGCGGTCAGAGGCTCTTCCGGGGTGCTCGGCCCGGCGCGGCGCAGTACCGCCTTGAGGCGAGCCACCAGCTCGCGCGGGGAAAACGGCTTGGTGATGTAGTCATCGGCACCGGTTTCCAGTCCCTTGATTTTGTTGTCTTCTTCACCCTTCGCCGTGAGCATGATGATGGGCAAAGAGGCGGTCAGCTCGTCGCGCTTCAGGCGGCGCGCCAGCTCCACACCGGATACGTCCGGCAGCATCCAGTCCAGCAGGATCAGGTCGGGTTTCTCGTCGATTACCAGCGCATGAGCGGCCTGGGCATTTTCCGCCTCAAGGCAGCGGTAATCGGCCATTTCCAGGGCCACGCGTAACATGTCCCTTACCGGGGCCTCGTCATCGACGATGAGAATGGTTTTGCTGTGCATCTGCCTGTCTTACCCTAACTGATGTGCGTGCCGGTTAACGGATACCTTCCTAGCCTGGGTATTTAACGTCACTTTAGTGACAAATATATGACACGCAGCCAGCGGTCACGACTCTGTGGGGCTGCCCACGGGTCAGCTGGCAATAAAGTGGAAAAATATCCCGCAAAATACCGCAGCGCCCACCCAATTGTTGTTCAGAAAGGCCTTGAAGCAGTTTTCCCGTTGCCGGTCTCGCACCAGCCATTGCTGGTAGCCGAACAGTGCCGCGGCCGCGGCGACGCCGACGTAAAACAACGGCCCCAGCTCGGCGCGACTGCCGAGCATCAGCAGCGCCAGGATCACCATGCCCTGCAGGCTGGCGGTCATCACCCGGTCCATGTCGCCAAACAGAATGGCGGTGGATTTGACGCCGATCTTGAGGTCGTCATCGCGATCCACCATGGCGTAGAAGGTGTCGTAGGCCACGGTCCACAGCAGGTTGGCGGTAAAGATCAGCCAGGCCACCGCCGGTACCTCGTTGGTGACCGCGGCAAACGCCATCGGAATACCCATGCTGAAGGCCGCCCCCAGTACCACCTGTGGCAGGTGGGTGTAACGCTTGGCGAAGGGGTAGCAAAATGCCAGTGCCAGCGCGGGCAGCGACAGCAGGATGGTGAGTTTGTTGGTGGTGAGCACCAGCAGGAAGGCGAGCAGCATCAATCCGGCGAACAGGCGCAGGGCACCTTTCGGGGTTGCCGCGCCGGTGGCAAGGGGGCGCTGCTGGGTGCGTTTTACGTGGCCGTCGATGTTGCGGTCGGCAAAATCGTTGATGGCGCAGCCGGCGGCGCGGGTCAGGATGACGCCGAGGGTAAACACCGCAAACAGGTGCAGGCCCGGCCAGCCCCCGGCGGCGATCCACAGTGCCCACCAGGTGGGCCACAGCAGCAGCAGTGAGCCGATGGGCCGGTCGAGCCGGGCGAGCTGCCAGTACGGGAGTGCGGCGGGCCAGCGTTGCTGGATCTGTTGACTGATCATGGTTTCTCTCTGTGTCGGCTCAGGCCAGGGGCGGATTGCCGGGCTGGAAGCTGCTGAGAAAGGTCTCGGCAACCAGCAGTGGCTTGCCCTGCAGCCAGAAGGTGGAACGCCTGCCCCATGCCTGTCCGTCGATGGTGTCCAGCTCGGCCCTCTGGCAGCGCGGGTTGCGCGCGAGGCGGTTGAGCACGATGGGGCCGCGGCGGATATCCGGTTGGCTGAACAGTAATTCGCCGAGGGGGCGATTGTCGAGGTTGCGCAGGTAGCGGCTCTTGCCGGCGAGGGTGCGCTCGGGCAATACACTGCGCGCATAAACCCAGGGCTGCGCACTGTTGCCATACAGCAGGACTTCGCGGATCAGCGCGCGGGTTCGGTCTTTCAGGTTGAGCGCGCGGCGCTCTTCCAGCTGCGGTGTATGCCAGCCCTGGTGGAGTATTTGTACGCTAAACTGGCCGTGGCTCAGGTGTTTGAGGGCCGCCGTGAGGGAACCCGGGTGCTGCAGCCAGGGCAGGAGATGTTCCGGCGGGGCGTGGCCGTGCAGGCCTTCCAGCGGTTGTGGGTGCCAGTCGCCGATGGCTTCAAAGGGGGAGTGGTACAACGCAGACTCCACGCGGGGTTAAGCGGGTTTGAGTTCACCGCATTGTACCTGACGCGGGCAGCAGTGGAACTCGCTTTGCCCCGCGGGGGTGGGGTCGATATAGTGGCGCATTCGCTGGATCGTGTTGGTTGGCGGCAGCACCGCCATCCCGTCGGGGTTAGTGTTTTTTACCAGAATAATGATTCGCCACTGAAAAGTGCGTGTTAACAGGATGGAACATGGGGCTTACTAAAAAAATCGTACTGGCCATGATTGTGGGCATCGCCGTCGGCGTGCTCTTCAATGTGTTGAATTCGAGCCAGGTGCTTGGGGCCGGTGTGACCGGCTTTATCAATAATTACCTGACCAACGGCCTGTTTGATATTGTCGGGCGGATTTTCATCGCATCGCTGAAACTGATGGTGGTGCCGCTGGTGCTGGTATCGTTGATTTGCGGCTCCTGCGCGCTGTCGGAAGGCAGCCGGGTGGGGGTGCTGGCCGGCAAGACGGTGTTGCTCTACCTGGTAACCACTGCGGCCGCGATTTCCCTGGCGCTGCTGCTGGCCACAGTGTTCCAGCCCGGCGTGGGCATGGAGGGCATTGCCGGTGACGCGAGCTTCGAGCCCAAGCCTTCCCCGCCGCTGTCCGAGGTGCTGGTCAACATATTCCCCACCAATCCGGTGGAGGCAATGGCCAAAGGCAATATGCTGCAGATCATCGTGTTTGCCCTGCTGATGGGCTACGCCATTTCCCGCAGCGGCAAGCCGGGTCAGCGTATCGCCGGCTTCTTCAACGACCTGAATGACGTGATCCTGCGCATGGTCAGTGTGCTCATGATCTTTGCCCCCTACGGTGTCTTTGCACTGCTGGCGAACAAGATCGCGCAGCTCGGCTTCGAAACCATTTTGCTGTTGCTGAAATATTTCCTGGTGGTACTGGGGGCGCTGTTGCTGCACGCACTCGGGGTCTACTCGCTGTTGCTCAAGCTGCTATCCGGGCTGAATCCGTGGCAGCTGCTGAAAAAAATGCGCCCGGCGATGGTGTTTGCCTTCAGTACGGCCTCTTCGGCCGCCACCATCCCGGTCACCCTGCAGACCGTCGAAAAGCGCCTGGGTGTCGATAACAAGGTGGCCTCGTTCACCGTGCCCCTGGGTGCCACCATCAATATGGACGGCACGGCGATCATGCAGGGGGTGGCGACGGTGTTCATCTCCCAGCTGTACGGTATCGAGATTGGCCTGATGGGCTATCTGACGGTAATCCTGACCGCAACCCTCGCCTCCATCGGTACCGCCGGGGTACCCGGCGTCGGCCTGATCATGCTGGCGATGGTCCTGCAGCAGGTGGGCCTGCCACTGGAGGGCATCGCGATTGTGATGGGTGTGGATCGACTGCTGGATATGGTGCGCACAGCCGTGAACATCACCGGTGATTCCGTGGTGAGCACAATCGTGGCCAAAAGTGAGGGCGCGCTGAACGTGAATACCTTTAACGATGCGAACTACAACAGCGTGGTAAGCAACGGGGACGAGCGGCGCGCGGCGTCGTGATCGCCTCCGCCGGTCGCGTTCAATGAAAAGGGCGGGTCCACTGGACCCGCCCTTTTTTTGTCTGCCTGCCCCGGGTTGTCTTTCCCTAGTTGCCTGTCCCGGGCAAACTCAGAGTGCGGCCATGTCCTGCAGCTCATCCGCCTCCAGGGTGTCTTCCATCGCTTCTACCAGCTCTTCGACCAGCTCGCTGAGTGCCTTTCTGATGGCCTCTTCGGTATTGTCATCCGCGGCGCGGCCATCGTGGTAGCTGCGCACCCGGTACTTCTGCTGGATCTTTAGCTCGTCAATGTTGACACCCTGTTCGCGCAGCGCGGTGCCTTGCTGGTTTGTGAGGGTGTAGCGGAATTCGCCAGTCAGCCGCACATTGCCCTGCTCCAGGTCGTAATCATTCTTCGGCTTCATGGCGCTCAAGTGTTTGATTACTTTCAGCGTAAGTGACTGGTGCAGGCTCAGAGCACCGTCACTGACGACCAGCGGTACTTCCTCGTCTTCCAGGTATTGCTGGAGCTCTCGCGCCAGTTCGGCGTGCAGGTGCTGGGTGTAGTTGCGCACCGCCTGCTGCTTCAGCTCAGCGAGGCCACCACCGCGGCTGGCCTGGGCCAGCATCAGCTCCAGGTTGCCACTGGAAATGGGCATGGGCACGTCGATATCTATCTTGGTGGGGGCAATCACCAGGCTGGGAATATGCTCGTCACCGCCCCACATCTGCGCGCTCACCTGAGTAGACAGGCTGATACCCAGCAGGCCGGCGAACATCAGGCCGTGTAACTTGAAAGTTCTCATGCATCGTTCCCTGTTTTCTTTTTTATAACGGGATTTTTTTGGCAATTGGCGAATGAATTCGCTCTGTTTTGCTCATATGGCAAACAAAGGCTGCCACTTATATTGATCGAGCGCAAAAAATTTCCGTGACTTGCGCGTCAGAAATGGCAAATTTTGTGCGTCAAGTCGCAGTGCGGGACTTTACATTGGGGTAAGGCTCTGGCTTGGGGCTGGGCGCTGCCCAGTGCACGTTTGCCTCGAGGAATCGGGCGATGCGGGGCTCAGCCGCGCCCCACCAGATCCCGCAGGCTGTCCGCTTCAAGGTCGTCCTCGATGCGGTCGATGATGCGGCCCACCAGCGTGTCGATCATTTTTTCCAGCTGCGCATCCGTACTGTCTTCGGCTTCCCCCGCACCCAGTGGTGTCTTGATCTGATAGCTACCCTTGAGGCGCAGGTCGGCGATATCCAGGCGTTTCTCCGCGAGTACCTCACCGTTGGGGGCGTTCAGCGAAAACTGGTAATCGCCGGAAGCACTGAGGTTGCCCCGCTCTACTTCGTAGCCGCTGCGATTCTTGAGACCACTCAACTGTTTGACGATCGAGATATTGATGCTGTTTTGCAGGGTGAGCGAGGTGTTGTCCGTGACCAATGGCACTTCTTCATCGACGAAGAATTCGCGCAGCGCGGCCTCCAGTTTTGTCCGTAGCTGGTCGCTAAACGCAGTGATCGCTTTCTCGCGGGTGGCGCTCAGACCCTCGGCGGATGTGGCTTGGGCTAGAAGCGCATCGAAGTCGTTACCCTGCAGCGGGGTGGGAATGTCTGCGGCAATTCTGGTGTGTGCGAGGGTGATGTGGGGAGCGGGTGTATCACTGCCGCCAAACAGGCCCTGCGCGTAACACTGGGCGGTGAACAACAGGCTGATCAGTACGGCAGAGTGCTTGATAAATGTGTTCAAGAGAATCTTCCGTTGATGGTCGTGTTGAGGGTGCGCCGGGATAGCCGGCACGCACTGATTCCGGGCGTTTTGTTCTTTTTATGCAGGCTGCCACCACTGGTACGGGAGTGCAAAATTATTGGTGACCGGAAGTGACCATATGGTCAATCCATTTGTGGCGGCATGGGGGGCACTGTGAAGCGCGGGTGCAGTGTGCGGTCGATGGGGGGCGGGTCAGGCCTCGGCGAAGCGCGGCTTGTTGTGCAACCAGCGTCGCACTAGCGCGGTGCGGTTCTCACTGCTCAACTGGGGGGCGGCCGCCATCTTCTGCACCTGGGGCAAGAGGTGGGCGTCTCGCTGCAGGTCGGCGATGCGGTGCTGTATTTCACCGGTCTGGCGGGTACCGAGAATCTCGCCTGGGCCGCGCAGACGCAGGTCCTCTTCGGCGATGGCGAAGCCGTCTGCATGATCGCGCAGCGCCTGCAGGCGCGCGCGACCATTGGCGGATAGCGGTGTGGAATACATCAGCACGCAGTGGCTGGCGACGCTGCCCCGACCGACGCGCCCCCTTAATTGATGCAGCTGGGCGAGCCCCAGACGCTCGGGGTTCTCGATAATCATCAGGCTGGCGTTGGGCACATCCACACCCACCTCGATGACCGTGGTGGCCACCAGCAGGTCGATGTCGCCGGTCTTGAAGGCCTTCATCACCAGGTCCTTGGCATCCGGTTTCATGCGTCCGTGTACCAGTGCTATCCGCACGCCGTCCAGGGTGTCGGCCAGCTCTTCGGCGGTGGATTCTGCGGCCTGCGCCTGCAGGGTCTCCGATTCCTCAATCAGGGTGCACACCCAGTAGGCCTGGCGCCCCTCGCGCACCGCACTCTGTACCCGCGCCATCACGTCGTAGCGGCGCTCGTTGGAAATGGCCACGGTATTGATCGGCTGGCGCCCGGGCGGCAGTTCGTCGATCACCGAGCAGTCCAGATCGGCAAAGGCGGACATGGCCAGGGTACGGGGAATGGGCGTGGCGGTCATGATCAGCTGGTGGGGCTGGGTGCGCGTGGCACCGTCCTGCGCGCCCTTTTCCCTCAGTTGCAAACGCTGGGCGACACCAAAGCGATGCTGCTCGTCGATGATCACCAGCGCCAGGCGGTGAAACTGGACGCCTTCCTGAAACAGGGCGTGAGTTCCCACCACCAGCTGCGCGTCGCCATTGGCGATGGCCGCCAGCTGCGCCCGGCGCTCTGCCGCTTTCATGCTGCCGGTGAGCCAGGCCACGGTAATCCCCAGGGGTTCGAGCCAGGCACTGAAATTGATGCGGTGCTGCTCGGCGAGGATTTCCGTGGGCGCCATGACCGCACACTGGTAACCGGCGCCGATGGCCTGCAGTGCGGCGCGGGCAGCGACCAGGGTTTTACCGGCGCCCACATCCCCCTGCAGCAGGCGCATCATGGGTGTGCTCATGGCCAGGTCCCCGGCGATTTCCTGCCCGACCCGCTGTTGCGCATTGGTGGGGGCAAACGGCAGGCGCGCGAGAAAATCCCGCTCCAGCGCGGCATTCGGCTGCAGCGGGGGCGCCGCGACTCTGGAGGCGCTGCGACGCAGCTCCAGCAGGCTCAGATGGTGGGCCAGCAGCTCTTCCAGGGCGAGGCGTTGCTGTGCGGGGTGCTGCCCCTCGGCCAGTTGCGCAATATCGGCATCGGCCGGCGGCCGGTGCAGATACGTCAGGGCCCCGGCCAGTGGCATTTGCAGCGGGCGGGGCAACAGTTCAGCGGGCACCAGCTCCGTGACATTGCCCTCCGCCAGCCAGTCGAGCCCCTGTCCGATCAGGGCGCGCAGGCGTCCCTGGCCCAGTCCTTCGGTCAGCGGGTAAACCGGCGTCAGGGTTTCCGCGGTAGGTGAAACGTCCTCACCCACAACTTCGGTTTCCGGGTGATACAGCTCAATACCGGCACTGCCCCGCCGGGCCTCGCCGTAGCAGCGCACCCGGGTGCCGGGTGTCAGGCGATTCTTCTGTGCCGCGGTGAAATGGAAAAAACGCAGGGTGACGTTGCCGGTGGTGTCTTGAATACGCACCGCAAGACTGCGGCGGCGGCCGAAGACCACATCGGCGGCACGCACCTCGCCTTCGATGACCGCGTCCATACCCGGGCGCAGCCCTGCTAGGGGAACCACGCGGGTGCGGTCCTGATAGCGGGCGGGCAGGTGAAACAGCAGGTCCTGCAGGGAGCTGATGTGCAGTTTGGCGAGGGTTTCCGCCAGCTTGGCGCCGACGCCTTTCAGCGCGGTGACCGGAATTTCCGCCAGCGGTTGTGGTGAGGGCTTGTGCGTTTGCTTCACGGACTCGGTAGTTGGCACTGGTTGATGGCGTCGCGCAGCATATCGATGGCGCGGTGACGGGGGAAGCTGGCGCGCCACGCCAGCGCCACGGTGCGCTGGGGCGCCGGCGCCACGAACGGGCGAGTGACCAGTACCCCGGTGGCGTACTGGGACGCGGCCGCCGCCGACAGCGGCAGAACAGTGATGCCCAGGCGCGAGGCGACCATGTGGCGCAGGGTTTCCAGCGAGCTGCCGTCCGCGGCGGTACGGATATGGCCGCTACCGGCCTCTTTTTCGATCGACTGCTGCAACTGCGGGCAGGCTTCCAGCACCTGGTCGCGGAAACAATGCCCCTCCCCCAACAGCAGTACATTGTCTTCACACAGCTGTTCTGGTGTTAGAGCCTCGTACTGGGCCAGCGGGTGGTCGGATGGCATCAGCACCACAAAGGGCTCATCGTACAGCGGCTGTGTGACCACGTCCGGCTCGGTAAACGGCAGCGCAAGAATGACCGCGTCCAGCTCACCCTTGCGCAGCCGGCCGCGCAGGGTAGAGGTATAGCCCTCCTCTACGAACAGCGGCATCTGAGGTGCGCGCTGCTGAAGCTGCGGGATAAAGTGTGGAAACAGATAGGGGCCGATGGTGAAGATTGCCCCCACGGAGAGGGGGCTGCTCAACTGATCCTTGCCGGCACTGGCGATGTCTTTGATGGCTGCGGATTGTTCCAGTACCAGCTGCGCCTGTGCGACGATGCGCTCGCCCAGTGGCGTGGCCTGCACACGGGTCTTGGAGCGCTCGAAAAGCGCCACGCCGAGCTCCTTTTCCAGCTTCTTAACCGCAATGGACAGGGTGGGCTGGCTCACAAAACAGCGTTCTGCGGCGCGCCCGAAGTGCTGCTCCTGAGCCAGGGTGACGATATAGCGCAGTTCATTGAGAGTCATGGTAAACGCAATCAGAGAAATCTTGGCGATAGAGTTTATTCATAAACCCCCCCGGGCGGCCAGCAAAACTGCAGTTACCGCGTATGAATGTCTCAATCTAGAAAAAAATGCTATTAATTAAAAAATCAGTTAGTAAAATTTGCTATTAAGGTGCCATCGAAGCCGGTGGCATGGCGCTTTTTTTGCTATACGTGTAAGGGCAAGTGTTCAAAACACACAAAGCGGAGAAACGCTCTATGGGTATTTTGTCTTGGATTATTTTGGGCCTGATCGCAGGCGCGCTGGCGAAATGGATCATGCCCGGCCCGGATCCCGGTGGCTGGATTGTCACCATGGTCATCGGTATTGTCGGCGCCTTTATTGGCGGTTGGCTGGGTTCACTGGTGGGTATTGGTGGCCCGGTGACCGGTTTCTCGCTGGGAGACATTGTTACTGCAGTAATTGGTGCGATCGTACTGCTTTTCATTTATCGCATGGTGAAATCGCGCAGTTGACCCGTCACTAGTGCTTCCAATGCCCGGGCCCGCGTTATACTGCGGGCCCGGTTCACAGATTACGGTTGGCAAACAGGCTATAAATAGCGCTGCTGACCAAGTGTTCGCGGTAATTCATAAAAACTATTTCGATGCGACGCAGTGTCAGCTGCGGCATCGTGTATTGTGGGGACTGGAGTTCGGTACCCCGGGGGTTGATACGAGCGGTTATGGCAAAGGAAAACGTCTGGATCTTCGGTTGTGGTGACCTGGGTACTCGTCTGGCGCTGAAGCTGGATCGCGATGCGTACGATGTATTCGGGGTGCGACGCAATCCTTTGCAGGCGCTGTCACGCAAGCGCCGCGCCGATGTGGTCAACTGGCGTCGCGGCGATGCCACCAAACCGGAAGATATTCAGCGGCACCTGAGCAATGGTGCCGATATTGTGATTGCGACCTTCACCCCGGGTGCGAGTACGCCGCAAGCCTACCAGCGTGCCTATGTGGAAACCGCCACCGCCATGCGCGATAGTCTCGCGGCCATGGAAAAACCTCCCCGTCTGTTTCTGTGGATATCGTCCACCCGTGTGTACGGCCAGAGTGGTGACCAGTGGCTCGATGAGCGCTCCCAGCCCCTGCCGGGCAGCTATCAGGGTGAGGCACTGCTCGCCGCAGAGAAAATCGTGCAGTCTTCCGGCACGGAAACCTGTGTGGTGCGCTTTGCGGGTATTTACGGTCCGGGCCGCGACCGTTTGCTGTCCCAGGTACGCGCAGGCCGCTGTGCGCCGCCGTCACCGCCCCAGTACAGTAACCGGATTCATGTGGATGATGCCGTGGGATTCCTGGCGCACCTGATCGAGGGCCAGAAGAAAGGAATGCCGCTGGAGAAGCTGTACATCGGCGCCGACTGTACGCCGGTTCCCATGTATGAATTGCAGAGCTGGCTGGCGAAGTCCATGGGGTACACCAGTGCGCACCTGCGTGAAGAAGTGGCGACCAGTGAGCGCCGCTCGAAAAAAATGAGCAACAAGCGCATGCTGGAGAGCGGCTATACGATGCTGTATCCGGATTATCGTGCGGGCTACAGCACCCTGTTGGAAAACGACTGAGCTACCTGGCTACCAATCTAGCTACCTGCCGCGCCACCAGCTTCGGGCGGCGCAGCAACCCTGACCTTCCCTGTTAGATCACCATCACCGCTTCGGCT
Source organism: Microbulbifer salipaludis (assembly GCF_017303155.1). Lineage (NCBI taxonomy): Bacteria > Pseudomonadati > Pseudomonadota > Gammaproteobacteria > Cellvibrionales > Microbulbiferaceae > Microbulbifer > Microbulbifer salipaludis. The sequence goes on from NZ_JAEKJR010000001.1 coordinate 522,931, forward strand.
TCAAACTGCGCGCCTTTGGGCAACTCGCTGACGCCGACGGCGGCGCGTGCGGGGAACGGTTTGGTAAACATCTCTTCCATCACCGCATTGACCGTGGCGAAGTTGCTGAGGTCCGTGAGGTACAGGTTCAGCTTGACGATCGAGTCCAGGGAGCCGTTGGCTGCCTCGCACACCGCCTTGAGGTTTTTAAACACCTGCTCAGCCTGTTCCTTGAAGTCGTCCGAAATCAGCTCCATGGTTTCGGGCACCAGTGGAATCTGGCCGGAAAGATAAATGGTGTTATCGACTTTGACGGCTTGCGAGTAGCTGCCGATTGCGGCCGGTGCCTTATCGGTTTTTATCACGGCGCGATTGGGCATGGGTTACTTCTCCGGGCCTGACAGGGCCTGCTTGCTGAAAAAGAAAGCGGGAGAATATAGCGCGGTTTTTCACATTTGGGGAGTAATGCCGGCAGCGGGTTGTCGATATGCGCGGCCTGTCCACATTGCATGGCCCTTCGCGCAAAACCACCCCCGCTTTTGTGGCCAGGTCGCAACAAATATCCGCTGGCGTGACCGCGCTGGATATCAGGGACGCGCGATCCTGATCACCGCCGGCAGGTTGCGCAGGCGTTTCATGATCTGTGCCAGGTGTACCCGGTTGGTGACTTCCAGGGTCAGCGCAATCACGCTGTGCTGGGCGTCTTTTTCATCCACATGGATCTGCTCGATGCTGGCACCCTCTTCGGTGATGCGGGTGGCCAGGCGAGCGATGATGCCCCGCTCGGACTCCACTTCCACGCGCACATCGCCGAGGAAGTCTCCTTTCACGTCCGGTGACCAGGCCACCGCCATGATGTTTTCCGGATGCTCACGCAGTTCCAGCGCATTGCGGCAGGTGTCCCGGTGCACCACCACACCCTTGCCCGAGCTGATATGACCGATGATGGTGTCGCCGGGGATCGGCCGGCAGCAGCGCGCGAAACTGATCATCATGCCCTCCTGGGCGTCGATGGTCAGTGGCGATGAAATATTGCTTGCCTCGGTTTCAGTGGTGCCTGGGGGGATCAGCAGCTTGGCGGCGGAGAAGGCCGCGCGGTTACCGAGGCCGATCTCCTCGAGCAGGTTGTCGAAACTCTCGCATCGGGCTTCCTTGACGCCGCGCCGAATCTGCTCGTCGTCCAGATCTGAAATTTTCAGGCGGAATTTGACCAGTGCCTTTTCCAGCAGTCGGCGCCCCAGCTCGATGGAGTCGTGATGGCGCTGGTGCTTCAGATAGTGGCGGATGGCGCTGCGCGCTTTCGCGGTGACGACAAAGTTGAGCCAGTTGGGATTCGGCTGCACATTCTTGCTGGTGAGGATCTCCACCTTCTGGCCACTTTCCAGTGGTTGCGACAGGGGGGCCAGGCGCTGGTTGATGCGCACTGCCACGCAGGAGTTGCCGATATCCGTGTGCACCGAGTAGGCGAAATCCACAGCGGTGGCGCCGGCGGGCAGGTCGATGATCTTGCCTTTGGGGGTGAACACGTAAACCTCGTCCGGAAACAGGTCGATTTTTACGTTTTCGATAAATTCCAGTGAATCGCCGGCACGTTGCTGCATTTCCAGCAGGCCCTGCACCCAGCGCCGCGCGCGTACCTGACTGGTGCCGCCGGTGTTGAGCACCTCATCCCCCGAGGACTTGTACAGCCAGTGCGCGGCAATACCGCTGTTGGCCATCTCGTCCATTTCTTTGGTGCGAATCTGCACTTCGATCGGCACCCCGTGCATACCCAGTAATACGGTATGTAGCGACTGGTAGCCGTTGGATTTGGGGATGGCGATATAGTCTTTGAATTCGCTGATCACCGGCTTGTACAGGTTGTGGATAACCCCAAAGGTTCGGTAACAGGTGTCCACGCTGTCGACGATGATGCGGAAGGCGTAGACGTCCATGATTTCCTTGAACGACTTTTTCTTCGAGCGCATCTTCTGGTAAATGCTGTACAGGTGCTTTTCGCGGCCGATCACCAGCGCGTCGATTTTCTCTCGCTCCAAGCGCAGTTCGATGGCGTTCTGGATTTTTTCCAGCAGCTCCTTGCGGTTGCCACGCGCGGCAACCAGTGCGGCGCGCAAGCGGCTGGCGCGCAGCGGGTAGATGGCAAAAAAGGCGCGGTCCTCGAATTCGATCCGCACATCGTTCATGCCCAGGCGGTTGGCGATGGGTGCGTAGATTTCAAGGGTTTCGCGGGCGATGCGTGCGCGCTTCTCCGGCTTCAGCGAGCCGAGGGTGCGCATGTTGTGCAGGCGGTCGGCGAGCTTGACCAGGATCACGCGGATATCCCGCGCCATGGCCAAAGCCATTTTCTGGAAGTTCTCGGCCTGCTTTTCTGCCGGGCTGTCGGTTTCGAACTGGGTCAGCTTGGAGACGCCGTCCACCAGATCGGCAATCTCTCCGCCAAACTGCTCCGCCAGCGCCGCCTTGGGGATGCCGGTATCTTCGATGACGTCGTGGAGCATGGCTGCCGCCAGGCTCTGTGCGTCCATATGCATGCCAGCCAGGATGGTGGCAACCGCCAGGGGGTGTGTGATGTAAGGCTCGCCGGAGCGCCGTTTCTGGCCCTCGTGCGCCTGCTCCGCATAGAAGTAGGCGCGGCGGACAAACTGGATCTGGTCGGGGGAAAGGTAGGACGAGAGGCGATGGGCCAGACTGTCGATGGTGTGCAAAGCCGCGCTCGCCTCTTAAATTTCCAGCAAATCCTGCATTACTGCATCAATAATCGGTCAACTTCGGATTACATGTCCTGTTCTGACAGGAATACCGGTGCCGGTGCGGCGCGCTGTACCGGCTCTTCTTCCGGCTCGTCCAGAATGCTGGCGTCAACGAAGCCTTCTTCGATTTCGCGCAGGGCGATCACGGTCGGCTTGTCGTTTTCTTCCGGTACCATCGGGTCGCGGCCGCCGGTGGCGATCTGACGGGCGCGCTTGCTGCCTACAATCACCAGCTCAAAGCGGTTGTCTACGTGGTCGAGGCAATCTTCAACGGTAATACGTGCCATAAATCTTCTATTCCAGTGTGTAAGTTTGCCCGGCTGGGCAAAATTGACGAATTCTGTTGTCTGCCCGGTCAGTGCCGGCGCGGACGGGGGTTGACTATTCTACCGGACCGCGCGGTGTACGCAAATCGAACAGTGGTTAAAGACGCATAAAGTAAGATGCGAAGGTGGCGATGCCGGGTATGGGTTTGCCAGACCTTCTGCGAGAGGGACCTCGCAGAAGAGCCCCCATGGATGGGTTCACGGCGTGTCTGGTAAACCCATACCCGGCAGCGCCGCCGCCACAAAACTAGATTCGAGCTTACTGGCTCCGCAGCAACGACTGCAGCAGCCCGGAGTGACGCTCCTGCTGCCTCACCAAGCGCTGGCGCTCCGCCACCATAATCGAGCGCAGCTCGTTGAGGGCGGTGGTGAAGTCGTCGTTGATCACCAGGTAATCGGTCTCCACATAGTGGGACATCTCGTCGATGGCCTGCGCCATACGTTTGTCGATCACCGACTGGTCATCCTGGCCGCGCCCGGTCAGGCGCTCCAGCAGTGCCTGTTGTGACGGCGGCAGAATAAAGATCCCCACTGTTTCCGGCATCAGCTTGCGCACCTGCTCAGCACCCTGCCAGTCGATCTCCAGGATCACATCGCGGCCGCTGGCCAGGGTCTCTTCAACCCAGGCTCTGGAGGTGCCGTAGAAATTGTCGAACACCTGGGCGTGCTCCAGAAAGGCACTTTTCCCGAGCATCGCCACGAACTCGTCGCGATCCACAAAATGATAGTTGATGCCCTCAACCTCACCGGGACGCATGGCCCGGGTGGTGTGGGACACGGATACGGTGACCTGGGAGTCCGCCTCGATCAGCGCTTTGACAAGACTGGTTTTACCGGCGCCGGAAGGCGCGGAGACCGTATAGAGAGTACCTGTGGACACGGCGAACCCTGCTGCTGTGTTGGTAAAGTGGTTGGGTGGGCGGGGATTATAGCGAAAGGAAGACAGGCAGTCCCCCGACCGGTGCTGGGGGCAAAGTGTTGGGCTTTTCCAAGCTGCTTGCCACGGGGAGGCGAGCAGTCCGGAGCCGGCCGGGAGTGCCTGCGGAATCTCAACCGGTCACCTTTGGGGAAGGCTCGGGCTACTGCGGATTCCTGTTGCTAGTTGCGAACGGAAGTGACTGTATCGTCTTTGTGCATAAAAACCAACACCCACCAGGTGATTGCGCTCGCCAGGCAGTAGCCGATAAGCGGCAGCCAGGTGCCTGTGGGCAGCAGCGGCAGGGTTGCCGCCAGCAGTGCCAGGCGCCCCAGCTCCCAGTAGCGGCAGCGTGCATCGCCATCGAGTACCCGCCCGTTCACCACCAGGCCGATCACCAGCATCAGCACCATCAACGCCAGTGATGCATAGGAAAAGTTGCCCGCGTTCGACAGCAGCGCGAGGGTTGCGCCCGAGTAGATCAGGTGTTGAACCAGGGCATACCAGCGCAGCCCCCGGTCGATTTGTGGGTCAAACCGGCGGAAGTTGTTCAGGTCGCTGCTGGCTACGGGCATGGCGGCTTCCGCGTCCGCCGGGCGGTAGCCGGTGGCGCGGAACCACAGGGTGAGTTTTTCCTGCCAGCGTTTGGTGTACACCGCATCCAGCCACATACGCTTGAAGTGCTGCAGGTTGGCCGCCAGCGGATCGAAGGTGTTTAGCGGCTTGCGGACGCCGTAGATACAGGGCTCGTCGTCCAGCTCCTCCTGATAGGTGCCGAACAGGCGGTCCCAGATGATCAATATGCCGCCGTAGTTGCGGTCCACGTAGGTCTTGTTCTGGGCGTGATGCACCCGGTGGTTGGAAGGGGTCACCAGAATCCATTCCATCCAGCGCACCTTGGGAAACTTCTGGGTGTGTACCCAGAACTGGTAAATCAGGTCGATGGCGCCGGCGGTAATCAGGACCTCGGGGGGCATGCCGAGCAATAGCAGGGGCAGGTAAAAGATCCACCCCAGGGGCACCAGGTCACTGGACTGACGCAATGCGGTGGTCAGGTTGTAGTCCTCGCTCTGGTGGTGCACCAGGTGCTCCGCCCAGAAGATATTGATCTCGTGGCTGACGCGGTGCTTCCAGTAGTAGCAGAAGTCGTAGGCGATCACGGCGAGGACCAGATGCCAGGGGTTTTCCAGCGACCAGTGGATTCCGAGGCTTTGATAAGCGGGTTCCAACCACTGATACAGGGGGATGTACAGCAGCATCAGGATGCCGACCTTCACCAGCCCCAGGATGCGGCTCAATATGCCCGCACCGAGGCTGCCAATGGCGTCGTTCAGGCGGTACAGCCCCCAGCCGCGCCAGCGGTCCAGCGTTAGTTCGATCAGCACGGCGAGCAGGAAAAAGGGAATGGCGGCGGTAATGAGTCCCACGGTTACCTCGGAATGTGTCTATATCGTTATGGTTGTTCCGAATCAGAGACTCATGTTGCCACAGGCCGGGATGGGGGCAATGTCCTGAGCGACCGGATTCCGAAATCCGTACGCTTTAATACAACGTATGACAGCCATTGAACTCAGTTTCTACACCAATCGGGAGTGATCATGATCAATGCCTATGCGGCCGACAGTGCCGGTGCCGAACTCAAACCTTTCAGCTACGACCCGGGTGCGCTGAAATCGGACCAGGTGGAAATCGCGGTCGAGTACTGCGGCCTTTGTCATAGCGACCTGAGCGTGGTGAACGACGAGTGGGGCATGACTGCTTTTCCGGTGGTGCCCGGGCATGAGGTGGTGGGCAAGATTGCCGCAGTGGGCGCGGGTGTTACCCACCTGAAAAAAGGCCAGCGCGTGGGGCTGGGCTGGCACGCCGGCTTCTGTGGCCACTGCGGCGAGTGCGATACCGGCAACCAGAATCTGTGTGCCGAAGCCCAGCCCACCATCATCGGTCACCACGGCGGCTTTGCCGATACGGTGCGCGCTAGCGCCGAGAGCGTGGTGCCCATTCCGGACGGGTTGGACCCGAAGGTGGTCGGCCCACTGTTCTGCGCGGGCATCACCGTCTACAACCCGCTGGTACAGTTCGACATCAAACCCAACAGCCGTGTGGCGGTGATCGGTATCGGCGGCCTTGGCCACCTGGCGCTGCAATTCCTGAACGCCTGGGGCTGCGAGGTGACCGCTTTTACCTCCAGCGACAGCAAGCGGGAAGAAGCGCTGGCATTGGGTGCCCATCACACCCTCAACAGCCGCGACCCGGAAGCGCTTGCGGCCGCGGCCGGTCAGTTCGACCTGATTATTTCCACGGTCAACGTAAAACTGGACTGGAACACCTACCTCACCACCCTCAAACCCCGCGGACGCTTGCATTTTGTCGGCGCCACCACCGAGCCGCTGGACCTCAACGTATTTAATCTGCTGCTGTCCCAGCGCCAGGTCTCCGGTTCCCCGGTGGGCAGCCCGGCAACCATTGCCGATATGCTTGAGTTCGCTGCCCGGCACAAGATTGCGCCGAAAGTGGAGCACTTCCCCATGAGCAAAATCAACGAGGCGTTTGCGCGTCTGGAAAGTGGCGAGGCGCGTTACCGAATCGTGCTGGAAGCGGGTAAATAGGCGGGGATAAAAAAGGCCGGCAAAAGCCGGCCAAATCAAGGTGGGGATCTTTGTATTACGACACCTCAATACAAAGAGGGAGTGATGCGCTGCCCTCAGGGTGCCGCTTCTGCCTGCAAGGTCACTCCGGAATAAGCACTGTAGCCTCGGATGCTGATATACCAGGTACCTGCCTGCGGGTTGCTGATGCTGCAGCTCTCGTCGTTGCCCCAGCGATAGGGACGGCAGTTGTAGCTGCTGGTGGTGGGCTGGGAGCCGTATCGCACATACAGGTCACCATCGCCACTGCCGCCACTCATCAGTACTTCCAGCGAACCCATGCCGCTGTTTACATCCAGGGTAAAGTGCTGCCAGCTACCGCTTGCGCCGGACAGGTTTGATTCGGTCCAGCCGGTAGCGCCGCCACCGCTGCTGCCCTCGTCGAAACTGCCCACCAGGCTCACGCCGGAGAAGCTACTGTAGGCGCGCACCATCACATAGTAGGTGCCGGCCTGCACATTGCTGATGGAACAGGTTTCGCTGTTGCCATTCAGGTAGGGGCGGCAATCGTAAGTGGAGGTGGTCGGCTGGCTGCCGAAACGCACATACAGGTCGGCATCACCGCTGCCGCCGGAGATCTGGAAGCTCAGGTTGGACGCACCGGCAGGTACTTCCAGGGTGTACTGCAGTTCCTGACCGCTGGACGCAGCAAGGCCAGTCTTGGCGACGCCGTTGCTCAGCGCACCATCACCCGGGGTGGGATCACCACCGCCGCCGCCGTTGGCCGCATTCACCGCCGCAGTCGCGTCAACAATACCGGTACCGCACTGGCTACAGCTGCCGGGGAAGCTGCGCGCAGTGTTTTTCAGGATGGTTTCAACTTCCGTGGGGGTAATGCCACTGTCTACCGCGTACAGCAGGGCTGCGGCGCCGGCCACGTGCGGGGCCGCCATACTGGTGCCCTGGTAGAAGGCGTAGTTGTCACTGCCCGGACCCTGGGTGCCGCTGTTGAGGGTGGAAAGTACGCCGTTGGAGTTGGTGGACGTCTCACCGCCCGGTGCCGCCACATCCACCACACTGCCGTAGTTGGAGTAGTAGGCGCGGCTACCGGCGCGGTTGGTGGAGGCCACGGAAATTACGCCGTTACAGCTTGCCGGGCTGTAGTTGGCGGCGTTGGCATTGGAGTTACCTGCGGCGACCACCACCGTGGTGCCGAGGCTGCGCGCGGTGTTGATCGCATTTTGCGTGGTGGTATCGCAGGCACCGCCACCGCCAAGGCTCAGGTTCAGCACCTGGGCCGGGTTGGCGTTGGCAGGCACACCACTGACGTTGCCGCCAGCACCCCAGATGATGCCGTCGGCAATATCCGAGGTGTAGCCACCGCAGCGGCCCAGCACGCGGATCGGCACGATTTTGGATTTGTAGGCAACGCCGGCCACGCCGGTGCCGTTATTGGTGACGGCGGCGATGGTGCCTGCCACATGGGTGCCGTGCCAGCTGCTGTTGCGCGCCGGCTGTCCGGAACCACAGGCACCGGCTGGAGACCAATCGCCCGGGTCGCTGGCGTCGCTGTCGCGGCCATTACCATCCTGCGCCACGTCGGTGTCGGAGATCATGTCGTAGCCAGGCAGCAGGTTGGCATTCAGATCGGCGTGCGGACGATAGCCAGTGTCAATTACACCGACCACAACGCCTTCACCCTGGGTGATATCCCAGGCACTTGGCAGGTTCAGGCCACCGGTGGCCTCAAAGTAATGCCACTGCTGGTTGTAGTTGGCATCGTTGGGGGTGGCCATGGGCTGCATCAGGCGGTCGGGCTCCGCATATTCCACCTGCGGGTCCTGTTGCAGGCGCGCGATGATGGCATTCAATTCTGCCTTGCTCGCGCGCTTCTCCAGTTTCATCAACTGGGCGCCAGTGGCGAGACGACGCATGTGCTTGAAGCGATGGCCGGCAGTCTGGGCAACCCGATCCATGGCGGTCTGCGACATGGACATGGCATTGGCGCCGGGCAGCGTGTTTTTGTATTTGACGATAATGCGGTCGGTGATCACTTCATCGGCCGCCACGGACATAGCCGATAATTCCGGTTCCACCGCCTGGGCGGAAAAGCTGACACCGAAGGTGGCTGTGAACATGAGAGTGGCCGCGCCGAGCACAGCGCCGGGCCCTGGTCTAAGTAATGCTGATAATTTCATTGTTGCGAATTTCTCCATAATTATTTTTATCGACGGAGCTGGATAGAGCCGCCGCTAAATACCGCGGAAATCCTGAGCGGTAACCCGCGACAACCACCGCAATTGTGTTGCGGATTAATATCGCCGGGTCTGGGTTTAACGAGGAGAATGATTGCGGCCACAATCGTATAACAGGACAACTCTTTGGAATTCGCGCCAAATTTAGTGTGTACTTGGTACGCTTGTGAACCATTAGATGATGCGTGAGAACGAGGTCACATCCACTGGCATCAATTTTATTTTCAGACGAACGTTTAGCAGTTTTGATCGATGGCTGTGGGTGACCGGCGCAGTGACCGGACAAAACCGGCTCACTTAGTACAAGCGGGGCGCTGACCCCGCCGATTGAAACGAAGGGCGAGACTGTCGAAAGCGAGTGACGTCGATTGAGTGGGTGTCGGGATTTACCTATTGCCCGGCAATTGGTTTTTCGCCTCGATCCAGCGACTCATAAACTCTTCCGCGCGGTGCTCGGTGCGTCGCAAAATGCGGCCCCAGATATTGCGATTGCGATGGGCGTCGAGATCGGCCGCGACCGAATCGACGCGCGCGATAAAAGCACGGGCATGGGGCGCATGGGAAAAGTTGGTGACCAGTGCGCGGGTACCCGCATCCCGCACTGTCTGCCAGCGTTCCCGGTTCTGGTAAATGTCTGCGGCAATCTTGGCAAACAGATCCGGTTCTTCCGTCAGCGGGTAACCCCAGGCATCGTCGGCTGCCATCGACTCGGCACCGATCGGGGTAGTGATGGTCGGAGTGCCGGCAAGCCAGCCATCGAGAATTTTACCTTTCTGCCCTGCGCCGAAGCGCAGTGGTGCCAGGTTCAGCCGGTAGCGCGCGAGCGTGGCCAGTGCATCGTCGGTGCGGCCGATGATGCGCAGGCCGGCTTTGGGAGCGTGGAAACGCTGCATGGCGTGGTCCGCATAGGCGCCGTACACATGGCACTCCACGCCGGGCAGTAACGCGCGTAACTGCGGCCACACCGTCTCCGCAAACCAGCTCACCGCATCCCGATTGGGTGCGTGCTTGAAACCGCCGATCATTGCCACATGTTCGCGTTCCGCAAAACCGGGCAGCGTATCCGGCTGCGGTATTTCCCGCACCAGAAACGGAAGGTAATGCAGTTGCCAGTCGGGCAGGCCAAAGTGGGTTTTCAACAAGTCCATCTCGACCCGGGAAATCATGATGGTGAGATCGCAGCGCGCCATGGCGGCAATCTCGCGCTCGGCAACCGGATGAAAAAGATTAAGTGGCTGGCCTGTTTTCAGCGCCAGGTGGCGGGCCTCGCGCAGGCTGTGAAAATCGCTCGTATCCAGCAGCGTTACCGCGCGCGGGCACTGCGCCCGCACCCGCCAGCCGAACTGCTCCTCCATCATAAAGCGATCGTAAATTACCAGCGTGGGATCGAGTGCGCGCACCCAGTCATCGAAGCTGGAGTCATTCACCTCAATCTGGTGTTCGCTGTAACCGGTGTGCGCTTGAAAGGGTGTGGGCTGCGCCGGGCTGGCAATCTCAATGATGTAACCCGCATCGCTGAGCAGGTCGAGAATATCCAGAGTGCGCCGACCGGCGGCGGTGGAGGCGGGCTCGGGCCACTGCTTGGCAATCAGCAGGGCGCGGTTTGAAACGGTAGTGGGAAGCATCTGCAGGATTATGCCAGTTAAAGCAGGTGTCAGCGGTCTGGAATAACGATACCCAGACCGGCCAGATAAAGCGCGACCTAGTTGACGATTACGGTCTGGAGCGAAGGATTAGTCGTCCCTCAGGCGCAGCAGCATTTGTACTAGCATATCGGCATGTCGGTCGACGCGTGCTTCTTCGCAAGGATCGATATTGAACAGGCGGCGGCATTCCGGTGCAAAAGAGAAAATGGTCGAAGAGGCGCTGACCATGATGTAGTACCAGTGAATAAACGCGTCCCTGTCCAGTTGCAGCGAGTCACCCACCAGCCGCTGCATCTTCTCGCAGGCAGGAGCAATGTACAGCTCAATCAAGTGCTGGATCCGCCAAGTATCCTGAGTGGCCTCCTGGGCCATCAGCCGGCTCAGCTCCGGGTGGCGCGCGTGATAGCCCACATAAAAACGCACAATAAACGCGAGGTGCTCGCTTTCCGACACTTCGCGCAGTAACCCCAAACGCTGCTCAAACTCATCGTGCATTCCGTTGAACACGGTCGCCACTACCGATTTCCAGAAAGACTCCTTATCTCCAAAGTGATACGCCAGCAGCCCGCGTTTGATCTTGGCGGCATTCTCAATGTCGCGTAGAGATACTGCATCAAAACCGCGCTCGGAAAACATCAGTTGTCCGGCATCCAGAAGCTTGGCTTTGGTGGTCTCGGCCCTCTCCTGTACGCGCCGTGTCCGCCCACTAGACGGAGTGGCTGTTGCCGATGACATAGGAACCTCGCGTGATTACACCATTCCAACCGGGAACGAGTTGAACAAAAAATAACCAGAAGATGGTCTGCCGTGGTAATTTTAACATGAGGGATAGCGTGCGATCGCAGAAATTTCAGCCATTTATTTGTTGACCAGACAAATGAATAGGGATAAATTTGTCAGCGTGCAAGTTTACTTGCGATAGCGATAGATGTTAGTGCTAATAGCGGGACAGCCCAGCCGGCATGGCGCCGATCAGCAGGCAACCGCACTTACAACGATAAAAAGGCCTGGAGGTCTACCAGCATGAAGTCCAAATTCCACAAGCGATTCCCTGCTCACAGGCTGTGCGCAGCGGTTGCCGCACTGGCGGCGGCAGTTCCCGCCATGGCTGACTCGACTCTGGAAGAAGTCGTGGTTACCGCCAACAAGCGCGAGTCTGGCCTGATGGAGACCGCTGCGGCCGTCTCCGCATTCAATAGTGAGGCCCGCGATGCAATCGGCATCGACGACTCCGCCGATCTGGCTGCCCGAGCGCCCTCCCTGACCATTGCGCCCAGCCGGATCAGTATCCGCGGTATTGGCCGCCCGAATACGGCGCTCGGTTCGGACCCTGGTGTTGGCCTGTACTGGGATGGGGTTTATAACACCGAAACCGATGTGTTAAATATGTCCAACTTCTTGGACATTGAGCGGGTCGAGGTGCTTCGCGGCCCTCAGGGCACACTCTATGGCCGGAACTCCATCGGTGGCGCCATCAATTTTGTCAGCAAGCAGCCAGACAGTGAAAAATGGGGCACCACCGTGGTTGCGGAGCTCGGCAACTACGGCCAGAGCACCGCGCAGGTATTGACCAGCGGCCCGGTCACCGAAAAGCTGTCTATCCTCGCCGCCCTGTCCGATATCCGCCGCGACGGTTTCCAGGAGAACGTCTACAACGGCGATGACTACGACAACCGCGAAAACCAGTATGCAACCGTCAGCCTGAAGCACGACACCACCGACAGCTGGTCCAACACCCTGAAAGTGATGCGCTCCCAGTCGGACACTAACCCGTCCAATGGCTACACGCTGGAGCCTTTCTCCACCGGCTATGTGCAGGAAGTCCGCGACGCCTATGTGGGTGCTACCGTGCTGAACTTCCCGGGCATGTTCCCCGGCCAGAACTTCGCCAACATGCACCAGGGCATGACTGCCGAAAACCCTGGCGTCACCAACCCGAACCAAGTGTCCATCGACTTTGCCCCGACCCAGAGCAGCGAGCGCGATGCGGTGTTCTTTACCAGCGAGCTTGATCGTGAAGGTTTCACCGTCAAGTACACCGCGGGCCACTCCAAGTTCGATTTCAGTCGTGCCCTGGATGCCGACCTAACTGCGGCAGAAAATTCCGGCCTGGACTGGAACAACCTGTACCTGACCACCCCGGATTTCGGCCCCTTGCCGATGTCCCTGATCACCGGCATCGGCGCTACGCCCTCTGACCTGATTTTCGGGTTTGAGCAAGAGTCGGAATTCACTTCCCACGAGCTGCAGGTGAGCACTGACCTGGAAGGGCCGATTAACTTTATCGGTGGTCTCTACTACTACAACAGCGATGAAGCCCAGGACATCTACTATCAAGAGCGCAATGCGGAACTGATGGCGGTATACGCGACTCTAGGCAGCTTCATTGGCCAGGGCGTAAATCCGGAAGGCTACCTGTACAAAGCCGATGCCGAACTGGAAACCACCTCGACCGCGGTATACGGCCAGATGGACTGGAGCGCGACCGATGACCTGGTGGTAACCCTGGGCCTGCGCTACTCCGAGGACGAAAAGACCGGCCGCGACAACACATTCGCCCAGTACGTTGGCGACCCCGCAGACCCGGTCGTGGCCCACACCGGCAGCGACACCTGGGACCAGCCAACCTGGAAGCTGGGGCTCGACTACACCCTGAATGAAGACCACTTTCTGTATGGCTTTGTGGCGACCGGCTACCGTTCCGGTGGTTTCAACCTGCTGCAGCCCACCGCCAACCCCGAGATCGATATGGTCGAGCCAGAGACTCTCACCTCCACCGAGTTCGGCTACCGTGGCAGCTTCGCGAACAACCGCATCAACCTCAGCGCCTCCGTGTATCACTATGCCTACGAGGATATGCAGGTACTCAAGCAGACCGTGGTCAACGGGGTTAGCCTTGCGAGCTACGAGAACGCGGCAGAGTCCACCGCAACTGGCTTCGAGACAGAGTTCCAGGCCCTGCTGACCGACAACCTCTTGCTCAGCGGTACATACTCTTACAACGACACCCGCTTTGATGAATTCAGCTCCGCTGACTTCAATGCCTGTGCCCTCGGCCCCCAGGCGCAGGGTCTCGTGTTCGACCCGCTTTGCACCCAAGAGCAGGACCTGACGGCCAATCGCTTCCCCTTGAGCCCTGAGCAAAAGGCATCCGCCAACCTGACTTACAGCTGGGAAGCCATGAGCCTCGCATGGAGCGCCACCGGTAGCTATCTGTACACCAGCGACCAGTACATGACCGCCTTCAATCGTGGCGACTATGACCTGCTGGATTCCAGTGACCGCATCGACCTGCGGCTGAATGTGGCTTCGCTGGATGACACCTGGGAAGTGACAGGCTTCATCAAGAACCTGAGTGACGATCGCCATGTGACATACCGCGAGCGCCCGAGCACGGTGACACAGACTGCGGTGTCAACGTTGAGCGATCCTCGCCTGATCGGATTACGAATGAAATACAACTTCTAACCCGAACCGCGGGGGCGCAACTGCACCCCCGGCAATTTGCCACAGCTGCACGGGCCGTGCAGCTAGCCCCTTCCCAAACGCCAGAGGTATCCATGCGAGATCTTCCAGCCAGCCAGCCGTTCGCGATGCCTGCGCACTTCGGCCCCCGAGGCAGCGATGCGCGCGCTAGCGGATGGTACCGTGATGTCACCATGATGGTCGTGTCGTATGTTACCGACCGGGACAAACTGGCCAGCTACCTGCCCGAACCATTCACGGTTGATGAAGAGCCTTTGATTACTGTGGTCTACGCCAGTAACAAACAAGTCGACTGGCTCGCAGGACACGGCTACAACCTCATCGGCGTGCATGCCGATGCCCGTTTTGCCGGCGAGCGTGAGCAGCTGCGCGGTACCTATACGCTGGCCATGTGGGAAAACCTGACCGACCCAATATTGACGGGACGCGAGTTGCAGGGTATCCCGAAAATTTACGCCGATATTCCAGAGCACACAGTCACCGATGGACTCTGGCGCGCCGAAGCCAGACATTTCGACAACCCGATTGTCGACATGCAAATTGACAGCCTCCGTCCACCCACGGCTGAGGAAATTGCGGCATCGACTGCAGCACAACAGGGGCGCGACAACCCCATGGCCTGGCGCTACATGCCCGCGATCGGCGGCTTTGGCTCCAGCATCAGTGAAGCCACCACTTTTCCGTCCGAAACCCACTATCACGAAGTTCACGTGGGTAATGGAAAGCTGGCATGGCAACAGCTCACCTGGGACCAGAACCCCACCCAGTTTCATATCGTCAATGCGATACAGGCCCTGCCCGTGATCGAATATCGCCCGGCACTGGTTGCGCGCTGTAGTGTCAACTTGCTGGTGCCGGACCGATTGCCCCGCGCCATCCGCTAGACCACGCCGCGACGTCACAGGTAAGAAGTAGTGAACCAGAAAAGCATAAAAAAAATCTGCTATATCGGCGCGGGCACCATGGGTAGCTACAATGCCTTGATTGCCGCCCTGGCCGGCTACGAGGTAACGCTGTACGACCGCGACTCCCGTGCAATCGCTGACGTCCCAGTGCGCCAGAAAGAAATTGCCGCAATGCTGGTCGCCAGTGGCAAAGTAACTCGGTCTGCCATCGATCACTGCTGGGAGCGGGTGGCTACCTCCGATGATCTAGCGGCGGCCCTCAGTGGTGTGGACCTGATCAGTGAGTCAGTTACAGAGACCCTTGAGGTAAAGCGCGCGGTCCTGCAGCAAGTCGAGGCGCACATGTGCCCGGGCACCCTGCTCACCACAAATACCTCAGCATTGTTGCCGTCCGAGATCGATACAGGACTAAAGAGCGGCGAAACCTTTGCTGCGCTGCATTCCTATCTGGGCGCGCCGTTGATCGATATTGTCCCGGGCCCTAGAGCCCAGCGCCACGTTGCACAGGTGCTAGAAAATTATGTGCGCAGCCTCGGATGCGTGCCCATGGTGCTGCACAAGGAATACCCCGGCTACCTACTCAACTCTCTGTTGGGACCACTACTCACCACAGCCGTGCTACTGGTGACCCGTTCTCGAGCGAGTATCGAACAGGTCGATCGGGCGTGGATGCGTAATATGGGCGCCCCCATGGGCCCCTTCGGAATGATGGATTTCTTTGGCCTGAACGTGGTGCTGGATAGCTGGAACCGCCCTGCTCAAACCCTCGAGCGCGCGCAATTCAAAGCAGAGATCACTGCATATTTGCAGTCGTTTGTTGAGTCCGGCTACATCGGCATGAAATCTGGCCGTGGCTTTTATACATACCCCGCCCCGAGCTATGTCTCAGAACATTTTATCCGGCAAGAGCGTAGTAAAGAGGAAATATTTACCGCGCTGATGGCTAATGTCGTGCAGGCCGGTCTACTAATTGTCGCTGATGGCGCTGCTACCGCCACAGAAGTTGACCTTGCGTGGCGGGTTGGCACGGGTTTGGAAACCGCGCCACTTGAGTTGGTCAACACCAGTGGGAGCTTTGCCTTGCGAGACACGGTACTCTCGGCCCACAGTGATCTGTCGCTGCTCAATGACGCGCAACGGCAACAAGCGCACGCCGCTCTGGCTGCCGCTGTACCGGCCTGATGGAGGTAATGATGAATCAGGAACTCTGCGGAAAAATCGCGCTAGTCACCGGTGCCTCGCGTGGCGTGGGAGCGGAAGCGGCGCGTCAGCTCGCCCGATCGGGTGCTACCGTCATACTCGCGGCCCGCAGCCGAGCACAGGGTGAGGCGGTCGCGCAGGCCATCAGCGAAGAAGGTGGCGAGGCACGCTTTGTGAGCCTTGATGTGACGTCACCGGAAAGTTGGCGCACCCTGCTTGAACACATTGAGGCCCACTTCGGGGCACTACATATTCTGATCAATAATGCCGGGGTACATATTGCCCGCGCGCTGGAAAATTGCTCGGAGACCGATTTCTATCAACAGGTAGAAACCAACCTCAAGGGAGTTTTCCTTGGCTGCCAGGCCACCCTTCCGCTGTTGCGACACAGTGCCAGTCAGTGCGGCGATGCCGCGATCGTCAACGTATCTTCTATCGCCGGATTGGTCGGGGTCGCTAATCAAACCCTCTACAACATGACCAAGGGCGGCCTTCAGCTCTTCAGTAAATCACTGGCTCTGGAACTTGCCCCCAGCGGGGTGCGGGTGAACTGTGTCAATCCGGGCATGATCGAAAACGACATGGGCGATGCCCTGGTCAAACAGTTGGTCAGCGAACAGATGTTTGCCGATGTCGATAGCGCCAGTCGCTATCTGCACCGACAAATCCCACTGCGACGTTTTGCCCGCAGCGCAGAAGTCGCGCGAGCCATTGTGCATCTGGCCAGCCCATCCTCCTGCTATATGACCGGTACCGAAATGGTTCTGGATGGCGGACTCACTGCAGGTTAATAACTATGCAAAATGCTTTAACAAGTTCGACCAAAAATGCTTACGGTATGGGGCAGTTTGCCTGGGCCGCAAAAGACTCGTGCTTCCACTACTTTTTATTTTTCTATTACACGCAAATACTCGGGATGTCGCCCAGTATTGCCGGTCTCGCGGCGATGCTTTCCATTATTGCGGATGCGATTTCTGATCCGATAGTGGGATATCTATCGGATAAGTCTAAATCTCGACGTTGGGGGCGACGCCATCCATTTATGGCAGTATCGATGCTGCCCGTATCCCTGTCCTTGTTCGCAATTTTTAATCCTCCCGCGGGGCTCGCTGATGGTGGCCTGTTTGCGTGGTACATATGCACAGCCATCCTCGTGCGTACGGCACTGACTTTTTTCGTCGTGCCGCATATGGCGATGGCGGCGGAACTCAGCGACGACTATCACGAGCGCACCAATATTGTTTTGCATCGCACCTTTTGGGGATATGCAGGAGGTATCAGCCTGCAGATACTTGCGTGGTTTATTCTCATCCCTATCGCTACGCGTGAGGGTGACTTAGCCAGTGGCTACCAAAATGTTGGGTTGGCAGCGGCAATATTGTCCCTTGTGGGTATGGCGATCGCCGTGTGGGGCACACGTTCACGTATACCATATTTAAAACAGGCAACCGTCGAGCAGCAGGACCGCGCATGGCATTGCGCGTTCACAGACATCCTCAAATTTTTCCGGGTGCCTTCTGCTCGAATACTTTTTCTGGGTAGTCTCATTTTGGTTTGTAGCATGGGCACCGCCAATACAATGCTCCTGCACGTGAATACGTTCTTCTATGGATTCAGCAGCGTGCAGACAGGGGCCTTTATGCTGTGTGTCTTTGTGGCATTGATTCCTGCCACGATTCTTACCATAAAGGTTACCGCACAGGTGGGTAAGCGCCGCAGCTTGATGCTATTCCTGGTGGCCGCGGCACTGGTCGGCCCAATTCCGGTGCTCGCCCGTATTTATGACCTGGCGCCTGCTAGTGGCACCTCTGGCTTACTGGTTTTTGTTTGTTTATTTGTTGTGGTTCACCAAACCTTTTTTATTGGTGCAATGAGCATCACGGCCTCCATGGCTGCAGATGTTACCGACGATATTGAGATCGAATCTGGTTTGCGTCAGGAGGGGTCGCTGAATTCTGCACTGATGCTGATTCAAAAAGTGACATTTGGCGTAGGAACACTGTGTGCCGGATTTATTCTTGATTTTGCGGGCTTTACCGATTCGATTTCGCCTACTGACGTTACTGCCGATATGCTGGCCCGGTTGGGTTTGGCATACGGGCCCGGTATTTCGCTAATTATGCTTGCCAGTGTCTATATATTTTCATTCTACCGTTCCCGTCGCGAGCAGGAAGCGTCCAGCGGCTTGGATAGAGACGCGGTTGCCGCCGGTTGATTTCGCTGCGCAAAAACAGGTACAAAGCATGATTGAAACCGAATTCGACTATGGGCAAGCAATGCTGCGGAAGATTAATCCGGAGGGCTTTCGCAACTTGGTCGAGGCATTTGACGCCTCTGTTCCGGTATACGCTAAAAAGGTGGCGTTCTCCTGTGTGGGGCAAGAGCTTACATTCTCTGAACTGGATAGCTGCAGTCGAGCATTTGCCACATATCTCTTGAGTGTTGGGTTGCAATCTGGTGATCGCATGGCAATCCAATTGCCGAATATTCTTGCATATCCGATTGCGGTTTGGGGGGCGCTCCGCGCAGGCGTAGTCATCGTGAATACAAACCCGATGTACACGGAGCGGGAAATTCACCACCAGTTTAAAGATGCCGACATCAAAGCACTGCTGGTATATGAGGGTTGCCTGCCAGTCACTGGTCGTATCGCAACCAAGCTTGGCGTTCCACACGTGTTGGTCGCCAATGCGGCCAAGCCCGATCCCGAACAGGTGCTGCCTGCGGGCTGTGCCGAGCGGTTTGTCGCCTTTGGCCAGGTTCTCTCGCAATTCTGGGACAGGCTTTCGCCGCCCGCGGAGTGTTCGATGGAGAGCCTTGCCGTGCTCCAGTACACCGGCGGTACCACAGGCGTATCCAAAGGTGCGATGCTGACGCACGGCAACCTGTATGCAAGTTCGTGGCAAACCAGCAGTGCGTTGGACGAAAATGAGCGCAACGATGGTATCGTGATCGCGCCGATGCCGCTGTACCACATTTACGGCTTCACCTGGAACGTGATCAGCTGCTGTATGAACGGAGTGCACTCCGTCCTCATTCCAGACCCTCGTAATCTCGACAGCTTGATACAGGCGATGAAGACACATCGCTTTACCGGATTCGCCGGGGTCAACACCCTGTTTGCCGGCTTGATGCGACATCCCGAATTTGAGCAAATTGATTTCAGCGCACTGCGTGGCTCGATTGCCGGAGGCGCTGCGCTGGTCAGCTCGGTCGCGGAAGAGTGGCAGCGCCGTACGGGCACGCTGTTATTTGAAGGCTATGCGATGTCTGAAACCAGCTCATCACTTACCTGTAATGTGCCTACAGCACATCAATTAGGTACGGTCGGAAAACCATTGCCGGCAATGCAGGTCAAAGTCATCGACGCCGACGGAGAAACCCTCGCCAACGGCGAGGCGGGTGAACTGGCGGTACGTGGCCCACAGGTGCTCAAGGGCTACTGGAATCGTCCGGAGGAAAGTGTCGCGGTAATTGACCGTGATGGCTGGTTTCGCACCGGTGATGTCGCCGTGATCCAGGAAGATGGGTTTATTCGAATCGTTGACCGTATCAAAGACATGATTTTGGTCTCCGGCTTTAATGTCTATCCAAATGAAATTGAAGATGTATTGACCGCGCATCCGGATGTTTTCGAATGTGCCGCGATAGGCGTGTCCGATGAACGCACGGGCGAAGCCATCAAGGTCTTCGTTGTTGCCGCCAGTGACTCAGGCGATGCAGATTCACTACGGGAACACTGCCGCAAATTACTGACCCCATATAAAGTCCCCAAGCATATTGAATTTATCGAAGCGTTACCCAAATCGGCTGTTGGCAAAGTACTGCGCCGAGACCTGCGCAAATAGTCACAACGCGATTTTATTGTCCGCGCCGACCAATAATCCCCGATTGCCCCTGCTTGACGGAAAATCCGCAGGTGCATTCTTTGGCTAACCGATGTGAGAACGCCATGCCCTACAAAGCACCCATCCGCGATGTACAGTTCCTAGCGGACAAGCTACTTAACGCGCAGAAACACTACGCAAGTCTCGCAGGTGGCGAGCCGCTGGATTGTGAGCTACGTAACGCCATTCTCGAGGAGGCGGCGCGCTTTAGTGAAGAGGTGATTTACCCATTAAATCGCACTGGCGATGAGCAGGGCTGCCTGTGGAACGAAGACGGGGTAAAGACACCCGACGGTTTTGCCGACGCCTATCGGCAATATATTGATGGCGGTTGGCCCGGCCTCAGCATGCCCACCGCTTTTGGGGGACAAGCATTGCCAAAGTCCCTCGACTTTATGGTGTCCGAATGCCTGAGTCAGGCGAACCATGCCTGGGCAATGTATCCTGGCTTGAGTGCGGGTTGTCGCGGAACGCTGCTGGCCCATGGCACAGAATCCCTGCAAGCAATCTATTTGCCTAAGCTGACCAGCGGCGCCTGGACAGGCACTATGTGCCTGACCGAGCCTCAATGTGGCAGTGACCTCAGTTTCTTACGTACCCGCGCGGAAACACGGGAAGACGGCTCTTATTCCATCAGTGGTACCAAAATTTTTATCAGTGCCGGTGAACATGACCTCAGTGAAAATATTGTTCACCTGGTATTGGCGCGGCTGCCCGACGCACCCGCGGGTACTCGCGGTATTTCGTTGTTTATTGTCCCCAAGTTTTTACCCGACCCGCACGGCGAACCTGGCGTACGCAATGCGGTCCAGTGCGGCTCGCTCGAACACAAAATGGGCATTCATGGCAACGCCACCTGCGTGATGAATTTTGACGGTGCCCGGGGCTTTCTCATTGGTGAGCCGCACCGTGGGCTATTGGCCATGTTTACCTTTATGAATTCTGCGCGCCTCGGCGTTGCGCTGGAAGGCCTTGCCCATGGCGAAATCGCGCTGCAAGGGGCGCTCAGCTATGCGACTGAACGCGAAGCCGGGCGTGCGTTATCTGGCACGAAAGTGCCAGCCCGCCCGGCGGACAGGCTGATCGTACATCCGGATGTCCGGCGCATGCTGCTGACCATCCGCGCACTGACCGAAGGTAGCCGTGCATTGCTGCACAGTCTGGGGCAGCTGGTAGACATCGAACTGGGCACCGATGCCGAGGCAGCGGCAGAAGCCGCCAGTTTCCTCGCTTTTTACACGCCAATCGCCAAAGGCTTCATGACCGAAATGGGCATCGAATGCGCGAATATCGGCATGCAGGTGTATGGAGGCCATGGCTATATTCGCGAGTGGGGAATGGAACAAAACCTACGCGATGCACGTATCACCACCATGTATGAGGGCACCACTGGTATTCAGGCACTGGACCTCCTGGCACGTAAGGTGCTACGCGACCAGGGGGCCTCTCTGGAGCAGGTCATTGTCCGTATTCGTGCCGACATGGAAGGAATGAATGCAGACTACGCACAGCGTCTCTCTGCGCGCCTTGAAGAATGGCAGGCCATTACCGTGACACTATTCAGCGCCGTCAGTGAAAATATTGACGAGCTCGGTGCCGCATCGGTGGATTATCTGATGTACTCCGGCTATGTATTGCTTGGCTGGCAATGGGGGCGCATGGCCAGTGTCCCTGAAGTGCGGGAAGGTGCGGATGCTTTTTATCGTGCCAAGGCCGTAACGGCACGCTTCTATTTCGACAAGATATTGCCACGCTGCAGCAGCCTGGCGGAACAGATGCGCGCGGGTGCCGACAGTCTGATGGCCCTGGACGATACGGACTTTGACACCCTCGCGGGTCGATAACCGGGGCAGCACAATGGGCCGACCGAGCACCATTCCGTCCACTCACACTGGCACTGGGAAAGTCCTAAAAAAGGCTGCACGGGAGCTGGGTTGACCGCAGGTGTCTGGGTAAATCTGTGTGGGTGCTCCGAAACGCCTTGTTTACTTGTGGTTAATAAAACAGCAGCGGGTGTGAGAGATCGCTATCCAGCGCGTCGCTTAGCTCGAGCGCTTCATCCTCCGGATAAAGCGTGTTGATCGCCAGACGAGGTTCCGACACGTAGGATGCGGGGCCCACCGCACCCACATTCAGGCTGACATTGAAAAAGCTCAAGAGTTTGCCTTTGTAGCGTTGCTGCACACGGTAACTGGCCATAGGCTCGAGCTGTGAAGCAATCTGGGCCCAGTCGTCCGGTACACCAGGGTGGGCTGCGAGTTCACGCACCATCCCGTGGTAGATGGGGTCATCGGTCAACAGGGCCTCCTGCTGGGCATACATCAGGATCATTGCCAGCATATGGCGCCAGGGTTCCTGCGCAGAACCTTCCGACGGACGCCGGAACAAAAATTCGAAATGATTTCCTACCTCGACCAGCTCCTCGGGGCTAACGACCTCTTTGTAGAAGGCGACCCAGCTCCGGTTGACCATCAACAAGCGGCCATAGCGGTCCATGAGCACTGCTGGGTAGGGGTCCATCGCCTTCAGCGAAAACAGGGTGGCCTTGCGCAGCCATTTGAACTCTGGCGCATCGAAGTCAACGGCGTGGCTGCGCGCAAGATATCCTGCTGCCAGTCGCAGGTAGCTCCCGTCCCGCTCGCCGAGTAAAAGAGCCTGGGTGATCGCCTCAACTAGCGCTTCACTGGGGCGTGCTTTGCCATTCTCAAGAAAGCTGATATGCCGGGTTGAAGATTGCAGATCGAGCGCTAGAGCCTCCTGGCTGACGCCTCGCACCTTGCGCCAGAAGCGCAACAGGTGACCAAACGCTGGATAAACCGTATCGCTCATTTTCTCGCCTTACATACACTGCCTCAGCCATGTTTGCTTGGGCACTTCCGAACTTGACCTGAGAGGTAATGGCCGAGTCTAACAACTAGGTCAACAATACCCAAATCCAGAAGACTCCAGGCGGAAAAATTCCGACTACCGCCAATGCACAACAGAGATTAGGTGACCTATGGCAGCTCAAGCACTCAGCGAACGGGATCTGGCATTTATGCTGTATGAACTCTTTGATGCGGAGTCGCTCACGGCCCGTGCGCGTTATGCGGACCACGGCCGTGAGACATTTGACGCAGCTATCGAAATCGGCAAGACGGTTGCGCTGAAACATTTCTTGCCAATCCGCAAGAAAGTCGACACCAATGAGCCGACCTTTGACGGTGAAAGAGTGCACCTGATACCGGAAATCAAGCCCGCTCTGGATGCAGTGATCGAGGCGGGTCTTGCTGCCCCCGCCAGCGACTTTAAAAGTGGCGGCATGCAGTTGCCATTAATAGTAACCAATGTGGCTCAGGCGCACCTATCGGCAATCGCCAGTACAACACTGGGATACATCTCCCTCACCAATGCCAACGCCAACCTGATTGAGGCGCACGGTTCGGAAGAGCAAATCGAAACCTGGGTGCGCCCCATGCGCGAAGGACGTTTTATGGGCACCATGGCGATGACCGAGCCCGGTGCCGGTTCTGGGCTCGCCGACCTCACTACTACCGCTACCCGCGAGGCGGATGGTAGTTATCGACTGACGGGCAACAAAATTTTTATCTCCGGTGGTGACCACGAGCTCAGCGAAAACATCGTGCACCTGGTACTCGCCCGAGTAAAAGGCGCGGCGAAGGGCGTGAAAGGTATATCGCTATTTATCGTGCCCAAGTTCCTGCTCAACGACGACGGCAGCATTGGTAAGCGCAACGATGTGGCGCTGGCAGGCCTGTTCCACAAAATGGGTGGCCGCGGGCATACATCCACTGCGCTGAGCTTTGGTGAAAAGGGCGGTGCCACAGCCTATCTCGTGGGTGAAGAGAACAAGGGACTGATGTATATGTTCCACATGATGAATGAAGCACGCATCATGGTGGGCACCGGTGCTGCCCTCACTGCGCTGACCGGCTACCAGTATTCTCTTGACTATGCACGCGAGCGCCCTCAGGGCCGGCTATTGGGCAACAAGGATCCGCAATCTCCGCCCATCCCGATTATCGAGCACGCCGATGTGCGCCGTATGCTGCTCACGCAAAAGGCCTATGCGGAAGGAGCCTATGCACTGTGTTTACTCGGTAGCCAGCTTGCTGACGACGAAAAAACAGCAGAAACCGAAGAAGCCCGAACCCAGGCGCACACCCTGCTGGATTTCCTGACGCCGATTATTAAAACCTGGCCCTCGGAATACGGACCCAAAGCCAACGACCTGGCAATCCAGGTGATGGGTGGCCACGGCTATATCAATGAACATCCGGTGGAAATGTTTTACCGGGACAACCGCCTGAACCCCATTCATGAAGGCACCACCGGTATTCAGTCCCTCGACCTGCTCGGGCGCAAGGTGCCGATGAATAAATTCGCCGGTTATCAGGCAATACTCAATGAAATGCAGGGCACTATCGACAAAGCGCGCGATACGGAATTGAGCCTGTTTGCTGGGCAGCTAGGCGCTGCGCTTACCGAGTTGCAGCAGACTACGACTACCGTGCTCGGTGCAACCGCAGAAAAAAATATCGACCTCGTCTTCTCCAACTCCGTCAGTTATCTGGAGATGTTCGGGCATATCGTGGTCGCGTGGATATGGTTGCGTCAGGGGCTCGCTGCAGATGCGGGGCTGCAGGCTAATCCGCATAAAGATGACGAGCATTTTTACCGCGGAAAGCTGCAGGCGATGCAGTTCTTCTATCGCTCTGAGCTGCCGAAGATCTATCACTGGTCGAAGCTTGTGCGTGATATTGATGGCACCAGCTTCGAAATGAAACCGGATTGGTTTTAACGATTGCCAAGCTAGTAGTTAACACAGGAAATACCATGACCACCGTTACCAAAGAAGGCCTGTTGCAACACGTCGGTACCGAGCTGAAAACCACAGACTGGTTCAGCGTAAATCAACAACAGATTAATCTGTTCGCCGAGGCGACGCGGGATCATCAGTTTATCCATGTTGATCCAGAGCGCGCGGCACAGACGCCGTTTGGCTCGACCATCGCACATGGCTTCTTATCGCTGTCGATGCTGTCCCATTTTGCAGAAACGTTTGGCCTTGCCATTGAAGGTGCTTACATGGGTATTAACTATGGCTTTGACAAGGTGCGTTTTATCGCGCCGGTGAAAGTTGATAGCCGGATTCGCGCCCATGCAAAACTTGCCAGTGCGGAAGAAAAAAATCCTGGCCAGTTCATGCTGACGTTTGATGTGAGTGTGGAAATTGAGGGTGAGGAAAAGCCGGCACTCAAGGCTGAGTGGCTGACCATGCAAATGGTTGCATGAATGCAAGAATCCACCGTGAAAACTGATAATGCAAGCAATTCAAGTGAGAAAAAAATGACAGTACGTTTTGACGGCCAGGTGGCCATCGTAACCGGCGCCGGCAACGGTCTTGGTAAATCCCATGCGCTGGCACTTGCTGCGCGCGGCGCGAAAGTTGTAGTCAATGATCTGGGTGGCGCCCGCGACGGCAGCGGTGCGTCGTCCGATGCGGCCCAAGCGGTTGTGCGGGAAATTGAGGCCAATGGTGGTGAAGCCATTGCACATGGTGCAAACGTAGCCAAGTTTGACGAGGTTCAGGACATGGTACAGCAGGCCATGGACAAGTGGGGCCGCGTCGACATTCTGATTAATAACGCGGGTATTCTGCGCGATAAATCCTTCGCCAAAATGGAACTGAGTGATTTCCAGCTGGTGATGGACGTGCATGTGATGGGCTCGGTGAACTGCACCAAGGCGGTATGGGACATTATGCGCGCACAGAATTATGGGCGCATCGTGATGACCACTTCTTCCAGCGGCATGTATGGCAACTTTGGCCAGTCCAACTATGGCGCTGCCAAAATGGCGGTGCTCGGCTTTATGAATACCCTGGTGCTCGAAGGTGCGAAATACGATATTCGCGTGAATGCGCTGGCGCCGACTGCCGGTACCCGCATGACCGAAGATCTGATGCCACCCGAGATACTTGGAATGCTTACACCGGAAGCGGTAACCGCTGGCGCTCTCACCCTATGCCGTAAGGATGCCCCCAACCGCTTTATTCTGTGTGCCGGTGCGGGTGGCTACGCCAGTACGCGCTTGTTTGAAACAGCGGGTACCTTCATCCCTGCGGATGTGCAAACTCCGGAGGTGGTGATCGAAAACTGGGAAAAAATTTGCGATCAAAGTGCGCAGGGCGAGCTCGCCTCGGGCGCTGGGCAGACGGAAAAATTCCTTACTATGGCGATGGCCAGTACCCAGCCTGCTTGATTTATCCCGCTAACTTCCACCAATCTCCCGCACCCAACGCATTTGCACGGGTGCAGGCTCTGAGAGCGTATATCTATGAAAGAAGCTGTTATTGTCTCTGCGGCGCGCACGCCCATTGGTCGCGCCTATCGCGGTGCATTCAATAATCTGGAAAGCCCATCGCTTGCGGCCCATGCGGTAGCCGCCGCGGTCGCGCGCGCGGATATTGATCCAGCAGAAGTCGATGACTGTATTTTTGGCGCAGCGCTGCAACAGGGCAGTCAGGGCACCAACCTCGCACGCCAAGTTGCAATGGCGGCGGGCTTACCGGTAAGCGTCAGCGGTATGACCATTGATCGCCAGTGTGCTTCCGGGCTCATGTCGATTGCTACTGCGGCCAAGCAGATTGTGGTGGACGGCGCTCCGGTGGTTGTTGCCGGCGGTTGTGAATCCATCAGCTTGGTGCAGAACGAGCATATGAACCTGCATCGTGCGGCAGATCCGGCGGTACTGGCAAAAGCGCCGGCCATTTACATGCCGATGCTGGATACCGCCGAGGTTGTCGCCAAGCGCTACAACATTTCCCGCGACGCTCAGGATGAATACGCGCTGGAGTCCCAGCGCCGAACCGCGGCAGCCCAGCAGGCCGGTAAGTTCGATGATGAAATTGTTCCGGTTACGGCGACCAAACTGGTGGCCAATAAGGAAACCGGCGATATCAGCGAACAGGAAGTGACACTGGCCAAGGACGAGGGCAACCGTCCGGGGACCACCCTGGAGGGCTTAAACAGCCTGAATGCGGTGCGCGAGAACGGTGTGATCACCGCGGGCAATGCCTCGCAATTGTCCGACGGTGCTGCCGCGGTGGTGATGATGGATAGCAAGCTTGCCGAACAGCGCAATCTGCAGCCGCTCGGCGTTTATCGTGGTATGGCCGTGGCCGGTTGTGAGCCAGATGAAATGGGTATTGGGCCGGTATTCGCGATTCCAAAGCTGCTAAAACGTACCGGCCTGAAAATGGACGATATCGGTTTGTGGGAGCTGAATGAGGCGTTCGCAGTGCAGGTAATTTATTGCCGCGATCAACTGGGCATTCCCGCTGACCGTCTCAATGTCAACGGTGGTGCTATCTCCATTGGTCATCCATACGGCATGAGCGGAAATCGTATGACCATGCACGCACTTATAGAGGGTAAGCGACGCGGCGTGAAGTATGTTGTCGTCACCATGTGTGTGGGCGGCGGCATGGGCGCAGCGGCCCTATTTGAAGTTCTTTAATCCATAGGGACGGTTGTGTACCGCCCTATTTTCGAGGCACACCTATGGAAGCCCTGGACAGCCCCAAGTTGGACGAGCACAGCCAGGCCCTCGTCGCGATGAACGAAGTTTTTCAGCGCCAGCGCAAAGACTACCTTGCCAACCCCTACCCGGATTACACATCTCGGATACGCGATTTACGCAAACTTGCGCAGCTAGTACAGGATCACAAGGACGCCCTTGCCCGCGCCATCAGCGAGGACTACGGTAACCGCTCGGTCGATGAAACTTTGTTCGCTGAGATCCTGCCGGTGTTGGAGGGAATCCAGGAAACGATCAAACATCTGCGCAAGTGGATGAGGCCGGAGCGTCGGCGTGTGCGGCAGCTAGTGTACCCGCTCGCGTCCAATCGATTGATTGCGCAGCCACTGGGTGTTGTCGGCGTAATCGTACCGTGGAATTTCCCGATTAATTTGGCGTTTTCACCGCTAACCAGTATTTTTGCTGCGGGTAACCGTGCATTGGTGAAAATGTCCGACCGCTCCCCGCGGCTCGCGGCTTTTTTGAAGCGTGTGGTTACCGACTACTTCCCCAGAGAAAAGCTCGCGTTTATTGATGATGGGCATCAATTGGGGCCAGAATTCTCAGCCTTGCCGTTTGACCACCTTTTGTTTACCGGTTCCACACAAACTGGCAAAGCGGTGATGGCAAGCGCAGCGACGAACCTGACGCCAGTGACCCTTGAACTGGGCGGAAAGTCACCGGCAGTTGTTGCGCCGGACTTCCCGCTCGAGGTTGCCGCTGAGCGCATACTTTTCTGGAAGCTCATGAACGCCGGCCAGATTTGTACGAATATCGACTACCTGTTCCTGCCAGAAAGCAAGGTGCGGGAATTTGTCGAGTTGACGCAGAAAATTGCACATCAGCGCTACCCGGATCTACAGGCCCCGGATTACACATCCATTATTGATGATCGGTCCTACCAGAGGTTGTGGGATACAGTTGCGGATGCGCAGCAAAAGGGCACACAAGTAGTGAACGTTTTCCCCGGCAACGAAGGGGATGGCGCGCTGCGAAAATTCCCCCTCCACCTGCTGATTGAACCCAATGACGATAGCCTTGTTATGCAGCGGGAAATATTTGGCCCGCTACTTCCGATCAAGACTTATCGGGACCCCCAGGAGGTAATCGAGTATATCAACAGCCGCGAGCGTCCACTGGCGTTTTACCCGTTTACCCGGAACAAATCTCTTCGTGACTTATACCTGCAGCGGGTGATGTCCGGTGGTGCCTGTGTAAATAATTGCCTGTTACATGTAGCCCAGCACGACCTGCCTTTCGGTGGTGTGGGACACAGTGGCATTGGTCACTACCACGGCAAGGAAGGATTTATTAACTTTTCCAAACTGCGGCCGGTGCACTATCAGGGCTTTATCGACGGTCTCAAGCCATTGATGCCACCGTATGGTGAAAAGTCCCGTAAGATTTTGGAATTTATGATCCGTCGGGCGCGCTCATAATTGTGTCGACACACCCTCAAACAATTCGATCCGCTTCCAAAGCTTGAGCCTTGAGCTGCGCGGTTACGGAGCGTGCGCATCAGCCTCCAGCCAATGGCTGTTTGTGCGGGATATCGTGTATGCCGCGCCAGGTGTTTGCGACTGAAGGCTGTTTGGCGCACATTCGCACGCGGGGGCAAGCGTGAATTATTCGATATTCTGCACCTGCTCTCGCATCTGCTCGATCAGTACCTTTAATTCCACAGCTGCCTGGGTGGTGTCTGTGACCACCGCTTTTGAGGATAAGGTGTTGGCCTCGCGGTTAAATTCCTGCATTAGGAAATCCAAGCGGCGGCCGATGGGGCCGCCGTTTTTTAGTACGCGGCGGGTTTCGGTGATGTGCGCGTCGAGCCGGTCGAGTTCTTCGTCCACATCCGCTTTCTGTGCCAGCAGGGCAATTTCCTGTTCGATACGGTCCTTGTCGATTTCTTCGAGCAATTCTTGCAGGCGGCTCTTCAGTTTTTCGCGCTGGTTTTGCAGAATTTGCGGCAGCAGTGCACGCACGGTGGTGACCTGCTCGGTAATGCCCGCCAGGCGTGCCTCGATAAAGCCGGCGAGTTCGGCGCCTTCACGCTGGCGGTTATCCACAACTTGTTTCAGTGCCTGCTTGAAACCGTCGAGTATGGCGCCGGCCTGCTCTTCCGCGTCGGTTTCTGGCTCGGCGATCACACCCGGCCACTTCAGCACTTCCAGTGGGTTCAGCGGCAGGCTGTCCAGCCCGCCCATGCCCGGCGATACTTTTTTTGCCGCCTTGAGCAGTTGTTCCACCAGCGCCTGATTGACTTCAATACCGGCCACTTCGCCGCTGTTGGCCTTCAGGTTGAGCGTCATCTCCACCTTGCCGCGGTTCAGGGTCTTGCGCAGTACTTCACGTAGCTTGGGCTCCAGCGCACGGGCGGCTTCTGGCAGGCGGAAATGAGGCTCCAGGTAGCGATGGTTGACGGAGCGCATCTCCCACACGGCGGTGCCGGTGGAGTAATTGACTTCGGCGCGCCCGAAAGCGGTCATGCTGCGCACTTTGTTGTTGGCCATAATGCCCTGCTCCCGAAATACTTGATGTGCAAATGGGGTGTGAAAAAAGAGCGGCAAAGCATAGCACAGGGTGATTGTGTGCTTTGATGGCTATAATGCCGAGCCTTGAAAGTAAATGTTCATACTCTTCCTATATTTATTCTCCCACAGACTAGAGGTGCAAATATGCAGCGACCCAGCGGCCGCAAACCGGAGCAACTGCGCGATGTGCGCATTACCCGCAACTATACCCGCCATGCGGAGGGTTCGGTTCTCGTGGAGTTCGGCGACACCAAGGTGCTGTGCAACGCATCGGTGGCGGCAGAAGTGCCGCGTTTTCTGCGCGGTCAGGGCGGCGGCTGGATCACCGCGGAATACGGGATGCTGCCGCGCTCCACGGGCTCGCGCATGGGCCGCGAAGCGGCGCGTGGCAAACAGGGCGGGCGCACGGTGGAAATCCAGCGCCTGATTGGCCGCTCCCTGCGCGCAGCGGTAGACCTGAAGGCCCTGGGTGAGCATCAGATTACTCTGGACTGCGATGTGATCCAGGCGGACGGCGGTACTCGCACGGCATCCATTACCGGCGCCTGTGTGGCGCTGGTCGACGCCATCCGTTATATGCAGCGGCAGAAGATGATCGCCACCGACCCGTTGAACAATATGGTTGCGGCGATCTCGGTGGGTATTTATGACGGCGCTGCAGTGCTGGACCTGGATTACCCGGAAGACTCCAATGCCGACACCGATATGAATCTGGTGATGGCTGAGGATGGTGGCATGATCGAAGTACAGGGCACGGCTGAAGGCG
The DNA here is from genome assembly GCF_017303155.1 of Microbulbifer salipaludis. Classification (NCBI taxonomy): domain Bacteria; kingdom Pseudomonadati; phylum Pseudomonadota; class Gammaproteobacteria; order Cellvibrionales; family Microbulbiferaceae; genus Microbulbifer; species Microbulbifer salipaludis. The sequence continues at coordinate 553,744 of NZ_JAEKJR010000001.1, forward strand.
CGCCGTTTACCGAGCATCAGTTTGTGGAGATGCTGGCGCTGGGCAAGGCCGGTATCAGGGAGTTGATCGAGCTGCAGAAAAAAGCCCTGGCGGAGTAATCTGCGGGCACGCCAACCGGCCGCGCAACGAAAAAGGCCCGCTGGCGTACCAGCGGGCCTTTGGCGGCAATCGAGACAATTACACTTCCAGGTCGTAATCCATGATCACCGGCAGGTGGCTGGAAAACCGCACGTTCTTGTTGATGGCGCCGTACTCGATCTTGTTCTTCAGGGTCTGGGAGACGATCTGCATGTCCGTGCGCCAGCCGTCGCCCTGGCCTACTTCGCCGCTGGGCCACCAGGAAAATTCATCCGCATCTTTCACCACCCGGCGGAACGCGTCCACATAGCCAATATCGTTAAACAGCTGGTCGAGCCAGCGCTGTTCGTGGCGCATGAAGCCGGGGGTATCCTGATGATCCTGCCAGTTCTCTACATCTGCGCGACGGTGGGCCATGCCCCAGTTGCCGCAGAAAATGAAGTCCCGGCGCTTGCGGCTGATCTTGGCCAGATGCGCCTGCATGTCGTCGAAAAACTGTACCTTGACTTCCAGGGAGCTCTCGTCGGTTGCCACCGGTGCCAGCAGCGAGCCAACGCTCAGACGCTCGAAGTCCGCCTGCAAATAGCGGCCGTACATGTCCACACCATTGGCGAAGCCCATACCGTAGATCAGCGCTTTCGGCTGGGCACGGGTATAGATGGCAACGCCATTTTCGTGGGGGGTGCCTGAATCGAAGAAATAGCTGTAGTAGCCGTCCGGATGGAAGATGGGGTGATCCAGCTCCGGTTCCAGTGAGCGCAGATCCTGCAGACAGATGATATCCGCGTCCTGATCTGACAACCAATCGTAGAGCCCGCGCTGTGCAGCCTGGTGCACACCATCAACGGACAAACTCACTATTCGCATTATTAGCCCCTTACCAGCGGACTGTGTAAAATTGCAGTCGTTATTCGTCTGAACATTTTTCGATTGCCGCTCCCCATTCCGTGGGGACCTTCCTTCACCTTAGCCAATAGTTATCAAATTGCCATGCAGCAGTACCAGCGCGACTTTATCCAACTGGCCCTGGAGCACGATGTGCTCTGTTTCGGGGATTTTACGCTGAAATCCGGGCGCCAGAGCCCCTATTTCTTTAATGCCGGTCGATTCCACAGTGGTGCGGCACTCGCCGCTCTGGGCAATGCCTATGCGGAGGCGATCATAGCCTCTGGAGTGGAGTTTGATGTCATCTTCGGGCCGGCCTATAAAGGCATCCCGCTGGGAGCGGTAACCGCGGTGGCACTGGCGCAAAAAGGCATCGATAAGCCCTTCTGTTACAACCGGAAGGAGGCCAAGGACCACGGCGAGGGCGGAACCTTAGTGGGTGCGCCGCTCAAAGGCAAGGTTTTGATTATTGATGATGTGATTACTGCGGGCACGGCGGTGCGCGAGGTTATGCAGATCATCCAGGCCGAGGGTGCGGCGCCGGCAGGTGTGGTGATTGGGCTGAATCGGCAGGAAAAGGCCAGCGAGGACACCAACCTGTCCGCAATTCAGCTGGTGGAGCAGGAATACAGCATTCCTGTGATCGGCATTGTGGAACTGGACGATATTATTGCCTATCTTAAGGCGGAAGCTGCCAGCGATGTGCTGGTGCAGCAGATCATCGACTACCGGCAACGCTATGGCGTAAGCACTGAGGGCTAGGCCCGCCTGCGCGTTATAACCCTGCCGGGCACTAAAGGATTGGTGTAAAAGGTCAAATATTGAGTATTTTATGGAAGATATAGCAAAGAGGCAGGCGTGAAGACCGCAATAGTACTGGCGTTGGCCGGTGCCCTACTGACAATGGATGTTGGTGCTGCAGACCAGGGGTGGGATGGCAAGAAGCTGTACCGCTATACCAACGAACACGGCGTTCAGGTGCTGGACGATGTGGTGCCTCCCCGATACGTGGCCGGTGGCTATGAGGTGTTGACCCCTTCCGGGCGGGTTCTGGAGGTGGTGGCGCCGGAGTTGACTGGTAAAGAGCTGGCGGAGAAGCAGCGGCGCGAGGCGCGTCTGGCGGCCGACCTGCAACTTCTGCGGCGTTACAACAGCATCGCTGACATCGAGTCCGCGCGTAAGCGCAAGCTCGCCATCGTGCAGCAGGATATGGCGATCCTGCGCTCCAATATTGCGTCCCTGAATCGGCAGATTCAGAGCGAGGAGTTGGCGGCGGCGCGCACAGAGCGCAACGGCGGTACTGTGTCTGAGGAACTGCTGGAGCGTATCGAGAGCCTGCGTGAGGAAGTGGGCGTCGTCAATGAGCGCCTGTCTCTGCGTGAAAAAGAGGCGGTGGCGATTAACAGCGAGTTTGATCAGGCGGCCAGCCGTTATCAGGAAATCGCCGGCAAGTAAGCCGGCTTTCGCTCCACTGCGGGGCCATTCTGGCCCCCGATCAGTTCTGCGCAGCCAGCGCACTTTCCCTGAAGAACCCTGCAACCAGTACCGGCCACTGCTCTGCCCAGTGTTCGGTGGGCTTGCGCTTGAAGCCGCTGCGCACGTACTGCACGATGCGCCCCTCGGCGCTGGCCAGTAGCAGGTTGGCCGCAGCCGTCAGGGGAATAGCCGGGCGCAATTGCTCCCGCAGTTCGGCTTCCCGCAGGATTTGCTTGAGCTGGGTTTCCAGGCGGTCAAACAACTGCAGGATACGGCTGTGCAGACGCTCGGTTTCGCCGGTCAGCGCATCGCCGGTGAGCAGGCGGGTGATACCGGGGTTGCGCTCGCAAAACGCCAACAGTAGATGCAGGATTTTCTGGCAGCGGGCGAGCGCACTGGGCTCATCCTGCAGGATGATCTTGATACGACTGAAGATGGTCTCTTCGATAAACTCGATGAGGCCTTCGAACATCTTGGATTTGCTGGGGAAGTGGCGGTAGAGGGCGGCCTCCGAGAAACCCACCTCTTTAGCCAAGGCGGCGGTGGTAATGCGGGCGCCGGGGCTGGCTTCCAGCATATGGGCGAGCGCCTGAAGAATCTGCTGGCGCCGGTTTATTTTTTCGCTGCTCATGAACTGCCTTTGCCCGGAGTATTCAGCCGGGATCTGCTTTTGTTGTTGTGCCGGTTTGGCGTGTGTCGTGCAACCCTGCAGCATATGTGATCCGGGGCGTTAGAAGTCCTGGGATTTCTGCTGGAAGTGGTCGTCGAAAAGCTTCTCGTCCGGCGCCAGAATCCTAACGATTCGGCGCCGTGGCATCAATTGTTAGTGATCGTTAACACCGGTTCTGTGACCCGTGTCACGCCGCTCTTTGGTCATCCTTCACCCACTTTACTGTCGAAATCGGCATTGCTGATCAGGGTGCCGACGCCGGTATCGGTAAAGATTTCCAGTAGCACGGCATGGGGCACCCGGCCGTCGATGATATGCGCGGAGGTGACGCCGGCCTTCACGGCGTCGAGCGCGCAGGCAATTTTCGGCAGCATACCGCCGTAGATGGTGCCGTCGGCGATAAGCCCGTCCACTTCCAGGGTAGAGAGCCCGGTGAGCACCTCCCCTTGCTTGTCCTGCAGCCCTGCCACATTGGTGAGCAGCATCAGTTTTTCCGCTTTCAGGTATTCCGCGATTTTGCCCGCCACCAGATCGGCGTTGATGTTGTACGACTCGCCGTTTGTACCAACCCCGATGGGGGCGATCACCGGGATGAAGTCGCTGTGGATGAGCATGTCGATCACGCCGGTGTCCACGCTTTCCACTTCCCCCACATGGCCGATGTCGATGATCTCCGACGCGTGCAGACCGGCGCTGTCTTCCGGCCGGCGCAACTTGCGCGCGCGGATCAGCAGGCCGTCCTTGCCAGTCACGCCCACCGCGCGACCGCCATTTTTGTTGATCAGGTTGACGATCTGTTTGTTCACGGTACCGCCAAGCACCATTTCCACCACGTCCATGGTTTCACTGTCGGTGACACGCATGCCGTCCACAAAGCGCGACTCGATACTGAGTTTGTTCAGCAGGTCGCCGATCTGCGGTCCACCACCGTGCACCACCACCGGGTTCATGCCCACCAGTTTCATCAGGATCACGTCACGGGCGAAGCTGTTCTGCAGCGCCTCGTCCACCATGGCGTTGCCGCCAAATTTGACCACCACGGTCTTGCCGATGAAGCGCTGGATGTACGGCAGGGCTTCATTCAGAACCTGCGCAACGCGCAGGGCGGATTTCTGATCCAGGGACATAGCGTTTTCCTTACTGCTGTGGGCTTCGGCCCGCGGTGCTATGGCAGCACCAGGGTCGGGTCAATCTTCTGAAGTTGCTGGGCAATCTGGTCGCGGATGCGCGCCAGCGCGGTTTCATCGTCCGCCTCGAACCGCAGGGTCAGCGCGGCGGTGGTATTGGAGGCGCGCACCAGCCCCCAGCCATCGGCAAACTCGATACGCAGGCCGTCGATGGTGTTGAGATCGGCCTGTTCGAACTGGCCCTCGGCGCGCAGGCGATCGATCAGCGCAAATTTGTCCTGCTCGGCGACCGGCAACAAGATCTCCGGGGTGTTTACCATCAGTGGCAGGGATTCCAGCAGCTCGTCGAGGGTCTGTTCCCGCAGGGCCATGATTTCGAGAATCCGCGCGGCAGCGTAGACGCCGTCATCGAAGCCGTACCAGCGATCCTTGATAAAGATATGCCCGGAGAGCTCACCGCCGAGCAGTGCGCCGGTCTCCAGCATTTTTTCCTTCATTGGCGCATGGCCGGTTTTCCACATGATCGGGCGGCCGCCGTACTGGGTGACCAGGTTGGCCAGTGCGCGGGTGCTCTTCACATCGAACACGATATCGGACCCGGGGTTGCGCGCAAGAATATCCCGCGCCAGCAGCATCACCAGCTGGTCTGCCCACACGATGCGGCCGCTCGCGGTCACCAGAGTAACGCGGTCGCCGTCGCCATCCAGCGCAATACCCAGGTCGGCCGCCTCGCCTTTTACCCGGGCGATCAGGTCCTGCAGGTTCTCCGGGCGCGAGGGGTCTGGTGCGTGGTTGGGGAAGTTGCCGTCGACTTCGCAGTACAGGGTGTCCACGGCACAGCCAAGTTGCTCGAACAGCTCCGGCGCCAGCTCGGAAGTGGCCCCGTTGCCCGCGTCGATCACAATACGGGGCTGGCCGGCGAGGGCGACGTCATTAAAGATTTCGTCGATATAGGCATCGCGCACGTCTTGCTGGCTGTTGCTGGCCTCGCCGCTGGCGAACTGGCCGGACTGCATCAGTGCCCGCAGTTGGATGAGCTTCTCGTCCGCCAGGGGGCGGCCATTCATGACGATTTTAAAGCCGTTGTAATCGGCGGGGTTGTGGCTGGCAGTCACCATCACGCCGCTGCTGGTGTTTTTACCCTTGGCGCAGGCGAAATAGAGTACTGGCGAGGGGATGAGGCCCAGATCCACCGCATCACAGCCACTTTCCAGAATGCCCTCGATCAGGCAGTCCCGCAGCAGTTCGCTGCTGTTGCGCCCATCGCGCCCGATCAGCAGTAGCTTCTCACCGGATTGCAGGGCGATGGTGCCCAGTGCACGTCCCAGCTGATAGGCGAAGGGCTCGTTGATTTCCTCCCCGGCGATGCCGCGGATATCGTACGCGCGGAATACGTGTTGCGGAATGTCGGTGCTCGGTGTGCGCATCAGGTCGCGGCGAGATGTTTCTTCCAGCTTTGGTGCGGCCGCGGCAGTTGTGGGTGCACCTTCCGCGACGGCTGGCGCGCTGGGGTTCGGCTTGGGGGCCAGGTCGTCTTTACTCAGGCCTTTTTTCACCGGCGTGCGGCCGCTGCGGGCAGATTTTTCCCAGGGTGCTGCGCCCCCGTCGGCGGGCACCGTTTTCCAGAGCCCGAACAGGCTCGCGAGCAGGCCGATCAGGGCGGCACCGTAAATCCAGCCCACTGCAATACTGTGATCAGCGGCGAATGCCGTTGAGGGCGTGAAGGACACCTTGAGATAACTGCCCGCCACGGCCGCGCTGGCCGCATCACCACCGGCGGGATGCACTGGCGAGCGCCAGAGGTCCTGGGGCGGCCCGTCGAGGAACTGCTGCTGAATCTGAATATGGCCGATGCGCTGATCGAGCTCCGACAATACGCGTTCGAACGCGGTGAAGGGTTGGCTCGCCAGGAGTGCGCCTTCACCGTGCGTGCGCGCGTGGTAAAGGCGCCACTGGTTATTGCTGTCGCGCAAAAACTCCGGCTTCGGTGGCTGCTCCAGGCTGCGCTTCAACAGATCGACCAGGGCAAAGTTGAGCGGTGGTCGCCCCGTGCCTACCTGCAGCTGCTCGGGGGTAAAGAATTGCAGCGCAGTCTGGCCGGTGGCGCTGGCGATACTGGATGTTTGCGCCGGCTGAAAATTGGCGAGTTTTTGCTGCTGTGCCGCAAAGAAGCTGCCGAGCTGAGCGGCCTGCTGGTCGGCGACCTGCTGAGCGGCACGTTGCACACTGTTGGCGTTGCGCCCGTCGATCACATGCGTCATCAGCAGGTATGCACCGCCCAGCCACAAGGCAGCAGCGAGCAGCGCGGGCAGGCTCAGGCCGCTGTGCCACAGTGGTTTTTTTTCCGTTTGAATGTTTGAAGCCACAGCTAACTCTTGTCTCCCAGTCTTCTCAGACCAGCCCCCGGACCGGTTCAGTAATTTTCTGAATCTTGTGTGTTGTTGCCGATACTGTTTTTTTGTTGTCAGTTTGCCGGAAATGCCCGTTCCGCAATACGTGTGACCAGCTCTGCGGCCAGTTCGGTTTTCAGCGCTGCCGGCAGCGGCAATTCGCCATTTTTGTCGATGATCGTCACCTGGTTGTGGTCGCTGTTAAACCCCGACTGCGGGTCGCTGACATCATTGGCGATGATCATATCCAGGTTCTTGCGCTGCAACTTGCCTGCGGCGTGTTCGGACACCTTCTCAGTCTCCGCGGCGAAGCCGACCACAAACGGTCGCTTTACTTGCCGTGCGGCAATGGTGGCGACGATGTCCGGGTTTTTTACCAGGCGCAGCACGTCACTGTCATTCCCGTCCTGTTTTTTGATCTTCTGCGATGCGACGACGGCGGGACGGAAATCGGCCACGGCGGCGGCGGCAATGAACAAGTCGCAGTCGTCGGCGGCGCGCTCCACCGCCGCTAGCATGTCATTGGTACTGATCACGTCTACCCGCGCAACGCCAGCTGGGGTTGCCAGGCGTACCGGCCCTGCGATCAGGGTGACCTCGGCACCGGCGCGTGCGGCAGCGGTGGCGAGGGCGAAGCCCATTTTCCCGGAGCTGTGATTGCTCAGGTAGCGCACCGGATCCAGCGCCTCGCGGGTGGGGCCGGCGGTGATGGTGACTTTTTTGCCCTGCAGTACCTGCGCGGGCGCAATGCTGCGGGTCACGCCGTCGACGATATCCGTTGGCTCGAGCATGCGCCCCGGGCCCACATCGCCGCAGGCCTGGCTGCCGGCACCCGGCCCCAGCAGGATTGCGCCGCGCTGTTGCAGGGTCTGGGTGTTCGCTTGTGTGGCCGGGTGCCGCCACATGGCCTGGTTCATCGCCGGTGCCAGCACCAGTGGCGCCTCACTGGCGAGGCACAGGGTGGTGAGCAGGTCGTCGGCCATGCCGGCGGCCAGTCGGGCGATGACGCTGGCGCTGGCGGGCGCGATCAGGATTACGTCGGCCCACTTGGCCAGCTCAATGTGCCCCATGGCGGCCTCGGCGGCGGGATCCAGCAAGTCGGTATGCACCGGATTGCCGGAGAGCGCCTGAAACGTGAGCGGCTGGACAAACGCACGGGCGCCGGCGGTCATCACCACACGCACGTTGGCGCCATGATCCTGGAGCCTGCGTACCAGGTCGGCGCTTTTATAGGCGGCGATACCGCCGGTAACGCCAAGCAGTATCCGTTTGTTGGCCAGAGAGGGCATATTCAGTGGTTCCGGAACTCTGAGAGGGCGTAAGATTACCATCTTAGCGCCGGTGGCAGTATGGCCAATCGGGAGCGCTTACTGGCTTGCAGGGGAAGCGAGCGTTTACTTTGACTGATTGGTCTGGCCCAGGGAGGGGGGATGGCAATTACGGACTGGCCCGCGGAAGAGCGGCCGCGCGAGAAGTTACTGGCAAAAGGTGCAGCGGCTCTGTCGGATGCTGAACTGTTGGCGATTTTTTTGCGCACGGGCCTGCCGGGCGTTTCGGCGGTGGATCTGGCGCGGCAGTTACTGGCGGATTTTGGTGGTCTGCGGCCTTTGCTGCAGGCGGAGCGTAAGGTGTTCTGTGCCGGCAAGGGGCTGGGAGATGCCAAGTTTGTACAGTTGCAGGCGGTACTGGAGATGGGCCGGCGCCATCTGGCGGAGGATCTGAAGCGCTCGGATGCGCTGACCAGTCCGCAAGCGGTGCGTGACTATCTGGCCGCACAGTTGCGGCACCGCGCCCGCGAGGTCTTCTGCTGTCTGTTTCTCGACAGTCAGCACCGGGTGATTGCCTATGAGGAGTTGTTTGAGGGCACCCTGAACGCGGCCAGCGTCTATCCCCGCGAGGTGGTGCAGGCGGCGCTGGCGCAGGGCGCGGCTGCCGTGATCCTCGCCCACAACCACCCATCTGGAGTGAGCGAGCCCAGCCAGGCGGACATACATATTACCGGGCGGCTCAAGGATGCCCTGGCACTGGTGGATATCCGGGTGTTGGACCACTTGATTGTTGGCGAGGGCGGCGGGTGTTCTTTTGCGGAGCGGGGGTTGATTTGACCTCTCCTGTTCGCTCTGTCGTTACTCTGGTGGCGGCGCCGCTACCGGGTAAAGGCTTGCGAGACACGAGCTAGGCGCCCCCCCTCAACCCATCCATGGGGGCTCTTCCGCGAGGCCCCTCTCGCGGAAGGTCTCGCAAGCCTTTACCCGGTATCGCCGCCTTCTCATCCAGTCTCGAACTTCGTAGCATATAGGGGACTTCCCGCCTCCGACCCAAAGTGGCTGCTCAGACAGCAAAAAAGCTGGTCAAAACTTGCCCCGCCTAGGGTGTTCTGGTATAAAACGCCGCTCTTTGCGGCCGGGCTAGATTCTGTACAGATCCCGCGGTCCGCTGGATAACGAATTTTGCACTGCCCCGCCTTGCGCTGAGGGCACGAGAGTTTTTAAGAGGCCAATCAGATGTCCAAGGTATGTCAGGTAACCGGTAAGCGCCCGGTAACCGGAAACAACGTTTCTCACGCCAAGAACCGCACCAAGCGTCGCTTCGTGCCGAACCTGCAGTCCCACCGTTTCTGGGTGGAAGCCGAGAAGCGCTTCGTTAAACTGCGTGTTTCTACTAAAGGTATGCGCATTATCGATAAGAAAGGTATCGATACCGTACTGGCAGAGCTGCGCAAGCGCGGCGAGAAAGTTTAATTACTGCTTAACCGCAGATTGGAGACAGAACAATGCGTGACAAGATTCGCCTGAATTCCAGCGCCGGCACCGGCCACTTCTACACCACTGACAAGAACAAGCGCAACATGCCTGAGAAAATGGAGATCAAAAAGTACGATCCCGTTGTTCGCAAGCACGTTATGTACAAGGAAGGCAAAATCAAGTAATTGATAGCCTTGCTAGTTCGCGAAAAAGCCCGGTTTTCCGGGCTTTTTTGTGTCTGAACGAAGTGTGAGTCTACAAATTGAAGGTCATGGTGCCGGTGAAAGTTTGCGGGACCGTCTGCGGCCTGGATGGCCGCAGCCGAGCCCCCAGGGATGGGTTTACGGCGTGTCCCGCAAACTTTCACCGGCACCATGACCGCCACTACGTTCGCTAGTGGCTACCCGGAAACCAGACAGATGCCCGAACTGCCAGAAGTAGAAACCACCAAGCGCGGCCTGGCCCCCCACCTGGAAGGCCGCAAGGTAATGCGGTGTGAGATCCGCCAGTACAGTCTGCGCTGGCCGGTGGATGCGGATTTCGCTGAGAAGATTCGAGGCGCCCGTATCCAGCGCCTCGACCGCCGCGCAAAATACCTGCTGGTGGAGACCGATAAAGGCCTCGCCATCTGGCATCTGGGCATGTCTGGCAGCCTGCGCATCGTCGAGGGTATGGAGCCTGCGAAAAAGCACGACCATATCGACTGGTTGCTCGATAGTGGCCAGCGCCTACGTTTCCACGATCCCCGTCGTTTCGGCGCCCTGCTGTGGACCACCGATCCGATCGCCGAGCACGAACTCATCGCCCACCTCGGCCCCGAGCCCCTCGGCGACAACTTCCATGCCGACTACCTGTTCAGCCGATCCAGAGGGCGCAAGGCCCCGGTAAAAACCTTCATCATGGACGGCCGCATCGTCGTCGGTGTCGGCAATATCTATGCCTCCGAAGCCTTGTTCATGGCCGGCATCCGCCCGCAGACCCCCGCCGGCAAAATCTCCCGTCCGCGTTACGAGAGGCTGGTGGAAGCCATCAAAACCGTCCTCGGCAGTGCTATTCAACAGGGCGGCACCACCCTGCGGGACTTCGTTGGCGGCGACGGCAAGCCCGGCTACTTCGCCCAGCAACTGAATGCTTACGGCCGCGCAGGCCAGCCCTGCCCCCGCTGCCCCGGCACTATTCGTGAGCAGATTATCGGTCAGCGCAACACCTTCTTTTGCCCCCGCTGCCAACGCTGATTGGGAATCTATTCGCCCTCACACTAGGTTTGAGTCTGACATTCCCATCGGACGCGAACCCATGATTATGATGTTGCCCTTTCTCACGGCACTCATTTCCGCCTGGTTTACCTGGCGGGGTCATCGCAGTACCGCCATCTTCTGGTGGGCGGTCACCGCGGCTATTTATGTGGCCTGGTGTTGCTACCACATGACCTCCCCGCTAAAGATTTCCCTGTAATACACACCGTAAGCCCGCCCCAAGCCCGGGCCGAGGAAGCTGCGTAGTGATTCACTTTGTTTTCGGCGTGCGCCGCTGGACCGATTGCCTGAACGCCCTGGCGCTGCTCGGTGTCAGTGGCGTGCTGTGGTTTGCCTTTGTCTGGCAGATCGTGCTGGACGAACTGCCGTGCCCACTGTGCCTGTTGCAGCGGGTGGCGTTTGCCATGGTCGGTATTGGATTGATGCTTAACGTCAGTTTCGGCAGCCGCCCGGCACACTATGGAATTGCACTGCTGTCGACACTCGCCGGCATGGTGTCGTCGGCGCGCCAGGTACTGCTGCACATCGCACCGGGAGACCCGGGCTACGGCTCGCCTTTCCTCGGGCTGCATTTCTATACCTGGGCGCTGGTTGCGTTTTTTCTGCTGGGATTGTTTATCGGCGGTTTATTGCTGCTGGATCAGATGAAATTGAAGGAGGCGGCCAATGTGCCGCGCAACCCAGGCTGGCTCGGCAAGCTGGCGATATACAGCTTCCTCGCCATAGTGCTGATTACGGTGATTGCCACTCTGCTGGAGTGCGGGGTTGGTCCCTGCCCGGACAATCCCACCGGCTATCTATGGATGCCTGAATAGGCTCCGAGGCTCTGGATCGACCCAATAGCCCGGGATTGATAGGTCGTAAATCACGCCAATCGGCGTAATTGGTACCATCGTCAAGGGACGGAGGATCACGCGAGATGATAGATTTCCTGATTTAAATCGACGTTTGTCAGGGACGAGATATGAATAGTCTACCCAAATGGGAATCGCTTCTGCGCAACTTTCCAAATAAGCCTGCTGGAGAAGTGTTTTCAGAAATCGGTGGGAAGGTAAAGTTAAATTATGATATTGGCGTTTTCAGTAATGCCTGTGCGACCAGAATTTCGAGAGCGCTAAATTTTTCTGGAGAAGCACATAGAATCCCCTTCTATAAGACGAAAGACAGCAATGGTAATGACGTTATTCAGGTTTCTTCTGGCGGCAAAAAGTATTGGTACATATATCGCGTTAAGGTCATGACTCAGTATCTTGGTGAGGCGTATGGCGCTCCTAAAATCATACCTGTAGATTCCTACCGGGATCACTTAAGAGGGAAGAAGGGGATTATTATCTTCAAGGTAAATGGTTGGGCTGATGCCACCGGGCATGCTGATCTGTGGGACGGGGCAAAAAGTGTTGGCAGTGATTATGGCGATCAATCTACATCGATTTATTTCTGGGAGACGGTTCATTGATTAAGTTGAGCGCTATTATTAGTGCATTTGTTTTTTTAATTTCCTGTGCCGTTGCTAATGAGCCTAAGGGTCAACAGGAGCTCTACGATTTTGCGCAAGCAAACTGTCTCTTCTGGTATTTTGACAGCAAGGGCTACGATACAGAAGATATCAGGGCAATCAGTGGAGGGATGGTTGAGGTGAGTGATGTGCCCATAGAGAAATTTGAAGAAATATCCCTTTTTATAAAAAGTTACTCCCCTGAAGTTGCTTCAAAAAATAATGTCGATGAAAGACTGGTCCGTTGTTTTCAATTGAGAGATAGTGAGGCGCTTCGAGCCTTGATAGTCGGCCGGTGACAGCGGCCGAAGGGTGTTAAAGATGGAGGTCGATAGCCCAGCCCACTTCCAGCAGACCGGCGATTAGCAAAAGGAGCCGGGGGATGACCATCTTGAAATTCCGTTCTGCTTAGCGCCCCACCGCACTGCCTTCACGGCGGGTGTCTGCGCCGCCGTAGAGTTTTCCATCCTGCAGCGCGATGCCGTGAATGCCGCTGTTCAGTTCCCTGCGCACCACTTTGTGGCCCATGGCCTCGAGCTTATCCAGCTCCTTGTCGGAAAGGACTTCCGGTTCCACTTCCACCCGATAGCCAATTGCACCAATGTTGCCGGCATGAATGGCCTCGGCGATGGGCATGCCTTTGGCCAGGTGGTACAGAATCGTGCGCGCGGTGTAATCGATAATGCGCGAGCCCCCGGGGGAGCCGACCACCAGCCGCAGGCTGCCATCGCTATTGAATACGATGGTGGGTGACATGGAGGAGCGCGGGCGCTTGCCCGGCTGCACGCGGTTGGCCACCAGCGCCTTGTCGGCATTGCGCGGCACGAAGGAAAAATCGGTGAGCTGGTTGTTGAGCAGGAAGCCCTTCACCAGCAGCCGCGAGCCGAAGCCGGTTTCGATACTGGTGGTCATGCTCACCGCATTGCCGTACTGGTCCACGATGGACAGGTGGCTGGTGTTGGGCATTTCCGGGGATTTGGCCTTGATGCGTTGGCCGGCAAGTTCGCCCGGTACACCGGAGCGCGCCGGCTGGGCTTTTTCCAGGTTGATCAGCTTGGCCCGCTGGGCCAGGTAGTGCGGGGCCACCAGTGCATCGGTGGGCACTTCGACAAAATCGCTGTCACCGGCGTAGGTGTTGCGGTCGGCGAAGGCCAGTTCCGAGGCTTCCACAAACAGATGGGTGAGTGCGGCGCTGCCCACATCAAACTGTTGCGTGGGCAGGTGCTGCAACATGCCGAGAATCGCCCCCACAGTGGTGCCGCCGGATGATGGCGCCGCGGCACCGCACACCCGATATTCGAAAAATTCACTGCACACCGGTTCGCGCACCTTGGCCTTATAGCTGGCCATATCCTGCAGGGTCATCACACCGGGGTTGACCGGGTCATTGCGCACCGCATCGACGATGGCTTCGGCGATTTCGCCCTCGTAAAACGGTGCCGCGCCCTTTTCTGCCAGCAGTTTTAGGGTGGCGGCGTAGGCAGGATTCTTCAGGGTATGGCCCACGGGTAAGGGCTTGCCGTCGTCCCCAAACAGGTAGTCGCGGATGGCCGGGCGCGCGGCAACGCGAGGCAGCTTGTCGGCGAGCTGGTAAAGCCGCGGAGAAATGGCGAAACCATCTTCGGCCAACTGGATGGCGGGCTGAAACAGGTCTTTCCACGGCAGTTTGCCATCGCGCTCGTGGGCCAGCGCCATCACGCGCATCACGCCGGGCACACCCACGGAGTAGCCACCGATCACCGCCTGCAGGAAGCCGAGGGGTTTGCCGTCGCGGACAAAGTAGCTTTCGTCCACCGCCATGGGGGCCGTTTCACGGCCGTCGTAGGAATAGAGTGTCTTGTCGTCGGCGCGGTAGCTCAGGATAAAAGCGCCGCCGCCGATACCGGAGGATTGCGGTTCCACCAGGCCCAGCACCAGCTGCGCGGCGATCGCGGCGTCCACTGCAGTGCCACCGTCGGCGAGCATCTGAGCTGCGGCTGCGGAGGCGTGTGGGTTGGCGGTTACCGCCATGTAACGCTCCGCGGTGGCGGACTTGATTGCCGTGCGCCCGGTGGTGATCTCCGGCTGCACTTCCGCTTCGGCCTGCATCGCGCGCACTGCCGAGGGCGGTACCGCGCTGGCGGAGACGGTGAGCAGTCCGCACAGGGCGGTCGACAGGGCGAGGGGGAGTAGTGGCAATCGTTTCACTGGGCGATCCGGCGTAAATAGGATCGCCCGAGTGTATCAGACCGCCACTGAGGGAAGCAGCGGGCAGCGTTTACTGGCTGTACTTTTCTTTCAGGGCCTTCTGCACGCCCGGGGGCACGAATTTGGTGACGTCGCCACCGAGGGACGCGATCTCGCGCACCAGTGAAGAAGAGATGTAAGAGAGGTGCTCCGCCGGGGTCAGGAACAGGCTTTCCATCTGCGGCGCCAGCTGGCGGTTCATATTGGCGAGCTGGAACTCGTACTCGAAGTCGGATACGGCGCGCAGGCCGCGTACTACGCCGTAGGCGTCGAGCTGGCGCACCAGGTCGGCGAGCAGGATGTCGAAGCCAATCACCTCGATATTCTTCAGGTGCGACAGCTCCTGCTGGGCCAGTTCCACCCGCTCTTCCATGGTGAACAGGGGGTTCTTGCGGGTGCTGGCGGCAACGGCGACCACCACGTGATCGAACAGGCGGCAGGCCCGTTCAACGAGGTCCATATGACCATTGGTGATGGGGTCAAAGGTACCCGGGTAAACCACTTTTTTCATAAGCCAATTCGCCTTGCGGGCCAGAAGGGACGCGCATATTAAACAATTTAGGCCCCGCCCTCAAAAAGTCTGCTGAATTCCCGGGGCGCAGGCGGTGCGTTCAGGCGCTAAATAGCCGCATGCAGACCTGTCCGGCCTGTTTTTCCTTTTCCAGTTGCCAGCCCGCGGGTGCGTCAATGGGCGTAGTGCGCGGCGATTCCACATAGATCAGGGTGTGTTCACCGATGCAGCCCGCGTCCAGCAGGCCAGTAAGGGTTTGCTGCCACAGGTCGCCGGCAAACGGCGGGTCCACGAAAATCACGTCGTAGGCCGCCGCGCGCTGGCTCAGAAACACCTCCGCCGGGCAGTTGTGTACCTGCGCCCCCTCGGCCTGCAGCAGATCCAGTTGCTGGCGCAACATGCTGGCGGCGCCCCGGTCCATTTCCACGAAGTCCACCGCAGCGGCGCCCCGGCTCAAAGCCTCCAGGCCAAGGGCTCCGGAGCCTGCGAACAGGTCCAGGCAGCGGGCGCCTTGCAGGTGAAACTGCAGCCAGTTGAACAGGGTCTCACGCAGTCGGTCACCGGTGGGGCGCAGGCCCTCGATGGGCGCGAAGGGCACTTTGCGCCCGCGCCAGCGTCCACCAATGATACGCAGGTGCGAAGTGGCGGCGGGTTTGGCGCGCTGGTCGGTGCGTGGGCGGCGGTTTCTGGACATGCGGTATCCGGTCGGTGGGAAATTAAGGCGGCCATCTCTGTGTGCGAAACAGTCAGCGGTGCTAAGATTAGCGCCTTTCTGCCACTGGCCGCCAGCCGCTGCCGGTGACCTCTTTATCTACCGCTTTTCCAGTCAAAGAACGCACACCCGATGATTTTTGATTTCCTGCGTAAGAACAAGCCCGAGGCCGATGCGTCCACTAAAGAGCGTGAGGACGCGATCCCAGCGCCGGCAGCTGACGAGCCGGAACTGGTAATCCCGGAAAACCTGCGGGCCGATGGCGGTCCCGAGCACGCGGATGCGGCCGCGCCGGAAGCATCCCCGCCGGCTGAGGAAACCCTCTCTGTCGAAGAGGCGCCGGAATCCGGGTTCGATCCGGCGGCAGCGGTTGCCGCTGAGGCGGAAGCACCAGACGCGCCGCAAGCCCAAGAGGCCGCCGAATCCGCTCCCCAGCCAGAGACGCAGGAAAAACCCAGGAAGGAAGGGTTTTTCGCCCGTATTCGTCGCGGCCTCTCCCGCACCAGTAGCCAGTTTGCCGAGGGCATGGGCAATCTGTTCCTGGGTGCCAAGGAGATTGATGAAGAGTTGATGGAGGAGCTGGAGACCCAGCTGCTGATGGCGGATGTGGGCTTGGACGCCACCACCGAGATCATCGACCGCCTGACCGACCGTGTGTCCCGTCGCGAGCTGTCCAATGGTGAGGCGCTGTACAAGGCGCTGCAGGAAGAGCTGGCGGGGTTGCTGGACAAGGTGGAAGCACCACTGGCGATCGACCAGGCCAAGCAGCCGTTTGTCATTCTGGTGGTGGGCGTTAACGGTGTGGGCAAGACCACCACCATCGGCAAGCTGGCGCACCGCTTCCTGAATGAGGGCAAGTCGGTGATGCTGGCGGCGGGGGATACGTTCCGCGCGGCGGCGGTGGAGCAGTTGCAGGTGTGGGGCCAGCGACACGATGTGCCGGTGGTGGCGCAGCACACCGGTGCGGACAGCGCCTCGGTGATTTTTGATGCGATTCAGTCGGCGCAGTCCCGCGGCGTGGATGTGGTGATAGCGGATACCGCCGGGCGCCTGCACAACAAGGCCAACTTGATGGAAGAATTGTCCAAGGTGCGTCGGGTGATGAGCAAGCTGGACGGCTCGGCGCCCCACGAGGTGCTGCTGGTGCTGGATGCCGGCACCGGCCAGAACGCGCTGTCGCAGGCGGAGACCTTCCGCGACTCCGCGGGCGTGACGGGCCTGGTGCTGACCAAGCTGGATGGCACGGCCAAGGGTGGGGTGATTTTCGCGCTGGCGCAGAAGCTGGGGATTCCGGTACGCTTTATTGGCGTCGGGGAGCAGGCGGAAGACCTGCAGCCGTTTGTGGCGAAGGACTTTGTGGCGGCGCTGTTTAACAGAAGCCAAGGTTGAGCTGGCAGTCCTTTCAGTGGCAGATTCGATAATCTGAACTCAGATGCGAAGGTGTCGATACCGGGTATAGGTTTGTGAGACCGTCTGCGGCCAGGACGGCCGCAGCCGAGCCCCCATGGATGGGTTTACGGCGTGTCTCACAAACCTATACCCGGTAGCGGCGCCGCCTCGGGAATTGAAAAGTGCCGTCCTGCTCTCGAAAACTAAAAACAACAAAAACGCGCTCATGATCCAGTTTGATAACGTCAACAAACGCTACGAGTCCGGCCAGGATGCGCTGGGGCGTGTCAGCCTGGAAATCGACCGCGCGGAGATGGTGTTCCTCACCGGCCATTCCGGTGCGGGCAAAAGTACCCTGCTCAAGCTGCTCACCGCCATCGAGCGCCCGACCCGCGGCAGCATCATTGTCGGTGGCCAGAACCTGAACCGGCTGCGCAACAGCCAGATTCCCTACTATCGCCGCAATCTCGGCATCGTCTTCCAGAACCATCAGCTGCTGTTTGATCGCAGTGTCTTCGACAACGTGGCCCTGCCTTTGTCGGTATCGGGCTGCAGCAAGCGCGAGGTGGGCCGGCGGGTACGGGCGGCGCTGGATAAGGTGGGGCTGCTGCACAAGGAGAAGCAGAACCCGATGGTGCTCTCCGGTGGTGAGCAGCAGCGGGTGGGGATTGCGCGGGCGGTGGTGAACAAGCCGGCGCTGCTGGTGGCAGATGAGCCCACCGGTAACCTGGACCCGAAGCTGTCGGAAGAGATCATGGGGTTGTTTCGCCAGTTCAACGCGGTGGGTACCACGGTGTTGATCGCGAGCCATGACCTGGAGCTGATTGCACGCATGCGCCAGCGGGTGCTGACCCTGCAGCAGGGACAACTCATTTACGATGGATACCCGAGCCGTGAACCAGCGTACTAAGCCCTCTTCATCCCGAGCTGCCTCACCTGCCGTCGAGCGCGCGCGCTCGGCCGGTGCGGTTGCGGCGCGTACCGGCGCTGGCGATCGTCTCCGCAGCTGGCTGGATCACCATCGCGAGATGTGGCGGGAGTCCTGGGTGCGCTTTTTCGCCTCCCCCATGTCCAGTTTCATGACCGCGCTGGTGATCGCCATTGCGCTGGCGCTGCCGGCAGCGTTGCAGTTGGGGCTGAACAACTTCCAGAAGGCGGTGGCCGGTTGGGATGGGCAGCCGCAAATTTCGGTGTTCCTGCACAAGCGCGCCAAGGAGCAGGCGGTGACATCCTTTGCCGACGATTTGCGCGGTGATCCGCTGGTGGCGGACGTGACGTACATTTCGCCGGAGCAGGCGCTGGCGGAGTTCCAGCAGTCCTCCGGGCTCGGGGATGCGCTGCTGGGTATGGACAGTAATCCGTTGCCGGCGGTGTTGCTGGTGCGGCCGCAGGGGTCCGATAGCGCGTCACTGGAGTCGCTGGCCGCGCAATTGCGCGAGAGTGCGCTGACAGACTCGGTGGTACTGGATATGGCCTGGGTACAGCGGTTGGCCAACCTGACCGAGCTGGGCCGGCGCATGAGCCTGGGGCTGGCGTTTTTGCTGGCGCTGGGGGTGCTGCTGGTGGTGGTGAACAGCATTCGCCTGCACATTGAAAACCGGCGGGACGAAATCCTGGTGGTGAAGCTGGTCGGTGCGACGGATGCCTTCGTGCGCCGCCCCTTCCTGTACACCGGGCTGGTGTATGGCCTGGTGGGCGGCCTGATCGCCTGGCTGCTGGTGAGTTTCGGGGTCTGGTTGCTGGCGGGGCCGGTGCGCGGGCTGGCGAATCTCTACGGCAGTGGCTTCCGGCTCGAAGGGCCGGGATTCGCCTATCTGGTCGGGCTTGGTGGCGGGGCGGCCCTGCTGGGTCTCACCGGTGCCTGGCTGGCGGTGGCGCGCCATATTTCGGCGATTCAGCCACGCTGACCACATGGTCAGTCAAGAATGGTAAAGCCCTTCCGTGTGTGTGGAACTTCCCCTGTGGATAACTGCTCTAACCACCCGGAAATCAAGGGCTGGCGGGCTTTGCCGGCCCGCCTCGCACGGGGTTCCATTTCCTGTTGCGGGTGCTACACTGTGGCCAACTTTGTTCTGCCGGTGCCGCTTGCGGGCTGATTTGCCCAGGGCCGGAAGAACAAGCCGCCGCAAACTACTGGTCCCGGTAAGTAATAGTCCGGGCAGCAAGTGCCAAGCGGGGCAATAGCGAGTTACGAGGAGAATCCTGAATGGGAACCAGTTTACAGCCGATCCATACACTGTCGCCGGGCGCCAACCTGAACGCCTACATCCAGACAGTGAGTGGCTTCGAGGTACTTTCCGCCGAGGAAGAAAAGAAGCTGGCGGAGGACCTCTACTATCACGAAAATCTTGAGGCAGCCCGCCAGCTGGTCATGTCTCACCTGCGCTTTGTTGTGCACATCGCCAAATCCTATTCCGGTTACGGCCTGAACCAGGGCGACCTGATCCAGGAAGGTAACGTTGGCCTGATGAAGGCGGTGAAGCGTTTCAACCCCGAGAAGGGTGTGCGTCTGGTGTCCTTCGCGGTGCACTGGATCAAGGCGGAGATTCACGAGTTCATCCTGCGCAACTGGCGCATCGTCAAGATCGCCACTACCAAGGCGCAGCGCAAGCTGTTCTTCAACCTGCGTGGCCAGAAGAAGAAACTGGCGTGGTTGACCAGCGATGAAGCCAAGCGCGTTGCCGCTGAGCTGAATGTGGATGTGCAGCATGTGCACGATATGGAAGGCCGTCTCTCGGCCCACGATGCGGCCTTTGATGCCGGCGTGGACGATGACGAAGACTCCGCGTGGCAGGCTCCGGCGCATTACCTGGAAGATCGCCGTTACGATCCAGCCACCATGCTGGAAAACGATAACTGGCAGGAAACCAGCGTTAATAATCTGACCATGGCGATGGAGCAACTGGACGACCGCAGCCGCGATATCATCGAGGCGCGCTGGTTGAGCGAGTCCAAGGCGACGTTGCACGAGCTGGCCGATAAATACGGCGTATCTGCGGAACGTATCCGCCAGATTGAAAAGAACGCCATGAAAAAAGTCCGGGTGGCGATGGAGGCCTGATAGCCTTCTCACCGACCGGATTCAAGAACCGCGCTACTGGCGCGGTTTTTTCGTATGTGGTTCTGGGTTTCGTGGTATCGATTTTTTTTGGCCTTGTGGCGGTGAGGCACCGGGGATCTGTTTTCGGAACCGCTGTAAACCCATCCCTGGGCGCTGCGGCGCAAACATCCTGTTTGCGACGCTTCCGAAAACAGATCCCCGGTACCTCACCTTCGATTTTGACCTCGGTACTTCGTAAGCCAGATTGAAAGGAATAATGATGGCTAAATTGTATTTGTTGCTCGCCACGTTTTTTGGCGGCACCGGCGTTATCCTCGGTGCATTTGGTGCCCATGGTTTGCGCGATAAAGTCGCAGAAAACCTGTTAGAAGCCTACAAAACCGGTGTGCACTACCAGATGATTCACGCTCTGGCACTGATCGCCGTAGCTGTGCTGATTCATCAGGTCGGCGCAAAAACCTCGCTGGTGGTAAGCGGTGCCCTGTTTGCCATCGGCATCCTGTTTTTCTCCGGCAGCCTTTACGGCCTGACCTTCGGCGGCCCCAGAATTCTCGGCCCCATCACCCCGCTGGGCGGCACCCTGCTGATCGGCGGCTGGATAGCACTGTTTATCGCCGCACTCGGCTATACAAAGTAAGCACTGGCAACTACGAAGCAAAAAACTACGAATCGAAGGCCAAGTGCCGGGTGTCTGTTTTCGGAAGCGTCGCAAACAGGATGTTTGCGCCGCAGCGCCCAGGGATGGGTTTACAGCGGTTCCGAAAACAGACACCCGGTGATTGGCCGCCACAGAAAGAGCTACGAAGCACACAAGATCGGTGCTCCGGGGCAAAGAGGTAACCAAGCTAAGATGCAAGAAGAACCAAACAACGAGGCAGGTAACGAGGAAGAAGACTTCCCCTACCGCACCGAATTCAAAAAGAAATCCATCCGCAGCTACGTGATTCGCGGCGGCCGCATGACGGAAGGTCAGCGCAAGGCTTTCGATAATTACTGGGGCCCGTTTGGTCTGTCCCTGTATGACGGCGCCATCGATCCCAAAGAAATCTTTGGCCGCGAAGCCCCAGTGGTACTGGAAATCGGCTTTGGCATGGGCGACTCCCTGCTGGAAATGACCGAAGCCGAAACGGATAAGGACTTTATCGGCATCGAAGTCCACCCGCCCGGTGTTGGCCGACTGATCAATAACGCCGGTAAAGCCGACGTCAAAAACCTGCGCGTGTACATGGCCGATGCCATCGATGTATTGAACGACTGTATTCCAGATGCCAGCCTCGATCGCTTCCAGCTGTATTTCCCCGATCCCTGGCACAAGAAAAAACACAACAAACGTCGCATCGTGCAGCCAGAGTTTGTAAAACTGCTGTGCAGCAAACTGAAACCCGGTGGCCTGATGCACATGGCCACGGACTGGGAAAACTACGCCGAGCAGATGCTCGAAGTGCTCGAAGCGGAAGAGCTGCTGGAAAACACCGCCGGCAAGGGCAATTACGCCCCGCGCCCGGCCTTTCGCCCACAAACCAAATTTGAACGCCGCGGCGAGCGTCTGGGGCACGGAGTGTGGGACCTGCTGTACCAGCGCAAATAAACTACCGGCTGGCCGGGCGTCTGCAGCAGGGGCGCCCGGCCCACTGTGCTATCTTCTGTCTACCGGTAAATGGATGCTCCGGAGTAACAATGACAACAAGCCCCGCCCCCGCCCTGAAACACCTGTGCAGCCGTATTCGGCGCCATTGCCAGCGTAGTCTGGTGCTCGGCAGCTGCCTGGCACTCATCGGTGCCCCGGCCCTCGCCGACAATGAAGGTACCCTCACCCTCTACCTCAACGGTGGCCAGTACTGGTTCGATGAAGAGCGCCTCTCCGGCACCCCGTATTTTCTTGAGGAGCTGCAAGACAGCTCCGGTGGGGGTATCGGTTTCGGTTACAACATCACCGATCGCTGGGCGATTGAGGGCGTGTTCGATTACTTCAGTGCTGACCTGAAGGATGCCCGCGAAGACGTTGCGGTACAGAACTATCACCTCGACCTCATGTATCAGTTCGGCGGGCAGTTCTGTGGCAATTACCTGTGGCAGCCCTACGTGGTGTTCGGTGCCGGTGAATTGCGGGTGGACGAGGATTCTTTCAGCTATCCCGACAACTGGCACCAGCGTCAGACGATGGTCAACTTCGGTGCGGGTATCAAATACCAGCTCGCACCGCGCTGGCAGGTGCGTGGGGATCTGCGTGGCTTCCAGGGGGTCGAGGAAGGTGGCATGGATGGCTTCTTGAGCTTCGCCATTGGCTACCAGTGGCAAGACGAGGTGGTGCCGCGTGACTGGGATGGTGACGGTATTTACAGCAACATTGACCAATGCCCGCAAACACCGCCGGGTATTGATGTGGACATGCGTGGCTGCCCGGTGGACAGCGACGGCGATGGTGTGCCGGACTACCTCGACCAGTGTCCGGGAACTCCCATGGGCATGGCGGTGAATGAAGACGGCTGCCCGCTGGAGGACTACGACCCCGGTGACTTCTCCAAGTGAGCCGCGGGGCAGGTGGTGGTCAGTCGCCGCGTGCCTGCTCCAATTCTTCCGACACCTCCAGCCAAGCCATTTCCAGCTCTTCCAGTGATTCCCGCGCCTCACCCTGGGCTTTGGTCAGGCGCGCAATTTCATCCTGCTGCCCGCCCGCGTAAAGGTCCTCGTCCGCCAGCCGGGTTTCCAGGGTCGCCAGTTCCTTTTCCGCCTTTGCCATTTTCTGCTCGATGCTTTTCAGCTTGTTGGTTAGCGGCTTCAGTTGTTCCCGCAGGGCGGCGGCGGCGCGGCGCTGGGCCTTCTTGTCTTCAACGGGCTTGTCCGTCGCCTGCGCGGCATTGGAATCGGAATCGTTATCCTGGCGGCGCTTCTCGTCGCGCTTGAACGACAGCAGCCACTGTTTGTAATCCTCCAGGTCGCCGTCGTAGGGCTCGGCACGGCCATCGGCCACCAGGATGAATTCGTCGGTGGTATTCGCCAGCAGGTGGCGGTCGTGGGACACCAGCAGCATGGCACCGGGGAATTCCGCCAGTGCCAGGGTGAGCGCATGGCGCATTTCCAGATCCAGGTGGTTGGTGGGTTCGTCCAGCAGCAACAGGTTCGGTTTCTGCCAGGCCAGCAGTGCCAGTGCCACCCGCGCCTTCTCGCCGCCGGAAAAGCCTTTTACCGGCTCGAACACCCGGTCGCCAAAAAAGCCGTAGCCGCCGAGGAAATCCCGCAGTTGCTGTTCGCTGGCCAGGGGAGAGAGCCGCTGTAGATGCAGCAGCGGCGATGCGTTGGCGTCCAGTGCTTCCAGCTGGTGCTGGGCAAAGTAACCGATTTTCAGGTGCTCACCGCACTGGCGCACCCCCGACAGTAGCGGCAGCTCGCCGGCGAGGGCCTTGATCAGCGAGGACTTGCCGGCACCGTTGGGGCCCAGCAGGCCGATGCGGCGGCCGGGCTGAATGCCGAGCTCGACGTTTGGCAGAATGGTCTTGCCGGGGTAGCCGATCTCCGCCTCACGCAGGTCGATCAATGGGTTGGACACCTTGTCGGCGCTGGGCAGGCGAAAGCGGAACGGGGAGTCCACATGGGCCGGCGCGATCTCCGCCATACGGTCCAGTGCCTTGAGGCGGCTCTGGGCCTGTTTGGCCTTGGTGGCTTTGGCGCGGAAGCGGCGCACAAAGTCTTCCATATGTGCCCGCTGCGCTTGCTGTTTCTCGTATTGCACCTGCTGTTGCGCCAGGCGCTCGGCGCGGGCCCGTTCGAACGCGGTGTAGTTGCCGCTGTAGAGCACCAGGTCCTGTTGCTCGAAGCTGATGATGCCGTCCACCACCGCGTCGAGAAAATCCCGGTCGTGGGAAATGATCAGCAGGGTGCCGGGAAAGCGCTGCAGCCACTGCTCAAGCCACAGGGTGGCATCGAGGTCCAGGTGGTTGGTGGGTTCGTCGAGCAGCAGCAGATCTGCGGGGCACATCAGTGCCCGCGCCAGATTCAGGCGAATACGCCAGCCACCGGAGAAGCTCTTTACCGGGCGCTGTTGCTCGGCGTGGGAGAAGCCGAGCCCGTCCAGCAGTTGCGCGGCACGGGCGGGGCCACTGTAACCGTCGATCGCGGCCATCTGCTCGTGCAGCTCGGCGATGCGCTTGCCGTCGGTGCCGTCGGCTTCGGCGGCCTCCAGTGCCCGTTGCAGGTCGCGCAGGCGGTGGTCGCCGTCCAGTGCGTAGTCCAGCGCGCTCTGATCAGTGGCGGAGACTTCCTGAGCCATATGCGCCACTTCCCAGCCTGCGGGCACCTCGATGGTGCCCGCGTCGCTCTCCTGCTGCTTAAGCAGCATCTTGAACAGGGTGGACTTGCCGCAGCCGTTGGCGCCGATGACGCCCACCTTGTGACCGGGGAAGATGCGGCAGCTGGCGTTGTTGAGCAGATCCCGTCCGCCCACCTGCAGCGATACGCCTTGCAGATTAATCAATGGAAACCTCTTGGAGTTCGCCGGGGTATTTAGCAGCCTGCTAAGCTATCGGCTATAACAAACCGCCGGGATTCTACCGTGACAGAAACCGCACCTCCATCACCGCCGCCGTCTCCACTGCAAAATCCACTGTGGCAATTCAGCCTGGAGTTCTACCAGCAGCCGCACGTGGCGGACTTCCTGCTGGAGTGTCAGGACAGCCGCGGTGCGGATGTCTGTCTGCTGCTGTGGGCGAGCTATACCAGTGCCTGCGGGCGACAGTTGAGTGAGGAAAGCTGGCGAGTTGCGGATCGCGGCCTTGCGCCACGCAGGCGGATGATCACCAGTGTGCGTCACCTGCGCCGACTACTGGGCCGGATCAAAAAGCACACCGGCTTGTATGCCTGGTGCAAGCGGTGCGAGTTGCGTATGGAGCAACGCCAGATCGCGGCGTTGTGGAAGCTGAATAGCGAGAGTTGGCCGGAAACCCGATCCCCGCTGGAGCTGGCAGGACAACAATACGGGTTGCTGCAAAAAGAACAGGCCCGCTGGGCGGGCCTGATTGATGCCTACAGTACCGGAGGCAGAGCCGCTCTTGAAAATGCGACCACTACCGGCGAACACACCGGAGGCGGTTCACCGGAGCCGGGTGCGGCACCCTGACTTAGTGCTTGTGTTTGTGCTCTTCCGGGCCGTAATGCGGGTTTTCTTCGGTGGAAAACAGGCTCTTGGCCGGTGTGCTTGGGGTGATGGTCGGAGTGACCGGTGTTACCGCCGCCGGACTGGATTCCGGTAGCAGGGGCTTGGGCTCTGAGGTTTTCCCCATGATGGGTTCGGCCGCTGTTGCCGGAGCGGGTGCGACAGCCGGCTTGTCCTGAGGCTCTTTCGCCGGCGCCGGCTGGGGTGCTGCGGCCGGCGTGCTGCCGTTCGCCTTCGCCACTTTCACGTCTTTTGTGGCGGCCTTCTTGGGCGCCGACTTTTTGGTGGCAGTCTTTTTAACAGCGGTTTTTTTAGCGGAAGCTTTTTTTGCCGTCGCTGACTTGGCTGCGGGTTTGTCAGCTGCCGCTTTTTTCGCGGGTGCCTTCTTGGCAGTGGCTTTCTTGGCTGTCGCTTTCTTTGCTGCGCCCTGCTTCGGCGCGGCCTTCTTGCTTGCAGCCTTTTTCTTGTCGGCGGGCTTGGCGGCGGCTTTAGCCGCAGTCTTCTTGGTTGCTGATTTCTTTGCCGTTACCTTCTTGCCAGCAGTCTTCTTCTTTTTCGCTGCAGCCTGGACTTTCTTGGCTGCGGCTTCACCCGCTTTCTTGATGGTTTGCGCGGTCTTGTCGGCGAGCTTGGCAGCGGCGGCGGCCGCTTTCGATTCGCTTAAGGTCTTGGCTGTGTCCTTGGCGACTTTCTCAACCTTGGCCACGGCGGCCTTGGCGGTATCGACCTTCTTCTTGGCCGAAGCTTTCGCCGCGGGGGTTTTCGCCTTGCCTGCCGCCGTGCGCGCAGTCGCCAGTTTAGCCTTAGCCTGCTTTACCTGGGCCTGTGCCTTGTTCGCTGCGGTGGTGGCTTTTTTCAGGGCTTTTTCGGCATCGGCCGCGTCCTTGGCCCGAGCCTTGTCGAGTTGAGTGGTGATCTTGGCGATCTGCTTTTCGAGATCGGCAATGGATACAGCGGCTTTGCGTTTGGCGGCCATGAGTTGAGATCCTGCAGTTGAAACGGTTGTGGGTGTCGGTTCGAAAAGAGCCCCCGAAGCTCTCCCATTTGTAGTGCAGAATCACCTCTCTGCGGGAGAAAAAAACTCAGGGTAGAACGCTGATAATAGCGCTGTTATTTGCGAAGTGCATCCCTGTACTTTAGTTGATGCAAGGCTTTTTCTTTGTTCGTTTGCAGTACTTTGCCGAAATGGGTCCTCCGTTGCTTGTCACACACCTTGTGTTTGATGATGAATCATCGTTGGAGCGGCTCAACGCAAAATGAAACGAATAGTGCCAGGCAGAGTCCTGGCGGGCAGTGTGCAGCGCTAACCCGCATGGGTTAGACTTGGCTGACGCTGGCCCGGCCTGCGGTAATGTGATCTATCGCACATAGGTTGCGGCGGTTCGGGTGTACAACAGCAGAGAAGGGGAAACCCTGCTCCTATGAATAAATGCTTCACGGAAATAAAGAGACCATTCTCATGAATAAAACTTCTTTGGCCGCTGCGGTTGCACTGGGTATTGCACTGGCTGGCTGTAACAAACAGGAGCCCGCTGGCTCTGCCGATATCGCGCTCGAATCCCAGGAGCAGAAGGTCAGCTACATCATCGCCGAAGATATGGCGAACCGCCTGAAAAGCCAGGAAGTTAGCCTGGACCCGGCCATCGTCTCCATGGCGCTGAACGATGTGGCCGCTGGTCGCGAGTCCCGCCTGAGTGAAGAAGAGAAGCAAAAAGTCATCCAGGTGTTCCAGGAGAGCATGCAGGCCAAGCAGAAAGAACTGATGGCCAAGCAGGAGGCCGACTTCAAAGCCTCCGCTGACAAGAATATGGAAGAAGGTAAAAAATTCCTGGAAGAGAATGCCAAGAAAGAAGGTGTTCAAACCACCGATTCCGGTCTCCAGTACAAGGTGATCACTGAAGGTTCTGGCGCCAGCCCCTCAGAAACCAGCGTGGTGGAAGTGGATTACAAAGGAACTCTGATCGACGGTACCGAGTTCGACAGCTCCTACAAAAACGGCCAGCCGGTGCAGTTCCCGGTAAATGGCGTGATCAAGGGCTGGACCGAAGCCCTGCAGCTGATGAAGGAAGGTGCCAAGTGGGAGCTGTATATCCCCTCCGACCTGGCTTACGGCCCGGGTGGCGCGGGCGGCCTGATCGGCCCCAATTCCACACTGATTTTTGAAGTGGAATTGCACAAGGCCGACGTGAACAGCGAAGCGCCGGCAGCGGAGGAAGATCAGGGTACGGAATAACCTGGTCAAGCCTGCGCACACAAAAAAGGGGCCATTGGCCCCTTTTTTATGCATTCTGCTTTTCTGTTTAAGACCGATTCATGCCAGCTGGTTTTTGTGTGCGGTGTGCAGGGTGTCGATCATACGATCTTCCGCAGCGAAGCGGGTTTCCAGGGCGACGCCCAGTTCGGAAAGGTCTTTGGGCAGTGACGTCAGGTCGTCGGTTTCCAGGTATTTGTCATTGAAGTCCACAGCCACGTCGGTGGTCTCGTCGATTTCCCGGTACAACGCCTTGGCCTGCTGCAGGCCCTCGGTATCCCCGAAAGCCTGCCCCTCCTGGATAAGCTGGTCATAGACTTCGAAGTGCCCGGCGGAGACGTAGTCCACCAGTTGTTGGCACAGGGTGCGCACATTGGCGCCGGCTTCCCGGTCGCCATCGGCGAAGGCTTTCTTGTCTGAGAGCTGGCAAAAGCTCACCAGAAGCGTCTGACGGGATTGCAGCCAGCGGTCAATAATCTGGCTCACGCCACCCCAGCGCTCCTGCGCATTTTTACAGTTTTCCAACATCTCCAAGTTTCCTTTTGTGAATCTATAACCGCTCTTAGGAATGTAGAAGCTTCTGCCGCCGCGAGCAAGGAACAGGCCGCAAAAAGGCGCCAGAAAGGTACCGAAACGATGCGGGACAGGCGTGTGAGGCCGAAGCTTTTGGATTCGATAGATACTGCTGACGGATAGTGTTCAGGTGGTCACAAAGAGCGGCAACAGCAATGCGGTGAGCGCCCCGCACAGGCCCATGGCGAGGGCGGAAAACGCACCGCACAGGGCGCTGATCTCCAGCGCGCGTACGGTGCCGATGGCGTGGGCATTGATGCCCATGGAAAACCCCACCACCCGCTCATCGGTGATCTTCAGCCATCGCAGCAGGCCCGGTCCGCACACGGCGCCAACGATACCGGTAAAGGCCACCACGCCCGCCGCGAGGCTTTGAATCCCGTGCATTTCCTGTGCGAGGGCGAGTGCCACCGGCGTTGTCACCGATTTTGTGGTGAGCGCAATCAATACCGTTTTGCTGCCGCCGAGTAACAGGGCGATGACCACCGCCACCAGGGGCGCCAGCACCGCACCCACCATCAGGCCCAGCATAAGCGGCCAGCCGACTTTGCGCACCACGGCGAGGTTTTGTTTGAGTGGAATGGCCAGGGCGACCACCGCCGGCCCCAGCAGCAGATTCAGCAGGCCGCTACCCCGTTGGTAGCTGGCGAAATCCACACTCAGTAGCACCAGTCCGGCGAACACCAGCAGGCTGGCGCCCACCACCGGGTGTAGCAGTGGATTGCCGAGGCGGCGATAGATTTTTACCCCGACCCAGAAACATATGAGGTTCAGGGCAAGGATCACCAGTGGATGCGCAGGGCCAAGCGGCGCCAAGAAATCGCTCGCCACCTGGTGCAGCTGAGCCAGCCAGCGTTGCCACTCAGTCCACACGGATATTCTCACCCTGGGTGTCGCCAACACGACGGATCAATCTGTTCAGTAGGATTCCCGTCAGGGTAAAGCTGATCAGCGTGCCGACCACCATGGCTATCACCAGGGCGACCCAGTCGCCCCCGGAGAGGTCGCGTAAAAAGTAGATGCCCACCGTCGCCGGTAGCAGGATGAGGACCAGGAAGCGCAGTAGTTGCCCGGCCACCTCTGCCAGTCCACGCGGCACACCGCCGTACAGCATGAGACTCAGCAGCAGGAGGAGCATGCCGAGCACGGGGCCCGGCACGGGTAATGCAAAAGCAGCACTCAGGCTGCGGCCGGCGAGGTCGAAGGCCAGCAGCAGGCCTGCCCCCACCAGCCAGCGGAGTGGTTTCGTCGCGAGCGCCATGGCGGGCAGCGGCTCAGTGTTTGCGGAACGCCTGCCACACACCGAACAGGATCAGGCCGACGAAGCCCACCGCGGCCCAGCCAGCAATGGAGAGCCCGAGCATGGTCCACTGCACTTCGGCGCAGTTGCCGTCACCGGTCAGCAGGGTCTTGATGACTTCGGCCATGGGGAATGCATCCACCATGTAGCTGATACCCGGGCCGCAGGCCGGCACCTGGTCTTCCGGCAGGCTTTGCAGCCACAGCTGACGGGCGGAAAAATACAGGCCGCCGATGGCGAACAGCGAGACCAGCAGGCCGTACAGCCGGCGGCCGATCTGGCTCGCACCGCTGGGGTTGTGCAGAAAGGCGATCAGTGACACCAGGCCGACACCGAGGAACATGACGCGCTGGGTAATACACAGCGGGCAGGGTTCCAGCCCCATGATGTATTCCATGTAGAAGGCGACACCGAGTACGAAGATAACGGCAAGAAACATCAGCAGGAAGGTGGTGCGGGGTGTCGGCAGAGTCATAAATTTATTGTCCGGATGGTGTCCGCGTATCGAGCTGTCGGCGGAATTCTTCGGCCTGGAGTGTCAGGTCGCTAAACAGTTGTTGAAAATCCGTTTCCAGCGCCGGGCGATCGGCGCGCAGCAGCGGCAGCACGTCCGCCAGTGGCTGCGGGCGTCGCAGGCGCATTCCGACCCGTTCGAGGGTGCGCTGGATAACTGCTACCTCGCGGTAGCCGGGTAGCAGTTTAAATTGCTCGGCCCTTTGAATAAATGCCCGTGCGTTTTCCGGAATCCATGGCTGGCGCGCGCGAAAGTTGGACCAGCAGTGGTGGGTAAAGGTTTCGAGGGGTTGTGGATGCCAGTGTTGCCAGTCGCGGGCGAGTAAGTGGTCGAACCAGATATCCAGGGCGATACCGCCGAGGCGACGCCATTCGGGCCCGAGCCGCCGAAGTGCTCGGAGGTAGGCAGGGTGCTGGTCGCTCAGCAGGTCGATGCGGCGGTGCAGGCGGATACCGTCTTCGATGGCCTGCGGGCGCTCGCCCTTCATGGGCCCCTTGACGAAGTCGCCGAGCAGCCCGCCCAGTTGCCAGTCCGGGTCGGGGCCTGAGAGCAGCAGATGGGCAA
This sequence comes from Microbulbifer salipaludis, assembly GCF_017303155.1. NCBI lineage: Bacteria > Pseudomonadati > Pseudomonadota > Gammaproteobacteria > Cellvibrionales > Microbulbiferaceae > Microbulbifer > Microbulbifer salipaludis. The sequence continues at coordinate 584,115 of NZ_JAEKJR010000001.1, forward strand.
GGTAGTTCATTGCGAGTCTTGTCGCTTGGGTTTTAAATTGGCTTTATTGGCTGCACCCGCCATCGGCACCTTCGCCCAGAGCTCAATTGGTCACCCGGCCGTTTCAGAGCCCTCTCTGACAAAACACATACTGTGCGTAGTACTTGCCGAGAAAGTCTTCAAAGCTGCCGGTATCGGCTTCTTCCACCTGTTTCTGCTTTTCCAGCGACTCTTTCGCCAGGCGTTCAAACTCGGCCTGATCTTCCTCGCTCAGCGGGCGCTCAAGAAAATACTGCCGGTGTTGCTCGGCCTTGGCCTGGGCCCACTGGAAGAAGGTCTGCTTGTGTTCGTGCATCTCTGCCAGCATCTGCGCGGCGGGGGTGGGGACTTTGCCGTCGATCTTGTCGCGCTGGGCGGCAACGGCACGCTGGTAATCGTCGCTCTCCCAGGCGCGGTCGAGCAGTTCGGCCATCGGCTGAATCTGGTCGAGGAGCTCGCTGGCCCAGTCGGTGAGTTTGCGCTCGCGACCGTTGTGCACCAGCTGGACTTCCGGGTCGCGGCCCTGGTACACGATGCGCGCCTGGTTTTCCTGGATGGCGCGGTAGTCGGCGTCATCGGTCATGGGACTGTCGCTGAGCAGGCAGTGCAGCAGGAAGGCGTCGAGGAAGCGCATTTGCGGGGCTTCGATACCCAGCGGCACAAAGGGATTGAGGTCGAGGCAGCGCACTTCGATGTATTCAACACCGCGGGCGTCGAGGGCGGAGAGGGCGGTTTCGCCCATGCCGGCGGGGTTTTTGGGGCGGATCGGCGAGTAGAACTCGTTCTCGATCTGCAGCAGGCCGGTGGACAGCTGCTGGTAGTTGCCGGTTTCGTCCTTCACTCCCAGCGCGTGGTATTCCGGATACGGCTTGCTAATGGCGGCGCACAGGGTGGACAGGTAACTCGGCAGATCGTTGTAGCAGACGATCAGGGATTTCTGCGCGTCGCTGGTGTAGCCAAGGTCGCCCATACGCAGGGAAGTGGCCTGGGGCGCATACAGGCTGCGGCCGTCGCCATCGAACGGTTGCAGTTTGTGTTCGCGGTCCTGCACAAAGGTACCGCACACCGCCGGCGCGGCACCGAACAGGTAGATCAGCAGCCAGTAGTGCCGGCGGAAGTTGCGGATCAGGTCAAAGTAGCGGCGGGTTTTGAAGTCCTGCAGTGACTCATTTGTCCCGGACTGGTCGCTGCCGCCCTCTTTCTGCTGCAGCCAGCGCCAGAAGGTATCCGGCAGGGAAAAGTTGTAGTGAATGCCGGCGATGGTCTGCATGGCGCGGCCGTAGCGCAAGCCGAGGCCCAGGCGGTAGATGGTCTTCATGGTGCCGCTGTGGGAGCTGCCGTAGCGGGCCACGGGAATATCTTCGTCGCGGCCGATGCGGCCGGGCATGCTGTTTACCCACAGCCGCTCGTCGCCAATCTGGCTGTAGGTATAGCGATGGATATGATCCAGCTGTTCCAGTGCCTGCTCGGGGGTGGCCACCGGTGGGGTAATGAATTCCAGCAGTGCTTCCGCGAAGTCGGTGGTGATGTATTCGTGGGTCAGCGCGGAGCCGAGACCCTGGAGGTGTCCGGTCTGGGCCAGCTCTCCCTCCGGGGAAACGCGCAGGCCTTCTTTTTCAATGCCGCGGCGGATGCCCTTGAGCAGGGCTAAAGCTTCCGGCTGGGCCAGCTCGGCCATAGTGAACGTCGACAAGGGAATCTCCTGTGGCAGCCGCTAGGCTGGTTGGCCGGATGCGCCGTTGGTGGACGCTCGCAGGTGCGGTTTAAAGGCAGTCCCGCCTAAATGGGGGCGCCGCCTCCCAACTCAAGGGGTTTGCGCGGGGCAGTGGCGGTGGCCTGGTGCGGTGACTTTCAATGCTCAGGCCTGCCTGGCGATGGACTCCGGCGGCTGGTCCGGCTGGATTTCCGGTGTGGTGCCGGGAAACTGCTCGGGTTCTATCTCGGGTTGCGGCTCAGGAGCCACTTCCGGCGCCGGTGCAGGGTCCGCTTCCGGGTTGTGTTCCGGCGGTGTTTCGACCGGAGCGGGTTGCGGCAGTTCGTCCGGGTCACCGGCGCCCTGCGCGTTCACAGTGGCCTCGTCCGCGGACACTAGCGGCTCGTCGCTCAGCGCTTCAGCGGGCACCTGCGGGTGCTTTTTGCTGTCGAGCGGGCACTCGAGGAGTTCGATGCGCAGGCTGACGTCGCGGGTGTTGGCCTCGAACATCTGATTGATGGCGACATCTTTGTGCTCGGTGCGGAACAGCTTGGTGCTTTCGCGGCCGTCGATCCACTCGTTGCTCTTGCTTAAAAACTGCTGGTGCTGATTGGTCAGCACATAGACGTGACTCATGCGTGGGGACATCTTTGCTCAGACATGGGGGCAGTTTAGCGGCGGTGGAGGGGAGGCTCAAGGATTGAGAATGAAGCCGGCACCCGGCAGCATTGCTGCCACCGGGGCCAAATGAGCGATGCTTCAGATCGCATTCAACGGATAGTGTGCCGGATACGGCAGCCGCGCCGCGCCGCTGTCCACCGCGGCACGGGCCACTGCCGCCGCCACTTCCGGCAGCAGGCGCGGATCCGTGGGCTTGGGCAGTATGTAGTCGGCGCCAAAACTCAGTTCCACGCCGCCGTAGCCCGCGCGCACTTCTTCGGGTACCTCCTCGCGTGCCAGCTTGCGGATCGCCTCGATGGCGGCGAGCTTCATGTCCTCATTGATACGGGTGGCGCGCACGTCCAGCGCGCCGCGGAAAATAAACGGGAAGCACAGTACGTTGTTCACCTGGTTCGGATAATCCGAGCGCCCGGTGGCCATGATCAGGTCGTCGCGCGTGGCGTGGGCCAGCTCCGGGGAGATTTCCGGGTTGGGGTTGGAGCAGGCGAACACCACCGGCCTCGCGGCCATATGTGCCAGCTGTTCGGCGGTGAGCAGGTCCGGGCCAGAGACGCCGAGGAACACGTCAGCGCCCTCGATGGCGTCGTCCAGTGTGCGCATCTCCGTATCGCGGGCCCATTCACCTTTATAGGCATTGATGTCGCTGCGCCCGGAGTGAATCACACCGCGGCTGTCGAGCATGGTGATCTGTTCTTTTCTGGCGCCTGCGGCAAGCAGCAGCTTGCAGCAGGCGGTGGCCGCAGCGCCGGCACCCAGGCATACGATGCGCGCATCCGACAGTTGCTTGCCCTGGATCTCCAGCGCGTTGAGCATGCCTGCAACCGTCACGATCGCGGTGCCGTGCTGGTCGTCGTGGAAGACGGGCACCGAGCAGCGCTCGATCAGCGCTTCTTCAATATGGAAGCACTCGGGCGCCTTGATGTCTTCCAGGTTGATACCGCCGAAGGTATTGGCGATCGCGGCGACGGTCTCGATAAACCGCTCGGGGCTGGGGCAGTCCACCTCGATATCCACCGAATTGATGTCGGCAAAGCGCTTGAACAGCAGGGATTTACCCTCCATCACCGGTTTTGATGCCAGTGGGCCCAGGTTGCCGAGGCCGAGAATGGCGCTGCCGTTGGAAATCACCGCCACCAGGTTGCCCTTGCCGGTGTACAGGTAGGCCGCTTCCGGGTCTTTGGCGATTTCGCGCACCGGCTCGGCCACGCCGGGGCTATAGGCCAGGGACAGGTCTTCCTGGGTGTGGGCGGGGGTTGTCAGTTCCACCGAAAGTTTGCCCGGTGTTGGCAAGGCATGGTAATCGAGCGCTGCCTGGCGCAGTGAGTCGGTCATCAGGGTGTCATCTCGTTGAATTGCAAGGCAGCCGGCATTCTGTGGCTGGCGGCAGGTTACAGCGGATTTTTGATTTTATTGTGGGGCAAAGGGGCGCCCTATCCGAGGCGCGAAGAATAACCGAGACGACTGGAAGTCCACAAGCTCAGAAACTGAGCGGAACAGTTAATCCCTACTAATTTCGATAGTAAATTCGGAATCTGACGCAATAAACCAGCGTTTATTTCGCCGGTTTCGGGATGCATATTTCTCTCCCCGGTCTACCAGCCAGCCTTTGACCACTATTTTGCGGCCTTGCCAGTTGCGCCCGCTCGGGTGGCCATAATCCCGTTTCAGATCCAGGCGTACGGCCACCGGGCCATCCAGCTCAAGCCACAGGTATCGGTTGCGGTCGGTTTTTTTCACGGTGCCGGTGAGCCGCACAAAGCCGCCGTCGCCGGGGCGCAGCTGGTCGGCCCTGAGCGTTGGCCAGACCCCCGGCGCCCACAGGCCGCGCTGCCGTTCACGGGCGAGCTCCTCGCGGCTGGCGAGGCACTCGGCGAGGGCGAAGTTGGGTGCAATGGCAATATGAAAGGCGAGCCCGGCAGCGAGCAGTGCGGCTTCCAGGCTGTCGCCGCGATGGTTGTAGACATGGGCGAGCACGCGACCATGGTTGTCGTAGCGATCCTCGTCGTACACCAGCTCAAGGTCGCCACCGGCCAGAAAACGCTCGGTAAACTCCCTGGCCTCCTCCGCCAGTGGCTGGGCCGGCCGCGTGCCGTGGCGCAGCTCCGGTGTGTTGACCCCGATAAGCCGCACGCGGCGGCCATCCTTCAGGCGCAGGGTGTCGCCATCCACCACCTTCCTGAGGGCCACAATCTCGTCCGCCTCCCCCAGTACACAGTCGGCCAGGGCGCGGGCAGGCAGGAGCGCCCCGAGCAGTAACAGACAGGCACAAAAAAAGACGCCGAGGGAAGCCCAGGGCGTCTTTTGGGTAAGCGGCGAGCCGGTCAGTGCCGGAACGACTTGCTTCACTCCGGTTTGCGGCTCGAAGGCGCTTACTTGGAGATGCGGCTGCCGAAACGCTTCTTGAAGCGGTCGACACGGCCACCAGTGCTCGCTTGCTTCTGCTTGCCGGTGTAGAACGGGTGACAGTTGGAGCATACGTCCAGCTGGATGTCCTTGCCGAGGGTGGAACCCATTTTGAAGGTGTTGCCACAGGAGCAAGTTGCGGTAATTTCGGCGTAATTCGGGTGGATATCGGTCTTCATGATGGCCTCTTTTCGACACCGCCACCCAGTCATTTGCTGAGCACGGGATCGTCATTGGTGCAGGGGAGGATTCCCCGGGCTGTTTAAAAAGTCGGCGCATACTATCAGATTAGCTCGCCGATTCAAGCGGAAATGCGGTTGTAAAGTCTTGCTGGCAGCAGCTGTAACCACGACCGCCAGCCGTTACACTAGCGCGCTCGCAAAATTCACTAGGCAGAACACGCATCGGGGGCAGTTTGGCGGTTCTCTCGGCTCAGGAAGCACAACAGGGTTCGGTCACGGGCGCCGGCGTCATATTGCGCCTGGCGGTCCCGGTCCCTTTGCGCCGCCTGTTTGACTACCTGCCACCGGCGGGGCTCAGTGCCGATGACCTGTGTCCGGGGCAGCGCTTTCATGTGCCGTTTGGCAAGCGCGATCTGGTGGCGGTGCTGGTGGAGGTGGTGGCGGAATCGCCACTGGCGGAGCTGAAGCCCGCCAGCGAACGTATCGACCGCCAGCCTGTTTTTGACGCCCGCAGCCGCCACTTCCTGCAATGGGCCGCTGACTACTATCAGGCCCCTATCGGTGAGCTGTACGCCGCCGCGCTGCCGGTGGCCCTGCGCAAGGGCAAGCCGGCAGATCACTGGGCGGAGCAATGGCTGGAGCTGACTACCGAGGGCAAAGGCTTGCCGGAAACGGCGCTGGCGCGGGCAAAAAAACAGCAGGAATTGCTGCAGCTACTGCTGGGGTCGGGCCGCCAGAGCCGCACCGCGCTGAATGCGCGCGGCCTCACCAGCAGTGTGTGCAAGGCGCTGATCGAGCGCGGGCTCGCGCGCTGGGTGTCCGGGCCCACCGCGCCGCCGCCGCTGGAACCTGTGGAACCCCGCCCGGCGCCAGAGCTGAACGACGAGCAGCGCCTGGTCATTGAGTCGGTAGCGGCCACCGGCTTCAGTGCCTCCTTGCTGGAAGGCACCACCGGCAGCGGCAAGACCGAGGTCTACCTGCGGCTGATGGAGCGCGCCCTGCGCGCCGGCCATCAGGCATTGTTGCTGGTGCCGGAGATCGGTCTCACCCCGCAAACCCTGCGCCGGATTGCCGCGCGCTTTCCCGACTTCCGTATCGCCGCCCTGCACTCGGGGCTCGCCGATGGCGAGCGCGCCCGCGCCTGGCTGTCGGCCGCCAGCGGCGTTGCGGACATTGTCATCGGCACGCGCTCCGCCATTTTTACCCCGCTGCCGCGCCTCGGCGTGATCCTGATCGATGAGGAGCACGACGGCTCTTTCAAGCAGCAGGACGGGGTGCGCTATTCCGCGCGTGACCTGTCCGTGGTACTGGCCAAAAATGCCGGGGTGCCGGTATTGCTGGGTTCGGCCACGCCGTCCCTGGAGAGCCTGCACAATGCACTGAGCGGCCGCTACCAGCACCTGCGCCTGCGCCACCGCGCTGGCAACGCGCGTCCGCCGGAAATCAGCGTGGTGCCAACCTTCCACCAGCAGCTGCAGGAGGGCTTTGCCCCGCAGGTGCTGCGGCATATCGGCGATACCCTGAGACGCGGCGAGCAGGCGCTGGTGTTTATCAACCGGCGCGGCTATTCCCCGGCACTGACCTGCGACGACTGCGGCTGGCTGGCGGACTGTCCGCACTGTTCCGCCAAGCTGACCCTGCACCGGCGCCAGCGCCACCTGCGCTGCCACCACTGTGACTACCGGATGCGCGAGGTGCACAGCTGCCCCCAGTGCCACAGCCGCAACCTCAACGCCCTGGGTGCCGGCACCGAGCGCAGTGAGGACTTCCTTACCCACAGCTTCTCGGATTTCAACGTAATCCGTGTGGACCGGGATACCACCACCAGCAAGCAGGCGCTGGACAAACTGCTGGAACCGGCGCGCAACGGCGAGCCCTGCCTGCTGCTGGGCACCCAGATGCTGGCCAAGGGCCACCACCTGCCGAAGGTCACCCTGGTGGTGATCCAGGACGCCGATGGCGGCCTGTTCAGCGCGGACTTCCGCGCCCCCGAGCGCATGGGGCAGTTGCTGGAACAGGTGGCCGGCCGCGCCGGGCGCGGCGATCTGCCGGGCAAGGTGCTGGTGCAGAGCCGCTATCCGGAGCACCCGCTGCTGCAATTGCTGCTGAACAAGGGCTATGGCGCCTTCGCGCGCCAGCTGATGGAGGAGCGCAAGATCGCCCAGTTGCCACCGGTTCGCGCCATGGCGCTGGTGCGCGCCGAGTGTGAGGAGCCGCGCTGGGCGGAAGAGTTCCTGGTCAACGCCCGCGAGTACCTGCAGGCCATGGCGCCACCCTCGCCGGAATTGCAGTATCTGGGGCCGGTGCCCGCATTACTGGAGCGCAAGTCCGGTCGCTTCCGCTTCTATCTCCAGATCACCGCGGAAAAACGCGGTCTTTTGCAGCGAATACTGGCGCAGTTCTGCCAGTGGGCGGAGGGCAATCGCAACCGACGGTTGCGGTGGGCGGTGGATATGGATGCGCAGGAGCTGTCTTAAAATCCGCACAGTGCCGCGCGCAGGCGTTACAATTTCCCGCCTGCAGAGATAACGCTTAAGAAATCGAGAGAACACCATGGCCCGCCGCAATACCCGCCGCCAACAATCTACCGGAAAGCCCGCCTGGGTCTGGTTCGTGCTGGGCAACTTTGTCGGCGGCTTTGCAGTGTTTGTATTCCTGCTGAACGACCTCAAGACCGCGCAGACACAAGCGGTCAAGCGCATCGAAAAGCCCGTGGCGCAACAGCCTGCGGCCGGCGAGTCCAAACCACGCTTCGATTTCTACAAGTTGCTGGAAGAGAATGAAGTGAAGGTCCCCGAGCCGAAGAACCAGCAGGTGCGGGTGCGCGAGGGCGAGCAGAAAAGCCGCGAGACCCCGGAGCGGGCAGAGCCCAAGTCCGACCTGGTGTACATCCTCCAGGCCGCCAGCTTCCGCGACAAGGACGAAGCCGAACGCCTGCGCGCCCAGCTGATGCTGGCCAACCTGGATGCCAAAGTAGAGTCCGCCACCGACAGCCGCGGCACCTGGCACCGGGTCCTCGTCGGCCCCTACACCAACCGCTCCAAAATGGCCGCCGCGCGCGGTGTACTGGCCGAACACCGCCTGATGCCGCTGGTGCTCAAGCGTCCTGCGCAAGGATAGTGTGCTGAATCTGGTGGATGCGCTGCGCTTATCCACCCTACTGATCCTCGCTACAGCGCCCCGTAGGGTGGATAAGCGCAGCGCATCCACCACAGAACCATCGGACTAATCAGTCCCCACCTGGCTCCACAAACTTCCGCGTCAGCCTGTGCGCCAGCGGCGCAATCAGCGAAATCAGCGGAAATGCAATCACCCAGGCCGCGACACCTGCGCGCAGCCAGCGCTCCAGAAACCCCTCGCTCAGCCCCGTATTGATCAGCGTCACCACGCCGGACATCAATGTCGACATGAAAAACGACATAAACAGGGCAAATACCAGGGTGTAATAGCGGCGCTTGATACGGGTCACAGGCAGTCCTCTCGATACACCTGAAAGTGGGCGCGGAGTATAAAGCCGCAATCCCAAAGTTGAAATTCAGCCCCATCGACCACACTTAGTGCTCTCGCAATGTAAAACACCGAGGCACACGTGGAACAATATCGCGGCACCACCATCCTTTCCTGCCGCCGAAACGGCAAAGTCGTCATCGGCGGTGACGGGCAAGTCTCCATGGGCAACACCATCATGAAAGGCAACGCCCGCAAAGTGCGCCGCCTGTACAACGACAAGGTTATCGCCGGATTCGCCGGTGGTACCGCCGACGCCTTCACCCTGTTCGAGCGCTTCGAAGCCAAACTCCAGGCCCACAACGGCCAGCTCACCCGCGCCGCCGTCGAGCTTGCCAAAGACTGGCGTACCGACCGCGCCCTGCGCCGCCTCGAAGCCCTGCTCGCCGTCGCCGACGAAACCGCCAGTTTGATCGTCACCGGTAACGGCGACGTGATCCAGCCGGAAGACGACTTGATCGCCATCGGCTCCGGCGGCCCCTTCGCCCAGTCCGCGGCCCGTGCGCTGCTCGACAATACCGAGTTGGATGCCAGAACCATTGTGGAACAGGGGCTGAAAATTGCCGGTGATATCTGTGTGTACACCAACCAGAATCACACGATTGAAGAGCTGAGTTATTGAGTTGCAACTCGCTAACGAAGTGCAGAAATCCTAATCGAAGGGCGAGCGCCGGGATTCAGGTTTCAGGACTGTCGGAAACATGGATGTTTCCGACAGAGCGTACAGGGATGTATTCACAGCGGTCCTGAAACCTGAATCCCGGTGATCGCCCGCCACCGCACCAGCTTCAAAGTAAACGAAGCCGGAACGAAGCGAAAAGAATCCGAGTAAAGACCATGTCCATGACCCCCAGAGAAATCGTCCACGAACTCGACCGTCACATCGTTGGCCAGAACGACGCCAAACGCGCCGTCGCCATCGCCCTGCGCAATCGCTGGCGCCGTATGCAGGTGAACGAAGAACTGCGCGCGGAAATCACCCCGAAGAACATCCTGATGATCGGCCCCACCGGCGTCGGTAAAACCGAAATCGCCCGCCGCCTCGCCAAACTGGCCGGCGCACCGTTTATCAAAGTCGAAGCCACCAAATTCACCGAAGTCGGTTACGTCGGTCGCGACGTCGAGTCCATCGTGCGTGACCTCGTCGAAATGGCCATCAAACTCGAGCGCGAGCGCGCCACCGAAGGCGTCAAGCAGCGCGCCATGGACGCCGCCGAAGATCGTATTCTCGACGCCCTGCTGCCACCCGCACGCAACACCGACCCCAGTGAAAAAGACTCCGGCACCCGCCAGGTCTTCCGCAAAAAATTGCGCGAGGGTGAACTCAACGATAAGGAAATCGAAATCGACGTTTCCGCCAGCCCCATGGGTGTCGAAATCATGGCACCCCCCGGCATGGAAGAAATGACCAACCAGCTGCAGGGCATGTTCAGCAACATGTCCAAGGGCAAAACCCAGAAGCGCAAGCTCACCGTCAAACAGGCGCTCAAACAGCTGACCGACGATGAAGCCGCCAAGCTCATCAACGACGAAGAAATCAAAACCAGAGCCATCCAGTCGGCGGAACAGAACGGCATCGTATTTATCGATGAAATCGACAAAGTGGCCAAACGCCAGGAAAGCGGCGGTGCCGACGTGTCCCGCGAAGGGGTTCAGCGCGACCTGCTGCCGCTGATCGAAGGCTGCACCGTCACCACCAAATACGGCATGATCAAAACAGATCATATTCTGTTTATTGCCTCCGGCGCCTTCCACCTGTCCAAGCCCTCCGACCTGATACCGGAGCTGCAGGGCCGCCTGCCGATCCGCGTGGAACTGAGCTCGCTCACCTCCAAGGATTTCCAGCGTATTCTCACCGAGCCCAGCGCCTCGCTCACGGAGCAGCAGAAAGCACTGCTGGGTACCGAAGGCGTGAACCTGGAGTTTGCCGACGACGGCATTCAGCGCATTGCCGAAGTGGCCTTTGAAGTGAACGAATCCACCGAAAATATCGGTGCGCGCCGCCTGCATACCGTACTGGAGCGCCTGCTGGAAGAGATCTCCTTCGCCGGCGGCGACGGCAGCACCAACATCACCATCGACGCGGCGTATGTCGACAAGCACCTGGGCGAGTTGAGCAAAGACGAAGACCTCTCACGCTTTATTCTTTAAACATAATCCTGAGATAACCACCCGTAGGGTGGATAAGCGCAGCGCATCCACCGCCCCCGTGGTCGATGCGCTGCGCTTATCTACCCGACGACGTGCGCTTTAGCGGAAACTGAATGTCCCCACCCCAGAAAATCCGGTTGAATAAAGCCGAAAAAGCTCTGACCCTTGAATACAAGGACGCGGAGTTTGTACTTCCCGCCGAATACCTCCGCGTGTATTCTCCCAGTGCCGAAGTGCGCGGCCACGGTATCGGTGAAGGCACCCTGGTAGAGGGCAAGCTGCATGTCGGCATCGACCGGGTCGCGGCTGCCGGCCGCTATGCCCTGCAGATTTTCTTTGACGATGGCCACGACAGCGGTATCTACACCTGGGACTACCTGCGCGAACTCTGCGATACCCGCGACGAAAAGTGGCCGGCGTATCTGGCGCGGCTGGAAGCGGCCGGCAAGGGCCGCGACCCCGACGAAAGTACGGTGAAATTCATCGGCGGCTAGCACCAAGTCCCCCCTCTGTTTTGCCCGCCTGTCACAAAGCTGTGAACAATCGGTAACACCCCCGTAACCCTGCGGCGTATTTAATGCGCGCTTCTTTGTAAAATTTGCCAGGGGGGCAAGCACCATGGGTAAACAGGTTAATCGCGCGCTGCGTTTCTTTGCGGCGGGCACCGTGACGGCGATGTCGTCGATTGCGCTGGCAGAGTTGCCAGCCTACCAGCAGACCAGTAGCTGGTACGCCAACGGAGAGGCCGCACTGGCGGCCAAGCTGGCAGATACCCGCACCGAAAAATCCGCAAAAAATGTCATTCTGTTTGTGGGCGATGGCATGGGCGTTTCCACACTCACCGCCGCGCGTATTCTGGATGGCCAGATGCGCGGCGAGAGCGGCGAGGAAAACCTGCTCTCGTTCGAAGCATTTCCCCATACCGCGCTAATCAAAACCTACAACACCAACCAGCAGACCCCGGATTCCGCCGGCACCATGACCGCCATGATGACCGGCGTGAAAACCCGCGCGGGCATGATCAATGTCGACAGCGATGGCTTGCGTGCCGATTGCGCGGGCGTGGCCGGGAACGAACTCAATACCTTTCTCGAGCTGATGGAAGACCAGGGGCGCAGCACCGGTATCGTTTCCACCGCGCGCATCACCCACGCCACCCCGGCGGCCACCTATGCGCGTTCGCCGGAGCGCAACTGGGAGTCCAACGATGGCCTGAGCGAAGAGGCCGTGGCAAATGGCTGTGTGGATATCGCCGCACAGCTGGTAAGCCTCGATGTGGGCGATGGCATTGACGTGATTCTCGGCGGTGGGCGCCGTCACTTTATTACCAGCGATGATGGCGGCAAGCGCACCGACGGGCGCGACCTTACCGCCGAATGGCGGGATCGCTACAGCGAGCAGCGCGCAGCTTATGTACAAAGTGGCAGCGAGCTGGCGGGCACCGATCTTGCCAACACCGACAAACTGCTCGGTCTGTTTACTGCCTCCCACATGAGTTATGACGCCGACCGCACCGCGCATGACAAAGACGAGCCTTCCATCGCGGAAATGACCGGCCGTGCGATTGAGTTGTTGTCGAAAAATGAACAGGGTTACTTCCTGATGGTGGAATCCGGTCGCATCGATCACGGCCACCATGCCGGCAGCGCCTACACCGCCCTGCACGACACCATCGCGTTCGCCGAAGCGGTCAAGACCGCGACGGAAACCGTGAATCTCGATGACACCCTGATACTGGTGACTGCCGACCACAGTCATGTGATGACCATTGCCGGCTATGCCACACGCGGCAACCCGATTCTTGGCAAGGTGGAAACCAACGATAGCCACGGCGCGCCCACCGGTGCCCCCGCACTGGCCAAAGACGACCTGCCCTACACCGCCCTGTCTTATGCCAATGGTCTCGGATTTGCCGACCTGGGCGGAGAAACCAACGCCGATGCCCGGTATTATCTGCCCGCAGATACAGGCCGCAAGGATCTCACGGCCACCGATACCCAGGCACCGGGTTTCCATCAGGAGGCCTTGGTGCCGCTGGGATCCGAGTCGCACGCGGGCGAAGACATCACCCTGCACGCCATTGGCGCGGGTGCACAGCTGGTTCAGGGCACCCTGGAGCAGAACGCGGTATTTCATTTGATGATCGGCGCCACCGGGCTGCCGGTCAGCGCAGAATAATTTGGGGGTAAATCATGCAACTGAACAAACTTTCCGCCGCCTTTGCGGCGCTCCTCGGCCTCACGCTAGCCGCCTGCAGTGACAATAATTCCGCACCGGCGCCGGGCGCCCCGGCACCGCAACCCGAGCCGGAAGTCCCGGGTCTGGTGCTGTCGGACGCCCAGCGCAACAGTGACTGGTACAAAAATGGTGCCGCAGCCATCGCCAGTGCACGGGATGTGGCGATCAACAACGACCGCGGTGCGGCCAGGAATGTCATCCTGTTTGTAGGCGATGGCATGGGTATCTCGACGGTCACCGCCGCGCGCATTCTCGCCGGGCAGTTGCAGGGCCAGAGTGGTGAGGAATACCAGCTCAGCTTCGAGAAAATGCCGTTTGCGGGTCTGATCAAAACCTACAATACCAACCAGCAGACCCCGGACTCTGCGGGCACCGCCACCGCCATGGTCACCGGCGTAAAAACCAAGGCCGGTGTGCTGAATGTGGATGAAACGGTGGCGCGCGGTGATTGCGCTGGCAGTCTGCAGCGCCCGCTCACCACCGCGCTGGAGCTGGCAGAAGGCCTGGGCAAGAGCACCGGTATCGTGAGCACCGCGCGCATCACCCACGCCACCCCTGCCGCCACCTACGCCAAGGTGCCGGAGCGTGGCTGGGAATACGCGGCGCCGGAAGGCTGTAAGGATATTGCCACACAGCTGGTGGAGCTGGCCGCCGGCGATGGGATCGACGTTGTGATGGGCGGCGGCCGCCGCAGTTTCCTGCCCGCGGAGGTCACCGATCTCGAGGGAAAAACCGGGCGCCGTACTGACGGGGTCAACCTGATCGACGCGTGGAAGGCGCGTTACAATGACGGTGTGACCAATGCGCGGTATATCGAGGACCAGTCCGGTTTCGATGGAATTGAGGTGGCCAGTACCGACAAGTTACTGGGCCTGTTTGAAAGTTCGCACATGCGCTACGAGGAAGACCGCGACAACGATGTGGCCGGCGAACCCTCCCTGTCGCAAATGACCGGCAAGGCCATCGAGTTGCTGAGCAAAAACGAAAACGGCTATTTCATGATGGTGGAATCGGGTCGTATCGACCACGGTCACCACGCCGGCAGTGCCTACAGCGCGCTCACCGACGCGGTGGAAATGGCGAAAGCGGTGCAGGTGGCGATGGACAACACCAGTGCGGAAGACACCCTGATCGTGGTGACCGCCGACCACAGCCACGTCATGACCATTGCCGGTTACCCCACCCGCGGCAATCCGATTCTGGGCAAAGTGGTGAACAACGACAGCCGCGGCCAGCCGGAAGCCGGTGTGGCGCTCGCCGCCGACGGCCTGCCCTACACCACCATCACCTATGCCAACGGCCTCGGCCACGCACACTATGGTGCCAGCACCGATGCGGACGACCGCTACGAAGACCCGATCAGTGCCGGCCGTCAGGACATCAGCGCCAGCGACACCGAATCAGCCGGCTACCACCAGGAAGCCCTGGTGCCGCTCGGCAGTGAAACCCATGCCGGTGAAGACGTCGGTGTGTGGGCGCGCGGCCCCGGCTCACACCTGCTGTCTGGCACCAATGAGCAGAGCTTTATCTTTCATGTGATGGCACATTCTGGCGGGTTGATGGGCGAAAACTGATCTGCGATCCGGCTATCGTCCGTTTCGGTGTACTTCCCAAGCCGCAGCGAGCATCTTTTGCAGACAATGGGGGGCTGAGAGTTCGATCTCAGTTTAAGAAGAAGAATTCAGTGCCAATGTGGCGCTGTTTGCTTGTAGGTCGTGCTCTTCACATGTTATTGCTCCTCGCGAAAATGACAATAATAGGCGAGCGTACATGAACTTGAAGCGCACTTTAGGGGTCGTTGTTGCAAGCTGTATTTTATCTGCCTGTGGTGGTGGGGGAGGAAGCGATGGGGGTTCTGCTCCATCTCCATCGCCGACTCCGACGCAGTATTCGGTTACAACATCCGTGGGAACCGGCGGCTCCGTTTCCCCGCAAAGTGCAACGGTGGAGAGTGGTGGTACCGCCACTTTCACCATCTCCGCGGATCAGGGGTATCAGATAAGTTCCGTCGAAGGCTGTAACGGGACATTGAGTGATGGCAGTTATACCACTGGGCAGATCACCGCTAACTGCGTAGTTACCATTGCTTTCGCTCAATCCGATTCCACCTCGACAGACAGTCAGCCCCCTACCGCGTCCATATTATTTCCCGCGCCGGTAACGCGCACGAGCTCCAATACCTTGATTGTCAGGGGGACCGCCAGAGACGCGGGCTCGGTAAAATCTGTGCGGGTAAACGGCGTTGAGGCAACGCTGACTCGTTCCTCAGCAGTAAGCCTGCAAAATAGCATGTCGATTCATCGTTACGTGCCGGATCCGTTGGCAAATGGCACGGGCGGTGGTTCTGATGAAGATTCAGAAGATGAGGTCGAGTGGGAAGCAGAGATTTCGGTTCCCGACGATGACGACTCCACCGTTGTTGTCGAAACAGAGGATGACAGTGGAAACGTTGAGGAAGTCGCGGATACAGTAGAGATTAAAAACCGTGCGGTGCCGGTAAGCTTCACTATCGATGCGGAAAATCGAAAGTTGATGGGCCAGCTTTGGCAGCTTCCTTCCGATGATGGATGGTACAACCCACTGGTCATTTGGGGTCTTGATGACGATAGCTACGAAATACTTTCGACTCCCGCGGACTATCCCTATTGCGGCATGCTGATGCTGGACTCATCTCGACGACAGGTTATTTGTCCAGAGCTATTCGACGGGCATCTGAAATTAACTGCACTCAATCTTGATTCATCTGCGCATACAGTGCTACTCGGCAAGAGCCTGGAACTCGATCCCGCGGAATGGCAATTTGCCCATGTTACTGATGCCAAGTTGTCGGCAGATTATACCAGTATTTACTTGATGCTTACCTATTTTTCTGTGGCGAGCTATGACGACAATAAAGTAGTCATATTCCGGTATGATTTTGCGGACAACAGCCTGAATCTACTTGTCGATGGCTATACACCGTCTGGAGTAAAACTTGCGGCGCGCTCATTTGACTTAACTGAAAGCGGCATAGTTGCTATTAAATACCGCACCGCCGAGGAGATTGCCGATGAGGGTCGGTTAATACTTATTGACTACGCGGGTACCGATGTTACTGATTTAACTGAGCCGGTAGAGCTGGCTTTAGATAAAGTTGATATCGATGGCGCAACTAGTACAGCGTATATGGCGGGTTACTATGGAATTGCCAAGGCTGATCTTACAGATGGATCACATCAGGTTCTGTCGTTGGAGTCGGATGAGAAGCTCTTTAACGTCAACCAGTTGGCTTCCCTGGCGCATGATGCGGCTGCAAGCAGGCTGCTGGTTGGTGATTCCGCTTACGGCTACATTTTCGCGGTTGATACCGAAACCGGTGAGCGTACTGAATTTGCGGCCAATGGCGTAGGTTCGGGTAAGCACTTGCTTGCGATAAGAGCGATCGAGCTGGATGAGGACGCGCAAACCGCTTACGTGCTCGATGATGGCGGTTCTGAAGAAGGAATTCTGGCGGTCGTTGACTTGAATACCGGAAACCGGGAAGAGATAGCCCGGTTACCTACGTGTCGGTATTTCGCGCAAGATCTTGTGCTGGACAAGTCCGCTGGCCGAATTTTCGCAGTCTTCGAGCATGAAATTTTCGAGGTCACGTTGGCCGATGGTCTGGTACGGCCACTGATTTCTTCTGGAGGTGGCTCTTGCGGTGGTAGTTACACTTTCTCGGGCGGCAGCCTTGATGTAAGTGGTAGCCGCCTGTTATTAACTGAGACCTCTACGGACTCAATTTTGGCGCTGGACCTTGCCAGTGCGACGATAAGCAGTGTTTATTCCGGTGGAGAAATCGATGTCCCGGTTGATGTGGAGCCGGACCCCAATTCTGGCCTGATGTACGTTCTGTCGCAGGCCAACGGTGCCCTCTATTCCTATGATCAGAGCAGCAATGAGCTGTCGCTATTGTTGGATGAGTGTATTGAGGATCATGGTAGGAACGCGCTGGATCCGAATATCGGCAATATCCATGGTATGGATGTAGATCCGAATAATCCCTGGATCTGGATTTCGGGTGATTACCTGATGAAGTTTGATCTCGAGGCGAATTCTTGTGCTGTGATGCCATGGAAATACTACGGCTATGGCCTTGGGAACAATATCAGCATTCTGGACGCAGAGGCTGCAGCCGATGGTAGGCTGTTTGGAACCAAGTTCAACAATGTGATCCAGATAGATTTTGAATCCGGAGAAATCGTTACGATTTCCCGTTAATGCAGGCAAGCTGGCTGGCGGTGGCCGAATTGCTGGTGCCGACGCCTAGGCTACGCAAACGTCCAGTGCGCCTGCGGGAACAGTTGCCGGCATAGCTGCGCGATCTCGTCGCGCAGCTGTTCTAACCGCTGATTTGCTTGGTCCAGCAAGGCTTTCTGTTCGCTGGCCATTTCGGGTGTTTCGTGGCCGTGGCGAGCAAGGTGCTGGCAGAGTAACCGCAGGTCGCGCCAGTCGCCCAGTGCGCTGGCTAACCTTTGCAGGTCGCGGGTGCGCTTGCCGATGGTTTCCGGGTAGTGCTCTTCCAGCAGGCGACTCTGGTACCACTGGTCTTTGGCGCGTTTACGCAGAGTGTGAACCTGCTCGTCTGAGTTCAGTGCGAGGGCGTGTCCCATGGCCTTGAACGCCCGCCGGTAGCTTTTACAGTAGCCCAATTCAATATCGTCCCAGCTGGCGCCCTGAAAGTGCCAGCCATAAATCTTTATTAGCGCCAGTTGCAACGACTTTTCGGTCTGCTCCAGCAGCCTTTCGGTGTACCCGTTATCCAATCGCCCCTTCAGGTGCGCTGCAGTGTGCGGGCAGCGCCCGACTTCCAATTGTGCGTCCAGGGCGAGATGTAGCGATGCGCTCTCGCGGCAGGCACTGAGTGCATCATTGATGCTGCGGTAACGGGTATTCTCTGTGCGGTACAGGGTGTCTGTGGTGGTATTGGCGTAGCGGATAAGGCGCAACAGGGCGCGCAATTTTCGCCGTGTTTCCGCACACTGTGGATGGCGTGCTCGTCTTCCGCCGACTGGCAGCAGGCGATAGCTGCAAGAGCCTGTGTGTGTGCAACGGCGCGGATCGTCGGGGCAAGTGGGTGCTTACTGTGCAATTGATAGGGCATAAGTAAGACGGAAGCAGAACGGAAAGAGAGCCGCGGTGTCTCGATATTGCTCAAGTTTAGTCGGTGGCGGTGCCGATCAGGTCCGCCCCATGTACAATGTGGCCCTGAAATTTGGCGCAGCAGGCACAAGATGACCGAACGCAAGACGACCCACTTCGGCTACCAGCAGGTGCCGGTCGAAGAGAAGGCGGGACGAGTGGCGGATGTATTCCACTCGGTAGCAGCCCGCTATGACGTGATGAACGACCTGATGTCGGGCGGTATCCACCGCCTGTGGAAGCGTTTCACCATCGAGCTTTCTGCCGCGCGTCCGGGGCAGACCATTCTGGATATTGCCGGCGGTACCGGGGATCTTACGGCGCGCTTTTCCCGTATTGTGGGCCCTACCGGCAAGGTGGTGTTGGCGGATATCAACGAGTCGATGCTGAAAGTCGGCCGCGATCGTCTGCTGGATCGCGGTATTGCGGGCAATGTGGAGACGGTACAGGCAGATGCCCAGTACCTGCCGTTCCCGGACAATACTTTTGATTGCATTACCATCGCCTTCGGCCTGCGCAACGTCACCGATAAGGATCTGGCGCTGCGTTCGATGCTGCGGGTGCTGAAGCCCGGTGGCCGCCTGCTGGTGCTGGAGTTTTCCAAGCCGCAGTCGAAGCTGCTGGAGAAGGTCTACGATCAATACTCGTTCCGCCTGCTGCCGTTTATGGGCAAGCTGGTGGCGGACGATGCAGACAGCTACCGCTACCTGGCCGAGAGCATCCGCATGCATCCGGATCAGCAGACCCTGAAAGACATGATGGGCGAGGCCGGTTTTGTGGACTGCGAATACCACAATATGACCGGTGGCATTGTGGCCCTGCACAAGGGCATCAAGCCCTAACGCTTGGGCTTCGGTCCTTGTCCCGTGGCGCCGCCGCTACCGGTGTCTGTTTACGGGACACGCCGTAAACCCATCCATGGGGGCTCGGCTGCGGCCATCCAGGCCGCAGACGGTCCCGCAAACAGACCCCGGTATCGACGCCTTAGCGTGTGACTTCAGCATTGCAAACACACGATTTAGAAGCACAGCGACGATCCGGACATGGACGATTTCAGAAGATAATGACCGACCCCACCTTCCGCGCCGGCTTCGATGCCACCCTGGAAACCGCCATCAACACCGCCCTGCGCTATGACCCGGGCAGCCGCGCGCGCCTGGCCAAGCTGGCGGGCAAGGTATTGCGGGTAGATCTCACCGCGCCTGCGTTGACCCTGTTCCTGGCGATCGATGATGAGGACGGTGAAGAGGGTGGCTATATAGAGGTCCACAGCCGCTGGAGTGGCGAGGTGACCACGGAGCTGTCCGGCTCTGCGCTGGCCTTTGTGCAATTGCTGCGAAATCGAGACGCGACACCGGCCAAGCTGGGGGTGGAAGTGCGCGGTTCCAGCGCGCTGCTGGCGGAGTTACAGGCAATCATGCGGAATCTGGATATCGATTGGGAGGAGCCGCTGGCGAAGCTGATTGGTGATTCTCCCGCGCATCAGCTGGGTAGCGGGGTGCGCATGGCGGCGAGCTGGCTGAAAGATGCGCTGGGCGCGGCGCCGAAAGCGGGTGCCGAGGCGGTGAGTGAGGAGTGGCGGGTGACGCCGCCGCAGGCGCAATTTGAGGCGTTTGCGGAAGATGTGGCGGAATTTGCCCAGGGGGTGGACCGGCTGGAGGCGCGTGTTGATATTTTGCGCCGCAAGCTGGAGCGCCGGAACCAGCCAGACGGTGAGGGTAAGTAGCGGCGTGCCAGTAGCGAGAAGTCTGACCATTGCGCGGGTATTCCTGCGCTACCGCCTGAATGAGATCGTCCCCGCCGAGCACCAGCCCCTGTGGCTGCGGGCCCTGTGGGCGCCGGCCAAGCTGCTGCCGCAAAGTGCCCGGGTGAAGCAAATGGGGCGCGGTGAACGGCTGCGCCGCGCGCTGGAAGACCTCGGCCCCATCTATGTGAAGTTCGGCCAGCTGCTGTCGACGCGCCCGGATGTGATACCCCCGGATATGGTGCAGGAGCTCAATCACCTGCAGGACAATGTGCCGCCCTATCCGGCGGCGCAGTGCATTGCGCGCATCGAGGAGGCACTGGGTGCGCCGGTGGATGAGCTGTTCGCGGAGTTCGAGCGCGAGCCGCTGGCCTCGGCGTCTGTTGCACAGGTGCACGGTGCGCGGCTGAAGGGGGAAAACGGCGAGCCCGGCCCGGCCGTGGTGGTGAAGGTACTGCGGCCCGGCATCGACAAGGTCATCGCGCAGGATCTGGAGTTGCTGCACTACATCGCCCGCTGGATCGAACGCTATTTGCCCGACGGCCGCCGGATGCGCCCGGTGGAGGTGGTCGAGGATTATCGGCATACCATCGAGGGTGAACTGGATCTGGTGCGCGAGGCGTCCAACGGCTCCGAGCTGAAGCGCAACTTCGCCAACTCGCCCCTGCTGTACATCCCCGAGGTCTACTGGGACTACACCCGCGAGAATGTGCTGGTGCTGGAGCGTATTCACGGGATTCCGGTGACCGACCTGGCACAGCTGCGCGCGCAGCATACCAATATGGAACTGCTGGCCGAGCGCGGGGTGGAGATCTTCTTCAAGCAGGTGTTTGAGCACAACTTCTTCCATGCGGACATGCACCCCGGCAATATCTTTGTCTCCCGCGAGCATCCCGATCGCCCCATGTACATCGCCATCGACACCGCAATCGTTGGCAGTCTGACCCGCGAGGATCAGTACTATATGGCGCGCAATATCCTGGCGATGTTCCGCCGGGATTACCGCATGGTGGCGGAATTGCATGTGCAAAGTGGCTGGGTGCGCAAGGACACCCCGGTCAACGCCTTTGAATCGGCGATTCGCGCGGTGTGCGAGCCGATCTTCGAAAAGCCGCTGGGTGAAATTTCCTTTGCGCGGGTACTGATCAGTTTGTTCCAGACGGCCCAGCGCTTTGATATGGAAGTGCAGCCGCAACTGGTGCTGCTGCAGAAAACTTTGCTCAATATAGAAGGATTAGGGCGACAGCTGTATCCTCAGCTGGATTTGTGGAAGACTGCCCATCCATTTCTGGAGCGGTGGATGCGCGAGCGTATTCACCCCAAGACGATTGTCGGCGAAATTCGCCGATACGGGCCGGAATGGCTAGAAAAGTTCCCGCAAATGCCGCAAATGGTATTTTCTGCCCTGGAGCAGGGGCGAGAGCTGGGGCCGCAATTGCAGCAGCTCAGCGACCAGCTCGCCGGTAGTCGCCAGCGCGGGCGCGCCCGCTATGCGCGCATGGTGGTCGGCGGCCTGCTGGCGGCGGGTGCGGCACTGGTCGCCTCCCCCGGGCTACTGGCACAGATACCGGCGGCGAGCTGGGCCCTCGGGGCGGCGGCCCTGGCCCTGCTGCTGTGGCCCTGAGGCACGGGTCACCGGCGCAAAATGGCCACCGGGGCGCCGACCTGGCAGCCTACAATAACGAATGCAGTAAGGACGCATACCGTGAGCGAAAACGATTTCACCCAGGCAGTGCGCTGGAACAGTGATGGGCTGGTGCCCGCTATCGCGCAGGACATTAAAACCGGCCGCGTGCTGATGATGGCGTGGATGAATGCCGAATCCCTGCGCCTGACGGTTGAGGAAGGCCAGGCGGTCTACTGGTCGCGCTCGCGCGGCAAGTTGTGGCGCAAGGGCGAGTCCTCCGGACATGTGCAACAGGTGCGGGAAATTCGCCTGGACTGCGACGGCGACACCATTGTGCTGATGGTGCAGCAGCTGGGCGGCATTGCCTGCCACACCGGGCGCACCAGTTGTTTCTACCAGGTACTGGAAAACGGCCAGTGGCAGATTCGCCAGCCCGTCATCACCGACCCGAAAGAGATCTACGCAGGGGAGAAATAGGCAGCGTCATGAGTAATATGCTGATACAACTGGACCGGGTTTTGCGTTTGCGCATGCAGCAGGGTGATGCAGATTCCTCCTATGTTGCCAGCCTGCATCACAAGGGGCTCAACAAGATTCTGGAAAAAGTCGGGGAAGAGGCGACCGAGCTGGTGCTCGCCGCCAAGGATGCGGAAGGGGCCGCGCCCGACAGTGAGGCCCACAAGGCCATGATTTCGGAAACCGCCGACCTCTGGTTCCACTCGCTGGTCATGCTCAACCACCTGGGCGCGGATTCGCGCGCAGTGCTGGATGAGCTGGGGCGCCGCTTCGGCCTTTCGGGGCTGGAAGAAAAAGCCTCGCGAAGCCAGGGCTGACCGCGGGCACCACAAAATTTTAGTTACAAACGCACTCAAGCGTTGATTCAGGAGCATTTCAATATGGGTATTAGCTGGCAACAACTACTGATTCTGCTGGTCATCGTACTGCTGATTTTCGGCACCAAGCGTCTGCGCAATCTCGGCGGCGACCTGGGTGGCGCCATCAAGGGCTTCAAGAAAGCCATGAAGGAAGAGGGCAAAAAAGAGGACGAGGAAGGCGAGGACAAAGCCCCGGAATTGCTGACCAAGGACGAGTCCGCGAAGCCGCAACAGAAGACCTCCACCGAAGAAAAGCAGTCTCAGGACAAGTAACCAGATGACCGCCATCGTCCGCAACTGATAGAGCGAGCACGCGTGTTTGATATCGGATTTTTTGAACTGTTGTTGATCGGTGTCGTTGGCCTGGTGGTCATCGGCCCCGAGCGGCTGCCGGATGCGGTGCGTACCACGGTGCGCTGGTGGACGCAGCTGAAGCAGACACTGGGCAGTGCCAAGGATGAACTTGAGCGGGAGGTCGGTGCCGACGAAATCCGTCGCGAGCTGCACAACGAACGCGTGCTGAGGGAGTTGCGCGAGAGCCAGCAGGAAATGGAGCGCACCCTCAGTGAGGCGGAACGCAAGTTCGAACAGGATCTGAAATCTGTTGAAGCGCAGGCGAAGGCGCTAAAAGACAGCGCGGATGAGAGCACGGATGCCGCCGGCAACGCCGCATCGCTTGAGGCGCCGTCGGAGCCGGATGTGGCCGCCGACCAGCGTCGACAGGCAGCGGACTATCTGCCGGAAGAAGAGCGCGGCGGGTCCGGTGGTGAACGGCCGGAGGAGGACTACCTGCCGGAGGAAGATGAGGAAGACGAGGATCAGGAAGATCCCGAATATCCCGAGCATCTGCACGATCATGGCGATCCCGAGCACAATCCCCACCATCCGGATCACTTCAAGCACGAGGAAGACGAGGCCTGGGCGGAGGTAGACCGATTGGACCCCGCCGACCACGACGAAGTTTCGCGCTCGGGCCCCGCATCCACTGCTAGAGCGGATGGCGAGGGTTCTGATACGTCAAACAGCGACAGCCCCACCGAGTCGGAAGATAAGCGTCCATGAGTGAAAAAGACCAGCCGTTTATTGAGCACCTGATCGAATTGCGCGATCGCCTGTTGAAAACCTTGCTGGTGGTGGTGGCGATCTTCGCCTGCATGGTGCCCTTCGCCAACGACATCTATAACTTTGTCGCCGACCCGCTGCAGGCACGCTTGACGGAAGGTGCCGGCATGATTGCCACGGAAGTGACCTCGCCGTTCCTCACGCCGTTCAAGACCACCTTCGTATTGGCGTTTTTCGTTGCCATTCCCTTTGTGCTGTACCAGTTCTGGGCGTTTATTGCGCCGGGACTGTACAAGCACGAAAAGCGCCTGATCGCGCCGCTGATGTTTTCCAGTATTTTCCTGTTTTATGCGGGCATGGCGTTTGCGTACTTTGTGGTGTTCCCGCTGATTTTTGAATTTTTTATCAGCTCCGCCCATGCCGATATCAAGGTGATGCCGGATATCCGCAGTTACCTGGATCTGGCGCTGAAGCTGTTTTTCGCGTTTGGTTTTGCCTTCGAAATTCCCATCGCCACCGTCCTGCTGATCTGGAGTGGCGCCGTCAGCGCAAGCGATCTGGCCAGGAAGCGCCCCTATGTCATCGTTGCCTGCTTTGCCATGGGCATGCTGCTGACTCCGCCGGACGTGATTTCCCAGACCCTGCTGGCAATCCCCATGTGGCTACTGTTTGAGGTGGGGATCATCTTCGGGCGCATGATCAAGCGCGGTCGGGGAAAACCGGTCGAAAGCCCCTGAGCCCCATTCAGGGTGGGTGGCCGCAGTGACGCGGCCCCCAGGGCACAGCGCCAACACAAGGAGGTTTTCAGGTGATTTCAGCGCGCGTTTTTTCAGCGCCGGCCGACATCTTTTCTCGTGACGTCTGCTTCTCGGCCATTTGCGCTCTGCTGCTGGTGCTCAGCCTGGCGGCGCCGGCATCTGCCCGGCACGACAGCGCGGCCGCAACCGCGGTGCAGCTCAAGCCCTGCGCCATATTGCTGCACGGCATTACCAAAGACGCCATGTCGATGCAGGCAATCGAGCGCGCTTTGGTCGCGGACGGCTATACCACGGTCAACCTCACTTATCCCTCGCGGGAAAACCCCATCGAAATACTTGCCACCGAGGCAATCCCGCGCGGTCTTGCTGAATGCGAGGAGCGCGGTGCGAGCCGGGTGCATTTTGTAGCCCACTCCATGGGCGGCCTGCTGGTTCGCTACTACTTTGAGCAGCGCGACACCTCGGCCATCGCCAGTGTGGTGATGCTCGGCACACCCAACCAGGGCAGTCGCCTGGGCAATTTCCTTTCCTGCATTCCGTGGATAAAAGATCTCAATGGCCCGGCCGGCAAACAGATGGGGATAGACCCGCGCAGCCTGCCCAACCGGTTGGGGCCGGTGCGCTTCCCTCTCGGGGTGATTGCCGGTACCCGCTCGTTCAACCCGTTGTTTGCTGCCATTATCGATGGCGATGACGATGGGCGGGTTGGCCTGCCCAGCACCTATGTGGAGGGCACCTGCGCGCGGGTGACGTACCCGCTGACCCACGATGGCTTGACCGACGACCCGCGGGTGATTCAGCAGGTCGTGCATTTTCTCGATACCGGAACCTTTGCGGGTGATGGCGTAGAGTCATTCCCCTGCGCGGAAAACGCGCCAGATTAGGCCTCCGCAGCCTGTGCCTCAGGAATTCAGAGCGACTATGCTGGAGAGGCCGGCCACCAGTAACAGGAGTGGCAGTAGAGTTCTGCGACGGCGGTGATCCGCGAGCAGCAGCACCAGCGGGATCGGCGGGCACAAGATCGCCAGCACGCCGAGACCGGAAGACGCGGCAAAGCTCATGCGCAACACCTGAATCCAGAGAATGGCGCCAACAACAAGTGTAAAAACCAGTGAGACCGCTGCCACGGGCTGCATGGAAATTTCCCTAAAACGTTTTTTCGTTTCCCTAAAGTTAGCTGGTTCTGCGGCACATGGCCGCCGCAGGCGCGTGACCCTGCCTGCGATGCTGATGATAGTTGCATTGCTGCCACTGGGGGGCTGCGAGACGGTGCAGTTTTATTCTCAGGCGGCCACCGGCCAGTTGAAGATTCTCGCCGGGCGCAAATCCATCGATCGCCTGGTGGTGGACGAGCAAACCGATGCAAAGCTCAGGCAGCAGCTGGAATGGGTGCGCGCCATCCGAGCTTATGCCGCCGGTGAACTGCATCTGCCGGTGGGCAGTGCGTACAGTGCGTTTACCCAACTGGAGGACGAGTACGCGCTATGGAATCTAGTGGCGGCTCCCGAATTCTCCCTGTCACCGAAGAAATGGTGTTATCCCATTGCCGGCTGTGCCAGTTACCGTGGTTACTTTGCCAAGGCGGATGCACAATTCCATGCGGGGCGCCTGCGCGCAGAGGGTTACGATGTGTATCTCGGTCCGGTACCCGCGTACAGCACCCTCGGCTGGTTCGATGACCCGGTGTTGTCGAGCTTCGTCAACTGGAAACCCGACCGGCTTGCCAGCCTGCTGTTC
Organism: Microbulbifer salipaludis; assembly: GCF_017303155.1. Taxonomy (NCBI): domain Bacteria; kingdom Pseudomonadati; phylum Pseudomonadota; class Gammaproteobacteria; order Cellvibrionales; family Microbulbiferaceae; genus Microbulbifer; species Microbulbifer salipaludis. The sequence goes on from NZ_JAEKJR010000001.1 coordinate 609,954, forward strand.
CACGAGCTGGCACACCGTCGCGTGTATATCGCCGGGGATACCCGCTTTAACGAGAGCTTTGCAACGGCGGTATCGCGTATTGCCCTGCCCGACTGGCGCCGCCGCAATGGCCTGCCCGCGCCCCAGGTGGCCAGTGTCGAACAGGCGCGCCGCGTCAACGGCCTGATGGTGGCCGCGCGCAAACAACTGCAGGCCATCTACCAGTCCGATCAGCCCGTAGCGGAGAAGCGCGTGCGCAAGGCGCAGACCCTGCAGCAACTGCGCCGCTGCTACCGCGAGGTCTCCACCGGCTGGGTGCAGGACGAAAAATTTTCCCGCATGATTGAGAAAACCAACAACGCGACCCTGGCGCTGGTGAGTGAGTACCAATCTCAGGTGCCGGCGTTTGTGCAGCTGTACAAAGATAGTGGTCGCGACTGGGAGGCGTTTTATACGGCGGTGGAGCGGCTGGGCGCACTGCCCAAGGCAGAGCGCAAGGCGCGTCTGGAGGCGCTGAACACCCGGGCTCAGGCTTCCAGCAAAAAGGTTACCGGCCCATCGTTGCACAGCGATACCTGCATGTCCGCAGCAAACTGACCTCCGGCCACCGTGCAGCCCTTGGCAATTTTTTGCTGCGCCTGCGCGAGAAAGTAGTTGTACAGGGTTTCGGCCTGTTGCGGCGAGGCGCCGCGACTAAAGCTCGGGCGCAGCCCCCTGGCGGTATCTGCCACCAGGGTAAACTGGCTGACCACCAGCAGGCCGCCGCCGGCCTGCTGCACGTTCAGGTTCATCTTGCCCAGGGCGTCGCTGAAGATGCGGTAGTGCAGCACCTTGTGCAGAAGCTTGTCGGCGGTCTGCTCCGAGTCCGTCGCCTCCACGCCGAGCAGCAGCAGAATACCGTGGTCGATGGCGCCGACAGATTCACTGCTGACTTCTACTTTCGCGTGTTTTACCCGCTGAATCAGGCCTTTCATCGATCACCTCTTCTAAAATGCTGTGGCCCGCTGGATGCCGGGCGGCGAATTTTCTAGATTAGCCCACTCATCGTCATTGAAAAACCGGACATCGCTATGAACAAAACAGCTTTGACACTGATTGCCGGAGCGGCCATTCCCGTGCTCGCCGCGGTGGCTGCCATCGCCGCCGGCGGCGACCAGCCAGCGCTGGACTACCCGAAAACCGCCACCGTAGCGCAAAAAGACGACTACTTCGGCAAAAGTGTCAGCGACCCCTACCGCTGGCTAGAAGAGCAGGAGTCGGCACCGGTCAAGCAGTGGGTCAGTGCGCAGAATGATTTTGCGCTGCCGCGGCTGAAAGCGCTTCCCGGCTGGCAGAAAATCAATGACCGCCTCACCGAACTGTGGCAGTACGAGCGCTACGGTGTGCCCTACAAAAAAGCCGGACAGGTGTTCTACGAATACAACGATGGCACCTGGGACCAGAATGTGTTTTACAGCACCCGCGATATCGGCAAACAGGGCGGCGTGGTACTGGACCCGCGCACGCTGAGCGATGACGGCACCATCGCCGCCAAGCGCTATTCCATCAGCCCCGAGGGCCGTTACCTCGCCTATGGCACTTCCGATGGCGGCACCGACTGGACCGATTTCCATGTGCGCGACCTGAAAACGCGGCGCATGATCAATGATCACCTGACCGGCATCAAGTTCAGTGGCGCCAGCTGGGCCAAGGATGAATCCGGCTTTTACTACAGCCGTTATCCATTCAACAAGGACGGCAGCGCGGACGACAGCAAGCAGGTGTCGGTGTACTTCCACAAAATCGGCGACCCGCAGAGTGAAGACCAGCTCATCTACGAGATCACCGACCACCCCACCCGCAACCCCGGTGCCGAAGTCAGTGATGACGGAAACTATCTGATTCTCGGCATTTTTGATGGCTACGACAGCAACGGTGTTTACTACAAGGACCTCACCGACCCGCAGGCGAAAGTGGTCAAGCTGCTCGATCGCTGGGACGGCCTGTACACCTACCTGGGCAATACCGGCAAGACGTTTTACTTTGAAACCAACGCCGATGCCACCAACGGCCGCATCATCGCCATCGATCTGGACAAGCCCGACCGGTCTCACTGGAAAACCCTGGTGCCAGAGCAGAAAAATGCCCTGCAGAGCGCGAGTCTGATCGGCGGGCGCTTTGTATTGCATTACCTCGAAGACGCAAAATCCAAGGTGGTGGTAACCGACCTGCGCGGTAATCAGCAATATGCACTGAAGTTACCCGGCGTCGGCACCGTGGCAGGTTTCTACGGCGATCCGGAGGACAGCGAAACCTACTATTCCTTCAGCAATTTCCTCACGCCCCCGAGCATTTACAAGCTGGATGTGGCCAGTGGTAAAAGCGAGAAAGTGAAAGCGCCGCGGTATCCGGCGGATTTCTCGGACTACACCATCAGCCAGCATTTCTTCAAGAGCAAGGATGGCACCCGTGTGCCCATGTTCCTGGTGCATAAAAAAGGCCTGAAAAAAGACGGCAGTAACCCGACCCTGCTGTACGGCTACGGTGGCTTCAACGCGGCGCAGCTGCCGAGCTTTTACACCCGCTTTGCCGGCTGGCTGGATATGGGCGGCACCTTCGCCATGGTGAACCTGCGCGGTGGCAGCGAGTACGGCGGCGCCTGGCACAAGGCCGGCACCAAGCTGCAGAAACAGAACGTATTCGATGACTTTATCGGCGCGGCGGAATGGCTGATCGACGAAAAGATCACCTCACCGGAAAAGCTCGGCATCATGGGCCGGTCTAACGGCGGCCTGCTGGTCGGGGCCACCGAAGTACAGCGTCCGGACCTGTTCAAGGTGGCGCTGCCGATTGTCGGCGTACTCGATATGCTGCGTTATCACACCGCCTCGGCCAACGCACGCCAGTGGTACAGCGATTACGGTTTGTCAGAAAACAAAGACGAATTCGAAGCGCTGTACGCCTACTCACCGGTGCACAACACTGAAAAAGGCACCTGCTATCCCGCCACCCTGATCACCACCGCGGATCGCGACGACCGTGTGGTGCCCTGGCACAGCTACAAGTTTGCCGCCGTGCTGCAGCGCGACCAGGGCTGCGACAACCCCATCTACCTCGCCGTGGAAACCCGTGCGGGCCACGGTGCTGGCAAGCCGGTGTGGATGCAGGTGGAAGACTTTACCAACCAGTATGCGTTCCTTGCCCATGAACTGGGGCTGGAGATCCAGTAATCTCTTACTTCCCGGGCGCATCCCGCGCCCGTTGAGTGGGAGATTGTATGCGCGCATTTGTGACCGGCGGCACCGGCTTTCTCGGTGCCAACCTGATTGAGCAGTTAGTCGGCGACGGCTGGCAGGTGACCGCGATGCACCGGGCCGGATCGGATACCGGGCGGCTCGGGGCGCTTGGGGCAATCCCGGTGCAGGCGTCGCTCGACGATGTGGACTCCCTGCGCGCGGCGTTGCCAGCGGAACTCGATGCGGTGTTCCATGTTGCCGGCAACACCAGTATGTGGCGTGGCGGCGATGCACAGCAGTGGCAGGACAATGTGGTGGGGTCAGCGAATCTGGCGCGCGTCGCCCGCGCGCATTTCGATCGCCAGGCCAAGCCCGGGCGCATGATCGTCACCAGCTCCATCTCGGCCTATGGCTACCACAAGGGCGTGATCAGTGAAGCCAGCCCCAAGCGCGCACTGGAACCCCGCGATCACTACCACTATTCAAAACTCCACGCGGAGCAGGCGGTGCAGGCGGAAATTGCCCGCGGCCTCGATGCGGTGTTCCTGAATCCCTGTGCGATTGTGGGCAAGTACGATGTATCCAGCTGGGCGCAGACCTTCTTCCTGATGGCAGAAAACCGTCTGCCCGGTGTGCCACCGGGGGCGGGCTCCTTTTGCCACGCGGCGGCGGTGGCGCGTGCGCACATCGACGCCTTCCAGCGCGGGCAGCGGGGAGAGAACTACATTCTGGCCGGCGTCGATGCCAGCTTTCTCGAGTTTTTTGGTGTAATCGCCAGACTGCTGGGGGTCCCCGCACCCCGGCGCACCACACCCGCGTTTGCGATCCACACACTCGCCGCCTGCTCGGACCTGGTTTCCCGTATCAGCGGCCGCGAGCCCGCGGTTACGCCGCAGAAGGCCCGTATGCTGACCGACCGCGCCGTGGCCGACTGCAGCCGCGCACAGCGTGAACTGGGTTATCGCAATGACGCCACCCTTGAAGCTATGCTGCGGGAATCTCGCGACTGGCTGCTCGCCGAAGGGTTGCTGACACTGCCGCCGTCCAGACCATGACTATGTCCACGACCATGACTATGACCACGACAAGGGTACGCCCATGATCCGCCGCAATATCATTTTCATACTGGTGATGACGCTGCTGGTTCTGCAGCTCATTCAACACTATTTCTTTTCTGGCGCATGATCGCCGGCGGGTGGCGCTCGCACCTGGCTCTGGCATTGCCATCGATCCTTGGCATACTCTTGTGCGCCAGTAACGAGTCGAAAGGGGAGATGTCTGGGTGAATGGACTGAAAGCGCAACTGGAAGAGCTGTGGCCGGTGGTTCTGGAGGTGGGCCTGAACCTGCTGTGGGCATTGCTGGCGCTGCTGGCGACCTGGGTTGCCGCCAAGCTGGTATCCCGCGCCGTCAATCGCCTGACCGAGCGCGGCATCGATGAGACCCTGGTGCCGGTACTGGAGACCCTCGCAGTCTGGGCCACCTATGTTGTGGGTGGTCTGGTGGTGCTGGATATCTTCGGCGCCAATACCACCTCACTGGTAGCGCTGCTGGGCGCCGCTGGCCTGGCGATCGGCCTGGCACTCAAGGATACCCTGCAGAGTATCGCCGCCGGTTTTGTACTGCTGGGCCTGCGACCCTTCCGTGTGGGTGAGACCATACAGTTTGGCAGTACCATTGGCACCGTGCGCAAGATCGGCCTGTTTACCACCGAGCTGGATACGCCGGATGGCCTGCGCATCTCGGCACCCAATGACAAGGTGTGGGGCGAGACCCTTACCAACTTCACCCGCAATGCCAGCCGTCGTATCGAGATTATCGCCAGCATTGCCTACGGCGACGATATCGAAACCGGCATGCGCGTGTTGCGCCAGCTGGTGGCGGAAGACCCGCGTATCCTGACCGACCCGGAACCCGCATACGCAGTGCGCGCCCTGGCGGACAGCTCGGTAAATATCCACCTGCGCGCCTGGACCAAGACCGACGAATACTGGGACGTCTACTGGGACCTGATGAAAAATCTCAAGCCGGCGCTGGAGGCCGAAGGGCTCACCATTCCGTTCCCGCAGCGCGAGCTGCACATTGTCCGTGGTGACGAAAAGAAAATAACCCAGCCCCAGGCACTGGAGCAGGAGTAGGCGCCGGCAGCCTCAACTGGCGGGTCACTGATCCCGTGTGACAGCAGTTTCATCGCAGGCTGGTCGACGGGAACGCTGTGCGGTGTCATGGTAGCCGGCTGGATTTTTTAACCTGAACCGTTTTGTTCAAATCTATAAAACGTTACTTTCAACATTCCTTTCAAAGAGGCGAGACTATGCGCAAGGCGCTCCTGAGTCTGGTGATTGCGGCCGCGGTGGCCGGTTGCCAGCAAAGCGAAGATCCAAAAAAACAAACCGAACAGGCAAACGCCGCCCAATCCGGTGAGCAGGCGACCCAGCTGCCGCTGACCCCGGAAGACCACCAGCAGGACGAGACCAAACGCCTGACCGAGTGGTTCGACAGCAAGTTTGAAGAGCAGCTGCAGTTCAGCCCCATCCAGCTCAGCTACCTGGGTCGCAAGGAGCAGTACAGCAATATCGACGATATGAGCAAGGCCGCCGATGAGCGCCAGCTGGCCTGGAAAAAAGCCACCGTCGAGGAAATGAAGCAGCAGTTCGACTACGACAAACTGACCGCCGAGGGCAAAGAGTCCTACGATCTGTGGATCCAGCAATACGAACAGCAGAAAGCCAACCAGCCGTGGGCGGATCACGGTTACTTCGCCAGCGAACTGGGCGGCCCGGAAGCTCAGCTCCCCACCTTTATGATCAACCAGCACAAGGTGGAAACCGAGCAGGACATGCGTGACTACATCGCCCGTATCGGCGGTATCAGCACGGCCCTCGGCCAGCTGCTGGAGCGCGCCCAGGGTTCGGCCGAAAAAGGCATTCGCCCGCCCCAGTTCGCCTACGACCTAGCGATCGAACGTGCCGAAAAGGTCACCACTGGCCAGCCGTTTGGTGATGGCGAAGATGCCCCGCTGATGGCCGATGCGAAGAAGAAAATCGCAGCACTGAAAGACGCCGGCACCATCGATGACGCCACTGCCAAAGGGCTGCAGGCGGAAGTGGCGAAAGCCCTCACCAGCCAAATGAAGCCTTCGTACGATGCCTATATCGCCTGGCTGAAGGAAGACAAGTCCAATGCGGACGAAGTGCCGAGAGGTGTTTCCAACCTGCCGGACGGTGACGACTACTACAGCAACCGCCTGGCCCACTACACCACCCTGCCGATGACCGCAGAAGAAGTACACCAGCTGGGCCTGGACGAAGTTGCGCGCATCCGCAAGGAAATGGAAGCGATCAAGGACAAGGTAGAGTTTGACGGCGACCTGCAGGAATTCTTCACCTTTATCCGTACCGATGACCAGTTCTACTACCCCAACACCGATGAAGGTCGCAAGGAATACCTCGAAGAGGTAGAGGGCTACCTCGCCGATATCGAGGCGAAGCTGCCGGAATACTTCGGCATCCTGCCCAAGGCCAAATTGGTGGTGAAGCGTGTGGAGGCATTCCGCGAAGTGCCGGGCGGCGCCCAGCACTACTCCTCCGGTACCCCGGACGGATCGCGACCGGGCACCTACTACATACATATGTCCGACATGAGCGCCCTGTCCACCGCGGATATGGAAACCGTGACCTACCACGAGGGTAGTCCCGGTCACCACATGCAGATCTCCATTGCTCAGGAGCTGGAAAACATCCCGCAGTTTCGTACCCAGGCGCACTTCACTCCCTATATCGAGGGCTGGGCGCTGTACTCGGAGAAACTCTCCAAGGAAATGGGCCAGTTCCAAGACCCCTACAAAGACTTTGGGCGTCTCACTGCAGAAATGTGGCGTGCAATTCGCCTGGTAGTGGACACCGGCATGCACGCCAAGGGCTGGAGTCAGGATCAGGCGGTGGAATACTTCCTGGAAAACTCCGCGATTCCCGAGGGTGCAGTGCGCTCCGAAGTACGTCGCTACCTGACTTACCCGGGCCAGGCCACTTCCTACAAAGTGGGCATGATCAAAATTGAAGAGCTGCGCGCCGAAGCGGAAGAAAAACTGGGAGACCAGTTCGATATCCGCGCTTTCCACGACACGATCCTCGGTGGTGGCGCTCTGCCGTTGCCGCTGCTGGAAAAGCGTGTAAACAACTGGGTAGACAGCGTTAAAAGCTGATCCAATCCCGGATGAAAATAGCGGGCCTTGTGCCCGCTATTTTTTTGCCTGTAGAAACCGCCGCCCGTGGCTTCAATTCCCTGGCGCTCGTGGTGCGAATGCACGCAAATACACGAGAGAAACCGGAGCCTCGCACTGTGACATAAAAACCGGCGCATATTGGAACAAAGAAGAAAAAAATAGTAATCCAGTCGCGCTCTGAGGCCGTATACCTCCCTGCAACGCAATAGAGTCACCTTGAACTTCTGGGTCGCAACCCAGATTCACCGGAAACGGAACTCCGGTAGAGGCGCCTTTCTCCCCCGACTGGCTCTTCTAAAAGTGATTGCATCCTGCCGTTGCAATCAGGGTTGAGAAAGGCATGGACGCCCTTCCTGGCCCAAACCCTCCCTTACGGGTGCGCATCCCCCTGCGCATCTTTGAGTTGCCCCTTTTGCCGCCTTTCCAAGGCGGCTTTCTTTTTCCCCAACATCAGGCGTCTAGTTTGACGAATCCGCGACGAGTGCAGTCGCTACATCCTGCTAAATTGAATCAGTGGCACGCACCAAATCCCGATGTAAATACGGACATGCCGGGGTCTGGTCACCGCAAGTTCGCTCATCGGTATCATTGAACAACACAGGATGGCGCATTGAATTTTTACAGGGAATTCCGGGTATTGCCCGCCAGCAAGGTAAAGCTGAAAAAAATCGATGCGTCTTATCATGGTGATCTTGACGATGGCGATGCGGCATTGCCGCTGATTGAAGAATACAAAAAGAAATTGCGCGAATTGCAGTATCGGATGTATGCGGAGCACAAACGCTCTTTGCTTATCTGCTTGCAGGGCCGCGATGCCGCGGGCAAGGACGGCGCCATCAATCATGTGCTGGGTGCGATGAATCCGCAGGGGTGTACCGTAACCGGGTTCAAGCAGCCATCGAAGGCCGAGGCCGAACACGATTTCCTGTGGCGCTGCCACAAGGTCACGCCCCGGCGCGGCCATGTGGCCATATTTAACCGTTCGCATTATGAGGATGTACTGGTGCAGCGGGTACACAAGCTGGTGCCGAAAAAAGTGTGGTCGGGCCGCTTCGCGCACATCAACAATTTTGAAAGGTTATTAGCCGACAACGACACCACGGTGCTCAAGTTTTATTTGCATATCGATGCGCAAGAGCAGCTGGAGCGTTTCAAGAAGCGCATCGACGATCCCACCAAGCACTGGAAAATCAGTGAAAGCGATTACTCGGAAGCACACTACTGGGACGAATACACCGATGCGTTTGAAGATGTTCTGGAAAAATGCAGCACAGAATATGCGCCCTGGTTCATTATTCCCGCCAATAAAAAATGGTTTCGCAATCTGGCTATATCGCAGATCGTGGTGTCTGCGCTGGAATCCCTGGACATGCAGTTTCCCAAACCCACGGTGGATATCGACAGCATTCGCCAGAAATACCACGCGCTGAGTGCCGCTGTGGATGACGCAGGCCCGGACAGGAAAAACAAAGGCAGTAAAAAATAATCGATAGTATCGAGCGGCCAACGCGCTGCCCGGTACAAGCAGCGCCGGGCAACGATGGTTGGCAAAAAATCGGGCTTAGAACGCCACGCGGCGATAGCGCCGGTAATTCGGCGACCAGAAGTTTTTTTCGATATTCATCGCCAGTTTCTCGGAAGTAATCCCCGGTGCCACGCCGTCTTCCTGGGCCTGCAGGCCCACGGCCATGGCGATGGCCTTGCCCACCGCGCGGATGTCGGACAGCGAGGGCAGCAGCGCACCGCTGCCCTTCTGAACCACCGGCGCATGTTCCGCCAGCGCATTGGACGCGGCCATCAGCATATTTTCGGTGACGCGATTGGCGTTGGCGGCGATCACGCCGAGGCCGATACCCGGGAAGATGTACACATTGTTGCACTGGGCAATGGGGTACTTCTTGCCGTTGAGCTCTGCCGGCTCGAACGGACTGCCGGTGGCCACCATGGCCTCCCCGCCGGTCCACTCCAGCACTTCCTGGGGGGTGGCTTCCGCGCGCGAGGTGGGGTTTGACAGCGGCATCACCAGTGGGCGCTTGCAGCCCTTGTGCAGGGCCTCGATTACCGGCTGGGTAAACAGACCGCCCTGGCCGGAAACACCGATGAGAATCGTGGGCTTTACGTGCTCGATCAGGGTTTGCAGGTCCCACTCGGGTGACTGCGGGTATTTGTCGGTGCTCTGTGCCAGTTTTTGCTGGAAATCGTGCAGGCCCTTCATGTCACCGGTGACCAGTCCGTAGCGGTCGAACATGAAGATACGTTCCCGGGCTTTGGCGTCACTCAGACCCTCGTTGACCATCGCCGACACGACCTGTTCGGCGATGCCGCAGCCGGCAGAACCTGCGCCCACCACCAGTACTTTCTGCTTGGCCAGTGACTCGTCCTTGGCCTTGCACGCCGCCAGCATGGTGCCAAGCGCCACGGACGCGGTGCCCTGAATATCGTCATTGAAGCAGCATACCTGGTCGCGATAGCGCTGCAGGATGGGCATGGCGTTGGTCTGGGCAAAGTCCTCAAACTGGATCAGCACCTTGGGCCAGCGACGTTTGACCGCGGCGATGAACTCCTCGATAAACTCGTCGTATTCCTCCTGCGAGATGCGCTCGTTGCGCCAGCCCATGTACATGGGGTCGTTCAGCAGGGTGCGGTTGTTGGTGCCCACGTCCAGGGTGACCGGCAGGGTGTAGGCTGGGCTGATGCCGCCACAGGCGGTGTACAGCGACAGCTTGCCGATGGGGATGCCCATCCCGCCGATCCCCTGGTCGCCGAGGCCGAGGATTCGCTCGCCGTCGGTGACCACGATCACCTTCACATTCTCCTTGGTGGCGCTGCGCAGGATGTCGTCCATGTGCTTGCGGTCCGGATAGGACACAAACAGGCCGCGGTGATTGCGGTAGATGTTGGAGAACTCCTCACAGGCGGCACCCACCGTCGGCGTGTAGATAATCGGCAGCATCTCTTCGATATGCTGCTCGATCAGGCGGAAGAACAGTGTCTCGTTGTCGTCCTGGATCGCACGCAGGTAAATGTGGCGCTCCAGGTCGGTGCGGCACTGCTGGTACTGGTGGTAGGCGCGGCGCACCTGCTCGGTAATGGATTCCACGTTGTTGGGCAGCAGGCCAATCAGGTTGAACTCGATGCGCTCCTGCAGGGAGAAGGCACTACCCTTGTTGAGCAATGGGATTTCCAGCAGGGAGGGACCGGCATGGGGGATATACAGTGGACGTTTGTCTTTCTGGCTCATAAAAACAGCAAGGAATTCGAAGTTGAAATTTGGGCTCTGCGCAGTGTTGCGCCTTGTCGTATAAGAGACGCACAAGAGGCGCACAAGAGACGCGCTACGGGCTCTTTGTAGCGTAGCGGATCAGGGGCCGGCATTTTACGCTGGAGTGACGCTATGTGTCTTTTGAATTGGCGAAAACGCCCGCCGTTTCGGCCCCACTGGCCCATATCGCGCAGGGCTGCTTAAATGACGGCCTTTCCATCCGCAAATGAGGACACCGATGTTCACTTACCAGGTCGAGCCACGCTTCAGCGAAACCGACGCCCTCGGGCATATCAACAATACGGTCGTGCCCGTATGGTTCGAGCAGGGGCGCACGCCCATTTTCCAGCTGTTCAACCCCGAGCTCAATCTGCGCCAGTGGAACCTGATCCTGAAAAAGATGGAAGTGGATTTTGTGGCCCAGATCTACCTGTATTCACCGGTGGAGATCCGCACCACCCTGAGCGCCGTGGGCAATACTTCGATGACTATTCACCAGGAGATCTGGCAAAACGAAAAGCTGGTGGCGCAGGGGGATTGCGTGATGGTGCACTTCGATTACCAGAAGCAGACGAAGGCGCCGATTCCGGACGAGGTGCGGGAAAAGCTGATCCCGCATCTTGCCTGAGTGGATGTTACGGGGATTGAGAATGACTAGGCGCCAACCACCTGGTTGCGCCCGGCCGTCTTGGCGCGGTACATGCGTGAATCCGCCTCTGCCAGCAGGTGGCTGTGGTTCGGTTCCGCCGCACCGCCCTCGGCCACGCCAAAACTGATGGAGATGCGCGCACTCTCCGCATAGCTGTCACTGAGCGCCGCGACTTTTTTACGCAATTTTTCCGCCAGTATGCCGCCGCCTTCGACGTCCGTATTCGGCAGCAGGATCAGAAATTCCTCACCGCCCCAGCGTGCGACTATGTCGTCGCTGCGGGTGTTCTCCCGCAACACCTTTGCCACATCCTGCAAAACGCGGTCACCGAAACTGTGCCCAAAGGTATCGTTGATGGTCTTGAAGTTGTCCAGGTCGCCAATCAGCACCGAGTAACGCCCGGCCAGCTCCCGGTTGCGACGCTCCAGCTCGGAAATGGCCTTGTAGGCTTCGCGGCGGTTGGACAGCCCGGTCAGGGCATCGGTACAGGCGTGATTCTCCAGCTCCGCGGTGAGCTGGTGCAGCATCTTTTGTGTCTGGTGGCGGCTGCTGTCGAGAATCGCGGTCAGCGCGGTTAGCGCGCCGAACACGGCAATAAAGCGCGCGCGGTGAGCGGTATCGTATTGCGCCAGCAGGCCGGGGAAGTCCGGGTAGAACAGGATCAGTGCGGTTGCACCACCAATACCGGCGAGGGTGACCGTGCCCCATTTATAGCCGTACAGGTTGATGAACCCCGGCACCAGCATCACCGCCCACATCAAGCCGGTGTTGTTCACGCCGCCCGACAACAGCAGGTAGAAATAGAGCACCAGGAGCAGGGCGCCCACCAGCAGCGGCGTCTTGCGGCTCGGGCCCGCCACGTTCACGCCGATGTAGGCCAGCAGGATGATGCCCGCAACCGCGAACAGTGTGGTGGCCAGAAATAGATCGGCGCCCATCAGTGCGATCACGCCCATGGCACCGGTAATGGCCAGGGAAAAAATTAGCATGTAGCCGGAGGCCTGGATGCGGCGGCGCAGCTCCAGACCCCGTACACGGCTGATCGGATCGGTGCTGTTGGTGTCGCGATCGTGCGCGCTACTGGTCGATGTCGCTGCGAATTCCATAATCTCAATAATGCGTTCCGGCCAACTACATCGGGCAGGTGATACCAGTCCCGGTAGAGGGACGCCAGCGGGCTATAGTAAAGGCGAACGGGTTTGGCGCAGAGAGTGCCGTGGGGCGCGGTCAACCGATTTGTGATGCTGTTCTCAATATTGGGGGAGGCTCCGGTCAGTAAGTACTCGCCGTTGCCAGAGTGCCCGCCGGCTCGAGAGTTCGTTGTCGGCCCGCCGGTACTATTCGTGCAAAATCTGCTCCACCTGAGGCGTGGGTTTTGCGTGTCATCAATTTAATGTGTCTTAACTGGGGCCTGGCCTGGCGATGAATACCTCCCGACGTCGACAACTGCAGCGTGAGCATCAGCCGGACAACATTGCGCGCCGCCTTGCCATGCCTCCCAGGCCCGAGCGCCTGTCGGATATGGTGCTGGGTGGGATTGATGGCTGTATCACCACGTTTGCCATTGCTGCCGGTGCGTTTGGGGCTGGTTTTTCGCCACTGGTGGTGCTTGTTATGGGCATGGCCAATCTGTTGGCCGACGGTATTAGCATGGCCGTGAGCAATTATGAAGCGGTCAACGCACAGCAGCGCTTTGTGGAAAATGCCCGCCGTACCGAAGAGGAGCATATCCACTTGGTACCCGAAGGGGAGCGGGAAGAAGTGCGGCAGATCTACGCGAGAAAGGGCTTCAGTGGCGAAAGCCTCGAGCAGATTGTGGACAAGGTCACCGCCAACCGGGGCCTGTGGATAGATACCATGCTGAGTGAAGAGTACGGGCTCAGTCGCGTTGCGCCGAATCCACTGGCCTCTGCATGGTGGACGTTTGTCGCCTTTATCGTGGTGGGGGTGATTCCGTTACTGCCATTTCTGGTGCCCGGGTTGGCGTTCTCCCAGCAATTCATTGTCAGCAGCCTGCTGGCGGGGCTGGTGTTTTTCGCCATTGGCCTGCTGAAGGGGTGGGTTTACCGCAGCTCGCTGTTGCGAGCGGGCTTGACCACCTTTCTACTGGGCGGCTGTGCGGCGGCGGTGGCCTTTATCGTGGGGCATCTGGTGCAACAGGCATTTGGTGGCCTCGGGTAAACACGCGTTGCGCAAGCACAGGTATAACAGCATGCGGTGCGTTTCCTCTGTGGGGCGGCGGGATTGACGGATTGCCGATACTGCGTTTTTTCGCCATGATCATCCACTGTTTTCCGCACCGCCTAACTCAGAATCAGGAATACTCTCCGCATGAAACTCTATGGAAGCTTTACCTCGCCGTATGTTCGCCATTGCCGTATCGCGTTAATGCAATCAGGGCTCGATTGGGAAATGGTCGAACTGGATATCCATGGAAACGAGGCGCCGGGTACGCCCACCTTGCGGGTGCCCTTCCTGGAAGACGGCGCACTGAAATTGACCGACTCCACACCCATTGTGAAATACGTGCGGGAAAAAGCGGGTCAGGTCTTCATTCCGGATGCGCAGGACCTCGATCGCTATTGCCTCGCCAATACCCTGCTCGACTCGGCCATTAACCTGTTCCTGCTGGAGCGCAGTGGCTTGGATCTGAACGCCAATGCCTATACCCGCCGGCAGCAGCTGCGCATCGAGCGGATTCTTGCTGAGCTGGATTCGGCGCCGCTACCGCAAGTGGGTGAGCTGGATGACGCGGATTATCGGGTAGCGGTCGGCGTTGCCTGGGGGCAATTCCGCAACCGCTTTTCCATCGATGGTCGCGATAACCTGCAGCGCCTGCTGGATATCGCTGACCAGGATCCAACCTTTGCCGACAGCGCACCCACTATCAGCGCCTGAGTATACCTGTCGCTTTTCGGGAGCCTTTCGGTCAAGTAGTCGCGCATATTTTGTTGTGGACGCGGGCTTCGACGACGGGTTCCATATCGCGAGCAGTGCCGCGCCGGAATTGGAAGTGCGCTTTTAATAAAACGTAAGTAAAAAACGGGGCCAAGTGGCCCCATTTTTTTGACCAATAAATTCGGAAATTCGGATCGCGTAAAGAAGTTGATGCCGTTCCAATGCGGCGCGCTATAAATTTCGCGCCAATTCGCACCAAAGAGTTGCGCCCGATAAGCCTGCGCATGATTTTGGTGCGCGCTGGAATCGCTCGCTGCAAAATGCAGCATGGATAAATACGTAAGCGGCAACGCCACCTGAAATTTTTCGGGGCCGCGAAAAAACTAAATGAAGACGGAATTTCTGTCGTCGGAAGAGTTAGCGGAAGTCGACGATGAATTGTGTGAGCTGTCGACGAATACCCGAAGATACGCGCTTTTCCGACTTTGTCAAATGTACTGTCTTTGATGGCTCTCGTGATATTTATTATTAATTTGGCAAATAGGCTTTTGTGTAGACTTAACGACAATAATGTTTTTCAATAAATCTGTTCTTAGGGGTGAATGCCTCACCTTTTACGTACATTGTGACAATTTCGCGAATTTAACCTCTACGTCGAAATTTTGCTCCACAAAAAAATAAACGCCAAACGGAGAGATACTATGAAGGTCCAACAACTTGTTACGTCCCTTTCGCTGGTCGCGTTGGCCGGCAGCCTGGGCATGCCTGCCTATGCGCAGACCGGCGACACAAGCCAGCAGGTGATCGAAGAAGTGGTTACCGTGGGCACCAGAACCAAAGCCCGCTCCGTGACCGAGTCCCCGGTGCCGGTGGATGTGCTCAACGCCAATGACCTGGCGAAATCCGGCAGCAGCGACATGCTCGACCTGCTGAAAGGCTCCGTGCCGTCCTTTAATGTCCACGACCAGCCGATCAGCGACGCTGCTTCGATGATCCGTCCGGTGAACATGCGTGGTCTTTCTTCGGACTCAACCCTCATTCTGGTGAATGGCAAGCGCCGTCACCGCGCGTCCGTGATTGCCTTCCAGGGCGGCGGCCTGAACGATGGTGCCCAGGGACCGGATATCTCGGTAATCCCCAGCATCGCGCTCAAGCAGGTCGAAGTACTGCGTGACGGTGCGGCGGCCCAGTACGGCTCCGACGCCATCGCCGGGGTGATGAACTTTGTACTGAAGGATGATGCCGAGGGCGGTTCCCTGGAAGTTAAATCCGGCGAATTTTTCGAGGGCGACGGCCAGACCACAACCATGTCGGGCAACTATGGCATGCCCATGACCGACTCCGGTTTCCTGAATTTAAGCTTCCAGCTGAAAAATGCCGACGACACCTCGCGCTCGGTGCAGCGCCCGGATGCTCAGGAAATGATCGATGCGGGCAATACCGCGATTGCGGATCCCGCGCAAATCTGGGGCTCGCCCAAGATCGAAGATGACCTGACCCTGTTCGGTAATTTCGGCATCGACCTGAAAGATGGCAGCGAAATTTACGCGTTCGCCAACTACTCCAATCGCATGGTCGACGGCGGTTTCTATTACCGTAACCCGAATGGCCGTGAAGGTGTTTACACCGACGGCGATGGCATTCGACTGGTCGGTGCACTGGACGGCAATGCGGCGAGCTGTGATGCCTATCGCACAACGCCGGTGGCGGATGGCTCGGATATGGTGACTTCCGGACTGACGGCAGACGCTAATTGCTTCGTCTTCAACAAAATGATTCCAGGCGGTTACACCCCCCGCTTTGTCGGCGATATTACCGATACGTCCATTACCGCTGGGCGTCGCGGTGAATTCACCGACGGCTTCATGCAGGGCTGGAATTATGACGTCAGCGGTTCTGTTGGCCGCAACGAAGCGCAGTTCGGTCTTAACAACACCATCAACCCGTCGTTCGGCCCGGACAGCAAGCGCAATTTCGAAACCGGCGCTTACATCCAGCTGGAAAAGACCTTCAACTTTGACGTGCAAAAGCAGTTCGATTCCCTGAGCCTGGCGATGGGTACCGAGTGGCGTGAAGAATCCTTCCAGATCATTGCCGGTGAAGGCATGTCCTGGCAGGTGGGCCCGCTGGCTGAACAGGGCTTCAATATCGGTTCGCACGGTTTTGCCGGCTTCTCCATCGACTCCGCAGGCACCGCAGAGCGCCGCAACTACGCGCTGTACGTCGATGCGGAAAATCAGTTTACCGATAATCTGCTGGTGAGTGGTGCACTGCGCTACGAGGACTTCGACACCTTCGGCGATACCGCCAACTACAAGCTGGCGTTTAACTGGCAGCTGACCGACAACGTCGCCTGGCGCGGCTCGCACAGCACCGGTTTCCGTGCGCCGACCATGGGGCAGGCCTCTGTGGTCAACACCCAGACCTCCATCGTGGGCGGCCAGTTGACCCAGGCACAAACCCTGCCGGCTCCCAAGCTGGGTGAAGCGGAGTTGACGCCAGAAGAGTCGGTGAACTTCGCCACTGGTCTCGTTATGTCCGCAGGTCCGGTTGATCTGACCATCGATGCGTTCTACATCGAAGTGGAAGACCGTATTGCGCTGACCGATAACGCCGCACCCACCGACGCCCAGCGCGCGGCGATGGCGGCCGCCGGTGTGCCTAACCCGGAGCTGATCGGACAGATCAATTACTTCGCCAATGACTTCGATACCGAAACCACCGGTGTGGATGTGGTGGCCACCTATGGTGCAGACCTGTTTGGCGGTACCACTGATTTCAGCATGGCGTACAACTGGACCAAGACCGAGGTAAAAGGCGGTGACGCCACCTGTGGCGGTGCCTTTGTGAATAACCAGGGTGAAATCTGTAAAGCGGTGCGTCTGGAGCGCGGACTGCCGGAGCACCGCGCTTCCTTCACCATGGCGCAAAACTGGGACAAACTCAGTGCCTTCGTGCGTGCGAACTTCTACGGTGAGTACGTTGGGGTGCACGCCGACTGGTTTGGCGAGCAGCTGGGTTCCGAGTTTACCCTGGACATGGAAGCTTCCTACCAGGCGACGGAATCCGTATTCCTGACTGCCGGTGCATCCAACCTGCTGGATGAGAAAGGCGGCAAGATCGATGGCTCCATCGTCGGAGCGCCGGATAACGTGCTGGGTGGTGTGTACTACGAAACCTCCCCGTACGGTATTGGCGGTGGCTTCTACTACCTGAAAGCAAGCTATGAGTTCTGATTCATTGCTCTGTTTTACAGGTTAAAAAAAAGCGCCCCTCGGGGCGCTTTTTTTATGTTCCTGCAAGTATTACTTCTTGGCGCGCTTGCGCATGTTTTCCTGCAGGATCTTCTTGCGGATGCGGATGCTTTCCGGCGTCACTTCCACCAGCTCGTCGTCTTCGATGAATTCCAGTGCCTGCTCCAGGGTGTGACGGATGGGCGGTGACAGGGTCAGCGCATCGTCGGTACCGGAAGCGCGCACGTTGGTGAGCTGCTTGGCCTTGGTCGGGTTAACCACCAGGTCGTTGCCGCGGGAGTGAATGCCGATCACCTGGCCTTCATACACTTCCTCACCGTGGCCCAGGAACAGGCGGCCGCGATCTTGCAGGGCGAACAGGCCGTAGGCCAGGGTCTTGCCCTTGGTCATGGACACCAGTACACCGTTGATACGCTTGGCCACATCGCCCACCTTCACCGGACCGTAGTGGTCGAAGATGCTGGTCATGATGCCGGAGCCACTGGTGATGGTCAGGAACTGGGAGCGGAAACCGATCATGCCGCGGGACGGTACGATAAAGGTCAGGCGCACGCGGCCCTTGCCGTCCGGTTCCATGTTGGTGAGGTCGGCCTTGCGCAGACCCAGCTCTTCCATGATTGGACCTTGGTGCTGCTCTTCAACGTCGATCACCACCTGCTCGTAAGGCTCGTGGATTTCGCCGTCGACTTCTTTCTGTACCACTTCCGGGCGGGATACACCCAGCTCGAAGCCTTCGCGACGCATGGATTCGATCAGGACCGACAGGTGCAGCTCACCGCGGCCGGAGACCTTGAACTTGTCCGGGGAATCGCCCTGCTCCACACGCAGTGCCACGTTGTGGATCAGCTCCTGGTCCAGGCGATCCTTGATGTTGCGCGAGGTTACGTATTTGCCTTCTTTACCGGCAAACGGTGAGTCGTTCACCTGGAAGGTCATGCTCACGGTGGGCTCGTCTACCGACAGCGGCGGCAGTGCTTCCGGGTGATCCGGGTTACACAGGGTATCGGAGATGTTCAGCTCGCCCACGCCAGTGATACACACGATATCGCCGGCGCTGGCCTGTTCCACTTCCACGCGCTCCAGGCCCAGGTAACCCATGACCTGCAGTACCTTGGCTTTGCGCTTGTTCTCGTCGCGGTCGAGGATAACCACCTGCTGGTTCGGCTTCAGGGTACCGCGCTTGATGCGGCCCACGCCGATCACGCCCACATAGCTGTTGTAGTCCAGCGCAGAAATCTGCATCTGGAACGGGCCGTCCAGGTCGACCTTGGGCGGCTCAACCTTGTCGACGATCATCTGGAACAGCGGGGTCATGTCGTCGGCCATATCGGTCTCGTCGAGGCCGGCAATACCGTTCAGGGCGGAAGCGTAGATGACCGGAAAGTCCAGCTGCTCTTCGGTGGCGCCGAGGCTGTCGAACAGGTCGAATACCTGATCCATTACCCAATCCGGACGCGCACCCGGGCGGTCGATCTTGTTGATCACCACGATGGGGTTCAGGCCCTGCTCAAAGGCCTTGGAGGTCACGAAACGGGTTTGCGGCATGGGGCCGTCTACCGCGTCCACCAGCAGCAGTACCGAGTCCACCATGGACAGTACGCGCTCAACCTCACCGCCGAAGTCGGCGTGCCCGGGGGTGTCCACGATGTTGATGCGGTAATCGTTCCAGCGGATCGCGGTGTTCTTGGCGAGGATGGTAATACCGCGCTCTTTTTCCTGATCGTTGGAGTCCATCACGCGCTCGGAGTCGGCGCTGCGGCGGTCGAGAGTGCCGGACTGCTGCAGCAGCTTGTCCACCAGGGTGGTTTTGCCGTGGTCAACGTGGGCGATGATCGCGATATTGCGAAGATTGTCTATCACTGGGGGCCTCTGGGCGTATTGCGTGATTGGGGGTGGCTTCCCGCCAGTGCTAACTGGGCTAAAGAGTAGGAGTCACACCTGAGAATTTGGTTGGGCGGGGATGGGGCTGAGGTTTGGTACAGCGGCTATCCGGCCAAGGCGCGGCATTATAGAGGTGAAATGTGGCAATTGGGAGTTGATTTGGTGAAAATTTGTTCGGAAATGCGCGCCGCGGGGTGAAGTCAGCCGAAAAGGCGCTGACAGCGGAACCATACAGGGCTGAAATGCGGGTATTCAGAGAGAAGAGATGGTGCCCAGGAGAAGACTTGAACTTCCACGACCGTAAGGTCACTAGCACCTGAAGCTAGCGCGTCTACCAATTCCGCCACCTGGGCATCAACGGCGTGTGCCGCTGAGGGTGCGCACTATAGCGATTTTCTTGCGTGAGTCAATTGTCTGTTGTGACCCGGTAGTGCGCGCTGGATCGCCTGGAGAATTGCCGGGCTGTTTCATGCGAATCTTGTAGTTTTTTTACAGAAGATGCCGTCAGGGCATCTCAAAGGCCCGCAAAATATGTAAAAATAACGCGAAAATTTATTCCGGCCAGGGGGAGATATTCCATGGATCAAGACCAAAATGCGCCCTTGAGGGAAGATGTTCGTCTATTGGGTGAGGAGCTGGGGACGGTATTGCGCTCGCAGGCGGGTGATTCCCTGTACGCGACGGTGGAGACCATCCGGCAGGTGGCGGTAGAGAGCCGCAGCCATGGGGAAATGCCTGTAGGAAAACTACGGGAATTGCTGGACCCGCTGGATGACGAGACCCTGTTGGAGGTCGCCCGGGCCTTCAGTCAGTTCCTCAATCTGGCCAACCTCGCCGAACAGCGCCACCGTGAGCGCCTGCGCCGCCGGCATGAGCGTTTCCCCGGAGATCCTGACACCGACCGCGGTCTGCGTCAGGTACTGGCTGAGCTGAAGAAAGCGAATCTGGATCAGTCGCAGGTGCTGGATGTGCTTTCCAATCTCTCTGTCGAGCTGGTGCTTACCGCCCACCCCACCGAAGTGACCCGCCGCACCCTGATCCGTAAATACGACCAGATTGCCGACCGGCTGGCGGAGCTGGACAGGCCCGACGCTACCCCGGAGGAGCGCGACCACCTGCGCCGCCTGTTGCGCGAGCAGATTCTCTCCGCCTGGAGCACCGATGAAATCCGCCGCGAGCGCCCCACCCCGGTAGACGAGGCCAAGTGGGGCTTTGCCACCATCGAGCAATCGCTGTGGCAGGCGGTACCCCAGGGGATGCGGGATATTGAGGAGGAGCTTGCGCTGGCCGGTCTGGACCCGCTGCCGTCTGACTGGGTGCCGATCCGGTTTGCCTCCTGGATGGGCGGTGACCGCGATGGTAACCCCAATGTCACCGCCGCGGTAACCCGACAGGTATTGACCCTGGCGCGCTGGATGGCCGCCGACCTGTACCTGCGGGACGTGGAAAACCTGCTGGCAGACCTGTCCATACATCGCGCCAGCGACGAGTTGCTGGCGCGCACCGGCCCCAGCCCCGAGCCCTACCGGGTGCTGCTGCGCGCAGTGCGTGATCGTCTGCGGCTGACACGCGAGGTAATGGAAGCGAGGGTCAATGGTGCTGCCGAACCTGACGGGGAAATCTATGCCAGTGGTAGCCAGCTGTATGACGAGTTAAGTCTGATCGATCGCTCCCTGCGCGCCGTCGGTCTCGCCGCCATTGCTGACGGCCAGCTGAAAGACACCCTGCGCCGTCTGAACTGTTTCGGTATCACCCTGCTGCGCTTGGATATCCGTCAGGAGTCCACCCGTCATACCGATGCCATCGATGCCATCACCCGCTTCCTCGACCTGGGCAGCTATGCCAGCTGGGGTGAAAAGGTGAAGCAGAAGTTTCTGCTGAGCGAGCTGGAAAGCCGTCGTCCGCTGGTGAATGGCGCCTTTTTCGAAAGCGAGTTCTGTACCGAGGAAGTGCGCGAGGTGCTCGACACCTGCAGGGTGATCGCCGAGCAGGGCCCGGAGGGTCTCGGCGCCTATGTGATCTCCATGGCAAAAACCTCATCCGATGTACTTGCGGTCATGCTGCTGCAGAAAATAGGTGGGGTAAAAGCACCGATGCGGGTGGTGCCCTTGTTTGAGACGCTGGACGACCTGAACAATGCCTTCACTACCATGAGTGCATTGCTGGAAATCCCGTTTTATCGCGAGCGGGTCAAGGGTGGTCAGGAAGTCATGATTGGCTACTCCGACTCCGCCAAGGATGCCGGATTCCTCGGTGCGGCCTGGGCCCAGTTCCGCGCCCAGGAAGCGCTCACCGGTATCTTCCGCGAGCATGGCATACCGCTCACCCTGTTCCACGGGCGCGGTGGTTCCATTTCCCGCGGCGGCTCACCCACCCGCATGGCGCTGCTGTCCCAGCCTCCGGGTTCTGTGGCTGGCCGTATCCGCGTGACCGAGCAGGGGGAAATGATCCGAGTGAAATACGGGCGCCCATCCGTGGCGGCCTACAACCTGGAGCAATATATTGCGGCGACCCTGGAGGCCACCCTGTTGCCGCCGGCAGAGCCGCGTCCGGAATGGCGCGCGGAAATGGACCGCCTGACCCAGGCTTCCGTGGGCGCCTACCGGGAGGTGGTACAGGATGACCCGGCCCTGGTTTCCTATTTGCGCACGGTCACCCCGGAAACCGAGCTGAGCCGCCTTGCCTTGGGCAGCCGGCCCGCGCGCCGCAAACCCGGTGGCGGTGTGGAAACCCTACGGGCGATTCCGTGGGTGTTTGCCTGGACGCAAATGCGCTTGATGCTGCCGGCTTGGCTGGGGACTGGCGCCGCCCTGGAAACCGGCCTGGAAAACGCGCCGCAGACCCTGCGCGCGATGAGTGACCAGTGGCCGTTCTTCCAGACCGTGGTGGATATGCTGGAGATGGTGCTCGCGAAATCCGACACGCGCGTGGCGCTCTGGTATGAGGAGCGCCTGACGGATGATGCCGAGCTGCAGCGCCTGGGGGTGGAATTGCGCAGCCGCCTGGCGCGTACCGTTGCCGCGCTGAGCGAGCTCACCGGCCGCGACAGCCTGCTGGACAACAACCCGGTGATGCGCTGGTCCATCCGCGTGCGCGACCCTTATACCGACCCGTTGCACTTGCTGCAGGCAGAACTGATGGCGCGTTTGCGCACCCGGGAGGACGACCCGGTGCTAGAGAGCGCCCTGATGGTCACCATCGCCGGTATCGCCGCGGGAATGCGCAACACCGGGTGAGTATATCGGGCCGGGTTGGGACTCGGTCCGGTACCATTCCGAAACAAAAAAAGCCCGGCGACTAGCTCGGGCTTTCTTGTTTCTTCGGCGCGGGCAGTGAAAGCGTATTCAGCTCTCTATGCGCTTCAGCGCGCAAATCTTGTTGCCCGCAGGGTCGCGCAGATACGCCAGGTACAGCTTCATGCCGCCCCCTTCACGCACCCCGGGCGCGTCTTCACAGGTGGTTCCGCCGTTGGCAAGACCCGCGGCGTGCCACTGATCCGCCTGCTCAGGGCTCTTCACTGAAAAACCGACAGTGCTGCCATTGCCGCAGCTGGCAGGCTTGCCGTCGATGGGTTTGGAAAGTGCGAACACACCGGTATCAGTGAAATAGAAGCAGCGGCCCTTTTCATCGATTACACCGGGCTTGTAGCCGAGCACTCCGAGAATCGCATCGTAAAATGCCTTGGATTCCTGAATATCGTTAGCGCCGAGCATGATGTGACTGAACATCTTCATTCCTTGTGGCTGGGAAATTGTGCCGTTGAGCTTAGAGCAAACCGGGGAGAAGGAAAACCGCAATCCACCCATGATGATCCACTAATGATGAAAAGGGCTTTGATTGATCGCGCAGTTGAGCGGGGATCGCAGTCCGTCCAGGTAGTATCAAATTCTTAAACTATTGTGATACTGCGTAGGGAGCAATGTGAGGCGTCGCAAGTGAAATGCGCCCGGTCACCGGCTGATAATTTCTCGAGATAGAATCTTCGCCGCTGCGAGGGAGGGATGGTCATCATCGTAGTACAGTGGTCTGCCGCCCTTGACTGCATAGCAAAACGCACTGTCGCAAAATAACTTCTCGGGCTGGATAAAATGCACATTTTCCGGATATTCGGTCGTGTCAAAATGGTGCAATATCCAGCTGTTTCTGCTGTGGTAATAATCAAGGGTTATGCCCGGGATTTCCGACAGAGACATACCATCGTCCATCGCCTGATTGATTAGATGCTGGATGCTAGTGCCGAGTTCAGGCATGGGATAGATGACGAACACCTTTTCTTTCTTGCCGGCCAGTGTCCGGATAATCTTGTCCAGGGACTCGGTCATGGACGTGACCGCGGGAGACGTCGGTTGCGGCGGAAGGTCCGGATAGGCCTCTATATTGTCTCCCCAAAAGGCAAAGGACCAGCGATGCCCGACTACCACATTCTCAATGCTTGGGTGATCAACGATATATTGCAGCGAAGCATCGTACCAGTCGGCACATTCACTAATGCCATTCTCGAGCTGAAATGACGGTGGGCAACCGGAGAAACTAAAGTGCTTGAGCCCTTCTCCTTTGTCTTGCAATTGTTTTGCGAGCTCATACGCAAGTTCAATAGTGTGGCTATCACCGAGAGTCGCCCAGCGGATGGAGTCTGCAAAGTATTCGCAGGACTGCTCGGGTGGGCGATATTCCGAAATATGGCATTGTGAGCGATGTGGGCTGGTAAGGCCTGCCTGCTCATGCAAGTCATTAAACATCGGAGGGAAGCGAGTCTCTACCCCGTCAGTGCGGAAGACCGCAAAGGCAAACAAGCCTGACGCCAGCAAGATCAGCGCGGGTCTGGATAGGGCTGCCTTATGTAATTGGTGATAACTGGGAAGCCTTATTGTCTCTACGTATCGATAGCTCATCCAGCCCAGCAAAAGCGTCAAGGCAAAGCCGGGCACCCACCAGTGCGCGACGGAAAGCTGCAGTCCCAGGACGGCAACGGGCCAGTGCCAGAGGTATATGGAATAAGACCGCTTGCCAATGAATTGCAATGTCGCGTTATTGGTAAGCAGGCTATCCTGCCGGTTCGCCAGAATAAGCAAATATGCTCCCAATGCGGGAGCCAGGGCGTGGTAGCCGGGCCATGGCGTGCTGCTATCCACCAGCAGGTAGGTTAGTACGATGAGCGCGAGCCCTGCCGCTTCCAGCGCACGACGATAAAGCGGTGACAGATTAATCGGGAAGGCATAGGCAATACCCCCAAGCATCAGCTCCCATGCTCTGGTGGGCAGGAGGAAGTAGGCTGCGTCAGGCCAACTGAATGTCACGATGCAGCCGAAGGCAAAAGCACCCACGGTGAAAAGGAGTAGCGACCACTTGATTTTGGTTAAAGAGAAAAAGCGGCCAAGCGCTGCGAGTATCAGTGGATACAGGATATAGAACTGCCACTCGACAGATAGCGACCAGGTGTGCAGGAGCCACTTCTCGTGCGAGGCAGCATCAAAATACCCAGACTCGCGCCAATACAATATATTTGAAAAAAAACCAAGGCTTGCCACGGCATGTTTGCCGAGCATCTCGAGCTCAGGAGGGTACAAATAAACGTATCCAAAAAAAAGCACGCTAATACAGAGGATGGCAAGTGGCGGGATTATTCTGTTGGCTCGCGCAACATAAAATTCAATGATATTAAACGTGCGATTCTCAATTCCAGAAAAGATGATTCCGGTCATAAGGAATCCGGATATTACAAAGAATACATCAACGCCAGAGAATCCACCGGGCAATGTGTCGGGCAGAAAATGAAACAGGACAACGGCGATGACAGCCCAGCCACGCAGGCCGTTTATGTCGAGTCGAAAGTTGCCTCTAGCCAATGTCCACTCTCCCAGCGTGAAAAGTCATTTCTGATCTCATCGCTTTAAATCAACCTGGAAAGCCCAAAGCTCAAGGCAATGACTGCGAAAAATGAAGCGTCCAGCTTCCATAGCCAGAGATTGTGACGACGGTATATTCGGATCTCCAGACAATAGTTGGCAATACTGGCAGCGACGGTTGCATATATGACACCCGGAACGCCAAAGTAAACCCACCCAATCAGCATCGACGTGAATACCACCCCGGTCTTCACGGCAACAATGCCCGTAAACGTCTTCGAGTCACCTCTGCTTAGAAGAAATGGCCCCACTTTTGTCGCAACACGGATGGCAACACCCAGTGCCAGCGCTTCCAGCATCCATCCTGCGTTAACATATCGATCGTCGTACAAAAACGTTATGATTTCTTGACCGAAAATTACGAAAAACAGAGTGATAAATAGGCAGAAACTACCGAGATTCAGGCGCATTTTAAATGCATGAGAACGGATGGTTTTGATGTCTGCATCCTGAACCTTACTGTATATCGGCATCATGACTTTGCTGCTAATGCTATTCGAAATGCTTTCTGGGAGTTGTGCCAGCGTGAAAGCGATCACATATACGCCAAGCTCAGTCATTGTCAAAACTTTACCCAGAAAGAGCTTGTCCATCTGGTTGGCAAAAAATCCTATAACGGACGAAATAAAAATCCATTTACCAAACCGGATTATTTCTGTGAGGTGTGGTCCGCTGACACGGAACGTGTGCCGATGCTCAGCATCTAGATAGATGTGATTCAGTATCACTGACAGCAGAGTGCTCAGTATGCTGCCCGCGACAAGCGCCCAGATGGTGGGATAAAAATAGCTCCAGACGACCATGACCAGCGTAGCAAAGATCTGGGTTGCTATCTGGATTACGGTCTGCTTACCAATGGAAAGATTTTTTTCAGCGGTCGCGAATGCCGTTGTCTGGAAACCTTGGATCAATGCGCTAATGCCCAGTGCCGCCAGTACCGGAAAAAGTGTGGGCTCTTCATACACAAGCGAGATGGGGTAGGCTAGCAGCAGGCAAATCAAAAATATAAAAGCTCCCCGAATTATCTGCACAGTCCAGGCGGTATTCAGGAAGTCGTCGTTGCCGGTTGACTTTTGACGAACAATTGAGGTTTTTATGCCGATGTCGCTAAACATTACCATGCCGGTAATGAAGACCTGTGCGAGCGCCATAAGCCCAAACATATCGGGCGCGAGCAGGCGTGTGAGGATCAGGTTGGAGAGCAGTCTTATCAGTTGCCCAGAGCCATAGCCAATAAGCGTCCAGCCCGCGCTGCGAATGCCGCGAAACTTGGTCGAATTGCTGTGTCTCAGACTTTGTAGAAGCGCCGAGCCACGATTGGCGATCAACATTAAAACGTCCTTGTTATCTCAACAGCCTGATTGAAGGGTGAGGCTGGGCTTGCCGAATCCACTTGAAGCAGGTCCGGCCTAAATCTGATTCTTCCGCTTGGGTGTGCAGGCGAATAGCTTTTGTCAGCGTTATTCGCCCGGCCGCAATGATGTTGCGCTAACATCCGGGTTGTTGCTGTAGCATCAATGGCTGGGCATCCGGCAAGTAGATCGCCCTCTAAATATTACATGCTAACGAAGGTAGTGCCGACACAATGCCTTCAGGCCCCAGGCTTCCTAGGTGCCGGAGATGGATAGAAGACTTGTCAGCAAGAAATGAGCCAAACTGAAAGGCGCATTACTCAGGTATGCGTTCCCCTGCAATGGCATAAGCGTTTAAACCGGCGCCAAAAAGATGCAGGCCCCGCCACACGCGTAAGGATTCCTTTATTGTCGCGAAACCACCGGCACCTAAAAAAGAGCACGCCACCCAGCTTACCGATACCGCTTTTGCACCACCGCGAACGCGGGGTGAATTACGTCACATTTTTTCTTCAAATTCAACAGGCATGACCGTACCATAGGCGGCAATGTCTCGGTGACAAGGAAGTGTTATGGGAGGTGCTAAGCCGGTTTTCGCGGCTATTGCCACCTCTTTGAGGTTGCCGGTCTTCTGCCTGCACTAATACGCAAAGCATTCCGTAAAAGGCCTGCAAAGAGGCTGGACTTTTTTGGAATTCGGTCTCATCGCGAGTCAGTGCCAAAGATAAAAATTATCAAGTAATCACAAAACAGGGAGGGTTCGTGATGCATCCGGTTGTTGCCTTGGGGTTGGATTCTGCTGATTCAGTGGCCATTGAGCGCTGGGTTGAAAGTGGAGAACTGCCAAATATCGCCAAGATTTACCATGCAGGGAAATACTGTGCATTGCGAAATTATGACTGGTATCGCGCAGAAACCCCCTGGACCACGTTTCTTACCGGCGCTTCCCCTGCGGCTACGGGTTACTGGTCGCCTATTAAGTATGACGCTAGTACCTACAAAACGAAACTTATTCATAGTTTTGATTTTAAGAAATATCGTCCGTTTTACGCGAAGATGCCGGGCAAGAAAGTGGCAGTATTCGATATGCCACAGACCGCAATCGATCAGTCCGTGGATGGTATTCAGGTGTTGGCGTGGGGGACACATTCCGGCCAGACCGCTAGTGTTTCAGAGCCTCCGCAGCTTTGGGACGATATCGTTCAAAAGTACGGGCCCCACCCGCTGTTAAACAACGACGGCGGCAATTGCTATAACTACGCACGAATGTTGCAGCTCTTCGAAGACATGAAGACTGGTATTCAGCGTCGTGCTGATGCCTGTGTCGATCTCATCAAGAATAAGCAGTGGGATTTTTTCCTGACAATCTTTGGAGAAAGCCACGTGGCCGGACATTATTTCTGGCATCTCGGCAATAGCCATCCGATCAATGACTTTTTGATGGAAACGGCACCGCGAAATCTCCTTCTCGAGGCTTTCAAGGAGATCGATACAGCGATAGGCCGAATTCTTGAAGTAATGCCACGTAATGCTAGGCTCATGCTGTTCTCGGCCCATGGCATGGGGCCAAATACAATGGATCTTCCAAGTATCGTATTCCTGCCTGAATTCCTATACCGGTGGAACTTTCCTGGAAAGAAGGCAATTGGTGGGGTCTCGCCAAAATTAAATAAACGATCCATAACTCAGGATTTCCAAAAAAAATATGGGATGGCGGGCGCACTTTGGTCTACTACGAAGGAGAGGGGTTGGCTGAAAAATTGGATAAAACGTCTGGTAGCTCCGAACACATATCGGAAAATCGAGTCACATTTATCGCTTAATACCTTGTCCGATTCAATACTGGGTCCTGCGCTTTTGCGTGAATCCGGTCGCGATGAACCTTTTCAATGTCCCAATTGGTATGAGAATCTGCGCCCTGAAATGAAGGCCTTTTCACTTCCCAGTTTTTCGGAAGGCTATATCCGAATTAATCTGAAGGGTCGCGACCGCAATGGAATAGTTTCCCCAGATGAATACGAAGAACTCTGTAATGAGCTGATCCGGGAGCTTTCTGAATTAAAAGATGTGGCGACTCAGGCGAAATTGGTTGATCGAGTCGTTAAGACCCGAAGCAATCCAGAAGACACGGACCCCAATCTTCCGGATGCAGATCTGGTCGTTATTTGGAATGAAGATGTGGTGTCAAATCATGTAGCTTGTGCCTCCATTGGGGAAATTGGTCCGGTTCCCTTCTGGCGGACAGGGAGCCACCGTGCCAACGGATTTGCGGTTCTGTACGGCGATAACACGGATGATGTCGCTTTCCGCGATAGCGGGCATGTTATCGACCTTGGCGAAACCTTTATTACACTCGTCAATGGTACCCCAAGTGGCGATACGGAAGGTGTTTCTCTCGTCAGCACATCAGCGGCGGCGGCGACTGCGGA
This sequence comes from Microbulbifer salipaludis, assembly GCF_017303155.1. NCBI lineage: Bacteria > Pseudomonadati > Pseudomonadota > Gammaproteobacteria > Cellvibrionales > Microbulbiferaceae > Microbulbifer > Microbulbifer salipaludis. Next base: position 639,003 of record NZ_JAEKJR010000001.1, read on the forward strand.
GTGAGACAGGTGACTGACGTTGCGGTGATTTTGCCGGTTTATAATGCCGGCCATTATCTGGATGCTGCAATTCGGAGCGTTCTGAACCAGACGCATGCGGATTTCACGTTGTGCATTATTGATGATGGCTCCACCGATGGCAGCCGTCGTGTGCTGGAAAAGTATGCGGCGCAAGACGCTCGTATCCGGTTTCGTTCACGTGAAAATAAAGGCTTGATTGATACCCTCAATGAATTGGCGGGAATGATAGGCGCCAGATACCTGATTCGGATGGATGCGGATGATATCTGCGAGCCTCAGCGCTTTGCGGAGCTCGTTGGGTTTATGCAGGCAAATGATGACTGCGTGGCGTGTGGCAGTGAGGTGTTGCTTATAGACCCCTTTGATCGTCCGCTCCGAAAAATGGGTGAGATGTGGGCTCATGAAGAAATTGATGCTGCACATCTTGCTGGTGCAGGAGGTGCCATCATTCATCCTGCAAGTATCATACGGGTGAGTGCATTTAATTCTGTTGGCGGCTATCGAAAAAAATATACTCACGCGGAGGACATCGACCTTTTTCTCCGGCTGGCGGAACAAGGTCGGCTTGCGAACATACCGTTGACGTTACTTCGTTACCGGCAGCACTTTAGTAGTGTCGGCTACTCGAATCGGTTGCAACAAAGGCGCTCGACACTTAATGCCATCCAGGATGCTTATGCGCGAAGGGGTATTGATGGGGTAATCCGGTATGAGCCAGAGGATGCGGAGCCTGTCACCGAGCGCATTGTGTTTTCAAAGTGGGCGTGGTGGGCACTGTCTGCTGGCCATTTGGCGACTGCCCGACACTATGCGACAAAGGTGTTCGCTAAAAATGTATTTTCACTGGGGTCATGGAAGCTCATCGCGTGCGTCCTCCGCGAGTCGCTGAAGCCAATACACGGTTCGAAGCCCGTGTAAGCAGAGCGTTTCATTAATTGATGGGTTGTTACTTCAGCCCAAAGCCAAGGGGTTCAAGGAAGACAAGTATGGACGGCAAGCAAGTCAAGATTGGTATCCTGGTCGTTTATTATCTGGACCCGGCAGAAGAGTGGGTAATTCAGGAGCATTTTCGCAGGCTGGAGGCTTGCTATAAAAACCAGTTCAAGATCTATGCGGCATGCAACCGGCTAGCCCCCGATTTGTGGCACTACCTATCCGGAAGGGAATATATCGAGGCGGTGCCTGTCGTGGATACCGATCTCCGGGGAAGCCAAGAACATATCTGGTATCTGGATCAACTTAAAACAGTCGCCCTGGAAGATGGCTGTGACTACATCTGTACGCTGGACGTCGACAGTTGGCCTATCACGGGAAATGTATTTGATCGTGCGTTGGCGCTACTCGAAGAGCATAACGTGGATTTGATGGCGATTCAGAGGGAGGAAAACGGTGATACATACCTACCGCATCCCTCGTTTATTTTTGCATCCGCACAACTGTTTCGGAATCTGGATTTGCGCTTTGGTGCGCCCTCGAGTGACGCTGATACACGCGAGTTTCATCGGTTTTCTGAAGTGACAAAGCAGCCGTTTGATACGGGCATCGGCGTCGGCTACAAGCTTTGGGAGCATGAAATACCCTGGCTAAAGCTGCTGCGTTCCAACACAGTGGATTATCATTTTCTGATGGGTGGTGTTTATGGTGGGCTGATTTTCCACATGGGCTCCTCCTCCCGTGTGAAAAGGTTCAGAGCGGAAGGCCGACACTGGACCAAGAAATTCGGCGAATGGCTCGCTTCGGTTCCGCTAATATCACGGCAGGCTAAACGCATAGTATTCTGGCTGGAGAAGGTTTTTCCCGACCGGCTTGCGAAGCGAAATATGTTGCTATACCAGGCGATCCGTCGGGACTTGAAAAATAATTCCGCCAGTTTCTATGATGAACTCCAGGGGTTACCCGGCTCACCAGACCCGGCGACCGCCCGAGTTGGTGTCGGTCGAGGGTTGCAGCAGAGGCACGAGTCGACCGGGAAGCGATCGCCGCGTCCCCTGGAGCTGGTACGTTAAGCGCATTACTCAGTGTCAATGCTTCGGTTTCTCAGGCCGATAAACCCCAACATTGCGATACCCCTCATCCAGCAGGTGCGAGGCGTGTAACTGACTCATTACGCCGCGATCGCAGTACAACAGGTAGTGCTTATCCTTATCCAGTTTCTGGAACGCTGTGCTGAGGCGGAAGAAGGGAATGGTTTCCACGGTGGTGTCTTCCAGTTCCAAGGGGTTCACTTCCTCTTCCGTGGGGTGGCGAATGTCGATGACGGTGGCATCACCCGGTTCGGTCACAATATCCACCGGCGGTGCATCTTCACCCAGATCTTGCATTACTTCATCGATGTTCTGCATCACGCGGTTGCCGATGGCGCGGTCAAGCACCGTGAAATCGAATCGGGTTTCCTCGTGCTCTACCTTCTCCATTTTTGCGCGCGTGGTGGGCTTCACGGAAATTACCCCGCAGTACTCCGGCATGTTCGCGGCAAACTCCTCTGTGCCAATGGCGCGGGCGGTGCGAATGATGTCGGTCTTGTCGGAGGTAATCAGCGGGCGCAGGACCAGCGTATCGGTAACGCTGTCGATGACCGATAGATTTTTCAGGGTCTGGCTGGAAACCTGGGCAATGGCCTCACCGGTCACTACTGCGTCCACGTCCAGTTCCTTGGCGACCACCGAGGCGGCGCGCAGCATCATGCGCTTCAGGGTGACACCCATATAGGAGTCGTCGACCTGCTCGAGTATCTCGGCAACCACTTCGTCAAACGGTACGGTGATGAATTTCACCCGATGGGATGCGCCGTATCTTTCCCACAGGTAAAAGGCGACCTCCTTTACCCCCAGCTCGTGCTGGCGGCCTCCCAGGTTGAAGAACAGGAAGTGGGTGCGGATGCCGCGCTTGATGGTCAGGTAGCTGGCAACCGTGGAATCGAAGCCACCGGACACCAGCGATAGCACCGGGTCCTGGGTGCCCAGCGGGAAGCCCCCCAGGCCCTGGTGCAGCTCCTCGATCACGTTCAGCTTGTCGTGGCGGACTTCCAGTTTCACCGTGACATCGGGGTTTTTCAGTTTTACTCCGATGGCATCGGTGTTCTTGTTCAGCCCACCACCTACATACTGCTCCACATCGAGAGACTGGAAGTCGTGCTTGCCGGTGCGTTTGACGCGCACGCAGAACGTCTTGCCGGCGAGCTGCGGGCCCCAGATGGGCAATGTTTTCTGGTAGATGTCGTCCAGGTCGCCGAGCGGGAACTGCTGTACCCGGGCAAAGTTCGCGATACCGGGAGTGTGCGCCAGTACCTCTTCAATACGCTCGGAAAGGTGGGATACTGCATCCGGCGCAATCACGTCGATTTTTTCCCAGTCCTTGTGCACCTTGATGCGATCATCCAGCTGCCGCATTAGTTTGCGCAGGTTGTCGGCCAGCTGCCGCGACATGCGCTTGCGCACTGGATTGCTTTTGATGGTGATCTCTGGGAAAAATTTGACGACAAAGTGCATGGGAGTGTGCCGGAAACGCGGTTGAATGTGAGGCCAAGGAAGGAGTTATAGCCTTCCCGGCAAAGGTGGCGAATTATAAACTCGCTAAGGGGATTTTGCTTGCAGCACCAATTTGGTGCTCGCGGTGACTTGATGGCCCCAAATCGGTGCATTTCTGTCTTGGGGGGCACCAACATTGTGACTATCGTGGGGGCTCGCTGGTGGTGAATCACCGAAAACCCGTGGTTGTCACCGGATTTCGCGGGCCCGAGGCCGCTTTATGCCTGTTTGCCCCAATTTGGCACACTCCTTGCTTTTACTGTTGCCACAAGACAACGCGAATTGGCGCGATACATAAATTTTCATTCTTGGAGGACTGCAATGTCAGCGAAAACGCTCGGACTGATCAAAGAGAGCGAAGCCAAATGGGTAGACCTGCGCTTCACCGATACCAAAGGTAAGGAACAACACGTTTCTCTTCCGTCCAAGGAAGTTGATGGCGAGTTCTTCGAAGAAGGCAAGATGTTCGACGGTTCCTCTATCGCGGGCTGGAAGGGTATTAACGAATCCGACATGATCCTGATGCCGGACGATGAAACCTCTTTCCTGGACCCCTTCACCGATGAAGCGACCGTAATCATTCGCTGTAACATCGTTGATCCGATCACCGGCCAGGGCTACGAGCGCGACCCGCGTTCCATCGCGCTGCGCGCCGAGGAATACCTGAAGTCCACTGGTTACGGTGACACCGCGCTGTTCGGTCCGGAGCCCGAGTTCTTCGTATTCGACGACATCACCTGGGGTGCCGAAATGGGCGGCGCCTTCTACAAGATCAACTCTGAAGAAGCGGCCTGGTCTTCCGGTGCCTCTTTCACTGACGGCAACATGGGCCACCGCCCGGGCGTGAAAGGCGGTTACTTCCCGGTTCCGCCGGTTGACTCCCTGCACGACATCCGTGCTGCCATGTGTTCCGCCATGGAAGCCATGGGCCTGGAAATCGAAGTACATCACCACGAAGTGGGTACTGCGGGCCAGTGTGAAATCGGCGTTGGCGCCAACACCCTGACCAAGAAAGCGGACGAAGTACAGATCCTGAAGTACGCGGTACACAACGTAGCCCACGCTTACGGCAAAACCGCTACCTTCATGCCCAAGCCGCTGGTGGGTGACAACGGTTCCGGTATGCACGTGCACCAGTCCTTCAGCAAGGACGGCGTGAACCAGTTCGCCGGTGACGCCTATGCTGGCCTGTCTGAAACTGCCCTGTTCTACATCGGCGGTATCATCAAGCACGCGCGCGCCCTGAACGCGATCTGTAACTCTTCCACCAACTCCTACAAGCGTCTGGTTCCGGGCTTCGAAGCGCCGGTTATCCTGGCCTACTCTGCGCGCAACCGCTCTGCGTCTATCCGCATTCCGTTCGTGCCGAGCCCGAAAGGCAAGCGCATCGAGACTCGCTTCCCGGATCCGACCGCCAACCCGTACCTGGCCTTCGCAGCCCTGCTGATGGCTGGCCTCGACGGCGTGAAGAACAAGATCCACCCGGGCGACGCAGCCGACAAGGACCTGTACGACCTGCCGGCGGAAGAGCTGGCCGAGTACCCGACCGTGGCTTCCAGCCTGGAGCAGGCCCTGGACGCACTGGATCAGGACCGCGCCTTCCTGACCGAAGGTGGCGTATTCACCGACGACGCTATCGATGCGTTCATCGAGCTGAAGCGCGAAGAAGTACAGCGTGTGAACATGACCACTCACCCGGTTGAGTTCGAACTGTACTATTCAGTATAAAGATCAGTATAAAGACGCCGCAGGCGCCTCCTTTTAAAACCCTATTTGGGGTTAAAACGGAGTATCATCGGAGCGCCGCCGCCGGCCCATGCATCTGCAAGGTCTGGTGAGAACGGTGCAAAGATGACGAGAAAGCCCACACCTTGCGGTGTGGGCTTTTTTTATGCCGGTAGCGCAGACCGGAGTACACTAGCCTTTATCAAGCAACCTCTAACAGAATGCGAGAGGCAGGAAAGCCCATGAACAGGTGGATTGCAGTGCTGGCGTTTATTCTCGCCGTCCCCGCTTTGGCGCAGCAGGAGTCGACTGCCGCGGACAACAAGTCAGGTAGCGGCTCTGGCAGTGTGTACAAGATTGTCGGCCCGGATGGGCGTATCACCTTCAGTGACAGCCCGCCTCCGGACGGCAAGGCCGAAAAGGTGGAAATCGGGCCGATTAACGTGCAGCCCATTGCGCCCCGGCAGCCGCTGCGGACGCGCAAGCTGTCTCCCCGCGACCGTGAGGACAACCGCGCTGGGGATGATACGGGCCCGGTGAACTTCTCCATCGTGAGCCCGGTCAATGGGGCCACCATACCGCCAGGCCAGCGGTTTATTGTGTTGCAGGTGGCGCTGGACCCGGTACCCAGAGATGGCTACGAGTTTTTTGTAGTGGTTGACGGCCAGCGCTGGTCGGGCAGCTCCTCCGGCACCAGCCTGGATATTTCCGCGCTGGAGCGCGGTGCACATACGATACAGGCGGTACTGCTGGGTTCCCGGGGACAGCCACTGGCCCGCTCCCAGGCGATCGAGGTGTACGTGAAGCGTCCCGGCGGTCAGGTTCCGGATTTCCCCGCGGGTCAGGCGCCGGCGATGCCCAAGGCCCAGCAAGCACCGGGTTTCACGCCCAAGCCGAAACGTTAGTCCGGTTACGCGGGCCACGATAAGGCGTGGCCCCTCCCTTCCTTCTCCGCCAGCCCCATTCTGGGCTCCAGGCAGCACAAATTTTGATCTGCGCACAATTTTGGTGCATTCTCTGTGCTGAAACACCGCGCCCCGAATTCTAAGCCCCGAAAGAGTCCGGTTTTTTGCGCCATTTTGGTTTGCTTTTTGCACTGCCATTAGGCGACCCGAAGAAATGAACGAAGTCGGATCCCCCCGAATGCTCAATGATCGTCAGTTACGCCTGCTTTTTGACAACCTGACCTCGGCCGTTCTGGTGCTGGATGAGCATCTGTCCCTGCGCTACCTGAACTCGGCGGCCGAAGACCTGGTGGCAGCGTCCAGCACGCGCTCCATCGGCCTGCCCCTGGAAGACGTCGTCCGTGAGTCCCGCTCTGCCCAGCAGGCGTTGCGTTCGGCGCTGGAAAACGGGGAAAAGTACACCGTACGGCGTGCGTTATGGCTGCTGCACAACCTGGAAGAGTGCACGGTGGATTACTCGGTGACACCGCTCACCGAGCTGGGCCTGTTATTGCTGGAGGTCCAGTCCATGGATCGCCTGCTGCGCATCGCACGCGAGGATGCGCTGATCTCTGCCCAGGAGACCACCCGTAACCTGGTGCGGGGCATGGCCCACGAAGTAAAAAATCCCCTGGGCGGAATACGCGGTGCGGCACAGTTGCTGCAAAGGGAATTGAAAGAGCTGGAGCAGTCCGGTGGCGAAGATCTGGCGGAATACACCCAGATCATCATCGAAGAGGCCGATCGCCTGCGCAACCTGGTGGATCGCATGCTGGGTCCGCGTAAGCCGGTGCGACTGCAGTCGGTGAACGTGCACACGATTACCGAGCGGGTGGCACAGTTAATCGAGGCGGAGTGCGATGGGGCGCTGGAGATCAAACGCGATTACGACCCGTCGATCCCGGATATCCCCGCCGACAGCGAGCAGCTGATACAGGCGGTATTGAATATCGCCCGCAATGCCATGCAGGCCATCGCTGAGAATGTGGGTCTCGAAGACGGAGACCTGACCATCCGCACCCGGGTACAGCGTCAATTTACCATCGGCCGCCGACACTGCCCGCTGGTCTGCCGCATCGATGTTGTGGACAACGGCCCGGGTATTCCGGAAGACATTCGCGAGCGAATTTTTTACCCGATGATTTCCGGCCGCGCTGAAGGCTCGGGTTTGGGGCTGTCGATATCGCAGCACATCATCAATCAGCACCGCGGGCTGATCAAATGCGAGAGCCGGCCCGGAGAGACAGAATTTCAGATATACCTGCCGCTGGCCAATGACGGCTCAGCGGCAGAGAAAAATTATTAGAACGTAATAACAGAACCGGAAAAAGATTATGAATAATCGCGTATGGATCATTGATGACGACCGCTCCATCCGCTGGGTGCTGGAGCGCGCCCTTTCCCGGGCGGGGATCGATACCACCTGCTACGAAAACGGGGATCGTGCCCTGGATGACTTTTACAGCGAGTCACCGGATGTGGTGATCAGTGATATCCGCATGCCCGGCTCCGATGGTTTTAAACTGCTGCAACGCTTTCAGGCAGAGCGTCCGTCCCTGCCCATCATCATCATGACGGCCCACTCGGACCTCGACAGTGCGGTCGCAGCCTATCAGGGTGGCGCCTTCGAGTACCTGCCCAAACCTTTTGATGTGGATGAGGCCGTGGCCGTTACCCGCCGCGCCCTGGCCCACGCCAATGAGCAGCAGCCCGAAGAGCCGGTAATCGTCGAAAACGGTACCGCCAACAAGGAAATCATCGGTGAGGCGCCGGCGATGCAGGAGGTGTTCCGCGCGATCGGGCGCCTCTCCCACTCCAATATCACCGTGCTGATCAACGGTGAATCCGGTACCGGTAAGGAGCTGGTGGCAGCCGCCCTGCACAATCACAGTCCGCGCAAGAACCAGCCGTTTATTGCGCTCAACATGGCGGCGATTCCCAAGGATTTGATGGAATCCGAACTGTTTGGCCATGAGAAGGGCGCCTTTACCGGCGCCAGCGCGCAGCGCGCCGGGCGCTTCGAGCAGGCCAACGGCGGCACCCTGTTCCTCGATGAAATTGGGGATATGCCCGCAGAAACCCAGACCCGACTGCTGCGGGTGCTGGCGGACGGCGAGTTTTACCGGGTCGGCGGTCACACGCCGGTCAAGGTGGATGTGCGCATTATTGCCGCCACCCACCAGGATCTCGAGCGCCTGGTGGAAGAGCACAAATTCCGCGAAGACCTTTTCCACCGCCTGAACGTCATCCGCATCCATATTCCCCGGCTTGCGGATCGTCGCGAAGACATTCCGCGCCTGGTGCGCCACTTCTTTAACAGTGCCGCCAAGGATCTCGGCGTTGAGCCCAAAATTTTGCTCAAGGAAACCGAGGAGTACCTGTCGGGTCTCGACTGGCCTGGCAACGTGCGCCAGCTGGAAAATACCTGTCGCTGGATTACGGTGATGGCCTCCGGCCGTGAGGTGCTGGTGGACGACCTGCCACCGGAGCTGCATCAGCAGGGCGCCGCGAGCGAGGTCCCACAGGACTGGCAGAAGGCGCTGCGGCTGTGGGCGGATCAGGCGCTGGCCACCGGTCAACGGGAAATCCTTAGCGAAGCAGTGCCGGCGTTTGAGCGAGCCCTGATCGCGATTGCACTCAAGCACACGGCGGGTCGCAAGCGCGATGCCGCGGAACTGCTTGGCTGGGGGCGCAACACCCTGACCCGCAAGCTGAAAGAGCTGGGCATGAACGGCGCCGACGATTGAGTGCTGACTGATGTCGACGACCAAAATGGGCACCTGCGGGTGCCCATTTTCGTTATAGTACGCGCAATTTTTGACTCTGATCAGCTGGCGCCAACTTCAACTCTGCTTTACTGCCTGTATTCCCGGTAAAACGATGATCGGCAACAGCCAACCGTAACAATCATTATCAGTGACAGCGACCATGAGTGATCTCCCCAATTGCCCCAAGTGCCAATCCACCTATACCTATGAAGATCGCGATCTTTTCGTCTGCCCGGAGTGTGGCAATGAATGGGCTGCGGGAGAAACTGCGGAAGAGGAAGGGTTGAAGATTAACGATGCCAATGGCAATCCACTCACCGATGGCGATACGGTAACGGTGATCAAGGACCTGAAGGTGAAAGGCTCTTCGCTGGTGGTAAAGGTGGGCACCAAGGTGAAGAATATCCGGCTGGTGGACGGCGACCATGATATCGACTGCAAAATTGACGGTATCGGGCCGATGAAACTGAAGTCGGAGTTCGTCAAGAAAGCCTGAGGCGCAGATCGGCCATTCAATTTGACACGGGATTTCAAGGATGAAAGACGTGGCACTGATCACCCTGCACGGTATGGGCAAGGTGGATTGGGAATACCATCGCGAACTGGAGTACGGTCTAAAACGGGATCTTGGGTCCGCGTGGGATCGGGTCTCGTTCAAGGTGGTGCATTACGCCTATTTTCTGCAGCAGCCCCAGGACCTGCTGTGGGAGAGAATGCTGCGGGACACCGACAATGAACTCGATGCGACCCGTTTGCGCAAATTCCTGCTGTTCGGATTTGGTGACGCCGCCGCCCTCGAGTACAGCGCCCGACAGCCCGGCCCGAACACCAAGTATCTGCAGGTACAGCGAGAGATCCAGGCGGTGTTACGTCAGGCCTACCTGGAGCTGGGCCGCGATCACCGCAAGCCGGTGGTGATTATTGCCCAGTCCCTCGGCTGCCAGGTGATCTCCAGCTACCTGTGGGATGCGGGTACCGGAAAATACAGCTTCGAAAATATGGCTGGTATCGGTGCCGATGAGCGGGAGTTCCTCAGGTTGCGTTCGCTGCGTAACCTGGTCACCACCGGTTGTAATATTCCCATTTTCACTTCTGGGCTCGACCGCCCCACCTGTTTCGACCGCCCCAACCCCCAGTTCCAGTGGGATAATTATTACGATGAGGATGATGTGCTGGGGTGGCCGGTCAATCAGCTGGGCGACACCTACCACTTTGTGAAGGACCACCCGATCAACACGGGTAACCTGCTCACGTCATGGAACCCGCTCAGCCACACTGGATATTGGGGCGATCGGGATCTCCTGCGTCCCCTCGCGGATGTCTTGCGCCAGCGGATCAATATGCCGACCTGAGGGACCTAATCCTGTTGAGTAGCGCCAAAACTGAGCCAGACTGATGGATAGGTTTGGAGGTTGTGATGTTTGCCGACAATTTCTTTCACACGGTTCCGCTGGCGGCAATTTACGTATTTACCGTACTGTTTGTGCTGGCCGCGCTGGCAGCCGGACTGTGGCTGGGCAGCCGCTATATGCGGGTGCGGGGTCTGGACAAAGAGCCGTCCATTGGCAGTGCGGTAACAGCAACGCTCGGGTTGCTGGCGTTTTTGTTGGCCTTTACGTTCAACATGACCGCGGACCGTTACAACAAGCGCAAGACTCTGCTACTGGATGAGGTCAATGCGATCCATACCGGTTACTTGCACGCCGATTTCCTGAAGCCGGCCGCCGCACGTCAGGCGCAGAAGCTACTGCTGGAGTATGCCGAGCTGCGCAATTTCGACCCGCACAGGGACGAGGTCGCGCCGGAAAGCCTCGCCGAGAGCGTGGTGATCCAGGAACGGCTTTGGGCCATGGTTCGGGAGCATGTGGCGGCGGGGCATCCGGGAGCCTACTTGCGGCAGTTCGTGGAGCCTGTCACGCAAATCATCAACTCCCATAACTCGCGGATCGTGATCGGGCTGGAGTACCGCATACCGGGCCCGATCTGGTTGGCACTGTATTTTCTGACTGCCCTGGCGATGCTGGCAATTGGCTTTCAGTTTGGTGTCAGCCGCAGCGGGTCCAGGCAACTGGCGGTTACGCTGTCCCTTACCTTTGCCACGGTGATTCTCTTGATTGCGGACCTGGACCGGGCCACGGAAGGGGTGATCATCGTCGATGAGACCCCGATGGCGGAAATGGTGCTCATACTGCAGGAGGCCGAAAAAAGCCGGTAGCCCGCCAAATGATCAGGGGGACTACCTGATTAGCGGGACTACTTGATGATGGTGAGCTGTATTTCTCCCACATTGAATCCCCACTTGCTCAGCTTGGACTCGGCGATCAGCACATTGGGCGCAACCAGAAACATCTGGTCGTCCACATTCACGTTGATGGTGCGACCCTTGTAGGGCACCTGCAAAACGTATTGCATGAATACCGCATTGCCGGCAACCGACATGGTCGATGTGCCCACAACATCACCGGCGGTGGCAGCGTATTGGCGCAGGCCCGCCCCGGTGGAGGCCATCGGCGCCAGCTGCCAGGTGCGGTACTGTATTTCGCCATCGTCAAACTCGAATTTCTCGCGCAGCTCGCCGCGCCCATTTTCCCAGCTGCCATCAATCTCGGCGACGAAACGACGGGTGACGTTGCCGCCACGGTCCTTTACCAGCCCATAGGCTTTCATGGGGCCAGAAAAGAAGTCTTCCGCCACAAAGCGCGGAGTATTGTTGGCATAACTTTCGATAGTGGGGGCGCTGCAGCCAGAGCATACAAATACAATAGCCAGCAGCAGTAACATGGATTTTTTCATGGACTGCCTTTGATGTTCGGGTGTAAGCACAGTGAGTATACGAAGAATACGAACAAGGCCTGGAATTGGATGTGTATAAATCTGTCCGCGGCGGTGAGGCTGCCACGGATGTAAACCGTCAGAGCCTACGATCGTGTGCGCAAAAGGCGTGCGCAGGCGGATTTGCCGTACGGTATTTCCGCCGGCCAGTCACCTGGCGGTGACTGGTGTCCGGACTTCGGGGATGGGCTAGTCGCCGGATTTACGCGGCGCTGCGGAGCGCCCTTCGTCGTGCAAGTCATCCAGCGGTGACTCGAGCGGCGGTGGAATTAGGGGTTGGTCGCCACTGATAAACTCCCGCATGAAGATCTCCCAGAACGCCATAAACAGCGCCGCCAGCAAAGGCCCGATGGCAAAGCCGCTGATGCCGAACATCAACAGGCCGCCAACGGTGGAAAACAGCACGATATAGTCCGGCAGCTTGGTGTCGCGGCCTACCAGAATTGGGCGCAGGATATTGTCCACCAGGCTAATCACTGCGACGCCGAAGATCATCAATACCGTAGCCTTGACCGCATCCCCGGTGGCATACAGGTACAGGGCGGCGGGGAACCAGATGATCGCTGCACCCACCGCCGGCAGCAGCGAGAGCACCGTCATCACCACGCCCCACAGCAGGGGGGCGGGCAGTCCTAGGGCCCAGAAGATCAGCCCCCCCAGGGTGCCCTGGGTGATGGCAACCACCAGGTTGCCCTTGATGGTTGCGCGGGTGACCTCGGCAAACTTCGCCAGCAGCAGTTTTTCCCGTTCGTCACCCAGTGGCAGGGCGCGGATCAACAGCGCCGTCAGCGAATTGCCGTCCCGGATCAGGAAAAAGGTCAGGTACAGCATCAGGCCCAGGTTGACGAAAAAATTGAGCGTGTTCTGCCCCAGTGCCAGGGCATTTTTCGCAATCAGGCTGCCGGCGGTCATCAGGCCGCCCAGCAGGCGTTCCTTGATGCCGTCAAAATCCATTCCGACGCGTTCCAGTGCGGCGTTGATACCCGGGAAGGCTGCGCGCACCTGTTCTACCTTGGCGCCGAGATTGATTTCTCCGGACTGCACTTTTTGATAGAGGTTGGCGACCTCACTGACAAATGAACTTGCCACCGCCAGCACCGGGATCACCACCACCACGATACACAGCAGCAAGGTGCCCAATGCCGTGAGGTTGGGCCAGTTGGGAAAGCGCTTCAGTAAATAGTGGTACAGCGGGTGAAAGATCAGCGCCACCGCGCAGGCCCAGAAAATAGCGGTGAAAAATGGCTTCAGCAAAAAGCCGAAGGCAATGGTCACCAGCAACAGGGTGAAGATAAATGAGCGTCTTTCCAGTCTTTCCTGCACCGGAGCGTCCTTGTTTGTTGTTATTTGGTCGAGCGTTTTGGCACCAGCGGCTATGAAACCAGATAGCAGGATGCTTTACCAGCGGCGGTAGCCACAGGTGTCTACGTGAAAGCGAATGCCGCTGTAAATCCCCAGCCCCATGTTCCATTTGCGCCCCACCTTGCGGTGGATACGGCGCAGTTTGGGCAGTAGCTGTTTGCGGGTGTATTCGTCCTCCGGAATCATATCCAGGCCGCAGAAGTGCATGTGTTTGCTGGTGCGTGCGCCGCCTGCCTTGGCGTTGTAGCGCGCGGTGCGCCAGCCGGAAAGTACCACCACCGGTCCGATTTCCGGAATGATGTAGTTTTTCAGTACCTTGAGCGTATCGACCATGGTCTCCCAGGTGTCTTCCGGCGGGATCGCAAACGGCGGCTCACCGATTTTCTGCCAGTCCGTGCCCTGGCGCATCAGCTCGAACGATGGCACCACATCGTCCACATCGTTGATCTTGAGAAAGTGTTCCAGTTTCTCGAAATGTGCGCGGTGATCGCCCTCGTCGAGAAACTTGTCAAACGCAATGGCACTGGCAGCGGTGTAGCCCTTGATGCGGTAGATCAGGGGTACATCGGGATCGATGGGAATGGGTTCGGGTTCCGGCTCGATGTGTTCCACCGGGCTGACGATGCGTTCCGCCAGCTCGCGTACTTTTTCCACCGTCAATACGATCAACACCAGAGACAGGATAAGCAGCAGGGCGACAATCCAGATGACCCTGCGGCGCTCGATGTGGATGTCGACAAATTCGTGATCGGGCGTTTCCTTGATATCCATTGTGTACTGCTCGCTTAACTCCGGATAAACGGGGACTTCGGCTACCAGCTGCGAAACCCGCAGGTGTCCACATGAAAGCGCACGCCGCTATAAATACCGAGGCCCATATGGCTTTCCGGGCCCAGGCGCGCGTGGAGATTGCGCAGTTCCTCCACCAGTTCTTTGCGGCTGATATTGGAACGCGGCACCAGGTCCACGCCACAGAAGGTTTTGTGCTTGCTCTTGCCCGAGCCGCCGGCCTTGCGGTTGTAATGGTCGGTGCGGTACGCAGACACCACATCCACCGGGCCGATACTCGGTACCAGCTCATCGCGGATCAGCTGCAGGGTGGGGACCATGTTGGGCCAGTAATCCCGGGGCGGTATTGCAAAAGGCGGCTCGTCGATGTCCAGCCAGTCCGATCCCTGGCGCAGCAGGTTTTGCGGTTCGATTGCATCCGCGACCCTGGCGTCCTGCATAAAATCCGCCAGTTGCCCGAAGGCGCGTCGGTTTTCCCGCTGCCGCAAGAACTGCTTGAGACTTGCCTGCGAGGCCACCCGGTAGCCCTGCAATTCGTAGTAAGGTTTTTCCCGCTCCTTGAGGAACAGGTAGAGCCATAGCAGGAACAGCAACAGCAACAACAGGAGCGCTACCCCAACGATGACCCACCAGTTGGTCTGCTGGTTGGGGGGGAGGTGCTCGTAGCGACGCCTGAAAATGGAAAAGGGGTTGCCTGACGGCATGCCTGTGCCTGTTTGTCCTTGCCCGGTTGTGTGCGGTATCCCGGTTTTCCCTGCACGGAAAATAGGGGCCTTTTAAAGACTATAGCCACCTGAGCCACCTGCGGCAGGAACGTCGGGCACAAAAAAGGCGGCCCGTGGGCCGCCTTCGTGCGGTGCTATTGCCACCGCTGGGAAGATCAATCCGTCAGGCCTTGGGGCCGGCGGCCTTGATCTCGTCGCTGACAGCGAACTTCTCGATATTGTCGGCGAACAGAGCCGCCAGTTTGCTGGCCGCGGCGTCGTAGGCACTGGCATCTGCCCAGGCGTTGCGCGGGTTCAGGTAGGACTGGTCCACACCCGGAACCTCGACCGGAATCTCCAGGTTCATGATGTCCAGGTGTTCGGTAGGGGCATTCTCCAGGGCACCGCTCTGGATGGCCGCAACCACTGCGCGGGTTACCGGAATCGGGAAGCGCTTGCCTTTTTCACCGGAACCGCCAGTCCAGCCGGTATTCACCAGGTAGACCTTGGAGTCAAAGTCTTCGATGCGCTTCATCAGCAGGTCCGCGTATTCGCGCGGTGCGCGCGGCATGAAGGGGGCACCGAAGCAGGTGGAGAAGGTGGGGTGGATGCCCGCTTCCGCACCCAGCTCGGTGGAGCCTACGCGCGCGGTGTAGCCGGACAGGAAGTGGTACGCGGCCGCTTCCTTGGACAGTACGGAAACCGGGGGCAGTACGCCGGTCACGTCGCAGGTCAGGAAGATCACGTTTTTCGGTTCGCCGGCGCGGTTTTCCAGCTGGCGCATTTCCACGTGCTCCAGTGGGTAGGAGCAGCGGCCGTTTTCGGTCAGGCTGGTGTCGTCGTAATCGGGTACGCCGGCGTTGTCGGTCACCACGTTTTCAACGATGGCGCCAAAGCGGATGGCGTCCCAGATCACTGGCTCGTTTTTCTGGCTCAGGTTGATGGTCTTGGCGTAGCAGCCGCCTTCCATATTGAATACGCCGCCCTTGGCCCAGCCGTGCTCGTCGTCGCCAATCAGGTAGCGCGCCGGGTCTGCGGAGAGGGTGGTCTTGCCGGTGCCGGACAGGCCGAAGAACAGGCACACATCGCCGTCTTTGCCCACGTTGGCGGCGCAGTGCATCGGCATTACGTCTTTTTCCGGCAGCAGGAAGTTCTGCACGGAGAACATGGCTTTTTTCATCTCGCCGGCGTAGCGCATGCCTGCGAGCAGTACTTTGCGCTGGGCAAAGTTGATGATCACGCAGCCCTCGGAGTTGGTGCCGTCGCGGGACGGGTCACACTCGAAGTTGGCCGCATGCAGGATGCGCCACTCTTCCTTGCCCTTGGGGTTGTACTTTTCCGCGCGGATAAACATGTTGCGACCGAACAGGTTGTGCCAGGCGGTCTGGGTGGTGACTTTCACGGGAATATAGTGATCTTCGTCCTGACCCACATGCAGCTGCTGTACGAAGCTGTCGTGGCTGGCAACGAAATCCTCAACACGGTTCCACAGGGCATCGAACTTGTCTGCCGGGAAGGGGCGGTTCACGCTGCCCCATTCGATGCTGTCGGCGGTGGAGGCTTCTTCCACCACAAAACGGTCTGCAGGAGAGCGGCCGGTGCGCGCACCGGTTACTGCCAGCAGTGCACCGGTATGCGTGAGGTGACCTTCGCCGCGCTGCAGCGCCTGCTCCACCAATTGTGCCGCTGAGAGGTTGGAGAACGCCTGCACCGTCTCGTGTTGCTGTGCCATTCGCTTATTACCCATGAAAGTTGTATCACTGAAATAAATAGTAGGGGGTGCCGCCTAATAACGCGACAAACTGCCGCGGCAAAATGCGCGACTGGCCTGCTGGTGGGCGCATTATGGCAAACTTCAAAAGCCGATCACAGGAAAAGCCGTATAATTTTTGATCGAATTTGGCCTTGTGAAGGAAATTTTTCACTAAAATTCATTCAAAATGATGATGTAGTTTTTTTACTTCATAATTTTGAAGAATATTGGGTGTTCTGTAGTTTTTACTACAGTCAGCGTCCCGGGGGCGGGCAGGGTGTGCGGCTAGCAGTACAGACACAAAAAAGCGCGCCGGGTGGCGCGCTTTTGTTTATCGGCTGTGTGTTGTTCAGTGCAGCGTGTGTGGGGGGGCATTGAACAGGGCTTCGATCTTGTCGCGGTCAAAGCGGTAGGTCTTGTTGCAGAACTGGCAGTCCGCGGTGATTTCCCCACCCTGCTCTTCCAGCAGCTGGTAAACCTCTTCCGGGCCCATGGCGATCAGTGCACGGGCGCTGCGCTCGTTGGAGCAGCTGCACTTGAAGCGGATATTCGCGGTGCCGAGACTGGCCGGTTCCATCTGGTGGAACAGCCGCACCAGCAGTTCGTTGTGGGGCAGGTTGTGCAGCTCGTCGGCGGTGACGGTGGAGGCCAGGTGCACACCAGTTTCCCAGGCGTCCTCGTTCTCCACTTCGGTGGCGGCGTTGTTGCCCGGCAGCACCTGCAGCATGATACCACCCACGGTGTCGGCGCTGGACTCGATCCAGAAGCGGGTCTGCAGCTGCTCCGACTGGGTAAAGTAGTCTTCCAGGCACTCCGCCAGGGTATCTTTCTCCAACGGCACGATGCCCTGATAGCGTTCACCCTGCTGTGGGTCCACGGTGATCACCAGAGCGCCGCGCTCACCCACCAGCTCGCGCAGGGTGGCACCCTCGGCAATCTCCACGCCCTCGGCCACACGGGCCAGGCCGCGCACATCGCTGTGATGGGTACACTCGGCGACCAGCAGGGGTACATCGCCCTCTCCGCGGGCCTGCAACATCAGTATGCCGTCAAACTTGAGGGTGGTGGAAAGCAGGCAGGCAGCCGCGAGGAATTCGCCCAGCAGCTGTTGCACCGGCTGTGGCAGCGGGTTGTGCTCGAGCACTTCCTGGTAGACATCGGTCAGTGTGACCAGTTGGCCACGGATATCGTGCTTGGAGAAGATGAAGCGTTCCAACTGGTCCGACATGAGTGACTGCCTCGCTGAAAATCTGGGGGGGCGATTTTAGTGCCTGTTGCCCACCCTGTCGCGCCCCTTTACCCAAGTCTTGCAGGCCAAGTCCTGCAGCCCAGGTCTTACGGGGCGATTCATACAGGATAGTGCCCGGGGCGGCCGATGGTCAGCGGGTGGCCCCGGCTAGCCGCAGTGCTGGCGGATCTGCTGTTCCAGCTTGCGCGCCTCGATGACCCGCTGGCGCTCGCTGATGGTGGATTCGTTGCCATCGGCATCCACGAAGTACACCGGCCCCTTGAGTATTTTGAGTTGCTTGCGTGCGCGGGCACAGGCCTGCTGCTGTTGCCGCTGGAACTTGTGCTGTTCCTTCTGTTTGCGCGCCGCGTAATCCTGTTCGATCTGGTCGGCACGGCGGCGGTCCGGGAAGTCCTGCTGGTGGGTGGGCTCGGCGCTGTTGATGGGTTTCAGCTTGTTATCAAGGGACTCCGCCTGAGCCTCCCGTGGTGGCCGGTCACCGAAGTGCACCTTGCCATCGGCACCCACCCAGCGGTACAGCTCCCCGCCACCGGCATTTGCCGCCAGCAGGGCAAGGCCCAGAATCCATGATCTCCCCGGCATCCGTGTCCCCCCGAAACTCCTGTTGTGTGAATGATCGCCGCTGCGATGCCGGTTACGGCACCTGCCCCAATGCTTCCTGTGCATCGCGCTCTGCCAGGGTGCTGAACAGGCCCTGCGAATGGCGCTCGGGAATCTGGTAGGTCTGAAGGATAAACGGCTGCTGTTCCCCGGCGGCAGCGGCATCGAGCACCATGCGGTAGCCGGCGCTGTCTCGCAATTCCACATAGCCGGCCTGGGAGGATTCCATCAGCTCGGCAAACTGCTGGAAGTCACTGATTTTCTCGCCATTGACCGACTCGATAATCCAGTTCTTCCAGTCGTGGTAACCGAGGTTGACCGGTGCCGGCAGCACCTTGAGCGCCACCACCAGTTCCTGTTGCTCCGGGCTGGACCACTGGTTGCGTGCGTACAGGTATTCGATGGGGGCCTTGGAATGCCAGTTATTGCCCCAGCGTTTGATCAGGTTCATGTTCAATGGCACAAACACCACGCCGCCGTAGATGTAGTAGCGCGGGCGCTGGTCGAACTTCTCGCCCTGTACCAGCGAGCGCGACGGCGGGGTGGCCGCGAGGTTGATTTCGACTTCGAGGATTTCGCCGTCGCGGGCGATACGCACCGGCAGCCGGTCGCCAACGTGATACTGATCCACCGCGTAGTGGTAGTTGGTGCGCTGGTTCGGGCGCCACTCGATGGTGCGGTCGGCGGCCACATCGAAGCCGTCCACCTGCAGCAGCACGTCACCGGGCTGCAGCACCAGCGCCGCCGGGGCATCCTCAAATACGCGCACCACCAGCGCGCCCTGCTGGTCTTCGCTCAGGCCGGCGGCTGCTTTCATGGAGGGACTTTCCAGGCTCTGGGTCACCGCACCGAGTTCGGGGAACCCCTGGTGCACGCCATCTTCGGCATCTTCCAGCACGTGGCTGATGACACTGGGTGGCACGAAATAGCCCAGGTTTTCCGCGCCCTTGCTGTGGTTGGTCTGCATGGCAACGCCGACAATACGCCCGTCGGAAATCACCGGCCCGCCGCTGTTGCCGGGGTTGATGGCGGCGTCGATCTGGCCGGCCATCAGGTAGCTTTCGGCGTGGGCGTAATACTGGTGCTCGACCCGCGACAGCACGCCGCGGGTGATGGAGAGGGATTTGCCACCGATTGGATAGCCGTACACGGTGACTTCTTCCTGCAGATCCGGCAGCTTGCCGAGGGCCAGCGGGCGCGTGTCGTCAAAGAAGCTTTGGTCTTCCACGGTCAGCAGGGCGAGATCGGCGTCGTGGGATACGAACTTCACCCTGGCGCGAAACTTCTGCGCATCGCCGTGGCGCTGGACTTGGATAAAGCTGCCATTGGCGATGACGTGGGCATTGGTGAGAATCTGCTGGCCTTTGATGACCGCGCCGGAACCGGACAGTTGCTGGGCGTTGAGCAGGGCCCAGGGATTGAAATAGTCCGGGGCGGCGGCGGTGGTGTAGATCTTGATGATCGAGCGCTTGAGCTGCTCCCGTTCACGACTGTCGCCGTGGGCGAGCTGGGAGAAGCAGAGGATCAGCAGGCAGAATTTCAGCAGGAGTTTCATCGCGGCGTCTTGGTTATTCGTTGGTTTTGGGCAGTTTAGCACTTTGGCGGTTATGTGCTCTGCGGGTTCGATTGAGCTCGAGTGGTCCTTGGGGCACTGATCTGCCTTTGTTGGCGGCCGGGTACCAGATGGAGCTTTTCAGGACCGCTGCGAGTACATCCATGTACGCTGCGTCGCAAACGTCCCTGTTTGCGACGCTCCTGAAAAGCTCCATCTGGTACCCACCCTTCACATTTGGCTGTTGTGCTCCGTAGCTCTGGGCCCCGGATCCCGCGAGGGCTGTAGAGAGTGCTCAATCTTGGGATTCACGGATAAATCGGTGGATTTGTCGGCGCTGTTTCTTGTTGGGGCGTTCGTGGGAAATGTTTGCGTTGTTGGCCTTGCGGTCCGCGGCAAACTGTTCCCGCTTGGCGATGCTTTCCTCGGTTTCCCGGTACAGCGTCTGCGCAATGTCGGCGCCGCGGCGCTGGTCGGAGAGGGCGATCACTTCCACCACTTTTTCATCCCAGCCTTGGCGAATGGTCAGCAGGGTGCCGGTCGCGATTTCCTTGCTGGCTTTTACACGCTGGCCTTCGGCATGCACCTTGCCGCCTTCGATAGCCTGCTTGGCAAGGCTGCGGGTTTTAAAAAAGCGTGCGGCCCACAGCCATTTGTCGATACGTACTTTTTCCATCAAAACCCTACATCAATGATGAACGTGAAAAGACCAACGGATTATTCCGAAGTAAATAGTTTGATGTGAAGGCAGAGTGCCGGGTGCGGGTTTTCAGGAGCGTCGGCGGCATGGACGCCGCCGACGCAGCGTACAGGGATGTATACACAGCGGTCCTGAAAACCCGCACCCGGCACTCTTCCGCCACGGAACTTCCTAGTAGCACTTAGCTGGGCTCAGCGTTCCCGGGGCCCAACAATCTCATCAAAGTCATGAATCGCCGGGAACTCGGTAATCTCCCGTGCCGGATGTTTGCTGTCTGGCTGGCGGATGCACAGCAGGTGTTCGATGCCGTATTCCCGCGCCGCACCCAGCACGTGCAGGTTGTCATCCACAAACAGGGTGCGCGACGGGTCGAATGGCTGGCGCTCCTGCAGCGAGTGCCAGAACAGTGAACTCTCCTTGGCGTGGCCCAGGTCGTGGGAGGAAACAATTTCGTCCAGCCACTGATCGATACCGGTAATGGCCAGCTTGTGGCTCAACCCATCCGGATGGGCGTTGGTCACCAGCAGCGCCCGCTTTTGCATGGTGCGCAGGCTGCGCAGGAAGTGGTCGGTGTGCGGGCGCACCGCAATGCGATCCTCAATTTCCCGGTAGATTGCCAGCACGTCCAGCTTCAGCACATCGGACCAGTAGCGCAGGCAGTACCAGTCCAGAGTGCCGCGCAACTCATCAGTCATGCGGATCACCAGCTGCTGCGCTTCCGACAGGGAAATATCATTCGCCTCTGCATAGCGCTGCGGCAGATGTTCCATCCAGAAGTGATTGTCGTAATGCAGATCCAGCAGGGTGCCATCCATATCCAATAGCACCGTATCGATCCGGCTCCAGTCCAGCATATCCAACCTATTGTGCGGGCTCAGACCCGCAGTTGCACAAAAAATGGTCGGCTATTATGCCCTCAAGCCCGGCGCAGCACCAAATCCGCGCGCACCAGGCCAATCACCAGCAGCGCCTGCGCGCCATAGTAGGTCAGCATAATCCAGGTCCCCGCCAGGGGGATCGGGTCAACGAACCGGTTGATGGCGATCAGCGCGTCGGAAACCATAAACGTCACCGCACCGGCAAACAGCAGGGACGAACCGCTGCGGTGGGCGGCGGCAGCAAGTGCCATAACCACGATGGCGATGATGTAGAACGCCACCGGCATCGCCAGCGCCCCGGCTGCCGGCAAGACCTGGCCGGCCAGCAACAGTGCCGCCAGCACCACCGCAATCCCGCGCAGCGCAAAGTGCCGGCTGCCAAACTCGGCGGCGCGCAGAAAATTGCCCGCATAAGTCAGTTGCGCCAGTAAAAACGCGCCCAGACCGAACACAAAATGGTTGTCGAAAGGCACCGCCAGCAGCACATCGCCGGTGGCGGACAGCACCAGTGCGGCGAGGGTCAGCGTGCGCGTGGCACCGGTGAGGGACTGCGCCGCCAGCCACATCAGGGTGACAATGGGCACGATTTTCAGCGCCGCCATCCACAGGGCTTCGACGCCCGATGCGTCCAGGGCCATATACAGGATGCTGGCAGCAGCGAAGAGTGCGGCGGGAGCGAAGCTTGGCAGGGAGGCTGCAGGTTGTGTGGTCATCGCGGTGTCGGACATGGTGGTCTCCGGATTTATTCTTGTGAATGTTCGGGTTTGTCGATCTTGCGAGTATGCTTCCCCGAGTATTCGTCAAAGCGGCTGGCGGTTCAATCGACTGGCTTGCAATCCCCCGACAGGCGATAACAATACTGACCACACCATCACTTCACGGAGCGACAGATGAAGGCTAATAACATTCTCGAAACCATCGGCAATACCCCCCATGTGCGACTCAATCACCTGTTCCGGGATGATATTGAGGTGTGGATGAAGGTGGAGCGCTTTAATCCCGGCAGCAGCATTAAAGACCGGATTGCCCTGAGCATGATCGAGGATGCGGAAGCCAGTGGTGCGCTCAAGCCCGGTGGGGTGATTGTCGAGCCCACCTCCGGCAATACCGGTATCGGCCTCGCCATGGTCGCCGCAGTGAAGGGCTACCGACTGATCCTCACCATGCCGGAATCCATGTCCATTGAGCGGCGCAAGATCATGAAGGCGCTGGGAGCGGAGTTGGTACTTACTCCCAAGGAAAATGGCATGCCGGGTGCCATTGCCCGGGCCGAGGAAATTCTCGCGCAACACGACAACAGCTGGATGCCCCAGCAATTTACCAACCCCGCCAATGTCAGCGCTCACCGAAATACCACCGCGCGGGAAATCCTCGCCGATTTTCCGGAGGGCCTCGACTACATGATTACCGGTGTGGGCACCGGTGGCCATATCACCGGCTGTGCCGAAGTGATGAAAGCATCCATGGACAACCTCAAGGTGTACGCGGTGGAGCCGGAAAAATCCCAGGTGATTGCCGGCAAGGAAAAAGGGATGCACCGGTTGCAGGGCATTGGTGCCGGCTTTGTACCAGAGGTGCTCAACCGGGAGGTGCTGGATGGCACCATCCCGGTGACCGAAGAGGACAGCTTTGAGATGGCCCGCAAGTGCGCCCTCAAAGAGGGCATCTTTGTGGGTATCTCCTCCGGCGCGTCCCTGGCCGCGCTCAAGCAGCGGGAGGGCGATTTGCCAGCAGGTAGTCGCGTGCTGGTGTTCAGCTACGACACCGGTGAGCGTTACCTCTCCATTGAGGACCTGTTCAGCGCCTGATCCGTTGATCCGAGCTGGCGGCGGTATCGGGCAACAAATTCCGCCGTGAGCTGCGTATAATCTCCCGCTTCAATCGTTTCACGATACGTATCAGTGCCTAGTGGGGGAATCATGGAAAATGTAGTGAGCAGGGAACTGCTGGATAAGGTCATCGCTATTTCGGTTACTGCCGGCGAGGCCATTCTGGAAGTGTACAACGCCAGTGGCGATATCGAAGTCGATACCAAATCCGACGATTCCCCGGTGACTGCGGCGGATCTCGCGGCGCACAAAATTCTCGCGCCGGCGCTGGAAGCCCTGGTACCGGGCGTTCCGGTATTGTCGGAAGAGGGCGAAATGCCGTCCTTTGAGGAGCGCAGCCAGTGGCAGCGCTACTGGATCATTGACCCGCTGGATGGCACCAAGGAATTTATCCGCCGCAACGGCGAGTTCACGGTCAATGTCGCGCTGATCGAACAGGGCGAGCCGGTACTGGGGGTGGTGCATGTGCCGGTGCTGGATATCACCTACGCCGGGGCCAAGTCCCTCGGTGCGTTCAAGCGCGACAGCGCCGGTGAGGCTCCCATCTCCGTGCGCAGCATGAAGCCGCGTCTGGAATCCAAACAGCCGATCGAAGTGGTGGCCAGCCGCAGCCATGGTGCCGGTGCCGTCGATACCCTGTTGTCGCGTATCGAGGGCAGCCTGGGCGAGACCGCGCTCAAGAATATGGGCAGCTCGCTGAAGTTGTGCCTGGTGGCAGAGGGTGCTGCCGACCTCTACCCGCGCCTTGCGCCCACCTGCGAATGGGATACCGCTGCCGCCCAGGCGGTAGTGGAAGCCGCCGGCGGCGTGGTGGTGGATGACCAGTTCGCGCTGCTGCGCTACAACCAGAAGGAAGCGTTGCTGAACCCGTTTTTCTATGTGATTGGCGATCGCAGTTTCGACTGGAAATCCCTGTTGCTGGGCTGAGTCCGGCAAAGTCCCCAATATGGTCTAGGCTTTACCTTATGCCTCGGCCGTCGTGTTGTTTTTGACGACGGCCGATGTCATCCAATGCGCCACCCTGTTCCAGGGATCGGCCAAGCCATTGAGAGGCGACGCCTATGACCAGAGTCCAAAGCCCCGCCAGATGTTCGCATGTGAATATCAGTGAGTTGGAAACCCGCCACCTGCGCCATCGCCTGGAAATCGAAATCACCTGGCTGTCCCGGCAAATGCAGGAACTGCAGGGTGCGGATGCATCGGTTGACCTCTCTCTCGCCCAGACCTACCGGGAAATGATTTTTTCCCGCCGCGCCCTCCTCGGGCGAATTCCCCGCTGATTCCCGGCATATCGACAGTTTCGCGATAACACGCAAGCGGCGTCTTCGCGGCCACACAATTTCACCAATGAAAGCATCGCGTGGGATACGTGTCTGGCGATTGCCGGCCATGCGCCGTTTCAAGACGCCTGAAAAAATCGCTTACATTGGGGCGACGTGGCTAAACGTCGCGTAAATATTTTCCTGCCGGATAATTTTGTTCTTTTTCCGGCAATTGGGTCTACGCTTGGTGGGATAAAAGTTAACTGAAAAGAGACATCCCCATGCGCTATCCGGTCGTGGTCCACAATATCGAGTTTGCCGGTTACGGTGCCATTGCACCGGATTTGCCGCACTGCCATTGCCAGGGCGAAACGCTGGAAGGCGCGTTGCAAAAAATGGCGGAAACCATTGTGGATCGACTGGATGAATTGCAAGCCGCCGGTGATCCACCGCCGCAAGCAGGCGAGCTGGATTTGCTGCGAAAAAATCCCGCGTTTGCCGGTGGCGTCTGGGCAATTATCGATATCGAGCAGAACGCCATGAGCCCGAAACCTTAACGGGTGTGTGCGCATCCTTCGCTAACTGCTTGCATCGAGTGACAACAGGGTTTGTGAACCCGTAGAAAAATTCCGAGTTGAAAAACCAAGGACGGTGACAATGAAAGGCCTGGTATTCCTTCTGGCTCTGTTCGCTTCCAGTGCCGCACTGGCCCAGTGGAACAATCCCATCGACGGCTACTGCAACGGTGAATATCGCATCGTGGGCACGGTTGGGCTGGGTGTGGGCGAGCTGCAGATCAATGATGAGCAGGATTTTGCCGGTTATGCCAGCATTGGTGTGACCCCGGATGCGGGCATCTGGCAGGTAGAACTGCGCTATACCGGTTTTGACGACGGCAGCGTTTCCGTGGACCAGTGGGGTATTGGCGCCAAAGTGGATTTCACCATGACCTGCGATGTGCAGTGTTTCTACTGGATGGTGGGTTGGAACTACGGCAATTTCGACGTCGACACCATTGAAAAGCGCGATGTCCTGTATGTGATCGATGACGATACGGATGACAACTACTGGAACGCTGGCGTGGGTTACCGTTACAAGTGGACCCAGGATTTCGATACGTCCATCGAGTACAACTATAACGATGTGGATGCCCGGCTGTGGGTCAACGATGGCGTGTCCGATGTGCGCCTGAACTTCGGACATATGCGCACGCTCACCGTCAACTTCAGTTATCGGTTCTGAACACCTGAGGTAAACGGCGGCCGGCGCGGTACGGGCGCCGGACACGGTGTTGCTTCCTCAAACCCGGGTTCGGACCCCCGCTCGCCTTATCTTCCTGCCCGATTTTTCTTCCCGGCTCTTCTTCCCTGATTCTCCTTCGCCGGTTGCCTGTGGCGATCGCGCGGCTACAGGCGGCCGCTGCGCTTCAATTGCCAGTAGGCTTCCACCAGCGACAGATGCATCTCCGATGGCAGGGCGTCCGCCAGAATGTTGTTGCGCGCGCGCAATTGCTGCAGCAGGCGCTCGCGGCGCGCACTGAAGTCGCGCCCCGCGCTGTACAGCAGTGCGCTGTCGAAATCCGCTACCGGCTGTTCCAGCAGTTGATCCAGCGCGCGCTCCCGCAGGCAGGCCACCATCACCAGATGGTGGCGGGAAAGCTGTTGCACGGCGCTGGTCAGGTCTTCGCTGTCTTCGTCCCGCACATTGGTCAGCAGGATAACCAGTGCGCGCCGCTGCTGGTGCGCCAGTAGCTGTTCGGCGGCGGCGGTGTAATCACTGTGTGCGGTGCCGGAGTGGATGTCGTAGACATGGTTCAGCAGCAGGTTGATACCGCCCTCGCCCTTTACCGGTGGCAGGCGGCTGTGGGTACCGGCAAAACACTGCAGGCCTACGGCATCGCCCTGGCGAATGGCCACGTAAGCAGACAGCAGCAGCGCGTTCAGGGCATGGTCGAAATGGCTCAGCTCACCATCCTGTGTACGCATGCGCCGACCGCAGTCCAGCAGGAAAATGATTTCCTGATCCCGCTCGTCCTGATACTCGCGGCTGATCAGCTTTTGCATACGTGCGCTGGCGCGCCAGTCTACCTGGCGCTGGCTGTCGCCACGGCGGTACTCCCGCAGCTGGCGGAAATCCAGGCCCTCGCCGCGGCGTTGCTGCTGGTGAACCCCCAGATAGCGCAGGGATTGCTCGGTCGACAGTGCCTGCAGGGAAGAGATGCCGAGGAAATTCGGGTAGACCTTGACCTCCTGAGGCGCCCCCAGCTGCACCCGGCATTGCCACAGTTTCCACGGCGAGCTGGCGAGCAGCGCCAGATGCCCGAAAGCCGCGCGCCCGCGCTGCACCGGCGTGGCGTTGTAGTGGATATGGATATCCTGGCCCGGGTTGAGTGCAACCTGCAGGGGCAGGTCGCTGCTGCGCAGTTGCTCGGGCAGTTGGTCGGATACCTGCAGGCTCAGTGGGCGTGGGCCGCGGTTGTGCAGCTGCACGCCGATCAACTGCTCCACACCCAGAGCGAGGTTGCCCGGCAGGTGGCGGTGCCCGCTGAGGCCGTCAACGTGCCGTCCGGTGAGCAGGTCCAGCAGCGCTGCGAGTGTCAGCGCGACCAATCCAAACCACCAGGCACTGCTGAGCAACCCCGCGGCCGCCGGCCACCAGATGCGCGCGACGCTGACCGCCAATGCGCTGGCGGTAGCAATCAGCAGCAAGCGGATAAGCAGTGGCGAGGGCCTCACAGCCGCGGGGCCTCCACGGATTCGATGATCTGGCTCAGCACCGAGTCGGCGGTTTCGCCGTCGATCTCCATATCCGGGGAGACTGCGACCCGATGGCGCATGACGGGGATGGCCATGGCCTTGATGTCGTCCGGCAGTACGAAGTCGCGCCCCTCCAGCAGCGCGTGCGCGCGGGCGGCGAGAATCAGGCCGATGCTGGCGCGCGGTCCGGCGGCGCGGCGCAGCTGCGAGGATTCCCGGGTGGCCCGCACCAGGCGCACGGCGTACGCCAGCACCTGTTGGTCCACCTGGATTTGCGGTACCAGCGTCTGCAGTTGTTGCAGTGCATCGGCGTCAAACACCGGCTGTACCGAGTCCCGCAGGGTGCGTTCGATGTGACCACCGCTGGCGGCGGCCGCCAGTTGTTCTTCCGCCTGCTGGCTGGGGAAGTCGATCAGGACCTTGAGTAGAAAGCGGTCCAGTTCTGCTTCTGGCAGCGGATAGGTACCTTCCTGTTCCACCGGGTTCTGGGTGGCCAGTACCATAAACGGCCGGGGCGTCGCATGGGTTTCGCCATCGATGGTCACCTGCTGTTCCTGCATGACCTCCAGCAGCGCCGCCTGGGTTTTGGCCGGCGCGCGGTTGATTTCGTCCGCCAGCAACAGGTTGGTGAACACCGGGCCGCGGCGCACTTCAAAGCGGCTCTCCGTCATATGATAAATGGCGTGACCGGTGACATCCGCCGGCATCAGGTCGGGGGTGAACTGGATGCGCCGGAATGCACCGCCGAAGCCGCGCGCGAGGCTCCGCACCAGCAGGGTTTTGCCGAGCCCGGGTACCCCTTCCAGCAATACGTGGCCGCCGGCGAGCAGCGCAATCAGCACCTGGTCCACCACCGGTTGCTGGCCGATAACCACCTGGTTGATACGTGCGCGCAAGGTATTGACCTGGTCGCTGGCACGCTGCCAGGGATTGACGTCCGCCGGGCGGGTATCTGCGTGATGGGCGGGTGTTGTTTCCAGAGTGGTTTCGCTCATAAGGCGGCCTCAATGATCTGAATACTGCGCAAGCGCGCGGTAAAGTCTTCCTGGGTGTGGGGTGCCGGCCCCCACAGGGTGTCGATGATTTCTGCTGCGGCGAGGCCGGTTTTCTCTGCCACCTTCGCAGCAACATACTGCTGTTGCGTGGCGTCGTACGGCTGGTTTCCGCTGAGCCTTGCGCGCAGCGGCGTGCGTATCTGCTCGAACAGCCGCTCGCCCCGGTTCTGGCGCCAGTAAAACTGTCCGCAGGCGCGGATGTGCTCCAGCAGGGAGCGCCGCGCGCTCGCGGGCGCCGGTGCCAGCGGCCCGAAGTGCCGGCTGCGGTTGGCGATCCATGCCGCCAGTGCGAGTAGCCCGGCTACCAGCAGTTCCAGGGCATAGCGCTGAATCAGGGTGCCCAGCGTGTCGAAGCGCGGCCGGGTGATCATTACCAGATCGCGCTCGCCAACCAGGTGGGCGAGAAAATAGGCGTGGTCAAATTCCCCGATACGATCGTTTTGCCACAGACTGGCATCGGTCATCAGTGTCAGTCGACCGCGGCCACGCTCGTAGTACACCAGCGGTGACAGGGTGGGAATATTCTGGAACGCCACCCAGTGCAGTGGCTCCCCGTCCACGTCGACATCGCTGGCCTGGCCCATCATTTCGTGGGTGAACGCGGTGCGTGGATTGAAATAGAGCGCGTAGCTGGTGCCACCATCACTGGTGAGGTTGATCAGGCGCTCCGGGTCGATATCCGGATTGCGCGGCTGAGTGTTATGCGACTCGGCATTAGCAGGCGTGGCTTCGGAGGATGCGGCGGTTTGCTGCGATGCGCCGCTGTGTTTGCTTGTGTTATGGTTATTTTCATCGCTACCGTGGCTGCGCTGCTCTTCGCGGAGTTTGCGGTTGTGCTCGCGCATGAGTTCACTCACCGTTTTACCCTGCAGTTCACTGGCCTCTTCGCCGAACACTTCCCGCAGTTGGCGGTTGAAATAGAGATCCAGGTCCCCTTCGGTAACTCCCAGCCCCAGTGCCTGCAGCAACAGATCCTGCTCGTGGTCGCCGATACCCTGGTGGGCGATGACGATGGCGTGGCCACCGGAATCGATCCAGTCCATGAATTCGCGCAGGCGATCGGCGTTGTAGATCTGGCTGGAGCTGGCGAGAAACAGGGCGTCGCCGTCATTGAGGGTGGCGAGCACGGAAATGTTGTCGGCGCGGCGATGGTGGATGCCGAGCCGGTCGAGGAAGCGATGGGCAGCGAGATACGGATTACGGCGTGCCTCGGGGCCAAACCCGCGATCCACTTCCTCGGTGTGCCGCTCGAAAAAAACCAGGAACAGGCCACTGGCAACGGCGACCAGCAGCAGGGTGACGAAGATAGCGAGCCGGCTCAGTTTCATGAGGTTGCCTCCCGCTCACGGAAAACCTGTTGCCACTGCATGCACAGGGATTCCAGTTGCGCATGCGCGGGTGGCTGGTGCGCGTAAGCCTGGCGCTGCCAGACGACGGTGAGCTGGCTGAAAAAATGCACCAGGGCGGGCTGCAATCGCGGGTCCTGCCCGGCCTCATCCCGCACCAGCTGTGCACACTCCGCTTCCGTGTGGTGATCGCGGAAGGCGCAATCGAATTGTGAGATCAGGTTGGACAGGCTGGCGCGGTACAGCAGCCCCATGGCTTCGCGCTGGTGGCCAGCCTGCCACAGGGTCAGCACCTCGCGGGTCACATCTTCCGGCAGGCTCTCGCGGCGCACATCCAGCCCAAACAGAGTTTGCGGGCGCGAGCGCTCGGTGATGGATTTCGGTGCACGGTAGCCGAGCAGCGCGCGCAGGTGATCGCGAAAGCGCCATAGCAGGTAGGCCACAAGGCCGATGGCCGTGATCCACAGCAGCACTTCAATAATACCCGCGAGCATGGGCCAAAACGCGCCCTCGGTGTCAACTTCTTCGCTACCGCCCAGCCCTTCCAGCCACTCGACAAACGCGATTAACCACTCGGGAATGGGATGCTCGCGGGATTCGAAGGTTTTCAAACGCCAGTGGCTGACCTGCTCGCGCTGGTGAAAATCCTCCCCTGCCAGCACCTCGTCGATCACGGCTTCTGCCTGACCCGGAGTGGCGACATCCGCATGCGCTGGCTGGGGTGCGAGCAAGGCGCTTATGCCTGCCAGGCACACTGCGCAGGCGAGCGATGCCACCGTCGTGGCACGGGCAGTGTGCGCTTTGCGCGGACGTTGCTGTTGTGCGTCGAGACGGGCGCGCAACTTGCGGAACTGGATTTCGATATCCCAGGCCTCCAGCTCAACGCGCCGGCCGATATACAGCATGAACCCGGCACACACATAAAACGGCGCGACCGCGGCCATCACCAGCAGGGTGAGGCCATTGGCGATCCAGGCAGACAGCACACTGTTGTCGCTGACAAGGGGGATCCAGTCGATCTCCAGCTGTGCCGGCAGCATCAGGTAAAGCAATGCCGCCAGGCCCATCACCAGGATCATTTCCACATGCACACCGACGATATGCAGCCAGCTGGCGCTACTGGCGGTATTGCGGTGCAGCAGGGCGATGCGGGTTGCGCGTGTCTTTCCCTGTGCATGCTCCAGTACCGTCACGGGTAAATCGAAGGCGCGGGTAAAGCTGAGCCGTCGCCAGGTCAGCCAGGCAAGCCAGTCGTGGCGGTTGGCGCTGCCAAACTGTGCCAGCGCCTGGCGGTTACTCATGGGTTCGTTGAACAGCTTGCGGCTTGCCACCAGCAGCGGCAGCCGCTCAAACGCCGGCTTCAACCACCACACGGCAAAAATTACCCAGTTGGGGCTGTCGGGAAAAATCAGCCCGAGCAGTAAAAACAGGAGCGCGGCTGGCAGTAGCCAGAGTGCGCTCAACTGCCACCACAGGGGGCGCGCGAGCAGGATGCCCAGATCAACAGATTCCCAGCTGGAACGCGGTCGCGCGCGCACGGCGAGACGGTTGAGGTTCAAGGGCGACCTCCCGCGATGGCAGGGCCGGATGGCCTGGAGCGCCCGGCAAACACGCAGTAGCTAATGACCAGAAGCCAGAAAAAACTCCCCACCGCGAGCTTCACCGCGATGCTCACCTGGGTGCTCGAGGACCAGAAGGCTTCGAGGAAGGCGGCGATGACCAGCATCAGGAAGGTGCCGTACATGATTTTCATTGACTCCCGCGCGGCCCCGCGCAGGGAATCCCGACGGCGCTGGTTGCCGGGGTTGACCAGGGAGTGCCCCAGGTGCAGCCCGGCCGCACCGGCAAACACGATGGCGGTCAGTTCGAAAGCACCGTGACCGATCACAAACGGATAGAAGGTGGACACAAATCCCACACGGGTGATGTGGCCGAAAATCGCACCGAGAAATAATCCGTTGAACACCAGGAAAAAGATGGAGCCGAGCCCGAACAGTATGCCTGCGGCAAAGGTACGGAAGGCGATACCGATATTGTTTTTGATATAAAAGCCGAACATCTGCAGGTCGGTATCCGATCCGCGTTCGCGCCCCAGTACCCGGTTGGCCGGGTCGTACATGGATTCAATTTGTAGCACCTGCTCCGGCGACATCACGGTGTAAATCAGTGCGTCGTTGGAGTAGCTGCCGAGTCCCATCACCAGTGCCGGGGCGAGGAACAGTGCGCAGGCGAGCCACACGAAGCGCGCCTGCTGGCGCAGTGCCTGGGGAAAGCCGGCAAACAGGTAATCGAGCCAGCGGCTGCTGGACACCGATTCCTGCTGGTAGAGCCGCTGGTGGCAGTCCATCACCAGTTGGTTGAGGCGCGCAATCAGCTGGCTGGTGTACTGTCGCTCCTTGGCCACCGCCAGCTGCTGGCACAGTCGCCGGTAGCTGGCCGGCAGGTCGTCTACACGCCCGTCGCTGCCTGTTTCGGTGGCCGTGTTTTTGCGATAGCCGGCCAGGAAATTTTCCAGTTGTTGCCACAGCTGCTGATGGCGCTGCTCGAAGTCGCGCTGCTTCACTGGTCACCTGCCTGTGTTGTTCCGCGCGGCGTAGTTTCTTCCACCGTGCGTGCCCCGAGCAGCCAGCGGCCGATGCCGTGTAGCCGCTCCAGCCCAGTGATACCCGATCTGCCGGTGAGCGGTTGCAGCAGCTCGGCCAGTTCCTGCTGTCGCGGCTGGCTGAGTGCGCGGTGACGTTCGCACAGGCTGACAATGGCCTGTTGATCTTGCAGCTGCAATCCACGGGGTGGCGCCGCGGGTGGCACCGATGGCAAGCCGGACGCCGTCTTCGGCTGCTCCCGATAGACCACCAGGGTGCCGGCGGCATGGTCGCCCAGGCGCCGGAAATCCCGGCTGCAGGTCATGCTGATAATGCCGGCGAAATAGCCGAATGGCAGGAAGTCTGCGAACCGCAGCAGGTTGCGCATGATCGACGGCCCCCAGCCGATGGGGGTGAGGTTATCGTTGATCACCGCGATAGAAAATGCCCGCTTGCCCGGGGTTTGCCCGCCGCGCAACACCTCGAAAAAAACCGGGTAAAACCATTCCAGCAAAAAGGACACCAGCAGCCACACACCCACACCAGCATCACCCGCAACACTGATCGCGATACCGAGAATGATCAGGATCACTGTGCGGTAGAACAGGTCCACGGCGTAGGCGAGTATGCGCGGTAAAGGGCCGGCAACGCGGGTGGTGAGGTCGATACCTTCTGGTGTCTCGATCTCGTACAGGGTGTCGAGATCACGGATCACGGCAGCGGCGTCGGCGTCGGTTGTGGCTGGAATTGTCTTGTGCATCGGGCAGGGCTAAGGATTGCGCGGCATAGTCACTGGACACGCCAGTTTCTATGCCGCAGGGAGCATCAGATGTCCGGGGTGGCTTCATGGCCACCAAACATATTGCGGTACAGGATACCGTACGCAATGCTCAGAGCCGGAATCGCCCAGATCAGGCCAATCAACAGCGCCAGCAAGCCCGCGATATACAGCAGCAGCATCACGATAGTAAAGCCAAATACTGGGAACCAGTGTTTGGTGATCGCCTTGCGCGAGGTTTCCAGAGCCTGCCAGGGGCCCATATTCTTGTCCACAATCAGCGGCATCATCATCAAATAGCCCACCATCAGGTAGATGCCCGGCAGTACCAGCAGAATAAAACCGATACCGATCAGCAGGTACATCAGGATCATGCCCAGGGCCAGCGGCAGGATCTTGTCAAAGTGAGCGAAAACCTCGGTGCCGGAGACGGCTTCATTCCGTGCGATTTTCACGCCGATCATGATCATGCCCGCTGCCAGCGGTGCGGCGGCAACCATAACGATCAGGTCGGACACAATGCTGCCAACGCCCACATTGGTGTCGGGTTCGGTGAGGGACTGCCCGGTAACCAGTGCGGCCACAATGGTAATGGCGACCGAAGCCACAAAATACAGCAGCACACCCAACCATACGGTGCCCTTATTGCCCTTGGTCTTGGCCCAGGCCTCACTCAGGGTATCGCCGATGGCGACCTGGTAATCCCCCGCCAGCGCACCGGCTATCGAACCCATCTCGGGGTTGCCGCCCTGCTCCGCCGCCAGCTCGGATTTTGGCGCGCTGTAAATATCACTACTCATGGTCGAAATTCCTTGAACTAATTTTTACCTTTATTGTTGCCGGTGCTACATCCAGAAACCGGTTTTTCCTGCGATCTGCCGGTTTCGGCAACAGGATTGGCAACGATAACACAGGCGTAGGGCCTGTTGGCGCCTTAAACCCTTTGGTGTAAGCGTCTGTAATTGCGGGTGCCGCAACGCTACTATTGCCTGCTGTTGGCCGATAGCGATGGTAGAAACGGAATGGGAAGGTGGTTATTGCGTGCCGGGTTGACGGTACTGCTGGTGAGCGGCGTATATGCGGCGCTGCCCTGGTACTCGGCGCACCGGTTGATCGAGGCCGCTCATCACGAAGATACCGCGGCACTGGAGCGCTATGTCGATTTTCCCGTGCTGCGGGCGAACATACGTGCGCGTCTGCAGGCGAAACTGCAGCAATCCATGGGCGAAGACATGCCCCCGGACTTGAGCGGCCTGTTTACGGCCGGCGCCGATCTGCTTCTGGGGCCGCTGGTGGACCGGCTGATCAGTGCGCAGGGTATTGCCGACTTGATTCAGGGGCAAAAGGACTGGCGCGCGTTTGAGCGGGATCTGGAGCGGGTGTTTGGCGGCACCAGCCGGCAGCCACAAGCGGCCCCGCCGCAGCGGCGCACGGGGACGGACGAAGACACCACTAACGCTGAGCATGACCATCACTGGCAGCTGCGCCGCTGGTACTTCAGCGGGCCCAATACCGTGTCGGTAATCTGTGGCAATAAAGTGGATGATACGGGTGTAAAACTGTCACTGCAGCGGAATGGTTGGCGCTGGCAATTGGTGGATATGGTTTTGATCGATACAGAAAACGGGGAAGTTGAAGAATGGCAATAGCACTGGAAATGCACGAATCCAAAAACGTCTTCGGCGAGGCGCTGATTCCCTGTAGCCGCGATCCCCTGACCGGTTTTTTCCGCGACGGTTGCTGCAACACCAATGATCAGGATATGGGGTCGCACACAGTGTGTGTGGAGGTGACCAAGGACTTCCTGCGGTTTTCCCGCGAGCGTGGCAATGACCTGAGTACGCCGGTGGAGGAGTTCGGCTTTCCCGGCCTGAATCCGGGCGACCGTTGGTGCCTGTGCGCTGCGCGCTGGCTCGAGGCACAGCAGGCGGACATGGCGCCGCGAGTTTACCTGCAGCGCACCCACCAGCGCGCCCTGGAAATTGTTCCGTTAGCGCTGCTGCGTCAGTACGCGGTGGACTTGAATTAAATACGGCCGATGAAGTGGTAAAAAGCGGTGGTGTAACGCTGTCGCGCAGACAAAATGCCCTGAAGCAAGCCGTCCTGGCCTGCTCAGAGCCAGCCTTTCGGCTGATAACCAACTCACAGGATGAACATTGTTGGCGAGCGCAGTATCCGTACCGGCAGGCATCCCCGTTAGGGAGGCTTGCCTGCTCAGTAACAAGATTGCGCGTTTATCCGCGGTCAAACAATAGCTCTTTCAAGTCAAAATGGTTGCATTACGCGAAAATCTGTGACTGGTTTGGGTGTCTCTGTTCAAGGCTCCCGTTATTCATGTCGCGTGAAGCACGCCCTTCGATCCTTCGCTGATGTACTGGGAAATCAGCTGACTGGTGGATTTACAGTTGGCCTTTCGCAGAATATTTTTCCGGTGATTCTTTACCGTATGCGGGGAAATGCTCATGACCCTGGCGATCTCCACGCTGGTCTTGCCTGCGGCAAGCAGATCCAGGATTTCCCGTTCCCGCCGGGTAAAGTTTGCGTGCAGTTCTGCAGCAGGCTCCGCTTTGGCGAGTACATCCAGATTTAAAAAATCCTCACCGCCGCGAAGACTCAGCAATGACACTTTGAAATTATTGTGACTGGCCAGGTGGGAGATATCCGTGTGGATACGGAGCAGCCTGGTTGGCCTGCCATGATTGTCCTCGGCCAGTACCATCGCCTGATGATTGAACAGGTAGTAGCGTCCCTCGGCGGTCCGCATTCTGGCGGTAAAGGAGACCTTGTAGTTTTTTATCTGTTGTGGGCCCAGTTTCTTTTCCAGGATCGCCAGTGCGGTTTTTTCTGCCTGTGTCGCAAACGTCCTATCCTGCGGATGCACTCGATCGAGAATGGCCTGGAAGGTTACTGCGCGCGGCGCCAGGCCAAGAATGGCCTCGATGGATGGGCTTGCCTGTAGCGGTTGCTGCTGTTTCGACAGGTCGATGACGTAGTAAAAAGTACCGCCCGATCCAAACACGGAGGCAACAAACCGGTCGAATTCGCTGCGCTGATGGAGCGTGCCAAAGCGACCGCTGGTGAAGAGCTCGGGAATTGTCGGCGACGCCTGCTGCGTCGGATTTTTTTCCGGTTGTAAAACGTCGTCTGCCATTTGGCCAGCCCCAATCGTTACATCGTTATTGCCTGTGTCGGCTTTTTTATTGTCAGGGTACGAATCTATCGGTAACCCGTGGTTTGCACAGGTTAAATAAGGCCTTCTGTAATGCAGCGGGCAATCAGCTGGGTCATATTCTGGCAACCCGCCTTCTTCAGTATTCGCTTGCGGTGATTCTTGATGGTGTACTCCGAGAGCAACAGCTCCCTTCCGATCTCCGCACTGGTCATTCCTTTGGCGATCCGCTGGATAACAGTGATCTCGCGCGGGGTGAATCTGGGAGGCTGGGGTATGGGGTCGGCGACTTCGCCGTCGACTTCGAGGTCAAGATAAGAGGGTTCACCATTCATCCCGATCAGAGAAAGGCGACGATTGTTATTGTCGGTCAGGTGGGAAATGTCGGTGTGCACGTTGAGTGCCTTGCCTATCCTGCCCTGCTGGTCCGTGGTCAATACGACCGCTTGGTGGTTGAACAAACGATAGTCACCACCCTTGACGCGGAACCGGAAGCAATAGGAAACCTTGTAATTGGTAATCTTGTGCAGGCCGATCTTGTCCTGGAATAGCCGGATGGCCGTCGCCTCGGCGCGGGAGACGAAATCCATATCCTCCGGGTGCACCTGATCAAGAATGTCCTGGAGGGTGAGGGACTCCAGCTTCAGCCCGTGAATCTGTTCCACTTCCGCGCTGCAGTACAGCAGGTTGAGGTCACTCAGATCAAACACGTAGTGATAAAAAGGCCCGTTGCTGAAAATGGCGCTGATCAGCGCATCTACCCTGAATTTCCCCAACTCGGTCTGGTGTTTGGCGAACAGTGCCTTGCGGCTCTGCCAGACGTCCTTCAGCAGCTGGGTCTGTGGGTTCTGGTCGTCCACGCGTGGAAGTCCTTCTACGTTTTACATGCCAAATTCAGGGGGCATCGACTCGAATGGTCCAAGTGCACCGCCAGCATACGGAATATGTGACCACGGTCACAAAATACTTGAGACTTTTTTATCAGTTCCGGCGCGATTTTCCAATGTTATTTGGTACGAATGTACATATTAGAGCTGCAGTGATGCAGCTAAGTCAGTATTGAACGTTTTGCCGGGTGAATGAGAGCGAGAGTGAGGGGGAGCGGGCGGGCGCAGGCGCAGTCCCCAATACCTGGGCCGGCATTGGGGACTGAGGCTTTTTGAAGGGGCGTGAGGTCACCTGCCCTCAGGAGGGCAGGAAATCGATGGAGTAGTTGAGAGTGGATTTCTCCACGTTGGCAGAGCCGAAGTTGATCAGGCGGATACGGGCCAGCAGCTTGCGCTCGAGGTCCGGGCTGTCCAGCTCACTGCTGACCAGCGTTACCGCGGAGATGGTGCCATTGGCCTCGATGACCAGCTTCACCGTGACCTTGCCGGCCAGGGTCGGGTCGCGGCGCAGGGCGCGATTGTAGATGGCAAAGATGGCCCCCTTGTTGGCCTCCATCACCTGGCGAATGGATTCCTCACCGCGGGTGCCGCGTTCCCTTCGCGCCTCTTTGCCGCTGGATTGCGCAGCGGCTGTGGCTTCTGCGACCTGCACCTGCGTGGTCTCGCGACCAGACAGTGCCGAGCCGCCGGTGTTGCGGCTCAGTTGACCGGTATTAATGCCACCGCTGCCCGCCTTTGACTTGTCGCTAATCAGTGAGCGGTCAATTTTCTGCGCCTCGGCTGCGCCACTGGCAAGGCTGTTGGCGCTGGCCACTGCGGACACGTCCAGGCTGTCGCGCATATCCATCAGGTCGTCCTGAAGCTGCATCAGCCCGCTATTGGCTGCTTTCTCGCGGGCCTTGGCCACTTCCGCGGCGGGAGCCTTCTCGCTCAGCGGTTTTGGCTTAACGGTTTTGATGGGCTCCGGCTTGGGCTTTTCAATGGGCTTGGGTTTTTCCGGCTTTACCTCTTTGGGCTTTTCCTGCTTTTTTTCTACCGGCTTGGGTTTCGGCTTTTCTACCGGTTTGGGGAGTTCTTTCTTCTCCAGGATGACCCGCGCCAGCTGCGGTGGAAGCTTTTCCGCCTGCTCCCGGGTCAGCTCCGGTGCGGGGATAAAGGTAAACAGGGCACCCACCACCACAAAGGCGGCGATGCCGCTCTTGAGGAATTTTTGAAAGCGCTGGTCTTCTTCCTCGCTGGACGTCCACGGCAGAGTGGAGTTGTAGTAGTGCCAGGGCATCAGGGCCGTTCGACCCGATGCACTGGTGGCTGCTGAATGGAAGGTGGCTGTAGTCATGATATTTTGCCCCTCCCGTTAGCGACCGGCGGCCGCAGTGGCCGGGTCCTGAGGTGTCGTCTGCGTGACAGCGAGATCAATATCCCGGTAGTCCGCCGCGGCACAGGTGTTCATGATCTGCTTGAGCAGCGCGTAAGGCACTTCTTCATCGCCGAGAATGGTTACCGGGCGGCCCACTGCCTGTTTTTCTTCTGACAGCGGCTCGGCGCGGCTGGCCAGGTACTCGAGTTCATTCAGCAGGGGCTGAATCTGTTCCTGATCCGCGGGGATATCCGCCACCTTCGCGATCATGCGATTGCCTACCAGCAACTGGTCGCCATTGACCCGCACCACGGTGGTGGTGTCGGGTTTCTCGGTCGAGGTGGATTCCGGTAACGTGATGGTCTTGTCTGCCTGCAGTACCTCAACATCCGAAGAGTTCACCAGCAGGAAGAACACCAGGATAGTGAAAATATCCATCAGTGAAACCAGGTTCAGCTTGGTTTGTTTGTGCCGACGCTGTTTGCGCCCTTTCAGCTTTCCGCCGATCGTCGCTTTCATATTCCGTTGCCTGCCAGCTGATTGTCTGTTGCCGGTGCGTCCGTCACGGGCGCATCCCCCAGGGATATTTGCGGGAACAGTTCCGCATCCACCACCGAGGCGGCCACCACCGCGCGGAAAGAGCGTGCGGTATCCATGGCGCTCACCAGGGTGCGGTAAGGGGTGCCGGGCTCGGAAAGGATTACCAGGTCTTTCTTGTCGATATCCTTCTCACGCAGGCTGCGCTTCACTTCCTGCAATACATCTGACACCAGCTTGAAATCCGGCTGTCCGTCCCGGTTGGCAATACGCTTTACGCGAATTCCCGCCGGATAGTTGATGTCGATGTAGTCTTTGCGCAGCACCAGTTCCAGCTGCTGGTTTTCTTTTTGGTCCGCCACGCTGGGGTCGCTCAGACCGGGCAGGTTGAGGTTCAGCACGGAGATATGGGAAAACACCATATTCAGCAGCAATACGGGGACCAGTACAGTCATCAGGCTCATAAACGAGGTGATGTCCAGATCCGGGTCGGTTTCCAGCCTGCGTCGGATAGCCATGGCTCTCTCTTGTTATCTGACTCTTATTCGGTTGTTACACCCTGGTATACGTTCTCGCCGCGGCTCAGGCGGTAGCGCCAGCCTTGGCGGCCGGACGCGCGGCGGCTTCGGCCTTCTGGCCACGTGTGAGGGTAATCAGATTGAGGAACTTGACCCCGGCCATTTCCAGGCTGTCGATGATTTCATTGGTTTTGTTCTGCAGCATGGAGTAGGCCAGCAGCAGCGGGATGGCGGAGATCAGGCCGAACGCAGTGGTGTTCATGGCCACGGAGATACTGGAGGAGAGCATGGAAGCCTTCTCTGAGGGATCTGCGTTGGCGACCGCGGTGAAGGCCGCGATCAGGCCGATAATGGTGCCCAGCAGGCCGAGCAGTGTGGCGATGTTGGCCAGCGTGGCCAGGTAATTGGTGCGCTTTTCCAGGCGCGGCACCGCTTCAAGAATGCTTTCCTCGATGGCCATGGCGATGTTTTCGTCTTTGCGCGCGTGCTGGGCGGTAGAAATACCAGCCGCGACAATCTGGCTCATGGGCGCTTTCTCGTTTTGTGAGAACTTGAGCGCGGCGGCAAAGTTACGCTGCTGCATCATGGGCAATACCTGCCCGTAGGCGCGGCGGTTGGCCATTTTCGCGCGCGACAGGAATACCCAGCGCTCGATAACCAGTACCAGGCCGATCACCAGTACCAGCGCAATGGGGTACATGAACGGGCCGCCGTTCTGGAAAAAGCGCAGCAGTGTATTGAAAAATTCCATGGTCAAATCTCCGGGACGTAAAGATTTCTGGTTATAAAAATGGTTTACGGTTGCTGATCCGAGCGTTCTTGCTCGAGCAGTTTTATTTCTCGTTGCAGCTCCGAGTATTCCTGGTGCTGGAACGTATGGGTGATGGCGTTGGGCAGGGTGCTGTCAATTTTTTCCAGGCTGTTGGCCTGCTTCCAGGGAATAATGTACAGCACCTTGGGCTGTTCCTGGCTGCCGATGATGGTGGACTCCAAAGTGATTACTTCACCGCTGTCGTCTTGGGCAAAGCACAGACTGGAGACGAGTAACACAGCCAACACCTGAAGCGCATTGCGTAATATGTTCACGGGTTACAGTCTCCTCTCCAGGTCCACAATCCAGCCTGCCAGCACGCGATCTTCTTCCGGCTCCAGCGCACGCGCTTCGCGGTAGTGATGCAAGGCCCGTTCCGGTTGATGCAGGTAAAGATCAAAAAGAATCCCCAGGTTGCGATGTGCCGCAGCAAAATCGGGCCAGTGCGCCAGCGCACTTTCATAGGCGACCTGCGCTTCTTCAAAGCGCCCCTGGTCGCGCAGGAATACGCCGAGGGTATTCCAGGCAAAAACGTTGTTTGCATTGGCGGTGGTCGCCTGGTTCAGGCTGGCTTCCGCCGCTTCCAGGTTGTTGAGCTTCAGTTGTACCTTTGCCAGGTTCAGCCAGGCCCCGGACAAACCCGGCCACTGGGTGACCACCTGTTGCAGCTCCGTTTCGGCGGCGGCGTACTGCTGTTGCACAAAGTAGTCGCGCGCCCGGTTGATTCCCTGCTGCGCGCCGGCAGGTACGCTGCCGGCTTCCGCGAGATAAGGGTTGGGGCCGGGTACACGCTTGCCGGATGCGTCGGTGGTCACTGGCGTGTCGCTCGCAGCCGCCGGGTCCGTCGGGGTGCCCGCACAGCCGGCAAGAAGCGCGGCCGCCAGCGCAAAAACTACGAGCAGCGTGTCGCGCTTGTTACCGAAATGTCGATTAGTAAGCCGCATCGCTCCACTCCACTGTGGTTTCCGGTTTGCGATAGCGCGCCGGTAATAGGTTTTCCAAGGACGAGAAACTGTTTTTCACCCAGTCGTCGTACACCCCGTTCGCGGTGCGCTTTACATTTGCTTCGTGCAGTTCGATGGCCTTTTCCTCGAACGGGTAAGCCTGCTCTTCCAGCAGGATTTCATACTGCTCCAGTTCCAGCGGGTTCAGCCCGTTGGGGCGCTGCGAGTCCATCAGGTCGCGGCTGAGCTGGCGATAGATTTCTGCCAGGCGGAAATTGGCGGCGGTGGTGAATTCGGCAATACCGAAATCCAGCACTTTTTTGTAGTCGGAAACGGTCTCTTCCATGGCCTGCTTTTTGCGCTTGAGACTCTGCTTGAGGGGCAGGTTCAGTTTCTGCCGCTCGAAGCGGGCATAGCTTTGTGCGGCCAGCTCATTGCTGGCGTAAGCCGCCAGATAACGACCCCGCGGCGCGGAGACCCGGTTACCGGCGAGGCTGTTGATCCAGAGATTGCGCTCGCGCGGGTTGCCGACCTTTTCATACAGGGACACCAGCTGGAACTGGGCTTCCAGATTCTGCAACGCAGGCTCGCGCCAATCACGGGCGTACTGGCGATAGGCCTCAATGGCGCGGGCGGTGTTGCCGGATTGCTCGAATTGTTCAGCGGCCAGGTAAAGCGAGTCGCGGCGCACGCGCGGGTCCGGGTCGCTGTTGGCCAAGGCCATCAGCTCGTTGGCGGCCGCCTCCGGCATATCCAGCCCTTGATAGATGGCTACGGCCTTGGCGGTCAGTGATGGGGTGAGCTTGTGCTGCGGATAGTGCTGGCGGAAGTCCGCCAGTTCCGCCCGTGCCTGGGGCCAGCGCTGCAGGCGCATCAGCTGGTTGATGGCATCGTACTGCGCCGTGGCGGCGATGGCTGAGCGGCCGCTTGCGCGCACACGCAGCAGCAGCGCAATGGCTTCCTCGGTGGGCGCAACAAATTCCAGGCTGTCTGTGGTCAGGTGCACCTGCTTGAGAATCTGCTCCGCCTGCTTGTAGATCGACGACTGCAGCCGATCGCGGGTATTGACGTACTCCGGGTCACTGGTGGCCATGCCCGCAAGCAGCTGTGCGTAGGCGTTTTCTGCCGCGGAAAAATTATCCGTCTCGAAATGGCTGTGCCCCAGCAGCATCAGGATGTTGCGACGCTGCGCCGGATTGGGTGGCGGTTGCCAGCCAGCGGCCTTTTCTGCGGCGGCAATGGTTTCCGCGTGGCGGTACTGGGCGAACAGGTTCTGGGCCGCCGCCAGTTGTACCGCAAGAGCGCGCTGGTCGCCGGGCCAGGTATCGGCAAAGCGCAGGCTGGTTTCGGTTTTGCGATCGAGCCACAGGCTGGCGAGTTCCGGGTTGCGCTCGGACTTGTGCATTTCCCCCGCCATCAGGATGGCCGCGTAGCCTGCCTCGGTGGCATTGACCGGGGTCTTGCCGGTTTCTTCGGTGAACTCCCAGGCGACCCGGGTATAGGCGTCGAAGGCGCGCGCATGGTCGCCCGCATCGTTGAGGCTTTCCGCCATCAGGAAGGTAAGCGGTGGTGCCTTTTCGTCGCCGGGGAAAGTCTCGATAAATTCTGCGTAGAGCGCGGCCGCGGCGAGGAATGCGCTGCGCGATTCACGCTCGGCGCGTGCTGCGGCCCGTTTGTTGTTCCCGGGGTTGCGCACTTCGTTCCGCAGTGCCTGGGCGCGGGCGTGATCGAAGCGGGCCAGCTCTTCCAGCCAGGGCTTCAGCTGACCGCGCAGCTCGCTGCGCAGGGCGTCGTCGGCGTTCTGCCAGTAGAGGCTGCGAATCCCATAACGGGTAACAAATTCCCGTTTTGCCGGCACCACTTCACTGGGGAAGTTGCCCTGTTGCAGGATCTCCACCGCACGCACATGCATGCCCGGCGCCTCGGGACTTTGCGGGTTCTGTGCGACGAAGGTGAGGAAGGTCTGTGCCCCATCGCGGTAGCGTTCACTCTCTGCGTACCAGTCACCGAGGGCGCGGTACAGCAGGTGCTGATAGCTGCGAGTGTGACGGGTTTCGGCGTCGCCGCTGGCGCCGGTGTCGGTTACGGCGCTGAAGGATTCGATCACCTCGGCACCGCCGAGATAGTTAAACCCGAGCGCCAGTACGCGCAGTGTATCGTCGGCGAGGCGGCGCTCGCCTTTCTGCAGTGCTTGCAGTGGACGCCTTTCCGCCTGGTCTTCCGCCTGGTCTTCCGCCAACAGCAGATCCATCAGCGACAGGAAGGTATTGCTGGCATCCCGGTAGCGCGCGTCCTTGAACTGGCTCCAGCCGAGCATATAGCGCGCATTTTGTGCAAAGGGGGAGTCCCCCTGCGCGAGCACCGCACGGAAGTCACGCTCTGCGGCGCGGTATTTTTTCTGGCTGAAGGCTGCCTCGCCGCGGCGGAACAGGGCCTCGGCGATAAACGGGGACTCTGGCGCGGTCTCGACGATGTTTT
This sequence comes from Microbulbifer salipaludis, assembly GCF_017303155.1. Taxonomy (NCBI): domain Bacteria; kingdom Pseudomonadati; phylum Pseudomonadota; class Gammaproteobacteria; order Cellvibrionales; family Microbulbiferaceae; genus Microbulbifer; species Microbulbifer salipaludis. The sequence continues at coordinate 682,716 of NZ_JAEKJR010000001.1, forward strand.
CCAGCGCGGCAAGGGAGCCGGACAGGTTGCCGTCGAGGGCGCGGGCGCGGGCCAGTCGGTAGGCTAGGTAATCGTCATCGGCGGAGGTTTGCAGCAGGGCTTCGTAGTGGCGTACGGCTTCACCGTAAGCGACGACCATCTCCGGGTTATCCGCCTGCTGCTGCTCGAGGCGCTCCATTTCCAGATCGGCAAGGCGCAACTGGATCTGGCGACGGGTTTTCGGGTCGCGGTTGGCTGCCAGGGCCTTTTCGTAGCTGTGAATCAATACCGGCAGCGCCACTTTCGGCAGTTCTACCTGCGGTTCCGGTGGCAGGGTAGCAGCTGGCAGGTCTGCCAGTGTAGTGCCTGGATCAAACTGACTGGCGCAGCCGCCCAGGGTAGCGCTGGCACAAATCGCCAGTGTCAGCAGTTTTGTACGCGGCCAGCCTGGCTTCACGATGGCACCTCCGCTGCTTGCGGGATGGTTTCAACCGCGGGCTCAGGGGTTGGCTCGGGAGTGGTCTCCGTTGCGGTCTCAGGTGTGCCCTCAGGCTGTGCCGGGGTGGGCGCCTCGTAAGCACCCTGTATCGTCGCATCCTGAATGCGCGCAATGGCGAGGCGGGTATGCGCCATATATTGCGCGACCCGTTGCGTGGCAGCGCCGAGCGCGTCACGCAGGTCCTGACGAATCTGATTCTGCAGAGCGCTGCTGGCGCGCTCGATGGCACCTTGCTGCTGCGCCAGGCGCTGTCCGGCGTCATCCACGCTGCCGGCCAGCAGGTTGAGCTGTGGTGCCTCGGCGGCGATGCGCGCAACACTGCGTTGGCGGCGCGCGGCCTCGGCCAGTTGCTCTTCCAGTGCAGCGATCGTTTTGCGCGTGTGCCACAGGTTCTGGTGATACTGGTCCGCCGCCTGCCACTGAAGAAGGCCGCGTGCGCGCGCCAGTGTCTGCTGCTGGTAGCGACTGGTTTTGCCCGCCTTGCTCAGGTGCTGGTAGCGCGCTTCGGCCGCGCGCACCATTCCCAGATACTCGGACGCAGCGCTATCGCTGCTGGCAAGCATCGCGAGGCCGTCCTGGTCCGCCTCGATCCGCGCGAGGGAGTTCTTCAGCCGCTGCAGTTGCTGCTCGGCGATCTGTACCTGCTGGTCGTACTGGGCGCTGTTGTGCTGTTGCACGATGTCGGTATGACGCTGCTCGCGCTCATCAATCAGGTTGTGGAATTCCGGTAGCCGCTGCTGCCAGCGCGCGAGCACCCGCGTGAGCTGTTGCAGGTCGCGCAGTTCCGCAAGCTGCAATTGCAGCCGATCGCTTTGCATCATGCGCAGCAGATAACGCTGGTTGTCGCGGATCAATGCGGGGGTTTCCGCATCCTCGAGCCATCCGTAGCGCTGCAGGTTCAGGGTTTCGTTTTCCGGAGGCAGTGGGAACTGCAGGCGATACGAGGCCTGCTCCAGTGCCTTGAGATCGTCGAGTGCCTGCTGGTAGCGCTGTTCCGCATGCAGATAGGACTGCAGGGCAAGTTTCGGGCGTTGCAGCGCCTCATAGCTGTAGGGCAGTGCGAGCAGCGCTTCCTGGACCTGGGGGGACAGCGGGTTGCGGTTGATCAGGTAACCGAGTGCGTCCACCGCCTGCTGATGGTAGCCACCATTGACCGATACCCAGCCGAGGCCGAGGAGCGCATCCGCGGACCAGGGCGTATCCAGGCGTACCCCACGGAACTCCTGTGCGGCACCGGCGTGGTCTCCGGCAAGTGCCAGTGCGTATCCGGCACCGATGCGCGCTTTGTCGCGCAGGATGCGCAGTTCCTCAGCGGCATCCAGGTCCTGTTCGACCAGCGCGGCTGCACGACGATATTCTTCCGCTGCGGCGGGCAATTGTTGTTGCCGCGCCAGCGCGGCGCCAAGGTTGTTGTGCCCGAGTACCCGCTCGGCGAGCGGCAGGTCTGCCATTGCCAGTAGTTGTTGCGCCTGCTCCAGGTTGCCGCCGCGGATGGCCAGGTTCAAAGTCAGGGTGGACTGGTGAATGGCGCCGGACTTGTGCAGCTGTAGCGCAGCGGTATCCCAGTTCTGGTGGCGATAATTCAGTTCCGCCAGCTTGAGCCAGGCAACTTCCCGAAAGCGTGCGATACGTTGCTGGTTGTCGGCATCCGCCGCTTTCTGTAACTGCTTTTCAAACAGTTCCGCCGCCTGTCGCTCCAGGCCGAACGCCAGGCTGATGCCACCGCGAATCAGATCGGCATTGTCTGCGTGATGGGCAATACCGCCGCGCAGGTCCGACACCATGAGGGTGCTCAGGGCATCGAAGGTATTGCCCTGAAAATAGTGGTACAGCGCCGCGCCGTAGCGCATGTCCTGCGCCTGCTGAAATCGTTCACCGGGTTTTTTTGGGGACGGCTGGTTTACCTCACCCAGAGGCTGGGGTGCGACGGCTGCGGGTGTGTCAGCCGCTGCCGGCAATACGGTACCGGCAATCACGGCGGCCAGCGTCAGCGCCAGTGGTGAGAGGGTTATGTTTTTCACCGCGGAAAACCACATAGTGCGCTCAGGGAGCCGGCCACTGCACGACGGTAAATTCCGGCTGCTGCTTGCTGCTCGAATCGGAAATACGCAGTTCGATCACCGCGGGCTCGTCGGTTTTCTTCAGCTCCAGGGTGGCGGCGCGCTTGAATTCCCGCTGTTCCGGTCCGATGCCGGTGAAGTAGGCGGTCACGGTGTGTTCACCGGACTTGAGGTTGCCCTTGAAGAGCGGCTGGATACCGCCGCGGAACAGGGCTTTTTTCTGGTGTTCCGTATACAGGTGGGTTTCCACCAGTTTGTTGTCGATGTGCAGCTTGACGCTATCCAGGTCGAAAAAGTGGCCCACATCCATGGATACGTACACGGCCACCTGGCTCTGGGCGGGGAACAGCAGGTCTTCTTCCAGCACCAGCAGGTCCCGGTTCAGCTTGAGTACTTCCTGCTTCAGGTCTTCGAGATCCGCGCCGGGAAAATCGCTGCTCTGCGCGAACACGCTGCCGGTCAACGTCAGAGTGAATGCCGTCAACAGGGCACGAAAGGATTGGGCGCGACGGGGGGAAAACATGCTGAAGCCTGAGAGTTTGTGAGCGTTAGAATTTATTGTGTAACGGTGTGTACAGTATGCCCTGAGATTATGTCAGGGTGCCGCGTTTCCGGTGTGACCCAGTTGGCAATTACTGCTGCAGTCCGCTGGTAAAGAACATCCGGTGATTCGCATCGATAACGATGGCTTCGAACCCGTCCAGTCCCTCGACCAGTGCCAGGCCTTTTTGCTTGCCGAGCACAAACACGCTGGTAGAGAGCGGGTCTGTATCAAATCCGCGCGGGCCGATGACGCTGACGCTGATCAACTTTTGATTGTCAGATGTATCGCCATCGGGATCGGTTGCCGCGGGCTTGCCGGTGGACGGGTTGAAAATATGGTGCACCCGATGGTCGTCGTCATCGATAAAAAAGCGCTCGTAATCCCCGGAGGTCGAGATGGCCGTATTCTCCAGTGGAATAACCGCGGCATTTTTTGATTTGTCGCGCGGGTGGCGAATGCCGATCAGCCAGGGCTTGCCGCGTTTATCGCCCAGCAGGCGCGCATCGCCGCCGGCACTGACGCTGGCGTGGGTCACGCCAGACTGTTGCAGGATGGCCACCGCGCGATCGACCGCGTAGCCCTTGGCGATACCACCGAGGTCAATCTTGGTGCGCGGGTCAGCGAAAGCCAGTGTGTTCTGTTTGGTATCCAGCTGAAGGTGCTGGTAATTCACCGCCGGTAGCAACTGCTCGGTGGTTGCCTGATTTGCGCGCTCACCCTTGCGGAAATCGTACAGACTGCCCACGGTGGCATAGGTGATATCGAAGGCACCGGCGGTTTTGTCGCTGTACCAAAGCGACTTCTGAATGATCGAGGCCAGCTCGGCAGTAACCGGTACCGGGCCAAGACCGGCGGTGCGGTTGACCCGAGAGAGTTCACTGTCTTCCTTGTAGGGCGAAAGGGCCGCATCAATGCGCCGGAATTCGCCCATCACCGATGCGCTGATTGCTTGCGCCCTGCTGCCGTCCTCATGCCAGAACTGCAGGTGTACCTCGGTGCCCATGATGGACTCTTTGTGGTAGTGCCAGTCGCCGTAGCTGAGCGCGGAACTGAACAGGCTGACCAACAACACAAGGGGGCGCACAAGGTACATCGGAGTTTCTTTTACCGGCTGCTACTGGGTTATCGAATCGGTTCAAATGCCGTCAGGCTGTCCATCAGGCTGGCGTTACCGAGGCCGTGATTGGGGAACAGGCTGGCAAAATTATTTTGCTCGCCGTGCAGCGCCATATAGTTCAGTACCACCGTCTGCACCAGTTGGTTCACGTTGTTGGCGGCGGGGCTGCCGGCGGTCTCGACGTCACCGGAGGGGCGCATATAGCCCAGTTGCTGGTGGCGTGCCTGCTCGTCTGCGGTGCCACCGATGAGCTGCGGTCGCCCGACAGGATTGTAAACCAGAAAGTAAGACGCGGCGGTCTGCTGGTTGTCCCCGGTCCATACACCCTTGCCGCGCCCCTCGACAGAGTCGTCGACCATACCGTTGCTGAATACCGAGCCGTCGCTGAATACATACACCATCAGTGGCTGGCCGACGCGCGCGGCGTATTCCAGGCAGGCGCCGATGCAGCGGCCGGCGCGCAGGTCGCGGATTTCGCCAGTGGCGCGGTCACCGGTGTGGTAGTCGTAGCCGCCCATGGTGATGGTGCCGGCACCGGCGTAGCCGTTGATCACCAGCTTCATGGTGGAGGCCGCCTTGCGGAACTCGCGATCGTTTTCAAACTCTGCGGTGGAGAAAATGCCATTGGGGCCGACGATATCCGGGTCCAGCGCCGGATCCAGCGCGGTGGGGTTGCCGAAGCGGTCGGCGAGATCGGCACTTTTCATGTAACCGCACTTCACCAGATCCTTGATCACCGCATCATTGCTGACGCGGGTGTTGACCTTGCCCAGCTTGGCACTGGAAATCCGGTACATGGATTCCATGACCTGAACCGTATCTTCCTGGTTGAGCAGTCCCACCAGATCGCCCACATCCACCAGACCGGTCACGTCACTTGGGCGGTCCACCTTGGTGGGGCGCACTTCCGCGTTGATCAGGTCGGCGGGGGCCATGGAATTGCCGCCGGATTCACTGGTTTGCGAACCGATCAGCGCCAGCAGCGAGCCGTTGGCGCCGGCGCGGTTGATGCCGTACATGGGGTTGTGCGGGTTGTTGCCGGTATCGTTTTCCGAGCGCGCCGGAATCACTGCGCCGTTGATGGCGGCGCGGTTGCCGATGGCTACCTTGTTGAGAATGCCGCGCAGCATCTGGCTGTCACTGTGGAAGGCAAGCCCCAGCTCGTTGTTGACGAAACTGTTGCCCATCGCGTCCGTGAGTGAAGGGACCATATCGCCGGGCAGACCCTGTTTGCTGTAGCCGGCGGTGCTGAGGAAATCCAGCTGTCCGCCCTGTTTGCCGACCAGTACGTTGGAACCCGCAATATTGGCGCCGCCGGCCAGGTCGAAACAGATAAACGGAATCTTGCCTGCGCCGAATTTACTCACACCACACAACTCGCGCATGGCTTCCAGGTCAGGCGACAGCTCGGCCTGGGCCATGCGCGGATTGGCAAACAGGCTGAAAATGGAACCGCCGAGGACCGTCGCCATGCCCGCGCGAAAGCCCTGCCCGAGAAAATCCCGCCGGCTGACCGGGCGGTGATGATCCGGGTGGCGCAGAGGCTGATCCAGTTCGAAATATTTCTTTTTGCTCATTGTTTCCATTCCCCGGTGCAAAAGCGCCGGTTATCAGTGAATCAGAATCATCGCGCTGCCCATGGCTGCGGCGCAGGTGGCGGTAACGGTGTTGACCGTGGTGGCGGGCTTGCTGCAGTCGCCCCGCGTGCAGACCGATGCCTTGTCGATCAGTGTGCTCAACTCGTCGCGCACGATACTGGCGTCGGGTGCGCTGTCGAGCTGCTCGCCATGGCCGATGATTGCCGGCCAGTCGATGGGGCGGCCGAGCAAGCTGTCGAGCAACGGATTGATGATCTGATCGCGCTTGGCTTCAGTATCAAACGCCTGGTTCACGCCTGCGCTGAAATCAAAACCCGGGAAAAATTCAGCCCTGGCCACTTCGTCATTGGCCAGGGTGTTGCAGTATTTCACCGCCAGCTGGGTAATGCCCATTTGCTGGGCCGCGAGGAAGCCGCGCACGTCCGCTTCTACCGGCAGCTGCTGTTTGATCTTCTCCCAGGTATCGGCCACTGCCGGGTGTGAGCGGGGCACACCGGTGGCGGCCGACAGTGCCGCGTTGATCTGCTCGAAACGGCGTATGCCGATGCGCGGTTGCGGGGTCAGGTCCGCCGGCGCGGCAGGAGCTGCGGGGGTGGCTTCCACGCGCACGAATTCTTCGTTGCCGAGACGCTCGAAGGTCAGGAAGAATTCGTCGGAAGTCGGGCCTTTTTCCAGAGTGATAATGGTGCCCAGCGGGGAGAGCTTCTGGCCACTTTCCGGGTCGTACTCGCTGGCTGTCACCGTGGTATCGAGGTTGGCCCAGGCCTGGCCCACCACCGCCTCGCGGCCGTTGATGCCGATACGCATGCCCTGGATGATCACGCCATCCGGAGTCACGCCGTCTTCGAGGGTGATGAACTTGGGCTCGCTGAACAGGTAGCCGTGGTTGTCATACTGCTGCACCTCGAACATCACGTAGCCCTGGGGTACACCGGTCTGCGCTTCCACTTTGAACAGCAACAGGAATTTTTCCCCGACACCGGCTTCGTAGTTGGTGAGGATGTCGTCCTGGGTGAGTGCGCGGGAGTGGATTGCCAGCAGTCGCACCGACCCCTGCCACACATTATCACCGGAGACTTCGCTGCCCACCGCCAGGGCAAAAGAGTCATCCCAGGTCGACAGCAGGCCCGCCGCGACCGGATCCTGGTCATCGGTGAATACGCCGTTGACGTACAGGCGGCGCCCGTTGATCGGGTCGAAGGTGGCAACCACATGCTGCAGGGTCGCCTGGGCGCGCTCTGCCATATCGTCAGTAATCAGCGCCGGCATGCCATTGGCGTCGGTGCTGGCATCGTTGCGGTTCTGGAAGGTGTAGTTGTACATCGCCTGGCCGAGGGTAAAGTTGCGGGTGTCGTTATTACCGGAGTAAGTCACGATCCGCGCCGGACCTTCCTGCACCACATTGGCCGGTGCCACCCAGGCTTCAATGGAGTACTCGCCGGTACCGGTCAGGGTATCGAACAGACGTTTGCTGGTGGCGGTGGCCGCCTGCGCCTTGCCGCCATTGAGCTGAATGCCCCAGGAGCCCAGCCATTCCACATTGCCCGACAGGTTGAGGTCGATGGCCGGATTGATACCAGAGGTGTCGTAGGCAATGGTGCCGCTGCCGGACTTGAATTCGTACAGGGCAATGGCGTTATTTTCGATGCGCCCGCCGCCGCTGGCCACTACACCGTCGGTGAGGTACAGCGCCTTGCTGATTACCCAGTTCGGGTCCACCTCGGTAAGCGTGATGCCGTCGGCAAAGTTGCGGATCGCCGCTGCCATGGTGTCGGCGTCCTGGGTGCAGTTGCTCCAGCAGTTGTGGAAGTCGTTGCCGAGGCGCACCACAAAGCGCGAGTTTTCCGGAGTGTCCAGATCCATCCGCGCCTTTGCCGCCTCGTAGGCCTGATCGATGTCGCTACTGGCGAAATAGGGCTGCTGGGCGGTGTCTGCGTCTTCGCTGTGGCAGCTCGCACAGTATTCTTCCAGCAGCGGGTACACGGTGGTGGCAAAGTTACCGCTGGACGCGGGGAAGCTTTTGCTGGCGCCCACGTCCCGTTCGGTGGGAGGCGTCAGGGTAATGGTGCTGGCTACCGAGCCCGCGGCTGCGGCCCACTCCTGGATGTAATTGGTAATGATCTCACCACAGGCGCTGGCATTGGCCAGCCAGCAGTTGTGGCCGCTGGCGACTTTGGTGACCAGGCGGGAATCTTCCGGGCTGCCCAGGTTGACCAGGTCGCGGCCTTCGCCGTGCGCGAGGTTGATATCGTCGCTGCGCACAAAGCGCGGACTCTGGTTGCCTTCGATATGGCAGCTGCCGCAGCGATTTTCCGCCGCCAGGTTGTCCCAGATATAACGCTTGTAGTTCTGTACGTCTTCGCTTTCCGGGGCCGGCCCGCTGTAGCTGGTATCGCCGGAATCCGGATTGGTATTGGGCAGGTCTTCCGTGGACTGGCCGCTGCCACCAGAGCAGGCCGCCAGCAGTACGGAAGCGAACAGGGTGGAGAGCAGTGCGGTATGTTGCCAGCGTGTATTTGTCTGTTTCATGGTGTTATTCCCCCGCGCAGTAAACTGCGGCATCCGCGTAGACCTGCTTCAACTGGTAACCGTTGCCGGTAAAGCTGTTGGTCATGCTGGCGACGCGATTGCGGTCGGTGCTGTCTTCCGGCGAGCGCAGGCACACCTGTTCGAATACCTTGGTGACCTGGCACTGGGCGAAGGCCTCGCTGTTGGCCAGTTCACGGCCCATGGATTTTGCGCCGTAGCCGGAGCCCGGCAGTTCGCCGCTCCAGCCCAGGTGCATGTTCGGGCCCTCGCGCCAGTAGTTGTCCCACTTGTCATCGGGAATGACGTAGCCGTAGGGGAAGGTGGCGCTGTTGATGTGATTCTTGGCCTGCACGCGGGTGCCGGTTACCGGGTCGCTATCGCCGCTGCGGTTGTAGTCCAGCTGGCCATTTTCGCCGGTGGGGTCGTTCTCTACGTCGTACTCGAAGTTGTAATAGGCAAACGCCTGGGCCATCGGGTCCATGCCGCTGTGGCAACCCACACAGTTATTCTGGAACACGCGGCTGTCACCGCCCGGGCTGCGGCTGACATCCTGTCGGATGCGATCCGGTGGCCGTGAGGTGTCGTGCACCTGCTCCAGATCGCGGCACAGATGGTTCATTAATGTGAAGCGGAACATGGCGCGGTTGGTGCCGGCATAAAAGAACGCCTTAGCGCCGCCGCGGGTGGTCATCACGCCGGCGGTTGCTTCGCTGGGAAGGCCGGTGACCGCAGACTGGGCGCGTCGCTCGAGCGCTACCTGCAATGGGTAGTCGCTGCGCTCCAGTGCTTCATAGTGGTTGTTGTTACTGTTGCTGTAGCTGGGCAGGTCCAGACCGGAGGCGCCGGTGTAAATGATGTCGCCCGAGAGAATTTCCCGGAAATCCACATCGTCGCGCACCATACCGATCACCGTTGCGGTGTAATCGTTGAGCGGTGCGAAGTTGTCGCCGTCACGATTGGTCCAGGGTGTTGCCAGGTTTTTCAGGGTGACGTCGTAGAAGGCGTCGTGCTGCATGGCCATTTCGGCCGCAGCGCTGGCGTTGCCATTGGCGATTGCTTCGGCCATTTGCTTGAGTACATCGACACTGGGCTTCACGCCGGTAATCCGGCTGTGCATTCGGGCAGCCTGCTCTTCCGGCCCGGCAAATGCGGGTACAGACAGTGAGACAGTGACGCAGGTGGTCGCCGCGAGCAACAGGCGCGCAGCGGACGATTTTATTTTCATGGGCGGGTACGCGTTGGGTTCTCGTCGCGCAATGGGGAAGAAACTCCGCGCTGCGCGTTTTATGGTGCCTATAGACCGATCATCGATACTAAAGAAAGCGGCATGATTCGCCAGCGGCAATAAGATAAAGCGAGGACTGGTTGGCAAAAACCTTGTGCGCAGCTTGAGGGTGTGCGGAGCAACCGCGAAAATCAGAGCATAATACGACGGCAAATTTGCCGGACACAGATTCAGTCAATCCGCCGCGATCACAGTGAGTGAGTACTTTCTTCACGAAGAACGCTGTAGCAATGCGGGCGAGTGGTCGCGCGGAGGCAACTGAGATGAGGATCTTCCCTTGAATAAATTTTGTACGCTGGCGGCGACTGCTGGCGGGCTGTTGTCGCTGCTTTTGCTTGCCGGTTGCTCGGCGGGCAGCGGTGAAGGTTCCAGTCTCGGTGGGGGTGAGCAGGCGGAAGACCCGGTGGTGGTGGATTACCCGGTTGTCTATGTGCGCCGCAACCTGAACCGCGACGAAAACGAGATGCTGGTGGTGGACGACCTCTACGCACCGTCGGCGTTTAACCCCGGCGCGGAACTGGTGCTGCGCGATCGCGCCACCGCCACCGCCCCCGAGCGGGTATTGACGGAAGGCCTGTTTGTCCGTGATGAAGCGGCGGGCATTCTCTTTGAGGGCGGCTACGATGTAAAAGACCTTGCCGTCTCCGCGGATGGCACGCAGCTGGCATTCGCCATGCGCGCCCCCAATATTGAGGGCCTTGATGACGACGAGCAGCCCAGCTGGAATATCTGGCTGTACGAATTCGAGTCTGCCGAACTGAAGCGTGTCATCGCATCCGACCTGCTTGCCGAGGAGGGTGACGATATTGCCCCGGCATTCCTGCCGGATGGTCGCATCGCATTCACCTCCACTCGCCAGCGTCGCTCCCGCGCGCTGTTGCTCGACGATAACAAGCCCCAGTTTTCCGCCCTCGCCGAAGACCTGCAGGAACCCGCGTTCGTGCTGCATGTGATGGAAGCGGATGGCAGCGCTATCCAGCAGATTTCCTACAACCAGAGCCACGACCTCTCGCCCACGGTGCTGTTCAACGGTCGTATCCTGTTTACCCGCTGGGACAACATGGGCGGTGTTGATCGTCTGAGCCTGTATACCGTCAAGCCGGATGGTAGCGACCTGCAGTTCCACTACGGCTACCACAGCCAGGCAACGGGCACTGGTGCCGGCACCGATCCGGTACCCGCCGCTTTCGCCAGGCCGCAGCAGATGCCGGACGGTCGCATACTCGTCACCCTGCGTGCCCCCGAGGGCATCACCTACGGTGGCGACATGGTGGTGATCGATGCAGAGAATTTCACCGAAGCTTACAGCGAGCCGGAGCAGCAGGGTGTCCTGCAGGGGCAGGAATCGCTGTCGGTCGAGCAGGTGATTATCGACGGCGGGCTGTCGCCCCATGGCCTGTTCGCCAATGCGTGGGCGTTTCACGATGGCACCAGCCGCCTGCTGGTGAGCTGGAGTGAATGCCGCGTAATCGACCCGGCAACCGAGCTGCCGCAACCCTGCACCGATGAGTGGCTGGCGACCCCGGACATTGTGCCCGCCGACCCACTGTACGGCCTGTGGATCTACGATTACGTCGAAGGCACCCAGCGCCCGATCATCCAGCCGGTCGAGGGCGAGATGATCAGCGAGGCGGTCACCGCCGACACCCGCCCGGTGCCGGAATTTATCCCGCAACCCATCCCCGGAATCGATATCGACCGCGACCTGTTTGATGAGGGCATGGCGGTGCTGGATATTCGCAGCGTGTACGACTTCGATGGCACCGCGGCCCTGGATATTGCCGCCCTGGCAGACCCGCTGCGGACCACCGCCGCCGAGCGCCCCGCGCGATTTTTGCGGGTGGTGAAAGCGGTGGGCATTCCCGATGCGGATATCCGTGATTTTGACCGCTCCGCCTTCGGCCGCAACCGCTCGCAATTGATGCGGGAAATCATTGGTTATACCCCGATCCAGCCGGACGGCTCCGTGCGAGTCAAAGTGCCGGCGGACATGCCCCTGGCTATTTCCGTGGTGGATGCCAATGGTCGTCGCATTGTCGGCCGCCACCGCAACTGGCTGCAGTTCCGCGCCGGTGAAGTGCGCAACTGCCAGGGGTGCCACAGTCGCGACAGTGAAGTGCCACACGGACGTACCGATAAAGAACCTGAATCCGCATGGGCCGGTGCGCCCACCAGTGCGGCCCCGTTTGCCAATACCGAGCCGGCACTGCAGGCGCAAATGGGGGAAACCATGGCGCAAGTGCTGGCGCGCGTGGCCGGACACCCGGCACTGGAAGGGGATCTCCTGTTCACGGATTTCTGGACAGATCCGGCCCTGCGGGCAAAAGACCCGGCCACCGCCCTGCGTATCAGCGATTTGCCCGTACCGGAAATGGCGCCCACCAGTCTCGCTTGCCAGAGCGAGTGGACCAGTACCTGCCGCACCGTGATCCACTACCAGGCCCACATCCAGCCGATCTGGGATTTGCCGCGCCAGGTCACCGACGTTGACGGTACGGTACTCGAAGATCACACCTGCACGGCCTGTCACACCAACCGCGACGCGGCCGGCATGACCCAGGTGCCCCCCGGCCAGCTGGACCTGCGCGGCGACCAGTCCGGTGTGAACAACAATTTCAGCACCTCATATGTAGAGTTGCTGTTCGATAACCCGACCCAGGAGCTGCGCGACGGGGCGGTGCAGGATGTGCTGGTGCAGGACACCGACGACGATGGCAACCCATTGTTTGAAACCGATGAAAACGGGGAGCTGATTCTGGATGCCGATGGCAACCCGATTCCTGTTATGGTTACCGTCAATATTCAGCGCATCATGAACACCAATGGGGCCAACGCCAGCCGTTTCTTCAGTATCTTTGAGGCGGGCGGATTCCACGAGGGTGCGCTGTCCGCGGCAGAATTGCGTTTGATTTCAGAATGGCTGGATATCGGTGCGCAGTATTACAACAACCCCTTTGAAGCACCGGTCGACTAGATAATGAATTGCCAGCCCGGAAAATATTGGATCAGCCTGGGGGCCGCGCTTGCCGGCCTGCTGATGGCTGCACCTGCGGCGGCCGCACAGCAAGGGTCGGTGGTCGAAAGCTTCTCTGCCAGTCAATTTGGCGAGCACATCCCGGACAATATCCCGAAGGATGCCGAGCAGGTCGTCAACGGGGCCGAGTACCTCAACCTGTATACCGGCCCCGGGCGCGGTTATGTAATCGACCAGGTGGTGGAATACGGCGAGCGCCTGTGGCTTCTGAAACGCCGCACCGACTGGGTCAAAGTCATGACCCGCAGCGGGAAAACCGGCTGGGCGAAGATTTCCGATCTGGACGAAATCTTTGCCGCTGAGGGCGAACAGATCGCCGTACCCACCCCGGGTATCGACGACTACCGCGAGCAGGGCTTCCGCCTCGGCTTCGCCTACGGCGACTTCGAAGGTGCCAACGCGCTCGGGCTTTCCCTTGGCTACCGCTTCACCGGCAATATCTCTGCCGAACTGCGGGCCACCCAAACCATCGGCGCCTACTCCGACAGCCAGACCTACCAGTTGGCCCTGCTGCACAAACCCTTTCCCGAGTGGCGGATTGCACCGTATTTCATGCTCGGCAGCGGCGTAAACATCACCTCGCCCAACGCGACTATTGTCGCCACCGAAGACCGCCAGGACACCACCATGCTGACCGGCATCGGCGTTACCACCTATTTATCCCGCCGCTTTGCGCTGCGCGCGGAAGTTGCCAATCACTACCTGCTCACCTCGCGGGAAAATAATCAGGAGATAGTCGAATGGAAATTCGGATTCGACGTATTCATGTGAAAAATCTACTGCGCGTGCGCCTGGCGGCGTCCGGCGGTGCTCGGAATGCTCATGTATCACATATGCACTCCGCTTCCTGTGCTTCGGCGGCCACCACCAGCCACCCGCTCGCTACGATTTTTAGAAGTATCGCTTGCGCCTTGTCCTTCGCTGGGTTTTCCTCGATCGCAATTGCCCAGGGCGATGCAGTGATTGACGAAATTATCTCGCCCGATCTTGAGCGCCGCGAAATCCGCGAGGCCAATATCGACACGGAAGACTTCGAGTTTACCGCCTATCTGGGCGGCATCATGAATGTGGAAGATTTCGGCAGTAACGCATTGTATGGCGGCAGCCTGGCGTACCACATCAACGAAGACTTCTTTATGGAAGCGGCCTACGGCCAGACCACCCTGGGAGAGTCGAGTTACGAACGCCTCAGTGGTTCCGCACCGCTACTCACCGATGAAGAGCGCGAGCTTTCCATGTACAACCTGTCACTAGCGTGGAATTTTTTGCCCGGTGAAATCTTCATATTTGACAAGTGGGCACTGAACAGCAACCTGTACCTGATCGGTGGTGTGGGTAATACCAGCTTTGCGGACGCAGAGCACTTCACCTACAACGTGGGGGTGGGTGTGCGCATGCTGGCACAAGACTGGCTGGCTGTGCGTCTGGACGTGCGCGACCACATTTTTGAGCATGAGATTTTTGGTGAGCCGATCGTTACCAATAATCTTTCTGCCCAACTGGGTGTTTCTATTTATTTCTGAATAATAAATTTCAACAAGAAAGTACCGGAGAAATTTCATGCGTAAACTGATTGCCGCTCTTTGTGCCAGTGCCGCTTTACTGGCGGGCGCGCCAGCTTCCGCCAAAGTGCCCGCTGAAGACTTCACCCTCGCCTCCCTGAAAGACGGCAACCTCAAGTTGAGCGAACAGCGCGGTGAAGTAATCATGCTCAACTTCTGGGCTTCCTGGTGCGGGCCCTGCCGTGAAGAAATGCCACTGCTGAATGACCTGCACGCCCGTTACGAGCCCGTCGGTTTCCAGGTTTGGGGTGTCAATGTGGATGCCAATCGTGAAGACGCGCAGGCCATGCTGAACAAAATCCCGGTGGAATTCCCGGTGCTGTTCGACGCCCAAAGCCAGGTGAGCAAAATGTTTGGCGTACAGGCCATGCCCAGCTCTGTGTTCATCGACCGCGACGGCAATGTGCGCTATGTGCACAAGGGATACCGCAGTGGCGATGAGGCCGAGTACAAAAAAATCATCAAGGAACTCATCCGGGAATAAATCATGAGCAAACGCGCGCTTCTGTTGCTGCCGGTAATGCTGCTCCTCGGCGGTTGTGAAACCCTGATGCCGGAACCCTGGGTGCAGCCCTACGAGCGGCACTATCTTGCCGACCCGATTATGGGCTTTGAACGGGACCCGGTCGCGGCCGGATATATGAACCATGTGTACGAAGCGCGTGAGGCCGCCCGTGGTGCAGAGGGTGGCTCCGGAGGCGGCTGTGGCTGTAACTGAGTGTAGAAAATGGCTGGGCCTGCTCGCGGCCTCGCTGATTGCCGGCAACGCAGCCGCCGCCGTATTGCCCGAAGAGCGTGCGGATACCATGTACCACGCCTACAGCGGCGGCGGGGTCACCATCGATGGTCCCTCCGTACTGGTGCGCAAGAATATTGGCAACACCGTCTCGCTGTCTGCCAATTACTATGTCGATATGATTTCCGGTGCGTCCATTGACGTACAGGCCACCGCCAGCCCGTATGAAGAGCAGCGGGACGAGTTTTCTCTGGGTGTCGATTATCTGGTGGACAAGACCACCATGAGCCTGAACTACACCAACTCCAGTGAAAGCGATTACCAGGCAGAGACCGTAGGCTTCGGCATCAGTCAGGACTTCTTCGGTGACCTGAGCAACCTGTCCATGCGGGTGAGCTTCGGCAGCGACACGGTGATGCGCAACGATGACAACGACTTCTCGGACTTCGCCGAGCACCGCCGTTACTCCCTTGGCTGGAGCCAGATTCTCACCACCAAACTGATCGCCGAACTCAGCGTCGAAACAGTCTCCGATGAAGGTTTCCTGAATAACCCGTATCGCAGCGTGCGCTACGTCAACCCGGCCACCGAGCTCGGTTTTTCCTATCAGCTGGAACGATACCCGCGCACCCGCAACAGCGACGCGGTGGCCCTGCGGGCCAAATATATGCTGCCCTACCGCGCGGCCATCAAGACCGAGTATCGGCGTTATGCCGATAGCTGGGGGATTGATTCCGACAACCTGGAGCTACGCTACACCCATCCACTGGAGCAGGAAAACCTGATCCTCGAGGGTAAGCTGCGTTTTTACAAACAGAATGGTGCAGACTTCTACAGTGACCTGTTTCCCTACGCCGACGCCAGCACCTTTCTCGCGCGTGACAAGGAGCTGAGCGACTTCGCCAGTACCGCCATCGGCATTGGCGCGTCCTATCAGTTACCGGAGCGCTGGGCGCTGTTTGACCGCAAGAATACATTAAACCTGTACTGGGATTACATCCTGTTCGACTACGACGACTTCCGCGATGTGCGCGTACACAACGGCGACGCCAGCATTCTGCCGGGAGAGGAACCCTCGTACAGCTTCAATGCACACGTCGTGCGCCTGTTCTGGTCTATGTGGTTCTGACGGGGCAGCTCGGGGGAAGGAGACTCTAAAGGGACCAGGGGGCAGTCTTGCGGTACAAAAACGGTAATAAACTGCAAATTGGTGATCTCAAGGTAGATTTCGGTAAGTGGCAGGCGGAGTGTGGTGGCCGTCCGGTTCGACTGACCAACCAGAGTATGCAGGTGTTGCGGGTGCTGGTGGATGCCTGGCCAGACACTGTGACGCAGCAGGCTCTGATTGATGCCATCTGGCCGGGCAAGGTGGTGACCGACCAGAGCGTGAAGCAGGCCGTGAAGCGGTTGCGAGAATCACTCGATCCGTCGTCAGCAATCACTATAAAGTCAGTACGCGGCAGGGGTTACCGCCTGGATTGCGAGCCGGTGGTGGTCAGCCAGGAAACGCGATGGTCGCGCTTGCGCGTAGCTGCCGGTGTGATCGCAGTGGCACTCGCAGTTCTGGGCGCCTGGCAGTTTGCGCAGTGGAAGCCCGCGGGTAGTGGTCATGCCGAATCTTTAACGTCCTCCGCCGAAGCCTATCGCCTGTATCTCAGCGGTATCGATTACTATCAGCGCTACCGGGAGGCGGATGCACGTATCGCCGTTGCGCAGTTCGAGAAGGCAATCGCGCTGGATCCTGAGTTTGCCGGGGCCTGGGCGGCCCTGAGTGATGCTCAGGCGATGTTGGGTGAAGTGGATAGTGCCATTGCATCTGCGCAAACGGCGATTGCCATGGCCCCGGGGGAGGCCAGTGGTCACAAGGCACTGGGGCATGCCTATTCGATGAAAGGATGGTTCCGGCGGGCTATCGAAGTCTATGCGCAAACCCTTGAACTTGATCCGAATAATCTGGCTGCAATTAGTAATACGGCCTTTCATTGGCAGGAGCTAGGCCAGTTTGGCCGAGCGATGCAGTGGAACCTGCGTGCGTTGCGCCTTGATGCCAATAACGCGATTGTTTACCTGCACGTAGCCGAAACGTTCAAGGGGCTCGGAATGTCCGAGCAGGCGCGGGAATGGTATGCGAAGGCGCGTAACCTGCGTCCGGATTACCCCCTGTTATACCATTCGCTCGCCTACTTCCTGCTGCGGAATGGTGATATCGCAGGTGCCAACGAGACGATTACTGCGGCTCTTGAGCTTGCACCTGAGCATCCTGATATCGTGACTGCGGCGGGAGACATCGCACTCTATCGAGGCGACTACGACCAAGCGCTGATGTTTTACCGTCGCGCCGTGCCATTGGAGCCGGCGGATAAACCTGCGCACTATGCATTGCTGAGAACCGGCCAAATTCTCCAGATGCAGGGCCATCAGCAAAGCGCGCAGGAGGCTCTTAAGCAGGCGCGCGACATTGCTGAAAAGCTGATAGCCAAAGGGGATGAGTGGCCAGGCAATTATGTTGATATCGCCACCTGTTATGCCATTGAAAAAGATTATATGTTGGCCCATGGTTGGCTGCTGCGCGCGCAGCAAGCGGGCTGGGTAGACTACCAGCAGGTCTTACAGGATCCAGCCTTTGCCGAGGCCCTTTCGTTACCGGAATACATCCGTTTGCAGCAAGAACTGGAAGATCAGGTTGCGCACATGCGAGCGCGTGTACGCCAGCATATGATGTAGCCCCCTCTTGAAGCGAAACCACTACCACTTCACAAAATTTACTCCTGTCACCAAAAAGTCACCGAATGCTCACCACCGTGTAGCCGCCGGCTGGCGCCCACCATGGTAGAAAAAAAGCGCAGTGAAAAATGCTGCGCGAAAGGCACTGAAAATGCCGCTTTTTTCAACCAACAGGTGAAGAAATGATTAATAACAATAATCCAGGCCGGAAAGCCGGTGCGGGGCTAACACGGGTACTGGCGATTGCCACAATGCTGCCCGTCCTGCTGGCTCCCATGATGACGCTGGCATCCGATGAGCAGGCTGAAGGCGAGCGTTACATCATTAAATTCCACGATGGAGATGACCCTAGGCGTGCGGAGCCGCGTATCGGCCCACCATCGTTCGCCCAAAAACGCGCGCAGTCGGAAAGCGCGGGCCCATTGAAGCGCATCACGAATCGTGGCCAGCTGCGCGCTGCCGGCGTACGGGTAAAGCAAGATCTACCGCACCGAAACGCCATAGCCGCGACACTTTCCGCGCAGGAACTACGTGAGCTCAAAGGCAACCCGAATATCAAGCGGATTGAAGTGGACGAGAAGCGCTACATGCTGTCGCAATCTACCCCGTTTGGTATTGAAATGGTTGAGGCGCATCTGTTGAGTGATGCCGGTGCGACCAACATGACCGCCTGTATTATCGATTCAGGCTTTGAATATGCCCACGAGGATCTGTCAGGCAACAACGTCACCGGTGACAGCGATCCGGGCGGTGCCGGCGACTGGTTTACTGATGAGAATGGTCACGGTACTCATGTAGGCGGAACCATTGCTGCGGTAAATAACGACCGCGGCGTGGTGGGTGTGCTGCCAAATGGCAAAGTGCGCCTGCACATCGTCAAGGTGTTCAATGCCGAGGGTTGGGCCTACTCGTCCTCTCTCATCAATGCCATGGACAACTGTGTTGCCGCCGGCGCCAAAGTGATCAACATGAGCCTCGGTGCCAACACCTATGTGCAGACGGAAGCCGATGCCTTCCAGGCCGCCTTTGACGCAGGAGTATTGCCGATTGCGGCAGCGGGTAACGACGGCAATACCGCTTATTCTTATCCGGCTTCTTACCCGGCGGTGGTCTCTGTTGCGGCGATTGATGCCAACAAGAATCTTGCCAGCTTCTCCCAGCAAAACGATCAAGTGGAACTGGCAGGCCCGGGCGTAGCAGTGCGTTCCACCATGCCGATGGGTACCGGTTATTCCACGTCGCTGTCTGTGGGTGGTACTGGCTACGATGCACTGGCAATGGACGGTTCCGCCAGCGGCGTGGCCAGCGGCAACCTGGTCGACTGTGGTCTGGCCGACGCCGTGTGCACCGGGGTGACGGATGCAATCTGTCTGATTCAGCGCGGCGGCGCGACCTTTGCCGACAAGGTGCAGAATTGTGAGGCCGGTGGCGCCGTGGGTGCCATCATCTACAACAATGAGCCGGGCCCACTGGCGGGCACCATCAGCGGTACGCCTACGCAGATTATCTCGGTTGGCGTCTCGGATACGGCGGGTACAGGGCTGCTGCAACAGCTGGGTGAAACCGCACAGCTGTCGATTGGCCAGAGTAATTATGGCGAGCTAAGCGGCACGTCCATGGCGACCCCGCATGTGGTGGGTGTCGCTGCACTGGTATGGAGTCACCACACTGCCTGTGGTGCCGATGTCATACGCTCCGCACTCGCCGCCACGGCGGAAGATCTTGGTGCTGCCGGGCGCGACAATGGCTTTGGTTACGGCCTGGTCAAAGCTCAGGCTGCCGTGGATGCCATCAACGCCGACTGTAGCCTCAACGTCGAACCGCCACCTCCGCCCGGTGATGATGCCTATGTACTCGACAATGGCACGCCGCTGAGCGATCTCGTCAGCACCACTTACGGTGAGGAGCGCCACTACAAAATTGAAGTGCCGGCAGGTGCCAGCAACCTACGCATCCTGACCACCGGTGGCTCTGGTGATGTGGACCTCTATGTGAAGGTCGGCGCCAAGGCCAGCTTCGATGTGTGGGATTACCGGCCCTACCGCAATGGCAATGAAGAGGTGGTGGAAGTCGCCGCGCCTGCAGCAGACACCTGGTACATCATGCTGCGCACCTACGCGGCTTACGATGGTGTAACACTGGCGGCAAGCTTCGATGGCAATGGCGGCCCGCCCGCGAACATCGCGCCAACCGCCGACTTTGGCCAGAGTGTTAACGCCCTTTCGGTCAGTTTTGTCGACCAGAGTCAGGACGTGGATGGCACCATCACCAGCTGGCAGTGGGACTTTGGCGACGGCGCTTCCAGCACCGTGCAGAATCCAGCGCATACTTATGCGACCGCCGGCGATTACACCGTCACCTTGATGGTCAGCGATGATGCTGGCGCTACCGACAGCGCCACGCAGACGGTCACGGTAACCGATGCGCCACCGCCCCCTAACCAGGCTCCGAATGCCACCTTTGACTTCCTGGTGACTGGACTGAGCGCAAGCTTTAGCGATGAAAGTTCCGACAGCGATGGCAATGTTATTGGCTGGCAGTGGCAGTTTGGTGACGGTGCAACATCCGCCGCGCAAAACCCGACCCATACCTACAGTGCTGCGGGTAGCTACAGTGTCACACTGACCGTGACCGACAACGACGGCGCGAGCAGTGGTGTCACCCAGTCGGTTACCGTAGAGGCGTCCCAGCCACCGGTTGGCAACACCCTTGAGAACGGGGTGGCCGTCGGCGGCATGAGTGGCGCAGCCGGAGAAGGCTTCCGCTTTACCTTCGATGTGCCCGCGAATGCGACCAACGTTACCTTCGAAACATTCGGTGGTACTGGAGACGTAGACCTGTACGTGAAGTTCGGATCAGCGCCGGGTAAATACGATTACGACGCCAAGTCCGTATTGTGGGGCAGTGAAGAAACCATCAGCGAAGACAGTCTTCAGGCAGGCCAGTGGCATGTGTGGGTTTTGGGCTACTACGCCTTTGCCGATGCGAGCGTGGTGGCTACCCACAATGGTGTGAGCGGCGGTGAGAACCCGGCCTATTACATCAACGGTGCCGATATGAATATTCCCGATGGTGACCCAGCGGGCATCGCCAGCACGATCAGCGTTGATCGTGAAGGCCCAACCGGCCTGGTGTCAGTATCGGTGGATATCAAACATCCCTACCGGGGCGATATCGAACTGCGCCTGATTTCACCTTCTGGCAGTATCCATGTGCTGAAGGAAACCGGCTTCGACGGCGTCGATAACATCCTGGAAACGTATCAGGTGAATGTCGGCAATGTGGACTCTGCCGGCGACTGGCAGTTGCAGATTATTGATCTGTTTTCTGGTGACCAGGGATATCTTGATTCCTGGTCGCTGGAATTCTACTGATCGGTTGTGGTTAACCGCGGTAGCGTGACACGCAAGGCGGTCACGAGTGCTTCATGAAGCTGAGCTACCCGGCAATGGCCGGGTAGCAAACAGCAGTGATAACGAAGAGGCGACCGTTGCCGACTGAGTGTCTTGGCATTGACTGCTGGTTCGCAGTCAATGCCACACACAATTGATAAACCCGAAGCCTGCATTCCGGAACAACCGCGGTGCAGGCTTTTCTTTTACACAATAGGTAAAAATCGATGCCCATCCTTGTGGGCTAGCCGCCGCCCAGTAACTCCAGCGTTGCCGTATCTAACTCCCCAGCGTAATAACGCTGCAGCACCTGCATAAATTCACTCTTCTGTCCCGCCACTACCGTAAACAAGGTCATGCTGGATTTCAGTTTCATGTCGTCCGGGCTGCCGAATATTTGGTGGGCGCTACGGCCTTCTACTGCCAGGAGTGCAGCGCAACATTCGTGCAGGCGGGCGCCGAGAATCGGATGGGCCAAATAAGCCTCCGCCTCTTCATCGCTTTTGATGGCATAGTGGCGTGCAGTGGCGCTGCGACCGAGACCGTCGATTTGGGGGAAGATGAACCACATCCAGTGGCTGCGTTTGTTACCGGCGCAAATTTCGGCGAGGGCTTCGTGGTAGCAGGATGCCTGAGCGTCGAGGAAGCGTTGTAGGTTATGTGGGTCGTCCATGGTGTGCATAGAGCTTCCTGCGACTTCTTTAGTAACGGTGGGTTGCTTTGAGTGGGGCCGTAGCGCGCCTGCTTTGGGAGCAGGATGCCGGGGGTTCGGGTCCCTCTGTCCTGAACAAAAAAGCCCCGGCCTCTCCATGCAGGTGCCCGGGCTTTTGTGTTGCGCCATTAAATTCGGGAAAGGTCTACTTCCAGAACTGCCACCATTTCTTGCTGTGCTCTTCACGGGCAGCCTGGCCCTGTTCGGAACCTTTGCCCAGTTCCTTCCGTTCCTGTTCGGCTTTTTTGGCCTTCTGTTCCTCAAGGCCTTTGCGCTTGTCCTCGGCCTTTGCGGATTCCTCCTCGATATCCTGCCCCGCCTTAGCTTTCGCTGCCTCTTTGGCTGCGCGCTTCTCTTCGGCTTTCAGTCGCTTTTCCTCCGACTTGCCGCCCTTGTTTTCGGCCTTGTCGGACTTGTGTTTCATGTGGGCCTGGGCTTCCGCCGGTGCCTTGGCTTGCACTACTTCTTCGCCGGTGATTTCTGGCTTGTCAGCCAGTGCGGGCGAAGCGAACGCGAAGCTTGCGAAGGCTGCAATAAGGGTCTTTTTCATGGTCACTCCGGTACCTGTTGTGATTTGGGTGCGTACATACTGACTTGTGCGTATGAATTTATGCTGAACAGACGATTTGATAACTTGATCTAGTTATCATCATGTGGAGTTAAAAGGCAAGTGATATCTAATGGGGCGTAATTTCGAGGATGTTGTAAAGTTGGCGTCCTCTTCGCTTAGCAAAAATCGGCCCTTTTACAGGTGCCAAAAATCTCCGGGCATTTTTCCAGATTTTTTCCAAAATTGTTTTCTCTGGATCCTCAGGGGGAAGGCTATCGATGAATGCCTTTTGCTCTCGTAATCTGCGTTTATTCTCATCGCTTAATAGATTGTAGGGCGTATCATAACCTTCATAGCGATCAGGATGTCGAATATAGATCAGATGGTACTTGGGCGTGTAATCAAGAGGCATTAATACAAAACTTCCGCCGCCGAATATAAAGAATCTGCCGCGCACCGATTTGAACGCCTCTGAGTTGAACTGGTCCAGTCTCCGCAAACCCTTTAGATCATGTGTTGCAAGCGAATTGTATTTTCCGGGCAACTTGCCAGAGGGGGTTGCCTCGCCGGTATTTGGGTTTGCGTGCCAGGACTGAAGGTGAAAATCAAATTGAAGCATTCGTCGGATTTCTGATTTTGCTAGCGTTTTTCCAGCCGGATGATCAGTTGATGCCGGGCTATTCGGTAGCGAGAGGCATAGTAGATTTGACGGTCTATTGAAGGCTGGTTGTAGAGATATATCCTTGCCTCCTCTTCGCGAGTTACTTGTTGGAACGGCTTTCCTGTCTGGGTCAGAAGGGGATAGCAGAGTAACAGTAGAACTTGAGTGGACTCGTTCATGAGTGCACTTTGGAGTTGGTGGCTTAAGTGCAGGATAGTCGAGGCGGAGTGATTTGAGGCTTTGGTCGGGGCGGAAGAATCGCAATAGCCTAGGGGCTATTGCGCCCCTGCGGGCTTCGCGCTGGGGCGCTCGTTGCAAATCGCTGGCGCGATTTGTCGAACCGCGGTGGTTCTCATCCGGCCTCCGGGCAACGGATACAAAAAAAGCCCCATCCTTGCGGATGGGGCTTTTTTTGTATGGTGCCCAGAGGCGGAATCGAACCACCGACACGGGGATTTTCAATCCCCTGCTCTACCGACTGAGCTATCTGGGCTTCGCTTGATTCGGGTTGTCCCCGGCAGCGAGGCGCGTATTAAACCTGCTCTTCCGGGGGGAGTCAACCCCTTGATTGATAAATAGTTTTTTCGGTTTGTAAGCGGTTGCTTACTTGTCGCCGTCTTGCTCGGGAACGAAGCCTTCGGCGTCGTCGTAGTCTTCACCGGCGAAGAATTTGCCCATCTGTTCTGCCAGGTAGGCGCGGGAGGACGGTTCCATCATGTTGAGGCGCTTTTCGTTGATCAGCATGGTCTGGTGGGCCATCCACTCACCCCAGGCTTTCTTGGAGACGTTGTCGTAGATGTCCTGCCCCTTGGGGCCCGGGAAGGGCGGGTTGGGGAGGCCTTCGAGTTCTTCCTGGTATTTGCGGCAGAAGACGGTGCGAGACATGGTTTCTCCTAACAGGGTGCCAATAGTGGGGCGCGCATGGCCGTTAATTGTTTGACCAGCTTGGCGATGGGCGCCGGCAGGCCCAGATCCTGTCCGGATCGGGGGCGGTCGAGCTGGCGCAGTTTATACCAGCCACTGGCTGCTTCCGCCACCTGCCCGGGCTTATTGGGCAGGCGGATCCACACCGGATGGATGTCCAGGTGGAAATGGCTGAAGGTGTGGCGCATGGGCGGCAGGGCCTGGATCTCGCTGGCGTCCGGGTCCTTTGCCGCCAGCCATTCCTGCGCGCTGGCCTCTCCTCCATCGTCCCCTTCCAGTTGCGGGGGACTCCACAGGCCACCCCAGATGCCGCTGGCGGGGCGCTGCTCGAGGTACAGCTCGCCGTCGTGTTCGATCAGCAACAGGGTAGTCTGGCGCTCGGGCTTTTCCTTTTTCGGCTTTTTGCCGGGGTAGTCCGTGGGGTTGCCCTGGGCGCGGGCGATGCAGTGCTGCTCGAAGGGGCAGCGCTCGCAGGCGGGTTTGGCACGGGTGCACAGGGTGGCGCCCAGGTCCATCATTGCCTGGGTGTAGTCGCCGGTGCGCTTGGCCGGGGTGTACTTCTCGGCGATCTCCCACAGGGTGTTGGCCACGGCGGTCTGCCCCGGCCAACCGTCGACGGCGTGGATGCGGGCGAGTACCCGTTTGACGTTGCCGTCCAGAATCGCGGCCCTGAGGTCCATGCTGATACTGGCGATGGCGCCCGCGGTAGAGCGGCCGATGCCGGGCAGTTCGGTGAGGGCATCCACGCTGCGAGGGAATTCGCCATTGTGTTCATTGACCACGGTCTGCGCGCATTTGTGCAGGTTGCGCGCGCGGGCGTAGTAACCGAGGCCGCTCCAGTGGGCCAGCACCTGGTCCTGGCTGGCACTGGCAAGTGCCTCAACCGTGGGAAAAGATTCCATAAACCGCTGGTAATAGGGAATTACCGCCGCTACCTGGGTCTGCTGCAGCATGATTTCCGAGACCCACACCCGGTAGGGGTTGATGTCCTGCTGCCACGGCAGGTCGTGGCGGCCGTGCTGGTCGAACCATTTGAGCAGGGCCTGCTGAAAGCGACCGGGGGTCTTGGGCTTGGGCTTGGAATCGGCGGGCATGGAATCGACAAATAGGAACCTCGGGTGCAGCGAGTGTACCAGAGGTCCTAAACAACGTTAGAAGAGTTCGATCCGTTTGCCGCGTGGTTTGGGTTGCTTGTGTTCGTCCGGCAGGGTGCACAGGCGGTCCATGCGGGTGGTGCTGCCGTCGGCGTATTCCCACACCAGCTGTTCGCCGTCCATGTAACGTTTGACCACGATCGGGCCCCAGCCAAACACGCGGAACTCCAGTACGCCGTTATTCCAGGTGGTGCCGGCGGAGCTGCGGGCGCAGTATTCGCGCTCGCCGGCGGTGAACAGCACCGAGCCCTCGGTATCGTTGGAGGTGAGGCCGCCGGTGCTGTTGGGGCCCAAGTCGTGAATGATACCGGCAGAAGTGATTACCACCCGTTCGCCGCACTGCTCGACGCGCTCCACATGGCCCTTGTAGCCGCCTTCCACCCCGATCCACAGGCCGCGCAGGTCGGCTGCGCCTTCAGACAGTGGCTCGGTGCACTCGGCCAGGATCGGCAGCGGGAAGTGTTCGTAGGCGCAGCCGGGGGTGTTGCCCTTGGGGATGTCGGCGGCCATCTTGCCGCTGCCATCCAGTTCCGGCAGCGCGCAGTAATTGAGGGTACTGCCATCGCCGGCGAGGGTGGCGGGGTCGATGGTCAGTGGTGGGCGGGCAGAGAAAAAAGCCAGCCAAAAAGCCCAGGCGAAAAACGCCACCAGGGCCAGTGCGGTGCGGGTGAGCCATTTTTTCATGAGGGTTTCCTGTACTGCGGTTTATTGTTTGCAGCGGGCATCGGCGCGCAGGGTTCAAAGGCCTTCGGAGACCAGGCGGATTTCGTCGCTGCCGGCGGGCAGGGAGAACAAGGTGCCGTCGCGGGTAACGGTCACCGGGCCGGAATAGATCTCGTCGAGGCCGTCCACAAATACCGCCTCCATAGCCGGTATGCGCAGTGGCGGTACCAGGTGGTATAGGGCCAGGTGGCCAACGCCGGCGCGCTGGGCGCTCTCGGCGGCCTCGCGCGGGTCGGTATGATAGTCCTGGATGTCATACATCACCTTGGCGGCGATGGCGTTACCGGTTTGCTTGCCCACCTTCTCGATGATGCCTACCAGTTTGCGTGACAGCGCTTCGTGCAGCAGCAGGTCCGCACCCTTGGCGAAGTGCTCCAGGTTGGGCGATTGCACGGTATCGCCGCTGATCACCACGCTGCGGCCGGCGTAGTCGAAGCGGTAGCCCACGGCCGGCTCCACCGGCGCGTGCTCGACGCGGAAGGCGGTGACGCGCAGACCGTCGCGGTCCCACACAATTTCACCCACGCCATCTGCCGGTACCGCAAACGGTTGCGCCAGCATGCCCTTGCCGGACAGGGGTGCCACGGTATCGCCGTGGTGGTCGTTGCGGTACTGCACGTCGTGTGAATACGCCAGGTTAAAACCCTGTACCACCGGCTCGACGCCTTCTGGGGCAATCACCGGCAGGGGGCTGGTGTTGGCGCCGCTGGCCCAGCGCAGGGTGGCCACTTCGCCGAGGCCATCGATATGGTCGGAATGGAAGTGGGTCAGCAGCACCGCGTCGATTTCGCCAATGGGCAGGCGCATCATGCCGATGGTCTTGGCGCCGCCGCTGCCGGCATCCACCATCAGCAGGTTGTCGCCGGCCATCACCAGCAGGCAGGGACCGGAACGCTGCGGGTCAGCCATGGGGCTGCCGGCGCCGCACACGGCAACGTGCAGGCCATCACCGAGTTCCGCGACGGTGTCGGCGGCCATCATTCGAGGCATGGCGCGCTCCATCAGGACCGGCGCAATTTGTGCGCGCTGGCTGAATAAAATCAAAGCGGCGACGGCAATTGCCCCGAGAGTGAGGCTTACATTTTTGTTCACATTCACAGCGTGACTCCTGTGTGTATCGGGCAGTGGTGCGAAACACGCAGTCCGATCTCTTTACCTTGTGTCATACTTTATGCCATTATTTGCCGCGAAGTAAAGATACGAATAAAAACCTGCGTGGGGTCCGCTTGCGGGCACACGTATTATTGCCAGACCGGAGTTTTCGATGACCTCAGCCTATACGATGTATGGAATCCCCGCTTCGCTGTATACCGCCAAGGTACGCTGCTATATGCGCAAGCAGGGTATCGGGTTTACCGAATGCGGGGTGAACCACCCGCATTTCCAGCAGGCGATCGTGCCGCAGCTCGGCCGTTTTATCATGCCGGTGGTGGAGAGTGCCGCGGGTGAGGTGATCCAGGACGGTACCGACATCATCGATTACTTCGAACAGCAAGGCCTGTACCGCCAGTCGGCCTACCCCGATACGCCGCTGCAACGTACGGTGGCGCACCTGTTCGAGCTGTTTGGCGGTGAGGGCCTGCTGCGTCCGGCGATGCACTACCGCTGGCACTTCGACGAGGAAAACCTGGCCTTTCTGAAAGATGAGTTCTGTGCGGGCCTGGTACCGCCCGGCACGGATGAGGATGGGCGCACGCAAATATTCGAGTTTGCCAGCGGGCGCATGCGCAAGGCCGCGGTCGGCTTCGGCGCGCCGGTCGAGGCGCGCGCACTGATCGAACAGTCTTACGCCGAATTCCTGGCGCTGTTCTCCGAGCACCTCGCCGCTGCGCCCTACCTGCTCGGTGGCCGCCCAACCCTCGGCGACTACGGTCTCACCGGCCCCCTCTACGGGCATATGGCGCGCGACCCCAAGCCGGCCGCGCTGATGCGCGAGACCGCGCCGCGGGTGGCGCGCTGGGTGGAGCGTATGCATGCGCCGGAACAGGTGGTCGTGGAGTACGCGGAAGAATACGCGGGCGAAAACGCTCCGCTGTTCGCCGATGATGCCATTCCCGATACCCTGAAGGCGCTGATGCGCTATGTGGCTGAGGAATACCTCCCGGAGCTGGAGGCGCATGTGGCCTTTGCCAATCAATGGTTGCGCGAGCGCCCGGACCTGCAGGACGGTACCAACGGTTGCGAAAACCCCGCCACACGTATGATCGGCAAGGCAGAGTTCCAGTGGCGCGGCATGCCATTGTGCACCTGGGTGATGCCGTACCGTTTCTACCTGCTGCAGCGCATCCAGGACAGCTACGACGCGGCAGCGGCCGCCGAACAGGAAGCCATCGCGGCGCTGTTTGCCGAGACCGGACTGGCAGCGCTGCTGACCCTGCGTACCGACCGCCGTGTGGAACGCAAGGCGCACCTTGAAGTGTGGGGGCCGCTGCGCTGATCGGTGCGGGTTCGACGAATCCCGCAAAAATAATCAGGCCGCATTCAGCGGCCTTTTTTATGCGCCAAAAAAAGGCCCCACAAAGTGGGGCCAAGCATCGGCGCCAGGCGATCTCGGAGGCCGCCATGCACGAGGATTTAAAAGGCAAAGTGCTCTGCTGCCATCGCCATCATGCTTTCTCCACCATTCTGGATACAGGCACTGTGACTCTTGGCGCGGGGCAGAACCCGGTCAAAATAAAACGCACCGGTTTGTAATTTGGCGGTGTAGAAATTTGCATCGCCACTGCCTTCGGCGAGTTTCTGCTGTGCGGTGGCCATCATGCGCAGCCAGTAGTAAGCGAGCACCACGTAGCCGGCGAACATCAGGTAATCCACCGAGGCCGCACCAATTTCTTCCGGGTTGCTCATGGCGCGTTTGCCGATTGTTGCGGTCAGCGATTGCAGTTCTTCCAGGTACTGGCCGATCACTGCTGCGTGTGCAGCCAGTTGTTCGTCAGTGCTGCAGTCGCCGAGGAAGCTGCCCATTTCCAGCATAAAGCCTTTCAGCAGTTCGCCCTGGCTGCCCAGTACCTTGCGGCCCAGCAGGTCGAGTGCCTGAATGCCGGTGGTGCCTTCGTACAGGCAGGAAATCTTGGTGTCGCGCATCAGCTGTTCCATGCCCCATTCGGAAATAAATCCGTGGCCGCCGTACACCTGCACACCGTGGCTGGTGGACTCCATGCCGGTCTCGGTGAGGAAGGCCTTGGCAATAGGGGTGAGCAGGGCCAGCTTGGCTTCCGCGCGCGCACGCTCGTCCGCGTCGGTACTTTTGTGGGTGATGTCGATCAGCAACGACAGGTCGGCGCTCATGGCGCGGCCGCCCTCGGCAAACGCCTTCTGGGTCAGCAGCATGCGGCGTACGTCCGGGTGCACGATGATCGGGTCGGCCGCCCCGTCCGGGTTCTTGGTGCCGGACAGCGCGCGCATCTGCAGGCGCTCGCGGGCGTAGGCCAGTGAGCCCTGGAAGGCGGCTTCCGAAGCGGCCACGCCCTCGAGTGCTACGCCCAGGCGCGCAGAGTTCATAAAGGTGAACATGCAATTGAGGCCGCGGTTGACCTCGCCAATGAGGTAGCCGCGGGCATCGTCAAAATTGAGTACGCAGGTGGCGCTGCCCTTGATGCCCATCTTGTGTTCGATGGAGGCGCAGTGCACGCCATTGCGCTCCTCGAGCTCGCCCTTTTCACTCACGTTGACCTTGGGCACGATAAACAGCGAAATGCCCTTGGTACCCGCCGGGGAGCCGGGGATGCGCGCCAGCACGATGTGCACAATGTTTTCTGCCAGGTCGTGGTCACCGGCACTGATAAAAATCTTGCTGCCGTTGAGGCGGTAGCTGCCATCATCGTTGGCTTCGGCCCTGGTGCGCAGCAGGCCCAGGTCAGTGCCGCAGTGGGGCTCGGTCAGGCACATGGTGCCGGTCCAGCGCCCTTCGACCAGCGCCGGCAGGAAACGGGCTTTCTGCGCGTCGGTGCCGTGCGCCTCCAGCGTTGCCATGGCGCCATGGCTGAGGCCCGGGTACATACTCCAGCTGTGGTTGGCTGCGGATATCATTTCGCTGATCGGCTGCTGCAGCGAATGCGGCAGGCCTTGGCCACCAAACGCCTCGCTCTGTGCCAGGGTTGGCCAGCCCGCTTCCATATACTGCTCGTAGGCTTCCTTGAAGCCGTCGGGCGTGGTCACTTCACCGTCGTTCCACTGGCAGCCCTGTTCGTCGCCGATGCGGTTCAGGGGTGCGACAACGTCCTCGACAAACTTGGCCGCTTCTTCGTAAATGGCATTCATGGTGTCCGTATCGACATCCTCGAAACCGAGCTTGCGATAGTGGGCCTCGCAGTCGAACACTTCCTGGAGTACAAACTGCATATCGCGCAGCGGGGCTTTATATTCGGGCATGACAATAACTCTCTAAAACTTTGTGTGGTTTGGATATCAGGCTTCGGTCAGGAGTTTGCGCAGGTCTTTACGCAACACTTTGCCAACAGGAGTTTTTGGCAATTCATCCATCACTTCGAATTCCCGCGGCACCTTGTAGGCGGTGAGGTGCTGGCGGCAGTGGGCAATCAGAGCCTCGGTATCCAGCTCACCCTCATGAACTTCCACGTACACGCGCACTTTCTCTCCGGTCTGCTCACAGGGCACACCGATGGCACCGGCGGTGGCGATGGATTCGTGCATCGCCACCACTTCCTCGATTTCGTTCGGGAATACGTTAAAGCCGGAGACCAGAATCATGTCTTTCTTGCGGTCGACAATACGTAGCAGGCCGTCCTCACCCAGGGTGGCAATGTCACCGGTGGCGAGCCAGCCGTCGTGCAGAACTTCGGCGGTGGCCTCCGGGCGCTGGTAATAGCCCTGCATGACCTGTGGCCCTTTCACCAACAGCTCGCCGGGTTCGCCTGCGGCCACATCCTCGCCATTTTCATCGACCAAACGCACGTCGGTGGAAGGCAGGGGCACACCGATTGCGCCGCTGAAGTAATCCTGGGTGTAGGGGCTTACCGTTACGCAGGGGGAGCACTCGGTAAGGCCGAAGCCTTCGAGCACGGCACAGCCGGTCTTTTCTTGCCACTTCTCGGCCACTGCCCGCTGGGTGGCCATGCCGCCGGCCATACTTACCTTGAGGGCGCTGAAATCCAGCTTGTCGAAGCCGGGGGTATTCATCAGGCCGTTGAACAGGGTGTTAACACCGGTGAAGAAAGTGAAGCGATATTTGGACAGGGTTTTTACAAACCCGTCCAGGTCGCGGGGGTTGGCGATCAGCAGGTTGCTGCCACCACTGAACATAAAGGCGAGGCAGTTACAGGTGAGTGCATAGATATGGTAGAGCGGCAGCGCCGTGACCATTATTTCTTTGCCCTCTTCCACAATCGGCTCGATCATGGCGCGGGTCTGCAGCATGTTGGCGATGATATTGCGCTGGCTCAGTACTGCGCCCTTGGCCACACCGGTGGTACCCCCGGTGTACTGCAGGAACGCGATGTCATCGCCACAGATGGTCACCGGTGACAGGTCCAGGCGTGCACCGCGGGCCAGGGCCTCGTTAAAGCCGATAGCGCCGGGCAGTTGGAACGCCGGCACCGCCTTTTTGACTTTGCGCACCACAAAATTAAGCAATTTGCCCTTGAGGCCGAGGCAATCGCCCACCCCGGTGGTAATTACATTCACCACTGGCGTATCGTCGATAACTGCCTCGAGGGTGTGCGCGAAGATTTCGAAAATGACGATCGCCTTGCTACCGGAATCCTGCAGCTGATGGCGCAGTTCACGCTCGGTGTAAAGCGGGTTGACGTTGACCACGGTAATGCCCGCCAACTGCGCGCCAAACAGTGCGATGGGGTACTGCAGCAGGTTGGGTACCATGATGGCCAGGCGGTCGCCTTTAACCAGCCCCAGGTCCTGCTGCAGGAAAGCGGCAAACACCTCGGCTTTTTCTCCCAGCTGGGTGTAGGTGAGTTCGCTGCCCATGCTGATGAATGACGGGTTCTGCGGAAATTTTTTAACCGATTCCTGAAACACTTCAGCGATGGAGGCGTGTGCATCCGGGTCAATTTCTGCAGGAACGCCTGGTGGGTAAAGAGTCTCTTGCCAAGGTCTATTCATTATTCTTTCCTGGTTGCTCGACTGCCGCCAGAGTTTCTGGTCGCCATGGTCGCTGTGCGTGGTCGCTTTGATAGTATCTTCAAATATAATGGCATAAACTAGGACAATACAAGGCCGAAAGGAAAATCAGTATGGCGCAAACATTCAAAAGTCAGGGTGGCGCGGCCACGATGGACCCCAGCCGACTATTGCGCTGGCTGACATCGAAGGTGATGACGCGGGTGTGTGCGCCGCAGCGCCTGCAGGCGCGCCGGGACAAAGCGGAAGCCGCTCGCCAGCGCGACCGCGCGGCACATGTGGTGGAGTATTTTCATCAGGTGGACGACGGCTACAGTTACCTTGCAGCGCAAATGCTGGGCGCTCTGGTTGGGCGCTATGGCATCGAGCTGGAGGTTCATCTGGTCAGTGCTCCGAGCGGCAACAATGTAGCCGAGCCGGAATTACTCACACGCCTGTCGCGGGTGGATGCTGCGCTGATCGCTCCGCACTACGGCCTGGGGTTTCCCGGAGGCGACGAAGCCCCCGCACCGGAGCTGGTGCAGCAGGCCTCCGCCATCCTTTCCGCTCAGAGTCTCAGTGGTTTTCTGGCCTGCGCTGCAGAAGTCGGAGAGGCTTTGTGGGCCGGTAACCGCGTGCGACTACAGGCACTTGCCGATCAATGGGGTAGCGCCAGTGACGATCGGCTTGCGGAGCGCATTGCCGCTGGCAATGCCCGGCGACGCCAGCTCAAGCATTATTCCGGGGGCATGTTCTTTTATGGCAATGAATGGTACTGGGGCGTCGACCGCCTCTATCATTTGGAGCGGCGCCTGGCCGAACTGGGTGTGGATCATCTACCTGCCAACCCACTGCTGGCAGCGCGCCCGCCACTGGAGCCGATTGACTCCCAGCGTGCAGGCAGTCTCACCCTGGAATTCTTTCCTTCCCTGCGCAGCCCTTACACCGCTGTGTGCTTTGACCGCGTGGTGGAATTTGCCCGTGACGCCGGTATCAAGTTGGTATTGCGGCCGGTGCTGCCGATGGTGATGCGCGGCGTGCCGGCGACCCGCGAAAAGGGTATGTATATCTTTACCGACGCAGCACGGGAAGCGCGCGCGGCGGGCGTCGCATACGGCGATTTCTATGACCCCATCGGCGACCCGGTGCGCCGCGCCTATGCGCTCTACCCCTGGGCCTGTGAACAGGGGCGCGAAGTGGAGCTGTTGTCGTGCTTCCTCCGGGCGGCGTTTACCGAGGGTGTCAATACCAATAAAGACCGGGGCCTGCGTTACGTGGTGGAGCAGGCCGGGCTGGATTGGCAGCAGGCGCAGAGCCTCCTCGCTGCAAACGCGCGGTCGTCACACGGCGAGCGTGAATGGGAAGCTCTTTTGGAGGGTAATCGCGAGGCGCTATACGCGGCGGGCCTGTGGGGCGTGCCGAGTTTCCGCTTGCTCGACCAGAGCGGCCACGAGCGGCTCGCGGTGTGGGGTCAGGACCGCCTTTGGCTGGTGGCCCGCGCGATCCAGCAGTTGCTGGCAGAGCAGCCGGAGCCTGCAGGCTGAGGGCCCTGCTGTTGTCAGGGTCCTCTTTCTTTCGGGTATTCGTTTACCCTGCAGCCTCAGGTCAGGCGGCCGAGTGATTCGCCGTTAAAAGACTGCAATTCGTCGAGACGCCCATCGCGGACTTTGTTGGCCCACTGTGGGTCCTGCAGCAGGGCGCGGCCTACGGCCACCAGATCGAACTCGCCGCGCTCGAGTCGCGTCAGCAAATCGTCGATGGCGCGGGTCTCGGAAGACTGCCCGGCAAAGGCACCAAAGAAATCCCCATCCAGGCTCACCGAGCCCACGGTCACGGTGGGCTTGCCGGTGAGTTCTTTGGTCCAGCCAGCCAGGTTGAGGTCCGACCCTTCAAACTCCGGTTCCCAGTAGCGGCGCTGGGAGCAGTGGAACAGGTCCACCCCGGCATCCGCCAGGGGCGCGAGAAAATCGTGCAGCTCCTGCGGCGTTTGTGCCAGACGCGCGGTGTAGTCCTGCTGCTTCCATTGAGAGTAACGCAGCATGATGGGGAAGTCCGGGCCGGTGGCCGCGCGCACCGCCTTGATGATTTCCACCGCAAACTGCCCGCGCTTGGCCATGCTGCCGCCCCAGGCATCGCTGCGCTGGTTGGTGCCTTCCCAGAAGAACTGGTCGATGAGGTAGCCGTGTGCACCGTGGAGCTCGACGCCGTCAAATCCCAGCTTCTGCGCGTCGGCAGCCGCCTCGGCAAAGGCCTGGATCACGCGCTCGATATGCGCGGTGGTCATGGGCTCGGCAATTTGTTTGCCCGGCTTCAGCAGCCCTGAAGGGCCGGCGCTCGGCAGCTCCGGGTTGGCAGACTTACGCGCGTCCCGCGCGGTGCCCACATGCCACAACTGCGGGAAGATTTTGCCACCGGCAGCGTGCACATCCCCCACCACTTTTTTCCAGCCGGCGAGCGCGGCTTCACCGTGAAATTCCGGTACGCGCTGGCTGAGGCTGGCTACCGGGTCGTTGACCGTGGTGCCCTCGGTAATGATCAGTCCGGTGCCGCCTTCGGCGCGGCGGCGGTAGTAGCCGGCCACATCGTCACCGGGTATGCCGCCCGGGGAAAAATCACGGGTCATCGGCGCCATTACCACGCGGTTTTGCAAGGTCAGGCTCTTCACGCTGAAGGGGGTAAACAGGGGGTTGCTCTGTTCGCTCATGGTTATTACTTCTCTGGGGATCTACTAATTCGGGGTAAGCGCCGTGCCGGATTAGAGGCACTGGCCGTCGTCGAGTGCCAGTACCTGGCCGGTTAAAAATTCCTGGTCCGGTTCGCACAGGTACAGGATGGCCTTGTTCAGATCGGAGGGCTTGCCCACACGGCGGCGCGGCATAAACGCGGTTACCGCCTGGCCGGCGGGGCTGTCAAAGTATTCGGCATTGAGTTCGGTGCGGATATAGCCCGGTGCCAGTGCGTTTACGCAAATGCCCTTGTTGATCCACTCACGGGCAAATTGCTGGGTCAGGCGGGCGATGGCGGCCTTGGTGGTGCCGTACACGGTGTGTCCGGGCATTGCCTTGCGGTCGGAGACGGAGCCCACGTTCACAATACGGCCCTGGATGCCGTTGGCGATCCAGCGGCGGGCGAATTCGGTACAGAGGAAATACGGGGCCTTGAGGTTCAGGTCCACTACGAAATCGAAATCTTCCGGGGTCATGTCCACGGCTTTCTTGCTCACCGAGCTGCCGGCGTTGTTGACCAGGCAGGTGATGGGGCCGACGACGGCCTCCGCCTTGTCGATGGCACCGGCGAGGGCGCCCAGGTCGGTGACATCCAGTTCCAGCGGATAGGCCTTGCCGCCGGCCGCTTCAATTTCTGCGCACAGGGTTTGCAGTTGCTCCAGGCGCCGCGCGGCGGCAACCACGGTATAGCCGTTGGCGGCCAGAGTGCGGCAGAATTGTGCGCCGAGGCCGGAGGAGCCGCCGGTCACCAGTACGGTTTTGTTGTTACTCATGGTCAAGCTTCCAAATATTCCAGTGCGTGTTTAGTTGGGCCAGTACAGGTAGGTGTCACCGGCCTCGGTAACTTCGTTGGTGGTCTTGTCGATCAGGATCGGCGCCTGCATTGCACTGGGCCATGCCGGCGGTGCCTGCTCGGCGTTGTGTGCTGCAAGTAGCGCCTCCAGCTCGGCGACCTTTTGCGGTTGCTCAGCAGCCAGGTTGCGCTGTTCGGTGGGGTCGGCGGCGAGGTGGAACAGGAACTTCTGCGGGCCGGCACCGGGCTTGTCCGGTTGCGCGGCGCGGATTAGTTTCCAGCCCTCGGAAAGCACGCTCTGCTGGTGGCCCTGCCGCCAGAACAGTGGGCGCTGTAGGTTTGCGTCGACCTCGCCGCGAATGGCCGGCAGCAGGTCGATGCCGTCGAGCTTGCGGTCGTCGGGTACCGGAGCGTCCGCGGCGGCGGCGATGGTGTGGAACAGGTCAATGTGGTGTGCTGGTTCGGTGACGGTGCCGCCCGCGGGAATTTGTGCCGGCCAGCGCATCAGGAAGGGTACGTGAGTACCGCCCTCGAAGTGCGACAGCTTCCAGCCGCGATAGGGCTTGTTCAGATCCGGCAGGCCAAGGTAGCCGGCACCGCCGTTGTCGCTGGAAAAAATCACCAGGGTGTTGTCGCTGAGGCCGTGCTTTTCCAGTGCGGCGTTGATCTTGGCTACGCTGCGATCGAGGGCGCGGATCATCCCCGCGTAGACCCGCAGGCGGTGATCCTTGATGTGAGACAGCGCTTCGTAATCCGCGCGCGACGCCTGCAGCGGGTTGTGCACGCCCCAGTGGGCCAGATACAGGAAGAAGGGCTGGTTGCGGTTGGCTTCGATCACCTTGACCGCCTCGCGGGTGTAGTAATCGGTGAGGTAGCCGTCCGGGGCAAAGGGTTCGCTGCCGTTGAATTGCGCTGCGTAGGTGCCGGTCGCCCAGATCATGTTGTCGATAGCGTCGCCGTGCACCCGCGCATTCACCACCTCGGGGTGGTCGGCGGGCTGGTACAGGGTGCCTTTCATATACAGGCTGTCGTCAAAGCCCTGCTCTTCCGGGCGCATGCCGGTACCGGTGCCCAGGTGCCACTTGCCGATATGGGCGGTGTAGTAGCCCTGTTGCTTGAGCGCTTCGGCGATGGTGACTTCCTCTGCCGGCATACCCAGCTCTTCCATGGGTGGCAGCGAGGCGGTTACGTCCAGGTCCACCAGCACCGGTGGATCGCTTGGCTCCAGATCTTCCATCCATTGGAAAATCCGCGGTCCCAGCTTGAAGATTGGGGTGTACTCGAAACCGAAGCGGCTGGAGTAGCGCCCGGTCATCAGACTGGCGCGGGAGGGTGCGCAGATGGCGTTGGCGGCATAGCCGTTGGTGAACTGGGTGCCCGCGGCCGCCAGGCTGTCGATGGAGGGCGTCTGCAGGCTGCCATCAGCGGCGCCGCCATTGGTGAGGGAGATGTCATTGAAGCCCAGGTCGTCGGCGAGAATCAGGATCACGTTGGGCGGTCGCTCTGCCGGTGACTGTGTGGCCACCTCTGGCCCCTGCTGCCAGTTCACCGGCTGGTTGGGGGCAACGGGGGTGCGCAGCTCGGTGAGTTTGGGGGCCGCCCACAGCAGCAGGTCGAGTCGATTCTGCCAGCCGACATAGCCGGCGGCCACGAGCAGGGCAAGGGTAATGGCGAGTTTCTTCATGGGCGGTCCGTGGTTGTATTTTTGTTCTGTATTTCGGTTTTGTGCTTTCTCAGGCGGGCGTCGTCAGGCCCAGAATTAAACTGCGTTGATGTAGAGCGCGATTGTGGCCAGCAGGGCAATCAGCAGCGGTACCAGAATGCGCGGGCCACCGGCCAGTGACCAGGGTGCCGCGGGAAAGGCGATGGTGCGGGCCAGCGCGTCCAGCTTGAGCCCGTGATGCTCGCTACCGAGGGTTTCGAGCATCACCTCTGCAAAGTCCGTGCGGCTGCGGTAGCGCACCAGAAAGGCCACGCCCCAATCCCGCTCCGGGGCCACATTGACGCTTTCGATCTTGCCGGAGGCGGCGGTCGCCATTGCTACCGGGTGGCCGGCGCGCCGGAGCAGGCTCCCCAGAAATATCTTCGAGTATGCGGTCAGCTTTTTGCGGGATTCTGCGCGCGGCTGCTTGAGTTCCAGCAGGTTGACCATCACAAAATCTTTGCCGTCGTCCCGCTCGAGGAATTGGAGAATGTTCCTACGCTGAAACTCGGGAAGGCCCACCTTTTCCATGGCCAGCCTCATACGGTCGCGCAGCTCCGGCGATACACGTTTGCCAAAGCCCACATACCAGCAATGGAACAGGCCATAAGTTAGCAGTGCACCGCCAATGATCCAGACTGCATGTGAACCCATACTCAACCCCTGTGCAATATGCCGGCGGGAATGCCTGCTAATCTGTTCGATTCGGTCAATCTATTGAATTGACACTAATTATGACAATAGGGGAAACTGGCCTCACAAGTCAATGCAAAGTCGGCGCGGGCCCACACCCGCCAGCCGCAACCCGGACAAGAGGCATTTCCAATGAATGAGCAGGTAACACAGGTGCGATTCGCCAAGCCCGCCACCGGCCTACCAACGGCGGAAACCTGGGCGTTCAGTCACGACCCGCTGCCCGAGCCAAAGGAAGGCGAGGTCTCGATCCGGCTCCACTATCTATCCATCGACCCGGCCATGAAGGGCTGGATTACCAACAAGCGCAGTTATATTGAATCGGTACCGCCGGGTGAGGTGATGCGCGGCTTTGGGGTCGGTGAGGTGATTGCCTCGCGCACGGACTATTTCAAAGTTGGGGATTTCTGTACCGGCTTTACCGGTATCCAGACCCACGCCACCCTGGACGGCAGGACACTGCGCAAAGTCGACCCGCAACTGGTGCCGCTGAGCCGCTATATGGGCGGACTGGGGATGACCGGCTTTACCGGCTATTTCGGCCTGCTGGATATTGGCAAGCCGCAAGCGGGCGAGACGGTGGTCGTGTCGTCTGCAGCCGGCGCGGTTGGCCATGTAGTGTGCCAGATTGCACGTCTCAAGGGTTGCCGTGTGGTGGGTATTGCCGGCGGGCCGGACAAGTGCCGCTATCTACGCGAGGAGCTGGAGCTGGACGCGGTGATCGATTACCGCGCGGGCAGTCTCGGCGCGGCCCTGAGCGCGGCCGCGCCCGACGGTATCGACGTGTACTTTGACGGTGTGGGTGGCGAAACCCTGGATGCGGTGCTCGCGCGTATTAACCGGCATGCACGCATTGTGTTGTGCGGTGCGGTATCCCAGTACGGGCAGCTGGAAAATATGGTGGGGCCGGGCAATTACATGCAGCTGATCGCACAGAGCGGATTGATGCAGGGTTTCACCATGCGCGATTATCTCAAGCAAATTCCTGCGGCGTTTGTGGAGCTGCTGACCTGGGAGAAGCAGGGAAAGCTCAAGTTCCGTGAGCATATTGTCGAGGGTATCGAGCAGTTCCCACAGGCGGTGGACATGCTCTACCGCGGTGAAAACCACGGCAAGCTGATGCTGAAGCTGGTGTGACAAAAAATACGCGAGATTGAAATAATGATGGACATACTGCGCACGCCCGACGAGTGCTTCGAAAACCTGCCGGGCTATGGCTTTGCGCCGCACTACACCACCATCCTCGACGACGATGGAACGGAAATTCGTATTCACCACGTGGATGAAGGGCCGCGGGATGCTGAACCGATCCTGCTGATGCACGGCAACCCTTCCTGGGCCTACCTGTACCGCAAAATGATACCGGGGCTGCTGCAGAGCGGGCGCCGGGTTATTGCCGTGGACCTGGTAGGTTGTGGGCGCAGCGACAAGCCCGCACGCAAGCAGTATTACACCCTCGCACGGCACATGGACTGGATGAAAAAATGGCTGCTCGCCAACGACCTGCGCAACATTACCCTGTTCTGTCAGGACTGGGGTGGCACCATCGGTCTGCACCTGGTGGCCAAATTCCCAGAGCGTTTTGATCGCGTCATTGCCAGTAATACTGGCGTGCCCACCGGCAAGGGCGGCAACCGCTACCTGGATATCTGGCTGGCCGTGATGCGCTGGATGCCGTCCTTCCCGTGGAAAATCGCCTTTAAGAACACAATCCAGTGCGAAGAGTTCAATCAGGCGAAGTTCGATGCCTACCGCAAGGCACCCTTCCCGGCGCGCCGTTACCAAGCCGGTATATTGCAGTTTCCGCAGCTTATTGCCATCCATCCGGATAACCCTGGGGTGCCGCTGAATGAGGAAACCTGGGCCGGCCTGAAACAGTTCCACAAGCCCTTCCTGACCCTGTTTGGCAGTCGGGATCCGGTGTCACGCGGCTTCGAAAAAATATTCCAGAAACATGTGCCGGGCGCCCGCGGCCAGGCGCACAAGATCATCCGTGGCGGTGGCCACTTTATCCAGGAAGATAAACCGGAGGAACTGGTGGCGGAGATACTGCCGTTCCTCGAAGTGCACCAGTCCACCGAGGCCGCAAGCGATCCCGCGTAGTGCCAGGCGCAGATGGGTTGCCCAAAAAATAGAAAAGTAAAAAATAGAATAATCGAGTACAAGTATGCCGAGCACGAATAAAAATACATTCGCCGAGCGCCGCATTGCGATTACCGGCGCGTCCGGCGGCCTCGGCCGCGAACTGGCGTTGTGCTTTGCCCGCAATGGCTGGCGCGTCGCCGTGGCGGATGTGCGTGAGGCGGAAGGCGAAGCGGTGGTAGGGGAGCTCAAAACCCTCGGCGCAGAGGCCTTCTATCAGCACTGCGACGTGCGCCAGGAAAGAGATTTTGAAACCCTATTGGCTGCCTGCCTGCCAGCAGCACTGGGGCGGCGTGGATGTGCTGGTGAATAATGCCGGCGTTGCTAGTGCCGGGCGCATTGAGAAAGAGCCCATCGACAATTGGCTGCGTTTGCTGGACATCAACACTCTGGGGGTGGTGCGCGGCTGCAAGGTGTTTGCACCGGCACTGAAGGCCCAGGGCGGTGGCCAGCTTGTGAATATTGCGTCGATCGCTGGCATCGCCTCGGTGCCAAAAATGAGTAGTTATAACGCCAGCAAGGCGGCGGTGGTCAGCCTGTCGGAAACCCTGCGTGCGGAACTATCCCCTGACGGTATTGGTGTGACTGTGGTTTGCCCGCATCTGTTCCGCACCGGGCTACTGGACTCCATGGTAAACAACAATGACCGCACCAAGGCCGGCATTGGCAAAACGATGGATGCTTCACCGCTGTCCGCCGCGGATATTGCGCAGATGATCTGCCGCGCAGTACAAAAAAATACGTTTATGTTGTTGCCACACCGCGCGACCCACTGGATGTGGTGGCTGAAGCGCCTGTCGCCTTCGCTGGATCGCTGGCTGTCGGCGCGCTTGGCCTGATTCTGCGGAAGTGGTTTGGTCTGTGGGACGTTACTGACATAGGAAACCTTGGAGAAAGCCAGTGAGTAGCATCGACCCGATCCAGATATTCGGCCACATTGGCTCGCCCTACAGTCGCAAGATGGTGGCGCTGATGCGTTACCGGCAGATTCCCTACCGGGTGACCTGGGGGGACCCCCGCGAGGCGTTGCAATCTTTAGGGGTGGCGGTGCCCAAGCCCGCCCTGTTACCGGTACTGTTGTTGCCGGGTGACGATGAGCAGCCTCACCCTCAGCCAGAGGCGCTCTGTGACTCTACCCCCTTGATTCGCCGTCTTGAGCATCTGTATTCAGACCGGTCCGTGTTGCCGCAGGACCCGGCGCTGGCGTTTATCGATTACCTGCTCGAGGACTATGCCGATGAGTGGGTAACCAAGTTTATGTTTCACTACCGTTGGCACTTTGCCGCCGATGCCGGTCACGCGGGTAACCTGCTTCCGCTCGGTTATTCGGTGAGCCTGCCGGATGCCATGTTGCAGCAGATGAGCGTGATGCTCTCCGAGCGTCAGATCGGCCGCCTTGGGGTAGTGGGCTCCAGCGAACAGACCGCACCGGTAATCGAGGCCGGCTACCGCCGCTTCCTACAGGTAATGGAGGCGCATTTGGCCAGCCAGCCGTATATGCTCGGTTCAAGGCCGGGTAGCGGCGACTTCGCCTTGTACGGCCAGCTCACGCAGCTGGTGGGTGTCGATCCAACGCCGCGACACATCGCCCTTGATTTGGCTCCTCGCGTCGTTGCCTGGACCAGCCTGATGGAAGACCAGAGTGGCCTCGACCTTGCCGGTGCACAGTGGAACGACCCAGTGGACCTTCCCTCGACCTTGCGTCCGTTGTTGAACGAAATTGGCCGCACCTATGTGCCGGCACAACTGGCCAATGCCGCGGCCCTGCAGGCTGGCCAAAGTATCTGGGAATGCGAGATCGATGGTCGGCGCTGGGTCCAGTCTGCGTTTGCATACCAGGGCAAGTGCCTGAGTTGGCTGCGCGAAGAGTTTGCTCAGTTGGCGAAAGCCGACCAGCAGCGGGTTCTCGGAGCCCTGGATGGCACCGGCTGTGAGGCATTACTTGTTGGACTCGTTTAAAGGTTCGTACATGAGACTCGGTGGCATTTCCCTGCCGGAGGCGTTGGCATGAAAAAAGCTCTGGTCGTGTTGTCTGTCCTGATCATGCTGCTGGGCGGGCCAGTGTTATACAGCCTGAGCTTGGTCAAAAAGACCGCTCAGGCCTATGTGTACAGTTACCCGCTGGCGCTGATGGCGCTCACCCGCGAGTCTATGATCGGCAGTGGCTTAACCCTCAACCGGTTCAGCCATATCCAGTTTTTTCCTGACCACACTTTCCGCAACGTGGTGCGCCCGAATAATGACACGCTCTACAGTATTGCCTGGCTGGATTTGTCCACCGGGCCGCTGGTGCTGGACGTGCCGGACACCGCCGGCCGCCAGTACGTCATGCCACTGATGGATATGTGGACCAATGTGTTTGCCACCGTTGGCAAAGGCAGCACCGGCACCGGCGCCGGCAGTTACCTGATTGCCGGGCCGGACTGGCAGGGCACGGTGCCTGCCGATGTACAGGAAATTACCGCGCCTACCAACGGCGTGTGGATAATTGGCCGCATCCAGACCAACGGCCGCTCCGACATCGCCAATGTGCGCAACTTACAGCGGGAAGTTTTCCTCACGCCACTGGCCGGTTGGCTGACCGGTGAGCGCCATAATGGGCAGGTGATGGAAGCTAATGCAAAAACGGGCAAACGAGATCCCGCCGCGGAACTGATGGCGATGTCCGCGACAGAATACTTCGCACTGGTAAATAGATTACTGCAGAAGCAACGGACCTTGGCGCAGGATGCAGTGGCTGTAACGAGTCTACGTACCCTGGGAATTGTGCCTGGCAGCAACGAGGTAAAAGAGCGCTGGAATCCGGTGCCAACCCTGCTGATGGACAGGGCAATCAAAATTGCACAAAGCCGGGTACTGTCTGCCGCATATGGTCCGCGCGAGCTGGAAAATGGCTGGGCCGTTTGGCGTTCCAAACTCGGGCGCTACGGGGATGATTATGGTCTGCGTATGGCGGTGGCAGTTATTGGCCTCGGTGCCTTGCCCCCGGAAGAGGCGGCCTACCCCAACGCCGAAGTCGATGTTGAGGGTAACCCATTGCACGGCTCAAACCGTTACCGCCTGCATTTTGCTGCCGGGCAGACGCCGCCGGTGGATGCGTTCTGGTCGCTGACCCTGTACGACGAGGACGGCTTCCTGGTCGACAATCCCATTAGCCGCTATACGATCGGAGGCCGCGACGCGCTGCAGTACAACGAGGATGGGTCTCTGGATATTCTCATTCAGCACCAGCCGCCGGTAAATCAGGCCAATTGGCTGCCCGCACCTGACGGGGCCTTCGCGCTGACCCTGCGACTGTACTTGCCCCGCCGGGCGTTTCTGAGTGGCGACTGGACGGTGCCCGGCGTCGAGTTTGTTCGCTAGCGGCTGCTGTTGCGGGAAAGTCGCCACAGGTCAGCCAGTGACGTCAGTGCCAGCAAGATCAGCCCCAGCAGCAAGCGCGGGTCACCCAGGTACAGGCTGGGTTCGATTGGGTAGGCGATGGTCTTTTCCAGTGCTGCGGTCTTGAAGTCGTGGCGGCCGAGAAATACCGGGTTGCTGATGACCTCCATAAAATCGCGCCGGCTGCGGTAGCGGAAGATGGCGGCACTGGTCCACTCCTCGGCGCCCTCGAGTCCGATCAGGTCGATCACCGGGAATACGGCATCACCCATAAGTACCGGGTGGCTGGCCCGTTTCAGCAGTGCCGGCAGCATATGTTCCAGGTACAGCCCCATCAGGGTATCGGCGTCTGCGTTGGCCGGTGCGCCTGCCACCGCTGGTGGCTCGGCATTATTGTGGATCGCATT
This sequence comes from Microbulbifer salipaludis, assembly GCF_017303155.1. Taxonomy (NCBI): domain Bacteria; kingdom Pseudomonadati; phylum Pseudomonadota; class Gammaproteobacteria; order Cellvibrionales; family Microbulbiferaceae; genus Microbulbifer; species Microbulbifer salipaludis. Next base: position 726,418 of record NZ_JAEKJR010000001.1, read on the forward strand.
GACCATCAGGAACTGGCGGCCGCTGTCTTCACGCATAAAGCGCGCCAGCTCATCCACCCGCTCTGCGGATACACCGTTGTCGGTCAGCGCCCGGGTGATCTTTGCTACTTCTGCGTCACTGAGTGGGCCGGAAAAATCGGTGTACCAGAAAACAAAAAAGGCATACAGCAGGGCTGGTAATAGCCAGAGTTTTACGCGCGTTGACATCGGTGGTCCTGTAGTGGTGTTGTTTTGATTGTCTTCGAGTGCGCCGGCTAATTTATCCGGCAGGATTCTCAACGGATGGCAGTAACTTGCGCAAAAGCGCCTCACACTGCTGCTGGTTCATCAGCGTGGGTACCGGGTAGTCCGGGTTGCCTTCCTTGAGGGCGCGCTGCGCAAGGTGCGGAATGTCTTTTTCCTGTAATTGCGCCACGCTCGTGGGAATATCCATATTGCGATTCATATCGCGAATCTTTTCGATAAAGCGCATGGCAAGATCCGCGGCGGGTTCTTTAGCCTCTCCTAGGCCGCCAACGACCGCCAGGCGTGCCAGCTTGTGCTCACAGTCCGCGCGCGAGAAATCCAGAATGTGGGGCAGCACGATGGCATTGGCGAGGCCGTGGGGCACTCCGTACATGCCTCCCAGGTTGTGTGCGATGGCATGTACATAGCCAATGAGTGCCCGGGTAAATGCGAGCCCCGCAAAGTAGGACGCCTGGGCCAGATTATTGCGCCGTTCCAGATCACTACCGTCCAGGTACACCGCTTCGAGATCCTGAAAAATAATCTTTACCGCCTTCTCGGCATTCTCATCGGTAAACGGTGTACCAAATCTGCCGATATAGGCCTCGATGGCATGGGTCAGTGCATCCATGCCGGTACTGGCGGTAATGTGTGGTGGCAGGCCGAGCATCAGCTCGGGGTCCAGCACCGCGTAGCGGGGGACAATCTTCAGGCTGGTGACTGCGAATTTTTCCTGCGCCTGCGGATCCGAGACCACCGCCGCAACAGTGCATTCAGAACCGGTGCCTGCGGTGGTGGGTACCGCGAACAGTGGCGGTAGGGCCTTGGGGATCTTGAATGCGCCGCGCATCTGCATCACGGACTTGCCCGGGTTGCTGACCCGGGCACCGACCATCTTGGCGCAGTCCATGGGCGAGCCACCGCCAAAGGCAATAATGCCATCACAACGATTGTGCTGATATGCCGCCACCCCGGCCTCGATATTCTCGATCGTGGGATTGGGCTGCACACCGTCAAACACGCTACAGCCAATACCAATTTCTTCCAGTGCCTTGACCAGCCCATCCGCCAGGCCAAGCCGGGTGATACCCTGGTCGGTGACCAGTAATACGCGACCTACGCCGTGCTTCTGGATAAGCGGCGGCAACTGGGTAACGCTCCCGGCACCGGTGATCAATTCCGGTACCGGAACCTTGATCAGTTTCACCAGTGGCTTGGTAATCATATGTGCAGTGCGATACAGCGCTTTTTGTAGTGGCCACTTCATGGTGTCCTCCGGGTTACCTTTTCTATATTGATGTCGTCACGGAGTGACGATATCAAATTTCCCATCGGCCATACTGAACAGTGAAAAGAACCGGATCAGGTCCAGCTTGCTGCCGGCAACTTCCAGCTCATCGGAAAACAGCACTTCCCTGGCGCTCGCCTGCCGGGTCAACAGTCTCAGGAACAGATCGTGGGTCAGGGTCAGGGTGGCATTGGCATTGGGGTCGGGTTGCCGCTGCCAGTAGTGCAGCACGGCGTTTTCGACCTGCAGTACATAGCTCTGGTTGAGGTCGGGGAAAACGAAGTTGACCGTTAGATTTTCGCCCTCGGCCTTGGGGCCGTCCAGGCCCACCGCGATGGTGTCGAGAAAGCGCGGCAGGGGCATGTACTGCAATTGCTCGGCGGCCAGCGCCAGATCCATACCGCGCTCGGGGCCGCCGTGGCGCAGCTCGTAGGCGCCGCTCAGATACACGTCCCGCCACGGGCCGGATTCCGCGCTATACCCCAGCTGGTCGTAGGTTTTTGCCAGCAGGGCTTTGGCGTCGTCATTATCGGGTTCCGCGAAGACCAGGTGGTTGAGCACCTCTGCCACCCAGCGGTATTCATCATCGTCAAAAGAGCGCTGCGCCTTGCTCAGTACCGCATCGGCACCGCCCATAAATTCGATGGTCTTTTTCGCCGAGTCTACCGGTGGCAGCGGATTTAGATTGGCCGGATTGCCGTCGTACCAGCCGAAATAAAACTGATACACCGCTTTCACATTGTGACTGACAGTGCCGTAGTAACCACGGGTGGAAAAGTTCTTGCGCAGCGACGCGGGGAGTTGGATCTGTTCGGCGATTTCCTGTGGCGTCAGACCGGCATTGGCCATGCGGATGGTCTGGTCGTGAATGTATTTATACACATCGCGCTGCTTTTTGAGAAAGTCCACCACCTGCGCGTTGCCCCAGATCGGCCAGTGGTGGCTGCCGAAATAAATCTCCGCATTCCCGAAGCGCTGGATCACATCATCGATGGTGTTGCTCCAGTTCAGGCTGTCGCGCACCTTGGCGCCGCGCAGGGTGTAGACGTTGTGCATCTGTTGTGAAACCAGTTCGGCACCACACCATGCATTGTGCTCGGGCAGGTAGAAGGTCAGTTCCGCGGGGGCTTCCGAGTGGGGTGCGTTCTGGAAGACAAAAGGCACGCCGTCAATCTCGTGCTGTTGCGGCGTTTCGGTGACCAGATAATTTGGTGGCAACACGCTGCTGGAACCCAGCGCGGGCTCTTTGCCCAGGCCGGTGTCCACATGCGCGCGCTCGGAACGCGGCAGTCGCTTGCCATACATGTACAGGGCGCGGCGATACATCGCCATGCCGGCCATGGAGTTCTCGCTGGTGGCCTCTTCCATAAAGCCTTCGGGTGCGATGAGGTCCACCTTGCCACTGGCGATCTCCTCGGCGGAGACCAGCGCAGTGGCGCCACCAAAGTGGTCCACGTGACTGTGCGTAAAGATAACCGCAGAAATTGGCTTGCGCTGCAGGTGCTGCATGGCAAATTCGAAGGCGTAATGGGCGGTTTCTTTGGATGTGAGTGGATCGACAACGATCCAGCCCTTTTCCCCATCGATCAGTGTCATGTTGGCGAGGTCGAAGCCACGCAGCTGATATATGCCCTTGGTGACTTCAAACAGGCCGTGGATATTGTTCAGCTTGGCCTGGCGCCAGAGGCTGGGGTTGACGCTGGCGGGCGCGTCGCCCTGAATGAAGTCGTAGGCGGTAAGGTCCCACACGGGGCCGGATCCGGGCCCATCAATCCGAAGCTCGTCAGCGCTGGCAATCAGGCCGCGGCGGGCATCGGCAAAGTCCTGCTGATTGGCAAACGGCAGTTGGTTGAGCACATCGGCATTCGCGCGGATGGTCGCCGCGGTGGGTGCGCTGAAACCGTATTTATCCGCGCTGTCGTTAATGCTGTTGTTGGCGTTGTTATCAGAACTACTGCCGCAACCAGTCAGGGCGGCGGCACAGAGCAATACGGGAATAAACGGCTTCATAGTGCAGCGATTTGCTTGAGTAGTGAGCCAAAGCCCTGGCGCCCCTTGCGCTCGAATAGGGGGCCGAGAAAGAGTTTGCCGAGAACAGGGATGTTGATGGAGCCTCTGGAAATCCAGGTGACCTTGGTCCCCCCTTCTACCTCGCTCAGGGTAACGCTGCCGATTTCATGGTTGAATGGCAGGGGCGAGGATTTTTCGATCTTGTAATCGAGCCGGTAGGGGCGCTCGAAGCAGGTAATGCGCTCTGCAAATTTTATCGCGCCAAGATCAAGGTGGCGCAGCGCTCCCTCGCCATTTTTCTCGGTATGCCCGGGCTCCAGAAGCTTTGCACCGTCTACTCCGCGAAAGCGTGCATACGCCGCGTGGTCGGCGAGTATTTCGAATACGGTGTTAATGTCTTTGTCGATAATACGTTCTACATGAATATCAAACATGGAATGTTACTTCGCTATTAGCTACAGGTAATGGCATAACGGTGGATGCACATCAGGTGGCATTGGCCTGCGCGGCCTTCTCCTTGATGCGCTTAATGCGCGCGTCCGGAATACCATCTTTGATAAACGGCGGGGTGAACCCGTCGAACAAACCGTTGTGAAGGATTCCGTCGCCCATCAATCCGGGCATTATCCGCGCGTCGCGCAGGGCGCTGGCCAGGTCCGTTTTTTCGCCATCGGTCAGTGCTTCGTAACGCAGCTGCAGCTGTTCGAAGCTCCAGGCGCGGTATTGATGCGCACTGAAGGACGCGGTTGCGCCGTAAATGGTTTCCTCGAAGTGCCTTTCACGGGCAATGCAGGCCTTCGCGGTGGCTTTTGCCAATGGCAGATAGGTCTTGCCGATAAAGCCCAGTAGTGCCAGCAGGCTGTCTGGCAACCCTTCATTAAAGTCGATCCAGTCGCCGAACTCGGTTTGGCCGGCGCAGCCGCGGGTATCCCCCAGGTCGGTGATGGTCTGTATCCAGTTGCAGGTGCGCGGGGCCTTCACTTCCATGATTTCGTTGGAGCGGGGGTCTTCATACAGGTGCACCTTGAGCGGCCCGTATAGGGAGAAGTCCGCGACTGACGGTTTGAATCCCAGCAAAAACTGATGGTGCTTGAAGTGTTGTTCGAGTATCGCCAGCAGATCTTCAACTTGCTGGTCCATGCTGGCACGCACCTCGTCACCCACAAGACCCAGGTGCTGGTTAAAGCCGGACTGGCGTTCCACCAGGAATGGCGCCAGGTCTTTGGCTTCCATGTCGGCACTGCCAAAGGTGAAACCCCTGGCGATGCGGTGGCTCACGGCGGCCCGGTTCTGTTCATTGCCCCAACGGGTGTGCATGTGAATGCGCGGCATGTATTCATCGGCAAACTCTTCGATCAGCCACATCAGGAATGCGAGGCGCGCATCGTGCGGTACGGTTTTCACTGCCGGAAATTTTTCTTCCAGATGCATCACAATCGGAGTGGAATCCTGCATCACCTGATCATCGGGTGTCAGCATAATGGGGACAATGGATTGTCCGGCCACTTTCTTTGCCCACTCGAGTTCCATATGGTTGGCGCCCACCTTCTTATAAGGGATGCCCTTGTAGTTCATGAAGGTCATGACTTTGTAGGAGTAGGGCGAAGCCTGTGCCTGCCAGATGCGGTAGTGATTCTCTTGGCCGCGGTGGAGCTGTTTACTTTCTTCGTGCAGCTTCTGTTGGTGTGCGATGTTGGCCGGGATTTCTTTATTCTCTTGCATATTTTTTCCGTTGGGTAGAGCCGTCTACTCATGTTAAACGCTGGCAAATTATATTTTTAGCTTCACGTTTCATCGGGTGCGTTAGTAACGCCTGGTATAGCTGTTTAACTCAGCCCCAGAACCCGTGCTTCTTTTTCCAGAATTTTTTGAACGGCCGGCAGTGCCTTCACTCGCTCAATCAAACCCGCCAGTGCCGGCCAGCGCGCTGGATCGACATCGTAGCCGGCGTAGCTGGCATTAAAGAACGGGCTGGCAATACACAGGTCGGCCATGGAGAAGTCACCGAATATAAAATCCTCTGTGGGGATTTGGCTCTCCAGGTAATCCAGCAGCGGGGGCAGGTCGCGGTCGATGATCTTCGCTACTTTTTCCTCGTCGGGTGCCTGCATGAACGCAAGTGGTCGCATAAAGCGCTGGAAGAAAATGCCCGCGGCGAGTTCGGAAACGCGCCCGCCACACAGGTCTTCGTACCAGTGCGCCCTGGCCCTTTCGGCCACGGCTTGTGGATACAGTGGTGTTTCCGGGTAGGCCGCTTCCAGGTACTGGCAGATCACCTTGGAGTCCCCCAGGGTCAGGTCACCATCCACCAGTGTGGGGACCTTGCCGAGGGGGTTGATTTTCAGGTACTCCGCGTCGCCACTGAACGGCATTTGCGGAATCAGCTTGAAGGGGATGCCCTTGAGGTCCAGAGCGATCAAAACTTTGCGGACAAAGGGTGAGCCGTGCACACCGTAGACCTGGATCATGTTGTGTTCCCCAATTAGGTTTGCAGCGCTTTGCGCGCGCCGGTTTTGAATTTCTCCTGCTCTTTTTCGTCGTCGAGCAGGTTGCCGAGGCTGAACGGCACTGCAATGCCTTTTTGCATGCCGGGCTGTTCGTACATGGCGCTGAGCCAGCGATTGAGATGCTCGAGGCCTTCTACCGATACACCGGACCATTTGTGGGTGCGCACCCAGCACCAGTTGGCAATGTCGGCAATGGAGTAGTCGTCGGCGAGCCATTCGCGCTCCGCCAGCCGCGTGTCCAACACTTCGAACAGGCGTCGGCATTCATTGTGGTAGCGGTCGATTGCCGGCTGCAGTTTCTCCGGGAAATAACGGTAGAACACATTGGCCTGACCCATCATCGGGCCGACGCCGCCCATCTGGAACATCAGCCATTGCATGACCGTAGTACGGCCCTTGATATCGGTGGGCAGCAGCTTGCCGGCCTTTTCCGCCAGATAGACCATGATGGCGCCGGACTCGAATACCTCGAAGTGGTCCTGCGCGCGGTCAACGATGACCGGGATGCGACCATTCGGGTTCATGGCCAGAAATTCCGGTTTTTTCTGCTCGCCCTCAACAATATTCACAAAGTGTGATTCGTAGGGAATCTCCAGCGCTTCCAGCGTGCAGGATGCCTTGTGTCCGTTGGGCGTTGGGGCCGTGTAGAGATCGATCATGCGCGTTAGCTTTCCTGTTGATTATTATTGCCGCGACAAAATACGGCTGGTTCAGGCCGCAGTGACCCGGTCGAGTTTGTGTGGCAGGTCGTCGCGGCCAACTTCGATCAGATGATCGGCCAGCGCGCCGCGGTTGCCACTTTGCCAAAGTTCGAAGAAATCGTCGGCGAGGCGGCGGTTCATATCGGCCACGGTATTCCAGTACTTGCGCAGTTCGTCTTCCGTCAGGCGACGGAAGTCGTCGCGGTCGGGAACTTTTCCGTAGGGCAGGCTGGCTACAAAGGCCGGTGACGGCGCCACAAGCAAGGTGTTTTCCATCGCACCACCGCGGACCCAGCGCCAGCTGAGGGACTTGTCAAACCAGCCCGGCACCATATACGGGAAAAAATGCGGGTACAGGGCCAGGCCCTGTGGGTGCCGGAAGGCGAGGTCGAAGTGGTAGTCGGTAATACCGCCGTCGCGGTAGTTGCCAGCCGGTGCGCCGTGGGGATTCTGTACTCCCGCCATGACCAGCGGAATCGCACCGCTTGCCAGTACCGCATCGGATACATTGTGCTCGGATAGCCGGGTGTTGACGGTGCGCAGGTTGTCGAACTGTATCGACGCGGATTCGCCGGTGTGGAAGACCACCCGGTCCCAGAAGGCGCGCAATGTGCGCCGCGACACCGCATTGGCCATGGCCGATGCCATCAACACTGGCGCCAGTACCGCGCGGTTTTCGCTGGCCAGCGGGCCGCGTCCGCGCACGGTCACAAAATGGCTCTGCCAGATGGGGTTGTTTGCTACCTGCTGGGCGCCGGTCGGGCCCAGGGCGGCGAGTACCATCTTTTCGCCGACCGCGGTCACTTCCGCAGGGGTAGGCCTGTCCGATTCGTACTGCTGGTTGATGTAGGCATCTTCGAGCCGGCCAATAGCCGCGGGGGCATCCTCCAGCGCGTAACACATATTGCGGAAGCTGCCGATGGAGGAACCCACGCTGGTGATTGGCGTATTGCGGCCGGCAAAAAACTCGCCTGCCAGCAGCCGGTCGAGGTGGCTGATTGCCAGCCATTTGGGGCCACCGGAGGCGCCGATCAGGGTGGAGAATTGCTGCTGGTGCAGCCCCTCCTCGCGGATGCGCCGGGCGGCGCTGGCGCCGGCCAGCAGTACGCAGGAATAGCGTTTCATAAGCAATCAGTCGAGTAGTGAAACCATCAGCCCGCGGCTGGCGCCGACCTTGTTGTCCAGCAGTTGCTGCCAGGCGTTATCCAGAGCCTCGGGCCCGTGCAGCCACTCGACCTTGAGGTTGCCGCTGGTGGCCATGGCGATCTCGGCGCTGGCCATCATGGCTTTTTGCATCATTGCGCCGGGCCCCCACTCCTTATCGCGTTTTGCGATCTGGCCGGGGGCAAAGAAGAAGGTGGGTTTGGCCCCGGGCAGGTCGCCGGCAGCACCGCCGCCTTCCCAGTGGCTGGCGCCAACCATGGCGCTCTCGACAATGTTGTCGCCGATATGCTGGTGCAGGGCGCGGGTCAGGGTGACGTTACCGGACATGTCGATATAGGCGGTGCGCAGGCTCGCGTCGATCTGGCTTTCCTCACCGTAGTGCACCACCTGATCGCAGCAACCCAGGTCGCGCACAAACGCGGTGTTGCCGGCGGACGTAACGCCCACGACCTTCGCTGTGATTTCGTTATCGCGATGCAGCAGGTGCGCAAGGCCGAAGCCGGTCTTGGACGAGACGGAACCGATGACCACCTGCTCGGCGCCGAACAAGGCGTTGTCGATGAGGTAGTCGTACAGTACGAACGAGGTGGCAAACAGCGGGAACAGCAGGCAGCGCTCATTCTCCAGCTTGGTGAGAATGTCTGGCTCCGCCTGGGTGCGGCGGTAGGCGTTGTACATGGCGGGCAGGGCCTGGCGATGTTCCGCCATATCCATAAACTGGTCCTCGCGCACCTTGCCCGGGGTCAGCACCGTGTGGCTCGCCATGGGGAAGAAGCCCCACAGGCGCTCGCCGGCGGGGACCTCGGGGCAGTGGGATTCGATCACTGTGCCGCAGGCCCACACCGGCACCTTGCCCCATTGCCCTTCCGCAGGGAAATAGCCCCAGTAGCCGATCATCTCCCCGGACAGGGCGTAGCTGACGTTATTGGCGGTGAGGCCAAACTTGTCGATGGCAACCAGCACCTGGCCGTCCCCGGCGGTGAGGTCCCGTTTACCGACCGTGCGTGTCTTGCGGAAGTCCTTGCGGTCGACCCAGAGTTCAGTGCAGCTCGCCATTTTCAGGTCCTTTATGTTTTATGAATATAATGACACTATATATGCCAATACATGATTCGCCAAGTGCCATTCGTCTCGAAAGGGCCGAGTACCGGCAGCGGGAATTCGAGAGAATGGCTGGGTGCTGGGAAAGTTGTGCGGCGAATAGGTCGTCAGCGTTTGCTGTGGCACAATATCGCGCCATCGCGCCGAATTACTGGGTGGGTGGTAGCAAGTTCAAAGTGGAAGCGGGGACGTTATGGAAGTCAAAGTAGATGGCCGCGCCCTGCGCAGTGTGCGCAGTCGCCAGCAGATTATTGACGCGATGCTCGCTCTGATGGAGCGCGAAATCTATATCCCCACGGCGCAGCAGGTGGCGGATGAGGCAGGTATTTCCATCCGCACAGTATTCCGGCACTTCACCGAAATGGAGTTGCTGTACGCGGAGCTCAATTCGCAGGTGCGCCCCGTCTATGAAGCCCTGTTCAACAAAATGCCGATGGAGGGTTCCCTTGAGGAGCGGCTGACCGGTTCGGTGCGCTGTCGCATGGAAGCCTTTTCGCAGCTGATTCACCTGCAGCGGGCGACGTGGAGCCTGTTGTGGCGCTCAAAGGTCATCTCCGACGTTTATGAGTCCAATGTGCGCAAAATGCGCAAGAACCTGGAAAAGTGCCTGCCGGAAATTTTGCAGTTACCCGCCGACAAGCGCGAAGCGGTGGATGCAATTATGTCGTTTGAATTTTACGAGCGTCTTTCGCGGCACCAGAAGCTCTCTGACCAGGCCTGCGGCAAGATCGTTGAGGGGCTGCTGAAGGATTTGCTCACCTGAGCTTGTTGCCTTCCTTTTGCCGCCCTTCTTTCGTTTCCCTGATGTAGCCTGTTCCTGCCTGAATCTTCCTCCCTTCAAGTGACTGCTAACAGGTCGCTGCATGCGATCCATGCGTTCGGCCCGCGCCTCTTTCTCGCAATAGCCGGGTAACAGTTTGTCCTTAATTGTGTAGAAGTGACACAGGTTGTGCCGATTTATTCGGCTGTCCGCGATTCGCCTTGCATTCAATTGCCTGGTTTGGCTAGCATACAGTTGATGTCGCAAGTTATGACAATAGTTGGCGGTCAGGATCACCGGTGGTCTGGGTGGGCTCATTCGCCAATTCACAATAATAATTCCAGCGATCTGGGAGAGAGACCATGCCGATGAATAAACTGTTTACCAAGACCGCACTCGCGGTCGGCCTCGCCAGCGCCGCCGCCAGTGCGTGGGCTGAACTGGAAGAAGTTACCGTCACCGCCACCAAGCGCGAGCAGAGCGTGCAGGACATTGCCGTCTCGGTGAGTGCTCTGTCCGCTGAGGAAATGCGGCAGGCGGGCATCGACGATGCAAAGGATGTGGCCGTGCAGGTACCGAGCCTCACGGTTAACCGAAATATGAGCCCGTTTGCGGCTGGCATTCGTATCCGCGGCTTGGGCACCAACCAGAACGATCCCTCGCTGGAGGCCTCGGTGGCGGTAGTGGTCGATGGTGTTTACCTGGGTCGCTCTGGCCTCGGCCTGTCGGATCTGGTGGATGTTGAGCGGGTCGAAGTGGTGCAGGGACCCCAGGGGACCCTGTATGGCAAGAACGCCAATGCGGGCGTGCTTAATATTGTCACAACCGGTGTCAATATGGAGGAGTCTGAAGCGCGACTGGAGGCCTCCGCCGGCGACTATGGGCTGCAGAAATTCACCGCCTCGGTGAGCGCGCCGGTTGGTGACACGGCGGGTTACCGCCTGAGCGGGTCGGTACACCAGCGCGATGGCTGGCTGAAAAGTGGTACCGGCCCGGACCAGAACGACCGCTCTGACTGGAACCTGCGCGGTAAATTTACCTGGGAGCCTACCGACGCGCTCAGTGTGAACCTGATAGCCAGCCGTGTAGAGCGGGATTCCAGTTGCTGTGGTGCCGACACTACCATCAGCCCGGCTATGGCCGGCGTGTTGCAGATGAAGGGCCTGGAAGTTCCCGAAAGCGATCCGCTGGATTACTACAGCAATAACGATTACCCGCTGGCGTTTACCCTCTCGGCCGATGCGCTCAGCGCGGTGGTGGACTACGACCTGTCTTTTGCCACCCTCACTTCAATCACCGCCTGGAACGATTACGAATGGGTGAGCAGCTTTGACGGTGACCGCACCGAACTCGACCTCTACTACGTGGACGATGCGTACCGTGGCGAGAGCCTGGTGCAGGAACTGCGCCTGAGCAGTGATCTGGACGGGCCGCTGCAGTACCTGGCGGGCCTCTATTTCAGTCATGAAGAGCTGGGCCGCGGTTTTGGCCAGCCGGTCGCTAACTTTGGCTCGGACATCCTCGCTGTGGGCACTCAGGTGCATCCGCTGGGGCCTGCATTTGCCATGCTGGCACGCCCCGGCGACAGCTCCACGATCGACAATGCCTGGGAGACCGATACCTTTGCGGCCTTCGGCCAGACCACCTACACCTTCTCCGACAGCTGGGAAGCTACCGTTGGCCTGCGCTACACCGCTGAGGAAAAATCCGCAGATATGTATGTGCGGGCTGATTCCACGGCAACCGGTATCCCCGCCGGTGCCTTTGGCCCGGCGGGGCCGGCTATGAATATCCCGCCACTGATCGCGGCACTTTACGCTCCGGTAGATGACAGCTTCCGTCTCGAGGACGACAGTGTCACCGGTATGGCGAGCCTGACCCATTTCGTCAATGAGGACGTGATGGTGTTTGCCTCTGTTGCCACCGGCCACAAGTCCGGCGGTTTCAACGGCGTGGCGGGCGCGGGTGCCGAGCGCACCTACGATAACGAGCAGACCACCAACTACGAGCTGGGTATCAAGTCGCGTCTGTTCGACAACCAGCTGGAGCTCAATGCCACGGCGTTTCATATGCTGGTGGATGACCTCCAGTACCTGAGACAGCAGGCCATGGGCCTCGGCACCTATGTCGCCAATGAGGCGGATGAAGGCACAATCAAGGGCGTGGACCTGAACTTTGCCGCAGCCCCCTGGCAGTTCCTGAAGCTGAGCGGCGGCGTGCAGTATCTGGATAACGATGTCTTCCCTGCCTCGCGCTGGACTTCCAATCTCGCGGCCACCCTGATGGCGCCGGTGGCGGACGGTGCGGCCTACCTGCGTACCGACTACAACTATGCCTCGGATCACGCGGTGAATCCGGATGTTCCCGATTTTGTGCAGGATCGTGAGACCGTCAATGTGCGTGCCGGTTGGCGCAATGAGGACTGGGATGCGGCGGTGTGGGTGAAGAACGCCACGGACGATGTCTACTCCTACCTGCGCACCGTGCCCGCGGCGATGACCGGCGCCCAGCAGGACTGGCTTGCCGAGCCTCGCACCATCGGTGCTACGGTCAGCTATCAGTTCTGAGGCGTGGTACCGATCTAGTGTGAGTGCTGGGCCCTGCAGTGGGCCCATGCAGATGCAAAAAAGCCGGCAGGAAACTGCCGGCTTTTTTGTGCTCTTCGGTTTGTACTTTTGACCCGCTAGCCGCGGCGGCGGCGCCACAGCAGCAGCGCCGCGACGCCGGCCAGCAGTAACCCGGCGAAAAGGGCGATCTGCGGCAAACGCTGCTTTACGGCATTGCGGGTGACCTGGCGCCGCTGGTTGTAGTCCGGCGGTACCGGCAGTACGCCGTTGTCGCGCACATAGGTTTCGTAATCCGACAGCAGCTCGGCAAAGCGCGCCGGCTCCTGCTGTTCCAGCGGCGTGGTTTCACCCGGGTCGCGCTCGATATGGTACAGGTGCCACTGGCCATCGTTATTCGGACCGCGGTTGAAGGTGATCTTGTAGTCGCCCTTGATCAGCGCCGCGTTGCCACCGATTTCGTAAGCGATGGTGTCCTCGGGGCCGTACACTGCGGTAGCGGATTGCTCGATCAGCGGTAGCAGGCTGCGGCCGGTCATTGGCTCCACGGCGCGGCCGCGGTATTGGCCGCGGTGGTCGGCAACCCCAGCCAGTTCCAGCAGGGTCGGCGCGAGGTCTTTGACATAGGCGGTGGCGTGGCTGATTTGTCCGCGCAGGACATCGGCAACGGCTGGGCCACTGACCACTAGCGGTACCCGCATGCCGCCCTCCCCCGAGTGGAATTTGTAGTGCCCGAGGGGCGCGGCAGCGGCACTGGCGAAGCTCGGGCCGATGGTGGCGAAGCTGCCCTTTTCGCCGAGGGTTTCGTAGTCGTCGGTGTAGTCCAGCAGCTTGAGCATCAGCAGGCGCTGTGGGCCGGTAATTTCATTGGGCTCGGGACCGTTGTCGGAGGTGAAGACGATAACGGTATTGTCGTATTCACCGATGTCTTTCAGGTACTGCAGCAGTCGGCCGATGTGGACATCCATGGCATCGACCATGCCCGCATACACCGCCATGCGTTTGGCGTTGTAGCGCTGTTCCTCTTCCGACAGCGTCGCCCACTCGGCGGTGGTGTTCATGTGCTTCATCGCCGCATCGGCGGGCACCAGTCCCATCGCTTTCGCCGCTTGCTGGCGCTGGCTGCGGATCGGGTCCCAGCCCTGGCGATAGGTCTCCAGATATTTCTGTGTGTATTTCCTTGGGGCCTGCATAGGCATATGCACGGCCATAAACGGTAGGTAAGTGAAAAACGGTTTGCCGTCGGCGCGGTTGCTGTCGATCTGGGCGATGGCCTTGTCTACCAGGAACTCTGAGGAATAGAAATCCTCTGGCAGTTCATACGGCTCGCCGTTTTCAAACCACAGGGTTTTTTCATATAGCGGCAGGTAGCTTTTGTTGGACCAGTTATCACCGCCGGAATACGGCATCATGACGGTCTGTTCGAAGCCGCGGTTGATCGGGCGCAGCGCTGGATCCTTGTAGCCCAGGTGCCATTTGCCCGCCATGTAGGTGTGATAGCCCGCGTCCCTGAGCTGGGTGGCGATGGTCACCACGTCCTTGCGCAGGTGGCCCTGGTAGAAGGGAGAGTGCGACTGGGCCGGCGTCAGTGCTTCGGCGATATTGGCGACGCCGGCGCGGTGGCTGTCGACGCCCGACATCAGCATGGCGCGGGTCGGAGCGCAGCTGGGCGCGGTGCGGTATTTGCTGAAGCGCAGCCCCTGTTGCGCGAGGTCATCCAGATTGGGGGTGCTGATCTCGCTGCCGTAGGCGCCGAGATCGGTGTAGCCGAGGTCGTCGGCGAGGATCACCAGGATATTGGGGCGCTTGGCGGCGTCGGTGGATGTTGCTGACTCACTCGTACTTTCACTCATTTGCGCCTGCGTCACAGCACTGATGGCGGCGGCCAGTGAGGTGCAGAGCAGTGTGCGGGCGAAATGTTTGCCGGTGCGGCGGGCGGTTGAAGCGGGTTTGCGGTACATAGGGGTTGCGCCTGTATGGGGCTGGTCGCCAGCGATAGAGCTGGCGACGTGAACGTGGGCCTTAGGGCTTGGCGGCAATGGCCATCATCTGATGCGCGGTTTCGTAGCCGGAGTTCTGGTTCTGACCGGTGACAAAGCGGCGTTCATCATCCACGACAACGTGGGTGGCAAAGATGTCGCGGAAGGCGGTCTGCTTTTCGTACTCGGCGCCGGCCTTGCGCAGCTCGGTTTCCGGGTGCTGTGGGGTGACCTCGATACCCAGCTCCTTGATCTGCTTGTCGCTGACTCCGGTCATACGGCGCCCGGCAATGAGCAGCTTGCCGTCCTTGTCCTCGGCCTTGATCAGGCCCAGCACACCGTGGCACACCCCACCGATTACCGCGCTGCTATCGTAATAGGCCTCGCTGACCTTGCGCCCCAGAGCATCGGAATAACCCAGGTCGTAGGCTGCACCCCAGCCGCCGGCCATAAAGATGATGTCGTACCGGGTAAAGTCGACCTCGTCGATACGCAGGGAATTCTTTACTTTGGCCTGCACTACCGCATCCTGCAGGTAGCGCTCGTCCTCCGCGGTGCGCACCGCGTAGAAGAAGGATTCCGGGTCCACCGGGATCTCGCCGCCCTGGATGCTGGCAATGTCCACCTGCATGCCGCCGTCGAGGAAGGTGTAATAGGGCACGGTCATTTCCGAGGCGAACACGCCGGTGGCCTTGCCGTCGGTCTCGCCGGGTGCGTTCAGGGTGCCGTGGCTGGTGGTGATCACCAGCGCACGCTTGCCCGGCAGTGCGACGGTGTCGCCAGTGTACTCGGGGTGGAGCCCGGCCTTGTGGAGGAGGGTGGGCAGCAGCAGGGCGAACGCCACAGCCACGACCGTCAGACCGGCCGCGGCGATGAGAAGTTTGTTGCGCATCCTATTGGGTCTCTGTAAGAAATGTATTGGCATATATTGCGACAATATAAGTGGTGGGTCAATTTTCTTGCGGCGGGCAGCCTGTGGGTCGGGACTTCAGGCAGCGGGCAGGGACGGGGACCGTGTTGGAATCCGGCATAACGGGCTGGGCGGAGGGCCCGGCCCATGGCCGGGCCGGTGGTTTAGTCGCGGTTGAACAGGCCCTTGAACCGGTCCTTGAGCTTGTCTTTCAGCTCTTCGGTTTTTTCCTGCACTTTATCGCCGTATTTCTTCTCGGCTTTGTACTTGAGCTCTTCGCGGATCAGGTCGTCGAGGCGGCGGCTGTCCGGCTTGCAGGTGGTGGCACCGGCCTCGTCAAACTTGGCTTTGCAGCGCAGTGGCAGCGGGCGGTTACGCCAGCGACTGTTCTGTACCGAGCAGCCGTTGCCGGATGTCTTCTCGCCTACCAGGGCCAGGCCAAGGGCAAAGTCGAAGTTTTGCTGCTCCAAGTTGACGGTGCCGTCGCCGCTGAGTGCGATATTTTCGATGCCGGCATTGATGCCTTCCACCTTGGCCACGTCACCATTCAGGTTCACGCTGGTGCGCAGGTCCTGCAGGCGGGTTTGTGCGGGCCACTCTCTTTCTGGCAGTGGCGTTTTTTCGGCGTAGCTCACCAGCTGGCACATGCCTTTTTCCAGATTGAAGGGCGCCAGTGCCAGCTCCTTGGCGTTGAGCTGCACTGCGGCGCGCAGGTTTTTCTGCAGCGCCAGGGTGTCAGCACCGCTGGTCTGGGCCACCCAGGTAAGGTCGGTCTTGCCAGACAGGGTGACCTTCTTCTGGTCTGCGGCTTCCGGTTCGTCGCTGGCGAACAGCGCTTCCTGGACCTTGGATATTTCTACGCCGCTCAGGCCGCCACTCAATTCGCCGCGCGCGGTGTTGCCGCGGGCATTGAATACACCGGTGCTGTTCAGGTTGCCACCGTAGAGCCCAGCGGCGAGCTTGTTCAACTGGTACAGGCCGTTATTCACGTTCACTGCCAGCTGCGGCTGGTCAATTTCGAAGTCCAGTGCGTGCAGCTTTTCCAGGGTCAGGTCCAGCTTGGCATTGAAGCCGCGCATGGACTCGAGGGGTAGCGGCACCGGTTGTGCGGCGGTCATATCGGCGCTGAGCTCACTTTGCTCCGGGGCGGCTGCGGGGGGTGGCAGGTAGTCGTCCACGTTGAGTTCGCCGCCTTTGAGGCTCAGGGAAACACTGGGGATGTCGCCGGCCTGATAGCTCGCGCTGCCGTTGAATTTGTGGCCGTCCAGTGACAGTTCCAGTGGTTGCAGGCTCATCTGCTTGTCGGTGCCACTGATATCGGACTCGATGGTGAGTCTCTGCAGGGCGCTGCTGCTTTGGGCCTTATAGTCACTACCTACGCTCGCAAGCCAGCCGGCAATCGGGTCCACATTGACCTTGAGGTTGAGCTGGATCTGCCAGGGGGCATCGGCCTTGGGGCGGCGCACGTTACCGCGCAGGTTGACTTCAGCACTGGCGCCGTCGGCGCCGGTAAGTTTGATGTTGGCCGGCTGCAGGCGCAGCCCGTTCAGCCCCTCGTCGATGGCGAGGCTGCTGTGGATATCGAGTTGGATAGGCTCTGGAAGATCGCTGCCCGCCAGCTCGGCGGCTACGCGCACGTCACCTGGTTTGCCGCCGGGCACCAGGTTGTCGGCGGAAATCTGTAGTTTGCTCACGGCATACTCGGTGCCGGTTTGCCGGTCGGTGTAGCGCAGCACGCCGTCTTCCAGGCGCAGCTGTTCCAGCGCCAGTTCAAGGCCACCGGCTGAGGCCTCTTTCTCCTTCGGAACATCCAGAGTGGGCGGGGTTTCGCGCTGGGTCTTCGCGTCCTGGGCGGCTTTCGCCTCCATAGCGTCGGTAATCAGCTCCCAGTTGCCCTTGCCGTTCTTGTCCACGGTAAGCGCCACCTGGGGGCCGAGCAGAACAATCTCCTGGGCTTCGATGCGCTTGTCCAGCAGCGGCATCAGTGCCACACCTACCGCGACCTTATCGGCTTCCAGCAGTGATTCACTGGGCAGGGCCAGCGGTGCCAGTTTCACACCTTCGAGCTTTAGCGCAATGTTGGGCCAGATTTGCCAGCCGATATCGCCGTCGAGTGTCAGGGCGATCCCCTGGTCCGCAGCGAGTTGCACGATTTTGGGCTTGTACTGGTTGGCATCGAGGCCGGAAAGGAACCAGGCGACAACGCCGGCAAAAAGTACGAAGAGAACAACGAGGGTGATAAGACCGCGTTTGATCCAAGCCATAAAGAGCGCATCCTTATTCGGGAAATGGCGAGAAAAGGGGCGACACCGGGAGCACTTGTTGAAGTGCTCCCGGTGTCGCGGATGCGACTATTGAAGCAGTTGCCGGTAGGAAATGAAACCTCATCCGGCGAGGACCTTGAAGGCGCTACGCCGGATGAGGGGGTCAGTGCTCTGTGTGGCGCCCGGCACGCAGCACCAGTTCAGACACAGCGTTGTGCATGCGGATAAAAATTGTCCGGATGAGCGCGATGGTGATATTGGTGCCATCGGCAACCACGATACCGATCATTCTGCCGAGCCGGATGAGCAGTCGGGTGACCCAATGGGAAACCTTCTTGCCGAAGTCGTGGGCCTTTTTGAGAAAAATCGCCAGTTGATCCATCAGCGTGAAGGTGGTGGCTCCGGTGACAACAAGTGCGATACCAGCAAGTTCTACCACCTTTTTCAATACCCACATCACCGCCTCAGCGGCAACCCAGGCCGTATTCAGTGTTAGCGAGAGGGGGCCATCTGACTCGAGCCAGCTCTGGATGCTGCGTTGAATCAGGGTGGGGGGGCGCTTTTTTCTCACCAGGTCCCAATTGTGCTTTTCTTCCCCTCCGGACAGTGAGGCGATGTAATTGTCCATTTTGTGGTATTGGGCGGGGTTGAGTGCAACGCCGGACTGAAGGAGAAGATCACCGGGCCCGCTATCCGGCACATGGATAAACGGCCAAGTAGGGACCATCGCGACAGGATCGGTTCGATGGTAAACGCGAAAAATATTGGAGTCTTCGAGCCGCTTGGTTGCACCATTGGCGAAGAAGTCCAGGCCTACGCGAGGGCTACCAAACGTATACAGCTTTACCGTTTTATTACTTTTTAACTTTAGATAATCTGCCGCGAGAGTGGCCAGAGCGCCTCCGAGGCTATGGCCTACACAGTGAATTGTGTGAACATCGTTCGGCAGGTCATCCACGAAATCGTCGATGCTTTTTACAAAGGATTCAAAGGTGTAATAGAAGCCCTGGTGCACCAGGCCACCGGTGTGAAATTTTTTCAGTCCTGCGTTCAGGTCGGTTAGCCCGTCATAGAGGCTAGCAGTTCCCTTCAAAGCAACGAAGGAGTGGCCTGTGTAGTCGTTTATCCCATGTGTCGCAATGCCCATGGTATGTGTGCTTTTCAGAAAAGTGAACGCCCCGGTTTTCCCCTTTAGTTTCGTTTCTTCTATGTTGAAGTAGTTTTCGTAGAGCTTCTTAAAGCGCTCCTGACGAAGGCTCAATTTTATGTCGTATATGTCTGATGCGAGTCTTGCTGCAAATTCGGGAGTCAGGTTATTCATGAATTACTCCCAGGTACATTTTGTGAAAAGCGCAGGGCCGAAATCTCGGTAGATTTTTTCTTCGCTATTCAGGTCACACTTGAGGTCGAGTGCTTTTCCACCAAGCTCGGAATTCTTTGAAGAATCCCTTTTGGATGCGGACCAGATAACGATTTCCTTTCCGTCATGCACGACGGATATTTCCTGGCCTACAACGAACTCAGCCGGGATGAATTGCACTGCCGAGCGGCGACGCACCTCGGGGAGAGAGAAATTCCCATCATCATCCGTAACGGTTTCGTCCTGCTCCATCGACTGATGCTCCCACTTGCGAATAATTTTGGCATTGCTAATAGGCTTGTCGTCTTTAGTCACTACGCCAGTTACCGGAGAAAAAAAGTAAGCCTTCCCTGCGTCAAAGATCGACATTGAATATCCTTTAGTGGTGCTGAAGGTGCTAAAAAATGCGCACAGTAAAATAAGTGCCAATTTTGGTGTAATTTTTTGGGTCATATGTGGGCTGGAAATCCGACTACGGATGTTCAGGAAAATTATTTGTTGCTTCGATTCTAACGGTGTTTATTTGGTTGTCGATAGCTTTGATTTGTTATTTGTGGTACAGGCGTACAAAGACCGGCGGCGGAGCAGGTTGTATGCGGTGATGGCGGTAAATTTACAGCCTTATTGAACTGTTCAGGATGCAGGTCAAAAAACAGTTTTCTTGCGTGCTTTCTTTTGATTAGGTAAAAGTCATTGGTTATGTTGACGCTGAACCACGGGGGGTAAATTTCGTTACGTGAATTCCTTTTCAGCGTTAATAGTGGAGTTATTCTTTGGTTGCCAGGTGCAGCGTGTTCCCACGATAGAGCCAAACGCGCGCTGGGTCTTTGGTTCACTAGTCAGCTCGCAGGTAAGTTGCAGGGGCGCACCGTACATCTCGCTATTGAGATCTGCATCACGCTTCGCGTAATTCCAGATTTCATATTCCTTACCCTCGAATTGCACCGCCAGATGTTGCGCCGAGACAAACTCCATGGGGAAGGCTTTGAGAAGGTGATTTTCGAATTCCGCCGGTAAGGTTACATGGCCATGGTCATCAGTAGTGAACTGATCTGTGCGTTCTTGCTTCCACTCAATGGTTCGGGTGATCTTGGCTCCTCTGGCGGGCGCACCTTTGAATAGAATGGAAATTTCCATTTCAGAAAAAGTGCAGGCTTTCAATGGATTCATTTTGGACATGGCAGCTCCAGGCCAGGGTAGTGAAAGAATCAGAAGTGCAGCAGGCAGGGCGATAAGAAATTTTTGCACTGATTCCGCGTCCTTGGTTTCAGGTTGAGCGGATGATTGTAA
Organism: Microbulbifer salipaludis; assembly: GCF_017303155.1. Classification (NCBI taxonomy): domain Bacteria; kingdom Pseudomonadati; phylum Pseudomonadota; class Gammaproteobacteria; order Cellvibrionales; family Microbulbiferaceae; genus Microbulbifer; species Microbulbifer salipaludis. The sequence goes on from NZ_JAEKJR010000001.1 coordinate 746,541, forward strand.
GACGAAATGCTCACATGTCGAGTAACAATGTATTTGAAAAGTCAGTTGGTACTGTCGTGCAGGAATCCGCGACGCTCAACAGTGTGTACTTTAGGCGCTGTGGTCGGGCGGGGAGCGTGAATTTTTTGAGGGAATAGTGGGGCGGGTGTTGAGCATTCCGTGCAATGCCGGCCGACATTGCACGGAATGCTCAGGTTGGATTAAAAGTGGATGCGCACCCCCGCTTCCACACTGCGCCCCGCTTCCGGCGCGAAGTCGCGCAACAGCGAAGTGGCGTTGCGGATTTCTTCATCCAGCAGGTTGCGTGCATTGGCAAACACCACCGCATCGTTACCCGCCAGTTTGAAGTTGTACTGGGCGGTGAGATCCATGCGCGTGTAGGCGTCGGTGCTTTCTTCAAATGTGCCGGGGCGTTTCTGCTCGGTGGCGTGGGTATTGCGCCATTGCCAGTTCCAGTTGGCGTAATCACCGCCGAGGGCGAAGCCGTAACGCAGCGGCGGCAGGCGTGGCACTTCGCGGCTTTCACCGGCGATGCGATCATCAAAGCTTGCACGCACACTGTCGCCAAACAGGGTCAGGCTGAGGCCGCTGGCCAGCGGGAATTGCACCGAGGCTTCAGCGCCATAGAAGGCGGCATCGCGGTTCTGGTAGCCGTAGATGGCGAATTCACTTTCTTCATCTTCCAGGCCGGTATTGGCGGCATAAATGTAGTCGCCGATACGGTTGTAGAACACATTGGCTTCCACTTTGGTCGCGTGCCATCCGGTCGCGTCCTGATTGTGGTGGTGATAGCCCAGCTCCAGGTTGAGCGAGTTTTCCTTGTCGAGGTTTTCGTCACCGATGATGTAGCGGGATTCCGCCAGGTGAGCGCCATCGGCAAACAGCTCTTCGGCCACCGGTGCGCGCTCGGCGCTGGTCAGGCTGACACTCAGGTGCTGGTGCTCTTTCAGGAAATACTGCAGTGCGCTGGACAGGCCGACCAGAGTGAAGTCTTTGTCGTTGCCGTATTGTGGGTCGATGCTGACCGTCTCCAGGCGGGCCCCCAGGTCCAGGTGCCAGTTGCCCCACTCGCGCTCTTTCATGGTAAAGGCGCCGAGACTGTCGGTGATGGACGGGCGAATGAACGCCTCATCGCCGATCGCAGCAAAGTCCTTGCGCGACACTTGCAGGCCGTAGGCACCGCGCCACTCGCCGCCGTCATCATGGGTAACCTCCACGCGACTTTCCCAGGCTTTGTTGGTGAAGCGGGTGCCGGGTTCGCCGTCCTCGATCTCGACGTGTGCGTAGTCGTTGTGACCCAGGCGGAAGCTGATCTTGTCCCAGTACTCGCTGTTAAAGGCGTGCTCGCCCTTCAGGTCGTAGCGGGTTTGGGCCAGGTCAATACGCACCCCTTCTTCGCCGTGCTCTTCATGCTCCTCTGCAAGCGCGTGCTGTTCGCCGCCCTCTTCGTGGTGCTCGTCTTCATGATGAACATGGGTGCCCAGGGGGATGCCGTAGTTGTTCTCCAGACGGTTGACAGAGAAGCCAATAAATCCGCGGTCGGTTACCCAGGACAGGCCGGCGCTGCCGCTCTTGGCGCGGGCGTTGGTGTTACCGACAAAGCCATCGGTATTGAACTCGTCCTCGTGGTGCTCTTCACCGGCGTGTGCTTCGTGGTCGTGCTCCTCGTGCTCCTCATGTTCAAGGACTGCGAGGCCGGGAATCTGTGTATTGCCGTTCTCCCGGTAGACACCGTCCAGGTACCAGGCCAGGTTGCCTGCGCCGCCACCGAGGCGAAACACGCCCGCATCCTGGTTATTGGCGGTGTCGTGACGCATCTCGACCGCGCCCTCGGTGGCTTCTGGAACGCGGGTGGGGATGCGGCCGTCAATCACGTTGACCACGCCGCCGATGGCGCCGCTGCCGTAGCGCAGGGCGGCCGGGCCACGCAGGATTTCAATGCTGTTGGCGAGCAGGGGTTCGATACTGGCCGCGTGGTCAGAACTGGTGTTGGAGGCGTCGGCCACGTCCAGGTTGTCGCTCAGCACCTTCACCCGGTTGGCGCTCTGGCCGCGAATGACCGGCAGGCCCACGCCGCCGCCGAAGGCCGCATTGGCCACGCCCAGCTGGCTGTTGAGGGTCTGGCCCAGGGTGGCCGCGGCGGACTTGCGCAGTTCATCGCCGCTCAGTACAGAAACCGGCGCCGCTACTGCATCGGCGGGTTTGGCCAGTGGGGACACCGTAACATTGACCTCTTCCAGGGCCTCTCGGTCAGAATCGGTGGCCTGAGCGGAAGCGGCAGAAGACACAGCAGAAGAGAAAGCGCAGGCAACAGCCAGCGCCAGAGTGTTTACTCGGTACATTTTGAATTATTCCTGTCAATCACAGGCCGCGGCCGCTCGAGAGACCGGTGCCCGAAAACGTAAGCGTTATGTGTTTGCTAAATCGGCGCGTTCAGCGGATAGACAGGTGTACGGGAGGGCCGCGGGCGGACTGGCGCTCCGGCTGGCAATCGAGGGCCGCCGGGGCCTGCTGCTGGATATACAGCGGCGCCAGGTCAGCGGAGACGAAGGTGAACTCAGTCCCCGCGGGGGCGGGCGTGTGGTTGTGGGACAGGTCGCACATGCTGTGCGCCCGCTCTTCGATGTGAATATGCTCCGCCAGCACCGGCTGCGCGAGCATCAGCGCGAACAGCAGTACAAAGCTGACCCAGACAGGGGTCTTGTGGCGGGGGTGCATAGTCATGGGCGGTATGATATTTGATCTCTGTGACGAATCAAGTTTCATCTGACACTATCCGCCAAATTCCGGCCCATTTGGGCGTATAATTCGCGCCTTCTGTCTCAGGGGCCAGCCAAACCGGTGAGTCCCGCCCTGCAATCAAGGATGTAGACCTCATGCGCACCGCCAGCGTCAACCGCGACACTCTGGAAACCAAGATCCAGGTCAGCCTTAACCTCGACGGCAAAGGCACCGGCAAATTCAACACCGGCGTCCCCTTCCTCGAGCACATGATGGACCAGATCGCCCGCCACGGCATGATCGACCTGGATATCACCTGCGATGGCGACGTGCATATCGACGACCACCACACCGTGGAAGACATCGGTATCACCCTTGGCAAGGCCATCAACCAGGCCATCGGTGACAAAAAGGGTATGACTCGCTACGGCCACGCCTACGTGCCCCTCGACGAGGCGCTGTCCCGCGTGGTCATCGATTTCTCCGGTCGCCCCGGTCTCACCATGAACGTGCCCTTTACCCAGAAACGCATCGGCAACTTCGACACCGAGCTGTTCTATGAATTCTTCCAGGGCTTCGTCAATCACGCCCTGGTGACCCTGCACATCGACTGCATCCGCGGCTTCAACGCCCACCACCAGATCGAGACCGTGTTCAAGGCCTTCGGCCGCGCCCTGCGCATGGCCCTGACCCCGGACCCGCGGATGGAAGGCGCCATGCCCTCCACCAAAGGCGTGCTGTAAGGCGGGAGCGAAGATGCAAAAGATCGTCGTCCTCGACTACGGCATGGGCAACCTCCACTCCGTCGCCAGCGCCCTGCAAAAAGTCGCTCCCGCTGATGAAGTGGTGCTCGCCACCACGCCTGAACAAGCCGAAGGCGCTGACCGCCTGATCGTCCCCGGCGTCGGCGCCATCCGCGACTGTATGGAAGGCTTCATCCGCCCGGGCTTCGTGCCGCTGCTGAACCGGTGTGTCGAATCGGGCATGCCGATTCTCGGCATCTGCGTGGGCATGCAGATCATGATGGCGAGCAGTGAAGAAAATGGCGGCGTCGACTGCCTGGGTATCTTCCCGCAGCCGGCAAAGTTTTTCGGCAAGGACCTGTACGAAAATGGCCAGCATTTAAAAGTCCCGCATATGGGCTGGAACCGGGTGCAGCAAGCCATCGACCACCCCATGTGGCGCAACATCGAAAACGGCAGCCGTTTCTATTTTGTGCACAGCTACTATGTGCCCGCGGAAGACAATGAAGCCGTTGCTGGCATCACCGACTATGGTGTGCAGTTCGCCGCGGCAGTGACCCACAACAATATCTTTGCCACCCAGTTCCACCCGGAAAAGAGTGCGGATGCGGGTATGCAGCTGTTGAAAAATTTTGTCGATTGGAACGGTGCTGCTTAAGAGCGCCGGCCGGCGAAGTAAATAACTAGATGCGAAGGCAGGGTGCCGGGTAAGTCTTTTCAAAAGCGTCGGCAACAGGGATGTTGCCGACGCAGCGTACAGGGATGTATTCACAGCGGTTTTGAAAAGACTTACCCGGTGCCCTGCCGCCACCGGGCCTGAAACTAACCGGGGCCCCGAAACAGGAAGTTAACCAAAATGATCGTAATCCCAGCCATTGATCTGAAAGACGGCGAGTGCGTGCGCCTGCGCCAGGGTGAAATGGAAGACGCTACTGTCTTCTCCGACGACCCCGTCGCCACCGCCGAACACTGGCTCAGCCAGGGCGCCAAGCGCCTGCATATCGTCGACCTGAACGGCGCCTTTGCCGGCAACCCCGTCAACGGCGACGCCGTCAACGCCATCGCCCGCCAGTTCCCGCAGTTTCCGATCCAGATCGGCGGCGGCATCCGCGACCTTAAAACCATCGAGTGGTACCTCGAAGCCGGCGTGCAGTGGACCATCATCGGCACCGCGGCGGTGAAAAACCCGAAACTGGTCAAGGAAGCCTGCCGGGAATTCGAAGGCCATATCATCGTCGGCCTCGATGCCAAAGACGGACTCGTCGCCACCGAAGGCTGGGCCGAAGTCTCCGATGTGCAGGCCACCGAGCTCGCCAAGGAATTCCAGGACTGTGGTGTCAGCGCCATCGTTTACACCGACATCGCCCGCGACGGCATGATGCAGGGCGTCAACCTCGAATCTACCATGGACCTCGCCCGCGCGGTGCAGATCCCCATCATCGCCTCCGGCGGTGTCAGCTGCATCGAAGATATCGAAAAACTGCTCGCCGCTGGCGATGACAAAACCGAAATCTTCGGTGCCATCACCGGGCGTGCGATTTACGAAGACAAGCTCGACCTGCAAAAAGCACAACAGCTGTGCGACAGCTGGAACAAGTAACTGAAATAAGGAACCGGGACAACAGCATGGGCCTCGCCAAACGCATAATCCCCTGTCTCGACGTCGACGCCGGCCGGGTGGTCAAGGGCGTGAATTTTGTCGACATCCGCGATGCCGGTGACCCGGTGGAGGTCGCCCGGCGCTACAACGAAGCCGGTGCCGATGAAGTCACCTTCCTGGATATCACCGCCACCCACGAGGGCCGCGATACCACACTGCACACCGTGGAAAAAATGGCCTCTGAGGTGTTTATCCCCCTGACCGTGGGCGGCGGGGTGCGCGAATTGCAGGATATCCGCAACCTGCTAAACGCCGGCGCGGACAAGACTGCGATCAATTCCGCTGCGGTGTTCAACCCGGACTTTGTGCGCGAGGCCGCCGATCGTTTCGGCAGCCAGTGCATCGTCGTTGCCATTGATGCCAAGCAGGTTGGTAATCACAAAGAGCCGAAGTGGGAAATCTTCACCCACGGCGGACGCAAGCCGACCGGCATCGACGCGGTGGAGTGGGCGAAGAAAATGGACAGCTTTGGTGCTGGGGAAATCCTGCTGACTAGCATGGATCGCGATGGCACCAAAAACGGTTTTGACCTGGCCCTGACCCGCGCCATCTCCGACGCGGTGTCGGTACCTGTCATCGCCTCCGGTGGTGTGGGTAATCTGCAACACCTGGCCGACGGCGTGCTCAAGGGTGGTGCCGATGCCGTGCTTGCGGCGAGTATTTTCCATTTCGGTGAATACACCGTGGCCGAAGCCAAGGCGTTTATGCAGAACGCGGGTATTGAAATGCGACTTTAACTCGCGAGTGCGTACGGCCCGCTTATAGTTTTTGCGTGCCGCGCCAACGGCGTGCGCGCAGGCTGCCAAACGGACGCACGTTGCCGGTGTATTTGTTGAGGGGGTTGAGGAATTTGTCTACGGCCTTTTCGGCTTCTTCGCGACAGGCGTAGGGGCCGAAGGTCTTGCCGCCGCGGACGGTGAAGTACCAATCGTCGTCCAGTTTGAAGAAGCGGTCTGCTCGGGGAGGGATAGACTCTCCTTTTTCGCCACGACGATACTGCTGCATGACAACCTCGCTAATACCTCTGTAACGACTTCTTACTACCGTCCCGCCAATGCCAGCGGTAACAGCACACCCAGTTAAAAGCCTAGCCAATAACCGGGTGTCACTCCCTGTAATTACCGGGATTTACAGGTCTTCGGCGCGAATTTGTGCCACCTGATCTTTCGCTTTCGGTGCACTGCTTTCTTCAGTGCCCGTGGGTGTGCGACGTACATAGAGATTCAGGCCCTTGAGCACATTCAGTGCTTCAAACACCTGGTTGTCACGGCTGTACCAGTCGTCCTGCTTGGCCTTGGCCCGCTTGCGATCTTCCGAGCCGCTTTCGGCACCGCCGTTGCCGTTACCCAGGTGCCCGGCCAGATCCGCTTCGGTGGTGCGTGCGCGGCCGTCCAGGCGGGTAACCTGCACTCTTTCAACGGTGATATCGGGCTTGATGCCCTGGGCCTGAATGGAGCGCCCCTTGGGGGTGAAATAGAGGGCGGTGGTGAGTTTGATCGCGCGATCCTGGTTGATCGGGATAACGGTCTGCACCGAGCCCTTGCCGAAACTGTCGGTGCCCATGACCACCGCGCGGCGGTGGTCTTGCAGTGCGCCGGCGACAATTTCCGCGGCGGAGGCAGAGCCGTCGTTGATCAAAACCACCAGCGGTGCGCCGTTGGTGACATCGCCGGCACTGGCGGAGTAGCGCAAGTTGGACGAGTCATTGCGGCCCTCGGTGTAAACCACTAGCCCTTCCTCAAGGAACGCATCCACCACTTCCACCGAGGATTGCAGCACGCCGCCGGGGTTGTTGCGCAGGTCGACCACCAGCCCTTTCAGTTCGCCCTTTTTCTTCAGCTTTTTCATGGCGCGCATCAGGTCGCCGCCGGTGTCCATCTGGAACTGACTGATCCGCAGGTAGCCGTAACCGTCTTCGAGCATCTCGCCGCGCACACTGTATACGCGCACCTTGTCGCGCTTGACGGTGACATCGAAGGGCTCCTTGTGGCCCTTGCGGCCGATGGTCAGGGTGACCGAGGAGCCCACCGGGCCGCGCATTTTATCCACCGCCTCGTCCAGGCTTACCCCGCGCATGGATTTGCCCGACAGGCGCAGGATCACATCACCGGCGCGCAGTCCGGCGCGGGCGGCAGGTGTGTCGTCCATCGGGGTAATGATGGTGATGTAGTCGTCTTCGATACCCACCTCGATACCGAGGCCGGCGAATTCACCGGTGGTGTTGGCCTGCAGGTCGTCGAACGAGCGGCTGTCGAGGTAGGCGGAGTGCGGGTCCAGCCCCTGCAGCATGCCCTTGATGGCGTATTCCAGCAGGGTGCTGTCGTCGACTTCATTGACGTAGCCCTGACGGATCTGTTCGAACACTTTGGCAAAGCTGCGCAGGTCTTCCAGCGGCAGTCGGGATTCGGCTTCCTGGACCGCGCGCACGGCGCTGTTGTCCTGGTCGCCCTGGCTGAGTCCCATCAGCGGAAGAGCGGCGAGAGCGGCGGCGCCAATCAGGCGGGCCAGTGTTTTGGTGGTGAACATCATCTGCACGTCCTTGGCATTTATCGTTACTGTCCATGAAGAATTGTAGACCCGGCACTCCCGTGAGGTTTGAACTTGGCGGGGAAACGAACTGGCGTGTGTTGCGCAGGGATAAAAACGCAGCGGGGAGTGTGGTAGGGCAGCATCGCCTGTTTTGCGGGCTTGGTTATGGACGTGGTGGCGGGCTTAGCCCCTGCACCACACCGTGGGGTCCTGCGGCTTGCCGCGGTGGCGGATTTCGAAATAGAGCCCGGCCTGGCTGAGACCGCCGGTATTACCCACCTTGGCGATGGTATCGCCGCGCTCCACCCACTCGCCGATAGCGCGGGTGAGGGACTGGTTGTGGCCATACAGGCTCATGTAACCATCGCCATGGTCGAGGATGATCAGCATGCCCTGGCCGCGCAGGTAGTCGGCAAAGACCACGCGCCCCCGGTGAATCGCCTTGACCGGTGTGCCCTCGTTGGCACGCAGGGTGACGCCGGTCCAGGTGATGCCATTGGCGCGGCGCTGGCCAAAGGCGTTGGCGCGACGGCCGCTGGTGGGCCACTGCATGCGCCCGCGTTGCTTGGCGAATGGGGTCTGGTCGCTGGGGTTGATCAGGCTGGCAATGGCGCGGCCCACTTCGTCTACCAGGCGTTGCAGGCGGCTGCGGTCGCTGTGCAGCTGGTTCAGTTCGCCGCTCTTGCTGGCGAGCTGCCGGGCGAGCTTGTCGAGGGTGCGCTGGCGATTCTGTTGTGCACTCACCAGCGCGCGGCGTTTTTCTTCCAGCTGGCTGCGTTCGTGGGCCAGGGTGTCCTGTTCGCGCTGGATGCCGGCGCTGACGGTGGAGAGCTGGTCGAGGGTGGAGACGTAATCGCCGATGACGCGATTGCGTTGTTTGAGGAAGTAGTCGTGATAGCGGAGCTGGCGGGCGATGTGCTGGGGGTCTTGCTGGTTGAGGAGCAGCTTGATCTGCTCCTGGCGACCGAGTCGGTAAGCGGCGGCGACTTCCTGCTCGACCCGCCGCTGCATACTTCGCCGGGATTCTTCCAGCTGCTGCTCTTCTTTCTTCAGCTCCTGCAGTTTTTCGCCGCGGCTCTGCATGTCGGCTTTGATCTTGTCGATCCGCTGCAGAAGTTCCGAGATGTCCTTTTCGTTGGACTCCAGGTCCTTGAGCAACTGGTCGCGGTCACTTTTTACCTGGTTAAGTTCCTGCTGCAGGGCCTCGATGCGCTGCTTGATCTCCGCGAGCCGCGCCTGCTGTTCTTCGTCCGCCGCCTGCGCGAAGCAGGCGGGGACCAGAAGCAGAGACGACAGCAGGGCTGCAATAACGACGGCAGATATGTTCATGGAGATGGTTCTACCTCGCGGGACTGGCCCGGGTTAGTTCACTTTTACCAGCGGCTCACCGCTCATTTCCACCGGCTGCGGCAGGCCCATCAGCGCCAGCATGGTGGGCGCTACATCCGCCAGGCTGCCACCATCGCGCATGGTGACCTCGCGCTCACCGATGTACACAAAGGGCACCGGCAGGGTCGAGTGCTGGGTGCTCACCTGGCCGGAGCCCGCATCGTACATCTCTTCCACGTTGCCGTGGTCGGCGGTGATCAGCACCTCGCCACCGGCCGCCAGTGCGGCTTTGGTCACGCGGTCCACGCACACATCCAGGGCTTCCACCGCTTTGACGGCGGCCTCGAACACACCGGTGTGGCCCACCATGTCGCCGTTGGCGTAGTTGCAGATGATGGCGTCGAACTTGCCGCTCTCGATGGCTTCCACCAGCTTGTCGGTCACTTCCGGCGCGCTCATTTCCGGCTGCAGGTCGTAGGTGGCCACATCCGGAGACTGAATCAAAACGCGTTCTTCGCCATTGTAGGGCGCTTCGCGGCCACCGCTAAAGAAGAAGGTCACATGGGCGTATTTTTCTGTTTCGGCGATACGCAGCTGGGTCTTGTTCTGCGACTGCAGATATTCGCCAAAGGTGTTCACCAGGTTTTCCGGCGGGAAGGCGCAGCTGGCGTCGATGTCGGCGGCGTATTCCGTGGTCATCACAAAATCCGCCAGCTTCGGGGTGGCGGCACGCGGGAAACCGTCGAAGTCAGGGTCGGTGAAGGCGCGGGTCAGCTGGCGCGCGCGGTCCGGGCGGAAGTTCATGAACACCATCGCGTCGCCGTCATTTACCGGCGCCGGTGCGCCGATACGGGTGGGGGCCACAAATTCGTCGTTCTCGTCCCGTGCGTAGGCAGCCTCGAGGCCGGCGAGGGCGGAATCCGCCGTGTGCTCGGCCACGCCCTGGGTGATCAGGTCGTACACCGGCTGCACGCGGTCCCAGCGGTTATCGCGGTCCATGGCAAAGTAGCGGCCGCTGATGCTGGCAATGTGCGCGTTGCCCAGGGCATCGCACACCTGGGTGAGGCGCGCCAGCGGGGTTTCCGCACTGCGCGGAGCGGTATCGCGGCCATCGGTAAACGCGTGAATGTAAACCGCCCTGGCACCGCGCTGGGCGGCGAGGGTCGCCATGGCAACGATGTGGTCATCGTGACTGTGTACGCCGCCGTCCGACAGCAGGCCCATGATGTGCACGGCGCCGTTGTTGGCAATCGCCTTGTCGACCGCCGCGGTATAGGCCGGGTTGGTGAAGAAGTCGCCGTCCTTGATCGCCTTGTTGATGCGGGTGAAGTTCTGGTACACCACGCGGCCGGCGCCGAGGGTCATGTGGCCCACTTCCGAGTTGCCCATTTGTCCTTCTGGCAGGCCCACTGCCATACCGGAGGTGTGGATCAGGGTCTTCGGGCGGCTGGCCCAGATCTGGTCCCAAACCGGGCTCTTGGCCGCGGCAATGGCGTTGTGCTCCGCGTGCTCACTGTGGCCGAAGCCATCCAGAATCAGCAGTACCAGCGGGCGTTTGGGCGAAGTCTCGGATGCCATGGGATCGGAATTCCTGTATTGGGTTGCGTGGAATATCGTTCGGCGTCGGTGCCAGGGGACGGAACTCGCGCGGGAGTTTTACCGCAGGTGGCGGATTTTAACCTGTTTCCAGGCTCCGGGTCAGTAATTGAGCCTGTTTTGCCGGCGTGGCAGCGCCGGCGCGCGGTGAAATTGCTGATTAAGAATTGGCCATCATCGTGTATACTGCGCCACCTTCAAACCGCCGGACTGCATGTGGTGCACAGGGGCTTTCCCGTTGCCGTACAATACCCGGCCAAACGTGACCGACTGCTGCGTCAGTGGTCCCATTTAAAACAACAATTGTGAATTTCTGGGGGCGAAGTGGATTTTTTCGTCTTTATCAGCGAGCAGTGGCTGCTGGTGAGTCTGTTGGTAGCGCTGATTTACGTGCTGGCGATTACCGAACGTATCAAGGCGGGCAAGCCCGCGTCCGCGAATGAGGCCACGCGCCTGATCAACTCTGAGGATGCCCGCGTGGTGGACCTGCGCGACCGCTCGGACTTCGTTGCCGGACATATTGTGGATGCCATCCATATCCCGCACAGCGAGGTCGAGAAGCGCATTGGCGAACTGGCACCCTATAAAGAAAAGACGCTGATCCTGGCCGACAAGATGGGCCAGCACGCGGGACCGGTGGGCCGCCAGCTGAAGAAGGCGGGCTACAACGTGCGCCGCCTCGAGGGCGGTATGTCCGAGTGGTCGAATCAGAAGCTGCCGCTGGTCAAAGGCTGATTCGTCGCCCTGAAACCATTCGTCAGAGAAGCCAAGAGGTTATTCGGTTGTGAAAGAAGTTGTTATCTACACCACCCGCTTCTGCCCCTTCTGCGTGCGCGCAAAGTACCTGCTGGACAACAAGAACGTCCCCTATACGGAGATTTCCGTGGACGGCGACCGCGCCCTGCGCGCGGAGATGACCGCCAAGGCAGGGCGCCATACGGTGCCGCAGATCTGGATCGGCGATCACCATGTGGGTGGCTGCGATGAGCTGATGGCTATCGAGCGCAGCGGCCAGCTGGATCAACTGCTGGCGTGAGGCCCGCCGCGGGCTCAAGAATTTTCCGTGACGTGCCTTGAAAGGGTATTTCGAGGCCCCCATAAGTAAGACCCATACAGGGAGTCTTTCTATCAGGGAAGGCAGTCAATAATCTATTTTTTACGACAGGCAGTGACATGGCTGAAGAACAAAACGGCGCAGCAGTAAACGGCGACGCACAACAAGTCCAATTCGCAATGCAGCGCATCTACCTGAAAGACCTCTCTTTCGAGACGCCGATGGGTGCCGAGGTTTTCAAGAAGCAGTGGAAACCGGAAGTTAATCAGGAACTGAACACCAAGACCGCCAAGATCGATGAAGATCTGTACGAAGTGGCGCTGACCCTGACCATCACCGTCAAGATCGAGAACGAGACGGCATTCCTGGTCGAAGTTCAGCAGGCCGGCCTGTTCGGTATCAAAGGTCTGGAAGGCCAGCAGCTGGCTCAGGCGCTGAACACTGCCTGCCCGAACATCCTGTTCCCCTACGCCCGCGAAGTGGTGGACAACGTTGTGACCAAGGGTTCCTTCCCGGCCCTGATGCTGCCGCCGATCAACTTCGACGCCCTGTTTGCCGCTGCCATGCAGCAGGCACAACAGCAGGCCGAGCAAGGCGCAGAGAAAACCGACGCAGACGCATAAGGCGCGGTTGTTTCAGAAAAAGGCTCCTTCGGGAGCCTTTTTTGTGTCTGACGTAATGGTCTGAGACTTTGCATTCCAGTAAGTTGGGCGGTCTTTTGTTGAATAAATGAGCTTGATGCGAAGGTTCTGATAGCCGGTGCGCATTTACGAGACCTTCCGCGAGAGGGACCTCGCGGAAGAGCCCCCAGGGATGGGTTGAGGGGGGGCGCCTAGCTCGTGTCTCGTAAATGCGCACCGGCTAGCAGGGCCGCCACGGGCAATCTTACGGAGTACCTGTCCGATGAACTGGGACCTACCAGCCCCTTTCACTTATATAGTCCGCGTGGAACCGGAACACGTTGACGGCCTGCACCACGCCAACAACGCCGAATACGTGCGCTGGTGCGAACGCGCCGCCTGGCTGCACAGCAAGGAACTCGGGCTGGATGTCACCCATTACCAGTCATTGGATCGCGGAATGGCCATTCGGCAGGCCGAGTACGACTATATACTGGCCGCCAGAGAGGGCGATGAGCTGCGCATTGGCACCTGGCTGACCATGGTCGACGGCCGCCTCAATATGACCCGTAAGTTCCAGGTGTACCGCGCCAGTGACGAGGCCCTGGTGCTTCGCGCCAGCTGGCAGATGGTGTGCATCGAGCTCTCCAGCGGCAAGCCCAAACGCATGCCGCAAACCTTCAAGGACATCTACTGCCCAGCCGTGGTTGAGCGCCCAAATACTCCGTAGGGTGGATAAGCGCAGCGCATCCACCTTCCCGACAGCCTCAAATATGGTAGATACGCTGCGCTTATCTACCCTACAAGAAAGACTTTGCCGGGAGCCTCAATATGTCTGAAGTCAACACCCTCACCAAAAACACCGGCGCCCTCAAAGGCAAAACCATTTTCATTACCGGTGCCAGCCGGGGTATCGGCCGCGCCATAGCGCTCAAATGTGCCGCGGACGGTGCCAACATTGCCATTGCCGCGAAATCCGCCGAGCCGCACCCCAAGCTGCCCGGGACCATCTTCACCGTGGCCAAGGAAATCGAAGCCGCCGGCGGGGTCGCCCTGCCCATGCAGGTGGATGTGCGCAACGAGGAGCAGGTGGCGGAGGCGATCAAGAAAACCACCGACACCTTTGGTGGCATCGATGGCGTGATCAACAATGCCGGTGCCATCAACCTCACCAGCGTCGAGGCCACGCCCCCCAAGCGCTACGACCTGATGATGGACGTGAATGCCCGCGCGGTGTACCTGACCGCGCACCTGGCAATCCCCTACCTCAAGAAGTCCCCCTGCGGGCATATTCTCAGCCTGTCTCCACCGCTGAATCTCGAGCCGCGCTGGCTCGGCCCGTTCGCCCCCTATGCGCTGTCCAAGTTCGGTATGACGATTCTGAGTATGGGGCTGGCGGCGGAGCTGCAGAAGAGTAAGGTCAGCGTGGCGACCCTGTGGCCCCGCACCCTGGTGGCCACCGCGGCGATTGAGTTTGCGGTGGGCAGCCGGGAAATGTTCGAGCAGAGCCGCAAGCCCATCGTGATGGCGGATGCCGCCTACGAGGTGCTGATCACCGACAACCAGGGCCTGAACGGTGCCCAGTTGATCGACGAGACGCTGCTACACGAACGGGGGGTGGAAGATTTCACGCAATATGCGCACAATCCCGCCAAGGCCGGTGAACTGGCAGTGGATCTGTTTCTCGATCCCTGACGTACCCAGGCCAGATACCGTGGTAATTGGGGGGATGTTGTGGACAAGAGTGACCTGGAAGACTTTCGCGGTGCGATGGGCGAGCTGGGGGATGTTAAGCCACTGTCCCCCCGACAGCGCGAGAGCGCCTTGCGCAAAACCACCAAAGACCCGCTCAACCAGCGCGCGCGGCGCGAATCTGCAACCGCCCAGACCTACCGGGAGCTCAACCCCCTGGGGGGCGAATTTGTCGAGCCGGTGGAGCCGTTCGATCCCATTGAATTCAAGCGCGACGGCGTGCAGAACGGCGTGTACCGCAATCTCCGTCTCGGTAAATACACCGTGGATGCGCGCCTGGACCTGCACAACCACACCGTGGAAATGGCCCGCAGTGCGCTGTATCAGTTTGTGCGGGACTGTGTGGAGGCGGATGTGCGCTGTGCGTTGATCACCCACGGCAAGGGTGAGGGGCGCAAGTCCCCGGCGATGCTGAAAAGCTGCGTGAATGCCTGGCTGCCACAGTTGCAAGAAGTGCTCGCGTTTCACAGTGCGCAGAAGCAGCACGGCGGTCTCGGCGCGACGTATATCCTGCTGCGCAAAAGTGAGCGCAAGCGCCAGCAGAACCTGGAGCAGCACCAGCGCCGCTCGCGCCCCTGAAGCGACGCCCTATCCAATCAAAACCTGTTCAGGCAGCCCCGGAGGCTGCCTTTTTTGTGGTGCCGGCGGCAGTCTACTGGGCGTGTTTGTCTCCGGCCTGCTTGAACTCCAGGCGGGTGCCATCGTCGCCTTCCAGTACCAGTCGGTTACCGTGGGTGTGGGCGTGCGTCGCACGCGGCAGGGCCAGCAAAAAATCCTTTTCCAGCTCGCTGCTGTCACGGCGGCCAGCCATGCGCGTGGTTCTCGGTGGCTTGAGCCACTGGATGGCCCCGTTGTCGCGCAGCTGGAATTTGCCCAGGTAGGGGTTGGAGCCGGCGCTGCCGCGCACGACCCCCAGCTTGTCGCAGCCGAGGTAGGGGCGGTCGCGCCACATTTTTTTCCACAGCATGCTCGGTTTGTGCTCGCGGCCGTCCACGGTCAGGCTATCCAGTAGCCACTCGCGGTCACAGATGGGGTCGCTGCCGGTATCGGTCATGGCGGAGGGGGTGGTGTCGTGGCTGCTGCAGCCACTCAGAGCCAGCAACAGGAATGCCAGCGCGAGGGAGCCAGCGCCGGCAATACTGGTGCGGGCGAAGGCGCGTTGTGGCTGCGGGATCAGGCGGTGCATGTCATCCATCCGGTGGCCTTTTGCGCCATTTAACACCAATCGGCAAAAGCTGTCTGTGACCGATCCGATCTATTCGGCACCTGCCGGGCGCAGTGGTGGTGCAGGGTGGCGAATGCGCTTAGCCACCCGCCTTGACGTATTCGATATAGATGTCGCCGGAAGCGTCGCGCAGGATCAGGCGGCCGCCACCGCTTTTGACGAAGGCCTGGCGCGTGCCCGACAGGGCGCGCAGGTACTGGGTTTCCTGCTCCATCAGCTGGGGTGGGCCGGCCATTTTGGTGGAGGCGAAACTGGCGGTATCCCACAGGATCTGGCCATTGGCGGTGATCTGCATGGCGCCGCGGTAGGTGTTGATGCCGCTTTTGCCCATGGATTCGCCATCGCTGTTACACAGGAAGGTGAACTCTTGCGGCTGGTCGACCGGTACTGCCTGGCCGTTGATGCGCAGCAGGCGCATTTCCCACTTGTCGCCGCAGACACTGGTGATGGAGCCGGGGCTCTGGGTGGGCCCGGACTCCTTGCTGTCCATGTTCATACAGCCAGCAATCACGATGGCGAGGCCGGTAAGCCACGCCGGGACCACTTTATTGATACCGTTTCGGATCATTCCTTTTGCTCCCTGTTCCTGCTCCCTGCGTGCAGATAGATCAAGCTTAGACAGCTGCGGGTTTTGCGAGAGGACAGCGGCGCCAGCTTGTGGCGGAAATGGTCACAGAAACAGGGAGTGATGGGCGTCAGTGCCCCCCGAAGGGGGTGAGTGGTGGCTAGGACTGCCGTACGCAGCGCACCACCACTTTTGAGTCCAGCTCCTGTTCAAAGCAGCGGAAGCGGGTGCCGTTCACGTTCAGGGAGCGCGGCGCGGCGCGGCTGCCACTCCTCGACCGGCGGTCGGAGGCTCTGACCGACATATGTGCCGGATTGATATGTGGCGGGACTGCGCTGCTGAAAGCGCGATTTGCGTGACTATCCCTGGGCTCGGTTGATGTACAACCCGCAACAACTCCTGTCGCAATTGCCGCCGTCAGCAGAATACTACTCAATTTCTGCACGCGGATACCTCGATGGCTTGGTTCAAGCAGCGGCGTCACTGCCGCCCTCTCTTTCAGGTTAGAAGAGGATGCCGCCAAAGTGTGGAATTAGGTGCCAATTTAGTTATTGGTGCGCCGCGGGGAATAGGGAAGGCGTGTGTTGTGAGGATATAGGCCTCGGTTTATCAGGCATAAAAAAGGGGCCCAGAGGGCCCCAACAATGCAATGTACAACGAATGGGAGTGACAGTTCTTAGAAGTTGTAGCTACCTGTGAGAGCGATAGTACGTGGTGCGCCGTAGTAGCCGGTGGTCAGGGCTGCAGCACTGTAACCTGCATTGCGGTAAACCTCGTCATTGAGGTTCTTGCCCTGCAGGGAAGCCTGCCATTTACCGTCGCCACTGAAGAAGGTCGCACCCGCGTCCACCAGGGTCACGGAGCCCACGTCGAGTAGAGGGTTCGGGGCAGCATAGATCTGTATGCCGTCGCGGTAGGAAACAGAGCCGTTCAGTACCAGTTCGCCACCCGCTACGTCCATACTGTAGCTCAGCTGCCCTAGGCCGGTCTTGGCTGGGCTGTACTGCAGGTTGTCCCACAAATCAGCAACATTCTCAATTTCACCAGTCGTGGTGTTGTAAGTCAGAACTTCCTTGTAGTCGGCATCGGTGTAGCCGAGTACCAGGTTGGCAGTCAGGCGGTCTGTGATACTGGCGAGCATTTCCAGCTCCAGGCCGCGGATTTCTGATTCACCGGCGTTAATTACGGAGCTGGCGAAACCGCCAGTGGACGGTGAGAAGTCCTGCACCGTGACCTGCATGTCTTCGTAGTCGGTGCTGAAGGCAGCCGCATTCAGACGGATACGGTCATCCAGCAGCTGGGTCTTGATACCGACTTCAAAGGTGTTGGCAGTTTCCGGATCGTAGCCTTCCTCTGTCTCCGGGTTAATGGAGGCGTCACCACGCATGTCGAAGCCGCCAGACTTGAAGCCGGAGCTGAAGCTGCCGTAGACCATGGTGTCTTCATCGATCTGGTAGTCCATGCCAACTTTGGGTGAGAACTGGCTCCAGCTGTCGCTGTTGGTGTAGTCGGTGAGGATTGCGTAAGGCTCAGGATCTGCCGGGGTTCCCTCGTAGCGGTCGGCGAACGTGGGCGAGTAGAGGCCTGCATAGTCGCCCTTGAATACTTCTGCGGACTTCTCATCGCGGGTGTAGCGGCCGCCTAGGGTCATATTCAGCTTGTCGGTCAGTGCGTACTCGTAGTTGGCATAGACTGCCAGGCTTTCGGTGTCTACAGAGCCGGCGACGTGCTGTGTTTTAGAGAAACCGAAGAGATACTTCCACAGATCCAGTACGGCATCGAACGCACCGGCAGCGGTTCCATCGTAATAGTAAATACCGGAAACCAGGTTGAAGTTGTCACCGTTCAGGTTAACTTGGAATTCCTGGGTGAACTGTTCATCTTCATAAAAGGCGGGCACATCAAAGTCCGGACGAGGACTGGAATCGAAGTCGATATTCGTCTTGGTGTCGCCGCTACGGGTGGCAGTGATGGATTTGAGGGTGACGTTCTCAGAAACATTCCACTCGGCGGTCAGGGATGCACCGCTGGACTCTACTGAGTTATCCGCAGGCATATTTGAGCGATGGTCATAGACATCGTCCAGGGGCTGTTCGGTGCCCCAAACATTCGGAGCCAGCAGGTGGCCGAAACGCGCATTTGAGTCGTCCTTGGTGGTGTCTGCGGCAACGCGGATGAACAGATCTTCGTTCGGGTTGAACTCCAGGGATACGCGGCCGCTCAGGATGTCTTTGTTGTAGTTGTCGGCGCCGGTGTTGATGTTCTCGCCGAAACCGTCGCGCTGGTAGCTGGCGACGGCGAAGCCAATGGCGGCGGTGTCGGACAGGCCGGTCTGGCCGCTCAGTACCAGGTCGCGCTGGTTGTAGGAGCCCACACCACCGCGAATACGGAATTCTGTATCACCGGACAGCTTCTTGGTCACGTACTTGACTGCACCACCGATGGTGTTCTTGCCGTACAGGGTGCCCTGCGGGCCGCGCAGTACTTCGATGCGCTCTACGTCAAACACATCCATTACCGCACCCTGCGGGCGGGCTACATAGATGTCATCGACATAGATGCCAACGCCGGGCTCGAAGCCCCACAGCGGGTCCTGCTGGCCAATACCGCGGATATAGGCGGTGAGGGTGGAGTTGGTACCGCGGCTCACCTGCAGGGTGGTGTTAGGGGTGAGTTTCTGAATGTCGCTCAGGTCGGCAACACCGTTCTCCAGAAGCTGATCTTCCCCGAACGCAGTTACCGCCACCGGCACTTCCTGCAGCGACTGCTCGCGCTTCTGCGCGGTCACGGTTACTTCTTCCAGCTTCGAATCTGCATAGGACAGGTTGGCACCGCAGGCAAGCATGATGCCCGCGGCGATGGGATTGAATTTAATTGGATTGCGCATGGCTCTCTCCGGTCACCGGTTTATGGTTTTTATCTAAGTTACGGATTTGCACTGTATCTGCTGATCGCGACTTTGCCTGTTAGACCAAGGTATGACGATGGTCGCAGGAGGTGAACAGGACACAAAACGAACTATCGGTTACTCTCTTCATCATAAACAAAAAAATGAATGAGGCGCCAATTGTTCAGCCTGACCCTGCTGGCCGCCGTGGGCCTGACCTACCTGCTGATGCTGTTTGCCATCGCCTTCTGGGGTGACCGGCTGCCGGCCGGGCGCATTCGCCCGCTCAAACCCCTGTTGCTGGCGCTGGCCGGCACCTATACCAGTGCCTGGATGTTCTTCGGCGTGCCCGCGCAGGCAGTTACCGAGGGCTGGCTGCTGCCCCCTACCTTTGTTGGCGCCAGCCTGATGCTGATCTTTGGTGCCCCCCTGCTGATGCGCTTTGTGCGTCTCTCGAAACAGCAGGGCTCCACCTCCATCGCGGACTTTATCAGCGCCCAGTACGGCGGCTCCCAGTGGCTTGCGGCGGTAGTTGCTTTGCTGGCGGTGGTGGCCATCGTGCCGTATCTGTCTCTGCAGTTGCGGGCGGTGGCCGACAGCTTCCTGCTGCTGGCACAGAACGTGGAGGACCGGGGCATCAGTGCCTCGGTGGTGACCGCGGTGGTGAGCATGACCCTGGGGCTGTTTGCGGTATTGTTCGGTACCCGGCATATCGACAGCAGCGTGCACCGCAACGGCATGCTGCTGGCGGTGGCCTTCGAGGCGCTGGTGAAGATCGGCGCCCTGATCGCGGTGGCCTGGTTTGTGGTGTACAGCGCGTTTGACGGCGCCGCCGATCTCACCCGCGCGGCGCTCGCCAGTGACAGGGTGGCGGCCATCGCCGAGGCGCGTCCCGCCGACACCGGCTATCTGGCCGTAGTGATACTGGGCATGGCGGCCATTTTCTGCCTGCCGCGGCAGTTCCATATCCTGATGATCGAGAGTGATGACGAGCGGGATATCGGCCCGGTGCGCAAGTTGATCCCGCTGTATCTGGCGGTGGTGTCCCTGGCAGTGCTGGCGGTGGGCTACGGCGGCATGCTGTGGCTGCCGGAGAGCTATGCCAACGCGGAGCGCTTTGTACTGGGCGTGCCGCTGGAAAGTGGTATCCCGTGGCTGGCGCTACTGGCGTTTGTGGGCGGTCTCTCCGCCGGCTCCAGCATGGTGATCATCGCCACCATCGCCCTTTCCACCATGATCGCCAACACCATGATTGTGCCCTGGTGGCTGAAGCGGCTGCAGCAGCGCCCGGCAGGTGTGGCGCTAGGCAGTGACCTGCGGCGGGTGCGCCGCGGCATTATCGGCCTGCTGATGCTGGCGGCGTTTGGGGTAAGCGAGCTGATCGGTTCCGGGGTGAGCCTCGGTACCTTTGGTCTGTTGTCCCTGGCGCTGGCGGCCCAGCTCGCGCCGGCCATGATCGCTGCGGTGACCTGGCCGGCACGCTGGCCGCGGCTGCGCGCCGCCGGTGTGGTTGTGGGTCTGGTGCTGGGGTCGCTGGTGTGGGCGATGTCCGCACTGCCGGCGGCGCTCGGCGGGGAAGATCGTATTGCCGCGCTGCTGGGGCTCGGCTGGAACCCGCTGACCATCGCCTGTGTGTTCGGGTTGGGGATCAACGGGCTGGCGCTGATTGGCTGTTCGCTGCTGCAGCAGCGCTGGTTGCCCGGCAGTGCGGCGGCGGAAGTGGCGCCGGTGGATCGCGCGCGTTTGCGGCAGCTACTGGCGCGCTTTGTGGGCGAGGATGCGGCGAGCCGCGCACTGGCGCCGATGCAGGAACCTGCGGACGCGCAAACACCCGGCGCCTCTGCCGAGCACTACCGCGATGCGGTCGAAAAAATCCTCGCCGGTGTGGTGGGCAGCACCAGTGCGCGCCGCCTGGTGCGCCAGCTGGGGGAGGCGGATGTCACCACCCAGCAACTGGAGCAGGCATCCGATATCTACCAGTTCGGGCGCGGTCTGCTGCAGAGCAGTATCGACAATATCGACCAGGGCATCTCGGTGGTGGATGGCAACCTCAACCTGGTGGCGTGGAACCGCCGCTATCTGGAGCTGTTCCACTATCCCCCGGAAATGATTTACGTGGGCAGGCCGGTGGCGGAGCTGGTGCGCTACAACGCGAGCCGCGGCGAGTGCGGTCCCGGTGTGGTGGAAGACCATGTGAACAAGCGCGTGGAGCATTTGCGCAATGGCACCGCCTACCGGGTGCAGCGTCACCGCACCGACGGCACGGTGCTGGAGATTCGCGGCAACCCGCTGCCCGGCGGTGGCTTCGTTACCACCTATACCGATGTCTCTGACTACCAGCGCGCGCTGGCGGAGCTGACCGATGTGCGCAACTCGCTGGAGCACAAGGTAGCGCACCGCACCGCCGAGCTGGAAAGTGTGAATGACGAACTGCAGACATTGAATCACGAACTGCAGGAGGCCAGCGCCGGCAAAACCCGCTTCCTTGCCGCGGCCAGTCACGATCTGGTGCAGCCCCTGAATGCCAGCCGGCTGTTTATCGATGCGCTGGCCGCGCACCCCCTGGAAGATGACAGCCGCCAGCTGCTCACCCGCGCCGACAGTGCCCTCGCCGCGGCGGAGCAGCTGATTACCGACATGCTGCAGATTGCCCGCATGGATGCCGGTGACATCAAGCCCAGTGTTGCCCCGGTATCCCTCGACAGCATCCTTGACGATGCCGTGGCCCAGGCGCGCCTCGCGGCGGAGGCGCGCGGCATCCGCCTGCGCTACCGCCGCAGCCACCTGTGGGTGCAAAGTGACGAAAAAATGCTGCGGCGTGTGGTGCAGAACCTGCTGGACAACGCGGTCAAGTACACCCGCGAGGGCGGCGTGCTGATCGGTGCGCGCCGCCGTGGCGGTAGTGTTTCCCTGGAAGTCTGGGATACCGGTGAGGGCATTGCGCCGGACCAGCAGCAGGCGATTTTCCGCGAGTTCTGCCGCCTCACGCCTAAGGGTGCCGCCGGTCAGGGGCAGCGTCAACACGGTTACGGGCTGGGCCTGGCCACCGTGGAACGCCTGTGCCGGCTGCTGAATGCGCCGATTGGCCTGTCCTCGGTGCCCGGCCGTGGCAGCGTGTTCCGGGTATGCCTGCCGCGCGCCACCGCGCGGGTGAATGTGCGGCCCAGTACCAAAAGCAGCGGCGGACGCGGTGCGCCGCTGGACCTGCAGATCCTGTGCGTGGACAACGAGCCGGCCATTCTCGAAGCGATGGCGGCGCTGCTTGGCGGCTGGGGCTGTACCGTGCAGTGTGCGCAGAATCGCCGGGAGGCGCTGGCCGCGGCCGAGCCGGATTTACTGCTGATGGACTTCCATCTCGACGACGGCGACAACGGCATCGATCTGGCGGCGGAGCTGCTGGCGCAGTGGGGCGGCGACGTGCCCTGCGTGATCATCTCCGCGGAAAACACCAATACGGTGAAGGCGCGCGCGCAGCAGGCGGGTTGGCAGTTCCTGCAGAAACCGCTGCGGCCGGCGGCGCTGCGCGCCCTGTTACAGCAGGGGCTGCGGCGCACCTTCGATACGACCAAGGTCGTATAGGCAGGGGGCGTCTTCACGCGCAGTCTGAAACCTATTATCCGGAAGAATAAAAAGTGGTAGCACAGCGATGAAAAAATACTTGTTGGAAATTCTGATGTTCAGCGCCTATGCGCTGTTCGCGGCCAGCTGGGTGTCCGGGGCCATTCTCACCCCGGCCATTCAGGCGTCCTTTGGTGAAGAGGGGTTTGCCAATGCCACCTGGGGCAGCAACGTCATCACCATTGCCAAAATCATCGGTAACCTGGCTGCCGCGGCGCTGCTCATGCGCCTGGGGGCCAAGCGTGCCTTTGCCATCGCCATCGTCCTGATTGCCGCCGGTGGCTTTGGTGCGCTGGCGGACACCTACGGTGGCTGGCTGCTGTCGCGCCTGGCACTGGGGCTCGGTGGTGCACTGGCGATTGTGTATTTCGCCCCGGTGGTGCTGCACTACTTTGCCGCTGAAGAGCGCCCCATGATCAACGGCATCAATGCCGCCGCGTTCAATACCGGCAACCTGCTGGCTCTGCTCTCCACCACCGCACTGCTCAGCTGGTTGGGTAGCTGGCAGTCCGTAGTGGTGCTGTACGGGGTGATGGTGCTGGCGCTGGGCGTGCTGTGGTGGCTGACGGCGGAGAACTTTTCGCTATCCGGCGGTGCCGACAAGCCCCAGGAAAATTACGGTTTCAAGCAGGGCGTGAAAGAGGGTTTCAACTGGTGGCTGCCGCTGGCGTATTGCGGTGTGCTGTTTTGCTACATCGCGGTGTTCGCCCTGTTCCCGCTGATCGACGGCTTTGCTGTGGCAAGCCACCATCTGTCTGCGGTGATGATCGCCGCCGGCATGGTGGGCACCGTGGCGGGCATCATCGTCACCAAGCGCTTCCCGCTGCGCCTGCCGGTGCTGCGCTTTGGCGGCCTGGCGCTGGTGATCTTTGCCGCGCTCATGGTCACCAGCCGTGACCCGATTATCGCCTACGCCGCCGCTGCCCTCGCCGGTTTCTGTATGTTCCTGCCGATGACCGCACTGGTTACTCTGCCGCAGGAACTGCCGGGCATGACGCCGGGGCGTATCACGGTGACCTTCGCCATGTTCTGGTCCGTTTCCTACGGCGTGGAGACGGTGTTGATGTACGGCGCTGGCCTGCTCGCGGATATTACCGGTGAGCCGGCCACTGCGGCTTACTTTGCCGTGGCCTGCTCGGCGTCACTGTTTGTGTTCTCATTCCTGTTGCCGGAAAGCGGTAAAAAAATCGAACTGGAAAATCTGGAGGCGGACAATGCGGCAGCTTGAACCCAAACTCGCGGAATGGCTGGAGGCGGTCAACGCGCAGGTGGCGCAGCTCAAGGCGGCGGGTTTTGAACCCACCCCGATTTCCGCCCGTGAAAGCCTGGCCAACCTGACCCGCAATTTTGTTGAGCCCGGCCCGGAAATGACTGTGTGCGAAACCCTGGTGCTCGGTGGTGAATACCCAGTGCCGGTGCGGATCTACCAGCCTGCAGCGACCGAAGAGGGAAGCGCGAAGGAAAAGGCGGCGATTATTTACTGCCACGGCGGTGGCCATATGGCCGGCAGCGTGTCGGTGTACGATCCCATCTGTCGTCGCATTGCCGAGGCTTGCGGGCGCACGTTGATCAGCGTGGAATACCGCCGCGCGCCGGAAAATCCCTACCCCGCAGCATTGAATGACCTGATCAGCGTGGTTCGTCACCTGGGGGCCGCGCTGGATAAAAAAGGCATCGCCCACAATGGCCGCTGGATTCTGATGGGCGATTCCGGTGGTGGCGCAATGTGTGCTTCCGCCAGCCGCTTGCTGCAGCATCAGCCGCATACCATTGATGCACAGGTGCTAATTTACCCGAGCCTCGACTACACCATGCAGACCCCGTCTATCGAGGAAAATGGCCGCGGCTATCTGCTGGAGAAGGAAAAGATTCTCTGGTATTTCAACAACTACCTGCAGAACGCAGAAAATCCCCGGCAGGTGTCACCGCTGTATGGGGAGTTCACCCGCAACCTGCCCGCCAGCCTGGTGATCACCGCCGAGTTCTGCCCCCTGCGGGACGAGGGCGTGGAGTATGTGCGCAAGGTGCGCGAGGGCGGCGCCAACGCCGAGCTGCTGCACTTCAACGACATGATTCATGCCTTCCTGAATATCGAAAACCTGGTGCCGGACGCCTGTGGGCGAGTGTACCGCCACACCGCAGAATTTCTGCACGGCCTGTGATCTGGCTGCCGCCCGCCTGCGAGTTGCAGGTGGGTGGCAAGACGTGCTTTTCTCGATACTCCCTCTCTCTTTCCCAGACCACGGCCAGATGTATCGACTCGCCTGCGGAAGTTGGCACGCATTGCGCATACATGCCCGGAGCCTGTGCCTGCTCGAACCGTGCCCGGTAGTCTCCTTGATTGTCCCTGTGGAGCCGGGCAAACTGCCATCCACACGTCGGATTCATCGCAGGCGATTACAACGATAAAGAGCCGAACATGAGCGAAGCACTGATCGTCCTCGATCCTGCGGCAGAAAAGAGTCTGCAGCAGCAAATTCGTGAAAAACTGATCCAGGGAATTCTTTCCGGGAGTATTCCTGCCGGCCACAAAATGCCGTCGTCACGGCGCATGGCGGAACAGCTCAGGGTGGCCCGCAATACGGTGGTGCTCGCCTATCAGCAGCTGGTGGATGACGGTTTTCTCGTGACCCGCGAGCGCAGCGGTTTCTATGTGAGCGAAACCGTCTCCCAGCAGGGCGTGATCAGCCACGGTGCCGGGGATGTTCCGCGGCAGGATGAAGATGACCGCAGTTACTGGCGCAATCACTGCAACCCGGTATCGGTGAGCCGCC
Organism: Microbulbifer salipaludis; assembly: GCF_017303155.1. Taxonomy (NCBI): domain Bacteria; kingdom Pseudomonadati; phylum Pseudomonadota; class Gammaproteobacteria; order Cellvibrionales; family Microbulbiferaceae; genus Microbulbifer; species Microbulbifer salipaludis. Next base: position 771,614 of record NZ_JAEKJR010000001.1, read on the forward strand.
GCGCCCTGCAAAACCGCCCCGCCAACTGGCTGCAATATCCTTTCCCCTTTGTGAGTAATGAATACGACCCGCGCCTGTACCCCGGTGCGGAATGGCGGGAGTGCACCCGGGATATTTTTACCGCGCGGGAAGTGGCCCAGTGGGCCACCCTTGGCAACAACGAGGATGACCGCAATCTGGTGGAGCAGATATGTACGCGCCTGTTGCCGCGGCGGGGCATTTATGTGGAGCCCGGCCAGATACTGTTAACCAGTGGGATGGAGCAGGCCTACCACTTGCTGGGTGAGTTGTTGCTGGGCGATGAGCGCACGCTGGCGCTGGTAACACCGGCCGGCGGCGAGAGCGGTGAAATTTTTCGTCGCACCGGTGCGCGCTTGTTGTCTCTCCCCCAGGATGCGGACGGGCCTCTGGTCGAAGAGACGCTGCGGCAAGCAGACTGTATTTACCTGCAACCGAATGTCCACAATCCCACCGCGGTCACCACCAGCCTGGAGCGGCGGCGACTGCTGCTGAGGCAGGCCCGCGAACAAAAGGCGGTGGTCATCGAAAATGACTGTGACCACGATTTCTGCTACCACGGTAACCCGCTCCCGCCCCTGAAGAGCATGGATGGCGGCGGCTCGGTGATTTACCTCTACCAGTTTCCCAAGGTGATCGACCCGGGCATGCAGCTCGCGTTTGTAGTTGCGCCCAAGCCCGTTATCCAACGGTTGCGCGCGTTGCGCTATACCCTGCGCGAGCGGGTGCCTGCCCTGAACCAGCGCCTGCTGGCAAAATTTGTTGCCGCAGGGCATCTGGACGCCGCGCTGTTCAAGATTACCCAGCAGTTGAAGGAGCGCTGGTCTGCACTGGGTGAAGCGCTGATGTTCCACTTGCCGAAACTCAAGGTTCGCCGCGCCAGCTGTGGCACCGCCTGTTGGCTGGAACTCCCCGTACATATCGATCCGCTGCAGCTGCAGATTCGGGCCGAGCAGAATGGCCTGTTGCTGGAAACCATCAGTGACGGTCGTGCCGTGCGCCTTGGGTTTTCGGCAATCGACGCAGACAAGATCGAGCCCGGGGTGAAGGTGTTGGCGCAGCTGATCAGCGGAGAGCTGCATGCCGAGGAAGAAACGCTGGCACGGGCGAGCGGCCGCCACCTCACCGCCGACGACCTGCAGCGGGAAATGCCGGGGGCTATTTTTCTCGGTACTAACACCTTGGGCGAGTCGTATCGCATCGAGCTCAAGCCGGATGGCACCATGCTCGGGTATTCACGCAACGATGTGGAGATGGACGAAACCGATACCGGGCGCTGGTGGCTCGACGGCGACCAGTGGGTGCGTCAATGGCGCAACTGGTCCTACGGGCGCAAGGCCAGCTTCCATGTGGTCACCGATGGCCACCGGATCAAGTGGTTTAATGAGGCGGGCAAACTGATCGATACCGCGATCGTGGCCAACGAATAACGCCGGTCTTGGTCTGCGCTGGTTTATCCCGCGGGCTTGCGCACTTTGCGCTTGCGCCGCCGCCCGCTGTGCAGGCGCGCCAGCGCCCAGTCAATGTGCTCCTGCACCAGCGGGGTTGCCGCATCCCGGGCCTGTTCCAGTGCAGCGATGATTTCCGGGGCCGGGTCGGCATTGCCCAGCGCCACCGCCAGGTTGCGCTGCCAGCGCTCGAAGCCGATGCGGCGAATCGCCGAGCCCTCGGTCTTTTTCAGGAACTCGTCTTCCGTCCACTGAAACAGCGTCACCAGTTCCCCGTTATCCAGCCCGTGGCGGGGGTGAAAATCCGCTTCCGCGGTGGGTTTGGCGAATTTATTCCACGGGCAGATGATCTGGCAGTCGTCACATCCGAATACCCGGTTGCCCATCGGCTCGCGCAGTTCCTCGGGAATCGGGCCCTGGTTCTCGATGGTCAGGTAGGAAATACAGCGACGCGCGTCCAGCATGTAGGGGCCCGCAAACGCATCGGTGGGGCACACCTTCAGGCAGGCGGTGCACGTGCCGCACTGATTCGGTTCTGCACTGGACGTGACGGGCAGAGGCAGGTTGGTGTAAATCTCACCGAGAAAAAACCAGCTGCCCGCCTGGCTGTTGATCACCATGCAGTTTTTGCCAATCCATCCCAGCCCGGCCTTTTCCGCCAGTGCCCGCTCCATTACCGGTGCACTGTCGGTAAAGGCGCGGCCGCGGCTTTGAATACCCTGCGCATCACAGTAGCGCTCGATCTGTTGCGCCAGTTGTGCCAGTCGCTTGCGGATAAGCTTGTGATAATCACGACCGTTGGCGTAGCGCGAGACATAGGCTTTGTCCGGGCTCTTCAGGATTTTTACCGGCTGCGTATCCGGTGGCAGGTAATCCAGGCGCACACTGATTACCCGCAGGGTGCCTTCTTCCAGCAGTTCCGGTCGCCAGCGTTTTTCACCGTGGGCACCCATCCACTGCATATCGCCGTTGTAGCCAGCCTGCAGCCACTGCTGCAGGCGTTCGCCGTGCTGCTCCAGGTGGCAGTCGGTAATGCCCACCTGCTGAAAGCCGAGCTCCCGCCCCCAGCGCTGAATTTGCGCGGCGAGGTCTTGCAGGGTTTGAAGGTCGGGGGTGGCGCTCATGAAAAAGGGATGACCCTGTGTGCGGCGAATCGTGGGTTGAGGCGGTATAATTGCCGGTATTTTGCCACAGTTTAAAAATTGACCACAGAACCTGAGCGCAAAAGGTGAAACTAGCCACAGGGCTTGCTCACTGCGCTTGGCCATCGTCATCGCCAACATCGGAACGCAGTAACTATCATGGACAGTCAGACCACCGCCGCCCACCCGCCTGTTTCGGCCCCGCAATCTCTCTACAGTGCGGAGGCTGTGCGCCAGCTGGATCAGCTGGTTATCAGCCAGCAGCAGATCCCCGGCCTTGCACTGATGAAGCGCGCCGGTCGCGCGGCCTATGACAGCCTGCGCAGCCGCTGGCCCGACCTGGCGGCGATCCAGGTGTTTTGTGGTGGCGGCAACAATGGCGGAGACGGCTATGTGATCGCCGGGCTTGCCGCCCAGCGACAGATTCCCGTCACCGTGTATATGGCCGTGCCCGCCGAAAAGCTGCAGGGCGAGGCGCTGGAAGCCTACCGTTTTGCCGAGCGCGAGGGTGCCACCCTGGTGTCGAGTCTGGAAGCCTTACCGCCGGTGGAGAAAAATACCGTGCTGGTGGATGCGCTACTGGGGACCGGTTTCAGTGGTTCCCTGCGGGCGCCGATGGACAGTGCCATTGAGCACATTAATGCGGCGGCAGCGCCGGTGCTGTCAGTGGACCTGCCGTCCGGCCTGCATGCGGACAGCGGCACCGCCGATAGCGGTGCGGTGGCGGCGGATGTGACCATCACGTTTATTGGTCGCAAGGCCGGCCTGTATCTGGGCCGCGGCCCCGCGCTCACCGGAGACGTGGTCTTTGACGATCTGGGTGCGGCGCCGGCTATTTACCCGCAGGTGCCGGCGTTGCTGGCGCGGCACAATGGCGACAGCCTGGAGCGCCTGTTGCCGCGCCCTGTCGACAGCTACAAAAACCAGTTTGGCCATGTGCTGGTGGTCGGCGGTGACCACGGCTTTGGTGGCGCGGCCTTGATGGCGGCAGAGGCCACCGCCCGCGCCGGCGCCGGATTGATCTCGCTCGCGTCGCGCCCGGAGCATGTGGCCGCGGTGCTGACCCGCTGCCCGGAGGTAATGGCACATCCGGTGGTGTCCGGCCAGGAGCTGGAGCCACTGCTGGAGGCGCCGGATGTGATTGCGGTTGGCCCGGGGCTGGGCAAAAGCCCGTGGAGCGAACAACTGCTGGCACGCGCCGGCCGCGCCCGGGCCAAACTGGTGCTGGATGCGGACGCGTTGAATATTCTCGCCGGCGGTCGGGTACTGGCAGGCGTGCAGCGCGACGACTGGGTGCTCACCCCGCATGTTGGCGAGGCGGCGCGCCTGTTGGGTGTGTCCACTACCGAGGTCAGTGCCGACCGCGTGGCGGCAGCGAAAGCCATTCAGCAAAAATTCAGTGGCGTCGTGATACTTAAAGGGTCCGGCACACTGATCGCCCACAGCGAGGGTGTGGAACTGATCAACAGCGGCAATCCGGGCATGGCCTCCGGCGGCATGGGTGACCTGTTGACCGGTGTGATCGCCGCGTTACTTGGGCAGGGCATGGCGCCGCCCGCGGCGGCACGGCTGGCGGTATGGCTGCACGGCGAGGCCGGCAACCGCGCGGCGCAGGATGGCCAGCGCGGCCTGCTCGCCACTGACCTGCTGCCACATATCCGCGCGCTGGTGGATTGAGAGTTTGTCCGAAGGATTTGTTCGAGGGATGTCGTTGTGAGCACACTGCCTGTGGATAAAACCCTGTATCTCGCCGACGAGGCCGCCACCGTGGCGGCTGGCGAGTCGCTGGGCAAAGCCTGTGCGGCCAGTGGCCTGAGTGCCGGCCTGGTGATTTTTCTTGGCGGCCAGCTGGGTGCCGGCAAGACCACGTTCAGCCGTGGGGTGTTGCGCGCGTTAGGTCACCGCGGTGCGGTAAAAAGTCCGACGTATACTCTGGTGGAGCCTTACGAGTTTGCCCCCGGCAGCGAAGGCGAGCGCCGGGTTTATCATTTTGATCTTTATCGCCTGGGCGATGCGGAAGAACTGGAGTATATGGGGGTGCGCGACTACTTTGGCCCGGGCAGCCTCAGTCTGGTGGAGTGGTCAGAGCGCGGCGCCGGGGTATTGCCGCCCCCGGATATGGAGCTGACCCTGCAGCTCAAGGGCGAGGGTCGTGCACTGAAACTGGTGGCGCTGAGCGAAGCGGGCGCGGCGGTACTGAAAGGGGCGGACTTCCCACGGGATTGATACACTGGGGAGAGTGGTTGGGGCCGAATGGCATAGATTCCACAGGGCAATAATAATGAGCGGAGCAAGGTTGCCAGTGCGACTGACAGCAAAATTGACTGCAACAAATTGGGACTTCAGGCTCGTCGCCCTGTTGCTGGCGGCGCTGGTTATGCTGCCGGCGGCCGTGGCCAACAGCGCAGAAGTCGAAGGGGTGCGCCTGTGGCGTGCTCCGGATCACACCCGCCTGGTGTTCGATCTTAACGGCCCCGCCGAGCACAAACTGTTCACGCTCACCAACCCGGATCGCGTGGTTATCGACGTGAGTGGCGCCAGGCTGTCCACCGGCATCGAGGATCTGCCACTGGCGGATACACCCATCGCGGGCGTGCGCCATGCGGTGCAGAACAATCGCGACCTGCGTGTGGTGCTGGACCTCAAGCAACCGGTCAATCCCCGCAGCTTCGCCCTGCGCCGCCACCAACAGCTCCCCGACCGGCTGGTAATTGACCTGCACGACCGGGGTAAGGTGGAAGAAAAAACTATCGAGCAGGTGCAGGTGGTCAGCGGCAAGCGCGATATCGTTGTTGCCATTGATGCCGGCCACGGTGGTGAGGACCCGGGCGCGCTCGGTCCCGGTGGCCTGCGCGAAAAAGACGTGGTGCTGGCCATCTCCCGCTACCTGCAAAAGTCCATCGATGCACGCCCCGGCTTTACCGCCAAACTGGTGCGCACCGGTGATTACTACATTCCCCTGCGCGATCGGGTGAAAAAAGGGCGGGAACTGCGTGCGGATCTGTTTGTGTCGATTCACGCGGATGCCTTCACCCGCAAGGATGCGCGCGGTGCCGGCGTTTATGCGGTGTCCTCGCGCGGTGCCACCAGTGAGACGGCGCGGTTTCTCGCACAGCGGGAAAACGAATCCGACCTCATCGGCGGTGCTGGCAGCCTGAGCCTCAGCGACAAGGACGACACCCTCGCCGGTGTACTGCTGGACCTGGCGATGACCGCCACCATGAATGCGAGCCTGGATATTGGCAGCAGTGTGCTCAGCTCCCTGGGCAGTTTCACCCACCTGCACAAAAAGAAAGTCGAGCAGGCGAACTTCTCCGTATTGCGCAATCCGGATGTGCCCTCGATTCTGGTAGAGACCGGCTTTATCACCAATCCTCAGGAAGCCCGTCGCCTGCGCGACCCGTCGTTCCAGAAGCGCATGGCGGAGAAGCTCGGCGACGGTATCGCCGCCCACTTCACCGCCCGCCCACCGGCGGATAGCTGGCTTGCAGCCAATGCCAATCGTATCGACCGCAAGCATCGAATCTTGCGGGGTGATACCCTGTCCGGCATCGCCGCCCGCTACAACATCTCGGTGGCCGACCTGAAGCGGGCCAACGGCATGCGCACCACGATGATCCGGGTGGGTCAGACGCTGACTATCCCGTCTAGTTGAGTGTCGTGGTTCCGCACTGCGGCAGCGGAGGTCGTTTTACCTTCGGTGGCGGCAGGCTACTGGGAATGGCTTTTCAAAACCGCTACCCGGTGCTCCTGCGCCACAACAATTCACTAGAACTCCGAAAGCGTGGCCCCGGAATAGCTCCGGGCCAGCGGTAAGTACAAGACCCCGATGCCAGAAAATATCCAGCTACTTTCCCCAAGACTCGCCAACCAGATCGCCGCCGGTGAGGTGGTTGAGCGTCCGGCTTCCGTGATCAAGGAGTTGCTGGAAAACAGCCTCGATGCCGGAGCTACACGGCTGGAAGTCGACCTGGACGCTGGTGGGGTGAAGCGCATCATGGTGCGCGACAATGGCAAGGGCATCGAAAAGGATGACCTGCACCTGGCCCTCGCCCGTCACGCCACCTCGAAAATTCACGCACTCGAAGATCTCGAAGCGGTTGCCACCCTCGGCTTTCGCGGCGAGGCCTTGGCCAGTATTTCCTCTGTGGCCCGCCTCACGCTGACCAGCAGCCGCGATGACTCCGGCAAGGGCTGGGTGGTATCTGCCGAGGGGCGCGAAATGGAAACCCAGCTTGCGCCTGCCGCCCATCCCCGTGGCACCACGGTGGAGGTGCGGGACCTGTTCTTTAACACCCCCGCGCGCCGGAAATTCCTGCGTACCGAAAAGACCGAATTCAATCGCGTCGATGAAACCATCAAGCGCCTTGCCCTGTCGCGGTTCGACGTGTCGATCAGTCTGCGCCACAACGGCAAAGGTGTGCACAACCTGCGCGGTGGCACCAGTCGCGCAGAAATGGAGCGGCGTGTGGCCCAGTTGTGTGGGCCGGCGTTTATGCAAAATGCGCTGCATATCGAAATGGAGCGCAATGGCTTGCGCTTGTGGGGGTGGGTGGCGGAGCCCGCGTTTTCCCGCTCCCAGGCTGACCTGCAGTTTTTCTACGTCAACGGCCGCGCGATCCGCGACCGTGTGGTGAGCCACGCAGTGCGGCGCGCCTTCGCCGATGTGCTGTATCACGGCCGGCATCCGGCCTTTGTGCTGTACCTGGAGCTGGATCCGGCCTCGGTGGATGTGAATGTGCACCCCACCAAACACGAGGTGCGCTTCCGCGACAGCCGCCTGGTGCACGACTTCCTGTTTGGTTCCCTGCACCGCGCCCTGGCCGATGTGCGCCCGGGTCAGAATGACGAGCACGAAGCGGTTTCGCCGCAGATCTCCGGGGTAGCCGCCGGCGAATTTGCCGGGCAGGAGCGAATGGCGCTGGCCTCGGCGCCGTCGCCCTCGACGTCCGCGCCATCCGCGGGGTTTGCCGGTCAGGGATTTGGTACAGCGTCCTCTCCGCAACGCATCCAGCAGCAGATGCAGGGCTATGGTGCACTGCACCAGCCCCATAGCGGCGGTGTGCAGGAGGCGCCTGCGGGTGCCGTGGCGACGCCACTGGCGGGCGGGCAGCCGTCGATGCCGGCGGAAGCGGACAGCGAGGCGCCACCGCTGGGGTTTGCCGTGGCCCAGCTGCACGGTATCTATATTCTTTCCCAGAACCAGCACGGCATGGTGGTGGTGGATATGCACGCGGCACATGAGCGTATCGTGTACGAAAATATGAAAGCCGCCCACGCCGCCGGTGGCATTCAGGCGCAGCCGTTGCTGGTGCCGGTCAGTCTGGCAGTCAGTGAACGCGAGGCGGACTGTTTCGAAGAGCGTGAGGAAGTGTTCACTTCCCTCGGCTTTGTGTTGCAGCGCGCCGGGCCGGAAACCCTGATGGTGCGGCAGGTGCCCAGCATGCTGCACGGTGCACCGGTGGAGCAGCTGGTGCGGGATGTGCTGTCGGACCTGCTGGCAGAGGGCAGCAGCGATCGCATTGGCAACCAGATCAATGAGATCCTTTCCACCATGGCCTGTCACGGTTCCGTGCGCGCCAATCGCAAGCTGACCATCCCGGAGATGAATGCATTGTTGCGGGATATGGAGCGCACCGAACGCAGCGGGCAGTGCAACCACGGTCGGCCCACCTGGACCCAGGTGAAACTGTCCGATATGGATAAGTGGTTTATGCGCGGCCAATAATGGACGCCTTCATAAACCTACTGCGCGGATGCCTGGCGGCGTCCGGCGGTACTGGTGCGCCAGCCCGGTCGAATGCTCATGTATAGCGAATACATTCCGCTGCCTGCGTTCCGGCGGCCACCACCAGGCACCCGCTCGCTACGGTTTCTAAAGGCGTCCAAATGCAAATAAACCCCGCGCGCCCCCGCGCTATCTTTCTGATGGGGCCCACTGCCTCGGGCAAGACCGACCTGGCGATGGCGATCAGCGACCACTTGCCGGTGGAGTTGATCAGCGTGGATTCGGCGCTGGTGTACCGCGGCCTGGATATCGGCTCGGCAAAGCCGACACCGGAGGAGCTCGCCAGATACCCCCATCACCTGATCGATATCTGCGATCCGGCGGAAAGCTACTCCGCAGGCCGCTTTCGCCAGGACGCCCTGAAGGTAATGGCCGAGATCAGCGGGCGCGGAAAGATTCCGCTGCTGGTGGGCGGAACCATGTTGTATTTCAAGGCTCTATTGCAGGGCATGGCAGAGATGCCTCAGGCGGACCCGGCGTTTCGCGCGGCCATTGAGGCGCGCGCAGAAAAAGAAGGCTGGCCAGCACTGCATGCCGAACTGGCACAAGTAGACCCGGCAATGGCAGCAGAGCTGCACCCCAATCACTCGGTGCGTATCGAGCGGGCGCTGGAGGTTTACCACCTGTCGGGCAAGACCATGACCGAACTCCGGGCCGCGCAGCAGAGCGATTCTCTGCACACCCAATACGCAATTCAGCAGTTGGCGATCGTGCCCACAGACCGGTCCCTATTGCACAAGCGCATCGCCCTGCGTTTCGAGCGCATGCTGGAAAATGGGTTTATCGAGGAAGTGCAGGCGCTGCGCGCCCGCGGTGACCTGCACCGTGATCTGCCGGCGATCCGCGCGGTGGGATACCGGCAGGTGTGGGAGTATCTCGACGGTGAGATGGATTACCCGCAGATGGTCGAGGCGGGCATTGCCGCCACGCGCCAGTTGGCCAAACGTCAGCTCACCTGGTTGCGACGGTGGCCGGACCTGCAGTGCATCGATGCACAGCAGTCTGGCGGCAAAGTGCGCAAAATTGACGAAATGTTGGCAGAGGCCTTGAAATTTCTCGGTTGAGCAGCCATAACGTGAGTGGGCTGGTGTATCCAGCCCTGTTCAGTCAGTTATTCACAGAGCCTGTTCAATTTTGGCTCTTTTTTATACGCCGCATCACCATGGCCGTTTTTTAGTCCGCGGGTTTCGCGGGCGCGATCGTGCGTCATCTGGCGACTTATCTTTTGGCAAGGAGAAAAAAGATGTCAAAAGGGCACAGCTTACAAGACCCTTACCTGAATGTTCTGCGTAAAGAGCGAATCCCGGTTTCCATCTATCTGGTGAACGGCATCAAACTGCAGGGCCAGATCGAATCCTTCGACCAGTTCGTGGTGCTGTTGAAAAACACCGTGAGCCAGATGGTCTACAAACACGCTATTTCCACCGTTGTACCCTCGCGCGCTGTTCGTGTACCGCTGATGAACCCGGCCGGACAGGGTGGTGAAGGCGCCGCTCCGGAAGGTGGCGAGCGCGATACCTTCGGCGGCTAGCCGTTGGTTTGACGGTACCTCGCTGCGTATTGTCCCCGCTGTTTGCCCCGGGTTTCTGGTGTAATAAGCGTGGCGATGGGTTTGCGAAGCCGTTGTACAAAGCAGTAATTAACAGCGCCCCGGTTCGTCCGGGGCGTCTGTTGTTCGGCGCCAGCCAATGGCGCACCTATTGAGCCCAAGAGAATAATCCTTGTTTTTTGATCGCCCGGAATCCGGTGAGCTGGCTGTGCTGGTACACCTGGAACTCTCCGCCATCGACAGTCCCGACGACCCGCGGGAATTTGAAGAACTGGCGCTATCCGCCGGTGCCGACCCGGTGGCCTTTATCTTTGGCCAGCGCGCCACACCGGATCCCAAGACATTTGTCGGTCGCGGCAAACTGGAAGAAATACAGGAGACCGTGACCAAGCACGGCGCGGAACTGGTGATTTTTGATCACACCCTGTCGCCCAGCCAGGAGCGCAACATCGAGCGCGAACTCAAGTGCCGGGTGCTGGACCGCACCGGCCTGATTCTGGATATCTTTGCCCAGCGGGCGCGTACCCATGAAGGTAAGCTGCAGGTAGAGCTGGCCCAGTTGCGGCACATGTCCACCCGCCTGGTGCGAGGCTGGACCCACCTCGAGCGCCAGAAAGGCGGTATTGGCCTGCGCGGCCCCGGTGAGACCCAGCTGGAAACCGACCGCCGTTTGCTGCGTGCGCGTATCGACTCCATTGAAAAGCGTCTCGACAAAGTGCGGCGTCAGCGTGAGCAGGGGCGTCGCGCACGTTCCCGTGCCGAGGTGGCGACGGTTTCGCTGGTGGGTTATACCAATGCCGGCAAGTCTACCCTGTTCAATCGCATCACCAGTGCTGACGTCTATGTGCGCGATCAGTTGTTCGCCACACTCGATCCCACCATGCGCCGGGTAGAGCTGCCCAATGTGGGCGCAATGATTCTGGCGGACACCGTGGGCTTCGTTTCCCACTTGCCGCACCGCCTGGTGGAAGCCTTCCGCGCGACGCTGGAGGAGGCGGCCAATGCCACGCTACTGCTGCATGTGGTGGATGCGGCGGCAGAAAATCGTCTGCACCTGATTGAAGAGGTGCAGGCAGTACTCGAAGAAATTGGCGCGGCGGATTTGCCTCATCTGCTGGTGTACAACAAACTGGATTTGCTGGCCGACGCCGAACCGCGTATCGACCGGGATGATCAGGGCGTGCCGCGCGCGGTGTGGTTGTCCGCAGCCACCGGTGCGGGGTGTGAGTTGCTGGTGGAGGCCATCGCCGAACGACTTGGCCAGCAGATGGTGAGCGGCGCGGTAGTGATTCCTCCGCAGCACGCGCGCTTGCGGGCTCAGCTGTTTGAAGGCAATGCGGTGCAGGAAGAAAATTATCGCGACAACGGCGACATTGAATTGAAAATATTGTTGCCGCGGGCGGAGTTACAGCGGCTGATGGCGCCGTTTCGCGAGGTGGGGAATCCGCCGCAGTGGCTACCGGAAAACCCCGATGCCGAGCCCAAACCGGAAGACTGGGAAACCGAGTGAGCGGTGTCACCGTATAAGCAAGGGTAAAGTTTACAGCGCTGGGCGCGGATACTTGATGGCAATCAATGCTAGAATTTCGCGACAGCTAACGATCAATAAGTTGAAGAGTTGGAGTAAATAAATGGCCTGGAACGAACCGGGTGGTAATAACAAAGACCCCTGGGGTGGTGGTAATCGCAACAACGATGGCCCGCCCGATCTCGACGAACTGCTGCGCAAAATGCAGCAAAAGCTGAACGGCCTGTTTGGTGGTAAGCCATCGGACGCTGGTGACGGGCGCCCTGGTGGCGGCAGTTTCCCCTGGTCGCTGGTGATGATCGTACTGGCCGTAGTGTACGGCCTGTGGGGCTTCTATCAGGTGGATGCCAACGAATCTGCGGTGGTTCTGCGCCTGGGTAAATACCACAACACCGTAAATTCCGGTCTGCACTGGAATCCGCCGCTGATCGATCACGTCACCAAGGTGAACATGACCGAGGTGCGTACCGAGCGCACCACCGGCCAGATGCTCACCGAGGACGCCAGTATCGTCGACGTGGTGCTGCAGGTGCAGTGGCATATCGACAATGCCGAATCGTTTGTGCTGCGTGTGCGCGACCCGCTGAAGAGTCTGCAGGAGGCCACTGACAGTGCCCTGCGCCACATCGTGGGCTCGCAGACCCTGAACGGGGTTATCTCCCAGAATCGTACCCAGGTTGCTGCCGATACCCAGGTGCGCCTGCAGGAGTACCTCGACCTGTACCAAACCGGTATTCGGGTCGATGTGGTCAACCTCACCGACGCCAAGGCACCGCGTGAAGTGCAGGACGCCTTCGATGACGTGGTGCGAGCCCGTGAGGACGAGGTGCGCTTGCAGAACGAAGCCCAGGCCTATGCCAACCAGGTCATCCCGGTGGCGCGCGGTCAGGCTCAGCGCATGATTGAAGAGGCGGAAGCCTACAAATCCCGGGTTGTCGAAAGTGCTCGCGGTGAGGCGGCACGTTTCACCGCACTCCTGGCGGAGTTCCAGCAGGCACCGGAAGTCACCCGCGAGCGGATGTACCTGGATGCCATGCAGGAAGTGATGAGCAACACGTCCAAAGTCATGGTGGATGTCGAGGGTGGCAACAACATGATGTACCTGCCCCTGGACAAGCTGACCGGAGGTGCGTCCGGTGGCGCCAGCCAGCGCACACAGGTGACTCCGCAGGTGGTCGACGAGATTTCCCAGCGGGTGATGAACCAGATTCGCACCGAAGTGAATAACGCTCGCCGCAGCCGCGAAGTGCGATAAGGGGGTTGCTATGAACAACAACAAATCACTATTTGTCATTGCCCTGATACTGCTGGGCCTGCTGGCGTTGTCTGCCAGTGCCTTCGTTGTGAAGGAAACCGAGAAGGCGGTGCTGGTGCGCTTCGGTGAAGTGGTGCGTACCGACTACGAGCCCGGGCTGTATTTCAAAATTCCGCTGGTGCACGAGCTGCGCAAGTTCGACGCCCGTATCCAGACGGTGGACTCGCAGCCGGTGCGGATGCTGAACAGCGAAAACAAGTTCATGATGGTGGACTCTTACGCCAAGTTCCGGATTGTTGATGTGGGCCGTTTCTATGTGGCGACTCGCGGTGACGAGCGCAACGCAGTGCGCCTGCTGGCGGAGCAGATCAACAACCTGCTGCGGAACCAGTTTGGTGTGCGTGACCTGCACGAGGTGGTGAGTGGTCAGCGCGACGAGCTGATGGCGGAGATCACCGAGAACCTGAACAAAACGGCGCAAACGGACCTGGGCGTGGAAATTGTCGATGTGCGCGTCAAGCGTATCGATCTGCCACCGGAAGTTTCCGAATCGGTGTTCCAGCGGATGCGAGCGGGTCGTGAGCTGGAGGCGCGGGATCACCGCGCCAAAGGTCAGGAAGCCAGTGAACGCATTCGTGCCAATGCCGACCGCCAGAAGGTGGTGATCGAGTCCGAGGCTTACCGCAAGGCAGAAGAGTTGCGCGGTGACGGTGATGCGGAAGCGGCCAAGATCTATGCCCAGGCGTTCAGCAAGGACCCGGAGTTCTATCGCTTCTCCCGCAGCCTGACCGCCTACAAAGAATCCTTCAAAAGCAAGAGCGACATGCTGCTGGTGGACCCGGACAGCGACTTCTTCCGCTACCTCAAGGATTCTCAGGGCAAGTAAGCAGTTGCCCAGAAGCCACATTGATCGCGGTTTGGTTACAACTGGCCACAGCGCGATCAAATGGTGGTAAAATCCCCAAAACCGGGCCGGCGCCCGGTTTTTTTGTGCCGGCCCCTTTTTATTGAACCTGTTGTAGAACCTCTAAGCCAAAGCGCGACTGGAGCTGTCACTGTGTGGGACGAGCTGGTCCGGGCCCTGGGCCTGGTACTGATCATCGAAGGTGTATTGCCTTTTCTCTACCCCCGGCGCTGGCGCGCACTGGTGCAGCAGCTGGCATCTGTGGATAATCGCAGCCTGCGCACGGCGGGGCTGGTCTCCATGCTCGCCGGCACGGCCCTGCTGATGCTCTTTGGCTGATCTACAGGTCTGAGGTTCTCCCGGTCGCGAAGGCCACACTGTTAACTGTCGAATACCCACATCATGACCCAAGCCGAACGCTGGATGCTACCGGATGGCATCGCCGAGATTTTGCCTGCCGACGCCAAGCGGGTGGAAACCCTGCGCCGAAACCTGCTGGACCTCTATCACCGCTGGGGATATGAGCTGATTATTCCGCCGATGGTGGAGTTTGCCGACTCCCTGCTGATTGGTATGGGGCGCGATGTGGACCTGAGTACCTTCCGGGTGACTGACCAGTTGTCCGGCCGCAGCCTGGGGATTCGCGCGGACATTACCCCGCAGGCGGCGCGTATCGACAGCCACAGTTTCCCCCGCAGTGGCGCTAATCGCCTGTGCTACGCGGGACAGGTGCTCTACACTCGCCCGCGAGCGCCCATGGGGCCGCGCGCGCCGATCCAGATTGGCGCGGAGTTGTACGGTGTCGAAAGCCTGCAGGGCGACATCGAGGTCATCAGCCTGATGATCGAAACCCTGCGTGCTGCGGGTATTCGCGAAATCCACCTGGACCTTGGGCATGTGGCGATTTTCCGCAGCCTTGCCCGGGCCGCCGAGCTGGACGAGCAGCAAAAGAGCGCGTTGATTGCCTTGCTGCAAAGCAAAGCCGTGGCGGATATCGAGCGTTGGGTAGACGACAATATTACTTCCGCGGATGCCGCCAACTGGCTGCGCGGCCTGCCGCGCCTGGCCGGTGGCAGCGAGTGTCTGGCGCGGGCCAAAGAGCTGTTTGGCAACGGCCCGGACGCGCTGAAAAGTGCACTGGACGAACTGCAGAAAGTTGCCGACGCGGTTGCGCGTCGTTACCCGCAGGTGACGCTGTTTTTCGACCTCAGCGAAATGCGCGGCTACGACTATGAGACCGGGCTGGTGTTTGCCGCCTACTCCCCTGGCCACGGCCAGGCACTGGCCAACGGCGGCCGCTACAACGGCATCGGTGCCGTATTCGGCCGCGACCGCGCGGCCACCGGCTTCAGTACCGATCTGGCGGCGATCAATGCACTGGGTGCCAACGGTGAACGGGAGGCCGGGGCGATTCTGGCTCCCGCCAGCGATTGTGAACAGCTGTGGCAGACCGCCGAGTCCCTGCGCGCTGCGGGTGAAGTGGTGATCAGCCTGATGGGCGACGCCGGCAGCGATGATAGCGAGACCCTGAGCCGCTGCGACCGCGAACTGGTGAAGGAAGGCGCCGGCTGGGTGGTGAAGTCCCGCTCGTAAACCCTAAGCTTTGCTATTGGCCTCTGGCCAACGGCAGCACGTTGATTTTCAGGCCGCACGACGGGCGCGGCCGACACATCTTTCCGCCCGTCTTTTGAACTGACGACACGAGATTTACGCACATGGGCAAGAATGTAGTGGTGCTGGGCACCCAGTGGGGCGACGAAGGCAAGGGCAAGATCGTTGATCTGCTGACCGAGAAAGTCGCACTGGTGGTCCGCTTTCAGGGCGGCCACAACGCCGGCCACACTCTGGTGATCAACGGTGAAAAGACCGTGCTGCACCTGATTCCTTCCGGCGTGCTGCGCCCGGACGTGACCTGCCTGATCGGCAATGGCGTGGTTCTGTCCCCGGAAGCCCTGCAGAAAGAGATGGGCGAGTTGGAAGCTGCCGGTGTCCCCGTGCGCAAGCGTTTGCGCCTGTCGCCGGCGTGCCCGCTGATCCTGCCCGTGCATGTGGCGCTGGACCAGGCCCGTGAAAAGGCCCGTGGCGCCAAGGCGATTGGCACCACCGGTCGCGGGATTGGCCCCGCTTACGAAGACAAGGTCGCGCGCCGCGGTCTGCGCCTGGGCGACCTGTGTGACTGGGACAACTTCTGTGCCCAGCTCAAAGAGCTGCTGGAATACCACAATTTCGCCCTGACCCAGTACTACAAGGTCGACCCGGTGAGCTACGAGGAAACCATCAAGCTCGCGGAAACCTGGCGCGACGAGCTGATGCCGATGATCGCCGATGTGGCCGACATGCTGCACACCGCCCGTGAGAATGGCGAACACATCCTGTTCGAGGGCGCCCAGGGCTCCCTGCTGGATATCGACCACGGCACCTATCCCTATGTGACTTCCTCCAATACCACTGCTGGTGGCACCGCCACCGGCTCCGGTTTTGGCCCTCTGTACCTGGATTACGTGCTTGGCATTACCAAGGCGTATACCACCCGTGTGGGCAGTGGACCCTTCCCCACCGAGCTGGACTGTGAGGTAGGCCGCCACCTGGGTGAGAAAGGCCACGAGTTTGGTGCCACTACCGGTCGCCAGCGCCGCACCGGCTGGTTCGACGCCGTTGCCGTGCGCCACGCCATCCGTATCAACAGTATTTCCGGCCTGTGCCTGACCAAGCTGGATGTGCTGGATGGCCTGGAAGAAGTGAAGATCTGTGTGGGTTACAAAAATGCCGCCGGCGAAGATATGCCGGTGCCGTTCGATGCAGCTGGCTGGGAAAGCGCGCAGCCGGTGTACGAATCCATGCCTGGCTGGAGCGAGACCACCTTTGGTGTGTGCCGCGAGAAGGAGCTGCCACAGGCCGCGCGGGACTACATCGCGCGTATCGAAGAGCTGGTCGGTGCGCCCATCGATATCATCTCCACCGGCCCGGATCGGGTGCAGACCATCGTGCGTGAATCGTCCGCCCTGTGTGAGATGGGTATCCACAACGCGAGCATCTGATCGCCCCTGTCCCTTCCCCTCCTGTTGAGGCCGGCGATACCCGCCGGTCTCAAACTTCGCTTGCGTCGCAGGCGGCAAATCCCGATGATGGACTGTAATTAAAGTTTCAGTCACATTTTTCTGTCATTCTGGTCATCGATCGCTCAAAGGATCGATGCAGGTTCGCAGAACGGGTAAGCGCCATGTCCAATAGTCTGACCGCCCAGGTCACCAGCCGTTACAGCTTTGGGGAAGAGATCGCCAATAGCGTCATCCACGGTGTGGGTGCACTACTTGCCATCGCCGGCCTCGGCGTATTGTGCAGTTTTGCCGCTCTGCGCGGGGATGTCTGGCACATTGTCAGCAGCAGCATTTACGCCGCGACGCTGATTCTGTGCTTCTCCGCGTCCACCCTGTATCACAGCATCACCCATGTCTCTGCCAAGCAGATACTGCGCACACTGGACCACTCCTCCATATTCCTGCTGATCGCCGGTACTTACACCCCGTTTACCCTGGTCACCCTGCGCGGCCCCTGGGGCTGGTGGCTGTTCGGGATTATCTGGGGGCTGGCGTTGGTGGGCCTCATCATCCAGTTCACACCGCTGAAGAAGATCCGTGCGCTGTCGATCACGCTCAGTGCGCTGATGGGCTGGGTGGTGATTGCGGCAATCAAGCCGCTAATGGATAACCTGGCGTCCGGCGGTCTGTTGCTGCTGGTACTCGGTGGCCTGTGTTACACCGGCGGTATCGCGTTTTATCTGTGGCGCAGCCTGCGTTATCACCATGCCATCTGGCACCTGTTTGTTCTGGCGGGCGGCGTGCTGCACTTCTTTGCGGTGCTGTTTTACGTGATTCCGGCGGCGAGCTGAGAACGGCACAGCCTTCTCTGCTTGGTTGAAAAGAGTGTCGGGCCGGTCACAGCCTGAGTGACTGGCGGCATTCCTCCCTTTCCGTTACCGGTCTTCCGTTCTACCCTTGAGCGAGCGTGTTTTGCCAAGGAGTCGTTATGGGCCAGGTTGCCTCTGTAGCGGTGCGTCGCACCGGTTTTATTTCCATTCTATTTTCTTTCCTGTGTGCGCTACCGCTGGTGGCGGGCGCTGCCGCGGACCCGGGTTTCGAAAAGTGGAAGAAAGAGTTCCGCAAAACGGCGATGAAGGAGGGGATCACCGCAGAAACCTTTGACCGCGCCTTCAAGGGCATTGATTCGCCGGATCAGTGGGTGCTGGACAAGGCGAGTTATCAGCCTGAATTCAAAGCACCGGCGTGGCAGTATTTTGACAATCGCATCACCAAATTCGCGGTGCAGCGTGGTCGTGCCAAGAAGCAGGAGCTGAAGCCGTGGCTCGACAAGATTGAAAAGCGGTCCGGCGTCAATCCAAACATCCTGCTGGCGATCTGGTCGATGGAGTCGAGCTTTGGCGCGATTCTGGATAATCAGACGGTCATGCGCAGTGTGGTGCGCTCGCTCGCCACACTGGCTTATGCGGACCCCAAGCGTAAAAAGTTCGGCCGCAGCCAGTTACTGGCGGCGCTGAAGATCCTGCAAAGTGGTGACATCGATGAGAGTCACCTCACCGGCTCCTGGGCGGGGGCCATGGGGCACACCCAGTTTATCCCCACCAGTTACCAGGCCTACGCGGTGGATATGGACGGAGACGGCAAGCGCGATATCTGGAGCTCGGTACCGGATGCGCTGGCAACCGCGGCGAATCTGCTGGACAAAAATGGTTGGGTCACCGGCCAGACCTGGGGTTACGAGGTGACCATTCCGGAGCGCAAGCTGCCGGCGGGCAAGCTGAAAATATCGGAATGGGAAAAACTCGGGGTCAAGCGCGTGCGCGGCCAGGAGTTCCCGCGCCCGGATGATATGGCAGAGCTCAAGGTGCCGGCGGGTCGCAAGGGCCCGGCGTTTCTGATGCTGAAGAATTTCTTCGTCATCAAGCGCTACAACAATTCGGATCGCTACGCAGCGGCGGTGGGTATTCTTGCGGACCAGATTGGCGGCGCCAAGCCGCTGACCAAAGACTGGAAGCGGCCGTTTACCAAGCTGGATCACGATGAGGTGATCGAGCTGCAAACCAAGCTGAAAGAGAAGGGCTATTACGACGGCGAGATCGACGGCAAGGCCGGTGGTGGCACGCGCAAGGCGATTCTCAAGTTTGAGGAAGAAGCGGGCGTTGAATTGCAGGGTTTCCCGAGCAAGGAAGTGCTTGAACTCCTGCGCAAGCAATAAGATCGCCGCTGTGCTGCTTAGGGTGCCTTGTTCCGCCTGCTATGGCGGGCGGGCGCCCGCCCTGCACTTTCTACCAAGCGCTTCGCGAGAAAATTTAGAAGTTCTCTTCTGGCAGCAACGAGTCCTGCAGTAACTCCAGATTTTCCAGTACCTCGTTCGGTTCGTGGAAATAGGCCACGTGGTACATGGCCTCACCCTCCTGCACCAGCGGAATATTCTGCTTGCCGATAATGATGCCGTCGGCATCCGCCAGCACCTTGTCCAGCTCGTTGCCGTAGAGATCGGCAATGGTGGCGAGGATTTCCCCTTTCTTGACGTGATCCCCAAGCTGCTTCTTGTGGTTGACGATGCCGCTGTCGCCGGCGCGCAACCAGCCGCTGCGCCGCGCAACAAACGGCTCGATGCCCTGACGGCCTTTTTTGGGCGGCAGCATATCCAGCTTGCGCATCACATTCAGTACCCCGCGCACACCGGCGCGAATGCACAGTTCATCGAAACGCAGGGCCTCACCGGCTTCGTACAACAGGATACGAACGCCCAGGTCGGCGGCGGCCTGACGCAGGGAGCCATCGCGCAGGGTAGCGTTGAGCAGTACCGGCACACCAAAGGCGCTGGCCATTTCGCGGGTCTGCTGGTCGTCCAGGTTGGCACGCACTTGCGGCAGGTTGCTGCGGTGGATGGCGCCGGTGTGGAGATCGATGCCGTAATCGCATTTGGCGACGATCTCCTCGAGGAATACATGCGCCATGCGCCCGGCAAGGGAGCCGCGTGAGGAACCGGGGAAGGAGCGGTTAAGGTCGCGCCGGTCTGGCAGGTAGCGGGACTGGTGCAGTACCCCGTACACATTGACCACCGGCACAGCGATCAATGTGCCGCGCAGGGAACGGAGCGCCTTGCTGTTGATCAGGCGGCTGATGATCTCGACCCCGTTCAGCTCGTCACCGTGAATCGCCGCGCACACAAACATGGTGGGGCCCGGTCGCTTGCCGCGGTGCACATACACCGGGATAGCCATTTCGGTATCGGTATAGAGCCGCACGATGGGGAGTTCTATTTTGCGCGTCTCGCCCGGCAGTACACTGACGCCGGCGATTTCGAAGGGCTCTTGCATGGATGGTTGATCGCTATGGATGACTTGCGGGTTATTCTAGTTGTGACTCAGCGAATGGTGAAAGTCAATTTTGATTCGCGGGCCTGGGTTGCTTGGCGCGTTGCCGAGTGCTGTTAGAATCGAGTGGTGTTCGGGCGTGGTTGTCCGGCGGTAACAGTTGCTACCCGTTAGCACCCGGAATACGAGAGCCCATGAAACCTGACCTGATTAAAATGGCACTGATGCTCGGCTTGCTGAGCTGTGTCGGCCCCTTCGCCATCGATATGTACCTGCCCGCGATGCCGGCCATGGCCGAGGACTACGGGGTGCCAACGGCCATGTCCCAGTACACCCTGGTCTCTTTCTTTATCGCGTTTGGGGCCTGCCAGCTGTTTTATGGGCCGGCGGCGGATATGTTCGGGCGCAAACCGCCGCTGTATTTCGGGTTGGTGATCTTCTTGCTGTCGTCCATCGGCTGCGCACTGGCCCCCACCATCGAGTGGCTGATTGCGCTGCGTTTTGTGCAGGGGGTGGGCGCGGCCGCGGTGATGTCGATCCCGCGGGCCATTATTCGTGACCGCTATACCGGCACCGAGGCCACGCGGCTGATGACCACCGTAATGCTGGTCATTTCGATTTCTCCGATGCTGGCGCCGCTGGTGGGCAGCCTGTTGATGGCGCCATTTGGCTGGCCTTCGGTATTTTATGCCGTGGCACTGGCGACAGTGGCAAGCCTGCTGCTGATTCGCTTCGCCCTGCCGGAAACACTGCCGGTGGATCAGCGGGTGCCGGTAAACCCCGCGGCGATGCTCGGCGCGTTTCGTGTGTTGTTCCGGGATAGTTATTTTATGGGGATGACACTGATCGGCGGCATGGGTACGGCGAGTTTCTTCTCTTTCCTTTCCGTTGCGGCATTTTTGTATACAGACTATTACGGCCTGACCCCCTCCCAGTTCAGCCTGGCCTTTGCGGCGAATGCGCTGGGCTTTTTCATCGCGAGCCAGTTTGCTGCCAATCTGTGTGAGCGTTTTGGGGGTGTGAGCGTGGTGAAATGGGCGGTCGCGGGTTTCGCGCTCAGCGGGTTGCTGCACTTGCTGCTTAACCTGGCGGGTGTCGACGATTTTGCGGTACTGGTGGCGCTGCTGTTACTCGCCAATGGGTTTCTCGGTCTGGTAGTACCCACCACCATGGTCCTGTCGCTGGATGATCACGGCCCGATTGCGGGCACCGCGGCAGCGCTTGGCGGGACGCTGCAAATGATGCTGGGTGCCGTGGCCATCGCTATCGTGAGCGCCGTGTTCGATGGTGCGCCCCGCACACTGGTCGCGGCGATTACGATCTGCGGTGCCGTGGCAGTGCTGCTGTCGGTGGTGACGCTGCGCCAGCCCCCGCAGGCCGTGACCACTTGAGCGGCTGGGTTTACCGGCGAGTAACAGAAGCGCCCGGCGAGCGCCGGACGCTTCTGTTTGGGCGGTTCATTTAGCGGTTCATCATAGGCGCGTCCAGGCGTCGCTCCAGTTGGTTCCGGTGCCCGGTGCGTAATGGAAGGCGCTGTTGATATTGCACCACTGCCCTTCCGGGGCGGGGCGGCACCGGTAACGGCTGCCGTCGCTGCCCAGTACTACCGTCTCTCCGGGTACGTAACTACCGATGCCCGCGGGGTAGGCGTAGTCGTATCCATCGCCACCGCCCGTATCACCACCGTCGTCGCCGCCAGTATCTGCCGGCTGGATATCCACCTCGTGGCTCAGGTTTAAATCGGCCGGCGTGTACACCCGGTTCTCCGTTGCACTCGATCGCGGTGTGATGGTATCGCTGGAGGGGTCGAGCACACCGATGCGCGCATACTGGGACTGGCTGTTGACCCGGTTGGCAAATGCCAGTGCCCATTCCGCAGCGGTCGAATCCTGCGTTAGCTGCAAGGTGACGGTTTCCATGTCGTTGCCGCTGCTATTGAACAATCGCAAGCTTATCTGGCTGCCAGACGCGAGGTCTGACTGAGCCTGCAGTGGACCTTGATCCGCCCAGACACTGGGTGTGCCGTCACCGAGTACCACATCGGTACAGGTATAGAAGGCCTCCGTACTGTCGGAGCGCTGCCAGGTGGTATAGATCACATGCTTGCCGGTCAGCTCGGGCAGGGGGCAGGTCAGGGTGTACCGTTTATCGGCCCCTACGGGGATATTGCCCAAACGACAGAACTCGAACAGGTCACCCCATTTCAGCGGATCGGCACCGGTGTAGCCGGAGCGGGTGATATAAAACACCCATTCATCCGTGGCGTGTGGCGCTGTTGCCCAGAAGGTGAAGTCAAACGTGCCATCGGCCTTGGGGGTGATCGGCGTTGCCTGCCAGTCGCTTCGTGCCAGGTCCATGCCTGCGTATTTGCTGCGCCCGCCAGAGCAGAGCTGCCCGTCTGGTACCAGTGCGCGGTGATTACCTGCGGCATTGGCCAGGTTGATTTCGTTCCAGTCGTAGAACGGCTGTGTGCCGCCGAGGGCCTTGGCGGCGGCGCAGGCGGGGTCAGCGGGGTTTTCCGGATTATTCAGGAAGCAGTTGTAGATGCGGCTCTCCGGAACTTCCATGGTGCCATGGCTGTGGGCATCGAGGCCGGGCAGTGCGCACAATGCGAATAAAGTGAGTGCCCGCAGCGGGCCGCTGCCTTGCTGGCCGCTGGCCTGTGAACGCCGTATTCGCGAAGCTTTGTTGGTGTGATGCATGACAGATTTCCTTAAATTTATTGTTGATTATGTTTTTCGGAGCGAAGCGTGTACGCCGCCTACCAAAAAATGACAACGCTGTCTTCGCGGCGTCATGCTAATGGAATTTGTGTGGGTGGTTGGGGAATGGAGCGTCAAAACTTATGCGCCCCACGGGGTGTGGGCCAATTGTGTGACGGGGTGCTTGTTTTGGCAGAGCCAGTGGCTGGTTGAGCGCGACGCGACGGTGTTGGGATGCCGCTAAACGTCGTGCTGTGCCAGCCGCTCCGCCACATGGTCTGAATCCAGCCCCTGGTCCGCTGAAGCGCGGGCAGGCTGCGGATCCTGGTGTAGTGCCATCAAGCGCCCCTGGCCAATATCCAGGGGCGCCCTGAGGATTGGCGATGGGTTGCCACCCTCCGTCGCGCGAGCGGGGCGCCAGTAGCAGAAATCGCGGTATACAAGCTGGGTTTCCACATCGAAGATGCCCTCGCGACCCCGGTAGCTGCCGGGGTTGCGAATCGCGTTCGCAGCGGGGTCCAGTGTTTCCCTTTGCCAGATTGGCGTATCCGGTTCGCTCTCGTCCAGCAGCGCCAGCAGCTGTCCATCATCATCGGTGACGCAGTACTGCATTGGATTGTTCGCACTGTCTGTTTCACTGTCGCCGTTCGAACGGTCGAGTGAGCGAGCCACCAGAGCAGAACTGATGGGGTGATGGAGGTAGTGAAAGCGCGTTCGCTGGCCGTCCCGCACAGTTGCCTCGCTCCACAGGCTGAGACCAGACCAGTGACTGAGCACCCGCTGTTGTCGCCGCGAGCGACGATGGGTACTGCTTTTGGCGACCCGTCGCCCAAAAGGGTCGTAGTGGAAATAGGTTTTGAAATCACCGCATTCGGTGCTGTGCAGGAGTCCCCAGCCATCGTATTGGTAGTGATAGTGCGACACTTCGCCGTGGTCTCGGCGCACTTCGTCAACCACATTACCGCGCGGGTCGAGCCCCGTGTGTCCGTTTGCCGCACGCAGCACAAACTGTGCGGGAGCGGTTGGCACCTTAGCGGGATGTTGGCGACTCTGGAGGGGTAATCGATGTTGTCCGTTCAGGGTAATGGTCGTAAGCACGCCGGCTTCATACTGTTTGACGACCTCGTGCTCGCCCAGGCTCCAGGCCACGCTATTTTCCCGTTGCTCACAGCGCAGTACCAGCTTGCCATTGGCATCGATACCGTAGAGATTCCCGCTGGCGGCAAAAGTGTAGGTGACATTGAGGCTGTCGGAACTGGAACTGCGCAGCCAGCCCCGGCTGTCATACTGGTGGTTGATACTGAGACTCTCGCTGCGATTTTCCAGCTGCAGGTCGCGGTGCTCGGCGATGAGCAAACCGCGCTGATCGTAGCGGTAGCGGAGGGTGCAGCAGTCGTTTGTCGCCTGCAGCAGGCGACCGTGAGTATCGAAATGGAAGTTGCACTGCTGCCCGTTATTGTTGCGGATCTGATTTAGGGTGCCGCGGGCGTTGTAGGTCAGAAACCAGTGGTTATCACTGTCCCGGTATTCAGTGACGCGACCGCCGAGATCGTACAGCCACTCACGCTGTTGATGGCCCCCATCGCCGAAAAACTGACTCAACTGGCCGAAGGCATCGTATTGCCAGCGGAATTGCGTATTGCCGGCGTGGAGCCGGATAAGCTGCCGGCGCGGATTGTAATCCAGCTGCCAGGGGGTGCCCGCAGCAAAACGAATATGACGCACAAGGCCGAGTTCATCGGATTGCCACTGAAGCTGCGTTTCTCCGTCATATTCGATGGCGCAGGGGCGGTGATGGTCATCGCAGCGCAGGGTCCAGGTTTGTGCCCCCAATGTGCTTTTGCAGAGAGTGCCGAAGGTGTCGTATTCCCAGCTGTGTACCGTTGCGGTGTCTGAGTTACCTGCGTCAAACGCCCGCGGCCGTCCCCGCTCGTCATACTGCCAGCGATATCGACGGTCGCCCTGTTGCAATTCCCGCAGTTGCCCCTGTGCATCCCAATGCAGGCTCACACAGCCATCTTCCGGATCTTTGAGTTGGCGCAGCTGGCCTTTGTCATCGTAGTCGCAGTGCCACTGGTTGCCCGCGGGGTCGACCACCTGCGTGGGCCGCGAGTGTTCCTGATAGGAAAACTTCCAGACGGCAGAGGGGCCGTCGGGGCCGCTGATCCCGCTGGCCAGCAATCGCCCCCTGGCATCGTAAATGTAATGCTGGTGTACGCCGTGGCGGTTGCGGCGCACAAGCCGGCCAAATTCATCGTGGCGCAATAAAGTGGATGCCCCCGTGCTGTCTACCTGCAGGCACAGATTGGAATAGTAATCGTAGCGTCGACGGGTCTCGCGCCCATGTTGCCGGCGACTGATGGTATTTCCGCGGGTGTCGAACTGCCACTGGATATCGTGTTGATCATCAACCGACAGGGTACACGCGCGTCGTCCCGATGACCAGCGCAGCAGGTACTGCTGCCGCCCCACACTGAGTTGGCGACAGCGATCTATACCGTCGTAGGTGAATGCAAGGTGGCCGGTTTCATCGCTGTGCAGTTTGCAGAGTCGTCCCTGTTCGTAGGAGTAAGATTCACTGCGGCGTGATGCATAGTTTGCGTGGGTGCAGTGATTGCTGACTGCCGTACCAAGACACTGCTCGTCATCAAACTCGTAATCACACAGAGGCGCATGATCCGAGCTTTCTAGGGAGTCGAAAATTTTTTGTAGACACCCCTGCCGGTAAACAAAATAGAGGGTGCGCCCCCAGGATGTCACGATCTTGTGGGGCCGCCCCTCCTGATAATCTATTGTCAGGGTGTTGCCGAAGCCATCCCGGATCTCGCTGAGAGGAACACTACGGCCGGCGCCATCTGCACGAAAAATTTTATCGGGTTGATCGAATGCAGAGACTCGGAAACTGTGCAGGCTCTGTCGCAGCAGGCAAAGTCGCTCGCTGCGATTGAAACTACCGTGGCCGATGGCCGGCAGATCGAAAGCAATACAGCGTCCTTCGGCGGTATTGAGTATGACCTTGTTACTGTCGGCTCCCGGCTCCGGAAGTTGCAGTTGCTCGCTGAGTGTATGCCGCCATCCCTGGCCCAGGCCCTGATTACCATCGACACTTTGTCGATAGAAGCGTTGCCAGGAAAAATTGAATGGCCCGGAGAGGACAAAGTCAGTGCGTCCAAAAGCGACCTCCCCATTAAATGCGATCACGTGGCCAAGGACAGTGGTGGCCTGAACGATATCTGGGGTAGGCTCACCGCGAAAATTGGTGCCAGGATAGTTGCAGAGCTGAACGGGTGTCTTATCCGGTAGGTGGAGAATGGCTGGGCTGGAGAAATTTGTCAGGCAGTAATCGATCGGTTTGATAGTCGGAGCACTGGGCCACAGCGGATTTTTCACCTCGACTGGTACGGCTGTTCCATTTCCAGGTTTGCGTAACCATCGGCAGATAGCAAAAACATCGCCTGGGGATGGAGGCTGCTGCGGCGGGACGAGGTCAGCGAGAACGGAAGGAATAAAACCGACCATACTTTCCGGTGTCATTGGGCTTGCTCAATTAATAGGGTTTGGGCCGAAACTTGTAACGTGTTTGATTAGCGCTGTGTCTTTCTTATAGTGATGTCACCTTTCTGCTTCGGCTTTAGCGTGACTGGATTTCCTGAGAACTCAACAACCGCATCCGCGCGATTGCAGAACTCAATGATCCCTGCGCTGATATTGTCACGTCCGCCGCGCTGGTTGGCATCATCGATAAAGTGGTACACACATTCCAGCGCGGGACGATAGGTTGCCATAACCCGCTGTATTTCATGATCGCACAAGTATTCAGTCAGGCCGTCACTACACAATAAAAGCAGTGCGCTTTCCTTTAATGTCCAGCTATTGATGGTGGCTTCGGCCTTCTCGGCGACACCCAGTGCACGGGTAATATGATTGCGTACTTGGGACGACTGTGCCTGTTCCCGGGTCAGCTGCCCGGAATCAATCATCTGCTGAACCACACTGTGATCCTTGGTCAATGGCTGCAGGCCGTAGTTGTTCCAGAGGTAGGCACGGGAATCACCGATATGCGCCACCACCAGGAAATCCTGCCAGATCACAGCGCTCACCAGGGTGGTGCCCATGTGGGAAAACTGCGGATGGCTCTGTTTTTTATCGAGAATTTTTCGATTGGCCACACCAATGGCATCAACAAGAGCTGCACGCAGCATCAGCTGTTGTTGCTGTGGTGAGCAGGAGAGAAACGTGGCGTTAAGTAATTTGTCGAGCTGGTCCTGAAGAGTGTCGGCGGCGATGTTGCTCGCCATGGCGCCGCCACTGTATCCCCCCATACCGTCTGCAACGACAACATAGGCAAAGGGATGATTCTCGCTACTATGGCAGCGGATACTGTCTTCATTTTCCTCTCGCACCTGGCCGATATCGGTGCGTCCGTTGACAGCCAGCCTGATGGGCTCCATGTCTGTCATTACTCCATGACCTGTCCGTAAAAACGAGATTCCGTTCCGCGCGCGAGCGAAATTCCATAAATGTAATCAGTTAATGTTAACGTGCTAACGAGTAACGTTTGAATTTTTTTTACTGGTTTTGCAATAATGCGTGCCCCTCCACAGTAACGGATGCGCAACTGGTACGGTTGTGCAAATTAAAAGGAATTATCGGCAAGATGCCCCGTCTCCCGAGACTCAATCTGATTGATATTCCCCAGCATATCGTGCAGGTAGGCCATAACAACTTGCCCTGTTTTTATGCTGAGGAAGATTATCAATTTTATCTGAGCAGCCTGCGCAATGCGGCAGACCAGTATCGGGTCGAGGTGCATGCCTATGTTTTATTGCCGAATATGATCCAGGTCATCGCTACACCAAGAGTGCCAGACGGTATTTCTTCGATGATGCAATCCTTGGGGCGGCGCTATGTGCAGTTTGTCAATCACAAGTACAAACGCTCTGGCACGCTCTGGGCGGGGCGCTACAAGTCCAGCCTGATTGATTCGGATGCGTATCTGCTTACCTGCTATCGCTATGTGGAATTGCGTCCGCTGTATCTTGGATTGGCAGATTCCCTGGGTGCGTATCCGTGGTCCAGCTTCAGTCATCACGCCAGTAATGAGGAAAGTGATGTGATTACCGACCACCGTCTTTATTTGAAGCTGGGTGAAACCCCGCAACAGCGTGCCGAGGCCTATCGCAAGCTTTTCCGCTATCGCTTCGATCGGCGATTGCTCGAGTACATTGCTGAGACCATCAAGCTCGGCCAGATACTCGGAGGCGATGTATTCAAGGACAAAATTGAACAGATCGCTAACCAGCGAGTGCGACCTTTGAAGCGGGGCAGGCCGCGAAAAAATACAACACGCAAAGCCACGGATGCTCCTGTAACCGCGCGTGCTGATAGCGCTCGGACCCGGAATACAGAATTGATGCCACCACCAAAAGAAAAACCAGATGCAACGGGGGGCGCCACCGGGGACGAGAAACCCGTGGCTATACCCGTGACCATGGATACCGGCGTATGAGCAGGGCGACGTTAAACACCTCGGGAACGATTTTTGGTGAGCAGGCTGATCACGGGTCGACTTTGCACCGTGGTACCAGTTTGAAGGTTGCGATACTGGGCGACTTCAGTGGCCGAGGCAGTGGTAAGCGATGTGACCCCGGCAGCATTGCCACGCGCAGGGCTTATCCGCTACGCAAAGATAATTTTGAACTGTTGTTCGAACAGTTACAGGTAAGTATCCGCCTTCCGCTCATGGAGCAGCCGTTACACCTGCTGGAGTTCGACGACCTGCATCCGGATTATCTGTATCAGCGGGTACCCCTGTTCAAGAAATTTATCGAGCTGGAAAAACAGCTACTGACACCGGCGGACTTTTCTCGCGCCGCCGATGAAATCCAGCAGTGGCGACCGGAGCTGGCAGCGCTGGACCCATCTGCACACCATACCGCAGGTGGATTGTCGGCACGCTCGATGCTGGATGCGATTCTCTCCGGGCAGGCGTACCAGAAGGAATACCAGTCCAGTGCCACGGGGCAGATCGATCAACTGATCAAAGACATCGTTGCTCCTTATGTGCAGCAAAAACCAGACGTTAACCAGGGCGTATATCTGGAGGCGGTTGCCCAGGCTGCGTCCGAAGCCATGCGCAAGATCATGCATCACAGTGATTTTCGTCAGATAGAGGCAAGCTGGCGAAGCCTGCACCTGTTGCTGCGTCGCCTCGAGGATCACCCCGGCCTGGAGCTTCACCTGATCGATGTCAGCAAGGAAGAGATACTGGCGGACCTGTCCCAGGCAGAAGATGATCTGGAAAAATCCCAGCTGTTCCAGCGTCTGGTCACAGGTGAGGCCGTGGCCGGGGGAGTGCCCTACAACCTGATCCTGGGGGATTTCTTTATCGAGGATCAAGAGCGGGATCTGCATATGCTGATCGATCTGGCCACCATCGCCGAAGCCGCAGGTAGCGCATTGCTGATGGGGGGCGACAGCCGCCTCGCCGGCTGTGCCAGTCTCGCGGGTTCCATGGATCCCGATGACTGGCATTACCCGCTGTCGGAAGAGTTCGCCAGCAGCTGGCAGGCCGTGCGTGAATACGATGCCTGCGCACATATAGCACTGGCTGCTCCCCGTTTTATGTTGCGCCTGCCTTATGGTGCGGATACCGCACGTACTGAGATCTTCAAGTTTGAAGAGCTCACCCCTGAGCTTGGCCACCAGTATTATCTGTGGGGCAATGGCGCCTACCTGCTGGCACTCTCCTTGTGTAGCGAGTTTGTCGCCCGCGGTCAGCCTGCCGTCATCGCCTCCGATATCTACTCCGACCTTCCCCTGCACCTGCGCCGCCTGCCCCAGGGGCAGTGGATGACGCCCTGTGCGGAAGCCCTGATGACAGATGCTGGAGCCACACGTTTTCAATCTGCTGGCCTGTCCACGCTGCGCTCGGTGCAGGGCCGGGATCAGATTGTATTGCCAAAACTACAGTCCCTTGCCGGAACCCCGCTCTGCGGGCCTTGGAGTTGAACGTCATGGATTTAATCCTCTCTGTGGTTGCCGATCCGGAAGGCGCCAACATGATCAAGCACACCAAGTTGTTCAGCAGCGCCGGAGGCAGCTTTGGACGCGCCGATAGTAATGATTGGGTCCTACCGGATCCCCAGCGTGTGGTTTCATCGCGTCACGGTGAGATCCAGTTTGCGAACAACCAGTTTTACCTGATCGATCAGAGTACCAATGGGACCTATCACAATCAGTCAGAGGATCCACTGGGCAAGGGCAACCGTGTTGCCCTGACGGATGGCGATGCAATTGTCCTCGGAGACTACCGGCTGAAAGTCAGTATTCGCCAGGCCAGGGCCGAAGCAGGATTGCCCGATGGCCTGGGTGGGGCTGATTTCCTCGACAGCGTGGACCGAACCACATTCAGCCCGGCGGCAGCGGCAAAAATGCAAACCGCCCAGGAAGCAAAGCAGTTGGATAGCTGGCT
The DNA here is from genome assembly GCF_017303155.1 of Microbulbifer salipaludis. Taxonomy (NCBI): domain Bacteria; kingdom Pseudomonadati; phylum Pseudomonadota; class Gammaproteobacteria; order Cellvibrionales; family Microbulbiferaceae; genus Microbulbifer; species Microbulbifer salipaludis. The sequence goes on from NZ_JAEKJR010000001.1 coordinate 801,783, forward strand.
GGATCCCACTGCAGGCAATGCCGGGGGGAATATGGGAGCAGGTGGGGGCGCTAGCAGCAATCCGAGTGGCGAATGGGGATACCTGACCGGTGCGCCGTGCGGCGAGTCGATGGACGGCTTTCTCGGTCAGGAAGCACCCAGTGATCCACTGGAAATGCTGAATGTTCCTGGTGCGGGTATTGTGCCGCCCGTGGCGTCCGCTGATCATTGGGGAGGCGATGACGACTGGTGGAAAGAGGGTAGCGCCGCAGATCACGCACCCGTGCATAGCCACGCGATGCAGTTTTCGGTACAGCAGTCGGGTCAGTCTGCGCTGCAGAGTCCTCCGCTGGCGCCCCCGCAACCCAATTCGATGACGGGGAGCGCGCAGCATCAATCTTTTGGCACCGTAGCCGAGACTCCGCAGCCGTCGGTTACCCCGGCGCCCACCACCAACAATCCCTTCGCCGATTCACTCTCTGCACTGGTGAGTGAGCAGGTGCAGGGTGCGCCGGGTTTTGATACACCCGCAGCGCCCGAATCCGAGCTGCTGGTTGCCCCAGCTGTCGCCCCGTCCACTGACGCCCCTGTTACCCCATCGACCGCCGCTGGATTCGCCGGTGCTTCACAGCAATTTGCGCCTGTCCCGACGCCATCCCAGAGTGCGCAGCCGCAGCCGCAAGGCTCGATTCAAGGGAACATGCTGGCAGAAAGGCTCGGTCTCAATTTGCGTGCGGAGCAGCTACAGCATCTGGATCAGCAGTCCGCGGAGATTATCGAGGAAACCGTGTCGCGACTGATCGACCTGTTACGCGCACGCACCAGCATAAAAAACGAATTGCGCGTGCAGCGCACCATGATACAGACCGAGGCGAACAATCCACTCAAGTTCAGTGCCAGTGCGGCCGATGCGCTGGCCGCGATGTTTGCAGGTAACGGTGCATTCCTGCAGCCGGTAGACGCAGTGCGCGACAGTTTTGATGACCTGTCGGATCATCAGGTGGCAGTGCTTTCCGGAATGCGCGCCGGCTACGATGCGATGTTGCGTTTTTTCAGCCCGGAATATATCGAGCGGCGCAATGGTGCTCAGGGCGGTGTCTTCTCCAGTAAGGGCGCACGTAACTGGGACAATTTTGTAGAGATGTACCGGCAGCTGATCAGCGACCCGGAAGCCTGCTACCGACGTCTGTTTGGTGATGAATTTGCTGCTACGTACGAAAGCCAGTTATCCGAACTCAAGAACGCGCGCAGTTTTGGCAAAGGCCAATGATAAGGAAAACGCTGTTTATAAAGCTGTAAAAATCAAACGGTGCCCGCAGGGCTGCCGGCGAACATATGGAGATCACTGTGGAAAGTAAAAAGATAGTTCAACTACTGGTTGTGATCGCGCTGGTCATGGGGCTCGTGGCCTGTCAGACCACCCGCCGCACATTGAACCTGGATACCAGCATTGCGCTGGCGGTTGAGATCGAAAATGACGTAAATCCGGATAGCGATGGACGTTCCTCACCGGTAGTCGTACGGGTATTCATGCTTGCCGATGATCGCCAGTTTTCCCGTGAAGACTTTCTCAACTTGTATGAAAACGCCGAATCCCGTCTCGGCAAGGACCTGATTGACACAGTCGTTCTCAAGGAGTTCGCTCCGGGAGAGCAGCGGGTCGAACAGCTGGCACTGACTCCAGAAGTTAGATATATCGGCCTGTTGGCGGAGTTTGTCCAGTATCAGGATGCCGATGCGCTGATGTTGTTGCCAATTATCGATCACAGAAAGAATGAATATGCGATCACACTTGAGGGTACGCGCATGGCTTCTACAGAAGCCCTTGATATGCGTCGTCGTGCTGCCCGTGGTGAATCGAAAAAAGACAACACGGTAACCATTTCGAGCGCAGAGTATGAGCGACTGCGTAAGCTGCAGCAGTCCGGAAAGTAAATCGGAAATTCGCTCCCATCCAATCCGCAAGGCAACCGCCTGGCGCCGCAACAAGGACAGCGTATGTCGGCGAATAATAAGGTTATCTGGAGCGAGGGAATGTTCCTTCGTCCACAGCACTTCCAGCAACAGGACCGCTATCTGGAACAGCTGGTCGAGGCCCGCACGGGTGCCCTGGGCCCCTATACGTGGGGGCTGCTGGAACTGGCCATCGACAGTGAGCCGCTGGCCATGGGAAAAATTTCTCTATCCCGAATTAGTGGCATTTTTCCCGATGGCACCCCGGTGTTGGCGCCGGAGAATGAAAACCTGCCGGATGTGCTGGATGTGCCGGTTAATACCCGGGATGAAACTGTCTACCTGTGTGTGCCGATGAAGCGCCCGGGAAGCCAGGAGTCGGTCAGGGATCAGGAAGATTTCCCCCAGGCACGCTATCAGGCCGCCAACTTCGACGCGCGTAACAGCGCCTCCACTTCTGGCGAGGCGGCACGGATTCAGGTGGGCAAACTGCGGGCCTGCCTGAAGCTCGGCAGCGAGGATCTCAGCGGCTATGCGGCAATCGGTATTACCCGTATTCGCGAGCGGCAGCCGGAAAAGCCGGTTGAACTGGATCCCGATTACATCCCGCCGCTGTTAAACGTTGATGCCTCTCCGGTAATCAAAGCGTATATCGAAGAAGTGAAGGGCTTACTGGATCATCGTGGTACAGCACTGGGTCATCGTTTGGCAGACAGCGGTCGCAGTGGCTCTGCCGAGATCGCAGATTATCTTTTACTGCAGGTTATCAACCGTGTTGAGCCTTTGCTTAAGCAGATCACCGGACAGCCCCGGCTGCATCCGCACAGTCTGTTTCTGGAGCTGTTGCAGCTCGCTGGCGAGCTCTCCACATTTACCGCCGCCAACAAGCGGCCGCCGGAAATCCCGCGTTATATGCACGAAAACCTGCAGCAGAGTTATGTGGGATTATTTTCCGCATTGCGACAATCCCTTTCCACGGTCCTCGAGCAGACCGCCATCGCCATGGAGCTGGTGCAACGTAAGTTCGGGATATATGTGGCGCCGGTAACGGATCCGTCTCTGATCAAAACCGCAAGCTTTGTGATGGCGGCAAAGGCGGATATGCCTGGAGACCTGCTGCGCAGCCGGTTTCCCAGTCAGGCAAAAGTCGCGCCGGTGGAGGCAATCCGCGAACTCATTTCCGCGCAGTTGCCGGGCCTGTCTATTCGTGCACTACCGGTCGCGCCGCGGCAGATTCCTTACCATGCTGGCTTTACCTATTTCGAACTCGAGCGGACGGGCGAGCTATGGCAGGCAATGCAGCGCTCCGGTGGGTTCGCGGTACATCTGGGAGCAGAGTTCCCCGGCCTTACTATGGAACTGTGGGCAATAAGGAATAACTGAACATGAGTAATGATGCTTATTCAGCGCCCGGTGCTGCAGACCGCACAGTGATGATCCCAACTCCAGGAGCGGCCGCGCCCGCGGGTAGACAGCCGCCCCAGCCACAGCAGCCCACGGCCCCCGACATAGCCCTTGGAGAAGTGCGTATACGCAACAGTCTGAATCCGCTGATCTCGGCGGCTTCCAAGTTGCTCGGGGCTATCATCAAGCTCCGTAGCACGATGAACCACACGAATGTGCCGGACCTGCACAAGCGGCTGACTCGCGAAATTCAGAGCTTCGAGCGCGAGGCCAGACAGCTATCCCTCTCCCAGGAAACGGTGCTGACCGCACGATATCTACTGTGCACGGTGGTGGACGAAGTAGTGCTGTCCACTCCCTGGGGTACCGCAAGCGGCTGGAGCCAGCACTCGCTGTTAAGCCTGTTCCACAAAGAAACCTTCGGTGGTGAGAAATGCTTTCTGATCCTGCAGCGCACCCTGGAAACACCGGGATCGCATATTGAACTGCTGGAACTTTTTTACCTGTGTCTCAGCCTTGGCTTCCAAGGCAAGTATCGCCTGGTACAGAGAGGCCATGAACAGCTGGAACAGATCCGTGACAATTTGTACCGCACTATTGAAAGCCATCGTCCGGCTATGGACCGCGATCTTTCCCCTCGCTGGCAGGGTTGTGTGGATCGCAAGACAAGACTGATCCATTACGTACCGCTTTGGGTTATTGCCTGTGTGGTGCTCGGCGTTTTGGTAGCCACGTTCAGCGGGTACCGCTGGTGGCTGTATCAGAGCGCAACGCCGGTAGCGGAAGAAATACAGGCACTGATGCCTGAATTGCAGGACAACATTGCGCAGCCGCGCTAGATACGGTTGCTGATTGCCCGGCGCAGAATGGTCGCGGGGACTGGAGTAATTCATGAAACGACTGGCGATTTTTTTCACCAATAAATGGGTGCTGGGCCTGATTGGCCTGTGTGCGCTCTCGCTTTTAATCTGGTTTGGTGCCGATTACATAAAATTCGGCAGTGATAATGCCACCCTGCCTTCAGGTGCGCGTCTCACCATCATCGTATTTATCTTTGCAATCTGGCTGGTGTGGAACCTGAGCCAGTGGCTGGTGGAGCGCCGACAGAACCAAGCGTTGATTCAAGGTATTGAAGAATCGCAGGAAGAAGTGGATCCCGACGAGGAACGAAGCCGCGAAGAGCTGAATGCTTTGTCGGAACGTTTTCGTGACGCCATGCAGGTCCTGCGCAAGGCACGGTTTAAATCCCAGCGTGGCAATGTTTCACTCTATCAGTTGCCCTGGTACATCATTATCGGCCCGCCTGGGTCCGGTAAAACCACTGCACTGGTCAATTCTGGCCTGGAATTTCCGCTCGCACAAAGCCACGGCAAAGAGGCGCTCGGGGGTGTAGGCGGCACTCGGAATTGTGATTGGTGGTTCACCAATGATGCGGTATTGATTGATACCGCCGGTCGCTATACTACGCAGGACAGTCACCGGGTATATGATAATAATGCTTGGAAAGCCTTTCTGAACCTGTTGCAGCGCTACCGCCGTCGCCGTCCGATTAATGGGGTGCTGGTCGCGATTAGCCTGCAGGACCTGATGGTGCAGACCACCGAGCAACGCGTACATCAGGCCAAGACAATCCGCGCGCGTATTAATGATCTCCAGCAGCAATTGGGGATTCGCTTCCCGATTTACCTCACCTTCACCAAGTGCGACCTCGTTGCAGGCTTCAGCGAATATTTCGATAACCTTTCCCAGGCTGAGCGGGAGCAGGTGTGGGGTATCAGCTTCCCAGAAGAGGCACATGCGGGGGCGGGAGCACCGCTCGATGACTTTGCTAGCGAGTTCCAGGCCTTGATCCAACGGCTCAATCAGAGGGTCCTTTGGCGTGTACATCAGGAGCGGAATGTCGAGAAGCGCGCTCTGTTACAGGGATTCCCTGCGCGCATGGAGAGCCTGCAAAACGTACTGTCCGATTTTGTGAGGCAGGCGTTCAGTGCCAATCGCTACGACACGGTGCCCATGGTACGCGGCGTGTACTTTACCAGTGGCACACAGGAGGGAAGCCCGATTGACCGGATGATGGCCTCGGTGAGTTCCGACTTCGGTCTCGAACGGGAAGTGGCGCAGCGATTCCAGGGGGTAGGCAAGAGCTACTTCCTGCATCGTCTGTTAAAAGATGTGATATTCCCGGAAGCCGAACTGGTCGGTGTGAATCGCAAGGTTGAGCGCGTTACCCGTTGGCTGCGCGGTTCCGTCTATGTAGCGTCCGCTGCGGCTTTTGTCGGCGCTATATTCCTGTGGACTGGGAGCATCGCGCAGAACCATCGTTATATGGGAGAAGTCCGCAGCAATATCGCGTTTTACGAAGAAGCCAAGATAAGACTGGGCAGCCGTAAACTCTCTCCCTCGCAAACCCTCGAGTTGCTCGCGCCGCTGAACGCCGCATCGCGCGTATATCAGAAAGAAGACCATCCCTGGCTCAACAATCTCGGTCTGTACGATGAGAGGGTCGATGCTGCGGCGGACCGCCTCTACCGCCAGCAGCTAGCACTGACGTTTCTGCCGGCCCTGCAGCGTTCCCTGGAGCAGCGACTGTTAATGCTCGACAGCGCGGATCCAGCACTACCGCAAACACTAAAGACCTATTTGATGTTGTTTAATCCAGATAGGCGCAGCCTCGAAGATCTAACGGCATATTTCAGCGATGATTGGTCACAGACTCTGTCGGGCGAGGCAGGTAAGCAAGAGCAGATGATGACCCATCTGCAGCGGCTTTTTTCTTCACCGCTGCCGGAGGATCTTGAGCCCAATGAACGGGCCATTGCAACGGCTCGGCAGCAACTGCGCCGTATCCCGGTACCGCAGCGCCTGTACGCACAGATGTTGCGCAGCGATCTGGGGCAGACACAGATCGACCTCTACGGGGAAGTGGGTGGAGATACCGTACAACTGTTTGGCGTCGATCCTGGTGATAGCCGCTTCCATATTCCTTACCTGTATACCAAGGCTGGATATAAGGAGCTGAACTTCGATGCCGATTCACCGCTACTGGATCAGCTGGCAGACGAACGCTGGATATATGGTGGGGAGCTCAGTGGGGAAGATTTCAATGAAGATGACCGCAAGCGGCTTGGAGAGGACGTGAAGCGAATCTATCTCGGCGAATATCAACAGCGCTGGCAGCAGTTCGTATCGGGGTTCCCGATCCAGCGGTTCCAGTCCACCTCACAAGCACTGGATATCTTGTCAAAACTTTCCGACCCTGTGTACTCGCCCCTGCTTGCCATTGTTGAAATCACTTCAGACAACACATTACTGACCCCCCGACCTGAAGTGCCGTTGGACGCGAGTGGCGTACCGCTTCCGGTTTCCAGCACCACCCGTCGCCTCAGCACCGCGGCTGTCAGTGGTGCAGCTAGCAAACTGGCGGATAAATTTCAGCCGACCGTGGTCGACCTTCGGTTTGAGCCGCTGCAAAGGCTGACCCGCAGCGAAAAAAGCCGACCGGCCCGCGTACAGGATTATCTTTCCAGCATCACCCAGCTACAGGCCTATCTGGCGGAGATTGACAGTGGTGTGGATACCGATGAAGTGGCTTTCAACAAGGCCAGGGCTCGCTTCAATGGCGCCGGAGATGCAATCAAGCAATTGCGAGTGAAGGCCGCCAATGCTCCAGCACCGTTTGACCAGTGGCTGGAGGAGATTGCAGACAGCACCTGGGGGTTGGTGATGGCCAAAGCCAAACGTCACATCGATCGCGTATGGCGAGAGCAAGTATACAGTGTGTATAGCCGTAGCCTCGCGGACCGTTTCCCTCTGCGGGCCAGCGGCAGCCAGGAGGCGCCGGTAATGGCGTTCAACAAGTACTTCAAGCCCGGCGGTATCGAGCAGCAGTTCATACAGGAGTACCTGAAGCCGTTTGTAGATACCCGCAACTGGAGACTTAAGGCCCTGGAAGGCCAGACATTGGGCATTTCCAGTGGTGCACTGCACCAAATGGAGCGCGCGGAGCGTATCCGGAAAACCCTGTTCAGTCAGGGTGAGCAGGCCGGGTACAGTTTCCGCATAGAGCCAACCAAGCTGGATTCGGGTGTGCGACTTTTTTCCCTGGAGCTTGGCAATCAGCGAGTTCCCTATTCACACGGTCCGCGCACGCGCTCCAAACTGGATTGGCGCGGCGGGGAAACGAACCGGGTACGGATTCTGTTTGAGGACCTGAACGAAACGGTACATCGGCAACATTTCGAAGGCGACTGGGCCTGGTACCGATTACTACTGAATTCAGAACTGGAGTCTTCACGCAATGGGTCTGAGCATCTGGTTACTTTCCGAGAATCCGGACGTTCGGCCCAGTTCAAACTTTCTGCATCCGGCGTGAGTAATCCATTCGATCAAGGCTTGCTGGGCGGATATCGCTGTCCGCAAGTACTGTAGGCGGAGCTGGTATGTCACACAGAGGGATCTTTGGGAAGCTTCCGGGGCACGGCGACTTTATTCAGCGGGAGTTGCCAGCAAGCTTTGTTACGCCCTGGGATGAATGGCTGCAGCGCGCGGTGCACGGCTCCCGAGAACTGGTCGGTGACCGCTGGCTGGATTATTACCTGACTAGCCCAATCTGGCTCTTTGCAATGAGCCCCGGTGTGCTCGACCGACAGGGCTGGATAGGAATACTGGTGCCGAGTGTAGACAGTGTGGGGCGCTACTTTCCTGTCACACTTGCCGCGCCATTGGAAAATGGATCAAATCCATTCGCTGTGCTGGTTGAAGCCGAGGAGTGGTATGAGCAGGCCTCCACACTGGCGATTGAGGCGCTGCAGCATGCACTTTCTGCGGATCAGGTGCTGGAGCGATTTCCCCCGCCACCGCGGATTCCAGGCAATGCGATTAATGTAGACAGAGAAGCCGATTTGTTCACACTCAGTGGTGCCTCGCGAATTTCACAGCATTATCCGACAATGCTCGAAATTCTTATGAAGGAAAAACATAACAGTTATAGCCTCTGGTGGTGTGAAGGTTCGCAGCACCTCGCCCCGAGTTCACTATTGAGTCCGGGATTGCCTGATCCGCTAAGTTATAGCCGAATGCTTGGCGCGCCGAAATATCACTGGTGAAGAATAGAAGGGGCTCTTATCTAGTTGGTATGTTCGTACCAATAAAAATCTGCATTTTATCTGTATTTGCATTCAAATTGGTGTTCAAGCGGAATTCTATTCCGATAAAATAATACTTTGGTGTTCCCGTAATCGGTACGGTAGTGCCGATTTCTTTCGTAGATTGCGGAAATATATTTTTTGTTTCTTAAGTAAAAGTTCACACGCTGCACAGCGGGCTGCAGAATTTTTTTGAAAGTCGGACATTGAAGTCCGGTCGTACCAGGATTCCTTTAACAGGTTTTCTTGGAAAACAGTTCAGGGATTGAAAATGTCAGCGAGTCAATGCGCGGTAATTTTTACCGGTGTTCTCAGGGAAGGGGTTGAACGTCGACAGGGGATTCGGTTGCTGGCCGAGAAGTTCGGCCTGGATTTCACCCAGATTAAAAAGCTGCTGAGTGGTGGCTCTCGGGTGATAAAAAATTGTCGCGAGGTGACGGAAGCCGAGAAGCTGGTGCAGGCCCTGTGGGCGGCGGGCTGGCATGCCGAAATCCAGCGGACTGATAACACCACAGCGAGCTTGAGTCCCTCTAGATCCGATTCATTAGCACTACGCTTGGTGTCCGATGACGGCAGTTGTGCTGTATCTGTGCCCGATTTCTGGCGGGTATTTGACGATCTGAACCACCGGGCGGTGTTGCAGGCGGGTAGCCTGGAAAACAATGAATTTATGGTTGTGTTGCCGCAGAGAGTTGAAGATTTTCGGTCGGCACCAACGGTAGAAGAGTACTGCTGCGCACAGTTATCCCAATGTGCGACTCAGCTACACCGGGCCGCGGTAAGCAGCCCGCCAGAGAAACTGCCGCTCGATGGAGGGACGGGATTCTTTGGCGAGTTACTTGCCGAGGTCGACACTGTACCGGTTCAGTACCTCGTGGCCTGTATCGGCTGTGATGACAGAATCTATACGCTATTCCTGTGGTGTGAACAGGGTGTGTTTTCAGCGCGGAGGCGCGTATTCGATCAGCTGATCGCAAGCTTTACCGGGGCAGTAAAAGATGCCCCGGAGACGAACGATAAAAATTCGAAGAACGCTTCGCATGATGTGTTTTCCCAGGCTGCGCTAGCCTGAAAGGTCACGAAATGATAGGCGCGCAGTCGACACCTTCCGCGCCTGATAATAAAAAAGGATTTTTCATGGCATTTCCGAATGCGATTGAACTCGACTCTCTTCTGCAGGATATTCCCGGCGAGCGGCGACAGGGTGATGACATCCGCGCAGATCGCTCCCCCACCTCCGATTACTACACCATCAAGGACGCCCGTAACAGCGCGCGTGCCGCAGAGCGCTCGGCGATGTTCGATGAGAGCGACGCCGATCTGCTCGCTCCTTGGCGCGAGGTAGCCAAGACTGCACAGAAGATTCTCAAGGAAAAGAGCAAGGATCTCGAGGTCGCCAGCTGGTATACCGAAGCGCTAATTCGCCTGCACGGCTTTCCCGGGCTGCGCGACGGATTTACGCTCATCGAGCGGTTGATCGCGGAATACTGGGACGATCTATACCCCGAGCCTGATGAAGACGGCATTGAAACAAAAGTGGCGCCCCTTACTGGCCTCAACGGCGACGGTGCAGACGGCACCCTGTTGATGCCAATCCGCAACGCCGAGATCACCCCGGAGGGCGATTACGGCAGCTACTCCTTTTTCCACTATCAGCAGGCACGGGACGCAGACAAGATCGCTGACCCGGACGCCAAGGCGGCGCGTGTAGAAACACTCGGCTACAGCATCGGCGAGTTTGATGCCTGTGCCACCCCGGCAGCTCCGCAATGGGCATCGGATCTGGTGGATACGCTGGAAGAGTGCCTCACCAGCTTCAAGGCCGCCAATGCTGCACTGCGGGAATCCTGTGGCAGTGATGCACCGCCCTCGACCAATATCACTACCCTTCTCGATGAAGTGCTGCGCACAGTCCGCTTTGTCTACAAGTCCCAGCTTGAGTCGCTCGCCGCTGTGGAAGAGGCCGAGCCCATTGCCGTGGACGCCGGGCAGGCGCCTGTCGCCGTCGCCGAGAATGGAGGAATCGCGATGCAGATGGTCTCTGTACCTACCGGCGCTATCACCTCCAGGGAAGACGCCCTGCAATTGCTGGAAAAGGCCGCGAAATATTTCCGCACGTACGAGCCGCATACGCCGCTGGCACCTGGTCTCGAGCGACTCATTGGCTGGGGGCGGATGACCGTTGCCGAGCTGATGGGTGAACTTCTGCCCGACGATCAGTCCCGCGCGATGTATTCACAGCTGACCGGTGTGCGGTTGGATGGCTCCGACAGCCAGCGTTATGTGGCGCCACCAGTTACCCAGTCCAGCTCTCCTGAGCAGCCTGCTGCCGGCGTCGAGTCTCAACCCGCCCAGGAAGATTCGGGCTGGGCAGCCCCGGAGCCGACCGCAGAACCCAGTTGGTAAATCCATAGAAACCACCACGATTCCCGTATTGAGGAAAGGAGACCCAGATGTCCGAGAGTATTCACAACAAACTAAAGCGAGTGCGCAAGCCACGCGTTCACATTACCTATGATGTTGAAACCAATGGTGCGGAGGTAAAAAAAGAGCTGCCTTTCGTAACGGGTGTCATGGGTGACTACTCCGGCGACAATATGGAAAACCGAAAAGCACTCAAAGAGCGTAAGTTTGTCCAGATCGATCGCGATAACTTCAACGATGTGATGGCTAAGGTGAATCCGAAACTTGCGTTGCAGGTCGAAAACACCCTGTCTGATGATGGTAGTAAAATGGCGGTAAACCTCGATTTCAATCACATGGATGATTTTACCCCAGAGCAGATCGTCGAGCAGGTAGAGCCTCTCAAACAGTTGCTGGAAGCACGCAGTAAGCTGCGCGACTTGCTGAGCAAAGCGGACCGCTCTGAGGAGCTGGAGAAGGTTCTGGAGGACATTCTCCAGAGCACTGAAAACGTTACGGCAATCTCCGAGCAGCTTGGACTGGGAGATGACAAGGGAGAGGATGCGTAATGAGCACCGAAGTTGAAAATGTAGCGGAACAGGAAGTCGAAGAGCAGTCAGTAAGCCTGCTGGAGCAGGCGATTTCCGCCACCAAGCAGACGCAGCCAGATGAAGCCCAGGACCTGATCGCCAACCTGACCCAACAGGTTCTACAGGGCACTGTAACCTGGGATCGCAACCTTACGCAGACGGTCAATAAGGCGGTGGCCGCAATTGATGCGGCAATGTCCAAGCAGCTCGCGGCCATCATGCACGACGAAAAATTCCAGAAGCTTGAGGGGTCCTGGCGCGGTCTGAATCATCTGGTAATGAACAGCGAAACGGGTGCGACTCTCAAGGTCCGCATGATGAACATCACCAAGCGCGAGCTGTTCCGCGATCTGGACAAGGCGGTTGAGTTCGATCAGAGCCAGACCTTCAAAAAGATATATGAAGAAGAGTTTGGCACTGCGGGTGGCGAACCGTTCGGCTGCATGATCGGCGACTTCGAATTCACCAGTCACCCGGAAGACATTGAGCTATTGAGTAAAATGTCCAACGTCGCCGCTGCAGGCTTCTGCCCATTCATCTCCGCAGCGGGTGCGGGTATGTTTGGCTTCAATGACTTCACCGAACTCTCCAAGCCGCGCGATTTGGGCGGCATCTTTGAGTCTGGTGAATACATCAAGTGGCGCAGCTTCCGGGACAGCGATGACTCCCGGTTCGTAACCCTGGTGATGCCGCGTACCCTGGCGCGCACTCCGTACGGCGCCAACACCAAGCCGGTTGAGTCTTTTAACTACGAAGAGTTCGAAGTAGACGAGGATGGTGTCTCCCGTCCAGCTAGTCACGAACAGTATTGCTGGATGAACGCAGCATACGTGATGGGTACGACCATGACCAAGGCATTTGCTGAAAACTCGTGGTGTACTGCAATCCGTGGTGCGGAAGGGGGCGGTAAAGTGGAAGGCCTGCCGACTCACCTGTTCAAAAGCGATGATGGTGACCTGGACCAGAAGTGCCCGACTGAAATCGGTATCACCGATCGTCGAGAGGCGGAGCTCAGTGCACAGGGTTTCCTGCCGCTGTGCCACTACAAGAATACCGATTACTCTGTATTCTTTGGCTCCCAGAGCACCCAGAAACCAAAAGCATTCGATGACCCAGATGCAACCGCGAATGCCTCTATATCCGCTCGCCTGCCCTACCTGATGGCAACATCTCGAATTGCCCATTACCTCAAGGTAATGGCACGCGATAAAGTGGGTAGCTTTATGGAGGCGGGTGACTGTGAGCGCTGGTTGAATAAGTGGATCTCCCAGTACACCAATTCCAACCCGGATGCCAGTGCTGAAATGAAGGCGAAGTATCCACTGGCTGAAGCGCGAGTAGAAGTAAAGGAAATTCCAGGACAGCCGGGTTGTTATAGCGCTGTTGCATACCTGAAGCCCTGGTTGCAGATGGAAGAACTCACTACATCCATGCGCATGGTGGCTAATATCCCGAGCGCAGGGTAATTGGCAAGGGGGCCGATTTTTAAAGCGGCCCTTTTTCCGCCAACTCCTGCCTGTTAACACACTTCTCATACCCGCCGGGGAGAGCCTGCCTTGCCTTCGATGTCTTCCCACCAGAAGCCAGGTGACACGATCTTGTTTGCCGAGTTACTGCTTCAGGATGGTGACAGCCGCTTGCAGAAATTTCTGGATGAGCCAGACGACCTGTTCGCGTTTGAATATTGGTTGAGTGCCTTCAGTGGTGCTGGTGAAATCGGTCAGCAGTCTGTACGTGAGTGGCTGAATCAGGTCATTGCCGAATTGGATCTCCTGATTAATGATCAGGTGAACGCGATTCTCCATCATCCAAAATTCCAGGAATTGGAAGCACGCTGGCGTGGCCTGTCGATGCTGATTTCCGAAACACCAGCGGCCGACAATATAGTTATCAAGCTGCTGGATGTCAGTTGGAAAGATCTTTCCCGAGATATCGAGCGGGCCGCGGATTACGATCAGTCTGGGCTGTTCCATCTCGTATATAACGAAGAGTTTGGTACCCCTGGTGGTGAGCCTTTTGGCTTGCTGATCGGTGACTACTATATCTCCCATCAGCCGTTTGCAGACCATCCATACGACGATGTGTTTACTTTGCAGGGGATCGCCCATACTGCGGCAGCGGCTTTCGCCCCGTTCATTTGTAGCGCGGCGCCGCAGCTTTTCGGGGTGGACAGTTTTGATGATGTCGCACGCCCGATCGACTTCGCCGAAGTATTCCGGCAGAAACAGTACCTCCGCTGGAACACCCTCCGTGATCTTGAGGATTCCCGGTTTATCGGTGTACTACTGCCGCAGGTTCTGATGCGGCAACCGCATACCCGCGGGTTTTCCCATTACCGAGGCATTCGTTTTGGCGAAAGTGTGCAATCCTCGGACGCGAGTAACCACCTGTGGGGCAATGCGGTGTTTGCTATGGGGTGTGTGCTGATTCGCGAGTTTGATGAGGTTGGCTGGTTCTCACATATCCGCGGTGTAGCGCGGGATCATCTGGGGGGAGGTCTGGTCACACAGTTGCCGAACGCCCCTTACGGTGTCGATAGCAGTGCGCAGTCGATCAAGATGGCGACCTCCATCCTGATCACCGATTTTGCCGAGCGAGAACTCAGCGAACTTGGGTTTACCTGCCTGTGCCATTGCTATGACTCACCGTATAGCGCATTCAACAGTGTTCCGTCATTACAGCGGCCAAAGCAGTACAGCTCCAAATCTGCTACTGCCAATGCCCGAATCAGCGGTATGTTGCAGCAGATACTGTGTGCCTCCCGTTTTGCCCACTACATAAAAGTGATGATCCGCGACAAAGTGGGCGCCTACATGAACGCGGCGGATTGTGAGCGACAACTTCAGCACTGGATGGATCGGTATACCACTGGCCGCGAGGATCTATCATGGGAAATGCTCGCCCGCTATCCACTACGCGAGGCAAGGGTACGAGTAATGGATGAGCCAGGAAAACCCGGTAGCTACCAAAGTGTGATTCACCTCAAAAGTCACTATACGGTTGATCACCTGGTGTCTGAATTGAAATTGACCACTGCGCTATCGCAGATCGGTGTGGGAGTGACCAGCTGATGGCCCAGTTGACCGGTGAGAAGCGACTCCTAGCACCGCTTCTGGATCGTCTGATGGATTCCTCTGTTAGCGTGGACATCCACCGTCCCCACCAAGTATTGCGCCAGTTGCGCGAGGGTGTGCGACGGGATCTCGAGTTCCTGTTCAATACCCGCTACCGATGCCTTTCCGCCCCGGAAGGGCACGAGCACCTCGACGATTCAAATATCAACTACGGCCTGCCGGATCTATCCACAGTAAACCTCACGTCCGGAGACAGCCGCCGAAAATTTTGCCGGGATATTGAGCGTACTATCCTTCGCTACGAGCCGAGGATCAGCTCGGTGAAGGTGAGTACCCAGGAAAACATCGACGTCGAGGATCCTAGTATCCGGTTTCGGGTAGAAGCCGTATTACATGTGAACCCTGCATCAGAAATCATCGTGTTTGATTCCGCATTGAATCCCGTCACGCAACTGGTCGACGTGTCAGAGGTGCGATAATGACTGAAAAACTGATAGACCTTTATGAGCGCGAACTGGCCTTTGTGCAGCAGACTGCCGGAGAGTTTGCCCGGATGCATCCGGCCGCCGCAGCGCGCCTGCAGTTGGATACTGATACGGTAGATGATCCTCTGGTAGCGCGTTTGCTGTCTGGTTTTGCGTATATGAATGCACGGGTGCAACAAAAGCTGAGCGACGATTTCCCGGAGCTGACGGACGCGATGCTGGAAACTCTGTATCCACATTACCTCCGCCCTATCCCTTCATGCGCCATCATCCAGTTTGAGCCCGAATCCGACCTGGATGGCATTGTTCATCTCGAAAAAGATCTTGTGCTTGAATCCGAGAGCTTCCAGGGCCAAAACTGCCGGTTCACCAGTTGTTACCCCGTGGACGTATGCCCGTTTCAGGCCGAGAGTGCGAGCTTGATGCCGCGGCCGTTTATCGCACCGGGTTGCAACGATGTCGCAGGGGCCAACGCGGTACTCAAGCTATCGCTGAAGACGTTCAATGAGGATGTGACCTTCGGCGAACTCAAGCCAAGCCGCTTGCGTTTCTTCCTCAAGGGGCAGCCGAGCCACATCTATAACCTTTACGACCTGATTCTAACGAAGTGCGTCAAGCTCGTCGTCGCGACGGGCGAAGGGGATCCCAATCCGATATTTCTTGACGCGGATGCCTTGAAGCAGGTGGGTCTAAGCCGGGATGAGGGACTATTGCCCTATCCCGACTCCGCATTTCTCGGCTACCGCTTGCTCACCGAGTATTTCGCATTCCCCGAGAAGTTCCAGTTTATCGATGTGGGTGGGCTCGCAGGGGCTCTGAGTGACAAGTACGGTGACTCACTTAACCTCTATATCTACCTGGCGGAGTCCCACCACGAGCTGGAAAAACAGCTTTCGCCCACCATGTTCTGTCTGGGCTGCACCCCAGTGGTCAACCTGTTCGATCATAGTGCTGATCCGATCCCGATTACTCACGAAGAGTACAGCTATCACGTGATTCCCGATGTACGCCGCAGTGATGGTCTCGAGGTATATTCGATCAATGCGGTCAGTTCGACTAACGCCGGAGGCGAAACCACGCACTACCGTCCTTTCTACGGTATCCAGCATAGTGAATCTGCCGATGGAAAATCCGCATTCTGGTACTCCCGCCGACGTGATGTTATCGAAGGTGAGCACCGCAATGAACAGGCCTCAGAAGTGGACATCACGCTGGTGGACCTGGAATTCAATCCATACGACGCCGACCAGCAGACCCTGGGGCTGAAACTGACCTGCACCAATCGTAATCTGCCGAAAAAATTACCATCAGGTAATGCTCAGCCGTACATGTCCATCGTCGACGGCGATGCGCCGTCCAAGCGGATCAGTTGTCCAGTTCCTCCTACCGCCACTATTCGGCCGCCTCGACGCGATCGGGCCTACTGGAGATTGATTTCACACTTGAACCTTAACCACCTCTCCCTCAGTAACAATGGCGGTGTTGATGTACTGAAAGAAATACTACGGCTGTACGATTTCCGTAATTCTGGCAGTACTCGCAACATGATTGAGTCAGTGCTTCAGCTCGAAACCCGTCCAATTACGGCGCCTATCCAGGTAGATGGCAGCGTGGTCTTATGTCGGGGTACCGAGGTAAGCATCGAATTTGATTCGATGATGCTTGCGGGTGCGTCCCCCTTGCTGTTTTCTAGCGTGATCGAGCGCTTTCTCGGGCTCTATTGTTCAATAAACTCCTTTACCAGACTGATCGCCAAGTTGAGCGATCGAGATGGGGAACTAAAGAAATGGCCTCCACGCGCCGGCGACAAAGCGTTAGTGTAATCCAGAAGCTGTGTGGGGAGCCTTATCGCTTTGAGTTCTTTCAGGCGGTACGGAATCTGGAACACGCGGTTCTTATTGAAAAAAATGGCGAAGATTCGGACGATGTAGCGGTGAGTAATGTATTTGCTCGCGAACCGGTGGCCGGTGCTGCGCCGCCGGTGCGGGAGGCGGTACGCTTCAAGGCGCAGTCTTCACTGTCGTTTGTTGCCGCGGATGTAATCCGAATTGAAGAACGTAAACTCTCTGCCCCAGTTTCCGCTCAGGGGTGGGTGAATAATGAGCGCAATGAGGGGCCTCGAGATTCGCTGAATACTGAAGAATCCGACCCGGAAAAACAGTGGAGTATGGAAGTCGGATTCAGTGGGCTCGTCGGAAGTCAGGGTGTCATGCCCTACTATTTGACGGAGGTGCTGCACCGTGAGCTTCGCGAAAAGAGCACAGCGCTGCGAGACTTTCTGGATATTTTTCATCACCGCAATATCTCTTTGTTTTACCGCGCTTGGCAAAAATATCGGCTGCCGGTCAATTATGAATCGGCGAAACGGCGCAAGGCCAGAGAGCCAGATTTATTCAGTCAGGCGCTCGCATCGATCGCTGGACTGGGTACGAGTGAGCTTCAATACCGGATACCCATCCCGGACGATGTTCTTTACGGCATGGCGGGCCATCTTGGTCGGCAACAGTGCTCCGCAGCGGCACTGGAAAGTATGGTTCGGCAGTATTTTGGGCTGAAGGTTACGATCGAGCAGTTTCAGGGGCAGTGGGATGATCTTCCCGAAGATGTGCTAACCAGACTACCCGGCCCACAGTATCCGCTCGGTGTGAACAATCGCCTTGGTACGGACACGATTCTCGGAACCCAGTGCTTCCAGGCCCAGAATAAATTTCGCCTATTAATCGAGCCACTGGATTATTCGGATCATATGGCCATTGCTCCGGGTTCGGAAAAACTGGAAGCGCTGAAGTCATTTATCCAGTTGAGTGCGGGTATTGAAATGGATTTCGAAATTTCAGCCACTTTGAATACCAATCAGGTGTCGCCAGTGCAGCTCACGGGAGATGACAGCCTCCAGCCCCTGTTGGGATGGAATACGCATATGGCCGGGGATCAGGATCAGGATGAGCAGGTGGTGGTTAGCTTGAGTGCCGACCAGATGTCTCCAGAAGAGGCGTTGCCTGCAGCATAAAAGTGGAATTCAAACGGCGACCGTGATCACTTGTGAAATAACAGGGAACGAATTGAGGGAAATAATATTATGATCAACGTAGATCTCAAAAGACTCGTGGACACCATGACACCCGTCATGCGTGAATCGCTAGAGGGCGCAGCGGGCCTTTGCCTGGCACAAAGTCAGTACAATGTTGAGCTGGAGCACTGGCTGCTGAAGCTTCTGGATCAGTCCGATACCGATTTTTACCATCTACTCAACAAGCACGACGTCAATCCGTCGAATCTTGCCAAGCAACTGGCCGGTGCCATCGCCCGCTTTAAATCCGGCAGCAGCCGCCCCGCAGCATTGTCGCCAAGCATTGTCGAGGCTGCAAAAAACTGCTGGATACTTGCATCCATTGATTTCGGCCACACTGCGGTAAGTTCTGGGCATCTCCTGTCTGCGCTGTTGCTGGAGGAAACCTCTCGTCGTCAGCTTTTGGAATCTTGCCCGGAACTGAAAAGTATCGCTCCCGAGTCGATTCGTGAAACCGCGCGTGCCATGTTTGGTCACAGTGGAGAGTCGAGCGTGTTAGGGGGCACGGAGCATACTGCTGATGGCGCCCCGGTGGCAGTCGCCGCGAGCAAAGCGCCAGCGTTGGACAAATATACCGTTAACCTGACTCAGCGGGCTCGTGAAGGAGAGATCGACCCAGTACTGGGGCGCGATGAGGAAATTCGCCAATGCATCGATATTCTCACTCGTCGCCGTCAGAACAACCCGATTCTCACCGGTGAAGCGGGCGTGGGGAAAACCGCAGTAGTCGAAGGCTTCGCATTGCGTATCGCCAGCGGCGATGTTCCGGCGCCACTCCGCGATGTCACTGTGCGAACCCTCGATCTAGGCCTACTTCAAGCTGGCGCCAGTGTAAAAGGCGAGTTTGAGAGTCGTCTGAAGTCCGTGATTGAAGAGGTGAGAGCGTCGGCCTCACCGATTATCCTGTTTATCGACGAAGCCCATACCATGATTGGCGCAGGTGGCAAGGAAGGGCAGGGCGATGCCGCCAACCTGTTGAAGCCTGCGCTGGCGCGGGGTGAATTGCGTACCATAGCGGCCACCACCTGGGCGGAGTACAAGAAATACTTTGAGCGGGACCCGGCGCTTACTCGTCGTTTCCAGGTGGTTAAAGTGGAAGAACCTGACGAACAGAAAGCCGTGGATATGATGCGGGGTATCGCCCCCAGCCTGGAGTTCCATCACAAGGTGCGCATTCTGGATGAGGCCGTGGTTGCATCTGTCCAGCTTTCTCACCGATATATTCCCGGGAGGCAGCTACCTGACAAATCCGTGAGCCTGCTCGACACGGCATGCGCGCGCGTTGCCTTGAGTCAGTCCTCAACTCCAGGTGCGATTGAGGATATACAGCGTATTGTTGCCAGCAGCACCCGTACCATCGAAAAGCTGCGGCGAGAGAATGCCGCTACTGGTGCCCACGAAGATGTCATTCAGCAGCTGCAGTTGGAGCAGCAGGAAGCACAGCAGAAGCTGGATTGCTTGGAAAGTCAGCTGCAGAGAGAGCAGGAACTGATAGCAGAGATTCGTACTCTGCGCGACCGAATCGACGAGGCCTATTCCTCCCAGCTCTCGGAAGGTGCTGAGACCGTTGATGCGTCGGCGTTGTGGGATTTCAAGCAGCAGTTACAGACCCTCACTGAGCAGTTGCGCCAAATCCAGGGAGAAACACCGCTCATGCAGTCGGCGGTAGATGAGCAGTCTATTGCCGAGGTTATCGCCAACTGGACCGGGATTCCGGTCGGCAAAATGGTCAGTAATGAAATCGAGGCGGTGCAGACGCTCGCGGAGCGACTCAATCAGCGGGTCATCGGCCAGCCTCACGCGCTGGATGCCGTAGCGCAGGCAGTGCGCACTTCCCGTGCTGGTCTCACTGACCCGCGCAAACCTGTGGGTGTGTTCCTATTCTGTGGTACCAGCGGTGTGGGTAAAACTGAGACGGCGTTGGCCTTGGCGGAAGAACTGTTCGGGGGGGAGCAGAGTATCACCACCATTAATATGTCCGAGTTCAAGGAGGAGCATAAAGTCTCCATGCTGCTTGGTTCGCCCCCTGGCTATGTGGGTTATGGAGAAGGCGGAGTGTTGACCGAGGCCGCACGACGCAAGCCATATTCGGTAATACTCTTGGATGAAATGGAAAAGGCACATCCCGGCGTACAGGATATTTTTTACAACCTGTTTGACAAGGGTACGATCAAGGACGGTGAAGGCCGCGACATCGACTTTAAGAATACGCTGATCATCATGACATCTAATGCCGGTGAAGATGCAATTCGCGCGATCTTTAATCAGGTTGAGGAAAAGCCGGATCCCGAGGTGCTGCTGGACAATATCCGCCCGCACCTTTTGCAAAAATTCAAGCCAGCGTTTCTCGGTCGCGCCAATGTGATTGCCTATTATCCTCTGGATGATGAAAACCTGGTCGATATATGCAAGATCAATATGCGTCGTATCGAAAAGCGCGTGCGCGAGCACTATGGAGCAGACTTCAGTTATGACGACGATGTTCTCATCAATATCGTTGCCCGCTGCCAGGAGGCCGACACCGGCGCGCGCAATATCGAAGTTATCCTGAATCGCACTCTGTTACCCTCTCTGGCAAGCGAGTGCCTGGACAAGATGGCGAAAGGGGAGGATGTGAAAAGCATTCATGTGGGAGCCACTGCCGAGAGCGGTTTTACCTATCACGTTGGTTGATTGGAGCGCGTGTGCCCCGGTTATGCATCGGCCCGGTCACACGCTGCAATGATCGAGGAAAAACCTTTATCTAACCCAGCAAAGCCCAGCATGAACGATAGGCTTGTTTGTGTGCGTCAGGTATCCGGATACCCCTGAAAAAATAAATCACTATCCTCCAAAAAGTGCCATGGCGAATCCTGGGTTTGAAGTTAATAACGCAATCAAGACAACCAAAATTAACGATTCGACTCTTCGCACGCCTAGCCTCCAATCAGTACGGTCGGACAACCCACCACAATTTTCCCTCCGTGTGCGGTAGAGTCTCCCATTCGAGCAGCAGGCTTGCTCTGAATGAGTACCGTCGTGCTACCCATGGCTACGGTATCCGGGGGGCCGACGCAAGTACAGGCACTACCGACCGTGGCCGCTGGCAGGTTGCCAATGAGCACAGTGGGGCCGCCCGGAGAGAGTATTGGTCCACCCACATGCGGTACTGTACCCGTGGTCATTGGACATACATGCATGTCGGTTATTCGTGATGCGGGCTTTCCCATGATCTACAATTCCGGTTTTCCGCTGCCACCGCGAGCAAGATTGAGCCCCTGTTGCAAATAACGTCTAAAAGCTTGTTCCGGATTTGCAGGGTCGGAGAGGGATGCTGCGAGAATTACACTTCCCGCCACCGCATGCGCGTATAGGTGCGAAGGTGGCTCGATCACGGGCTCGCCGGGTGCGGCGAGGCTCCCATGGCACCAGGAGGCGGCAGTCGCGGCCCAGCTTGCCGGGGTCTTGTGCCCAGTTACTTCACCCAGCTGTTTGCAGATCAGGCGACGCTCTTCGCTGGGATTTTTCACCCAGCTCTCGGTTGCAACCAGTGCTTTTACATTGTTCTCATCGGTCGCCGGGCTTTGTATGTCTCTGGTGGACAGGCATGCCCACCATACGGACTCGCGCTTTGGCAGCCCGAGTGCCAGCAGTTTGATAGCATCGGCATAGCAGCCCGCTTCCATAAGCCGCAGAATACTGACTTCCGGGGCAGTATCCGGAACCAGAGCCGGACGCCCCTCGTCGCTGATTTCTATGTGTTGCAGCAGTTGTTCTGCTGTTGTTGCTTCTACTTTAACCAGATCTGTCATCACTCAGCCTATCAGTTGATCTTGGTTATGCCACCATTGAGGGTCAACATGGCTCCGGCCTTCACCTCAGCCGTCGCGTCGCCTTTACAGGACAGCATTACGCCCTTTATCTCGATTCCCGAAGGCTTGATCGAAATAGTGTTGCTGCCGACTTTCAGGTCTATCGATGTTTTGGAGGATATTTTTATTGCGCCCATCACGTCTATGGTCTGAGTGCCGGACTTTACTTTCAGTTCCTGATTGCCGGAATCGAGTGTGATCGAGTGATCGCCCTTTATCTTGGTGGTCTGATTTCCCTTGCTGAGGGTGATGCTCTCATCCCCCTCGGCAATGGTAATGGTGCGATTTTTCTTGACTTCCAGCGTCTGGTTGTTATCGATCTTGCCAGATTGGTCATTGTGAATCAGGAAATTGTGATCTTTTCCTGCTTCCATATAGATTTCTTCGCTGCCCTTTTTATCTTCAAAGCGGAGCTCGTTAAATTTGCTAGTGTCATATTGGGTTTTCCAACCACTTTGAGTGGCTGTATAGCCTGGCCCGGTATTGTCACCGTTGTAGACCGCTCCAGTTACCACCGGTCGCTCCATATCGCCGTTGATGTAGGTGATAACGACTTCCTGACCTACCCGCGGCACAAAGTTCGCACCCCAGTTATTACCGGAGAATGATTGCATTACCCGTACCCAACAACTGTTCTGCTTGGAGTTCCAGGGAAATCGCACCTTGACCTGTGTATAAGGGTCGTTAGAACCCCCCGACTCCGTGGCTTTTACGCTGAGTACTTCGGCCACCTGGGGTGCATGTATTTGTCTGGTGCTAGTGAATGGATCTGGGCGCGGGGTTACCTTATCCGGGATGCAGGTGAAGGTATTCTTGAAGTGGGTATCATCACTGTTGCTGTCCGTGGCCGAGATGCGGACCGAGGTGAGTAGGTATTTTCCCTTTTCCGACTTGATGGTGTGATCGAGCTGGAACCAACCTCCTGCGGCCAGCGCGGGGCAATCACTGGTGCCGTGGCCGATGTCAAAGAGACTTTCCTCGGCCTCGATGGCGCGTTTTGCAAGTTCCTTGTGGTAGCTGTCCTGAAACACGTGCTCTGATTCGCCAGAAGCCTTAAAGTGATTGATACCGTAAATATTTTGGATGAAGTCGCCAACACCGTTCAGCTTACTGGCTGTTTTGACGGACTGCAGATTGTTCTTCCCAGGAGTGAACTCATTGTAGTCCTTCAATTCATAGCCGCCGCGGTGATAGTTGAAGTCCCTGTGCCAGCTGCTTACTGAATTCTTGCGCGGATGGCTGCCTCCACCATCGTAATCGACTTTTTCGGAGATGCAGTCGTAATAGTCCTTATGGTCATCGCAGATAACCAATTCGTGGGCACCACTCTTCTGTACGAAATAGTATGATATCCCCTCCTGCGCCATCAGTCGGTGAATGAACTGAAAGTCTGTTTCATTAAACTGGGTGCAATGCTCGCGGGCGATGTACTCAGACGTCAACTTGTCGCTGAACTTTATAACACTGCTGTACTCACCGAGTACTTCTTTGATAATGTCCTTCGCTGACTTTTGCTCGAAAATGCGGTTTTTGCCGCCGAGATTGGTGAACCAAAGTCCCGGCTGTATTACGGCTATATACTTTCGCATGCCTTCTGCGTTTACGTCATGCATTGAGAAGTGTGTGACATACCCATCAATATACCGTTCTTTCTCTGCGTAGTGGATGCTTGCTGTGAATGGTTTTCCCACGACATCTGCCTGCTCGATACCGTGATTCGTGGAGAGTAGTTTGAGCTGGTAGCGGTAAGGCTTGGATATGTGCTCTTCGCCATGCAGTGCCGTGGCGATAAAAGTATCTTTGCCGATCGAACAGTTCGTCCGAATCATGCGCTTGTCTTGATTGATAGAAGACATAACAGCCCAAAATCCTTATAGGTGCCAGCAGGTGCTTTGATTAAACCGCGCAGATAAATTGCTGCACTATTGACGTGCGTGAACGTCAAAAGCCGATGTGAGTGGCGATTGCCACCCACATCGGGTCAATTCGCCTAGATTGATTACAGCGGAGTCGCGGTGGACAGGTCGTATCCGACACGCATGTTTTTCGGGTTCTTGTTGGTTTTATCCGCGTGGTTGAGGTCGGCTTCAATTTTGGAGAAGCTCAGGGAGATGGCCTCCTGAGGTGCGCCGCCGGAAGAAGCAGAAATACTGTACGAAGAGATGATGACATCTTCCAGGTTGTAGACTGCAAATTTCTCAACGGAGTTGGCACCAGTTTGTACAACGTGGATTTCAACTTTGACGCCTTCGTCACCAGTGACAGAAGCCTTGAACAGGCCGCCAGAAGCTGCATCGATACGCTTGGTGACGGTAACTTCACTGAGGCTCGGGCGAGACGCTTCGCGGTTGGCAACCGCGCCTGCTTCCATGCTGATGCCACGACCTACGCCGAAGTTAAAGCTGTCAACTTCAATCCAGTCTTCATAGCCCTTGGCGGTTACGTTGCCAGCGGGCGCCTTGCTGTTGAAGTTCATGTAAATAGCCATTGTTTATCCCTCAATATTTTTTGGACATGATGGTGGATATTCCTTTACCGCCATAAAGCAGTAACCGAGGTATTGCCGATTCGGCAAGCCGGACGGATTTAAGCAGACACACATGTAAAAAAAAACTGTTAAAGAGAATGTGCTAATTGACTCTGACACTAATTCCTGCGCATGCCGATAATAGACCGCACGGTAATTGGCGCATACTAAATGCACTCTGGCACGAATTAAATGAATTGCGTCTGCGTGCCTGTTATACATCTCCGGATCTATCCGACTCTGACACGATTTAACGACTCTAATTGGTACTGAGTTACAAAAAGTCACGTGTACTCATGATTTGTTGGTACGCTCGTTTTAGTTGTCGGCGTCTGCGAACACTGTGTAATCAAATGTAATAAGGTTTCTGTGCTTTCGCGCCATCATCCAATTGTTGCGAGAAAATCGCTCCTTTATACTTCGCGCTTCTTTAGACAGTCTGCACAGCCCGCGCCGGTAGTTGTTGCTCTATCCGAATTTCTTAAATGGCGGTTGATCGTGCCGAATGTCACGCATAAGCAGAAAAGGGATTTTCTGTAACGTATACGCCAGGGAGATGGTAGTGAGTGACAAGACCCGAATAGTCAAAAAAGCCGGAGAGAATCTATCTGCGTGTGATGATTCTGATGTGACGGTATTTGTCGGTCATGAAAACACAGGCGCAAATGATCACCCACCTGTTGGTTCCAATCCGGGGCTGCTTCCCTCCGGAGCCGCAGAAAAGCCCTTGCAAGGCGCTGCTGCTACCGTAATCGTTGATTCTGGTGATCCCCGGTCTCCGGCAGCCAAGCCGTATGGGACTACACACTTCGTGCCGTCTACCTCGCGGGAAGGGGCGGTGACCAAAACCGTCATCAAGGGCCGCTTCGAGCTGGACAAGCTGCTGGGCGTGGGCGGCATGGGTGCCGTTTACAAGGCGCTCGACCGACGCAAGTTGGAAGCCAGTGATAGCGACCCCTATGTGGCGATCAAGCTACTGAACGAAGACTTCCAGAAGCACCCCGATGCTTTCATCTCCCTCCAGCGCGAGGCGCGGAAATCCCAAACTCTTGCGCACCCCAATATCGTAACCGTGTACGACTTCGACCGCGAAGGCGACCGGGTTTTCATGACCATGGAGTTCCTTGAAGGGGCGCCCCTCGACAAGCTTCTGCGCGAACATGCGGATGTGGGCCTTGGTAGTGAGCGTGCATCGGCGATTTTGCATGATGTGTCGCAAGCCCTGATTTATGCGCATTCTCACAGGATCGTGCACTCGGACTTCAAGCCGGGAAACATATTTGTTACCCAGAAGAAGGGCGCTAAGGTAATTGATTTTGGCATCGCACGCGCGGTGTCTGAGGGAGGTATTGCCAGCAAGGCTGGTGAGCAGACCATATTTGACGCCGGAACCCTGGGTGCACTCACGCCGGCCTATGCCAGCTATGAAATGCTCAAGGGCGGCGAGCCGGAACCCACAGATGACGTCTATGCGCTGGGATGCGTTGCCTATGAGCTGTTCAGTGGTCGCCATCCTTATAACAAGGTTCCTGCAGACAAGGCGTTTGCGCGCAAGCTGAAGCCGAAGCGCATACGCGCACTTAGCCGTCGCCAGTGGCGTGCCCTTGAAGCCGCACTTGCGTTCGAGCGATGCGACCGTACTGCCACGGTGGATAAGTTCGTTCATCAGTTTTTTGGCAAGGCGGGTTGGAAATGGGCCTTCGGCGGCCTGTTCGTTGCCACACTCGTAGCTGGTGGGTTTGGCTATGCCCATCTTGAGCAGGAAAACGTTGCCGAGCAGCAGCGGGTGAAAGTGGAGCTCGAAGATAAGCTGCAGCGCGAGCTGCTAGAGCGCCGTATTGCGGACAAGCGCGAGGCAATCAGTCGGCTATTGGGCCTCAGTGTACTTACCGCTTCCTGGGAGCGGGACTTGCGCGTAGAGCTGGATGAATACATCGATCTCAACCCTCGCGATGTGTCATTCCCTGAGTCCGTGCGACGGCAGGTATCCGATCTGTTTATTGCGGCGGCCACCGGTCAGTTGAATCTCGGTAATCTGGAGCCGGCAGAAGCCATGCTCGGCCGTGCCGCCCGCTGGAATGAACAGGTGGAAGGAGCCGAAGAAATTCGTGGCCAATTGGCCCAGGAGCGCAAGGAATTGCGCCGGCGTCTGGAAGAGGAGCGAATTGCCGCTGAGCGCGAAGCCGAACGCTTGCGCCAGCAAGAGCTACGCGAGCAGCGCCAACTCGCTGCCGCCGCAAAGCAGCGCAAGATTGACGCGGTACTGGATGATATGGAATCCGCCCTGAGTTGCACCTTCGGGATGCAGATTTCTTCAATCGGCAGTGCACTCGGCCGGCTCGCCGAACTCGACAGGGCCAAGGCCGCGGTTCTGCGCCCGGTACTGGCAGAAGAGCTTGCCGGGTGCTTTGGGCGCTTGGCGGTGAGCAGCCCTGAGCGCACCGCGGGGCTGCTTCGGGAAGCGCGCATCATGCTACCTGCGCAGCGCCTGCTAGCGGATTTCGATATCGATTACTGTGCGCATCTGCGCCCGGGTAGTGGCGCCCGTGGTGATCGCTACACCTGTGCTGATCCGATGCGAGATGGAGGTTTCGGTCCGCAAATGGTGGTGGTGGCTGGTGCTTCCGGCAGGCCTCTGGCGGTGGGGCGTTACGAGATCTCAAACAGCGAATTTGCGCGCTTCTGTAATTCGACGGGCAAGTGTACTGGGGTGCAGCTCGATAGTGGCGCACTACCCGTGCATAACATCTCCCGAGCGCAGGCAGAGCAGTATATCCAGTGGCTTAGTGCTCAGACCGGGCGCAGTTACCGGTTGCCGAACGAAATCGAATGGTTTGCTGCGGCCAGCGCCAATGGTCAGCCCGAAGTCTCTGATCGTAACTGCACATTGCGATATGGCGGTATCGAGCGAGGGCTGGAGCTCGTCGCGGCTAACGCGGGCAAGGCCAACCCCTTCGGAATCGTTAACGCCGTGGGTAATGTTCAGGAGTGGGTCGTCAGTATAGACAAGAAGCTGATCGCCGCCGGCGGCAGTCGGGTGGATGCTATGAGCCGCTGTCTGGCCACCTCAAAAACACTGCACAGTGGCGCTGGTGATGAGATTACCGGCTTCCGCATCGTGCGCGATCTGGTGCGCTGAGCACCGTATAAAAACATAGTGATCTGCTGACGATAGAACACTGCCTAGTGCGGAAAATCAGTCTGTGGATGCACGTGGCATATTCCAAGGGGGGAAATGTGGCTTTGTTCAGTAAGGGATTATTGGTGGTCTCGGTGGCGGGAATGTTGCTAACTGGTTCGGAAGTGAGCGCGCAGGACGGCGACAGTGGTTTCCGCAGCCGGGTGCGCCAGGCGTTTGAACAGGATGTACCCCATATCAACGATACCGATGTATCGGAGGAGTTCGAGCGCCGCGCCAAGGAGGCCAGGGACCCTAACCTGGATACGGACATTCCAGAGGTTTCCGGTCGTGAAATCGGCCCCCGTATCTCGGTGAAGAAATTCCGTTTCCATCGTCTGGAAGAGTACCCGGAATTCGGTATTGACCGCGAGACAGTCGAGGCAAAGGCCGAAGCACTCCGCGTCCAGTATATGAAGGAAGATAAGATTGTCGCAGCGGGTTACACCGTCGAGAACCTGCAAGAGATCGCACTACTACTCGAAGGCATGGGCGCGCGCTTTGCACCGGAAAATCTGGGAGCGAGGGAGCTGCGCAAGCTGATAAATACGCTGGAGCGTCAGAACGCCCAGCGTGGACTGAGCTATGTGGATTTGGAGGACATAGCCGCAGAGCTCACGCGTTTCTACCGCCAGCAGGGGTTGTTCCTGGCACAGGTGCAGATTCCAGCGCAGGAAGTGCAGGGTGGCGTGGTGACCTTTTCAGTGCAGGAGGGCGTACTCGGGCAAGTGGCGGTACACGACAACCAGAAGTACAGTGCAACGCAACTGGCTGACGCGTTTTCTTCGCAACAAGGAAAATTGGTCAATCACGACAGCATTGAAGAGTCGCTTTACCTGTTAAACGACTTGCCCGCGTTGAACGTTGCCGGCTACTTCAGCCCGGGCGACAACCCCGGTGAGACCCGCCTCAACCTAAAGGTACGTGATGAGAGCGGTTGGCGCCTGGTCACGCGCATGGATAACCACGGCTCTACATTTACCGGCGACAACCGTATTTTCACTGCCGTCGACTGGTTCAATCCCCTTGGAATCGGTGACGAGCTCACGGTGGGTTATCTCAAGTCGTCCGGTATTGATGAATTTGATTCCGGATTCGGCTCGAATCTTGGGCAACTAAAATACAGCCTACCCCTGTTGAGTACGCGCACACGCATTCAACTTTCGGCCGATTACAATAAGTTCAAGATTCATAATTCTGCAAACGAAGACGACTTCATTAACCTGCTCGAGCTTGAAGGCATCAATGAAAACTATGGCTTGAGTGTGGATCACAAATTCCGGCGTTCACGGGATTTCAATATCACCGGTACTGTCACGGTAACGGACAAGAAATCCGAAATGATGGCTGCGACGCCTATCCTCGAACGCTGGGATCAGGCGCTCGGTGGCGAAGCTGGTATCTACGTGGATCACCTGTCCGGTGGGGGCATACCCATGCTGAACGTCATCAACGCGAAAATACAGTATGGGGAGCTGAATAGCTACACCGGTGACACTAGCTTGGAAACGGATTCCGAGTTTCAAAAGTTCGCTGCGGAAACCAGTTCGTTGCTCTTTCTCCCAATGCCACTGACAGATTTGCAGTCGCGGCTTGTCGTAAAAAGCCGCTGGCAGTATAGCGATAATACCCTGCCATCTTTTGAGCAACTTTCCCTTGGCGGTGCCAACGGCGTGCGTGCGTTTGATGTGCGGGATTTTTCTGCCGATCAGGCCGGGCTGATCTCTGCCGAGTGGTATCCGTCTTTCCCCGAATCGATCAATCCCAAAATCTTTGGTAATCGCCTGAATGACATGCTGCAGGTGGCGGTGATTGCGGATGCTGGCTACGGCATCGTAAACAATCCTGAAGAGGATCTGAACAATGACTGGGCAGCCCTCGCCGGGGCCGGCTTCCTGTTTAAGTTCAGTTGGGCCGAAAACTGGGCGAGCCAATTGTCGGTGGCCTGGCCGACGAGTTCCAAGTCATCCATTGAGGGTGCCGGAGACGATGCCGACAGTCCCACCCTATATGCAGACTTTTCCTACTTCCTGCAGTAATCAAACTTCGATTTAAATGATATCGGCAGCGCCGCGGCGCCGCCATGGAGCTAAGTGGCAAGAATCATGAATATGAAAAGAAATTTGCTTTCTATTGCAGTGAGTGTATCTGGTCTAGCCGGCATCACGCTAACCATGCCCCAGTTTGCCATGGCTGGGCCTAGTGGTATGAACGTTGTGGTAGGCACAGTGACTGATAATACTGGTGTCGGCTCGTTGAATTACGAATATGCCATCGATGGGCAGTTTGCCCATATCGATTGGGCCGATTTTGTTATCGAAGCAGACGAAAGCGCTAAGTTTAATTTTACCGGTGTCAGTGGAGACTTCGATCCATCGGCAATGGTGATCAACCGGGTTCTTGAGGGAAGCACAGAAATTTTCGGGACTCTGAGCTCCAATGGTCATGTCGTATTGATTAATCCCCGAGGCGTACTTTTTGGTGAGAATTCGGTGGTGAGTGTGGCAGCGCTCACCGCTGCAGCGATGAACGGCAACATCGCGGGTGCAGATGGGGATTACGAA
Organism: Microbulbifer salipaludis; assembly: GCF_017303155.1. NCBI lineage: Bacteria > Pseudomonadati > Pseudomonadota > Gammaproteobacteria > Cellvibrionales > Microbulbiferaceae > Microbulbifer > Microbulbifer salipaludis. The sequence continues at coordinate 832,005 of NZ_JAEKJR010000001.1, forward strand.
TTCACGTTGGGTGATGCGGCAGCCACAGTGAGCGTTGCCGCCGGCGACCAGATTTTCGCGCCTGGCGGTATCACGTTAATTGGCGCCAGCGTTTCGAACGCCCGTGATCTGACGGCGGCAGAAAACGGAGAGCTGGTCACCGGTAGTATCAATTTCCATGCTGGCGAGAGAATGACCCTTACCCTGGCAGGCGGACTTGTCACTGGCGTTGCTATCAGCGAAGAGGCTGCCGATATCGAATTTGGCGAGGGTCTTGATGTTATTAACTCCGGTAATCTAGAAGCCGTGCAGGTGGTGATGGAGGCGCGCGCAGCCAGGTCACTTGTCGGCGCAGCAGTAAACAACACAGGCACTGTAATCGCGACCGGTATCGATACCAGTGGAGGGACGATCACCCTGGGAGCCTACGGGCCAGGTTCTGCAACGATTCACAATAATGGATCGCTGACCGTCAGTAACGGTGAAGTTGAGAATGCTGTTGCCGGAACAATCAACGTTACTGCCGAGGAGATTACTCTCGGGACCGATAGTGCGTTGATTGCGGACGCAAATACCTACACCAATACCGATCCGGTTACGGTGATTGATACAGTGGCGGATGGTGGTGATATCACCGTGAGCGCATCTCAGAGTCTGACTCTGGATGGAACCATTAGTAGTACCGGTAACGGTTCGGGTAGTACCGGCGGTACGGTCAAAACTATCTCTGAATCGGTCATTTCTGGCGCATCCACGGTGTCCGTGGTTACCGATGATGCAGATGCTGCTAGTGGTGGGGAGTGGCAGGTTACCACGCAATCTGTGGCTCTGGATGGTGTTGACTGCGCCGGCAACTGTATCAGCTCTGCCGCGGTCGTTGGCGCACTGGATGACAACGCTGCGGTAACGATTGATGCGAGTGCCGAGACTCTTACCGTTGAGGCGGGTTTGGTTTGGCGTGGGGAATCTTCTCTTAATCTCGAATCTCAAGACACTGTGACGCTGACCTCCGGACAGGCAGTAACCGCAATTAATGGCAGCCTGAACGTAATAGCAGTTAATGGTTTCAGAAACAGCGCTGATGTTGATGTTGGAAATTTCTCATTGGATGTAGGCGCGCTAAATGTTGCAGAGGACAGCCCACCAACTGTTAGTAGCCTCGGGGATCTCCAGTCCGCAAACACTCTGGCCATAACCAACCTGGGCGGAAATCATCACTTTGATGTCAGCGCCATTTCCTCAATTTCGGAAATTGACTTGAGCGGCGGAGTAACAAACCTTAAAGGTGACTTGTCAACAAGTATTGCATCTATCACAGATGCCGATGGCGTTTTGGTTGGTGAAGGGGTCACGCTCTTTGGAAATAACGCAGCTGATGGTGTTGCCGACGATGCGTTCACCCTATCTGTCGATGGGAAGGTTGAATACGATGACGTAATTTTCGAGAACCTCGATGCTGTGAATGGTCTCGGGGGCCTGGATGCTATTGACGCTAGTGCCTTCGGTCCAGGAGTCAGTCTCACCGACAACGCCGGTGAGCTGCTGGACGCCGATGGACTGGTTATTGCCGGCATAACAGAGATCACCACCGGCACATTGACTGGTTCGACGAACCAAGAAGCCTTCGATCTGGTTGCCGGCGCTACTCTGAGCGTCGACACATATACCGGGTATAACTTCTACGACGTTACGAACCTGAACGGCAATGGCGGCTCTGATAGTTTCCAGAGTGCTGCCGACGGCGACTGGGTGCTTGCAGAAAATCTCGCCAGTGTCACCCACGGCGGAAATCTCACGATTGAAAATATCGATTTATTTTCCGGTGGTTCAGGAAACATTGTCGGTGGTGGTAATAGCTACTTCTTCAATGTGAGCAGTGGCACTACCGTTGCCGTGGCAAATAACATGGAGTTTACTGGCAACACATTGACATTCAATGGCATCAGCAAAGTAGAGTCCGGCGGTGAATTGAATGCGCTGGGTCTCTCAGGTGCTTACCTTAAGGATGATAACAATGTAGCGGCAGAGGTTTTTGTTGATACCGCCAGTGACGATAGTGGGGTCAAGTTTATTGGTTTGTCGGATGTCAGGGTGTCGCTGATAGATACTGCGCAAGCCGGCGGAATCGCTTTATCTGTGGTCGAAAATAATAGCGCTGAGTTAACTGACCCCACTTTCACAGAGGTCAAGCTAGAAATTCATGACCTGGATGACGTAATCGGTGCTTCTGGAAATACACTTTCTTCGACCGGTGACTGGGAAGTAGGCGGTGCTGGTGCAAGTAATAAGAGAATCAATTTTACCGGAGCTTGGACGGTTACCTCGAATGGTGCAGACCTTGCAGCCGAAAGAAATATCGAAAATAACTTTTCTGTTAATAGCGAAGGTTATGTCGGAATTCACGAAATTCTATTTACTGATTTGGTGACTGTCTCACCGGGTGGCGGTTCGAGTGCTAGTGTTCTGGATGCTTCTGGATATGAATACGGAGTTGTCATAGGTGCCGATAACAATAGTGTCGCGCTCCTTACGGATGCGAACGGCAGCACTGGGACAGTATTTTCAGGGTTGAGTAGCGTAACTTCTGATCTTCTTGCGGCACGCGATGATGCCGGAACTACCACATTTTCCATCGAGAACGATGGAACGAATGACTATTTTGATGCCAGTGGTAGCAATATCAGGTTCTATGATTTGCTGATGATTCAGGGCACTGAAAATGGAACAGAGGTTGTTAATTGGAATGACAGTTGGACCCTGAATAGCGCCGCTGAATCCGGTATATATTTTTTAAGTAGTTCCGGGGTTAGTGTTATCGGTTTCGATACCATCAACACTTCCGGCGGCACTCTGGACTTCAATGTCGGTGAGAGTTTCACTATTGAATCTGACGGCGGCGTCACCGTTGCAAATACCACTTTTAACGGTCTTGCCATGCTGCAGAAAGGTTTGGGATTTGACGGTGGTGCTGCACGCGATCCTTCTCTGGATGCCTCTGCCTTTTCGGATGGTTTGACTCTCACCGACAATGTGCTCGAAGTGGTCGCCGGCAACCTGACCATTTCCGATATCTCCAGTATTACCGCTAACAAAGTGACCGCATCTACTAATGCGATTACCCAGCATGACTTCGTGATCGGCTCTAATAACGATTCGCAGACAGTAACCGTTAACGGAATGCTTTTCGGGGAGCTGCAAGAAGTGATCTCTGACGGAAACGACACTTTTTCGGAACGGGCCTCCGGATTGGCGGTGCTCTATCTCGACGACGCGAGTGGCAGCAAGATTTATTCGCATCTCGCCGGGGCTGAAAATGAGGTTGGTTTCTCCGTTGATAACGGTATCGCCTTTTCCGGTTTTGGTTCCACGCGTGTCGCAACAGTTGATACCAATGGGCAGAATGTTGTCCTGGATGTGAACTCCGAAAATAACGCGGACCTCGATAGCGGTGCGTTCACATTTACCGGCCTTTCAAGTATCGAAGGGTCCGGTAATGACCAAGTCGCAGGTTCTGGTATCTGGGCCCTGGGTAGCGGTAGTGTAAGCAATGCCTCCATTGTTTTCTCGGGTGCATGGGACGTTGTTGCCTCTAATGGTGAACTTCAGGGTAGTGATGCGCAGGAAACCTTCACCCTGGGGAATGGCGGAGCGCTGGATGTTTCCGGATATTCCGGATACGAATTTAGTGGTTTCACCTCGGTTACTGCAGGTGCGAGTAGCGATAGTGTTTCCAGTGATAGTAATATCCACTGGACTCTTCTTGATACGAATTCTGCCGAGAGCAGCAATGGAATTACCTTCGACGGCTTCAGTAGCATCAATGCGGATGCGGCCACGCTCACCGGCACCGCAGGCGACGATACCTTTACACTGACAGGCAGCCAAGCCGATGGGGCTACCGTCGGTTTCGGTAGCATGGTATTTACCGGCCTGAGCGAGGTGCTCGGTAACGGTTCGACCTATGATGTCATCATCAACCCCACCGCGATCGGTGACCAGCTGGATGCCAGCGGCTACAGCGATGCACTGGCCCTAACCGGCAGCGACGGTGAATTGCACGTTGCAGGTTCGCTGACGTTCGAGGGCCTAAATTCAGCGACTCTCGCCAATCTGACTGCAACCGACAATGCAGAGATTTTCGCCGTAAGCGATTCAGGTGCATTGACGGTTGCCGGTTTGAATATTTCCGGTCTTACCGAGGTCCACGGTGAAGGCGGCAACGACAGGCTTGTTGCCATCGATACGCCGACCATGGAAAGCGGCTATGTCAGTAGCAGCGGGATACAGTTCTATGACTTGGGGACCATCGAAGCGGCCACTCTGGAAGCCACCAATGACGACGATACCATCGCATTCGATGACTCCGGCATTCTGACTGTCAATGGCATTACGGTTGAAAATGTCACATCTATTGACGCACGCGGCGGCGATAACGACAGCGTTACCGGCATGGATGGCCAGGACTGGCAGCTACTGAGTAGCACCAGTGCGGAAAACAATGGCATTACTTTTATCAATGCGGAGACACTAGCGGCGGTCAATGGCGGCCTGCTGGGAACCACCGGTGCCGATAGTTTCACACTGAACGCGAATGGCGGCGTCACCTTTGCGGACAGTATGACCATATCTGACATGACGTCTCTGCATGGCAATGGCGGTGTAGATAGCCTGAATGCCAGTGCCTTTGATACAGGCATTAGCCTGACCGATACCTTCGGACAGCTGGATGCCGGCGGACTGTCCGTTACCGGTATCACCGAGATTACCACCGAAATTGTAAACGGCACGGCAGGTCAGGAAGCCTTCAATCTGGCTGACGACACGCTGACCGTAAGCACATACGTGGGCTACAACTTCTACGGCGTTGCCGAACTCAACGGCAACGGCGGCTCCGATCGTTTCAACAGTGTTTCCACTGGCGACTGGGTGCTGGCAGAAAACCTGTCCAGCGTTATCTTTGAGCGCGCAACTGGACGCGACCTGTTAATTGAAGGCATCAACACCTTCACCGGTAACTCCGGCGCGATTAAGGGGCACAACAGTGGGCACGCATTTGAAGTTACTGCTGACAATGCAGTGATCGTTGATGGCACACACCAGTTCAGTGGTGTCAGCGATGTCGATGCGGGCACTGGCACGGACGAGGTAACAGCCATCGCCGAAGTTACCCTGGCGGGATCGGACGGCGCTTTCAATACCAGCGCAATTGAGTTTGCTGGCATTGATCAAGCCACTGCGTCCGACCTTCGGGGCAGCACTGCAGCGGAAACCTACACCTTGCAGGGCAGTGGTGCTCTTGAGGTCGCAGGCATTGAGTTCACCGGTCTGAGCAACGTCAGCGCAGGCTCCGGGGCCGATCAAGAGGACCAGGTGGTATCTCGCGGCGGCCAGGACTTCACGCTGAATGTGGATAAATCGGTTAACCACGACGGCATCGTGTTCAGCGAGGTGGAGCGCTTCAGTGCTCCGGATGACGACGCCAACCTCGATGCCACCGCTTTTGTCGCGGGTCTGACTCTCACTGGCAATGCGCGGGAGGTCATCGCCGATGATGTCACCTTCAGTGGTCTGATATCGGCCGATACCGCGTCACTGATCGGCAGTGCCGGGACCGATGTATTCGCACTGACCAGCGACAGCATCACTGCTCGCCTGATTCAGTTTGCCGGGGTCACCAGCGTCACCGCCGGTGGTACCGGCAACAGCGTTGAGAGTGCCGGCGGCATCAATTGGACACTGGTGGATGCAGACTCTGCACAGAGCAGTAATAGCGTGACCTTTGACGGCTTCAGCAGCATTGATACCGATGCTGCTACGGTCACCGGCACCGGCGGCGACGATACTTTCACCCTGATCGGCAGCGAAGCCGATGGCGCAACCGTTTCATACGGGGACATGGCATTTACCGGCCTGAGTGAAGTGCTCGGCAACGGCTCGACCTACGATGCCATCACTAACCCCGCCACTACTGGCGACCAGCTGGATGCGAGCGGTTACAGCGATGCGCTGGCCCTGACCGGCGCCGATGGTGAACTGCGGACTGCGGCGGGGCTGACCTTTGCCGCTCTGAACTCCGCCGTACTGGCAGAGCTTGATGGCTCCGCTGCGGATGAGACCTTCCAGATAGCTGGCGATGGTGCGATCACCGTGGCGGCCCTGAATCTCTCGGGGCTGAGCCAGGTCAATGGCAACGATGGCACCAATACGATTCGTTCCGCCGGCTCTGCGGACATGAGCGAAGATGGTGATTTTGTGACCGCCGAGGGTATCGTATTTTACGATATCGACATCCTTGATGTTGGCGTTGTGGGAGCTACCAACCGCGACGATGACATCCTGTTTAACGCTGACGGCAGTGTCACCGTCAATGGATTGGAAATTGGCTCCTCTACCCGCGTGGATGGGTTGGGTGGTACCGATACTGTGACCGGGTTCAGTGGCGCGGACTGGACATTGCTGGGAGACAGCAGTGCCGAAAACAATGGCATAACTTTCCTGAACGTGGAAATCCTCAATGCCCTTAATGGAGGGTTGTACGGGACCAGTGGTGCCGACGACTTTATCTTGAACAGCGACGGCAGCATCTCCGCAGGATTGCTCACCGTCAACGATATGACGTTTGTGGACGGCGTGTCGGCGGACAACACCCTGGATGCCAGCGCATACAGTGGACTGACCTTGTCCGACACAGCGGGAGAATTACTTGCGGATACACTTGGCCTGCTGGGTATTGCGCAGGCGACCACCGGTACACTGACCGGCAGTACGGGGGCAGACGTATTTACGCTTGCCAGTGATGGCGCAATCAATGTTGCCGGTATCCAGTTTGATGGGGTCGCCACACTCGCCGGTGGCGCGGGCGAGGATAGTTTCAGCAGTGCCATCAGTGGGGACTGGCAGCTTGCAGAAAATACCGCGAGCCTTCAGCACAATGGTGTGTCGATCTCCGGTATCGAGGCGTTCTCCGGTGGCTCCGGGCGTGTTGTCGGTGATGATGGTGGGCATACCTTTGCAGTAACGGGCAATGGCGCACTGACTGCCGACAGCGTTCAGTTCGATGGTGTAACCGCGGTTGAAGGTGGCGTAGGTAGCGACGATGTCAGCGCTATTTCCAGCGTCGAGCTGGCGGGGGCTGACGGAGCGTTCAGCAGCAGTGCGATGAACTTTACCGGCATCGACAGCGTGAGCACCTCCACCCTGGTTGGAAGCACCAGCGCCGAACAGTTTGTGTTGTCGGGCAGTGGCGCCCTCACCGTGAGTGGTATCGCTTTCCGGAATCTGGGCACCGTCTCCGCGGGCGCTGGCGAAGACGACGAAGTGATCTCCCGTGCGGGGCAGGGATACGCGCTGGCTGGCGACAATAGCGTTAGCCACGACGGTATCCAGTTCAGCGAAGTGGAAAGCTACGTTGGGCAGGGTGTGAGCCTGTCGGTGAGCGGGCAGGCAAGCGCAAGCATCACCGCCAGTGGCACAGTCGCGTCCGGTGCCTCCACGTTCAGTGGGCTGCAGCGCCTGGCGTTGGAAGATGATGTGACTGCGCTGGAGGCCTGGAATAGCGTCACGTTGTCGGGCGCCAACGCGGTGACCAGTGGCGATATCCGCGTGAGTGGCGTCGGCGTGGTGACCGCCACCGGTGCATTGACCGGCACCGGCGGCGCTGACGAATTTACCGTAACCGGAAACGGTGCGCTTACCAGTCTCGGTATGACATTCGGCGATGTGTCTTCAGTAACGGGCGCCGGCGGCAGCGATACGATAGTGGGTGCCGCTGACAGCGGCTGGCAGTTGGGCACTGAATCTGGTTCCGTGTCCCATGCCGCCATTGCCTTCAGTGAAATGGAGCAGGCCAGTGGCGGCAATGGCATTCTCGACGGTGCGGATACCGATACCCAGTACGCACTGGCTTCCGATGGAGGCCTGCAGGCAGGGGGCATCCATTTTGCGGGTATTACGGACGTCAACGCAGGGGCGGGGTCGGATCGGGTAACGAGCGCCAGCGGTGTGCGCTGGACTCTGGGAAATAGTGCGGGGAGCGCAAGCACGGCAGGTGTGACCTTCCGCGGGATCGATCAGATCGCCACCCAGTCCGCAGTCATCGATGCTACCCAAAACACGACGGCCGAAAGCTTTGCGCTGAGTGCGGATAGCAGTGAAATTTCTGTATTCGATCTGCTGTTTGTCAGTGTCGCGGAGGTATTTGCCGGTGGTGAAGGGGATAACGAGGTGGTCAGCGGTGCCGATAGCTGGCAGTTGGCGAGCGGCGCGCGGGTATCCGCCAACGGGGTAACCTTCAATGGTATCGATCGAGTGGTGACGGACAGTGCCAGCCTGACTGGCACCAGTGCGGACGAGCAGTTTGTCCTCGCCGGAGAATCCGGTGGGTTGAGTGTCGACGGCATCGATTTCAGCGGGGTCAGCCAGGTGACCGGTAATGGTGGTGCGGATTCCCTGATTGGCACCTCAGCAGCGGATACATTCAACCTGTCAGGCGATGGTGGTATTACCGTCGCCGGTATCGATTTCGATGGTATTGGTCGTATTGACGCCGCCGGTGGTGTCGATACCGTCGCCAGCAGCGGGGCTAATTGGCGTTCGCTGGAGCAGGATGCAGCCTTGGTTGAGGGCGCGGCGGTCGCTGTTGTCGACTCCATCACCGTGCTGTTCGAGAACCTGGAACAAGTACAGACTACCGGTGCTTATGACGGCCCCACCTTCGGTGCCGATTACCTGATGACCGGTCCGCAGCGCCTGCAAATGGGCGGGGTCAGTTTCGCCGGCTTGGATTCCATCAGCGCGGGGAGTGGCAGCGATACCCTGTACGGGTTTGACGGTGATATGAGCTGGACCCTGGGGGCTAGCGGTGGCAGCGTTGCTACTGAGCAGTCCTCAGTGGGCTTCAGCGGTTTTGAGCAGATCGTTGCTGGAAGCGGAGTCGATACCTTCAATCTGAATGGCGGCGCCCTGGTCTCACTGGATACCGGCGCTGGAAATGACACCGTAGTGATGAGCGGAGCGCTGCTCGACAGCCTGTCGCTGGGCGCCGGTGACGACCTGCTGCAGATTCTGGCAGGCGTCCAGCCCACGCAGCTTCTTGGGGGCTCTGGTAGCGACCAGCTGCAGATGCAGCTGGCGGCGAAGCAGCAGTGGCGGATCACCGGAAACTCTGACGCGCAAAACCAGGTGGGTGAATTTACCTTTGGCGGTTTCGAGTCGTTGCAGGATAGTGCCGGTGGCCTGGATCTGGTTTCGAGCCAGCAAATGGACTTCACCTACGATGGTGGTAGTGCCGGTGTCGAGTTTATTGGTGGCGATATGGCGCTGGCATACGACAGTACTGGCGATTTGGTTCTGGTCAGCAGCACTACACAAACCATCGGTGGCTCCCTCAAGGCCGCCAATGCCGACTTCACCCTGGCCGGCGATCTGGATATCGAGTCCGACCTCCAGTCCCTGTCACTGCGTGCCAGCGGCGGCAATATCGATGTATCGATTGTGGAAGCCGACGACCTGGTTATCGGCCAGATTAACGTAGGCCGCGGGAATCTGGCCCTTGCCAGTGCAAACTTTGGCCTGTTGACAGCTGAGAGCGTTCGCGAGACCCACATTACTGCGGGTACCGCGGTGATCGGCACCGCGCAACAGCGCTGGGGCAATATAGGCACCGTAGTCAACCCATTGCGGTTCAATGTCACCGAGTCCGTGGATATCGTTTCGCTGTTTTATTACGAGCCGGCGTTCGAGGGGCGGATGCCACTGTTTGCCGCCATCGGTAACAAGGGTGTCTCCATTGCCAGTAACGAGACCGCTCAGGGGTTGAAGTCTGCGGTGCAGAACCCGGTGGATGATATTGCGCAGCTGGATCCGGGTATCTTCACCGAGGTGGCTCCGTACAGTCTGGGCGTGGATGTGCTGAATTTGCCGGAAGTGCGGCTGCAGGGAGGGGCGCTGATACCCATGGAGGAGGATGAAGAGGAGAAGCGTCGGCGCGAAACTTCCGCGGCGGTGGGGGGGCGATAACCTTGCCCCCGGCCGGGGCTTGACCCCGGCGCGCACAAAAAAAGGCCGACTCTCGCGAGTCGGCCTTTTTTGCAGATATGGTGCCCAGGAGAAGACTTGAACTTCCACGACCTTGCGGTCACTAGCACCTGAAGCTAGCGCGTCTACCAATTCCGCCACCTGGGCAAATCAACGGTGTGCTCCGTTGAGGACGCGCACTATATTGAGTTGGTTGCGGGGTGTCAACGGTTTTTGTTGCCTTTTGTGCCATCGGGGCGGCAGGGCCCCGCGCGGCCAGGCTGGTCGCTGGCGGCAACTGCAAAAGCGGGTCGGGAATTGCCCGCAAATCGCTTATACTCGCGGCAATGTGCAACGTTTCGGGTGGCTAAGGGCCGCTCCCGGCATTCGCCACTTCTGGTTGCACCCACTCGAATACCGCTGCGCCGCGTGCATGCCGGGGCTGTGCAGACTGCACGGTCGATCGCAGAACAATGGAAGCTGTTTTGACACAAGACAAATCAAACACTCCCCCCGCTGACAGCGCTGGAACGGTCGCCGACCCCCACGCCGAACGCGAGGCGGAAAAATACGCAAAACCCGTCCCCAGTCGCGAGTTTTTACTGGACCTGCTGGAGCAGCAGGCCGGGCCTGTTTCCTGGGAAGCGGTTGCCGACCTGCTGTCCATCGACGATGAGGATCGCCGCGAGGGCGTGCGGCGGCGGCTGATTGCCATGTCCCGCGACGGCCAGATTGCCAGCAACCGCGCCGGGGATTTCGGCGTGCTCGACAAAATGAGCCTGGTGCGCGGGCGGGTCATAGGCCATCGCGATGGCTTTGGTTTCGTCTCCCCCGGAGACGGCAGTGATGACCTGTTCCTGTCCCACCGCCAGATGCGCAAGGTGTTTGACGGCGACGAGGTGCTGGTGCGGGAAACCCCCGGCGGCTTTCGCGGCAAGCGTGAGGGCGCCGTGGTGCGGGTCATCAAACACAACACCCACCAGCTCGCCGGGCGCCTGTATCGGGAGGACGGTATCTGTTTCGTGCGCCCGGATAATCCGCGCATGACCCTGGATGTGATGGTGCCCGAGGGCAAGTGTGCCGACGCCCAGAGTGGCCAGTATGTGGTGGTGAATATCACCGCACAGCCGGGACGCAATGCGCTGCCCCACGGGGAGGTGGCGGAGGTGCTCGGCGACCACCTGGCACCGGGCATGGAGATCGATGTTGCCATCCGCAACTACGGTATTCCGCATACCTGGCCTGCCGCGGTACTGGCGCAGGTAGAAGGTATCGCCGACGAGGTGCTGGAAGAGGACAAAAAGGCGCGTGTCGACCTGCGCCAGCTGCCTCTGGTCACCATCGACGGTGAAGACGCGCGGGACTTTGACGATGCTGTTTACTGCGAGGTGCTGCCGGATGGTAACTGGAAGTTGCTGGTTGCCATTGCCGACGTATCCCACTACGTGGCCGTGGGCACGCCGCTGGATGTAGAGGCGCACCAGCGCGGTAACTCGGTGTATTTCCCGGATTTTGTGGTGCCGATGCTGCCGGAGAAACTCTCCAATGGGCTCTGTTCCCTGAACCCGGAAGTGGATCGGCTGTGCATGGTGTGCGAGATGCGCATCGACCAGTCCGGGAGCATCCTCGGCTACCAGTTCTTCGAGGGTCTGATGCGCAGTCATGCGCGCTTCACCTATACCCAGGTGGGTGAAATGGTCGACGAGCGGGACAATCGCGACAGCGGCATCCGCAAGCAGTTTGCCGCCCTGGTTCCCCATATCGACAACCTGCGCGATCTCTACGGCGCCCTGCGGGGCGCCCGCGACCGTCGCGGTGCAATCGATTTTGAAACCACGGAAACCCGCATCCTGTTTGACGCCACGCGCAAGATCGAACGCATCGTGCCGGTGCAGCGTAACGACGCGCACAAAATGATCGAGGAGTGCATGCTCGCCGCGAATGTATGCGCGGCGGAGTTGATGGAGACGGCGGAACTGCCGGCGCTGTATCGGGTGCACGATATTCCCAAGCAGGAGCGTCTGGAGAACCTGCGCGAGTACCTGGGTGAGCTGGGGCTGCGCCTGGACGGTGGCAGTGAGCCGCAGCCCAGTGATTACCAGGCGCTACTGCAGCAGGTAGATGGGCGCCCGGATTTCCACATTATCCAGACCATGTTGCTGCGCTCCATGAATCAGGCGGTGTACCAGCCGGAGAATCGCGGCCACTTCGGTCTCGACTATCGCGCGTATGCCCATTTCACCTCACCCATTCGACGCTACCCGGATCTGCTGTTGCACCGGGGGCTGCGCTGGCTGATCCGCAATGGCAGCGCCAACCCTGCTGCAGTGGCGCACAAGGTGCGTCAGGCGCCCGGGGCGCACGCGCTGGCGCGGGAAGACATCCTGCCCTACAGCACGGTGGCCATGGTGGAGCTGGGTGAGCATTGCTCCATGACCGAGCGTCGCGCCGATGACGCCACCCGCGATGTGGTGAGCTGGCTCAAATGCGAATATCTGCAGGATCACGTGGGCGAGGTTTACCGCGGTGTGATCAGTGCGGTCACCGGCTTTGGCCTGTTCGTGGAACTGGATGATTTATATGTGGAGGGCCTGATTCACGTCACGGCACTGCCCAAAGACTACTACCACTTTGAGCAGGCCCAGCAGCGCCTCGTCGGCGAGCGCAGTGGCACACGCTTCCATCTCGGGGACGGTGTCACCGTGCAGGTGGCGCGGGTCGACCTGGAAGAGCGCAAGGTCGACTTCACCTTTGTAGAGTTGCACCCGCGCCCCAGCTATAAAAACCCCAAATACCGAAAGCCCAGGGCAGAGAAAAAATCTTCCGGGCCTGACGTCCAGGCCGAGAAACCGGCGAAAGCAGTAAACGCCCCCAAAGCAGCGAAGTTGCGCAAGGGTGAGGAGTCAACCGAAGTGAGTGGTCGTGCGATGGAATTGGCGGTGGAGTTTCAGCAGGAACGCCAGCGCCGCAAGAAGCCGGATTTCAGTGCTGAAGAGAAAGAAGCCAGCCCCTGGGGCGCCGGTCTGAAAAAGAAAGCCCTGCAGGAAAACGACGAAGACGCGCCGCGGCCGATCCGGAAGCGCAAGGTGGGTAGCGAAGAAACAGAAATCGTGCCGCCGTCAGTAGAGCAGCCAGCAGAGGCAGAGTCGACAGAAGTGGCCCCGAAAAAACGCAAGCCGAAGAAAACGCAACCGCGTAAAGGTGGCAAGCGCCCCGCAGTTGCGGCGCGCAAGGCTGCTCAAAAAGCGGATAAGGCTGAATCGGCAGCGCGAGCGGCAAAAAAGAAGGCCAAGAAAAAGCTGAAGAAAAAACTATCGAAGAAACCAGGTGGGAATAAGTAAGTCGTGGCACAACATTTGGTTTACGGCCTGCACGCGGTGCAGGCTCTGTTGAAAAGTAGCCCGCAACAGGTACAGGAACTGTTGCTGTTGCGCGGGCGCAAAGATCAGAAACTGCAGAAAATTATTCGCCAAGCGGAGCAGAATGATATTGTCATCCGTTTTGTGGATCGGCGTGCCCTGGATGAAAAAGTCGGTGACGACGGCAACCATCAGGGTGCGGTCGCCGTGTGTGTTAGCGACACAAAGATTTACGATGAGCAGTTTCTGAAATCCCTGCTGCAGCAGCTGGATGAAAAAAATGAAGCGCCGTTCCTGCTGGTGCTGGATGGTATCACCGACCCACACAACCTCGGGGCCTGCCTGCGCTCTGCGGAGGCCGCCGGCGTGCATGCGGTGATCGCGCCCAAGGACAAGGCTGCGGGGCTCACGCCCACCGCGCGCAAGGTTGCCTGCGGTGCCGCAGAAGTACTGCCGTTTGTCACCGTGACCAATCTCGCGCGTACCCTGCAGATGTTGCAACAGGCGGGCGTGTGGATTTACGGTGCCGCCGGCGAGGCACAGCAGAATATCTATCAGTCCTCCCTCACCGGCCCCCTCGCTCTGGTAATGGGTGCCGAGGGTCCCGGCCTGCGCCGCCTGACCCGGGAAAACTGTGACCACCTGGTAAATATTCCCATGGCGGGCGAGGTCAGTAGTCTAAACGTGTCGGTCGCCACCGGCGTCTGTCTGTTCGAGGCGGTGCGGCAGCGTTCCGCCGGCTAGGCTCCGTCCCCGCCTTAGCGTCATGCCTGCGTTATTCCATCCGCGCGATTTTGCCGCTCCTTGTTGCCATGTCGCGCCATAAAAATCCCCCCTGATCGGCACCCATATTCTCGTTCTGTCCGGATTCGAGAAATCGGGTGCCTGTTTTTTCTATTACCGGCGTCTTTCTTTCTCCGCCCCTCCTCTCCTCCTCGACACTGTCACTAATCGCGCTATGTTTGCGGGAACCTTTTGTGGGTCTGATACGTGTTAATCGGCAAATCTTGAGAATCGCTACTGTGGGAATGGGGAAAGGAGTAATGGGGTGTCCTTAATTGATTTCTTTCGCGGGAGGGCAGCAAAGGAAGACTGCTTTACCGCGCTGGTGCGACCGCACCTGCGTCTGATGCACCGCATGGCCTACCGCTGGACACAGGAGCGGGCGGATGCGGAAGATCTGGTGCAGGATGTACTGACTCACCTGTTTCCCCGTGTTGATGAGCTGGCAACCGTGCAAAAGTTGGGGCCCTGGTTGATCAAAGTGCTCTACCGACGCTACGTGGACTTGTACCGCCGTCGCGCCCGTTCTCCCGTTGATGAAACCGCGCCCTGCGTCAGTGATGACCAGTTTTTTCAGGAGCGTCTGGAAGACGAGCGCAATCATTATCAACAACTCGAGCTACAGCGCATGCTGAATCGCGCGCTGTTCACCCTGGATGAGTCCTGGCGCGATGTTGTGCTGTTACATGACGTCGAAGGCTATACCGCGCTGGAAGTCGCCGAAATTCTCGATATCAATGTGGGCACCGTGAAGTCCCGGTTGCACCGGGCGCGAAAAAAACTGAAATCCGTGCTCGAGCCGGGAACCATTGAAGCCTTCGCTGCGTGTTAACCCATAGAAAAATGCGCGCGCTATCTCAGGTACAAAACGAGTGGCGGAATCGCTCTCTGAAGGAAGGATGAAAATGATGAACTGCTGTCAGGCTCGTCGCGAACTGGACTTGATGCAAAGGGAAAACAACAGCGTGCTGCTGAAGCACCTGCATCGTTGTAGTGAGTGCCGTGAATATGCCGAAGAGCTGCGTCTGGTAAATCTGCTGCGCACCATGCCAGCGCCCCAGCCGAGCGAATATTTCGAAGAGCGCGTGCTGAATGCGGCAATGCCGAAACGGCGCAATGCAGTGCAGGGTAACGTGCGCAAGTGGCAGCTGGCTACGGCCGCCAGTGTGTTGTTCGCGGTCATTGCGGCGCTGCCGCAGTGGCGGTCGTCCACGCCCATCGTTGAGGCATCGATGGTGCAGGCGTCAGCCTCAGAAGCGCTCCCGGTACGGGTCTCTGTGGATGCTGCACGCGCAATGGAAGGCGCTTTGATCAGTGTGTCTCTTCCGGAAAATCTCGCGCTTGAAGGATACGGTGACCAGCGGGAGTTGAGCTGGCGCACCAACCTAAACGCGGGCGCAAATCGGCTGACGCTGCCTGTGCGTGCGCGTACCGGGCAGCGCAATGAGATATTGATCCGCATTGAGCACGACGGTGCACGCAAAGAGTTTTATGTGCCGGTGGAGTTCCCTGCAAGAGGGGACTTGCCAGCTAACCAGGGTGCGGCTGTGACGCCGCAAACGATCTGACTTCCAACACAACGCTGAAAGACACAAATGAGGTTGAATTATGAAAACGTTGAAAGCATGGATGGCGCTGGGCCTGATGGTTACCGCTCCGATCGGTGGCAATGCGCTGGCCAATGAAGTCGGGGTGAATGCGGACCTGGATGTCGATGTTTCCGTGGTTGACGCGGAAGCCACCGCAGAAGACGCGATCAATGTGATCGAGCTGCCAGAGATGTCGAGCAGTTTCGCCGCGGAAGCCGCCGCTGAAGGTCTGGCGCAAGCCAACGCCGCGATTGCCGCCGGCAATGCCGATGCGGAAGCGGCGCAGGCGGAAATTCGCGCTGCCGGCAAGCTGAAGGCAGAAGAAATTGCGGCGCTGGTCGCCGATGCCATGGCACGCAGTGAGGCGGCGATTGCCAATGCCAACGCGGCGGCCCTGAGCGCACAGGAAAATGCGGCCGCTGCCCGCGAGGCCGCGGAAGAGGCCCTGAAGAACGCCCTGAGCGGTGCGGATTATGCGGGCTCGATGGCGGACGTGCGGGAGATCATCGACAACCTGCCGGAGGATGTGAAGGACCGCCTGCCAGTGGATCTGGAGGAACTGTTCGAGGGCATTCTGGACCTGGATCCCGCGGCGGCGGTGGATGCGGCAACGGACGGCTAACGATTGCAGAGGTAGCGGGTGAAGCCTGTTAGTGGATGATTCTTTTTAAGGGCTGGGCGCGGTGTGCCCGGCCTGTTGTGTTTGGAGGTATTGAAAATGGAATTGACACCAAAATTGCTCGCCGGCTTGCTCTGGTGGGGCGCGGTAGCCGCGCCTGCCATTGCCGAAGAGCCGTTTGCCAATGGCACTGCCGCATTTAAGGGCGGGGACTACGAGCGCGCATTGTCGCACTTCGAGCAGGCCCGTCAGCGTGGCCAGCAGGGCCCCAGCCTGACCTATAACCTGGGGGTGACCTTATTCAAACTTGGGCGCTATCAGGCAGCGCAGGCACAGTTTCAGCAGCTGCTGGAAGATCCTGAGTGGAGCGAGGTGGCGCGCCTGCAGCTGGGGTTGATGGCGGAAAAGCAGGGCCGCCCGGTTTCCGCAGTGGGTTACTACCGGGATCTTACCGATAGCGAGTCCCCCAAACTGCGTCGCCTGGCGCTGATGCGTCTCTCGGCGCTGGCGCGGGCCCCGGGAGCGGAGCCTGCCCCGGAACAGGATCCGGATCGTGGGTTGGCGCTGCTGAGCCTGACCTCGGGTTATGACAGCAACGCCTACTCGCTGCAGAATGAGCTGCTTACCGATGACTCGGTGGGCGCAGATACCTTCACCGAGCTGTTTGCCTGGGGTCAGTACCGCCTGCGGGGGACCGCAGAAGATGGTTGGCGCCTGCATGGGTTTGCTTTCGGCCGTCGTTACAGCGATCTGGAGAGCCTGAACCTCACCAGTTTCAATGCGGGTATTTCCCGGCATATGCCCTGGCAGGGTTGGCGGGTGGAGCTGGGGGGCGTCGCGGAGACCGCTTCCCTCGGTGGCGAGCGTGTCACCAATGAGTGGCGTCTTGTGGGGCGCATGCAGCAGGAGTTCGGCAATGGCGTGCTGACGCTGGCTTATCAGCCCAGTTATTTTAATGGCACAGAGACCTACCGTTACCTGGATGGCTGGCGCCAGCGATTTGAGGCGCGCTGGGCTGCGCCGTTGGCAATCATGGACATCGATGTGCTGTACCGCCTGGATTTGGACGACCGCCAGGACCTGGCTACCGCAGATGACGGTTTTTACAGTTATTCGCCGCGCCGGCAGACCTTCGGGGTTGAGGCTGAACTGCCACTGTCGTGGGGCTGGTCGCTGCACGCCGGCAGCCACTACCGTTTGAGCAACTACCGCGGCAACAACCAGTTGCAGGACAGCGACGGTGAGTTCAAGCAGCAGGCCCGGGAAGGCAATCGCCTGCGTAGTTGGATTGGGGCGGAGGTACAGTTGCTGCCACGCCTGCAGCTGGATGCGCGGGTAATTCGCACGAACAATGACGACAACTTCGATATCTACAGCTACGAAAAAACCGAAGCCAGCCTGAGTGTGCGCTACGTCTTCTGAGTTGGGTGCGGCTGCGAGGAACTGCTGTTGGGTGAAAAAGAGATGGAGGGGCGCTGGCGCCCCTCTGCGTAGTGAGTCCTGATTGTTATTCTTCGATCCCTGGAGATTATTGTTATTTTGACTGGGATGTTTGTATCGGAATTCGGGATTCCGCTTATTGTTATTGACCTTTGCAAGTAAGACGGGCGGGCGAAGTCCCCCCTCAAAACTTATTTCCAATTATTCGTGACTGATGCGGCGACTTCCGTTCCAGCGCGGTGCCCCGGCGGCCGGGGCGGGGTCTCGCAAATAGTGACTTCGAGGTCGGCCCGCTTGCCCGCGCCATTGCGGTTTCCCCTGCTGCCGCGCAAGAGACTATCTGCGCGACAGCGAATCGATCAACTTGCAACCAGTACGCCAGGCGCATAGAATACGCCGCCCGCAGAGCACCCGTCTGGGTTGCTGTTGCGCACTCCTTGCCTCACTGGGCGGCTGCTGTATCCAGACACGGATCTGGGCAGTGCCAAACCGGGAGGCTGTTTTAACCCGTAAGGAGCAAAAATGCGTCATTACGAAATTGTATTCCTGGTTCACCCGGACCAGAGCGAGCAGGTGCCCGGCATGGTCGAGCGTTACACTGCGACCATCAAAGAAAGCGGTGGCGACGTTCACCGTCTGGAAGACTGGGGCCGCCGCCGTCTGGCTTACCCGATCAACAAGATCCACAAGGCTCACTACATTCTGATGAATGTTGAGTGTACTGAAGAAGCGCTGGCCGAACTGACCACCAACTTCAAGTACAACGACGCCGTGCTGCGCAATCTGGTGATCCGTGAAGACGAAGCGATCACCGAAGAAAGCCCGATCATGAAGGCCGAGAAAGAGTCCCGCGAGCGCAAAGCTGCGCGCGCAGAACGCTCTGAGCGTCGCGAGCGCGCCGACCGTGAAGATTCTTCTTCCGAAGGCGCCGAGGAAGACAAGTCTTCCGACACCACTGAAGACGAAGAGTAAGGGGATAGTCAGATGGCACGTTTTTTCCGTCGTCGTAAGTTCTGCCGTTTCACCGCCGAAGGCACCAAGCGTATCGATTACAAAGATCTCGATACCCTGAAAGCCTACGTTTCTGAAACTGGCAAAATCGTACCGAGCCGTATTACTGGCACCAAAGCCAAGTATCAGCGCCAGCTGGCCACTGCGGTCAAGCGCGCGCGTTACATTGCGCTGCTGCCGTACACGGACAGCCACGAAGCTTAATCGCTTCGTAAGTACTGTTGTAATTAGAGAAGCTATCTAGTGCGCGCTATCGCTGAATTTGCCATGCGATCGCGCTTACGCGCGGTAATCCTCACCCTGGTGGGTATTCCGCTGATCAGCCCCGCCGTGCTGGCACTGGTGGGGTTGCGCCGCGGCAGTAGTGACGGCCTGTTTGTGCTGGTCTGGGCACTGTTGCCGGTGGTTGCCGCCACCGGAGCGGGCTATATGTCGCCGCTGATGGCCGGTATGGCAATCACCCACTTTGTGGGGGTGCTGGCCGGAGCGCTGGTGTTGCGTGCAACACGGGCGTGGAGCTGGGCGCTGGTGGTGCTGACCATCGCAACCAGCCTCGGCATTGTGGTGACCTCGCAGGTGTCCGGTGGATTGCTGGACAGCCTGATGCAGGCGGTCAATGAGGCCGCCGGTGGGGCGACTACCCCGGAAGCGCAGCAGGTGCGCAATGCATTCGCCAGCGAGGCGCAGGCCACCGGATACCTGACCTGGGTATCGGTGATCAGTGCAACCCTGGCACTGCTGCTGGGGCGTTGGTGGCAGGCATTGCTGTATAACCCCGGCGGTTTTCGGGAAGAGATGCACGCATTGCGTATGCCTCTACCGGTGGCTGCCGTCGGTATGTTGCTGTGGGTGTACTGCCTGGTCAGTGAGCACTTTGTGTTCTGGGGTGCGGTAGCCGCATTCCCCATCATGGTGGCGGGTATTTGCCTGATCCACTGGTTGGTAGCCCGCAAGGGCTGGGGACGCGGCCCACTGATTGCCATGTACATTACGCTGGTGATCGCTGCACTGCCGCTGGCCGGGTTCCTGTGCGGACTGGCCCTGATCGATAGCTGGATTGATATTCGCGCGCGCTCGAGCAACGACCGCTGAGCGGCGCACAAGAACTGAAACTGAGGGTTCCGAGATGGAAGTTATTCTGCTCGACAAAGTAGGCAAACTGGGCAATGTGGGCGACCGCGTTGAAGTTAAATCCGGTTTCGGCCGCAACTTCCTGTTGCCTACCGGTAAAGCCGTTCTGGCCAACGCAGCGAACATCGCTGAGTTCGAAGCCAAGCGCGCTGAGCTGGAAGCAGCAGCTGCTGCCAAAGTAAGCGAAGCCGAAGGCCGCGCTGCCAAGCTGGAAGGCCTGGTTGTCACCATCGCCGCTAACGCTGGCGACGAAGGCAAGCTGTTCGGCTCCATCGGCACTCGTGACATCGCCGAAGCGATCACCGCTGCTGGCGTTGCTGTAGAGAAAGCCGAAGTGAAACTGCCGGAAGGTGCACTGCGCGAAGTGGGCGAGTACGACGTAGACGTACAGCTGCACTCTGACGTGATCACCGTGGTTAAGGTTGTTGTAGAAGCCGAGTAAGCTTCTGCCGCGATCAGCACGCCTAGCCCGTTTCGAGGTGTGGTAACGGATTTTCCCGCTACCCCTCGAGGCGCGCTACAATCAGGCGCTGGATTTCCCCTGTGGGTCTCGGACCGACATTGGAAGCCCAGCGCCTGACTTGTTTGTGAGTCCGGTAAAATCGTTTTTGCGCTCGGAAGAATGGCAGCAGCCCCACAGATGAACGAATACGCCCCGCCTGAAGAAGAAACCCAGGAATCCCAGTCCAGTTCGCCGCTACCGCACTCGGTAGAGGCCGAGCAATCCGTATTGGGTGGACTGATGCTCGACGCCAGCCGCCTGGATGCGGTGGCGGAGCAATTGAGTGCAGAGGACTTCTTTGTCGCCAGCCATCGGGTCATCTTTGGTGTGATGCTGGAGCTGTCCGGGGGTGAGCAGCCGCTGGATATCGTCACCCTGGCCGAAGGCCTCGCCAGCCGCAATTTGCTCGCGGATATCGGCGGTCCCGCCTATCTCGCTGAACTCGCTGAAAATACCCCCTCCGCGGCCAATATCGTGGCCTACGCCAAGATCGTGCGCGAGCGCTCGATGCTGCGCCAGTTGATCGCCGCTGCCGGCGAGATCAGCCGAACCAGTTTCAATCCCGGTGGACTGGGGTCTGCCGACCTGTTGCAGATGGCCGAGCGCCGGGTGGCGGAAATCGCCGAGGGGCGCGCCAAAGAAGGCGGCTTTGTCGGCGTGGATACGCTGCTGAAGAAAACCGTTGAGCGGATTGATGAGCTGTTCAAGTCCGAGGGTGATATTACCGGTCTCAGCACCGGGCTGACCGAGCTCGACCAGCGCACCTCCGGCTGGCAGCCCGGTGAACTGATTATCCTCGCCGCCCGTCCCTCCATGGGTAAGACCGCACTGGCGCTGAACTTCGTCGAGGCGGCCATGTTGAGCCAGGAGAAGCCGACGCTGGTGTTCAGTATGGAGATGCCGTCCGACAGTCTGGTGATGCGGATGTTGTCGTCCATCGGCAAGATCGATCAGGGGCGTATCCGTAACGGCAAGCTGCAGGAGGACGACTGGCCCAAGCTGTCCAGCGCGGTGCAGAAGATGAAGGGCAAGGGGCTGTACATTGACGATACCCCGGGTCTGTCGCCCAGTGAGGTACGCGCGCGGGTGAAGCGCACGGTACGCGATCACACCAACCTGCTGATGCGGGCAGACCCCAAGCTGAGCCGGGAAGATGCGGAGCGCCGTGCGATGCCGGCGATGGTGATGGTGGATTACCTGCAGTTGATGCAGGTGAAGGGCAGTACCGAGGGGCGTACCCAGGAAATTTCCGAGATTTCGCGCTCTCTAAAAGCGCTGGCGAAGGAATACGAGTGCCCGGTGATTGCGTTGTCGCAGTTGAACCGGGGGGTGGAGCAGCGCCCGAACAAGCGCCCGATGAACTCGGACCTGCGGGAATCCGGGGCGATCGAGCAGGATGCGGATGTGATTCTGTTTATCTACCGCGATGAGTATTACAACGAGGACAGCCCGGACAAGGGCCTGGCGGAGCTGATTATCGGTAAGCAGCGTAACGGTGAGATTGGTACTTGCCGGGCGGCGTTTGTGGGCAAGTACACACGCTTTGATGACCTGGCGCCGGAGTATTATCAGGAAGAGCACTGAGACTGAAGTTCGAGTCGCAGAAGTCAAAATTTAAGGTGAATTGCTGGGTGCGGGTTTTCAGGATCGTCACAAACAGGATGTTTGTGCCGAAGCGCCCAGGGATGGGTTCACAGCGGTCCTGAAAACCCGCACCCAGTGATTCGCCGCCACGGTGGTGTTCCGGAGCACTGATCTCCGACACGGTGGCGGCCGAGCGCTTGGGCAAGTTTTTCGAATCGCTGCGAGTACATCCATGTACGCTCCGGCGCCGCCATCCATGGCGACGACGGTTCGAAAAACTTGCCCCAGCCCCCGGCCTTCAATTCACACTTTTATACGCTGTAGCCAGAGGACCTTACGGGAAAATCTCAATCGGCGTACCGGTATCCACCATCGCCCAGATCTCGTCCATTTCCGGGTTGGTTACCGCAATACAGCCATCGGTCCAGTTCATTCGGGTCAGGTAGTCTTCAATACCTTTCCAGTGCGGCTTCTGGCCGTGGATCATGATGGAACCACCGGGGCTGCGGCCCAGTTTTTTCGCCCGGGCGCGGTCTTGCGCGTTGGGGTAGGAGACCTGAATGGCGCGATAATAGGTGCTGTTCTTCTTTTTCCAGTTCAGGGTGTAGCGCCCCTCCGGGGTACGGGAATCACCCTCGTACTGCTTGTGGCCCACGGGGTTTTTGCCGAAGACTACCTTGTAGCTTTTCACAACCTTGCCGTTGCGTTTCAGCTGCATCAGGTGCTTGGACTTGTACACCACGACCTCGTCAACAGACTTGATCTTGGCAAGTGCCAGGGTGGGGACCAGGAGAAGGGCTATCAGACTGAGTTTTAGGTATCGCATGGCTCTCATCGGTAGTAATGGCATCAATGGTGTCATTCCGGGGCTTAAACATCAGCTTCCGTGCTTTCGCACTTCCACATCCCTGACCGTCGCGGGGCGTCTCGGCTTGCTGGCAAGGTTGAGTTGCCCGGCGGAGAAATGTGGTTGCGCGGTGCGACTTGGTGACGCAATAGCGTTATGACAGCGCTGTCCTAGGCTGTCGCCCCAAGCTAAGCCTGGGGGTATTGTTAGGCAATTATCCTAACCCCAGCCTTGTATGGCGATGAGGGTTGTGTGATTACTGCGCTATGTGGTCAATTTATCATCAAGTAGACCACGATTAAAGAGGCGTCAAAGAAAAACACCCAACAAATCGAGGAAGATTTTGTGACTCGCACGTTTTTTGTAACGGGAACCAATACCGAGGTTGGAAAAACCTATGTCACTGCGGCGTTGCTGCATGCGGCCGGCGCGCAGGGGCTGAAAACGGCGGCGGTGAAGCCGGTGGCATCCGGTTGTGAGCAGACCCCGGAGGGGCTGCGCAACAGCGATGCACTGACGCTGATGGCGGCGATGACTGAAGATATGCCCTATGAGCAGGTCAATCCGATCGCACTGGAGCCGGCGATTGCACCGCATATCGCCGCCATGGAAGCCGGCCGGCGCCTGGACCCTTCGCGGTTGGTGGGTATCTGCCGCGGGGTGATGAGCAGCAAGGCGGATCTGGTGCTGATCGAGGGCGCTGGAGGCTGGCGGGTGCCGCTGGCGCCGCGCCAGTTTTTATCCGACGTGCCACGGGCCCTGGAGCTGCCGGTCATACTGGTGGTCAGTATGGAGCTGGGGTGTATCAATCACGCGTTGCTGACTGCCGAGGCGATTCACCGCGATGGCCTGCCGTTGGCCGGCTGGGTCGCCAACTTTGTGCGCGGTCCCCAGAGTGACATGCCGCGAGCAGAGGAAAACCTGGCGACCCTGCGCACGGTGTTGCCGGCACCGTGTCTGGGCGTGCTGCCCCATGATGAATCTGGCGACTTCCGCTCTGGCGCCGCCCACCTCGATCTCTCTCCGCTGCTATCTTCATCCAACTGATGCGTAATGGCTGACGCCAGGGGCCGGACCGAGGGTCCGGCTTGACTTGGGGTGCGCTTCGGCCTAGATTTCAAACATGTGTTTGAAACAAACGATTGAGTTAATTGCTTGATCGTCCCGTCAGTCACTCACTGACACAGTCAAAACTATTAGTCAGAAACAAAAGTCAGAACCACAACCAATTCAGCGAGGCGAGACCATGGCCGACTACAAGGCACCACTGCGCGAGATGAACTTCCTGCTGCACGAGGTATTCGAGGCGGACAAACTGTGGGCGCGCCTGCCGGCGCTGGCGGAAACCGCCGACCGCGAAACCGCCGATGCCATCCTGGAAGAGATGGGCAAACTGGCCGCCAACACCCTGGATCCCATCAACCGCAGTGGCGATGAGGAAGGCTGCCACTGGAACGATGGTGTGGTGACCACACCGAAAGGCTTCCCGGAGGCTTACGCCACCTATTGCGAAGGCGGCTGGGGTGCGCTGGTGGGCAATCCGGAATTCGGCGGCATGGGCATGCCCAAGATGCTCGGCGCACAGGTCGAAGAAATGCTGTGCTCAGCGAATATCTCCTTTGCCCTTTACCCGGTGTTGACCAACGGCGCCTGCCTGGCACTCGACGCCCACGGCAGTGACGAGCTGAAACAGAAGTACCTGCCCAACATGTACGCCGGCACCTGGGCCGGGGCCATGGACCTGACCGAGCCCCACGCGGGCACCGACCTCGGGATTATCCGCACCAAGGCGGAACCCCAGGATGACGGCAGCTACCGTATTACCGGCAGCAAGATCTTTATCACCGGCGGCGAGCACGACCTGTCGGAAAACATCATTCACCTGGTGCTGGCCAAGCTGCCCGATGCGCCCAAGGGCCCCAAGGGTATTTCCCTGTTCCTGGTGCCGAAGATTCTGGTCAATGAGGACGGCAGCCTAGGTGAGCGCAACGCCGTGCACTGCGGTTCCATCGAGCACAAGATGGGTATCAAGGCCTCCGCCACCTGCGCCATGAACTACGACGGCGCCAAGGGTTGGCTGGTGGGTGAGGTGAACAAGGGCCTCGCCGCCATGTTCACCATGATGAACTACGAGCGTCTGGGTGTGGGCATCCAGGGGCTTGGGGCTTCCGAGCGCTCCTACCAGAGCGCCATTGAATACGCCCGCGACCGCGTGCAGAGCCGTTCACCGGAGGGTGCCAAGCAGCCAGAGAAAACCGCCGACCCGATCATCGTGCACCCGGACGTGCGCCGCATGCTGCTGACCCAGAAGGCCTACATCGGCGGTGCCCGCGCCCTGTCCACCTATGTGGCCCGTTGGCTCGACCTGGCCAAGTTTGCCGAGGGCGAGGAAAAGCAACACGCGGAAGCCATGGTGGCGCTGCTGACCCCGGTGGCCAAGGCATTCTTCACCGACAAGGGCCTCGAGTGCACCGTGCTCGGCCAGCAGGTGTTTGGCGGTCACGGCTATATCCGCGAGTGGGGGCAGGAGCAGCTGGTTCGCGATGTACGTATCACCCAGATTTACGAGGGCACCAACGGCATTCAGGCGCTGGACCTGATCGGCCGCAAGACCGTGGCCAACGGCGGCGCCTACTTTGAGCTGTTTGCGGCCGATGTACAGGCGTTTATCGATGCCAACGCGGAAAACGAGGCAGTGGCCGAGTTCATTGCGCCGCTGGCGACCGAATTGCAGCGCCTCAAGGATGTGACCGCGACAGTGCTTGAAGCGGCGAAAACCGACCCGAATGCCCCCGGTGCCGCGTCGGTGGAGTACCTGCACCTGTTTGGCTATGTAGCCTATGCCTATATGTGGGCCAAGGTTGCCGCGGTTGCCGCGGGGCAGGCGGACGACTTCTACCGTGGCCAGCTCAAGACTGCGCGCTTCTATTTCGCCCGCCTGTTGCCGCAGACCAAGGCGTTGGCCGAGAGCGTGCAGGCCGGCAGCGAGACGTTGATGGACCTTGAGGAAGCGCTGTTCTGATCGCCCCAATGGTCATGTAGCCGGTAATCAGTCGGCAACAGGGAATCCTTGTCGTCACAGGGCCCCGCACGCGCGGGGCTTTTTTCGTTGCGGCGAATCTCCTAAACTCGGGGTATCACAATAAAAAAGACCCCGGTTACCATGTCGCAATCAGATCCTGAAACCGAATCCGTCATCCCACCGAAACAGCTCTCTGACGAAGATCAGGCCCGCGTGGATCGCTACCTGACCCGTGGCCACAACGATGTGGAGCGCAAACCATTCCGCCCTTTCCTGTTGCTGGGCATTATTCTCGCCGTGCTCACGCTGCTGTCGTTGCTCAGCCTGTTCATCGCGCGTACTAAAGGCGTAGTGTGATATGGCCAACTCAGAACAGTTTCTGCCCCTGGAATTTGAGCCGCTGGACGATGCCGCGAAAATCGAGCGTGCGCGCGCGTTTTACCAGTTGATGCAACGGCGTCGCTCGGTGCGGGAATTTTCCGATGCCCCGGTGCCGCGGGAAGTCATCGAGCAGGCATTGCGCACCGCCGGCAGTGCCCCCAGTGGCGCGAATATGCAGCCCTGGCACTTTTGTGTGGTGGCGTCGGCCAGTGTAAAGCGCGAGATTCGCCAGGCGGCCGAGGCCGAGGAGCGGGAGTTCTATGAGCGCCGCGCGTCCGAGGAGTGGCTGGATGCCCTCGCGCCCCTGGGTACAGATGCGCACAAGCCCTTTCTGGAAACGGCGCCCTATCTCATTGTCATCTTCCTGAAGAAATTTTCCGAGGGCGGCGCGGGAGAGCAGCGCAAAAACTACTACACCTCCGAATCGGTGGGCATTGCCACCGGCATGCTGCTGGCGGCACTGCACAATGCGGGCCTTGCCACGCTGACTCATACCCCCAGCCCGATGAAATTCCTTAACGAGATTCTCGGGCGTCCGGTGAACGAGCGCCCCTATATGGTCGTGGTCGCGGGGCTGCCCGCCGAGGGCGCACAGGTACCGGCGATCAGCAAAAAGCCCCTGGACGAGATTGCGGAATTTATCTAAATCATGTGGAAATCGGTGGATGCGCCTGCGGCTTATCCACCCTACGGTTTCCAAGGTGTTCGTGTAGGGTGGATAAGCGAAGCGCATCCACCTTTGTCAGTCAGAGCCTGCTCCCAGCTTTTCGATCAGTCTCCACTCCGCCGACGTCACCGGCTGGATCGACAGCCGCCCCTGCTTGACCAGCACCATCTCCGCCAGCGCCGGGTTCTGCTTGATGGCTTTCAGGGACACCGGGTGGGCAAATGCGCTCTGCCACTGGATGTCCACGCAATACCAGCGCGGCTTGTCTGTACTGGCCTTGGGGTCGCAGTATTTGCTTTCCGGGTCGAACTGGGCCGGATCCGGGTAAGCGGCGCGCGCCACGCGGGCGGTGCCGACCACCGCGGGCACCTTGCAGGCACTGTGGTAAAAGAGCACACCGTCGCCCTCTTCGACCTGATCCCTCAGAAAGTTGCGCGCCTGATAGTTGCGGATACCATCCCAGCGCCCGATCCCGCCGGGCTCCCCTTGCAGGTCAGAAAGGCTGTATTCGTCCGGCTCCGACTTGAATAACCAGTAATTCATCCCGCTGTTCCCCTCAATGCGTCCGGTTTGGCCGCAATCTGCGGCAGTCTGTCAGATTGCTGCGTTTGGTGGTATTTCGCCCACGCCCCTGGTGATTTAGGCTATTTTCCCAGATTGGCGCACTTTCTGCGCATGTTTGGAGCATTATGGGCACTTCCGTTTTCAACTGGCTTTCCGAATGGCTGACCTCTGAGCGCAACCAGTACTGGGCGCTGCAGTGGAGCGGCTGGGCGGGTTATACCCTGCTGACGTTTATCGGGGGCTTCTTCTGGGTCGGCAATCACTGGCTATACAGTGGCTACATTGCCGTGGCCACCGCGTCCGGTATTGCCATATCCGAAGGCATGCGCCGCGGCTTCCAGCGGCTCTGGAACAAGGCACCGGCACAGCGCCTGGCGGGCACCCTCGGCGTGATCATTCTGGGGGCGGCGCTGTGGGCGGCCATCAAGTTTGGTGGCTCCCTGTGGCTGTATGGCAAGGAGAGCGACGAACACCCGATGGTGATGGCCATCTACTGGTTCTCCTATTCGTTCCTGATCTACATGACATGGACGGCGCTGTATTACGGCATCAAGTATTACCAGGCCTCACTGCTGCAGCAGGAGAAGGCGCTGCGCGCGGAGTCCATCGCGCACCAGTCGCAGCTCAAGATGTTGCGCTACCAGCTGAACCCGCATTTTCTGTTCAATACCCTGAACGCGATTTCCACGCTGATCCTTGACCAGGATGGCAAAACCGCAAACAGCATGGTGACGCGCCTCTCCCAGTTCCTGCGTCACTCGCTGGACAACGATCCCATGCAAAAGGTGACCCTGGCGAAGGAAGTCGAGGCGCTGATGCTGTACCTGGACATTGAAAAGGTCCGCTTTGCCGACCGCTTGCAGGTGCGGGTGGATCTGGAGGGGGAGGCCGAGCAGGCGCTGGTCCCGAGCCTGTTGCTGCAGCCCCTTGTGGAGAACGCGATCAAATACGGCATCTCACAGCGGGAGTGGGGCGGGGAAATCCGGATCAAGGCGCGGGTCTTTGCCGGCGAGTTGTTGCTGGAGGTGAGTGACAATGGTCCCGGTATGCCGGAGGCAGAGCTGGTGCATTTGGGTAAAGGTAATGGGGTAGGCATCCGCAATACCTGCGAGCGGTTGCAGGCGCTGTACGGCGCGGAGCAGAAAACCCGCTTCTGCAATCGTCCTGAAGGTGGGCTTGCGGTACATTTGCGTATCCCGTTTGAGCGGGATTGACCCTTGCCTCCGCTCGCCGGGTTAAAAGGTCCGGCTGAAACAGGCGGTGTTGCAGGGAAACGTAGGGAAACGGTTTTTACAGGTGGAGAGACAAGCGGTGAGTAGCGACAGTTTGAAAGTCATTATCGTAGACGATGAACCTCTGGCCCGGCGCGGCTTGCGCTTGCGTCTAGAAAACCTGGGCGGTGTCGAGGTGGTGGCGGAGTGCGGTAATGGCCGTGAGGCGAAGGAGCAGATCGTCAGTCTCAAGCCGGATGTGGCGTTTCTGGATATCCAGATGCCCGGCGTGACCGGTCTCGAGCTGGTGCAACTGCTGCCTGAAGAGGCCCTCCCGCAGATTGTATTTGTCACCGCCTATGACCAGTACGCGGTGGAGGCCTTTGAGGTCAACGCAGTGGACTATGTGTTGAAACCCATCGAGGAAGATCGCCTCAGCCGCGCCTTGCAGCGCGCGCGTGAGAAGCTCGGCAGTGAAAATCTTGCGGCGCAGCGCGAACAGCTGCTGGAAGCCGTGGCCGACCTCACCCAGGAATCCCCGGAGAGCCTGGAGGAGAGGCTGGCCGCGGGTGAGCTGGGCAGTAGCCGTTACCCGGAAAAAATTGCGATCAAGGATTCGGGCAAGATTACCCTGGTGCCCGCCCGTGAGATTGACTGGATCGACGCCGCTGGTGATTACATGTGTGTGCACGCCAACGGCGAGACCCATGTGATGCGTATCACCATGAAGGAGCTGGAGCAGCAGCTGGACCCGAAAGTCTTCCAGCGTATTCACCGTTCAACCATCGTTAATCTCAAGCGCGTGCGGGAGATCTGTGCGCACATCAATGGCGAGTATCACCTGGTGCTGAACAATGGCGAGCGCCTGAAAATGAGCCGCAGCTATAAAAACAAGGTGCAGCACTTTATCTGACTGAAAATGCCGCCGTTCGGTTCACGGCTGGCAACCGCGCTCAGATCTGAATCAGCGCCTGGGCCTCGCGGATCAACTGCTTGCGATCGCGCAGTTCGAGCTTGCGTAAAATCGCCGTCACGTGGCTTTTCACCGTGGGCTCGGTAATGTCCAGGTCGTAGGCGATCTGCTTGTTCAGCATGCCCTGGGCAATCATCTGGAAAATTTTCAATTGCTGCGGAGTGAGCTGGCCCAGCTTCTCTGCCAGCGCACTTTCACTTTCCGCCTGCAGCGCTTCTTCGCTAAACCACTGATCTCCCGCCAGCACGCATTCGATACATTGCAGTATTTCATCTGGCCGTGCGGTTTTGGACAGGAAGCCACTGGCACCGAGACCGGCTGCCTGCTGGATGACCCCGTGGCGGTCACTACCGGAAACCACCACCACCGGCACCGCAGGGAAGTCATTACGAATCCGTGCCAGTCCGCTGAATCCCTCACTGCCGGGCATGTTGAGATCGAGCAACAGCAGGTCGATTTCGGACTGCGCCAGCCGCGCGAGTGTGGAGTCCAGGTCCTCGCTCTGTAGCAGCTCGGCCTTGGGGAAGTGTGGGGTGAGGGTGGTCGCCAACGCGTCGCGATACAGCGGGTGGTCGTCGGCAATCAGCAGTTGATAATTCACGGCAGCACCCTGGAGAATGAATGAATCGGGTGCCACCGATACTACTGTGCGCTCCATCCGCCGTCCACCGGCAAGGCCGCACCGGTAATGGTGCCGGCGAAATCGCCGCACAGGTACAGCGCCAGTTCACCGATCGCGTCGGGGCTGGTGGCGCGTGCCATCGGCTGTTTTGCGCCCACCAGCTCTGCGCGTGCCGTCTCCAGGTCGATCTGCTGCTCGCGGGCGATATGTTCAATTTGTGGCTGGATGAGCGGTGTTTCCACCCATCCCGGACAGATCGCATTCGCGGTGATGTTGTGGTCGGCATTTTCCAGGGCGAGCACCTTGGTCAATCCCACCAGCCCGTGCTTGGCCGCGCAGTAGGCGGATTTGTTTTCCGAGGCGACCAGTCCGTGCACCGAGGCAACATTGATGATGCGTCCCCAGCGCGCCGCGCGCATGGCGGGCAACAGCTCTCGGCACAGAAAAAAACTGGCGCTCAGGTTGATCGACAGAATCTGGTGCCATTTGTCACTGGGGAATTCATGGGCCGCGGCGGTGTGTTGAATACCGGCGTTATTGATCAGGATCGACGGGTTGCCAATGGCTTCGCGAGTGTCCGCCACCAGTTGCGCGCACCCCGCTTCGCTGGCGATGTCCGCGGAGCTGAAACCCTGGTTGCCGGGGTAGCCGGCGAATGCTGCGCGCAGTGCGTCAGCGGTTTCGTTATCTGCAAGACCGTGCAGCATGACGTGGTGCCCGGCCCTGGCAAAGCAGTGGGCGATGGCAAGACCTATGCCGCTGGTAGAACCAGTGATCAGGACGGAGTGCGATTGATTCTGCTGCACGACAAACTCCCGCAGATGCTTATTCTTTGGATAAATCCTAGCAGCGGCGGGAGTCGCGGGTCTGTATGACCAAGGTATGAGTTGGCCTCATACCCCGATCATTGGCCTGGGCCTAGCGGCGATGGTGTCTGCCACCGTGGTGGTGGTGCCCACCGCCCGGACGATGGCTGGGCAGATGTGTCGGGCGACCGGGACGGTTCGGGCGGTAGCCGGGACGGTTGTGGTGATAGTGCTTACGGTAGCCGTGGCGGTTGTAGTAGTGGCGACCGTGGTAGCGATGGTAGCCGCCGCGATAGTAACGGGGATGGCCGTAGCGATGACCATAGCGATAGTAGCGCGGCGACGAGTAGTAAAACGACACACTACTGGACGGGTACACATAGGGTCGCGAGTAGGGGTAACTGGAGTACCCGACACTGCTGGAGCTGTAATAACCATCGGAAACACAGGCGCCCAGTGTCAGGGTGCCGAATACGGTGACGGCCAACAGGCCTTTTTTGACAATGCTCTTCATAGGAGACCTCCGGGGGACAAGCAGCGGGCAGTCACCGCGCGCAAGCGCAGTAAGTACCGGTGAGCTGTTTTCGTGACTTAACGCGTACTGGGAAGGTTCAGCGAGGTTGGTTGACGCGGTTTTGCGGCATGTTCCGACGGTATTCACCGCCGTTCATGTAGTAGTTGGGATGGCGAACGTTGTGGCAGCGTCCGTTCTGGTGGCAGTGGTAATAGCGACTCTGCACCGAGTAGTAGCCGGGGCCCTGATTGGTGCGGTTGATGGCCGTTGTGGTGTCGGTCATGTTCTCCATGCTGGTGCAGCCGGACATTGCCAGCAGCGCAGCGGCGCCAATGCCGCCAGCCAGTCCTGCAAAAGAACGCTTCATGAAAACCTCCACGCCGCGAGGGCGGGTGAACCTTTTTATTTTCGATCTGCTCGTCAGAGAAACGTTACTGGCGGCAAATCGAAACCCAAGTGGAGGCTATTTAAGGGTCGCGGAGATCGAATCACGAAGATTATTAGGGGATTGCAACGACCGAAATGCAATGAAAACCGGTCGGGTTATAAGTGAATCGTTATCCGGCGGCCACCAGTTGCTGCAGCTGATTGTCCAGAAGCTGCTGGAGCTTGGGGTTCAGGCCGGTGACCTCGGCGCCCGCACTGGTGGTGTGGCACTGGATCCGGTCGGCCAGGGAATCGTCGTCCTGCAGCTGCGGATGCAGTGCCAGGCCGCGGGACTGGCTCAGCAGCTGCTCGCCCGCGAAGTCGAATTGCTGCGGCCGGGTCGGCATCACCGCCAGCGCCAGCTGCAGCCCGGTGGCGCGGCTCGACTGTTGCAGGCCGCGCAGCAGCAGGCCGGCACAGACCGCGCGAAAGGCGGCGTCGTCGCCGGCAAAGCCCAGCCCGACCGCGGGGCCGGCGCTCGGCAGTGGGCGCGCATCGTAAATGCGGGTGAGCAGCTGCAGGCGCTGGTCCAGCGTTTCCTGCAGGCTGTCCAAGGCGCTGCGCGACAGCTGGTTGCCCAGCTGCGCCCAGTTTAGCGGGCGCAGGTACAGGCCCGCGGTCACTTCCGGCGGCGGCTTGGGTTTTGCCTTGGGTACGATCAGTGGCTTGCGTTGTGGTTGTGTGCTCAGCCGATCGGCCGCCAGGGCACAGGCGGCACTGAACGGCAGCGCAAAGATCAGGCACAGCAACAGGCTCCCCCAGGGGTAAGTTACTGACGCGCCCGGCTGGATGTTCAGTGCCACACTGCCCGCCAGACTATCGTGCAGTACCACCGGCTCGGTAATCATTTCACCGCGGCCGCGCTCTCCGGTCTGGGCCAGCGGACTGGAATCGACGTCCTGGATGGTCACCCCATGCACCGATGGCAGTGTCAGCGCCTGCTGGGCGAGTATCTGCAGGCTGATACGGTCCCCGGCGACGATCTGCTGCAGGCTCTGGCTGGCCAGCAATTTGGCTGCCGCGGTGGCACTGGCCCGGTCCCGGGCGATGGCCGCGGACTGCTGCTGGCCGAACGCGTGGCCGAGGGTGGCGAGGCAAAAGCCGGCGAGGGTCAGCCAGATGGTGGCCGCCAGCAGCTGACGCCGCTGTTTACGGGAGAGTCCGGCAAGTCGCTGGGGCAGGCTGTGGCTGAATTCGGACAGGCTGGCGAGGAGGTTTTTCATCTTGTTATGTTTTCGCTGGCAGTACAGCGGCTGATTTTATCCCACTTCTTCAGCGAAAAAACGCGCCGCGCTATAATGCGCAGCCTTTTTCCTGTGCGTTGCCCTTGGGGGCAGCGCCCGCCAACCATCAAGAGTCAGTCATGGACGCAGCTAACTACGCCTCTCTCGCCGCCCTTTGCCAGCGGGTCTTCGCGCAACCGCTACGCGAGTCGATGCCCGAATGCCCCGCCGCGGTGAGCGCGCCCTGGTGCCTGACGCTGCTCACCGGGCAGGTGCGTGAACCATCACTGCAGGCATTGCAGGCGTTTCTCGATGGGCAGCAGTGGCGCGTGGTGGGGGTGGATATTCTGGCGTGCCGTGCCGCTTGCTGTGCGATCCGCTTGCAGCTCGACAGCGAACTGGCTTTCGATGACGCGCGCCGGGCGCTGCTGGCGTTGGCGGATGGACTGGACATGGAGTTGATCCTGCAGCCGGGGGCCACCCAGCGCACGCCGCAGCTCGCCTGTTTCGATATGGACTCCACGCTGATCCAGGCGGAAGTGATCGACGAACTGGCCAAGATCGCCGGCGTTGGCGACCAGGTGGCGGAGATCACCCTGTCTGCCATGCGTGGTGAACTGGACTTCCAGCAGAGCTTCCGCAGGCGAATGGGGTTGTTAAAAGGGTTTACCGAGGCCAGCCTCGCGGATATCGCCCCACGGCTGCCGATCATGCCCGGGGCCCCGCGCCTGTTGCGTGCCCTGCGCGGACTGGGCTGCAAAACCGCGATTCTTTCCGGCGGCTTTACCTATTTCGCCAATTACCTGAAGGACAACCACCTGGCGGTGGATGTGATTCACGCGAACCAGCTGGAATTTGATGGCGGCGCACTGACCGGCGGGGTGATTGATCCGATTGTGGATGGCGCGCGCAAGGCGCATTTGTTACAGGAAATTGCCGAGGAAATGCATCTTTCCCTGGAGCAGGTGGTTGCGGTGGGCGATGGTGCCAATGACCTGCCGATGCTGGCGTTGGGGGCGCTGGGTATTGCCTTCCACGCCAAGCCCAAGGTGCGCGCGGAAGCGCCGCAGGCGATTGATGGTTTCGAGCTGGATGCGGCCCTGTACCTGTTTGGTCTCAATGATCGCCAGATCGAGGCGCTGCTGGACGACGCTACTCAGTAAAGGCTGACAAGGCTGACCAGCGGCGGCAGCTCTGCGTTTACGCTGGCGAACGGTATTGACGGTTTGCGCTTGTTGCCGTCCTGGTAACAGGCAGTCTGTCGCCCACAGGCGGAGATAACCATAGCCAGTGTGATCAGTGCGGTGACGGCGATTAGTCGCTTGCCCATGAGGGTTCCCTGTCTGCGATTCGGTTGTGGTTTCCCGGTTGCTGCCCATTAGACGAGGCGAACCGGGAAAAAGTTGCGCTCTAGGCGTGAAGATTATGAGAATTGCGCCGGTATGCCTAGCCCGGCGCAACATCTGCCGCCAATCAATCGGGTTTTGTGATCGGGTGCTCCGCGTCGAGTTCCGCCACTTCCCGCGCCACCTGCCCCGGGGATCCGGTGCGTCGGGCGAGTATGTCGTAGGCCACCGGCACGATGTACACGGTGAACAGCGTCGCGGCCAGTACCCCGAACAACACCACAGTGCCGATCACCGCGCGGGTTTCCGAGCCGGCGCCGGACGAAAGCAGCAGCGGCAGCGAGCCGGCGGCGGTGGTAATACCGGTCATCAGGATCGGCCGCAGGCGAGTTTCTGCCGCCTGCCGCAGGGCTTGTCCAAATTCTACGCCGCGGTCTCGCAATTGGTTTGCAAACTCCACGATCAGAATACCGTTCTTCGCCGCCAGCCCCACCAGCATGATCAGCCCCACCTGGCTGTAGATATTCAGCGACTGGTTGGTAAGCAGCAGGCCGAGCAGGGCGCCGGCCATGGCCAGGGGCACGGTGAACATGATTACCAGCGGGTGGATGAAGCTCTCGAACTGGGCGGCGAGCACCAGGAACACCACCAGCGCGCCCAGCAGAATCGCGAACAGGATGGTATTGCCCGAATCCTCGAAGCTTTTTGACTGGCCCTTGTAGTCGATCACCGGCGAGCCCTCGATCGTGTCATCCACCAGCTGGTTCAGGTACTGCAGGGCCTCACCCAGCACCAGTCCATCCGCCAGGTTGGCGTCCAGGGTGATCGAGCGCACCCGGTTGTAGCGCTGCAACTGGGGCGAGTCCGCGTATTCGCTCACTTCCACCAGGCTCTGCAAGGGCACCAGCTGGCCGGTGGTGGTGGAGCGTACGTAGAGGTTTTCCAGGCTGTCCGGGGTGCGCTGCATATCGCGCTCGCCCTCGAGGATCACATCGTACTCCTCGCCATTGCTGATAAAGGTTGTGGCGCGTCGCGAGCCAAACATGGTCTGCAGGGTGGTGCCGACATCGCTGACCTGTACCCCCAGGTCTGCGGCGCGCTCGTAATCCACATTGATGCGCAGTTGCGGCTGGGTTTCCTTGTAGTCCCAGTCGACTCCCACGAGCCCCGGGTTGGATGCGTCGATGGCCGCGTTCAGCTGGTCACGCCACTCGGTCAGCTGCGCGTAGCTGCCGCCACCGAGTACAAACTGCACCGGTTTACCGAGGCCACCGCCGAAACTCTGGCGCATGACCGGAAAGGCGCGCACGCCACTCAGGTCGCTCACCGCGGCGCGCACCTGATTCATCAGCTCGAATGCCGAAGGTCGTTCACCCCAGGGGGCGAGGGTGAAAATCACCATGCCGCTGTTGAACGTGGCGGAGCTGCCGAAGGAGCGCGGTGAGCGCACCAGCAGGCGGTTCACATAACCCTTCTCCACCAGCGGCATCAACCGTTCCTCGATGGTGTCCATGTATTCCTGCATGTACTGGTAGCTGGCACCCTCCGGACCGTTGACCAGCAGGAAGAAGGAGCCGCGGTCTTCCCGTGGTGCGTATTCCGTAGGAATCAGGCGGAACGCCAGCGCCGCAAACGCCATCACCGCCACAAACACACAGCCGGCAATCCAGTGGCGGCGCAGCAGCAGGTCGAGCCCGCGACTGTAGCGGTGCTGAACACTGGACAGCGCCTTGTCCATAAAGCGGGTGGCGGCGTTGTGGTGGTCGCTGGGGCGCACAAGTTTGGAGGCGAGCATCGGCGACAGGGTAAGCGCGGTGATCGAGGAGAAGATCACTGCGGCGGACATGGTCAGGGCAAATTCCGAGAACAGCCGCCCGATATCCCCTTCGAGGAAGGTAATGGGCACGAACACCGCCACCAACACCATGGTGGTGGCCACTACCGCAAAGCCCACCTCGCGGGCACCGCGGTAGGCGGCCAGCAGTGGCGGCTCACCGTACTCGTCCATGCGCCGGAAAATATTCTCCAGTACCACAATGGCATCGTCCACCACCAGGCCGATGGCCAGTACCAGCGCCAGCAGGGTGAGCAGGTTGACACTGAAGCCGAAGGCGTACAGCAGAATGGAGGTGGCGATCAGGGACACCGGCACCGTTACCGCCGGCACCAGGGTCGCGCGCCAGTTGCCGAGGAACAGGTAGATCACCAGGGTGACCAGGATCACCGCGATGGCGAGGGTGGTGTACACCTCACTGATCGCCTCGGACACAAACACCGAAGCGTCGTAACTCTGGCTGAGGCGCATGCCGTCGGGCAGGGTCTTGTTGACCTTCACCATTTCCGCCTTGGCCGCCTCCGCCACGGCAACGATATTGCCGGTGGACTGGCGGGTGATGCCGATGCCCACCATGGGCTCGCCGTTGCCGCGGAAGGTGGAGCGGTCCTCGGCGGAACCCAGTTCCACCCGCGCCACATCGCCCAGGCGCACCACATGGCCGCTATCGCCGGTAGCCACCGCCAGCCGCGCGAAGTCCTCGGCACTCTGGAACTGGCGTTGCAGGCGCAGGGTGAACTGGCGATCGCTGGATTCCAGGTAGCCCGCCGGTAGCTCGCGGTTTTCCGCGCGCAGTGCCTGTTCGATATCCGCGCTGGTGACGTTGTGCGCGGTCATGGCGCCGCGGTCCAGCCAGATGCGCATGGCAAAGTCCTTGGCTCCACCCACGCGTACCCGGGCCACGCCATCGAGCACCGAGAAGCGGTCCACCAGGTAGCGGTTGGCGTAGTCGGTGAGCTCCGGCACGGTCATGCGGTCGGAAGTGAGGTTGAGCCAGATCACTACATCGTCGCTGCTGTCGACCTTCTCAATCTCCGGCGGATCCGCTTCCACTGGCAGGTTGTCCATCACGCCGGAAACGCGATCGCGGATATCGTTGGCCGCGCCGTCCACATCGCGGTTGATATTGAACTCGATGGAGATACGCGAGCGCCCGTCGGTGCTGGATGAGCTGACGGTTTTGATCCCCTCGATACCGGCAATCCGGTCCTCGATCACCCGGGTGATACGGGTCTCCACGATATCTGCGGAGGCGCCGGGGTAGTTGGTGTCGATGGATACGATGGGCGGATCGATATCGGGGTATTCGCGCAGTGCCAGGCGGTCGAAACTGATCAGGCCAAACACCACCAGCAGCAGTGCCAGCACCAGCGCGAAGACCGGGCGTTTGACCGCCGTATCACTGATGATCATTGGCTGGCTGCTCCGTTTTGCGCTTCGACGGTAACGGCCTGGCCGTCACGGATATGCAGCGTGCCGCGGGTGACGATCTGATCGCCTTGGGAAAGCCCCGAAAGCACTTCGACCTTGCCCAGATAGCGGTGCCCGATTTCCACCTCGCGGCGTTGAACCATATGCCCGCTTTCGGTTTTCTTCACCACAAATACAGACTGGTCGCCCGCCAGTGGCACCAGTGCCGCCTCGGGAATAGTCAGCGCCTGGCGCGGATTACTGATGATATTGACCCGCAACAGCATGCCCGGCTTGAGGTCGCCATCCGGGTTGTCCAGGCGGCCGCGCACGGTGAAGGCGCGGGTCTGCGGGTCCACCCGCGCTTCCACGATCATCACCTCGCCGTTGAATACCCGGTTGGGATGGGCCTGGCTCATGGCCTCGATTTTCATGCCGCCGGCAATAGCCGACAGTTGCCGTTCGGGCACGGTGAAATCCAGCTTCAGGCGGTCGATTTCCTGGATGGTGGTGATTTCGGTGGTAGGGGTGGCCAGGCTGCCCACACTGATGTTGCGCAACCCCAGCTGGCCGTCGAAGGGCGCGCGGATAATGCGGTCATCGATACGCGCCTGCAGGCCGTCAATCAGTGCACGGGTCTCCGCCACCTGGGTTTCCACCGCTTCCAGCTGTTCGCGGGTCGAGAGGTTCTTGCCCACCAGCCCACGCAGGCGCTTGGCATCCCGCTCGTAGCGTTGCAGGGTGGCGCGGGCGCCGGCCAGTTCTGCCAGTTCCTCGCCGTGGCTCAGTTCCACCAGTACATCACCGGCCTTTACCCGTTGCCCGCTTTCAAACGCGATGCGGCTGATGTGTTCGGTGACGCCGGCGCGCAGGGATACAAACTCCCACGCCCTGGCGGTGCCCAGTGCCTCCACCGGATTTGAAATCTGCTCCAGCTCGACAGCGGCAACGCGCACCGGTACCGGTGCGCGGCCGGGGCCGCCTTGTGCGACAACGGCGGTCGAGGAGGAAAAACTCAGCAGCGCGGCACAGGCCACGGCGAGGGTGCGGGAGGCTCGTCCGAATGCACGGGTCAGTTTCATGGTGATGGGCATTACCTGATGGTCAAAACAGTGTTTTTGATGCTGGCGCGGACAAGTGTCGCACCAAGTGCAGCAACTTCCGCGCCAGACTAGTGCAGCGGGAAGTCAGAGTTGAGGGGTTTTACAAAAATTTACCCCCGAGTGCGAGCACCCGGGGGTTCTACGCTGACAGACACCCTATTGGATTGCCCGCAAGGGTGGACGGAGCAGCGGGCCTAGTCGCCGTAGATGATTTTGCTGTTCACCTTCACCGTCAGCGGATGGTAACCGGGCTTGGCTTTCTCAAAAATCCGCTTGGCTTCGTCGGTCTTGCCGTTTTCCACCAGGTTGCGGTACAGCGGACGCAGGAACTTGTTGCGGCCGATGCTAACCAGGAAATCTTCCAGGCGTGCATTGGCCGGCTGGTAGTCGTTGCGCACCGCGATCATCAGCCAGCTGAAGGCGATCTCGTTGTTCTTCGACTGGGTGAGATCGAAAGTGCTGTCCAGTTCCTGCAGCTGATCTGCACTCAATTTCTCCGGCATGCCGTCGAGGAAATACTTCCACTGGTGGAAGGTCCAGCCTTTGGTATCGATGTCACCGGCCTTCATCTCACCGTTTAACCATTGCTCGCGAATCGGGTCGAGCTTGGTGAAGGCGTCGGAGGTGGGCTGCGGGGCACCTTCGGGAATGCCCGGTTCAAAAATCCACTGCTGGATGCGTGCGCGATCCAGTTTGTCCGGGTACTGCTTCAGCAGGGTGTCATCCAGGTATTTCACGAAGTCTTCCGTGGTAATGCTCTGGAAGGCGAAGTGGTTGAAGTACTCCATCAGGAATTTGTCGAAGTTCTCGCGGCCCACCTTTTGCTCCAGTTCATACAGGAACAGGGAGCCTTTTTCGTAGGGAATGTTCGAGAAGACTTCGTCCGGATCGCGGCCGCGCAAATCGATGGCCATGATCTCGTCTTTGTCCTCGCGGTCGTCCAGGTCGGCCTTGAGGTCGTCGTAGCCCAGTGCCATCTCCATCTGGTAGCGCTCGTCACCGTACACAAACTGCATGATGCGGTTGGTGAGGTAGGTGGTGAAGCCTTCGTTCAGCCACAGGTCGCGCCAGCTGGCGTTGGTGATCAGGTTGCCGGACCAGGAGTGGGCCAGCTCGTGGGCGATCAGCGCCACCAGGCTCTTGTCACCGGCGATCACCGTGGGGGTGATAAAGCTCAGGCGCGGGTTTTCCATGCCGCCAAACGGGAAGCTGGGGGGCAGGATCAGCAGGTCGTAGCGGTCCCAGCGGTAGGGGCCGAAGTTCTGTTCGGTGACTTCGAGCATATCCTCGGTGTCTTCGAATTCCTTGGCTGCGGCGTCGAGCAGTTCCGGCTCGGCGTAGACGCCGGTGCGCTCGCCCATGGCCTTGAAGTCCAGGTTGCCGATGCCGATGGCGATCAGGTAAGACGGAATGGCCTGGGGCATTTCAAACTCGAATACGCCATCCAGTTCTGCTTCCGGGTCGTTGTTGGCACTCATTACCGCGCGCAATTCCTGCGGCGTGCGGATGGTGGCCTTGTAGGTCATGCGCACCTGTGGGGTGTCCTGCAGGGGGATAAAGCTGCGCGCGTGAATGGCCTGGGCCTGGGTGAACAGGAAGGGGTGTTTTTTGCCCGCAGTCTGCTGGGGTTCCAGCCATTGCACACCGGAGGCACCGGGGGAAGTCTGGTACTGGATGGCCACCTTGCTGGCGCCCTTGGGCAGGTTGATCTTCAGCGGGGTGCCCAGGTGCGGGTCTTTTTTGCCCAGGCTGAATTTGACATCCTGCAGGCTGTCGCCAACGCCGGCGCGCACGGCTGTGACGTCGATGTCACGGGTATCCAGAATCAGCGGCGGGTTTTTCTGGTTGAGCCGCTTGATATCCAGAATGGCTTCGCCTTTCAGCACCTTGTTGTCGAAATCGGCGGTGAGGTCGAGGTCCAGGTGCTTGACGCGGTAGGCGTCGGTGTTGGCAAAGGAGTGGTAGTCGACGCCGGATTCGGGCGCATTTTTCTCCGCCATGGCGCCTTCTTTTTGCAGGTCCTCCGCCTGGTACTCGGTGGCGCTTTCGGGGGTGGCGGTGCCCGATGTACCGGGTTCAGCCTCTTTCTTGCCGCAGGCGCTCAGGGTGGCGAGGCTGCAAGCCAGCAGTCCAGCGCCGATCAGGCGACCGAGACCGGGGTTAAACAATTGGGGCAGCATAGGGGGCTCCATGATTGTTGTTGTGCGTGTAAGTGGGTGAATGAGGTGATTGCTTCGCGGCACAGAATACTCAATAGCCGGCGAGAGGTGAAAACCTGGTGTTGCATCGCTGTTTAAGGTAGACCGAAATGCGGTCTGTAGGCGGGATGCTCCGGGTGTTGCGGCCGGTGGTATTCCTCCGGCCGCACCTTACCCGCGCACAGAATCTGGTCGGTCAATCCAGGCTGAAGTCAAAATCCATGTCGTCGGCCGGCGGCTGTACATAGTAGCCCTGGATATAGTCGGTGCCCGTCTGCCACAGGGTGGGCAGCATGCTCGCCTGTTCCACGTGAGGGACGATCACCTGGGTGTTGATCTCCTTGAGCTGGCCCACCAGTTTGACCAAGCCCTCGCTGTCTTCGCCTTCGTCCTGTACCTCGCGCACGAAGGACGCGTCGATCTTGGCGATATCCACCTGCACATGTTCCAGGGCCTTGAACGGGCTCAGGCCGGTACCGAAATGGCAGATCGCAACCCGGCAGCCCATATCCTGCACCAGCTTGGAGAAGTCGCGCGCCGCGTGCAGGTTGCTGTTGATGTCTTCCGCGCGCAGCTGGAAGGTGACCGCGTTGGGAGGGACCTTGGCGGCCTTGAAAGCGACGCCGAGCCAGGCCGGCAGGCTGGTGTCTTTGAGAGAGGCGACCGTGAGGTGCAGCAGCACCGAAACGTTTTCGCCCTTGGCGCGTTGCGCGGCGGCCGCCTTGATCGCACTGAGGATGACCCAGCGATCCATTTTGGTGGAGAGGCCGGCGTCTCCCAAGGTTTCCAGGAAGGCGAGGGGGGCCAGTTCTT
The DNA here is from genome assembly GCF_017303155.1 of Microbulbifer salipaludis. NCBI lineage: Bacteria > Pseudomonadati > Pseudomonadota > Gammaproteobacteria > Cellvibrionales > Microbulbiferaceae > Microbulbifer > Microbulbifer salipaludis. The sequence continues at coordinate 873,976 of NZ_JAEKJR010000001.1, forward strand.
CTTTGCCGTCTACCAGACGCACCAGCACTTCGTAGATTTTTTCCCCACTGCCCTGCAGGCTGAGGATCGGCTGGTACAGCAACTTGAGGTTACCCGCTTCCAGTGCCTGGGTAACGCGGGCCCGGTGGTAGGTGTTGGCGTCTCCGTGCTGTTCGCTGTCGGGCTCGAACAGGGCGAAGCTGTTGCCATTTTCCCGTTTGAGTGCCTGGTCGTGGGCCTTGGAGGCCTGCTCCAGCACCTTGTCGGCATTGCCCGAAGTTTCACTGAGCAGGGAAATACCGATGGAAGCGGTAATGTGCAGGGTTTTGCCCGAGGCTTCGAAAATGGTGTCGGCGATCTTTTGCAGCAGTTCTTTGGCCCGACCCTCGGCGCTGTCCGGGGTGGTTTCCGGCATCAACAGGCAGTAGCTCTCTTCGCCATAGCGGGCGACCACATCGCCGCGGCGCACACTGCTCTGCAGTAGCTGCGCAAATTTGCGATGCAGGTCATCGGCGCCGGCGACGCCCACGATCTGCTGCACAGATTCTTCAAAACGGTCGATTTCGATATACATCAGGCCGCCGGTACGCTGGGAGCCCGCGGCGGACTGAATGGCGTTATTGAGCAGCTGTACGAAACGCTGGCGATTGTACAGGCCAGTGGCCGCATCGCGATTCTTCGCTTCGCTGAGCTGGGCTTCCAGCTCCTCGGTGTTACCACTGCTGGCCGCGATACGGATTTGCAGGCAGCGCTCGTCGTCGTACACCGTGGAGAGCACCTCGGCCTTGGTGCCAAGGGGCGTACCGCTGGCGGTCTTGGCGGTGAATTGCCACTCCTGAGCTTCCACCTCGTTGTTGTTGATGGCGCACTGGCGCAAGAACTCGCGTGCATCTTCCTGCTCACCTTCGGTGAGCATGTCGATCATCGGCTGATATTCGATATCGTCGCGGTCTTGGTATCCAAAGCGCTCGGCGAAGGATTCGTTGGCGTAGACGATCAGGCCATCGGAGATGTACGCGATGGCATCCTTGGAGCTGTCGAGCAGCTCCTTGGCGCGGGCGAGGGTGGCGTGGTAGCGGCGGTCGTGCATGCGCGCCTGGCGGCGCTCTTCGAGCGCGGTGAGTTCGCGCTGGATAACCAGCAGCAGGTGCTGGTCCTCGTCCACGGTGACCACGTCGCGGGCACCGGCCTTGAGCCCCTCGACCACCGGCTGGGCGCCCGCGCGCTCGGTCAGCAGCACGGTGGGCACGTCTTTCTGTAATTTGCTGATGGTGCGGATGGCGGTAGCTGCCGCCAGCTGCTTGCTCTGCTCCGCAGCGATCAGCAGATCCCAGGTGTGTTCTTGCAGAAGCTTGGTCAGGGCGGCCTCGCTGGCCACATGCTGGGCGCGGTTGGGGCGGCCGGCATTGTGCAGCATGCTCACCAGGCGCTGGGCTTCAGCGGGGGTGTCGTTGATCAGAAGTAGACGGATGGTGTTGTCGCTGCTCATTGTTTTCCTGTTGTACTGCGTTGCGGCGGCGTTATGCAAGCTTCATAACTATGCGGTTTCACTCGGTGTATGACCGCTTCCCTGCAGTACCTGGGGGCCTTTATCGGTTGCTGGTCACCCGTCAGGTATTCCAAGAGGCCGCGAACCGGTTAGTTTAGGCGTTGTGTATCTGCGCAAACAAGTGCCGCGTTGCCACTCTGGGATACGGTTCCATGATGCCACCCTAATGAGGACGAACCCTGCGGGCGTTTCCTCAGGCGTAATTGGCAGCGTGCGGGCTTGGGCTCAGGAAAACTCAAAGATGGCGAGGCTGCCGGTGGTCAGGGTCGGGCTGCGCAACACCACGGTGCGTGTCTGCCCGGCATTGACGATATCCACGGTGTCGCCAGACTGGAAAAGCGGAATGGGGAGCACCAGTTCCGGGGGGAGCCCGGCATCGCCGGTCAGCAGGCCGGCCATGGGCGCGGTGCGGCGGCCATCCTGAGTGTGGCGGCGCACCTGTACCGCGCTGGAGTGTCCACCAAAGAATTCAATTCCCAGCCGGCACTGGTCCGGAAGAGCGTATTGCCAGCGTATCAGGGCGACCTGCCAGCGGTCGTTGAGCCACAGTGCGATGAGATCGCCGCAGCGCGGACGAATCTGGGTCGCCGGGGGCAGTCGCAGGCCGGCACCGCCTTCACTGGTATTGAGCAGGGTGGCAGGAATCGGCTGATAGCGCTGGCGGGTGGTGGTGGGCTTTGCGTTGCGCGCCACCGAGGGCGCGCTGGGCAGCAGGTCTCCCGTGGGATCGGCGGCGGAAACCTCGTAACTGCGCAGTGTGCGCCCGCTGCGGAAGTCGACGGTATCGACGTCCATGACCAGTGCGCGATCCGCCTCGGTGGCGTGGGCGAAGGTCGCTTCGATTTCCGGCGCCGCTTCGTCGCCGCACTTGAGGTGGTGACAAACTGCACTGAGGCCAATCGCTACCTGGCAGCGAATATTGACCGGTGTCCGTTGTCCGCCGCGGCTTTTCTCCCCGGCCCATACCGCCTGTACCCACTGCAGCACATCCGGGGACAGCGCGCCGGGGCGGCGCAGCCGGCGCTGTAGCTGTTGCAGTGGGCCGGTCAGGTCCACTGACCACCCCTGGGGGATGGTGAAATGGTGCATGCCAACCCGGCTCTGCTGCAGGCGCACCGCAGGAATCGGGGGTTGGTCGAGCTTGAGGCTGGCGAGCAGTGCGGGTGTGCCAGATGCCGGTGCGTCCAGCAGTGAGGCGCTGGCGGCCCAGCGGCGGCAACACTGCCACAGTTGCAGCTGTTCGCCGGTGGTCAGTTGCATTGGGTTGGCGCTGGCAAACAGGGCAATATCCAGATAGCTCCGCACAAGGCGATCCCAGCGGTAACCCCCGGCCAGCGGGCCGGCCAGAGGGTCTGCTATCCGTCGTTGCTCCAGCTGCTGTTCCCGCGCCAGCTGCAGTAGGCGTTGCAAACGGCCCCAGCTGCCTTTCGGGCTTGCCAGAAAAAAGACATTGCTGGTGAACATCAGCCGGCGCAAGCCGTCGATGGCTCGGTGTAATGCGATGGCCAGGCGGCGACGGGTAAGCATGTTTTGCTTGCCGGTACTTGCCGCCTCGGCCAGCTGCACGCACACGCTGGTGTAGGCGAGCGCCAGGTGCTGCAGCAGAATGATTCCCGTCAACAGGTCGCGTCGCTGCTCCTGGGTTTGTGCGGTATCCGGGTTCTCGCGTGCCTGGTTCAACAATGGGTGTACCAGCTGCTGGTAATGCGCCACTACCACCGGGCGCAAAGCCTCCAGGCTTGCCAGTCGCTGCCTGGCGGGATTATCCCAGCGCGTCACTTCCGTGAGCAGGCTGCGCAGGGTGCCGGCATTGCGTTGCGCCCGGTCGGCGGGGGGATTCTGTTGCAGGTAGCCGGCGAGCCAGCGTTTCAACTGGCGGGGGCTGCGGCAGCCGCAGGTGAGCTCCTGCAGGTCGAGGGGGGCCGGCGACAGGCGCTCCAGCAGTGAGGGCGTACGCGGGCTTGCGGCATCGCCGTCCGGGGGTGTGATGCTGGCGCTGGGTGGTGTGGACGAATAGCCCGATGCGACGGTTGGCGCTTGCTCTTGAGGTTGTCCGGCTTCACTGCCGGTGCGGGTTGCTCCCGCTTTATGAGTATCGACTGCTTCCTGCATGACTCTAACCGGATTTTATCTCTCCGCAGTATACGAGACATCGCCATAGAAACAATCGTACCAGTTGAACGCGGCGACACGGGTGCGGGGTTTTTCGCGATTTTGGCGGGACCGTATCGCGGGGCGGTCGCGGATTGGCTCTTGTGGGGGATTTTCCAGGCCCGCGGCGCGGCCCCGGCGATCGTTCACAGCGGTGTCTTGGATCGTTCCGCGGGTATCTCGCGCACCAGTCTCGGGACCAGGTAGCCCGGCAGGCGATGTCGCAGCTGCTCCACCAGGTCGCGGGCGCGGTCGTCACTGACTTCAAAATGGGCGGCGCCCTGTACCCGGTCCAGCTGGTGCAGGTAATAGGGCAGCACACCGGCGGCAAACAGGGTTTCGGACAGGTCGGCGAGCGATTGCTCCGTGTCATTCACGCCTTTCAGCAATACCGACTGGTTGAGCAGGGTGACGCCGGCGGCCCTGAGGCGGCCGAGCGCGTCCCGCACCTCACCATCGATTTCATTGGCGTGGTTGCAGTGCAGTACCAGCACCGGCTTGAGGCGGCTGCCGCTGAACCAGTCGAGCAGCTCGCGGTTGATCCGCGAGGGGGCCACCACCGGCAGGCGGGTGTGGATGCGGAGCTTGTCCAGGTGCGGGATTTGCTGGAGCTCTTCTGCCAGCCAGCCGAGCTGTTTATCGCTCATTACCAGTGGGTCGCCGCCACTCAGGATGACTTCGCGCAGATCCTGCTGGCTGCGGATGTAGTCCAGCGCCTGTTGCCACTGGCGACGGTTGAGATGATTGTCACTGTACGGAAAGGCACGGCGGAAGCAGTAGCGGCAGTTGACCGCGCACTGGCCGGCGGTAATCAGCAGCAGGCGGCCGCGATACTTGTGCACCACCCCGGGCACCGGATTGGCGTTGGCCTCTTCCAGCGGATCGTCACTGAAGCCGGGGGTCGGCTGCAGTTCTGCCGCGCTGGGCAATACTTGCAGCAGCAGCGGGTCCTGCGGGTCACCGGGGCGGATGCGTTTGAGGTAGGGGCGCGGCACCCGCAGCTGGAATAGCGCGGAGGCGGCGGTGAGCTGGGGCAGTTGTGCTGGTGCCAGTTGCAGGGCGTCGAGCAGTTCCTGCGGGTCGGTGACCAGGTCGGCCATTTCGTCCTGCCAGCGGCGTGTGGCGGCACTGTCCTCACCGGGGGTGTGGATTTCGATGCGGCTTATTTCACGGCTGGGCTGGCGGTGCTGTATCATAGCGGGCTATTTTTTGGCGCGGTGGCTGGAAACTGCTGAGAGGCCTTTGGCGGGCCGCGCGAAGTTTAATCAATTTGACGGCATTCTGCTGATATTTCGAGGAGCTCATGGGTACATATTCCACTAACGAATTCAAAGGCGGTCTGAAGGTAATGCTGGACGGCGACCCCTGTTCCATTGTGGACAATGAGTTCGTGAAGCCCGGTAAGGGCCAGGCGTTCAACCGCGTGAAGCTGCGCAACCTGAAGACTGGCCGTGTATGGGAGCGCACTTTCCGTTCCGGTGAGAGCCTGGAGTCTGCGGATGTGATGGACCGGGATATGGAGTATCTCTATAACGACGGTGAGTTCTTCCATTTCATGGAGCCGGAGACGTTCGAGCAGCATCAGGCGGATGCGAAGGCGGTTGGCGATTCGGCCAAGTGGCTGAAGGAGCAGGATATCTGTGTGGTGACGCTGTACAACGGTGCGCCGCTGGCGGTTACTCCGCCGAATCACGTGATTCTGGAAATTACCGATACCGATCCTGGTCTGCGCGGTGATACCGCCCAGGGTGGTACCAAGCCGGCGACCCTGTCCACCGGTGCGGTGGTGAAGGTGCCGCTGTTCCTGGAAATCGGTGAGTCCATCAAGGTGGATACCCGCAATGGGGAATACCTGGGTCGCGCCAAGGAAGACTGATTTCCCCTGCCTCCGTGGCTCCCACTTGGGGTGCGTGGTGGCGGCAAGTCACCGAGGATGGGTTTTCAGGACCGCTGTGAATACATCCCTGTACGCTGCGTCGGCGACGTCCCTGTCGCCGACGCTCCTGAAAACCCATCCCCGGCGCCTCGCCTTCTCTTCTGATTCTCTGCCATTCGGCACGACTACACTGCCTTAATCATTTCGGTTGATTGCTCCCATGTCTGAAACCCTCTGGCGCCCTACTGCCCCTCTCGACAACCTCCGTCGCCGCGCCACCCTGCTCGCGGATATCCGCCGTTTTTTCAGTGAGCGGCAGGTGCTGGAAATGGAGGTGCCTATCCTGTCCCGGTGCGCCACCAGCGACCCGCATATCGATTCCATCACGGCCGATTGCAGCGGTGCGCCGGCGTTTCTGGCCACCAGCCCGGAGTTTGGACTGAAGCGCCTGGTGGCGGCGGGCATCGGCGATTGTTACTACCTGGGCAAGGCGTTTCGCAATGGGGAGGCCGGGGGGCGGCACAATCCGGAGTTCACCATGCTGGAGTGGTATCGGGTGGGCTGGGACGATCACCGTCTGATGATTGAGGTGGGGGAGTTGCTGTCGTGGTTGTTGCAGATTTCCCGGGTGCGCTCCTACAGCTATCGCGCGCTGTTTTTACAGCATCTGGATGTGGATCCGCACCGGGCGTCGTTTGAGGAGTTGAAGGCGGTGGTGGCGCGGGTGTTGGAGATTTCGTTTGAGCCGGCGGGGCGGGACGAGTGTCTGGATCTTTTGATGAGCCACCATATCGAGCCGAACATGGATGGGGCGGATGAGCCGGTAATTACGCTGGTCTACGATTTCCCGGCGTCGCAGGCGGCGCTGGCGCGGGTGGAGGAAGATGAGCTGGGGGTGCCGGTGGCACGTCGGTTCGAGGCGTATGCCGGTGGCATGGAGCTGGCCAACGGGTACTGGGAGCTGACGGATGCGCAGGAACAGCAGCGTCGCTTTGAGGCGGACCAGCGTTATCGGGAGCAGAATGGCAAGCCGGTGCGCCCGTTTGAGGCGCGGCTGGTACAGGCGCTGGCGGCGGGTATGCCGGGTTGTGCCGGGGTGGCACTGGGGGTGGACCGTTTGTTGATGTTGGCCTGTGGCGCGGCGCGTATTGATGAGGTGATTGCCTTTCCCATCGAGCGCGCCTGAACAGGCGGACCGGCGGGTTGCTGTGAAGTGCTCTCAGGCGCTATCAGGCACTCTGTCGGTCGTCGTCGCCCGGTTCATCACTCGGGTGGTCTTCCTTGACCAGATGCGCGCTGCCGCGCTCCGGGGTGAATTCGTAGTGGGCGACTTCCCCCACGGCGTAGAAGCCGGCATTGAGCCAGATATCCTGCTGATCCTCGCCCACCAGGGCCACGGTATGTTTGTGGTGGCTGTGGAGGACCTCCCCGATCAGGTGCAGCAACAGTGCTTTGCCAATGCCCCGGCCGCGGTAGTCGGGCAGGGTGGCGAGGTCGTAGAAGCCGAGGGAGTCGGCGGAGGAAAACAGTGTGCCGGTGGCGACCGGCGTGCCCTGGTATTCGCCGAGAAACAGCTTGAGGCGGCTGTGTTTGTGCTCAGGTAGCTCGGCGAGCTGTCGGTAAAATTTTTTGATCTGTGCGCTTTCCCGCGGGCAGTCTTGCATGTTCGCCACGAGGTCGCCAAACGCACTAATCTCCTCGGCGGTGGTTGCCGGCTTGATGACCAGCCCTTCCACACTACTGCCTTCTACCGCCAGCTGTTTTACTTCCGCCGCCACCGCAATCTGTGGTGGCATCCGCTTCAGGTGAAGCGCCGCCATCTCGGTATCGTCCAACGGCTTGCTGGCGCAGTGCCACAGGGAAAATGGGCTGTGACGTTCGGCGAAGTAGTCGACCACGAAGCGCTGCAGGATGCGCGGTTGCATGACGGCGTTGCTGACCACCTGGTTGAAACGGGAGGACAGCAGGCCGCTGTCGGTGCGCAACAGGCCGGTGATCTCCTTGCTCTGTTTGGGGTTGAGCAGATCCGCGCAGTACCCGGCTTTGTTTTCCAGGTTGCGGCATACGAGGTTTTTGGCGCTGAGACTGTATTTCATGGTTACAGAATAGTCGTGCGGTTAAGTGCCCGTATCGATTGTTCGCAACCAGTGACAGCAGAATCAGCGCAATTGATCCACTTTGGAGATGGCGCACTGATCCATGGAGATGGCGGGCTGTTCGCAGCTGGCGGTGCCAATCACTTTGGCGGGCACGCCGGCCACCAGGGATTTTTCCGGCACGGCTTTCAGTACCACGCTGCCCGACGCGATCTGTGAGCAGCGGCCGATTTCGATATTGCCGAGGATCTTGCTGCCGGCGCCGATCAGCACGCCGCAGCGCACTTTCGGGTGGCGGTCGCCGGATTCCTTGCCGGTGCCACCGAGGGTAACCGACTGCATGATGGACACATTGTCTTCCACCACTGCGGTCTCACCGATCACGATACCGGTGGCGTGATCCAGCAGAATGCCCTGGCCCAGTTGTGCCGCGGGATGAATGTCCACGCCGAATACCACCGAGATGCGGTGCTGCACAAACAGGGACAGGGAACGGCGGTTTTGCTGCCACAGCCAGTGCCCCACCCGCCAGGCCTGCAGGGCGTGGTAGCCCTTGAAGAACAGGAAGGGTTCATACAGCGACTGGCAGGCGCTGTCGCGCTGTTCGATGGCCGCCAGGTCCGCGCGCGCGGCACAGCCGATACCCGGGTCGGAAGCCAGCGCTTCGTCGATCACTTCGCGGATCAGTAGCGCTGGTGCCACCGCACTGTCGAGTTTGTTGGCGAGGTGGAAGCTCAGTGCCGCTTCCAAGGAGTCGTGGTTGAGAATCGTGGCGTGCAGGAAGCTCGCGAGAATGGGCTCCCGCTCCACCTGTGCCGCCACATCCCGGCGGATGCTCTCCCAGATCAAGTCCCGAGTCACTTCCGCCTGTGCGGTTTCCATTGGATATTGCTCCTTGTTGCTCTCTACCCGGTAGCGCACTTTATACCGCGCCAAGCGTTAGCGGCGGTTCCTGCAGGGCAAACAGCTGTTCTCTCAATGCCAGAATATGTTCCGCCCAATAGCGTGGCGAATTGAACCAGGGAAAGGCCCTGGGGAAAGCCGGGTCTTCCCAGCGCCGCGCCAGCCAGGCGGCGTGGTGCATCTGTCGCAGGCAGCGCAGCGGTTCTACCAGTTGTAATTGTGCCGGTTCGAAAGGGTAGAAGGTTTCGTAACCCTCTACCACGGTATCCAGATAGGCGGTCGCCTCGGCGCGGTCACCGGAAATCAGCATCCAGATATCCTGGATGGCCGGGCCCTGCAGGCAGTCGTCCAGGTCCACAAACCAGGGGGTTTCACCGCGCCACAGGAAGTTGCCGCTGTGGCAGTCGCCGTGCAGCCGCAGGGTGTTCCAGGGCCGGTCAAATATTGGGGCAATCTGCTCGATGATGTGCGCCGTGGTGGTGGCGTAGGCCTCCACGTTTTCCCGCGGTAAAAAGTCACCGTTCAGAATAAATTCGCGGGCGTCGATGGCAAAGTGCTGCAGGCTCAGTGAATTACGGTATTCGAACGGGCGTGAGGCGCCGATGGCGTGAATGCGCCCGAGCATGGTGCCCACCTGCTCCAGATGCTCGAAATTATCCAGCTCAATCTGGTGGCCGCCGCGGCGGGGAAACAGCGCGAAGCGGAAACCGTGGGCCTCGTGCAGGGTCTGGCCGTTGTGTGTGAGCGGCGCCACAACTGGGATTTCTGCGTCTTCCAGCTCCAGGGCAAACTGGTGCTCCTCAATAATCTGCGCGTCGCTCCAGCGCCCGGGGCGATAGAACTTCGCGATCAGCGGCTGCGCCTCGTCGATACCCACCTGGTAGACGCGGTTCTCGTAACTGTTGAGGGGAAAAATACGCGCGTCCGAGAGCAGGCCAACGCTCTCCACGCAATCGATGACCCGGTCCGGGGTGAGCGCGTCATAGGGATGTGACGATTCAGTCATGGCGGCGCTCCAGTGAGCCAGATAGGCTCAGGTAAATAGGGGGCGCTATGCTAACGCGGTTGGGCGGTAGCACCAACCACCGACGATTCAGGAGGATCTGTGAAATACATCTTTGAAGTCACCATCAAACCCGGCCACACCGCCGAACAGTACGCCGACGCCTGGGTGCGTGCCTCCGAACTAATCCAGCAGGCCCCCGGTGCGCTGGGCACCGAGCTGCACCGCAAAATCGGCGAGCCGGACAAGCTCATCGCCATTGCGCATTGGGATTCCAAAGAACAGCGCGATCGGATGCAGGAAAAGCATAACCCGGAGATCGACCGCATTATTCGCAGTGCGGCGCCTTTTGTGGAGATTCGTGTGCTTGGCTGTTACGACGAGCCGGAGTGGGTGGTAACACCGACGAACAGAACGGAGTAATCGGCAACCTGGTTGTACCGGGCAGAAAAAAGGGCGCCCTGAAAACAGGGCGCCCATGTTGGTTGCGCATTGCGGTGAATTCGCGCGGTGCATTAGCGCACTTTAATTGCTGTACCAGTAGGCATCCAGGTTGACTCCGTCAGCGCCACGACGAGAGGCCTTGAGGCCAATATGCCAAGTGCCAGCAGCGGGGTTGCTGATGGTGCAGCTCTCATTATTGCCACCGCCAGTGTCACGGCAATCGTACAGGTTGTTGGTGGGGTTGGCGCCAAGGCGTAGGTACAGGTCCAGGTTGCCGCTGCCACCAGAGGTGGATACTTCGAGGCTGGTCGCGCCGGCTGGCACATCAATGGTGTAGTACTCCCACGCACGTCCAGCAACGCTTATATTGCTCTCGCTAAAGCCATCGCTACTTGGGCCACCGCTGCCATCGCTAACGGTGACCGACTGGGTGCTGCTATCGGTCGCGCCATCGTCGTCGTTCACGGTCAGGGTGACAGAGTAGGTGCCGGCGGCACCGTAGCTGTAGCTCGGATTGGCGTCGGTTGAGGCACCGCCATCACCGAAGTCCCAGCTGTGGCTGACAACACTGCCATCGCTATCGCTACTGGCATCAGTGAAGGTCACGAATAGGTCGGAAGCGCTAAACGTAAAGCTCGCATTCGGTGCCTGATTGGTGGGGGTGCCACCGCCGCCGACCGCATCGATCGCCGCGCTCGCGTCGATAATACCCGCACCACATCCGCCGGAGCAGGCGCCGGGCAGCGCACGCGCGGTCGACTTGAGAGTGCTCTCAACCTGAGCCGGGGTAACGCCTCCATTGGCTGCGTACATCAGCGCGGCGACGCCGGATACGTGTGGCGCCGCCATGGAGGTGCCCTGGTAGTACACATAGGACTCGGCGCCCGGACCAGTAGTGCCGTCGTTCAGGGTGGAGGCGACACCGTGGGTTCCGTCGTAAGCGACATCGCCACCTGGCGCGCTCACATCGACGGTTGTACCAAAGTTGGAGTAGTAGGCGCGGGCGCCGAAGCGCTCGGTAGCAGCAACAGAAATCACGTTGTCACAGCTGGCTGGGCGATAACCGGAAGCGTCGGCGTCGCTGTTGCCCGCACTGACAACAACTGTTGAGCCATTGGCAACCGCCGTATCAATCGCACTTTGATAAGTGGAGTCACAGGCGCCGCTACCTCCAAGGCTCATGTTAATGACTTGTGCCGGATTTGCGTTCACCGGCACACCGGAAACGTTGCCACCGGAAGCCCACACGATTCCGTCGGCAATATCGGATAGGTAACCACCACATTTGCCCAGTACCCGCACCGGGACTACCTTCGCATCAAAGGCTACGCCGGCAACACCTTTGTTGTTGCCGGTAACCGCCGCCACGGTGCCGGCTACATGGGTACCGTGCCAGCTGCTGCTCTGGTCTTGCGGTGGGTTAAAAATACCGCACTCGTTGCGTGACACCGCATCGCCGGGGTCAGAGGGATCCGCGTCGCGGCCGTCGCCATCGTTCGATACAAAGGTGTCATCGATAAAATCGTAGCCGGGCAGAATATTGGCATCGAGATCGGAGTGGTACACGTATCCGGTATCGAGCACCGCAACGGTCACGCCCGCGCCGGTTTGCTTATCCCACGCTGCCGGCAGGTTAATGCCGCCGGTGGCTTCAAAGTAGTGCCACTGGACGTTGTAGTAGGTGTCGTTCGGCGTGTACTGCGGCACCATAAATGCATCTTCCTCGACGGAAAGAATATTTGGATCGGCTTCCAGTGTGGCCTGCAGCTTCTTTAGTTGGCCCGGTGCCATGCGCTTTTCCAGTCGGAATACCTGGCGATCCGCGAGCGCCATCTTGCGCAGATGCCCCATCTTCACGCCGCCGCGATTAGACAAGATGCTTGCCTGTGACTGCCAGTCGCGCGTTTGGGTGTCTTTGTAGCGCACGATGAGGCGCTGCGGGACATTGGAAAAATCTGCATCGGCAGAGGCCTGCGCAACAGCCTGTGAGTGATTGCCCAGTAGCCCGAGCGTGGTGATTGCCGAAAGCGCGAAAAAAGAGTACCCCTTTAGAATGGATTTCATTCTTATTTTTCTCCCGGTAAAAGGATCTATGTTTGGGTGGTGTGCTGGGTTGCAGCGAACTGCTGTTGGCAGGGCTACTACGCAGCAATAATTTGCGCCGGTACGAGTAGCCGATAAGGCCGCGCGCGATGGAAAGCCGCAAGTTCGACATTGGTTAAATGCCGATGGATCACTGTAAGCGATATCTCAGTCGGAAATGCCAGACCTTGATCACATCAATTGCATGATTTTTGCGCCAAATAATGTAATCTCATCGAACTTTGCTGATCACATAGCGGTTCTTGATCCCCGACGCCTTCTCGATAAATTCCGCGGAAGAATAGGGCTTCGCCTGCTTCTCGCCGGACTCAATGGGATTGGCGTTGTCGCGGTTGAACTTCTCGGCAAATGTATTGAGCGCCAGCACCAGCTCTTCGTTACTAATGGCGTCCGGTGGTGATCACATCGTCCACCAACCCGAATCGCCCGCTGGGAATCGAAGGCACATCGGGATGCGATGGAAAACAATCACAGCCCGGAGATTGAAAAGATCATCAAGAGAGCTGCGCCGTTTGTGGAAATTCGCAGCCTGGGGGGATATGAGGAGCCGGAGTGGGTGGTGCGGCCCTCCGCAGTGGAGTGAGTGCTCCGGAGGACCTCATAAGCGAATCAGTCCGCTGCGGTCTGGGGGCCAATGACACCACTGACTGCCACGATCTTGTCGGCCGGAAAACCACCCAGCTTGGCGTGCTTGGCGATGATTTCCTTGTTGGGAGCCTGGTAGACGCAATAGAACTTGTCTTCGGCCACATAGCTTTGCTGCCACACAATTTCCGGGCCGAGTGACTCCAGTATTGCCCGTGACTTCTGCGAGATGGATTTTAGTTCCGCGGGCGTCAGATTTTGGGCACCGGGTATGGTGCGCTCGATAATGTACTGTTGGCCGTCGGCAGCGAATACTGCAGTACTGGTCAGCATCAGAATAAAAGCGATCAATGAATTACGCATGGTGGGGATCTCCTGGGTCTGCGCACTGCTGCGCGCACTGTGTTGTTACGGTGGATTCTTGGGTAAGCCTCGCGTTGCTGTGCAGGCTTGGGATCCATACAACCAGCCCCGCCTGCTGGTCACAATGAATTGGCGCCTGATCTTTACCTGAACTGGCAAATACCGTTAAATCAAAAGGTTAGCGGTACAGATGAACTGCGCTTTTGGCGTGGATAGCCAGCAGACCTGGTCCGGAGTGGCGTATGGCGACACTGTGTTTCGGAGAATTTGAGCTCGAGACGGAGCGCAATCGGTTGTTGCGCCGCGGCAGGGTGGTTGCTGTTCAGGAGCAGCCCCTGCGCCTGTTGTCATTGTTACTGGCAAGCCCGGGAAAAGTGGTAACCCGCGAGCAGGTCTGCACGCAGTTCTGGCCGGAAGACGCTACCGGCATTCTCGACGACAACCTGAATACCCTGGTGCGCAAGTTGCGCCAGGCGCTCAACGACTCCGCCCGCAGCCCGCGTTTTGTTGAAACCGTACCCCGGCAGGGGTATCGGTTTATTGCTCCAGTGATTCGCCAAGGCGACCCCGCTCAGCAGGGCGCACCAGTCAACCTGCAGAAATTCAGCGGGCGCCCTTGGCAATGGTTGGTGGCCGGGTGTGTCGCTGTGGTGGCACTGGGGGTTTTCTTGCAGCGATCAGGCGAGTTACTGAACCCGGACAGCGCGCAGCCCAGGCAATTTGAATCGGTGGCGGTGCTACCGTTTGTTAACACCAGTGAAGATAACGCGCGCGATTACTTCAGCGATGGGCTGGCCGATGACATCCTGAATCGCTTGTCGGGGTTTCCCGGTCTGCGCGTTGTTTCCCGAACCTCCTCATTTTCGATTCCGCAATCCGGGCTCGACGCCCGGGGTATTGGCGAACTTCTGGCGACGGATGCGCTGGTGGAAGGCAGTGTGCGCAGAGACGGAGAACAGTTGCGTATCAACGTGCGCCTCGTGGATACCAGCAGTGGCTATCAACTGTGGTCGCGCAGCTATCAGCGGCAACTGACGGATATATTTTCGGTGCAGGAAGATATCGCACTGGAGGTTGCCAGCGCACTGGCTGGAGAGTTGCAGAGTGATTTGAATAACTCCCAGCGCGTTGCTGATATTTTACCGGCGGCCTACGATCACTATCTTCGTGGCCGCTATGCCTGGCACAAGCGCACGGAAAAAGACCTGCACGGGGCGGTGGAAAGCTTTGAGCAGGCCATTGCGCTTGCGCCGGACTACGCGCCTGCGTGGGCCGGGCTAGCCGACGCGCTGGCGGTGCTGGGCTTTTACGATTACCTCCCCCCGGCCGAAGCCTTTACCCGTGCACGGGGTGCCGCCCGCCGCACCCTGCAGCTCGACCCCGTCAATGCTTCTGCAGAAGCCAATCTCGGTTATGTGGCACTGTATTACGATTGGGATTTGCAGGAAGCCGAAGCCCGCTTTCGGCAGGCCATCGCCTTCAATCCCGATACCTCCAAAGCGCATCAGTGGTATGCCAATCTCCTGGTGGCAGCCGGGCGGTTCGATGAGGCGGAGCGCGCAATGCGCCGGGCGACGGAACTGGACCCGCTTTCCCTGATCGCGAACGCCGCGCTGGGGTGGGTGCTCTACCACGCGGGCGCCTACCCGGCGGCGCTCGAGCAATTGGCGCTGGCGCAGGAGCTTAATCCCGATTTCGAATTGGTCTACCTGTGGCGCGGCTGGACGCTGGAAGCGATGGGTGATTTGCCGGGCGCAATCGCTTCATTGCGGGAGAATGTACGCCGCTCTGATGGTGGCGCCATTGGCATAGCGTCACTGGCGCGGGCAATGGCACTGAATGGTAATGAGGGCGAGGCGCGAGCATTGCTGCAAGATCTGGATGCGCAGGGCGCCTATCTGCCCGCCTACGAGATGGCGAAAGCCTATCTCGCGCTGGGTGAGTCGGCGGCCGCGCAGCAGTGGTTACAGCGAGCCGTGGTCCAGCGTTCCCATTCCATGGTGTTTTTGAACGTAGACCCGCAGTTGGCCGCGATACGCGGCAGCACTGAATTCAGGGAGCTGGCGGCGCGGGTGATACCGCACCGCTAGCGGTATTTCCAACGACTTCCCTAGCGTCGTCAGATCGCAACTTTCTCCAGTGCCAGGCTGCCGATGGAGTAGCCCGCGCCGAACGAACAGATCACGCCTTTGCTGCCCACCTGCAGGTCATCGCTGTTCAGGTTAAACGCGATCACCGAACCGGCGCAGCCGGTATTGGCATAACGGTCGAGCACAATCGGGGCGCGCTCCGCGGTGGCGTCGTCACCCATCAGTTTTTTGGCGATCAGCAGGTTCATGTTGATGTTCGCCTGGTGCAGCCACCAGCGGTCGACGGCATTGGGTTCAAAACCCAGCTCCTGCACCTGGCTTTCCAGATGAGCGGCCGCCATCGGGCACACTTCCTTGAACACCTTGCGACCGTTCTGGCGGAACAGCTTGCCCTCGCCAAACGGATCGACATCCGCGGCGCGGGAGGTGTAGCTGACGTTGGAACGGATATTGTTGGAAAACACGGTTTTTGCCTTGGTGCCGAGAATTTCCCAGGCCGTGCCTGCCTTGCAGGTGTCCTTGCGTTCCACCACCGTGGCCACGGCCACATCGCCAAAAATAAAGTGGCTGTCGCGGTCGGTGAAATCCACCTGCGGTGACGCCAGTTCCGGGTTGATCACCAACACCGCTTTGGCGGAACCGGAGCTGATGGCATCCACCGCCCGCTGCAGGGCAAAGGTGGCGGAGGAACAGGCCACTTCCATATCGAACGCAAAACCGTCGATACCCAGCTCGCCCTGAATCTCGATGGCAATGGCGGGGTAGGCGCGCTGCAGATAAGACGCCCCCACGATCACCGCGTCGATGTCTTCCGGCTTCTTGTTGGCTTTTTCCAGCGCCAGCTTGGCTGCCTTCAGGCCCATTTCTGCCTGCAGGCACAGTTCTTCGTCGGCGCGCTCCGGCAGGTAGGGGCGCATGCGCTCCGGGTCGAGAATGCCCTGTTTGCTGATCACATAGCGGTTCTTGATCCCCGACGCCTTCTCGATAAATTCCGCGGAAGAATAAGGCTTCGCCTGCATCTCGCCGGACTCAATGGCATCGGCGTTGTCGCGGTTAAACTTTTCGGCAAATGTATTGAGCGCCAGCACCAGCTCTTCGTTGCTGATGGCGTCCGGAGGCGTCCACAGGCCGGTGCCGCTGATCACAATGCCGCGGGGCATTTTGAATTCACTCATCTTCTCTATCCCATCATCCTGTGCTGTTCACCCGTGGGGCCGATGGCCGGTTCAGGCGGACTTCTTTTATAACGTTAGCAGCCGGTGGAATTTTGCGCAGCCGCTGAAAGGGGCGACTATTGTGGCGCCTAGGGTCACAGTGGTCTAGGAAGGTGCACGGGAGTACCGCTTGGTCATTGGGGGAATCTGGCTGAGTGCTAAGGGGTTCTGGCCAGAGCGAAACTGGTGACCTGCGCGGCGCCGGCTTGGAGCAACGATTGGGCGGCGGCCTCCTGCGTGGCACCGGTGGTGATCACATCGTCCACTAACCCGATATGCAGCCCCGCCACCCGCGGCTGGGCCTGGAAACTGTTGGCGAGGTTCTTGCGTCGCTGGGCGCGTTTGAGGGTTTGCTGGCTGTCGGTGGGAGCGACCTTGCGCAGGGCGCGGGCGTCCACCGGTATCTGCCAGTGGCTGCCAAGGGTGTCCGCGATCAGTTGTGCCTGGTTGTACCCGCGCTCGAACAGTTGCTTGCGCCAGTGCATGGGCACCGGCACCAGCAGGTCCGGGCGCTGGTCGCTGCCCTGGTGCGGCAGGAGTTCGGCGGCGGTGAGCTCCGCCAGGGTGCGGCCGGCGGCAAAGTCGCGTCGGTACTTGAAGCCCTGGATCAACTGCGCCACCGGGTAGGCGTACACCCAGCAGGCGTAGCTGCGGTTTTGCGGTGGTGCCTGTTGCAGGCAACGGGCGCAGGCGCGGTCGTGCGGGCTTGCCAGTGGCAGGGCGCAGTGCGGGCAGGCGTGGCCAAGTGGTGGCAGGTCGTGCCGGCAGGGGGTGCATATGCCGGCACAGGGCACCGGGCCGTCGCCGCACAGCAGGCAGCGCGCCAGATGCCGGTCGACCGCACTGCCCAACAACCGGCCCAGTGAACGCATCAGTGCCATCGCAATCCTCCCTGATTGCCGACTTGTAAACCGTACTCGGTTCTCTTGGTTGACAGCGAGGGGGCCGTGGCTACACTGGCTGCCTTTGATGGAAACCCGGTTGTTGAACCGATCCCGACGCTGAGACCAAGGTGTCCCGTCGCCCGAGGAGAATAATTCCTGTGACTGCCAACCCGCAAATGTCTTCCGATTCTTCCAGCTACGGCCAGGTGCGCCACGACTGGACCCGCCAGCAGGTGCTGGACCTGTTTGCGCTGCCGTTCAACGATCTGCTGTTTACCGCGCAGATGGTGCACCGCCAGCACTTCGATGCCAACCGGGTGCAGGTGAGCACCCTGTGTTCCATCAAGACCGGCGCCTGCCCGGAAGACTGCAGCTACTGCCCGCAGAGTGCCCGCTACGACACCGGGCTGGAGCGCGAGAAGCTGATGAAGGTGGAGGCGGTGCTGGAAGAAGCGCGCGCAGCCAAGGCCAGTGGTGCCACCCGTTTTTGCATGGGGGCTGCGTGGCGCTCGCCGAAGAAAAAAGACATGCCGTATGTCACCAGGATGGTGAAGGAAGTGAAGGCGCTGGGAATGGAGACCTGCATGACCCTGGGCATGCTCTCCGACGATCAGGCCAAGGACCTGGCGGATGCCGGCCTCGACTACTACAACCACAACCTCGACACTTCACCGGAATACTACGGCGATATCATCACCACCCGCACCTATGAGGATCGCCTGAACACCCTGGCGAATGTGCGCGCGGCGGGAATGAAAGTGTGTGCCGGCGGTATTATCGGCCTCGGTGAAGAGGAAAAGGATCGCGCGGGGCTGCTGATGCAGCTGGCGAACCTGCCGGACCATCCGGAGTCGGTGCCGATCAATATGCTGGTGAAGGTGGCGGGCACGCCGCTGGAGAACAACGACGACCTGGATCCGTTTGAATTTATCCGCTGCATCGCCGTGGCACGCATCATGATGCCGAAGTCCCATGTGCGCCTGTCCGCCGGTCGCGAATCCATGAATGACGAAATGCAGTCGCTGGCATTCCTCGCAGGTGCCAACTCGATCTTCTACGGGGAAAAACTGCTCACCACCGGCAACCCCGAGGCCAACAAGGATATGCAGCTGTTCGCGCGTCTCGGCATCCAGCCGGAGGAGTACCAGCAGTACGAAGACGAGACGGCGGTGGAAGCCGAGCTGCAGTCGCAGATCGCAGAGCAGCAGACCAATCCTTTCTTTTACGACGCCGCCAAGGCGTAAGTGCAGCGGTTGTTTTGTCCAGCCTGCAGGATTTTCTCAATACGCGCCTGGCGGAACGCCGGGCGCAGCGCTTGTATCGCAGCCACAAACTTCTCGACGCCGCACCGGGCCCGCTGGCCGAGGTGGACGGCCGTGCGCTGGTTACCTTCAGTAGTAACGACTACCTGGGCCTCGCCACGCACCCGCAAGTGATCGCGGCGCAGCAGCGCGGTGCCCAACTCGGTGCCGGTGCCACCGCCTCCCATCTGGTCAACGGCCACTTCGCGATCCATCAACAACTGCAACACATGATTGCCGCAATGACCGGGCGCGAAGCCGCGCTGTTATTTGGCAGCGGCTATATGGCCAATGTGGGCGTCATCAATGCACTGGTGGGCCGCGGTGATTTTGTGCTGCAGGACAAACTCAATCACGCCTCATTGATCGACGGTGGCCGCCTGTGCGGCGCCCAGTACCTGCGGTTTGCCCACAACGATCTGGACGCACTGGAAACCCAGCTCAAACGCGCCCGGGAAAAAAGCCAAGGCAACATCCTGCTGGCGGTGGATGGCGTTTACAGCATGGACGGGGATACCGCGCCGCTCGCGCAGATGGCGACGCTCTGCCAGCAATATGACGCCTGGTTAATGGTGGATGAGGCCCACGGATTCGGGGTAATGGGCAGCCTGGACTATCCCTCTGCCGGCAGCGCCGCAGCGGCGGGACTGGATCAGCACTCGGCACCGGTCGTGATGGGCACACTGGGTAAAGCGGCTGGCAATGGCGGCGCCTTTGTGGCCGGGTCACAGGCACTGATCGACTACCTCACCCAGTTTGCGCGCACGTATATTTACACCACCGGTATGCCCCCTGCGGTGGCTGCCGGTTGCCTGCGGGCACTGGAATTGATGCAGGTAGAACCGCTGCGCCAGACCCTGCAGGATCGTATCGATTACTTCCGCCAGCGCGCTGCCGCGCGGGCTTTGCCCCTGGAAAATTCCACCAGCGCAATACAGCCGCTGGTGCTGGGCTGCGAAAGCGCGGTGTTGCGTGTGGCGGAGCAGTTACAGCATGCCGGGTATCTTGTGGGGGCGATTCGTCCGCCCACGGTGCCCGCCGGCACCGCGCGCCTGCGGATTACCCTGTCTGCCGCGCATTCAGAGGCGCACATTGATGGCCTGATAGACGCCCTGGTCAATGCGCTCAACTCGTGCGAGGTAGCCCTGTGAACATCGCGCTGATTCACGGCTGGGGTAGCGATGCTCGTTGCTGGCAGCCATTGCTGCAGGCACTTGAGGACGTTGGTGGGCAGGTGATCAATATCGACCTGCCGGGCTTCGGTGCGCGCGCCGCAGAGCCCTGGCCGGAGACCGGCGACTTGCTGGCACAACTGGACGCGCAGCTACCGGATGACTGCCTGCTGTTGGGCTGGTCTCTGGGAGGCATGCTGGCCGCCCGACTGGCCGCCACCAGCGGCAAAGTGCGCGCGCTGGTGAGCATCGCCGCGAACGGCAGCTTCGTGAACCGAGATGACTGGCCGGGCATGGACGCGGACGTGTTTGCGGAATTTTGTCGTGCCCAGTGCGAGATGCCGGAAAAAAACCTGTCGCGTTTCGCGGGGCTGCAGGCGCGCGGCGACGGGCAAATGCGCGGCCTGCTGAAAACCCTCAAGAGCTCGCAGCCTGCGTCGATTCCGCAGAGCTGGTGCACAGCCCTGGCTTGCCTGGGTGAGCTGGATAATCGTGCCCTGCTGCAACAACTTCCGGTTCCGGCGCTGCACATACTGGGTAGTAAGGACGCACTGGTGCCCGCTGCTGCAGCGAAAAAAATGCACGCCCCCGGCGCGCAGGTAACGGTCATGGGCGACTGCGGTCACTGCCCGCACCTGAGCCAGCCCGAGGCGGTTGCCAGGCTGATCCGGTCGTTCGTGTCATCGCTGGATGCAGCAACCGCGCCGCTGGAAAAATCCTCCGTGGCGCGCGCCTTCGGTCGCGCCGCGCAGAGCTATGACGCCGCGGCACATTTGCAGCGCGCGGTCTGCCGTGGTCTGTTGGGCCGCGCCGCAGAAAACGGGGCGCCCAAGCGGATTCTCGATCTCGGCAGTGGCACCGGTTACGGCAGTGAACTGTTGCGCAAGCGTTTTCCCGAGGCGGAAATCATCGCCCTGGATATTGCGCCGCAGATGCTGGGCTATGCCCGTGAACAGCGCCCGGTGGCGGACGGTTATGTGGCCGCAGATGCGGAGCAATTGCCACTGGCGGATGGCTGTATTGACCTGGTGTTTTCCAGTTTTGCCCTGCAGTGGTGCTACCAGTTGCCGCAGTTGTTTGCAGAGATTCGCCGGGTGCTGGCACCGGCGGGTAACGCACTGATTTCCACCCTGTTGCCGGGCACCCTGCAAGAGCTGGAAACCAGCTGGAGAACCGTGGATGACGCCGTGCACGTTAACCGCTTCCTGCCGGAAGGGGACTGGCGCAGTGCCTGTGTCGGCAATCAACTGGAAGTGCGCGCCGCGGTTGAGCAGCGCGTGCTGCATTTCAATGACGTGCGCACGCTGATGCGCGAATTGAAGAGTATTGGTGCGCACAACGTGAACCACGGTGCGGGCAAGGGGCTGCTGAGTCGGGCGAAATTGCGCAAACTGACGGAAGCCTACGAACGGCAGCGCACCGATGCCGGACTGCCAGCGACCTATCAGGTGCTGTACCTCGAGCTCGCACGCCGTCGTGCGGTATCTGAACTGGATGCTGCGGCATCCGGCTGAATGAATCATTCCCCGTGCCGTTGCCCGATGGGCGGGTGCAAAAAAGCCCCCGGAGATTTCGCCCGCTGTCACGGGCCAGCCTCCGGGGGCCTCTAAAAATTCAGGCTTTAACGCTGAATGGTCGCGTCAGACCTGAACCACCACATACACTTCGCGGCCGTCGCGCTGGGTGGGCATGAAGTAGTGACCGCCGTAACGATAGTACTGGATGCCATTGATCACCTCGGCGGAATAGCCCACCGGCAACTCATCCACCACCTGCCCGGGGGAGTAGGCGGGCTGGGTAGAGCCTGCCACCGGCGCGCTGGCCACAACCGTTGCCGGCGGTGGAACCACTACGTAGCGGTTCATTTGCGGACGCCACTGATAATAGGCCGTGCCGTACTGGTAATAGGTCAGCCCGCCGATTTGCACGCGCACGGCGCTGCTGGGCAGAGTCAGTACGGCGGCGCCCAGTGGCGCGTCAACCACCACATAGCCGGTTGGCGCCGGGCGGTAGTAGTAGCCACCGTGGTAGTAGTAGGGCACCCCGGCCACGGCCATATTCACATAGCCCGCCGGCAGGATCGGAACGGTAAAGCCAATGCCGAAACGCGGCCCACGATAGCGGGGGCCCCAGTAGCCGTGACCGTGTCCCCAACCATGGCGGTATCCATGTCGATACCCGTGGCGATAACGGGGCGGCTTGGCTGGCAGGTGCCCGTGGTGATGCCCGCGGTGGCCCGGATGCGCATCTGCTGGCGCGGCGAAGGCGAATGAAAGGAGTGCGGCGAGTCCTGTGCCGAACAAGAGGGTTTTTACCGAGTGCTTCATGGATTCCCCCGCGAGCGAGTACTTACTGACTGTGCAAATAATAACCGGATTCGGGAGGCCATACTAGCGACGGCTGACCGCTTAACGTTAAGAATTGTCAGGTCACCGCAAGGGTTATCCACAGCCGCGTCTGGTGTGGATAACCGGGCGCCGCTCGGGTCTAGCGCTGGTTGCGCTGCACGATCCCCATCAGCTTGTACAGCAGCTGCGCGGCACCGAACTCGTAGGCGTGGAATCCGGCGATTGGCGCGAATTCGAGCAGGTCAAAACCGATGATCTCGCGCTGTTTGGCGACGGATTCAAACAGGTTCAGGGTCTGGTACCAGCCCAGACCACCGGGTACCGGGGTGCCGGTAGACGGGAAGACTGATGGGTCCATGCCGTCGATATCCAGGGTAAAGAAGACTTTGCTGGGAAAGTCCTCCGGCAGTTCGATGGACTGAACCTGGGTGGGCACCAACTGGTGCGCGTCCAGGTAGCGCACGTTGTACTGCTTGCGCGCTTCCATCTCTTCCTCGCAGTAGGCGCGAATGCCAAGCTGATACAGCGGGATACCCGCTTCGCAGACCAGGCGCATGACACTGGCGTGACTGTGCTTGTGGCCCTCGTAGCGGTCGCGCAGGTCGGCGTGGGCGTCGATCTGTACCACGCCGAAATCGGTGATTCCCGCATCCAGGTAGCCCTTGATAATGCCCCAGGTGACGGAGTGTTCACCGCCGATGCCGACGGGCATTTTGCCGTGCTTGAGAATGTCGGCGGTGGCGCTGGCGATATTGTCCATCACCTGCTCCGCTGGGCCGCTCACGTCCACGGCGTCGCGGGTATAAATGCCGAGCTCACAGGGTGTGGAGAAGTTATCGAAGGTTTCCAGCTGGTGGGACGCTTCGATAATGGCCGCCGGCCCCTTGCCGGTACCACCGCCGTAGGAGACGGTTTCTTCGTAGGGAATCGGCAGGATATGAAACAGGGCGTCTTCGGGCTTAGGTTGCTCGATTTCGGAGCCCAGGAAAATATTGGGGTCTTCTTGGTGCATGGGTTCTTTATAACCGTTTGTGGCGGCGGAGTGGCGGGGGCAGGTTTTCAGGACCGCTGTAAACCCATCCCTGGGCGCTGCGGCGCAAACATCCTGTTTGCGACGCTCCTGAAAACCTGCCCCCGCCACTCCACCTTCGCTTCAAGTTTTCAGCTTCGTAGTATTTGAGTACGCATCCCTCTCAAGTGGCTTACGAAGCAACATGGCTAGATATTAAGGTGAAGTGCCGGGTGAAAGGTTTCAAAAGCGTCGGCGACAGGGACGTCGCCGACGCAGCTTACAGGGACGTATTTACAGCGGTTTTGAAACCTTTCACCCGGTGCTTCATCGCCACCGCAACTGCTTCAGAGCTCCTGCGGTGGACTGGCGTCACGAGAGACGAGTTTTAAAGTCTTCGTATCCAAATTCTTTAATCATGCGCAACTCATCGGTATCCGAATTCCACAGGGCAATCGAAGGCAGTGGAATCCCGTTGAAGGTGTTGGTTTTGACCATGGTGTAGTAGGCCATTTCCTCAAACACAATCCGGTCCCCGATATGCAGTGGTTCGGCGAAACTGTATTCGCCAATTCGGTCGCCCGCCAGACAACTCTGCCCGCCCAGCTGGTAGCTGTGCGGCAGCTCTTCCGGCAGCGAGGCGCCGGTAATTTCCGGGCGGTAGGGCATTTCGATCACATCCGGCATATGGCAGGTGGCAGAGACGTCGAGGATCGCCTGGTTCTTGCCATTCCAGGTCAGGTCGATGACCTCGCCCACCAGCACGCCGCAAAACAGCGCAACCGCCTCGCCGGGTTCCAGATACACCTGCACATCGTGCTTCTCTGAAAATGCCTTTACCGCGCTGATCAGCTCTTCCACCTGGTAGTCGCAGCGGGTGATATGGTGGCCACCGCCGAAGTTGATCCACTGCATCTGCGCAATCAGGTCACCAAACTTCTCTTCCACCGCCTGAATCGTGCGCTCCAAGGGCTTGAAGTCCTGTTCGCACAGGGTGTGGAAGTGCAGGCCGCTGATACCGGTCAGGTCTTCTCCTTCAAACAGCGAGCGCACAATACCCAGCCGCGAACAGGGCGCGCAGGGATCGTAGATAGGTGTGTGGCCTTCCGAGTGTTCCGGATTGATGCGCAAGCCGAACTGTAATTCCGGGCGCTTTTGTTGCGCCTCGAGGCACAGGGATTTGTAGCGCTTCCACTGCGAGAACGAATTGAAAATCACATGGTGGGCGAAGCCGAGAATTTCTATCAGTTCCTGCTCTTTGTAGCCGGCGCTGAATACGTGTACCTCTTTGCCGAGGTCCCGGCCGCCGTACTCCTCGAAACCCAGCTTCGCCTCGTTGATACCACTGGCGCAGGTGCCGGACAGGTATTCGGCGACGATATGCCCCACGCTGAACATCGAAAAGGCCTTCAGCGCAGCCAGCACCTTGGCACCACTGCGTGCTTGTACGTCTGCCAGCACTTCAAGGTTGTCGCGCAACGCGATTTCATCCACCACGAAACAGGGCGTGGGAACGCGGCTCGGGTCGAATTCGCCGAAGTAGTCTTTGCGGGGCGTCAGGTCCATAGAGTGTCAGTCACTTCTTGCTCTTGCAAAAATCCCGGATCTGGCGATCCGGGATTGATGGGTTTTAAACGAACGGCTTGTCTAGCCAGGTCTCCTGCCAGGGCAGGCCGTATTTGTTCAGGTCTTCCATAAACGGATCCGGATCCAGCTGTTCCATGTTCCACACGCCGGGCTTCATCCACTTGCCTTCCATCATCATCTTGGCGCCGATCATCGCTGGCACGCCGGTGGTGTAGGAAATGGCCTGGGACTGAACCTCTTTGTACGCTTCCTGGTGGTCGCAGATGTTGTAGACGTAATAGATTTTCTCTTCGCCGCCTTTCACACCCTTGATGATGTTGCCGATACAGGTCTTGCCCTTGGTCAGTGGACCCAGGCTTGCGGGATCAGGCAGCAGCGCCTTCAGGAACTGGATCGGCACAATCTGCTGGCCCTGGAACTCGACCGGTTCAATGCTGGTCATGCCCACATTCTGCAGCACTTCCAGGTGCTTCAGATAGCTGGCACCGAAGGTCATCCAGAAACGCGCGCGCTCGATCTCCGGGAAGTGCTTGGACAGGGATTCCAGCTCCTCATGGTACAGAAGGTACAGGTCTTTTTCGCCGATACCTTCCGGGAATTCAAAGACTCGCTTCTCTTCCATGGGCTTGGTGGTAACCCATTTGCCATCTTCCCAGTAACGGCCATTCGCGGTGATTTCGCGGATGTTGATTTCCGGATTGAAGTTGGTGGCAAACGGCAGGCCGTGGTCGCCCGCATTGCAGTCGAGAATATCCAGCGTTTTGATGCGGTCGAAGTGGTGCTTCTTCGCATAGGCGGTAAACACACTGGTGACACCCGGATCAAAACCGCTGCCCAGCAGCGCCATCAGGCCTGCTTTTTCAAATTTGTCCTGGTAGGCCCACTGCCAGCTGTATTCGAACTTGGCCTCTTCCGGCGGCTCGTAGTTGGCGGTGTCCAGGTAGTGCACACCGGTCTCCAGGCATGCATCCATGATGTGCAGGTCCTGGTAGGGCAGGGCCACGTTGATGACCATGTCCGGCTTGACCTTCTCGATCAGCGCGACCATTTCCTTGACGTTATCGGCGTCTACTTCCGCGGTATTGATTTTACGCGGCAGCATATCGGCGATCTTGTCGCATTTGGATTTGGTGCGGCTGGCGAGAGTGATGTTCTCAAACACTTCCTCTACCTGCGCACACTTGTGTGCAACTACCTGGCCGACGCCACCGGCGCCGACAATCAGAACGTTGGCCATTTTTCTTCTCCCTGATTCTGATGTTGGGGGAACCAATAGATTATTTCTCGAAGTAGGTATATCCGCTCATGCTCGCCGTATAGGTGTGCAGGATATCCTTGCGCTGCTGCGCCGTAATGCGCTTTTCTTTTACCGCCTTTTCTGCGAGCTTGCGGAAGCGCTCGAACAGATCCTGCGGCGAATATTCCACATAGCTCAGTACATCGGCGATGCTATCGCCGTGGATTTCACGGCTGTAATCCACACTGCCGTCTTCTTCAATACGTACGCTCACCACATTGGTATCGCCAAACAGGTTGTGCAGGTCACCCAGCGTCTCCTGGTAAGCGCCCACCAGGAAGGTGCCGAGAATATACTCTTCGCCTTCCTTCAGCGGGTGCAGCGGCAATGTCTTGCGTACGTCCTGGCGATCGATAAAGCGGTCGATCTTGCCGTCACAGTCGCAGGTAATATCCGCGATGATCGCCGAACGGGTCGGCGCCTCGTCCAGGCGGTGTACCGGCACCAGCGGAAACAGCTGGTCAATCGCCCAGATGTCCGGCAGCGACTGGAACACGCTCACATTCGCGTAGTAAATGTCGGACAGTACTTCTGGCAGCGCCTGCAGGTCCACCGGGATCTGATCGACTTCGTCGAGCAGTTTGCGAATTCTCTGTGCACATTGCAAAAACAGGTTTTCTGCCAGCGCGCGATCCCGCAGGCTCACCTGGCCGTGCAGATAAAGCGCCCGGATCTCGTCGCGGTAGTAGAGCCCGTCGTTGTAACTCTCCTGCAGATTTTTCGCGGTAACGCTCTGCAGTGCATCCTGTAAATTCTTCAGCATCGGGTGTGCATCTTCGCCGATGCTGTCCTCTTCCAGCTCAATGGGTTCGAAGCTGGTGGTATCCAGGATGTTGAACAGCAGCACCGACGAATAGGCTACCGTGGCGCGGCCGGACTCGGTAATGATGACCGGGTGCTCTACGCCCTCGCTGTCCAAGGTGCCCATGATGGCTTCCACCACGTCCACACAGTACTCATCCAGCGAGTAGTTCTTGGAGTGGGTGTAATTGGTCTTGGAGCCATCGTAATCCACCGCCAGGCCGCCGCCGAGATCCAGGTAACCCATGGCGGCACCTTCTTCCACCAGATCCGCGTAGTAGCGGCAGGCTTCCAGTACCCCGGTACGGATATCGCGGATGTTCGGCACCTGCGAGCCCAGGTGGTAATGCAGCAGCTTCAGGCAGTGCAGCATGTTGTGGTCGCGCAGCTTGTCGACCATCGCGATCAGGTCATTACTGCCCAGGCCAAAAATGCTGCGGTCGCCACTGGTGGCGTTCCAGTAGCCGCCTACCTTGCTGGCCAGTTTCACCCGCACACCGATATTGGGCTCAACCTGTTCACGCTGGGCGCAGTGAATGATGGTGTCTACCTCGGAAGGGGTTTCCACCACAAAGAACACCTGCACACCGAGGCGCTGCGCCTGCAATCCCAGGTTGATGAACTCTTCATCCTTGTAGCCGTTGCACACGATCAGGGCATCGGTATTGTCGAGAATCGACAGCGCGGCAATCAGCTCGGCTTTACTGCCCGCCTCCAGTCCATGACCAAATTCGCGGCCGGCCCTGGCAATTTCCTCGATGACCTGACATTGCTGGTTCACCTTGATCGGAAACACACCGCGGAACACATTGCTGTAGCCGCTGCTTTCAATGGCGCTGCGAAACGAGTTGTTGATGCGCGCTATCTGCGCGTCGAGCAGGTTCTCGAAACGCACCAGCAAAGGCATGCCCAAGCCGCGTTCGGTGGCGCCGTGGGCAATATCCAGCAGGGATACGGCGTGCAAGTCACCGGCTTTGTTTTTGACTTCAACCGTGATCTCACCGGACTGATTCAAATTGAAATAGCCGGCACCCCAGTTGCGGATGCCGTAGAGCTCTGCGGAGTCGTCGCAGGTCCAGTTTTCGATCTTTTGTTGTTTCATGGCGCCTTTTTAGTTGAAGTGTCCTTGGGAGTTCAGAAAGTGTATCCCGGAAAGAGTTCCCGGGTGCGTCAGGGGCGCGAATCTTGGGGCCAGTGTGGGTTGAAAGCAATAACTATAGAAAAGAAATTTCGTCTTTTTTCAATGGTGTAAATTAAATTTTTATTCGGTTTTTCCTGTGCTGGCAGCAACACACCACGCTGGCGTTTTTTTCATTTCTAAAACGTTTGCGCGCGCACATAAAAAAGGCGACTCGAAGGAGTCGCCCGGGAAAATAACCGAATGTTAATTCGGTTGTTGGGGTGGGGTTTGTGTTTGAGCCTGGGAAGTGACCCTTGCCCGGCTTCAGAAGAAACCGGGGTTGGCGACCACCAGGTAGCCTCGGCGGCGGTGGTCCCAGCGATAGTAGGTGTCGTAGGCAACGTAGTAATGCAGGCCGTTGAAGCTGACGCTCATCGCCTCCCCGGGCAGGGTGCGAACGAATGCGCCGATCGGAGCCTCGGCGACCACATAACCGGCACCGTACGGGCGGTAGAAAATGCCGTCGCTGAAGTAGTAGCCCAGGCCGCCAAACGTCAGGCTGATGTAGGTGCTGGGCAGACGCGTCCAGCGATAGCCGTAGCCGTAGTGTGCCGGACGCCAGCGATGCTTGTGCGGGCGATGGTGCGGGCGGTGCGGCTTGTGATGACCGCCGTGATGGGGGCGGCTCGGCAAGTGCACCGGGCGGTGGGGTTTATGGTATCCGTGACCATGTCCGTGCCCATGCCCATGCCCATGCCCGTGTCCGTGCCCATGCCCATGTCCGTGCCCATGCCCGTGCTTCTTGTGGCGACGATTCTTGTCGTAACGGGAGTCGTAGCCCACGTATTTGAGATACCTGTGGTCCTCTCTGCGGGTGCGGTCGCTCCTTCCCTGGTGATTGTTGTTGCCCTGATGATTGTTGCGACGGTCCTCGCGGGCATGCTGGCGGTCCTGACGCCGGTTGAGCTCGTCCCGGCGTCTCTGTTCGATGTCGCGCACCTTGATGTGTTGGTCGCGGTTTTGCTGCACAAACTTGCGGCTGAGGTCGTTGCGGTGGTGGCGATCGTCCCTGTCTGCCAGTGCCGGGCCTGCGACTAGCAGCAGGCTCGCGGTAGTAATGGCTGTAATCAGTGTTTTCATGGTCGCTCTCCACAGCCGCTGAAGCGGCCTGTCGGTGCCCTGTATCTCAGGCTTTCGTTGAATCTGGGGGCCAGTTTGCCCTGCGTACACTGAATCCTTCCTGAACCGGTCTAAAAAGGTTGTGCGATGAGGCGAAAAACCGAAGCTGACCAATGTTTTCAGGCTGGGTCATGCTATTTGTTCCACCCGGCGTCGGAAGGTAATATGCCGCCCGTGTACACCTCTGGCGGAACCCCGGTAATGCAAGTCTTTCACCATGTGGCCAGCCTGCGCGATGCGTTGGCAGAGGCCCGCCGCGATGGCAAGACCATCGGTTTTGTGCCCACCATGGGCAACCTCCACGACGCGCACATTGAGCTGGTCAAGCTGGCCCAGCAGCAGTGTGACCTTGTGGTGGTGTCGATCTTCGTCAATCGCCTGCAGTTTGGCCTGAACGAAGACTGGGACACCTATCCCCGCACTATGCAGGAAGATATGGCCAAACTTCGCGCGGCCAACTGCGACTACCTGTTCCACCCGGAAGAGAGTGAGATCTACCCCAACGGCATGGACCAGCAGACCAAGGTGATCTGCCCGGCGATGACCGATGTGCTGTGTGGCGCAAGTCGCCCGGGGCATTTCGAGGGGGTGACCACCGTCGTTGCGAAGCTGTTCAATATCGTGCAGCCGGACCAGGCGGTATTCGGCATCAAGGACTTCCAGCAGCTGGCGGTGATTCGCCGCATGGTGGAAGACCTGTGCATGCCCGTGGAAATTGTGGCCGCACCGGTGCACCGGGAAGACGATGGCCTGGCGATGAGTTCGCGCAATGGCTATCTCACCGAGGAGGAGCGCCCGAAGGTGGCGATACTCAACCAGTCGCTGAACTGGGCGCGTGTGGAAATCGAAAACGGCCGGCGGGATTTTGCTGCGTTGGAAGAGGAAGCAAAGGCGCGGATCGAGCACGCGGGTTTCAAGGTGGATTACTTTTCCATCTGCAACAGCAAGGACCTGCAGCCGGCGGCGCACGATGATCGCGAAATCACGCTGCTGGGTGCCATGTACACCAGCGGCGCGCGTCTGATCGATAACGTTTCTTTGATTATGTAAGTGGAGACCGTTATGCAAATTGAGATGCTGAAAGGCAAGCTGCACATGGCCGCGGTGACTCAGGCAGAGCTGTGGTATGACGGTTCCTGTGCGATCGATGCGGATCTGGTGGAGCTCGCGGGGCTACGCGAGTTTGAGAAAATCGATATTTACAACGTCTCCAACGGTGAGCGTTTTCACACTTATGTAATTCTTGCGGAGCGGGGCTCCGGCATTATTTCCATGAATGGTGCGGCGGCGCGTCGGGTGCAGGTTGGCGACCGGATTATCATTGCGGCCTATGCGCAGATGTCTGAATCCGAAGCCGATTCCTTTAAGCCCAAGCTGGTTTATCTGGATGAAAAGAACCGGGTTGAGCGTAGTACCAATACCATTCCTGTGCAGATGGCTGAGACTGCCTAATCTCAACTTCTGTGGTTCCATTTATTGCTAGCCCGGTGGCGGCGGAGCGTCAGCTATTGGCTTTCAGGACCACTGTGAACCCATCCCTGGGCGTTGCGGCGGCGACGTCCTGTCGCCGACGCTCCTGAAAGCCAATAGCTGGCACTCCGCCTTAAATTTATAGTGTTTGACTTCGTTAGCCCTATCCGATCAGAGCGCGGAAGTCGATGCTAAGGCCAAGCAGCGGGTGCGGGTTTTCAGGAGCGTCGCAAACAGGAGGTTTGCGCCGCAACGCCCAGGGATGGGTTCACAGTGGTCCTGAAAACCCGCACCCGGTGCTTGGCCGCCACATGCTCTCCTTAGGGGGAACCCCGAGCCAAGCTTGTGACCCGATAACCACCCGCCTACCATAGGGCAAAAACCTAGGTAGGAATCTAGCCTCCCAATGTCATCCCTGACAAACCCCAAAACCAACGAACCCGTCGCCTGGGATCAGTTGTTAAAAAGTGGTTGCCGGATATTTCTCGGCTCTCACGCTGCCGTCCCCAATCAGCTGATGGCAGACTTGGTGGAAAACAGCCGGGGCCTCAATGACATCGAAGTAACCCACGTCTTTACCCTGTCGGATAACTTCTGGGCCGAGCGCAAATACGCGGAACTGTTTACCGTCAACGCGCTGTATATCGGCGGTACTGCCGTGCGCAACGCGGTGGCGGAGGGGCGGGCGGATTACACGCCGACGTTTCTTTCCGAAGTGCCAAAGCTGTTCAGCGATCATGTGCTGCCACTGGATGCCGCCTTGATCATGGTCAGCCCGCCGGATGAATTGGGCTACTGCTCACTAGGGGTGAGCGTGGATGTGGTGTCCTCCGCCGTGAAAAATGCCACCACAGTAATTGCCCAGATCAACCCGAGCATGCCGCGCACCAACGGCCATACCTTTATCCATCGGGACCAGATACACGCCTGGATGACCGCCGATGCCCCCATCCCTGAATCACCACCACCGGAAATGGACCAGGCGGTGGAGCAGATCGGGCAGTACGTATCGGTGCTGGTGGAAAACGGCTCGACCCTGCAGATCGGCATGGGCAAGGTGCACGACGCGGTGCTGCGTTATCTGGGAAATCACCAGGACCTGGGTGTGCACTCGGAAATGATCTCCGACGGGGTGGCGCGCCTGATGAAAAGCGGCGTCATCAACAACCGCAAGAAAACCTTTCATACCGGCAAAACTATCACCAGCTACTGTATGGGCTCCAAGATGCTGTACGACTTTGTCGATGGCAATCCGCACGTGGAGCTGTATCCCGCAGAGCATGTCAGCTCACCGGTCAAGATTGCCCGCAACGACAAGATGGTGGCGATCAACAGCGCAATTGAAGTCGACCTGACCGGACAGGTGGTTTCCGATTCTATCGGGCGCATGCTGTACAGCGGTATTGGTGGGCAGGTGGATTTTATCCGCGGTGCGGCACTGAGCAAGGGCGGCAAGCCGATCATCGCACTGCCGTCCACCGCAAGGGATAAAGACGGCAACTTGATCTCCCGCATTGTGGCCTCCCTCACTCCCGGTAGCGGCGTGGTGACCTCCCGCGCGCACGTGCACTATGTGGTCACTGAATACGGCATTGCCTCGCTGCGCGGTAAAAGTGTACGCGAGCGGACACTGGAAATGATTCGCATCGCGCACCCGGAGTTTCGCCGGGCCTTACTGGAAAAGGTGCGGGAATTTTACTGGGTGCCCGAGTACCAGGAGCAGGCGCCCACCTCGGTGCCGGAGCTCGGCCCGGTGGAGCAAAAGCGCTACACCTTCGGTGGCATTCGCTATACATTGCGCCCACTGCGCCCGTCCGATGAGCGCCGGTTGCAGGAGTTTTTCTACACCCACAACAAAGAAACCCTGATGATGCGTTACAACCACCATGTAACGCAGATGTCGCGGGAGAAATCGTGCAGCCTCGTCAGTGTTGACCAGGGACGGGACCTGGCTCTGTGTTTCACCGACTACGACGGCGATCGCGAGGTGATCCAGGGGGTGGGGCGTTACTATTTTTACGAAGCGGACAACAGTTGTGAGGTGGCGTTTGTCATCAAGGAAAGTCGCCGCGGCAAGGGTATTGCCACCACCCTGTTGCAGGAAATGGAAGCGATTGCCCGCGCCCGCGGCATCCGCAAAATGTTTGCCTGTGTGCGTCGCGACAATAAACCCATGCTGGGGATTTTTGAGAATAATGGGTTTGTTTCCCGCAGGGGCGACAGCATGGATGAGCTCTACCTGGAGCTGGATCTGACCGGCACACCCAATAACGAAAACAAGGATTAAACATGGCTACCGTGGGATTTTTTACCAGCTCTGCCTGCAGTCAGCACGACATGGGGGCAGAACACCCCGAGTGCCCCGCGCGGCTCGACGCCATCCAGGACCAGCTATTGTCCAGCGGTATGGAATACGTCCTGCGCTTTTTCGATGCGCCGAAGGCCACTCGAGCCCAGCTGGCACGGGTGCACACCCCGGACTACGTAGATTCGATTTTCGCCCGCGCCCCCAGTGAAGGCTTCGAGGTGCTCGATGAAGATACCCGCATGTGCCCGCAAACACTGGATGCGGCCCTGCACGCGGCTGGTGCTGCGGTGGATGCGGTGGACCGGGTGATCGCCGGTGAAGTGCACTCCGCCTTCTGCTCGGTACGCCCGCCCGGTCACCACGCAGAGCGCGACAAGGCCATGGGCTTCTGCCTGTTTAACAATATTGCCATCGCTGCCGCCCATGCCCGCGCGCAGCATGGCCTGCAGCGCGTTGCGATTCTCGATTTCGATGTGCACCACGGCAACGGCACCGAGGATTTTGTCGCCGGCCGCGAGGGCTACCTGCTGTGTTCCAGTTTCCAGTCGCCCTATTACCCGTTCAGCGGCACCGGTGAATTACCGGATAACATCGTCAACACCCCGCTGGAAGCGGGCGCCGAGGGCCGTGCGCTCCGGGACCTGGTGAGCAACCAGTGGCTGCCGGCACTGCAGCGCTTCAAACCACAGATGCTGTTTATTTCTGCCGGCTTCGATGGGCACATCGAGGATGCCATGGCGCAACTGCGCTTTCGCGAAGAGGATTACCAGTGGGTGACGGAGAGGTTGCGGGCATTTGCCGACGCGCATTGCGAAGGCCGCATCGTGTCCGCGTTGGAAGGGGGCTACGCGCTATCGGCGCTGGGACGCAGTGTGGTCGCACACCTAAAGGGGTTAATCGGTAGCTAAGCCGATCGAATAAGCAGGATCTGAAGGGAAGAATAAGCACCGGGTGACTGCTTTCATCAGCGCAGTTTTGAAAACAGCTGCCCGGTGATTTTACGCTATCGCGTCATCTTTTGGATATCGCCAGACTCAGACTTACTCCTCGTAAATCGCATAAAACTTCTTCACCGAACCAATGGTTTCCCAGGTCCCCTCAAACCCTGCCGGAATACAGAACGCGTCCCCGGTAGACACTTTCTCACTGGTGCCCTCGGCATCGGTGATGATCGCCTCGCCGTCGATGATGTAGCAGAACTCATCTTCGCTGTACGTGAGTGTCCACTTGCCCGCATCGGAAGACCAGACCCCGCAAAAGAAGTTTTCCTTGGCATTGGTGAAGAAATGCTCGGTCAATTGCTGGGGCGCGCCCGCCAGTACCTTTTCCTTGGCGACGGGGCCTGCATCCCGCTCGCCGCGGCTTTCCTGGATACGCAATAGTTTTACCGACATAGAATGCACTCCTGAAAAATGTGATCACTTTTTCAAGGTATTTTGCACCGCGCGGGCAAAAAAGGCACGGGATTCCGGGTGCGGGCTGGGAATCGGCAAACGTGGCAGGCTATGATGGAGTAATCGAAAGAGTGACAGCGTTGTCATTTGTTCGCCGCCAGTGGTATAACTTGTCGGGATAAATGCCCCCGCATAGCGACCGGGGCACAGCGATGAACGCGCCATAGTGACTGCTCACTTACCTGAGCCGCTAAAGGAGGCGCTGCAGCCCGATAATTCTAATAAGGGAGAAAACAATGTCTGAAGTGCACATCTATCCCGTGCCGGAAAAATTTGCCGCCGATGCTCTCGTCCGCGACGAGGATTACCTGCGCATGTACCAGCAGTCGGTGGAAGACCCCGATGGATTCTGGTCCCAACAGGCCAAGGACTTCCTCCAGTGGAGCAAACCTTTCACCAAGGTTGTCGAGGAAGACTTGACCAAGGGGCACGCCGCCTGGTTTGCCGATGGCGAACTGAATGTCTCCGTGAACTGTATCGACCGCCACCTGCCCGCACGCGCGCAACAGACCGCGTTTATCTGGGAAGGCGACGACCCCGCCGACAGCAAAGCCATTACCTATAGCGAGCTACATGAACAGGTCTGCCGACTGGCCAACCTGCTCAAGGCCCGCGGTGTGAACAAGGGCGATCGCGTCTGTATCTACATGCCGATGATCCCGGAAGCCGCCTACGCGATGCTCGCCTGCAGCCGCATCGGCGCGGTGCACTCAGTGGTGTTCGGCGGCTTCTCCCCGGACTCCCTCAAGGACCGGATTCTCGATTCCGACTGCCGCCTGGTGATCACCGCGGACGAAGGTGTGCGCGGCGGTCGCAAAGTGCCCCTGAAAGCCAACGTGGACAAGGCCCTGGCCAAGTGCCCGGACGTG
The DNA here is from genome assembly GCF_017303155.1 of Microbulbifer salipaludis. Classification (NCBI taxonomy): domain Bacteria; kingdom Pseudomonadati; phylum Pseudomonadota; class Gammaproteobacteria; order Cellvibrionales; family Microbulbiferaceae; genus Microbulbifer; species Microbulbifer salipaludis. The sequence continues at coordinate 909,131 of NZ_JAEKJR010000001.1, forward strand.
CACACCGCCATTGTGGTGAAGCGCACCGGTGCCAATGTGGACTGGGACAGCAAGCGCGACATCTGGTACGCAGAGTCTGTTGCCGAGCAGAGCAGCGAGTGCGCCCCGGAGCCGATGAACGCGGAAGATCCGCTGTTTATCCTGTACACCTCCGGCTCCACCGGCAAGCCCAAAGGGGTGCTGCACACCACCGCCGGTTACCTGCTGATGTCCACCATGACCTTCAAATACGCCTTCGATTACAAAGAGGGCGATGTGTTCTGGTGTACCGCCGATGTGGGCTGGATTACCGGCCACAGCTACATTGTTTACGGCCCGCTGGCCGCCGGTGCCATCTCGCTGATGTTTGAAGGGGTGCCCACCTACCCGGACGCGTCCCGCTGCTGGCAGGTGGTGGAAAAGCACAAGGTCAATATCTTCTATACCGCGCCCACCGCCATTCGCGCATTGATGGGCGCTGGTGACGACTATGTTACCCAGTGCGATCGCAGTTCCCTGAAACTGCTGGGCACCGTGGGCGAGCCGATCAACCCGGAAGCCTGGGAGTGGTATTACCAGGTGGTGGGCGACAAGCGCTGCCCGATCGTGGATACCTGGTGGCAGACCGAAACCGGCGCCCACCTGATCACACCACTACCCGGTGCCACCACCCTGAAGCCTGGCTCTGCCACCCGTCCTTTCTTCGGCGTACAACCGGCGCTGCTGGACGAGAAGGGGCAGGAAATTGACGGTGAAGGCGAGGGCGCCCTGGTGATGAAGGCCAGCTGGCCGAGCATGATCCGCAGTGTGTTTGGTGACCACCAGCGCATGATCGATACCTACTTTTCTACCTTCCCCGGCTATTACTTCACCGGTGACGGCGCGCGCCGTGATGCCGATGGCTACTACTGGATTACCGGGCGCATCGACGACGTACTCAATGTCTCCGGCCACCGCCTGGGTACTGCGGAAATCGAAAGCGCGATCGTATTGCACGAAGATACCGCCGAAGCCGCCGTGGTGGGTTACCCGCACGATATCAAGGGGCAGGGCATTTACTGCTACGTCACCCTGAAAAACGGCCGCGAGCCGTCGGAAGAGCTGCGCAAGGAGTTGATCGACCTGTGTGTGCAGGAAATCGGCCCCATCGCCAAACCCGATATCATCCAGTGGGCACCGGGCCTGCCGAAAACCCGCTCCGGTAAGATCATGCGCCGTATCCTGCGCAAGATTGCGTGTAACGAGCTGGATTCGCTGGGGGATACCTCGACGCTTGCCGATCCCTCTGTGGTTGATGAGCTGGTGGACCATCGCGCCAACAAATAATTGCGGTGCTGAGTAACTGAGTGCTCTGTTTTGCCTCCTGCGGTCGCGGAGCACTGGGTATTTGTTTTCGAAACTGAGCTAGGCGCCCCTGTTACTACATTCCTGTAGGCTGCGTCGGCGACGTCCATGTCGCCGACGCTTTCGAAAACGAATCCCCGACACTCCACCTTCACTTCCTAGTTTGATCTTTCATAAGCTATCGCCACATCATTTTCAGCGAAAATCTCCCAGTGATTGCCCGCCACCGCGCGAGATCAACAGGTACTACAGGCTAGCCACACTTGATTTGAACCAAGACAAAATCCCGATCCGGTGATTTAATGCCTATAAAGGTATTGGATACACCCCAGCAGCACCGGAGGCCGCATGCAGAATATTCTTGTTATTCTCGACAAGCCCAAGCACGAGCAAATCGCCCTGGAGCGCGCCCTTGAACTGGCGCAGAAATCCGGTGCCAGGCTGCAGCTGGCCAGTTTTGTGTATGAGCCGGTCGCCTCTATCCCTATGCTGTCCGGGGCAGTGCTCGACGTCCGCGATCAACTCCAGACCGAGCGCCGCCAGTGGCTGGATGAGCTGCAGCAAAAATACACGCTCCCCGAAGGCTCCACCGCTGACGTCATCTGGCATCACGACATTCCTTCCTGGGCTCTCAGCTACCTCGCCGACAACCCCGTCGACCTGGTGGTAAAAACCGCCCAGAAACAATTTGCACGCGGCGGCTTCGGCTCCATTGACTGGCGCCTGATCGAAAGCCTTCCGGTGCCCCTGTGGCTCGCCGTTAGTACCCACTGGGTCAAGCGCGACCGCATCGTTGCCGCACTGGACCCCGCCGTGGAAAATACCCTGCACGTTGCACTCAACCAGCGTGCGCTCAAACTCGGCGAGCAACTGGGCAAGCTGCTCGGTGCCGAGCTCGAAGCCGTAGCCTGCGTGCCCGCTACAGACGAAATCATAGACCTGGATGCCTTCCGCGAGCAGGCCGGTGCACTGTTGCAAACGATTGATCAGGTGATCGCCGACAGTGGCGCAGAGTGCAAGAAAACCCACTTTGTTACCGGCAAGCCGGCTGCCGAAGTCAATCGGGTGGTGGACCGCAATAAAGCGCGTATGATTCTGGTGGGGCGCGGCGTGCGCAAGGGGCCAAAAGGGTTCCTGCTGGGGAATACCGCCGAGCGGATTCTGGGCCGTGCCAATACCGATGTGGTTATTGTTCCCTGAGTTGGGCACTCACGACTCAATACAGACCCGCTATAAAAATAAGGAATTCCGAGGTGAACGAACAGCAGTACCTCTGCGAGCACTATCGCTTTAACGCCGAGCAGCGCCTCAAGGCATTCAATTTTTTTGTCGTCTTATCGATGTTTGCGGACGGTGGAGTATTCACCGCCGTGGAAAAAGGTTTTCACCCCCTCATACTGGTGATGCTCGGCGGGTTTGTGGTGATTGTGTCCTGTGTCTTCTGGGTAATGGACCTGCGCAGCCGTGCGCTATTGAATCTTGCAGTGCCCGGCCTGCGCGCTATTGAGCAGCAATTACCGGAAACGGCGCGGGTCTTCAGTCGAGACCTGCATACACAGCATCGTTTTATTCGTTACACCTTTGCCATCCGCGCCCTGATCCTGGGGCAGTTTGTCTGCGGCACCGCTGTCGTGGTTTATGGCGCGCTTTCCTTTGTGGGGTTGGTCTGACGTCTCTTGTCCGGGCCGGCTCCCGTTATCCCCGAATTCTCCTATCTCCACTCTCTCCACTCTCCTCTCTCTCCACTCTCCTCTCTCTCCTGTGCCGGGCCTTCTATACTGATTTTCCGGAAACGGGATCCGATTTTGTCGCGCCAGGGAGAGAAAAAATGTTGGACCATATCGGGCTGATAGTGCACGACTACCAGCGCAGTAAAACGTTTTACCAGTCCGCGCTGGCACCGCTCGGTTACGAGCTGGTGATGGAAATGGCCGGGTGGGCGGGCTTCGGCTGGGGTGGCAAGCCACAGCTACTGATCAAGGGCGGCTCCAGCACCGCGCCCGCGGTGCATATCGCGTTTAGCGCCGAAGACCGGGAAACGGTGCAGGCGTTTCACCAGGCTGCCATCGAGGCAGGCGGCAAGGATAACGGCGCGCCGGGGCTGCGACCGGAATACCATGAACACTATTACGGCGCTTATGTGCTGGATCCGGACGGGCACAATATCGAAGTGGTATGCCATATCCCTGCCGACGCGTTCTAGCGCATCGATTAAATCCGGCGGTCTTCATTATTTGACACGGAATTGATTCTGCCGTTTTCGGTGGTGTCATCAATCTCGACTATCTTGAAGCGTGACGGGGCGATCTTCGCGCCTTGGTGGCGTTTCCAGCTTCAATAAATAAAAAATGAGGTATTCATGCTTGTTTCCCTACTGGCCGCACTGGTTGTCAGTGACGCAGCCGGCTCCCAAAAAATGAACGGCGTGATGAGAGCCGATGAGGCTGTGGAAGAAGTATCAGTCGTCGGTCGGCAGCTGAACCTGAATGGCGACGCAATTTCCGCATCTCAAGGGGAAGTTGGGCCGGCGGAAATCAGTTCCTGGCCACTACTCCGCACCGGCGATCTGATGGAATTTGTCCCGGGTATGGTGGCCACTCAGCATTCTGGTAGCGGCAAGGCGAATCAGTATTTTTTACGTGGTTTCAATCTGGATCATGGCACCGACTTTGCTACCTTCGTCGAGGGTATGCCGGTCAACCTGCGCTCCCACGGTCACGGCCAGGGATATACGGATCTTAATTTTGTGATTCCGGAAATGGTCCAGCGCCTGCGTTATCGCAAGGGGCCTTACTATGCCGATGTGGGAGATTTTTCTTCTGCGGGTTCGGCACATTTTTTCCTGGCGGAGGAGCTTGATCAGGGGATTGCTGAATTGAGTTTGGGTGAGCGGGGTTATCGCCGCGGCGTCGTGGCCAATACTTTGGGTTCCGGCAGCAATGATCTGCTGCTGGCATTGGAATGGCAGGTATACGATGGCCCATGGAGCGATATCAGCGAAGACGTCAACAAATTGAACTTGCTCGGTAAGTACTCTTTAGATCTCGCGGGCGGTCGCGCCCAGTTTACTTTGATGAGTTACGAAAACCAGTGGAACTCGCCCGATCAAATCCCCGAGCGTGCCGTCGCACAGGGCATTATTGATCCCTTTGGTTCCCTCGATACCAGTCTCGGTGGCGATACCCATCGCTATAGCCTTTCGGGTGGATGGAGTGGCGCGGTTGCGGGCGGAGAACTCTCGCTAAGTGGCTATGCCATTGACTACGACTTTACGCTCTGGTCCAACTTCACCTATGCACTGGAGCGCCCGGATAAGGGTGACCAGTTCCAGCAGCGGGATGATCGCCGCATATACGGGTTTGAACTGGCTCATCAGTGGCAACGAGAAGCCGCCAGCTGGCGGTTGGGCATACAGGGGCAGAGGGATGATATCGACCAGGTTGGCCTCTACCAGACGCGCGAGCGCGCAGTGCTGGGGACGGTGCGGGAGGACCGGGTTGTGGAGGACAGCCTGGGTATTTTTGCAGTCAACGAGATCCAGTGGAGCGATACGTTGCGCAGCTACGTTGGGCTGCGTTATGACATCTATGACTTTAACGTGAATGCAGCACTTGAAGCGAATAGCGGTCGTCGCAGCGATGGAAGGCCTTCGCTCAAGGCGAGTCTCGCCTGGCGGCCGTTGCCGGTATCCGAGTTTTATCTTAGCTATGGTCAGGGGCTACATTCCAATGATGCGCGCGGCACCGTAATCCAGGTGGATCCTCTAACCGGAGAGGCAGTGGATGCAGTAGATCCGCTGGTAGCGTCCCGCGGCTTCGAACTGGGCGCGCGTCATTTTGTTACCGACCAGCTTCACGCCACCGTTGCCCTTTGGCAGCTGGACCTGGATTCCGAACTGTTGTTTGTCGGCGATGCGGGTAATACCGAAGCCAGCCGTCCCAGCGAGCGGCGTGGGGTGGAAGTCGGTTTTTACTGGTTTGCTTCGGAGCAGATCAGCGGTGAACTGGAAGTCTCGTATACCGATGGCCGCTTCGCCGACCCTGATCCTGCTGGAGTGGAGATCCCCGGCGCTATTCCTCTGGTTGCGAGCGCTGCGTTAAATTACAACGCCGGGGATGGTTGGTTTGCATCACTACATTTGCGCCACTTTAGTGCCTATCCGCTGATCGAAGACGGCGGCGTGCAGTCCGGTGGCTCCTCATTGGTCAACCTGCGTGTGGGGCGGGAATTTGCCGCGTGGCGCCTGCAGCTGGATCTGCTGAATGCACTGGATTCCAAAGATCGCGATGTGGAGTATTTTTATCCATCGCGTCTGGCAGGGGAGAGCAGTGATGGAGCTGAAGATATCCACTACCATATCTTCGAGCCTCGCGCACTGCGGGCCTCGCTGCGCTACAGCTTCTGAGCCGGCGACAACCCTGAAACTACTCGCTATCCCCGCCGATGCGTTCTGACGTGGGCTTCTATTTGGTAAGCGCATGAAATTGCTGTCGATACTCGCTGATGCCAAGGACGCCGAGCGCGTTGCTGCTATCGCAGAAACCTGCGCGGCGGAAGAATTTCGTCTCGATGCCCAGGTTCCCAGCGGGCACCAGAGCATGCGCATGCTGGTGAGTGACGACAAGGTGCAGTCGGCGCTGGACCTGCTGGCACCGCTGGTGGAAGGGGTCGCCGGGGCGCGGGTGCTGGTGATTCCGGTAGAGGTTTCGCTGCCCCAGCAGAGTGAGGAGGAGCGCAAGAAGGAAGACTCGGCACTGGCGGCGCGCGAAGCGCTGTATGCCACCGCGGAGAAGAGCGCGCGCCTGGACCGGGATTACCTGGTGCTGGTGGTGCTCTCGACCCTGGTGGCGGCGATCGGGCTGCTGGAAGACAACGTGGCGGTGATTATTGGTGCCATGGTGATTGCACCCCTGCTGGGGCCCAACATGGCGTTTGGTCTGGGTACTGCGCTGGGCGATACGGCGCTGATGCGCAGTGCCCTAGCTTCCCTGTCGGTGGGCGTGCTGGTGGCGACGCTCATCTCTGTGGTGATCGGGCTGGTGTGGCCGTGGGATGCGTTCAGTGAGGAGCTGCTGGCGCGCACCAACGTGGGCTGGGACTCGGTGGCGCTGGCACTTGCTTCCGGCGCCGCAGCGGCACTTTCCATGACCACGGGCCTGTCGAGTGTACTGGTGGGCGTTATGGTGGCGGTGGCGCTGCTACCGCCGGCGGCAACCTTTGGCATGATGCTCGGCGCCGGCAAGTGGGAGCTGGCGGCCGGGGCGGGATTGTTGCTGGCAGTGAATATCGTGTGCGTCAATTTGGCCTGCAAGCTGGTGTTCCTGTTCCAGGACATCGAGCCGCGCACCTGGTGGCAGAAGAAATCCGCGCACCGCTCCATGAAAATCTACATCACCGTGTGGGTCGTGACCTTGCTGCTGCTCTCCCTGGCCATTCACCTGCGTCACCAGTTTAACCTTCAGTGATTGTGCTGCTCCGGGCCTTGTGCTCCCGCTTGCGCGTCCACTCTTTCCTCTTTCTGCCTCTCCAGCTCCAGTCGCTCCAGTAGCTGTTCCGCCCAGCGAATCCAGGTTTTTTCCGTTTCGATGCCAAGCAGCAGGGGCTGGTGCGCCAGCCACAGGCGCTGCTGCTGTTCCACAGGCCGGCTGTAGAACCGCTGGTTCTGGGCTTCGTAAGTGGCGAGCATCGCCCGGTGTTCCTGTAAATGCCGCTCTACCTCGGCGCGCAACTGGGTGTTGCTCAGGTGGTGGCCGGCGAACAGCTGGATCAGAAACGGCTCGCGGATCTTTTGCGCGGCGGCGGGTTTGGCCGCCCACTCCGCCAGGGCGGCGCGCCCGGCGGTGGTCAGTGAATACACCTTCTTGTCTGGCCGCCCCTCCTGGGGCTGTTCGGCGCAGTCCAGCAGGCCTTCCCCGTGCAGTTTGTGCAGCTCGCGGTACATCTGCTGATGGCTGGCGCTCCAGAAGTAGCTGACGCTGCGTGCGAAGCGCCGCTTGAGGTCGTAGCCACTGCCGGGTTCGATATCCAGCAGGGTCAGTACGGCAAATCTCAGTGACATGATTCAGTTGCTTTCGCCGGGTTGAAAGGGGCGCGCGGCGCCCGGGCTCCGGGCCTCTATGCAAGTAGTTGCATAGCGTCGCGGCCGTTTGCGCAGTGTAATCCCTGGCGACCCGGACGGCACCAGGGAGTGCGGGGAATTGCGTGGTAGGAAAAGGGGGTGGTTCAGCGGAAAGTTGCCTGAATTAGTGTGACTATTTCGTCAAATTGGTTTGTTTAGGATACTTGTGTATTTATTAATGAAAAATTGATCTTATGAGCCTAGTATTTCCATTTTTTGTGGATATAATCGCCGGCGCCACCAAAAGTGGTTGAATAATGTCCAGAAGCAACTTCGACCGGTTACCCTTCGGTCGTATATCGGATTACCCCTAGCATGTCACCGCAATCCCTGTCTCAGGCTACCGAAGCCATCCCCGTTTCCCCGCCCGTCATGGTGCTGGAAGACGAGCAGCCTGTTGAGACCAAGCAGTCCACCAATACTCAGCTCAATGCGCGGCAGAACCGCCGCACCCGCCGGGATGAATGGCTGCTGGATGTGTTTGCCATGAACAGCTTCTCGTGGGTGATTGCGATCCCCATCGAGCTGCTGCTGGCGGGGATGAGCTGGCGTGAGCATATTCAGGTGCGCCTGCTGGCGGTGGTGTTCAATACCCTGATTGCGCGCCCGTTCAGTATCTATCGCAACTGGGTTGTGGCGCGGTTCGGGCGCGGTGGCGTTGTGCACAATTACGCGGTCGATACCTTCGTGTTTCTCAGTTTTCAGTTGCCGCTGTATACCCTGAACATGATTCTGGGCGGCGCATCGGCCGGCGAAATCGCTACAGCCTGCCTTACGTTCGTGATGATTGCCGGCGCGCTCGGTCGTCCCTACGGTATGTATCTCGACTGTCTGCGCCGTCTGTGGCTGAATAGGCGTCCGGCCGCAGACACCTGCTCTGCCGGCTGAGCGATTTTTCCTGTAACAGCATGGGGCGGGTTTCCCGGTATGCAGAACAAGCACATAGAAAATAACGGCATACAGAGTGATATGGCCGCTATCGGTGTCATTGCCGGTACCGCCACGGATACCCGCTTCGGCCTTGAATTCCTGGCCGCCCGCAATGTGCCAGGCATGGGGCTCGCCATCTCCAGTTCGCCGCAGGCCCAGACCCAGCTGCAGGCGCTGGGGCGCAGCGAACTCACCGCGCAGCTGATCCAGGCGATCGAACGCTTGCAGAATGCGGGGGCGGGTGCGGCAATGATCTACTGCAACTCCCTTTCCGGCGCGGTGGATATGGTAGCGGTGCGCTCGGCGGCGGCGATCCCGGTGATTTCACCGCTGGATGTGTATGCGGAGCTGACCCAGCGCTATCGGAATTTTGGCCTGCTGGCGGCGAACTGCCAGAGCTGCGCCAACATTGAGCGGGAAATCCTGTCGGGTAACCCCTCCGCCAAAGTCATTGGCATCGGCAACCTGCAGATTGTGGAAGACATCGAAGACGGTATGCCGGCCGCGACCATCGTTCGGCAGCATGCGCTGGATGACCTGGCCGCCGCACTGGTGAAAAGTGGCGTGCAGATTCTGATCCTCGGTTGTACCCATTTCGACTACTTTTATGAGGAGCTGCTGTTGCACTGCGATGGAACACGGCTGTTCCTGCCCTCCGAGCGAATGCTGGCAATCTTGCAGGAGCGAGCTGTCCAGGCTGCGTAATAGTTGATCGGTTCAACTGGTACGGGTGTTTATTTGCGCCTGATACCGCATTTTCACACTGTATTTTCTGCCAAATGGCGTAAAATAGTCTTGTTCATGCCCTTTGGTTGGGGTATCAATCGCGCGAGCAAGCGCTCACAAATAATCGGATAGGCTGCCCTGCGTTCACCCGCGGGGGTTTGCAGTAGGCAGGTTAAGCCGTCCGACCGGGTCGCAGGAATGACCCGGTACATAATTGGTTTTCAAGGATGAATACAGCCATGACCTCACACGGCTCCGTCAGTCGTTCCCTGTTACGTTCCCTCGATTTGAGCAAGTCCGCGCGCACGCGGCCCGCTCTTGTCCTTCTGTCGCCGCTGTTCGCTCTCCCGCTGCCGGCCTCAGCGTTTCCCGGTGAGGGGCTGTTGCTGGATACGCAGGTCCCCCTGATCTGGGTGTTGCTACTGGTTATCACCACGGCGGCCTTTGCCATTGCCTGGACGGTAGCCACCGCCAAGACCCGCGCTGCACTGGACGCCGGGGCCGCGCAGGCTACGGATCTGCAGGCAGAAAATGCCAAGCTATTTCGCCAGGTTCAGTCGCGGGTGCACGAGCTGATGACGCGCGACAAACTGCTGGAAGAAGCCAAGGCCGAGACGGAGCAGATGCGCGAGGAGCACTGTGACTTTCTCTCGATTACCGGCCACCGCATGCGCAAGCCCCTGGAAACCCTGGTGAGCACCATGAACCTGCTTTCCCGCGGTACTGACGGTGAAGTGCGCCAGTTGGCAGAGGCTGCACTGGGCCAGTGCCGGCAGCTGCGCAGCAGTATCGAGGACATCCAGCGTGCCGGGCAGCTTTCCGGGCAGGTGGTGCCGGCGGCCGCGTCCCGAGATAGCGCCCAGCGTGAGCTGGAAATTCTTCTGGTGGAGAACGACTCGCATCCTTCCTTGCGCACGCGACTGGAGGCCCACGGCCACCGGGTACGCCGGGAGACTAACGGCGTTGACGGCGCCGACGCCGCCCTGCGTGGCAAGTTTGACCTGGTACTGGTCGACGTGCGTTTGCCGCTGATCGATGGAGTGGAAACGGCGCGCAAGATCCGCGGTGATTACGGCAACAAAGACCTGCTGATTTTCGGCATGCTGCCGGATCTGCGTAAAGGGGATAAAGAGCGTTATCTGGAGCGCGGCTTGAGTGGCATTCTTCCGCTGCCCGCCAGTGACCCTCAGTTGTTGCAGTTACTGAATTGGGTGGAGCAGAAAACCCGTGAGTCGGCCCCTGCGGGTAAGCCCGCACGGGCCGCCAAGATACTGAACGCAAGCACGCTGGAGCGCCAGCGGGACACCCTCGGCCATCTGGCCTTTGCCGAGCTGCTGGGCGACCGTCTGGCCAATATGCCGAAGAAGATCACTGCTTTCACCAGCTCGCTCACCGGGCGCCACTGGCTCGATGCGCAGCATCAGGCACAGGCCATTGCCGCCGAGGCCGAAAGCGTGGGCCTTGAGGTGGTGGCGAGTCGCCTGAAGGCGCTGGCGGCGCGGCTGTCCATCGACAGCGAGCGGGATTACTGTCGCCACCAGCGCACGGAAATTCTGGGCCTGATGCGGACGTCCATTCAGCAACTGAAATCCTGGCGGGAGAAAAATGTCCACACCGAGTGGGCCCTGCGATAAGTGCCGTGGCTGTTGCGACAATGTGTCCTGGGCAGCGTTATATTCGGCGTGGTTTGGGCTTACACTAGCGGCTGGATTGAAACACGGTATTCATTGAAGGAACCCTGAGCCCATGTCTGAGCAGTACCCTGCCCCCCAACAGGCCGAGCGCGAGCGCTCTGGCCGCGATATTGCCACGCTGGTGTACCTGATTCAGGCCATCAGCCTGTTTACCGCGGTGCCCTTCTTTGTAGGTGTGCTGATTAACTATGTGAAGCGCGGCGATGTGCGCGGCACCCTGGCGGAATCCCATTTCCGCTGGCAAATTCGTACCTTCTGGTACAGCTTGCTGTGGTTCGTGGTGGGCTGGGCGACGGTGTGGATTCTGGTGGGCTTTGCGGTCTGGGGAATCAGCTGGGTGTGGATGGTGTATCGGGTGATTCGCGGCTGGTTAACGCTGGCGGATAACCGACCAGCCTACTCATAGAAAAATTGATGAGAGAGATGTGAGCGGCCAAGTGGCCGCTCTTTTTTTTGTTTCGCAAACAGGCAAGGGGTGCGCCGTTGCCGCTTAGAAACCGCCCATCAATGCCAGTACAAACAGGTCTGCTGGCAGCTGCTGGCCATTGACCCGCAGGTTGCCGCGCTCGAGTTGCAGGTGCATGGACAGCTGGCCGTTTTCCTCCTTCAGGAAACCGTACTGTTTGAGCGCGCTGGCCTGCATGATCAGTGGCGATTGCAGCAAAGCCTGTTCGGCAGCGGTAATGTTGGCGCTGCCGTTGAGGTGGTCGAGCCAGAACAGCTTGTCATTCGCCACCGCTCGGTTCCGCGGCATGCCCTTCCAGTCCACATCCATTTGCAGTTGCATGGGGCCATTGGCGCTCTCGATATCCAGCTGTTGCTGCAATTTCACCGGGCGGTCAAATACCTGTGGCCAGCTGCGCTGGGCCGCGGGGGTGAGCAGCGCGGTATACAGGTAGTGGTGCAGGTCGTCATAGCTGACCGCCGGCGCGTTCAGCTGGTGGGTGAGGGCCCGGGCGGGGGTGGCCGACTGGATTTCCGGCAGCTTGACGGCGGTCTGCACGTTGAGGGTGCGCGCGGCCACCAGCTTTCCGGTGTAATCAAATTCGGCATTGCGCAGTTCCAGCGGCCCGGAGTCATTGTTGGTGCGCACCAGCGGCAGGTCCAAGTGCAGACTGCCGGCGCCATTGGGGGCCAGCTGGAAGTTGCCGTTGGCCGACTGCAGGTAGAGTGCCTCGCGGTGGCCGTCCATGCGGACGAATTCACCCAGCTCGAAAGCACTGGCTTGCTGCTGCCCCTGGTAATCCGTGATCAGCTGAATGCGGCCGCCGGCAAACTGAATCTGCTGGTCGGCGACGTTGCGCTCAATGGGCAACAGGTGCAGGGTGTTGATGACCCGATTGTTTGCCGCGACCAGGGTTTCCACGATCACCGGGCTATCTTCCACGCTGGCACCGATGGGGCCGTAGTAGGCCTCCAGCTGATGCCGCAGGGTCGGTTCCAGCTGCTTGCCGGTCAGGCGGGTTTTCGCGTAAAGGGCGCCGACGCGCGGGCCGCTGCGGGTGAACAGTACCGGACCGTGCTGGAGTTCGGTGAAGGTTTCCGAGGCGCCATCTTTCCCCTTGAGCAGAGTCAGGGCCTCGGCGCCGAACCAGCTGCGCTGGTAGCCGGTGACCTCAATGTTGGGCTGGTGCGCCAGCTGTTGTTGCAGCACTTGCTCCACCTTGGGGCCAATCAGGCCGGGGGCAATCAAGGCGGCCAGTAGCAACAGGGTGGAGAGGGCAATCAGGACAAAACGTAAGGCTTTCATGCGATCAAATTTCAAGCGTTTAAGTCAGGCGCCCGATGGTAGCAGATCGCGATGCAGACTGTGACCGCTATTCCCTCAATCTCCTCAATCCCCATCGACCAGGCCGCATTCACCGGCAATGGCGCGGGCGACCTTGGAGCCGCTTTCGCGGTTCAGGGCGTTGGAAATAAAGTTGCCGGCCTTGGCCAGACGGCCCAGATCGATACCGGTGTGGATGCCGAGGCCGTCGAGCATGTACAGCACATCCTCGCTGGCCACATTGCCCGAAGCGCCGCGGGCATAGGGGCAGCCGCCCAGCCCGGCAACCGCGGAATCCACCACGGTCACCCCCGCCTGCAGTGCCGCATAGATATTGGCGAGTGCCTGGCCGTAGGTATCGTGGAAGTGCACCGCCAGCTTTTCGAGGGGTACCTGCTGGGCCACGGTTTCAATCATGAACCGCGCCTTTTCCGGGGTGCCGACACCTATGGTGTCGCCGAGGCTGATTTCATAGCAGCCCATGTCCAGCAGCGCGCGACTGACCTCGGCCACTTTTTGCGGCTTGATGTCGCCCTCGTAGGGGCAGCCCAGCACGCAGGAGACATAACCGCGCACGGGAATGCCATCTGCGCGAGCCTGCTCCGCCAGCGGGCGGAAGCGTTCCAGGCTCTCTTCGATGGTGCAGTTGATGTTCTTGCGGGTGAAGCTTTCCGACGCTGCACCAAACACCGCCACCTCATCCGCCTGCGCATCCCGTGCCCGCTCGTAGCCCACCATGTTGGGGGTGAGGGCGCTGTAGGTGACACCGGGAACCCGCTGGATACCGGTAAGAACCTCCTCGCTGGCGGCCATCTGCGGCACCCATTTGGGGCTGACAAAGCTACCGGCTTCGATAACCCGCAGACCGCTTTCGCTCAACAGGTTGATCAGTGCCACCCGTGTTTCCACGGAGATCGGCTGCTTTTCATTCTGCAGGCCATCCCGTGGGCCCACCTCGACTATTTTTACCCGGCTGGGAAGTGTCATCGCCTCAGGCCTCCGCAGTTTCCACAGTGAAGTCGACCAGCAGGCTGCCGCCATCGACCAGTTCACCCGGAGCGCAGAAGAACTGGTTCACGGTGCCGTCTGCCGGCGCGCGCAGGGTGTGCTCCATCTTCATGGCTTCCATCACCAGCAGCGGTTGATCCTTGCTGACCTTTGCTCCCGCCTCTGCCAGCAGGGCGACAATGGTGCCGTTCATGGGGGCTTCCAGGCCGTGCGCTACATCGCTGGCCTCGCCAATATCCGGCGGCAGGATTTTGAAATCCACCTGCTCGCCACTGACAAACACCGTGCCCTCGCTGTCCTGGGCAACGCTGGAAAAGTTCACCCGGCGTCCATCCAGCACCGCCACGTTCTGGCCGTGCAGTGACGAGATGGTGCCTTGCTGGGCATCGACGGCGGCGTCACAGCGCCACTGCAGATTTTCTTCGCTGCCGGAAAAATGGATTTCGATTTCGCGCCCGTGCACTTCGACTTTCTGGCGGCGCCATACCGTCAGTCCGTTGCGCCAGTTATTGCCGGCGTGCCAGGGGGAAAAGGCATCGGCTCGGGGTGCACTGCGATGTTGTGCGCGGGTTTCGCTGTGTTGCAGGAAGGCGGCAATGGCTGCGCACTGCTGCGCGCGCAGCTGCTGTTCCTGCTGCAGAATTTCCTGTTCGTGATCTTCGATAAAGTGGGTGGTGACACGGCCATTCACAAATGCGGTGTGATTGATCACCCGGCGCAGAAATTCAATGTTGTGGCGCAGCCCGGCGATCTGGTAGTGCTGCAGAGCGCGGTCCAGTTTGGCCAGCGCCTCCCGGCGATTGCGCCCGTGCACGATCAGCTTGGAGATCATCGGGTCGTAGTGCACGCTGATTTCATCGCCGGTCTGTACCCCGGTGTCCACGCGCACGGCGCTGTCCTGCTGGGGCGGCTGGTGGCGGAGCAGTTTGCCGGTCGCGGGCAGGAAGTCGTTGTCCGGGTCTTCCGCATAGATACGCACTTCAAACGCGTGGCCCACGATGTGCAGGTCTTCCTGCGCCAGTGGCAGAGGGTCGCCGGCGCCCACCGCCAGCTGCCAGGCCACCAGGTCCTGGCCGGTAATCATTTCGGTTACCGGGTGTTCCACCTGCAGGCGGGTGTTCATTTCCATAAAGTAGAAGGCACCGCTGGCGTCGAGCAGGAATTCCACGGTGCCGGCTCCCACGTAGCCAATGGCGTGGGCGGCGCGCAGGGCGGCCTCGCCCATTTTCTTGCGGGTTTCTTCCGGCAACCCTGGGGCTGGTGCTTCTTCCACGACTTTCTGGTGGCGACGCTGTACGGAGCAGTCGCGCTCGAACAGGTACACGCCGTTGCCCTGCTTGTCGCAAAACACCTGAATCTCGACATGACGCGGGTTGACCACGTAGCGCTCGATCAGCATGACGTCGTCGCTGAATGCGTTTTGTGCTTCCCGTTTGGCGGCGTCCAGCGCTGCGTGGAAGTCGTCGGCCTTGTCGACCCGGCGCATGCCTTTACCGCCACCGCCGGCGGCGGCCTTAAGCAGTACCGGGTAGCCGATGCGGTTGGCGTGGCCTTCGAGAATACCTGGGTCCTGATTGGTGCCGTGGTAGCCGGGCACCAGTGGCACCTTGGCTTCTTCCATGATCCGTTTGGCGGCGGATTTGGAGCCCATGGCTTCGATGGCGGCGGCGGGTGGGCCGACAAAGATGATGCCGGCTTCTTCGCAGGCGCGACAGAAGTGGGCATTCTCGGAGAGGAATCCGTAGCCGGGGTGTATGGCGTCGGCGCCGGTGCGCTTGGCGGCCGCGAGGACTTTGTTGATATCCAGGTAGGATTCTTTGGCCGGTGCGGGGCCGAGGTGCACGGCTTCGTCGGCCTGCTGGACATGCAGGGCATTGGCATCTGCGTCGGAATACACCGCAACGGTGGCAACGCCGAGACGGCGCGCGGTGCGGATAATACGGCAGGCGATTTCGCCACGGTTGGCGATCAGCAGTTTGCGAATCATAGCTGGCTCTGTTGTCTTTCCCAGGTTCTTGGGTGCTCTGTTCTTGTAACGTAGCGGCCGGTCATCGGGGGCAGGTTTTCAGGACCGCTGTGAACCCATCCCTGGGCGCTTCGGCGCAAACATCCTGTTTGCGACGATCCTGAAAACCTGCCCCCGACGCCCGCCCTTCGATTTGAATTTCTTTACTTCGTAAGCGGTGGATGTGAATACCTCCGTTAGATGGCAACGGGTGCTCATCTCAGAAACTATTCGTCCCCGCTGTTCATCCAACTGGGCGCACGCTTCTCCAGAAACGCACTCAACCCTTCCTGTCCTTCAGGAGACACGCGCACGGCGGCGATCAGTGCACTGGTCTGTCCCTGCAGCTCGTCATTAACAACCCGGTTGGACATGGACATGGCCAGTTGCTTGGCCATGGTGACGGCATTGGGGCCGTTGTCGGTGATGTTGTTCACCAGTTGCTGCACGGTTAAATCCAGCTCGCCCTCGGGGACGACTTCCGACACCAGGCCGATTTCCTTGGCGCGTTCGGCGGAGAAGCGTTCGGCGGTAACGAAATAGCGCCGCGCCTGGCGGGTACCGATGGCGTTGATGACATACGGGCTGATGGTTGCTGGCAGCAGGCCGATTTTGACTTCGCTCAGGCAGAAGCTGGCGCGCTCGGCGGCGATGGCGATGTCGCAGCAGCTGACGAGACCGACGGCACCGCCAAACGCAGCGCCCTGTACACGGGCGATGGTGGGTGCCGGGAACTGGTCGAGTTTGTGCAGCATGGCAGCGAGGGCGGCGGCGTCCTGGCGGTTCTGGTCCTCACTGTATTCGGCCATGCGCTTCATCCAGTTGAGGTCGGCACCGGCGGAAAAGCTTTTGCCGTTGGACGCGAGCACCAGTGCGCGAATACCGCCACTGCGCGCGAGGTTGTCGAAGGTTTCGCCGAGCTGGCGAATCAGGTCGTCATCGAAGGCGTTGTGGATTTCAGGACGGTTGAGGGTAACCGTGGCAACGCCTTCGTTGTCGATGTCGCACAGCATTTTTTCGGTCATGGTGATTCCTATGTGTTGGGTAAGCTAGGCGCTCACCCTACCTGATCATTTAACTGAGTGCTGGGGGGTGGTGGATGCGCTGCGCTTATCCACCCTACGGGTGCTCCGCCGTTGGCGTGTAGGGTGGATAAGCGCAGCGCATCCACCAATTACATCCGGAAAACCCCGAACTTCGTTTCCTCCGGCTCCTTGTGCGTAGTCGCCGCCAGGCACAAGCCAAGTACAGTACGCGTATCTTTCGGGTCGATTACACCGTCGTCCCACAAGCGCGCGGAGGCGTAGTAGGGGTGACCCTGGTGTTCGTAGTCGTCGATGATCGGCTGTTTGAATTTGGCGATGTCGTCCTCGCTCCACTCTTCACCGCGCGCCGCCATCTGGTCTTTCTTCACCTGCGCCAGCACGCCCGCCGCCTGCTCGCCCCCCATCACCGAGATGCGTGCATTCGGCCACATAAACAGGAAGTTGGGATCGTAGGCGCGTCCGCACATACCGTAGTTGCCGGCACCGAAAGAACCGCCGATCAGGATCGTGATCTTCGGCACCTTCGCCGTGGCCACCGCGGTCACCATCTTGGCACCGTGCTTGGCAATGCCACCGGCTTCGTACTGCTTGCCCACCATAAAGCCGGTGATGTTCTGCAGGAATACCAGCGGAATATTGCGCTGCGCGCACAGTTCAATAAAGTGCGCGCCCTTTTGTGCACTCTCGGCAAACAGAATGCCATTGTTGGCCACAATGCCCACCGGATAACCGTGAATGCGCGCAAACCCGGTGACCAGTGTGGTGCCGTACAGCGCCTTGAATTCGTCAAACTCGGAACCGTCTACCACACGCGCAATAATCTCGCGCACATCAAACGGCTGGCGGGAATCCTTCGGCACAATGCCGTAGATCTCTTCCGGCGGATAAATCGGCTCCACCGGTTTCTGGATATCCAACCCGGGATTCTTCACCCGGTTCAGGCGCGCCACGGAATTGCGCGCAATCTGCAGTGCGTGGGTATCGTTATTGGCAAAGTGGTCGGAAACCCCGGAAGTCTTACAGTGCACCTCGGCCCCGCCCAGTTCCTCGGCAGACACCTCCTCACCGGTCGCCGCCTTCACCAGCGGCGGACCCGCCAGGAAAATCGTCGCCTGCTCCTTCACCATGATGGACTCGTCCGCCATCGCCGGCACATACGCACCCCCGGCAGTACAGCTACCCATCACCACCGCGATCTGCGGAATGTTCTTCGCCGACAAATTCGCCTGGTTAAAGAAAATCCGCCCGAAATGTTCGCGGTCCGGAAAGACATCGTCCTGACGGGGCAGGTTGGCACCGCCGGAATCCACCAGATAGATACACGGCAGATTGTTCTGCTCGGCAATCGCCTGCGCACGCAGGTGCTTTTTCACCGTCAGCGGATAATAGGTCCCGCCTTTCACCGTCGCATCGTTGGCAACGATCACGCAGGGCTGGCCGGCCACGGTACCGATGCCAGTCAGGATGCCCGCCGCCGGCACGTCTTCACCGTACACATCAAATGCGGCCAGTTGTGAAAACTCCAGGAACGGACTGCCCGGATCGAGCAGGGTGTCGATACGCTCACGGGGTAGCAGCTTGCCGCGAGAAACGTGTTTCTCCCGCGCGCGCTCGCTGCCGCCCTTGGCGATGGTTTCCAGTTTTTCCCGCAGGTCGTCCACGATCTTCTGCATCTGTTCGCGGTTTTCCGCAAACGCTGGATCTCGGGAATTTATTTTGCTCTGAATCTGATTCATAAAGTCTTACGAAGTTGATTCGTGCTCAGCGCCAAAAGCGAAGGCGCTGATGCCGGTATTGGTTTGTAGGACCTTCTGCGACAGGGATGTCGCGGAAGAGCCCCCATGGATGGGTTCACGGCGTGTCCTGCAAACCAATACCGGCAGCAGGGCCGCCTCGGAGCTTGCAACGAAGCTCACGCGGACCCCATTTAGAACTTAGCGAGTCTCGTTAAACAGCTCGCGACCAATCAACATGCGACGGATCTCGGAAGTGCCCGCGCCGATCTCATACAGCTTGGCATCGCGCAACAGGCGGCCGGTGGCGTACTCATTGATGTAGCCGTTGCCGCCCAGGGTCTGAATGGCTTGCAGTGCCATCTGCGTCGCACGTTCCGCAGTAAACAGGATCACCGCCGCAGAATCCTTGCGCGAATCCTCACCGCGGTCACAGGCCTTCGCCACCGCATACAGATAAGCGCGGCTCGCGTTCAGGTCCGTATACATGTCCGCAATTTTGCCCTGCATCAGCTGGAACTCACCAATTGCCTTGCCAAACTGCTTACGGTCGTGAATGTACGGCACCACAATATCCATGCACGCCTGCATGATACCCACCGGGCCACCGGACAGAATCGTGCGCTCGTAATCCAGGCCGCTCATCAGCACGCGCACACCGCCATTCAGCTGGCCCAGAATATTCTCCTCCGGCACCTCACAGTCCTCGAACACCAGCTCACAGGTGTTGGAACCGCGCATACCCAGCTTGTCCAGCTTCTGCGCCTGGGTGAAACCCTTGAAGCCACGCTCCACAATAAACGCCGTAATGCCACCGGAGCTGATACCCGGCTCGGTGCGCGCATAGATCACATAAGTGTGCGCATCCGGCCCGTTGGTGATCCACATCTTGTTGCCGTTCAGGATAAAACGGTCGCCCTTCTTCTCCGCCTTCAGCTGCAGGCTTACCACATCGGAACCGGAGTTGGGCTCACTCATCGCCAGCGCGCCAATGTGCTCACCGGAACACAGCTTCGGCAGATACTTCGCCTTCTGTTCCGGGGTGCCGTTCTTGCGGATCTGGTTGACACACAGATTGGAGTGGGCACCGTAGGACAGGCCGACGGACGCAGATGCGCGGGAGATCTCCTCCATCGCCACCGCGTGTGCCAGGTAGCCCATATTGGAGCCGCCGTATTCCTCCTCCACAGTCATCCCCAGCAGACCCAGCTCGCCGAACTTCTTCCACATATCAGCGGGGAACAGATTGTCCTCGTCGATCTGCGCCGCGCGCGGCGCCAGCTCTGCCTGGCAGAACTTGTAGACCATGTCCCGCAGCATGTCGATTTCTTCGCCGAGGTCGAAGTTGAGGGTTGGATAAGGAGTATTCATCGCGTGCTCCGCTTTGGATCCGTCAGAGGTTTTTATTCAGTAATCGGTATTCAGGTCGTCTGTTCTTTCAGCGCCGCCTCGGTACGGGCGGTCGCATCGTCCAGCTGGGCCAACACCTTCTCGATGTCGCGCTGCTGCTGCCGCAGCTGCTGGCGTTTGGCGTCAATTCGCTCGAGCAGGCGGTTGAGCTGTTCCACATTGCCGTGGGCCGGGTCATACATATCGATGATTTCCCGGCTCTCGTCGAGCGAGAAACCAAGCCGCTTGCCGCGCAGGATCAGTTTCAGGCGCACCCGGTCTTCGGGGCTGTACACCCGCGTCTGCCCGCGCCGCTGGGGGGTCAGAAGCCCCTTGTCTTCATAGAAGCGGATGGTGCGGGTGGTAATCCCGAATTCCTGGGCCAGCTCGGAAATGCTGTAGCTGCCGGCAGTGGTATTGCTCATGTGCCATTCCTCAGATCAGCCTGAAGTCTAGTTGACGTTTACGTTAACGTAAACTTCAATCCGGGCTAAATTGTGACTGGGTTGACCATTTTGGTTTCGGCATCGCTGGCCGCAGGCCTCAAACCAGGGGGCAAAATTTATGTAAGGTTTTGGCGCCGCTGGGTACAGTAAGTGGCATTACCCGCAATAGAGCGGCCTCACCAGATGGAAGAAGCACAACTTGGACGCGCGCGAACAACTATTTCAACAGCTGATCGAGGACTGTGGCAGCGGTATCGCCCGCCTGGCAGGCAGCTATGTCCGTAACCGGGCAGAGCGCGAGGACCTGGTGCAGGAGATCTGGCTTGCCATCTGGCGGGCGCTGCCCGGGTTCCGTGGGGATGCCAGCCCGCGGACCTTCGCCTACCGCATCGCCCACAACCGCAGTGTTACCCAGCTGGCCCGCCGTCGCGACAGCGAGGATGGCGAGGTGTTGGAGACGGTCGCCGACGAGCGTCCGGGGCCCGAGACGCAGTTGTTGCAGCGCCGTGACGCCGAGCGGCTGATGCGCGCGGTGTCGCAACTGCCCCTGGGTATGCGTCAGGTATTGACCCTGCGCTTCGAAGGCCTGAGCTACAGCGAAATTTCCGAAGTGCTGGGTATCAGCGAGTCCAACGTGGCGGTACGCCTTAACCGAGCGCGCGAACGCTTGAACAGTAAATTGAGTGAAACGGTGTGAATCCGCACATGAATAATAGAGAACACAGCCAGTCCGGCGCTGATCAAAATGCAGATGACGGGCTGCAGGAATTGGCAAGTCTCTGGCAGCAAGCACCAGTCGAAGTGCCGGTACCCACAGCCATTCGCGCGCAGGTAGTCCGGCAGGAGCGTCGTATGCGCTGGTATGCGTGGTTTGAATGGATCGCGTCGCTGGTGGTCGGTGTTGGTGGTGTCTACCTGATGCTTGATAGTGGGGCAGCCGACGCCCCCTGGCGTGCGTTGCTGGTGGTCGTGCTCTTGGCCTGGGCCATGGCCTTTTCCGTTTCAAACCGTCGAGGTGTGTGGGAGCCGCTGGAGGAATCCGTGCACGGTTATCTCGATCTGGCGCGACAGCGACTGGTGCGCAAGCGCCGCATGTTGCGCTTTACCTGGCTGTTTTTTATTGCGGAGCTGGGTATTTTTGCCGTGTGGCAGTGGCTGTCGGGCTATGGCTGGCTGGAGCCGATTTTCGCTGGTGACGGTCGCTTTGCCATGACCTGGATCAGCGTGTTTGCACTGGCGATGGGCTTCTGGAGCGCCTGGTACTGGCATCGGATAAAAAGTAGCGAGCGGCAGATTGCAAAATGGCAGCGGGAAAATATCGAAGCGATGGGCAAATAAATTGTAAGAAAACGGATGGCGCGGGTACTACACAAGGTGTCGATCGATCAGTCAATAATTCACACTAATCATGAAAGAGATATTCACCATGTTGTCGAACCTTGAACAAAAACTTTCCGGTTTCCTCGATCTGTTTGCACAAATGGACCTGTTGCAAACGGTGGGCTTCGTTATCTTCTTTTTTGCGATCTGGTTTTTGCCAAGCTTGCTGGCAATCTTCTTTAATCGCAATCACCTGGGGAAAATTTTCCTCGCCAATGTGCCTGCAGGGCTATCGTGGATCGCCTGGGTGGCACTGCTAGTATGGGCGGCTACTGGCAAGATGAGCGGCAAGCTGACGGCCAAGTATGGAAGCAACGATTCCAGGGCAAACTTAAACGCCGAAGGGAAAGCTTGAGGAACCCCGCGCCGGAAATGGCGTGGAAGTGGCACACCTCACCCACGTGTGCCATATACCTTGGTTGGCACATCTTCAGGAATCGACAATAAGGGAGTCTTAAAATGGGCAAATCAACCAACCAATCTCACCAGCATCACGCCAACTGCGGACACACCGCCATTAAGCATGGCGATCATGTTGACTATCTGCAGGATGGACACCTGCACCACCCCAATGGGGGCAGCAATAGCGAGCATGTACTGGACGTGAGTGCCACCAACCCGAGCGAATGCAAGCCAATGAACCCCGCCTGCGACCCCGATCACAACCACGGCCCTGACTGCGGGCATGAAATGGTGCCCCACGGGGATCATTTTGACTATCTGGTAGACGGCCGTTTGCACCACGTGCACGGGGAGCATTGCGACGACCACGGGCCAGTGGAAGTCGTGAAAGGTCATTGATGGGATGTGGGCAGCACTGAATTCCGGCGGAGGGCTTTCCGCCGGAATTGCAGCTTAGTAGGAAAGCTGATTAACGGTTACTGGGTAGCATTTCAGTGGCGAGGTACTCCCGGTAGTACGCGCTCGCCAACAATTGTTTGGCTTCCTCAATATCCGGTGCAAAGTAGCGGTCCTTATCGTAGAAGGGTACGCGCTCACGCAGGGCGGCCTTGGCGTTTTCCAATTTGTCGGTGGTCTTCAGTGGGGCGCGGAAGTCCAGGCCCTGGCAGGCGGCCAGCAGCTCTACCGCGAGGATGCCGCAGGTATTGTCGGCCATGTCGCGCAGGCGGCGGCCGGCAAAGGTAGCCATGGACACGTGGTCTTCCTGGTTGGCAGACGTGGGCAGTGAGTCGACGCTCGCCGGGTGCGCAAAGGTCTTGTTCTCGCTGGCCAGTGCTGCGGAGGTAACCTGCGCGATCATAAAGCCGGAGTTCACGCCGCCGTTGTCCACCAGGAACGGCGGCAGGCCGGACAGGTTGGAGTCGATCAGCAGCGCCATGCGGCGCTCGGACAGGGAGCCGATTTCCGCGATGGCCAGGGCCAGGTTGTCGGCGACCATGGCCACCGGTTCCGCGTGGAAGTTGCCACCGGAAATAATGTCGGAGTTTTCCGGATTGTCCACATCGGTAAATACCAGCGGGTTGTCGGAAACGCCATTGGCTTCCGCCAGCAGGATTTCGGCGGCGAAGCGAATCTGCTGCAGGCAGGCGCCCATCACCTGGGGCTGGCAGCGGAGGCTGTAGGGGTCCTGCACTTTTTCGCAGTCCTCGTGGGACTCGCCAATTTCACTCTGGTCACCCAGCAGGTCGCGGTAGCACGCGGCTACATCGCGCTGTGCCAGCTGGCCGCGCACCATGTGGATGCGGTCATCGAACGGGCGGCGCGAGCCCTTGGCCGCTTCCAGGGTCAGCGCGCCGGTAACCACGGCGCCGGCGAACAGGTCCTCGGCGGAAAACAGTCCCTGCAGCGCGAACGCGGTGGAAGCCTGGGTGCCGTTGAGCAGTGCCAAACCTTCCTTCGGTGCCAGTACCACCGGACGCATTTCCGCAAAGCGCAGGCCTTCGGACGCGGGTTTGCGTTCGCCGTTGATAAAGCATTCCCCTTCTCCCAGAAGTACCACGCTCATGTGCGCCAGCGGTGCCAGGTCGCCGGAGGCACCCACGGAGCCTTTTTCCGGGATGGCCGGGTACACGCCGGCGTTGACCAGCTTGATCAGCGCTTCAATGACTTCCAGGCGGATGCCGGAGAAACCGCGCGCGAGGGAGTTGATCTTCAGCACCATGAGCAGGCGCACGGTGTCTTCGCTCATGAAGTTGCCGGTGCCGGCGGCGTGGGACAGGACGATGGCACGCTGCAGGGTTTCCAGGTCTTCCTGCTTGATGCTGGTGTTTGCCAGCAGGCCAAAACCGGTGTTGATGCCGTACACGGTACGGCCCTGTTCCAGCACATCGGCCACGGTTTTTGCGGACGCATTGATGGCGGCGTGGGCGCCTTTGTTCAGGGTCAATTTTACCGGCTCGCGGGCCACACGACGCAATTGCTCCAGGCTCAGTTGGCCGGGGGTGATTTCCAGTTGGTACATAAATTTTTACCGAAAATGAGATCTTGCCTGTAGGAGCCTGCTTGCAGGCGAATATTCGCAAGCAAGCTCCTACAGGGTGGATATATTCAACTATTCGTAGGGCGGATAAGCGAAAGCGCATCCGCCGGTTCCGATTGGTGGATGCGCTGGCGCTTATCCACCCTGCGGGTCACTCGCTGTGAATTAACTCTTGAGCATCGGCAGGTCGAGGCCCTGCTCCTTCGCACAATTCTTGGCGATGTCGTAGCCCGCATCCGCGTGGCGCATCACGCCGGTGGCCGGGTCGTTCCACAGTACGCGTTCGATGCGTTTTTTCGCCGCCTCGGTGCCGTCACACACGATCACCACACCGGAATGCTGGGAGAAGCCCATGCCCACCCCGCCGCCGTGGTGCAGGGAAACCCAGGTGGCGCCGGAGGCGGTATTCAGCAGGGCGTTCAGCAGCGGCCAGTCGGAAACCGCATCGCTGCCGTCCAGCATGGATTCGGTTTCGCGGTTGGGGCTGGCGACGGAGCCGGAGTCGAGGTGGTCGCGGCCGATGACCACCGGCGCTTCCAGTTCGCCGTTGGCAACCATTTCGTTGAACGCCAGCGCCAGGCGCGCGCGGTCTTTCAGGCCGACCCAGCAGATGCGCGCGGGCAGGCCCTGGAACTGGATGCGCTCGCGGGCCATGTCCAGCCAGTTGTGCAACTGGGGATTGTCCGGGATCAGTTCCTTGACCTTGGCGTCGGTCTTGTAGATGTCTTCCGGGTTGCCGGAAAGCGCCGCCCAGCGGAAGGGACCGATGCCCTCGCAGAACAGCGGGCGGATGTACGCGGGCACGAAGCCGGGGAAGTCGAACGCGTTTTCCACACCCACTTCAAACGCCATCTGGCGAATGTTGTTGCCGTAGTCGAGGGTGGCGGCACCGCGCTCCTGCAGGGTGAGCATGGCCTGCACCTGCACACCCATGGATTTCTTCGCCTCTTTGACTACCAGCGCTTCGTCGCGCTTTCTCATTTCGGCGGCTTGGTCCATGGTCCAACCTTGCGGCAGGTAGCCATTCAGCGGATCGTGGGCGGAGGTCTGGTCGGTGACGCAGTCCGGCAGAATATTGCGTTCGACAATCTCCGGGAAGACGTCGGCGGCGTTGCCGAGCAGGCCAACGGAGATGGCCTCTCCCTTTTCCATGGCGTCGTTGATCATTGCCAGGGCGTCGTCGAGGCTGGTGGCTTTCTTGTCGACGTAGCCGGTGCGCAGGCGGAAGTCGATGCGGGTCTCATCGCACTCGACGGCGATCATGCAGAAGCCGGCCATGGTGGCGGCCAGTGGCTGGGCGCCGCCCATGCCGCCGAGGCCGCCGGTGAGTACCCATTTGCCTTTGGCTTCACCGTCGAAGTGTTTACGTGCAACTGCGGCAAAGGTTTCGTAGGTGCCCTGGACGATTCCCTGGGAGCCGATATAGATCCAGGAGCCGGCGGTCATCTGGCCATACATGGCGAGGCCTTTTTTATCCAGCTCGTTGAAGTGCTCCCAGTTGGCCCAGTGGGGGACGAGGTTGGAGTTGGCGATGAGTACGCGGGGGGCGTCGGCGTGGGTTTTGAAAACGCCGACGGGTTTGCCGGACTGGACCAATAACGTTTCGTCGTCTTCCAGGCGCTGCAGTACTTCAACGATTTTGTCGTAGCACTCCCAGTCGCGCGCGGCGCGGCCGATGCCGCCGTACACGACGAGGTCTTCCGGGCGTTCGGCGACGTCGGGGTGCAGGTTGTTCATCAGCATGCGCAGGGGGGCTTCGGTGAGCCAGCTTTTGGCATTCAGCTTGGTGCCGGTGGGGGCGGCAATTTTACGGCTGGGGTCGTGGCGTTTATCGGTCATGGTTGCCTCGTCTGTTTCCAAATTCTTGGTTTGAAATTGAAATCTGTGGGCTTTTGGCCCGGAGTTTTAAATTTGTTGTTGTGGCCGCGCAGTGCCGGGTGGAGGTTTTCAGGACCGCTGCGAGTACATCCATGTACGCTTCGGCGCAAACATCCTGTTTGCGACGATCCTGAAAACCTCCACCCGGCACTCCGCCTTCAATTCAAGTTTCTTTACTTCGTCGTGCTTCTTTTTCAAAAACGCAGTTGTGCGCCCAGTCGATACCGGTTGCCCGGATGCACCAGTCGCGCAAAGCTCACGGTACCGGCACTACTTTTGGTACGCCGCCAGATCTGCAGGCAGGCGGTGCCCGATTTAATTTCCAGCGCTTCGCCAACGGTGTCATCCGCACCAATCGCCTCTACCGTGGTGTCCGCTTCCGTCAGCGGCGCCACGCGAGTCAGGTATTCATTGGGCGTGGCTGCGGTGAAGTCCTGTTGCAGGTATTCCGGCACCAGGGTGGGGTTGGTATAGCGTTCTTCGAACTGGATCGGCAGGTCGTTATCCAGGTGCACGATGACCGAGTGGTAGACAGCGCTGCCTTCGGCGAGGCCGAGGGCCACGGAGACTTCCGTGCTGGCGGTGGTTTGTTCGAGTTTGAGAATGCGGTTGGCGTAGCTGTGACCGCGCGCGGCAATTTCGTCGGCTATGTTGCGTACTTCCAGCAGCGAGCCCGCCGGTACCGGTTCGGCGACGAAGGTGCCGAGGCCCTGGGAGCGGATGAGTACGCCTTCGTCGGTGAGCTCGGACAGGGCGCGGCGGGCGGTCATGCGGCTGACGCTGAAGTCGTGGGCGAGCTGGTTTTCCGAGGGCACGCGAAAGTGGGCGGCCCACTCGCCGGATTCGATCTGGGCGCGGATGTGCGCCTTGATCGCGGCGTAGCGGGGCTGGCTGCCGGGCTCTGTGGTGCCTGTGGGAATCTGACTGCTCATACTTGTGTGGCCTTTGCCTGCTCGGGTAGAGTGTCCACCTGGTTGTACATTCTTGTATATACAAGTGTGCTGTTGAGGCAACTATGGATTTGATTGTGGTTGCTGTCAATAAGTGGGGCGGCTGTTTGCCTGCTGGCGGGCTCCCACGCGGACCCCGGACCGATTTTAGGGAGCTGGCGTTTGAAGTGCAGAACTACGAATGGAAGGTTGAGTGCCGGGTATGGCTTTTTGAAAGCGTCAGCGGCAGGGACGCCGCTGACGCAGCGTACAGGGATGTATTCACCGCGGTTTCAAAAAGCCATACCCGGTGCTCGACCGCCACAGAGCTAGAACAGCGCTCTTGTGGGTGAGAAACCGCGCCAAAACGCCCCAACAGGGCTATCGTTACAATTAACGCCAATCCAGTGAGAAAATATGACTGAGCGCTGTGATCTGCTGATTACAAATGTCCACGCGGCCACGATGGATCCGTCCCGGCCCGGTGCCTACGGTGCGGTGGAGGATGCCGCGGTGGCGGTGACCGGCAACAAAATTGTGTGGATCGGCCCCCGCCGGGCGCTGCCCGAAACCGCCGCCGATCAGGTAATCGACGGCGAAGGCCAGTGGCTGACACCGGGGCTGATCGACTGCCATACCCACCTGGTCTACGGTGGCCACCGCGCCGGCGAATTTGCCCGCCGCCTGGGCGGTGAAAGCTACGAGGAAGTCGCGCGCGCCGGTGGTGGCATTCTCTCCACCGTACGCGCCACCCGCGCCACCAGTGCCGAAGAGCTCTACCGCAAAGCTGAGCCCCGCCTCAAGGCCCTGATGGGTGAGGGCGTCACCACCGTCGAGATCAAATCCGGCTATGGCCTCGATCTCGATACCGAGCTGAAGCAACTGCGGGTCGCCCGCCGGCTCGCGCAGCACCATCCGGTCAGCATTCTCACCACCTGTCTCGCCGCCCATGCCCTGCCACCGGAATACGATGGCCGCGCCGACGACTATATCCAGCTCGTGTGCGAGGAAATCCTGCCGGCGGTTGCCAAAGAACAGCTCGCCGATGCGGTGGACATGTTCTGCGAAAACATCGCCTTCTCCGTGGAGCAGTGCGAGCGCGTGATTGCCGCGGCACAGAAGCTGGACCTGCCGGTGAAAGTCCATGCCGAGCAGCTCGCCGCTACCGGGGCCACCAGAATGGCCGCCCGTGCCGGAGCCCTGTCGGTCGATCACATTGAATACATCACCGATGAAGACATCGCCGCCATGGCGGAAAGCGGCACTGCCGCCGTGCTTTTGCCGGGCGCGTTTTATACCTTGAAGGAAACCCGTGTACCGCCGGTCGACAAACTGCGTGCCGCCGGGATTCCTATGGCCATTTCCACCGATCTCAATCCGGGCAGTTGTCCCATTGCGTCGCTGCGCCTGATGATGAACATGGGCTGCAACCTGTTTGGTCTCACCCCCGCCGAAGCCCTCGCCGGGGTTACCCGCGCCGCGGCCCGTGCGCTCGGGGTGTGTTGCTCGCGGGGCGTGCTGCGCGCCGGATTGCACGCCGATATGGCCCTGTGGCCAATGGAGACGCCAGACCAGTTGGCCTACGAGGTGGGTGCCCTGAAACCTGCGGAAATTTTTGTTGGGGGACAGCATGTTACAGCTGGCTGATATGCGCCTGTGGAGCGGGCGCGTCGATAGTGAAGATGGCAAGGCCGGCAAGCGCTGGCACCAGGACATCGTGCCGCTGCATCTCGACAGCCCCCCGGGGTTGGCGATTCTCGGTTTTGCCTCCGATGAAGGGGTGCGCCGCAACAAGGGGCGTATCGGTGCCGCCAAGGGTCCGCGCATACTGCGCCTGGCCCTGGCCAACCTGCCCAAGACCTTCGGCGCGCCGCTTTACGACGCCGGCAATGTGCGTGTGGAGAAAGACGACCTGGAATCCGGGCAGGCCATGCTCGGCGCGCGCATCACCGACCTGATGACCGCCGGCCACTTTCCCCTGGTGCTCGGCGGTGGCCACGAGATCGCCTATGGCAGCTATCAAGGTATCGCCCGCTGGATGCGCGAGCAGCAGCGGGACAAGACTCTCGGCATTATCAACTTTGATGCGCATCTGGATCTGCGCCTGCCCGCGCCGAATGGCTCGTCGGGAACGCCGTTTTTCCAGATTGCCGAGCAGTGCGACGTCAACGGCCGACCATTCAATTATCTGTGCGTGGGCGC
The DNA here is from genome assembly GCF_017303155.1 of Microbulbifer salipaludis. Taxonomy (NCBI): domain Bacteria; kingdom Pseudomonadati; phylum Pseudomonadota; class Gammaproteobacteria; order Cellvibrionales; family Microbulbiferaceae; genus Microbulbifer; species Microbulbifer salipaludis. Next base: position 938,146 of record NZ_JAEKJR010000001.1, read on the forward strand.
CGCGGCGACTGCCAATACCCCCGCGCTGTACAACCGCGCCGAAGAGCTCGGCGCACAGGTCATTTCCGACCGCGAGATCGTGCCCTGGCGTCTTGAGCTGGTGCAACGGCAGATCGCCGACTTTATCGAGCGGGTGGACTTTGTGTACCTGACCATCGATCTCGACGTCTTCCCGGCCGCCGTGATGCCGGCGGTGAGCGCGCCCGCCGGGCGCGGGGTGGCGTTCGAACTGTTCGAGCCGCTGCTGGACACGGTGCTGGAGTCGAAAAAGGTGTGCCTGGCGGATATCGCCGAGTTCAATCCCTATTTCGACATCGAAGACCACGCCGCACGCACCGCCGCACGGGTGGTGTTCCAGATTGCCAACGGCATCAAGGGATAAGGCGAGAACGGGAAACCGTTACGGCGTCTGCCGCTCCGGAGGTGAGGGCGTCGCCGGCTCCTCTGGCGGCAACTGCCGTGGGGGGCGTCGGGCCTTCAGGTAGCGCTTGATGTACGGCTTGTGGGTGTAGATCACGTCCTCAGGCAGGTTGTGCAGCTCGAAGAAGCGGTAGCCATAAATCTCGCCGTCGCGGATGGTCACCTGCTTGTCCTTCAGGCGCCCGCGGATCGCGATGTTGATGATCCCCGAGCGCGGCACCTTGTTCACTTCCAGCACTTCGAAATCATCAATCTTGATATCGAGCTCCTCACGCAGTTCCCGCCGCGCCGATTCCTCGAAGGACTCGTGGCGCTCCACCCAGCCTCCGGGCAGCGCCCACTTGTCCTGGTAGGTATGGCGCACCAGCAGCAGCTGATTGTTGCGCTCCACAAAATACACCATCCCCACCACAAACTTGTCGGTGAGCGCGAAGGAGATGTTCCAGCGGATTTTCGGCGGCAGCTGGCGATAGAGCTCATACTTGAGCCCCGGGAAGGCCACGAACACGAGCGCGGTCAGCAGGCCGAGGGCCAGCATCAGGAGAACGGCTTTTTTCAGAAATGATCGCATGGGCCCGGAACTGCTTTCACTGCAAATGGGGGATTCCCTAAAGTGTATCTGAGGCTTGCCCCGGCTTTCGAGTACTCTTTTACCTGCGAGGATGACGATTCGCACCGAAATGGCACTATTCCGCGTGCCATGGGTCATACTCGGGGCCAGATAGTGCCCAAAAACAACCATCTCACAAGGACTCGCCATGCCGTTACCGATCACCGCTTGTTCCCGGCCATCCGCTCCCGTCCGCTGGGGCGCGCTGGTGTGCGGGCTGTGGATGTGGGCGCTGGCGCCATCGTTGGTGCAGGCGGGTGCGCTCTCCTCCCAGCAGCTGGAGGCCGCGGTGATCGACGCCATTCAACCGGTGGTGGAAAAACATCGCATCCCCGGAATGGCGCTGGCATTGACCATCGAGGGTGAACCCTATTTTTTCAATCTGGGGGAAACTGCGCTGGAGGGCGGTGAGCCGGTTACCGAGCACACCCTGTTCGAGATCGGCTCGGTGAGCAAGACGTTTACCGCCACCCTGGCGGCTTACGCGCAGGTAAAGGGCGCACTGGATTTCAACGCGCCGGTCAGCACGTATCTGCCGGCACTGCGCGGCAGTGCCATGGGCGATGTCTCGGTGTTGAACCTGGCCACGCACACCGCCGGACATTTTCCGCTGCAGTTGCCAGCAGAGCTGCGCAGCGAGGATGAACTGCTGGCCTATTTCCGCAACTGGCAGCCGCAGTACACCCCCGGCAGCAAACGTACCTACGCCAACCCCGGTAGCGGCCTGCTGGGGGTGCTGGCAGCGCGCAGCCTCAATCAGCCTTTTGCCCAAGCGATGCAGGATGCGGTATTTCGTGGGCTCGGTCTCGGGCACACCTTTATTGAAGTGCCCGAGGAAAACATGGTCGGCTATGCCGAGGGTCACAACCGCGAGCATCAGCCCGTCCGGGTAACGATCGGCCTGCTGGGGGAAGAGGCCTATGGCGTGCGGTCCAGTGCCGCAGACCTGACCCGCTACCTGGCGGCGCAGATGGAACTGATCAGGGTGGCACCGGAAATACAGCAGGCATTGCGGATTACCCGCCAGGGGTACTTTCGCACCGACTATTACGTGCAGGACATGGTGTGGGAGCAGTACGCCCTGCCGCTGAACAAGGCGCACCTGCTGGCGGGTAACTCGCGCGTAATGCTTCGTCACGACCATCCGGTAACGGCGATCTCGCCGCCGCTACCTCTACAGCGCAATGTGCTGATTAACAAGACCGGGTCTACCGGCGGTTTTTCTACCTACGTGGCGTTTATTCCCGAGAAAAAATTCGGCTTCGTGCTGTTGGCCAACAAGTATTTCCCCAACGATGAGCGGGTTGCGATGTTGTATGGCATTTTGCAGGCAATCCTGCCGGAGGTGATCGCCACACCGGAAGCCGGGGCGAAGGATATATCTGGTGGAGTGTCTGGTCTCGTATCAGATGTTGTGGCGACACACAGTCAGCCGGCACATGGGGTCAGCCTCACAGAGAAAAATCCCAGGGGATAACGGTAGCAAGGATGATGCGAGAGACGGGCGGCTTTATTGGTGAGGTGTGCACGGAGATGGCGCCGGCAAGTGGGGTGCGTGTGGTGCGTTGCGCGTTTGATAGCGACCGCTATCAGCCAGGGCTGTTTACCGAGCTCCGCATTGCCATGCCGGAATCCATCGCGCGATCGGTGCCCAAGAGGCAGGCGGAATTCCTTGCCGGGCGCTACGCTGCGGCGCTGGCGCTGCAGTATCTGTCTCCGGCAGCTATCGGGAGCACTCAGGTTGGCATCGGCGAGCGTCGCAATCCTCTCTGGCCGAACGGCGTGGTGGGCTCCATTTCCCACACAGACGTTGTCGCGGTGTGCGCAGTGGGCTTGCGTACCGGGTTGGACTATCTCGGTATTGATAGGGAAGCGCTGATGTCCGCCCGGGTGTGTGACGAGGTGGCACCGGTTGTGTCTTCACGTCCGGAGCGGGAGCGGCTTTGCGCCGGGGGCCTGTCAGAGCAGGCGGCCACTACCCTGATTTTTTCTGCCAAAGAGAGCCTGTTCAAGGCGCTGTACCCGTTGGTGCGCGACTACTTTGGCTTTGAAGTGGCCGAGGCCACAGCGCTCTGCCTGGAAGAGCAGATTCTGGTGCTGCGCCTGAGTGAATCCTTCGCCAGCAAATACCACCTGCCGCGGGAGTACCGCTGCCAGTTCACCCTCGGTGAGCACTGGATCCAATCGCTGACCTGCGGAAAGTTGCTCGGCCGTGCGCGTGCGGGGGTGAGCGGCTGAGGGCATCACAAGCGACTTTTTCCGGTATCGTGCAATGCGTTGCACATCCATTAGTGGGCGGCTAAGGTGTTTCAGTCACCAAATAATAAAAAAGAAAACGCCGAGGCTGCCCATGTCTGCGTCCAATACCTCAGTACCCTCTGAAGGTTCCAGTTCCAGTTCCAGTTCCAGTTCCAGTTTCAATCCCAATCCCAACCCCAACCCCAACCCCAACCCCAACCCCAACCCCAAACCGAGCCGTTTGCGCATAGGCCGTCGCTATCGCGCCGGGCGACTCGCGGGGCCCTACGATGCCATTGTCATCGGCTCCGGGATCGGAGGGCTGACAACGGCGGCCCTGCTGAGTGCCGCCGGAAAAAAAGTGCTGGTGCTTGAGCAGCACTACACTGCGGGCGGTTTTACCCATGCCTACGATCGCAACGGTTACGAGTGGGATGTGGGGGTGCACTACATTGGCGATGTGGGTGGCCACCCCACCATGACGCGCAAGCTGTTCGATTTTATCTCCGGTGGCCACCTGCAGTGGGCCCCCATGGATAGCACCTACGACCGCATCTGCCTGGGTGACGAGCAGTACGATTTGGTGGCGGGCCGGGAGGCGTTTGTCGACGAACTCAGCCGGCGCTTTCCCGGCCAGCGGCCGGTGATCGAGGCATATCTGGAGCGAGTGATGGCGGTGGCCAGCGCCATGCCCCTGATCACGCTGGAGAAACTGTGCCCGCGCTGGTGCGCCCCCCTGTTCGGCCTGTACAAAAAGCTGCGCTGGCCGGACTACCTGCACAAGACGACCTACGAAGTGCTACGAGAGCTGACGGATAACGAGACGTTGATCGCGGTGCTCACTGGCCAGTGGGGCGACAACGGCATGACGCCCAAAACCGGCAGTTTCATTATTCACGCACTGATCGCCAAGCACTACCTGTACGGGGGCTACTACCCGGTGGGTGGCGCCAGCAAGATGGCGGAAACCATTATTCCCCAGATCCAGAAAACCGGCGGTGAGGTATTTACCTACGCGCGGGTAGAAACCCTGTTGCTGGATGGGGCACGGGTAACCGGTGTGCGCATGGAGGATGGAACAGAAATCTTTGCACCGGCGGTCATCTCCAATGCGGGCGTATTTAACACGTTTGAAAAGCTGTTGCCGGAAAGTGCCGCCAGCGCCGCCGGCTATCCGCGCCAGCTGCAAACGGTGCAACCGTCAATGAGCCATTTGTGCCTGTATATCGGCCTGCGGAAAACCGCCGCAGAGCTCGGCTTGCCGAAGACCAATTACTGGCTGTACCCGAGCCCGGACTACCAGGCAGATACCGAGGCCTTCCTGCAGGACCCAGGGGCGGAGATTCCACTGGTGTACATTTCTTTTCCCTCTGCCAAAGACCCGGAGTTTGAAAACCGCTACCCCGGCCGCGCCACCATCGAAGTGGTGGCACCGGCACAATACGCCTGGTTCGAACGCTGGCAGGAGAAAACCTGGGGCAAGCGCGGCGCAGACTACGAGGCCCTGAAGCAGCAGTTCAGTGAGCGCTTGCTGGCGCACCTGTACCGGCATTTCTCGCAGTTGCGCGGGCAGATCGATTACTGCGAACTCTCCACCCCGCTCTCCACGCGTCATTTCTGCGCATACACCCAGGGGGAAATCTACGGCCTCAACCACGACCCGGCCCGCTTTGCGCAGACCTGGTTGCGACCAAAGACGCGGGTGCCCGGCCTGTATCTCACCGGCCAGGACATCATGAGCTGTGGGGTCGCGGGCGCCATGTTTGCCGGGCTGGTGACCGCGCAAAGCCTGCTGGGATGGCGCCGGGGTGGGGCGTTGATGCGGCGGATTTTTAGCGGAAGTACAGCAGAAAATAACGGGGCTCAAAGCACGTCACCCCTGTCCAAGCTGGGCGCTGATCGTCTCCGGGCCCCCTGAGCGGGTGCGGAATCGTCGGGTAGCGCCCAATTCTCGGGCAGGCTGACAAGGAGACTTGCTCAGAAAAATGTGAACGGACAGCCATTTTCAGGGATTAGCGCGACAAAACTGCTGTTGAGCGTGCACAACTTGCACGATTGACCAATAATTGGCCATTGTATAGGGTTTGGCATTCATTTCCCTCTGCACCCGCATAATTCCTGTTTGAGGCAATCGACATGGCAACCGGCTTCGACGCTGGCAAAATCACCCCCGAGGAGACAACTCGCAAGGCCTCTGCCACGAACAAGAAGGCCGAGAAACGCGAGATCGCCAAGGCCAAAATCCTCAACGCGACCCTGGACATCATTGCCAAAAAGGGTCTCGCCGCCCTGTCGCACCGCTCTATTGCCAGTGCCGCGGGCGTGCAGTTGGCGATGACCACCTATTACTTCGGCACCATCGACAACATTCTGGTGGCGGCATTCCGCGAGTTTGTTAAATCGATGGAGCCGGTGAACGCGGACCTGATCCGTCGCGGCGACGCGTTTTTGGCCCAACTGCAGGGTGCCGATGGCACCGTGAAAGACTGTGAGCGCTACATTGAGGGCATCGCAGACATTTTCGCCCAGATGATCGACAGTGGCCTGTCTTCCCGGCGGGACCAGTTGCGCATTGAGAGTCAGTACCTGTTTGAGCAGCACCCCTCGGAAGCCCTCGCCGAGGAAATTCAGGCGTACAACGACTGGCTTGCGGATATCGCGCTGCGTTTTATCCGTCCCATCGGCGCACAGGACCCAGAGCTGGATGCCCAGCTGTTCCTGTGGACCGTGCAATGCCTGGATTTTTCCAACGTTAGCAGTGTGCAGGTCAAGGGGCCGTCGAGCCGCGATGTCCTGCTGCGCCTGATGCGCGGCTTCTGCGTGTAATCGCTCCGGGCTGGTATCCTTCCCACCTTTTCCATCGCCCTCTGGTCCCATCACCCTCTGGTCCCACTGGCCTGTACCGAGTTCGAGTTTTGCGTCCCTACTATCCACCCACCGACCCCTATCTGGATGTCGTCTACGCCGATACCCACCTGCTGGTACTGGACAAGCCCAGTGGCCTGCTGACGGTGCCGGGCCGCGCGCCGGAACATCAGGACAGCCTCGCCAGCCGGGCGCAGGCGGAATACCCTGACGCGCGCATTGTGCATCGTCTGGATATGGACACCTCGGGGCTGGTGGTGATGGCGCTGGGTGCGGACATGCACCGCCTGTTGAGTGGTCTGTTTCAGAATCGTCAGGTGGAAAAAAGCTATCTGGCGCGTGTTTGGGGTGAGCCGGAGCGGGATGAGGGTGAGGTGGACCTGCCGCTGATTTGCGACTGGCCGAATCGGCCGCGGCAAAAGGTGTGTTTCGACTCCGGCAAGCCGTCGCTGACCCGCTGGCAGAAACTCGACAGCGACGGCAGCACCAGCCTGCTGCAGCTGACCCCGGTCACCGGTCGCTCACACCAGCTGCGGGTACATATGCAGGCCATGGGCCACCCGATTCTGGGCGATCCCTTCTACGCGCATCCGCAAGCCCTGGCCGCGGCGCCGCGCTTGCTGCTGCACGCGCAGGCGCTGGGGTTTGAGCACCCGGTGCTGGAGAAAGAAATGCACTTTTTGTGCAATCCCGGTGACGGTTTTCTGGATTTCCCTCTCTAACATGGTGGATAAGCGCAGCGCATCCCTCACGAAAATGGGCGGCCAGTGGCCGCCCATTTTTGTTTCCGGGAAAGAAAAAACGCTTACTTCTTGCCCTTCATGGCCGCCGCCAGCAGGTCGCCCATGCTGCCGCGACCACCGCCCGCGTTGCCACCGCCCTGTTGCTGGCGGTTGCGGTTGTTGTGGCGTTGCGCTTGTCTGCTCTCACGGTGGTCGCCTTTCTTGACGCCGCCGCTGCCCTGTTCGCCGGGCTCGTCAGACATGCGCATGGACAGACCGATACGCTTGCGCGCTACGTCCACTTCCATCACCTTCACCTTGACGATGTCGTTCGCCTTCACCACTTCGTGCGGGTCCTTGACGAACTTTTCCGAGAGCGCGGAGATATGCACCAGGCCGTCCTGGTGCACGCCGATGTCCACGAAGGCGCCGAAGTTGGTGACGTTGGTGACGGTGCCTTCCAGCACCATGCCCGGGCGCAGATCCTTGATCTCTTCCACACCGTCTTCGAACTGGGCGGTACGGAACTCCGGGCGCGGGTCACGGCCGGGCTTTTCCAGTTCGGCAATGATGTCTTTCACCGTCGGCAGACCGAATTTTTCATCGGTGTAATCCGCCGGGTTCAGGCGGCGCAGGAAACCGGAGTCGCCGATCAGGCTGTTGATCTCGCGGCCGTTTTTCTCCGCGATACGCTTCACCACGATGTAGGACTCCGGGTGTACCCCGGATTTGTCCAGCGGGTTCTCGCCGTTGTTGATACGCAGGAAGCCGGCGGCCTGTTCGAACGCCTTGGGCCCGAGGCGCGGCACTTCCTTCAATTGGTCGCGGCTCTTGAACGCGCCGTTCTGGTCGCGGTAGCTGATGATGTTGTTGGCGATCGACTGGCTGAGGCCGGACACGCGCGCCAGCAGCGGTGCCGAAGCGGAGTTCAGTTCGGCACCGACACCGTTCACACAGTCTTCCACCACCGCGTCGAGGGAACGCGCCAGCTGCGACTGGGACACGTCGTGCTGATACTGGCCCACACCGATGGACTTGGGCTCGATCTTCACCAGTTCCGCCAGCGGGTCCTGCAGGCGGCGGGCGATAGAGATGGCGCCGCGGATGGTCACGTCCAGGTCGGGGAATTCGCGTGCGGCGAATTCGGAGGCGGAATACACGGAGGCACCGGCCTCGTTCACCATCACCTTCTGCGCGGTGAGCTTGAACTGCTTAATGGTCTCGCCCACGAACTTGTCGGTCTCGCGGCTGGCGGTGCCGTTGCCGATGGCAATCAGGCCCACATCGTACTTCTTGCACAGGGTGGCGATCACGGCAGCGGATTCCGCCAGCTTGTTCTGTGGCGGGTTGGGGTAGATGGCGGTGTGGTCCAGCACCTTGCCGGTGGCGTCGACCACGGCCACTTTTACCCCGGTACGCAGGCCCGGGTCGAGGCCGATGGTGGCCTTCTGGCCAGCGGGGGCGGAGAGCAGCAGGTCTTTCAGGTTGCGGGAGAACACCTTGATGGCTTCCTCTTCCGCCTTCTCGCGCAGCTGGCCCAGCAGGTCGGTTTCCAGGCTGGTGAGCAGCTTGATGCGCCAGGTCCAGCGCACCACTTCACCCAGCCACTTGTCCGCGGGGCGGCCGTGGTCTTCGATGTCCACATGGCGGGCGATCATGGCCTCGCAGGGGTGGCTGGCAGTGGCCGGGCGCTCTTCGTCGCCGTCGAGCCCCAGGTTAATCGCCAGAATGCCCTCGTTGCGGCCGCGGAAGATGGCCAGGGCGCGGTGACTGGGCACCTTGGCCCAGTCTTCGGCGTATTCAAAGTAGTCGCGAAACTTGGCCCCTTCCTCTTCCTTGCCGGCGAGTACCTTGGACTTCACCTGGCCATCGCGGCTGAGGAAATTGCGCAGCTTGCCCAGCAGCTCGGCGTCTTCGGCAAAGCGCTCCATCAGGATGAACTTGGCCCCGTCGAGGGCGGCCTTGATGTCTTTCACATGCAGGGCGGCGTCTTCGTTTTCCGTGTTGAGGTACTTCTGGGCTTCCTCTTCCGGGTTCAGGCTGGGGTCGGCGTAGAGAGCGTCGGCCAGAGGCTCCAACCCCGCCTCGATGGCGATCTGGCCCTTGGTGCGGCGCTTGGGTTTGTAGGGCAGGTAGAGATCTTCGAGGCGGTTCTTGGTGTCGGCCGCATTGATCTGCTGTGCCAGTTCCGGCGTAAGTTTGCCCTGCTCGTCGATGCTTTTCAGGATGGCGGCACGGCGCTCTTCCAATTCGCGCAGGTAGCGCAGGCGCTCTTCCAGGTTGCGCAGCTGGGTGTCGTCCAGCTCACCGGTTACTTCTTTCCGGTAGCGGGAGATGAAGGGCACCGTTGCGCCCTCGTCCAGCAGGCCTACGGCGGCAGCCACTTGCTGCGGGCGCACGTTCAGTTCTTCGGCAATACGGGCGTTGATATCCAACATCTTGTTATTTACATCCTCGGGAGGTCATCGATAGTCACTTTTCCGACGGCGGCGCCGGCGTCATAAAAGGGCGGCCATTATGGGCCATGCGGCGTCGGCGACCAAGATTGACAGTAACGGGAATTGTGAAAGCGGGGCGGTTCATTTTGGTCATTTGCGGCCAAGTGCAGTCTGCTGCGGTGGCCTGCATGCAGAGGCGGTTCCAAAGTGGCCCAAGCCCTGTAGAATGCGCAACTAGTTAAATTTTGATCAACGGAAGCTTCTGTGAATCCTTCGAAAAAAAGCACCAGTAAAAATAAAGTATTGGGAATCGTTGTCGCCGTGGGCGTGGCTGCGGTAGCTGCTGTGATTCTGTTTGCGCCCAAGCCTGAGAAAAAAGTTTCGGAGCCGGTGCTGCCGCCAGTAGCGGATGTACTGTATGTGGAGCCCGGCCAGCGCACCCTGCTTGTACCGAGCCAGGGTACCGTACGTGCGCGTCATGAGATCGATGTGGTTGCGCGTGTGGGCGGTGCTATTGAGCGGGTCGGAGACATGTTTGTCGCCGGTGGGTTCTTCGCTGAGGGAGATTCGCTGTTGCAGATCGAGGCTGCCGATTATCAGTTCCAGCTGACCCGCGCCGAATCTCAACTGGCCAATGCCCAGTCCGCACTCGCACAGGAGCAGGGGCGGGCCAAACAGGCCAAGCGCGAGTGGCGCAACCTGGGCAGCGAGGAGGCCAATGCCCTGTTCCTGCGCACGCCGCAACTGGAGGCGGCCCGCGCCGCCGTGGAGGCCGCGCGCGCGGATCGCGACCAGGCCAAGCTGAACCTGGAGCGCACCCGGGTGCGCACGCCGTTTGCTGGTCGTGTGGTGGAGACCTATGTGGACCTTGGGCAGTTTATTGCCGCCGGTACCAAGCTGGCGCGCATCCACAGTACCGGTGTGGCGGAGGTCCGCCTGCCGCTGACCGATCGCCAACTGGCATTGCTGGACCTGCCGCTGGGGCAGGCGATCGAGAACGGCCCGGCGGTTCGCCTCAGCGCCGAGATTGCCGGCCAGCCTCGGGAGTGGCGTGGCCAGTTGGTGCGTACCGAGGCCGCTATTGACGCTAGCAGTCGCTTTGTTTACGCGGTTGCCCGGGTGCAGGACCCATACTCGGGTGCCGCGCCACTGGTGAATGGCCTGTTTGTCGAGGCGGATATTGCCGGAAAGACCTTGGAGAATGTCGCACGCCTGCCGCGCCAGGCCTTACACGAGGGCAGCCATGTGCTGGTGCTGGACGACGAAAACAAGCTGCGCTTTAGGGATGTGGAGCTGCTGCAGGCGGTGGATGCCGAGGTGTGGGTGCGCGGGCAACTCGCCCGCGGCGAGCGCGTGGTGGTTTCGAGCCTCGGCTACTTGCGCGAGGGTATGGCCGTGACCGCTAACCCGCTGAACGAAAAGCCTGACGGCATCCAGCTCGGTGATGAGGGTGCAGCGGCGGAGGCCGAGGAGCAGCCCGCGGTGACCGCTGGCCTCGGTGACGCGAAAGCGGGGGCATTCTGATGCAGGGCATTATCGGGTGGTTCGTTCGCAACAGTAAGGCGGCCAACCTGCTGATGATCATGATTTTCATCGGCGGGATCTTCGGTGTGCAGAGTATCGGCCGGCAGGTGTTCCCGTCGATATCCTCCGATACGGTTTCCGTGGAGATCTCCTACCCTGGCGCCGGGCCGGCAGAAGTGGAGCAGCAGGTTACCGTGCGGGTTGAGCAGGCTATCACCGAAGTCAAGGGCATCAAGGAGGTCAACTCGTTTTCCCGGCGCAGCCATTCCTCCGTACAGGTGCGTGCCGTTGAGGGTTACGACCAGCTGCGCCTGCTGAATGACATCAAGGTCAAGGTCGACAGCATCAATACCTTCCCCTCCGGAATCGAGCGCCCGGTAGTCGGGGTGCAGGAGTGGGAGGCGCAGATGATGCACATTGCCGTCGGTGGCGATGTGCCGGAGCGTCAGCTCAAGGACATAGCGGTCAATCTGCGCGATCGCCTGGTGCTGCTCACCGGCGTGCGCAGGGTGGATATCTGGGGTGAGCGTGCCGATGAGATGTCCATCGAGGTTTCCGAAGTCGATCTGCGCCGCTATAGCTTGAGCTTCGACGACGTCGCCAATGCGGTCAGTCGTTCTTCACTGGACCTGTCCGCGGGCACGATCCGCTCCGACCGCGGTGACATTCAGGTGCAGACTCGCGGCCAGGCCTATACCGCTGAAGACTTTGCCCGTATCCCGGTGTTGAGCCGACCAGACGGTACCAAGCTGCTGCTGCGTGATGTGGCCACCATTCGCGACGGTTTTGAAGAGGAGAGTGGTGCTATCCGCTTCAACGGCAAGCGTGCCATGAATCTTAGGGTGCTGCAGGGTGATCCGCTGGACGTGGTTGCTACCGCCGAGCGGGTGCGCAATTTTGTGGAGGAAGCGCGCAAGGACCTGCCGCCCGGTATGCATCTTGAGATCTGGTCGGACATGTCGGACATGTACTCGGACCGCATGAACCTGTTGCTGAAGAATGCTATTGGCGGTCTGATTCTTGTGTTTGTGCTGCTGATGCTGTTCCTGCGCCCGTTGTTGGCGATCTGGGTGACCATTGGTATCGCCACCGCCTTCATGGGCGCGCTTTGGCTGCTGCCCATCACTGGTGTGACCCTGAACATGCTGTCGCTGTTCGCATTCCTGCTGATTCTGGGGATCGTGGTGGACGATGCGATCATCGTCGGCGAGGCGGTGCACGCCGCACATGACAAGGGCATGACCGGCCTGCAGGCCGCTGACCAAGGCGTGCGTCAGGTGGCCAAGCCGGTGATCTTCGCTGTGGTGTCCACCATGGTGTTCTTCCTCCCCTTCCTGTTCCTGCCCGGAGGCACCGCACAAATGGCACTTTCGCTGGCGGCGGTGGTGTTGCTGTGCCTGTTCTTCTCCCTGGTGGAATCACTGTTGATCCTGCCCGCGCATCTGGTAGGCATGAAGCCGGAAAAACCTGCGCGCTCGGGTTTGGGGAAAAAACTGCAGGCGCTGCGCGGAAAATTTGCCGGTGCGCTCAAAACTGCCAATGAAAAATATTACGGGCCATTGCTCGAAAAATCGCTGCGCAATAGCCGGGTCACCGTCATGGTGTTCTTCGTTGCACTGATTACTTCTTTCCTGCTGTTCGGCAAGGGCTATCTCAAGTCCAGCTTTATGCCGAATGTGGCCTCGGACATGTTGCAGCTGAATACCAGCATGGCCGCCGGTGAGCCTTTCCAGGAAGCCGAGCGAGTAATGAACCAGTTTGTTACGGCCGCGGATCGCCTTGCACAGGACGAGGAAATGCTCGCCAAGAACCATGGTAAGCCGTTCGTCAAGAGCAGCATGATGTTCCTGTGGCGCGGTAATATTTATGTGCTCCTGCAGCTGACACCCGGTGAAGAGCGTGATGTGGAGCCCGCTGAGCTAACCCAGCGCTGGCGTGAGTACATTGGTGAGTTGCCGGGCAGTGTCGAAGATATGCGTATCACCGGCAGCATTAACGATTCCGGGCCGGGCATGTCTCTGCACCTGAGTACTGGCTCCGGTGACATGGCGGAGCTGCGCCGGGCCGCGGATGAGGTGAAGAAGAAGCTCGAAAGCTACGAGGGTGTCTACGATGTGCGCGACAACCTCAGCAGCGCGCGCCGTGATATTGAAATACAGCTCAAACCGTATGCGGAAAACATGGGGGTGAACCTCACCAGCATCGCTCGTCAGGTACGTCAGGGCTTTTACGGTCAGGAGGTGCAGCGCATTCCCCGTGGCAGTGAGGATGTGCGAGTGATGGTGCGTTACCCGCAGGAAGAGCGCGCCAGTGAGGATCAGATCGACCGGGTGCGCATCCGCACCAGCGACGGCGAGGTACCCTTTAGTGCGGTGGCCGATGCGGTGTACGTGCCCGGCTTCACCACCATCCGCCGCAACGACCGCGAGCGTGCGGTGCGCATCTCGGCGGAAATCCAGCCGGGCACCACAGAATCCTTCAAAGTACTGAAGGACCTGCGCGAGACCGCCTTCCCGGAGTGGCAGCGCCAGTTCCCGGGCTTCAGCCTCAAGACATCGGGCCAGATGCAGGAGGAGAAGGAGTTCAACAGTGCGATGACCGCATTCTTCGTGCTGGCACTGTTTGCCATCTACGCGCTGCTGGCGATTGCTTTCCGCTCCTACTCGCAGCCTGTGCTGATCCTTACTGCGGTGCCATTTGGTTTCTTTGGCGCCATCGTTGGGCACCTGATTACCGGGCATAACATCAGCATGATGTCACTGCTTGGTTTCCTCGCGGCGGCGGGTGTTGTGGTGAACGACAACCTGGTATTGATGGACCGCATCAACCAGTTGCGTGCGCAGGGTATGGCGGTGATGGATGCGGTGGTGCAGGCGGGTCGCGATCGTTTCCGCCCGATTATCCTGACTTCCATTACCACCTTCGTGGGTCTGGTACCGATCATGTTCGAGCGCTCTATCCAGGCGCAGTTCCTGATCCCGATGGTGGTCAGCCTGGCGTTCGGCGTACTGTTCGCTACGTTCGTGACCTTGATCCTGGTGCCCAACCTGTACAAGGTGATTGAGGTGCTGCGGATCAAAATGAAAGGTGACAAGGCTGCTGAAGAGCTGCCGGTCAGCTTCGAGAAAGCTTGATGTTCGAGAAAGCCTGATGGATGTTGCCGCCGGGCCCGGCTGGGCCCGGTGGCGCTCCCATCAGGGCGCTTCGCGCCAAGCCCCCGTCACGTTGAGCTCCAAACGGCGCAAGCCTACAACTTCCCTCCTTCCTGTATTACCCTTCACGCAACTCTGTACCCTGTTCAGGATTGATCGTTGCGTATTCCCCGAATCTTTTCCGCCGAACCTCTGGCGGGTAAATCTGAAGTCCAGCTGGACGAAGCCGCGTCGCGCCATCTGGTCAAGGTGTTGCGCCTTGGCCCGGGTCGGCCGCTGGTGCTGTTTGATGGCGCCGGCGGCGAGTACCAGGCGGAGTTGCTCGAGGCAGGCAAAAAGGCGCGGGTGACGCTTGGCGACTACACGGCGGAGGATCGCCAGTCGCCCCTGGCCATCACGCTCGCCATTGGCATTTCCCGCGGTGATCGCTTCGACTGGGTCATCCAGAAGGCTACCGAACTGGGGGTACAGGCGATCCAGCCCCTGTTTACCGAGCGCTGCGAGGTGAAGCTCACCGGTGACCGGTTGCAGAAAAAACTCGGCCAGTGGCAACAGATCGCCATCAGCGCCTGCGAGCAGAGTGCCCGCAACCGGGTGCCGCAGGTGTTGCCGCCAGTGAAGCTGCCGCAGTTTCTCGATACCGCGGAAAAAGACCTCGACGGTGGTGATACCCTGAAACTGGTATTGCACCACCGCACCGAGGAAACACTGGCGAACCTGGAACAGCAATACGGCCGTCCGCAGGCGGCGCTGTTGCTGGTGGGACCCGAGGGTGGCCTTTCCGCGGAAGAGATTGCGCTGGCACTCGGGCGTGGCTTTCACGCGCTGCGGTTGGGGCCGCGGGTTTTGCGCACGGAAACGGCACCGGTGGCCGCGCTATCGGTACTGCAATTTCAATGGGGTGATTTTTAACGCTTTTTTGCAAGGAGCAAAAAATGAAAGCAATTGTCTGGCTGATTGGTGTAGCCATCACCGCCATGTCTGTTCTGGTGATTCTCAAACCGCAAATCGCGCGCGATATGAGCGAGCGGATGAATCCGCAGATGTTCTATTTTGGCGCCTGGGCACGAATCATTATCGGGATGGTATTCCTGCTGATTTCCGATACGCGCAGCTGGGGAACCCTGTTCAACGTACTGGGCATTCTGCTGGTGGTCATCGGGGCGTATGCCCTGCAGGCGGGCTACGAGCGGACCCGTGAATTTGTGCTGGGCATTGTGCACGGCAACGAAAACCTGGTGCGCGTGGGTGGTGCCGCTGGCGTACTGATCGGCATACTGCTGATTTCCGCCACTTGAGTATTTCGTCAGGAACGCGCGCTAGCAAGGAACAGTATGCAAAACCCCTTCTCTGATAAACGTCTGGTCATATTTGATTGCGACGGTGTGCTGGTGGATAGCGAAAGTATTGTCTGCCGCGTACTGGCCGAGGAAATGACCAAGCTGGGTATGCCGGCAACGGCGGAAGAGCTGGACGAACAGTTCAGTGGCCGTCCGTCGCAAGACTGTATCCTGGATATCGAGGCACGCTACGGCGGCCCGTTGCCCGAGGCCTATTTTCACACCACCGAGAGCCGCATTCGCCGGGCCTTCCACGAAGAGCTGGAGGCGGTGAATGGCATTCACGAGGTGCTGGAAAGGTTGCAGGGTACCAGCCTGCAATCCTGCGTGGCATCTTCCGGCCCCCATGCAAAAATGCAGATCACCTTGAACAAGACAGGCCTGTGGGACTATTTTGCCGGGCGTATTTTCAGTGCGGACGACGTGGGTCGCGGCAAGCCGTGGCCAGACCTGTTCCTGCACAGCGCCGCCCATTTCGAGGTGGCGCCGGAGCACTGCTTGGTGGTGGAAGATTCCATTGCCGGGGTCAAGGCGGCGGTGGCCGCGGGTATGCCGGTGATTGGTTACAGCCATAATGGAACCCGTGCCCGCCAGCTGGAAGCGGAAGGCGCGCGGGTAATCAACGACATGCAGCTACTGCTGGATTATTTGTAGCGCTCGCCGCTTGCAGCGCTCATTGGGTCAGACGAATATCCACCGACGCGCTGCGGCGGGTGTCCTTGTCATCCACAAAAGTGCGGGTATAGCGCACCTGGTAGATCCCGTTACCCACCAGTTCGTTCACCAGCCCCGGCGGCAGCATCACGGTTTCCTTCAGCGTACTGTTGCCCCTGGCAACCAGGGGCTGAGCCACTTCGTAAACAACCCGATCGCCTACCAGGAACTGGCCGCTTTCCGACACGGCATTGATACTGCCAATGTCGCCATTCAGGCTCCACGCCAGCATCATCTGCCGCGACTTGCCGCTCACGGTCTGCGTCGGCGGTGATGCTTCGACCTGCGCCAGGCGACCACTGGCGTCGAGATCAAACAGAATATGATTGGACAGGCTGCCGGCGGCTCCGGCAAACACCCGGCGGTAGCCCACCCGGCGCACACCCTTGGCGTGCCAGCTGCGCGCCTGTGCCGGGGAAATCTGCACCACTTCCGTTACTTCGCCCCGGTCGCCGCTGAACTCCAGAATCTGGTCTACCACGGCCAGCTCTTTGTTGTTGTCCAGATTCACGAAAACACCGCGCGGTGAAGCCGCGCCGCCTTTACTGGCCACCCGCCAAGTCACGGTCTCGCGGTAGCCTTCATTGGCATTCAGCCAGCCGTCACCGGGGTCGACAGTGATAATCTGTTGTGCGTTCACGGAGGAACCGAGTACGGCAGCAATGATGATTGCGCCTGCCCCGAGCAGGGTGAGTAGTAACTGTTTGTTCATAGCGGTCTCCCAGGGAGTGCGGGCATGGTCACAGGGTAGGGTCCTGCTGATCATCTCAGAAATTGGCTGTCGCGCCTAACGCACACCCAACCTGCTTCTGCTACCCTGCTCTCGCGGCCCCGCGCCTGCCGCTACGGAATGTAGCAGGGCGATCCTAGAATCGTGTGGACTCCGGCAACCAAGAGAAGCTGGCCCCATGCCTGAAAATCGTGCTTGCAACACAATCCTTACGGCCTCCAGAGCCATGCGCTGGTACTGCGCACTCTCATTCGCTGTTTTTTCCACGCTGATCCTGACCGGCTGCCCGGATCCCACCAAAAAATACACACTGGACCCGCGCGACCTGGTGAGCAACGGGCTTGGCGAGCAGTCGGCCCGCACGGCGGCACCGTTTGGGGACGACATGGTGCGTTACCTGATGGGTCAGGAAAGAGAAGAGGGCGATACGTTTATTCTGGGCGTGGATTTTGAACCCGGCGCCTTTGCGCCAAAAATGGAAAGCCTGCATGACATTGAGGCCTTGCTGGTGATTATGCGGGATTTCCCGGCACTGAAAATCGTGGTCGAAGGGCACACGGATAACGCGGGCGATGCGAAGAAGAACCGCAAGTTGTCCCAATGGCGTGCCAACTGGGTGCGCCAGTTCCTGCTGGAAAGGGGGATCGACAGTGCGCGCGTAGAGGCTGCCGGCCTCGGGGACTCTGACCCGATCGCAGACAACGATACCCAGCGCGGCCGAGAAAAGAATCGGCGCCTGGTGGTGCGCGTTATCGATTTTGATGGCAAGCCCATCAATGTGCAGATGGACGGTGCCAAAAAAGAGCGTAATTAATATAGTGCACTGGCGATGCCGCTCGCCGGCATCGCCACATGTGCGTCTTGGCGCAGGCCGATGATCGGAACCATCAGGACGACTGGGTGTTATCCAGATCCAGCGCCTTCAAAATATCCGCGGTGGGGTTTACCTGGTTCATGGTGTAAAAGTGCAGCCCCGGTGCACCGCCTTCCAGCAGGGTTTCGCACAGGTCGGTGACGATCTCAAGGCCAAGCTTTTTCATGTCTTCCGGGTTGCGGAAACTCTCCATGCGATACTTCAGCCAGCGCGGAATCTCTGCGCCGCAGTTGCGTGAGAAGCGCGCCAGATTGGTGAAATTAGTGATCGGCATAATGCCCGGGTAAATCGGCGCGTCGATACCGGCCTTTTCACACTGATCCAGGAAATAGAAATACGCATCCGGGTTGTAGAAGTACTGAGTCAGTGCGCTGTTCGCGCCCGCCTCAAATTTGCCCTTTAGGAAGCGGATGTCGTCGTCGTAGCTATCCGCTTCCGGGTGAATTTCCGGGTAGGCGGCTACCTCCAGTTGGAAGTGGTCGCCGGTGTGGCGGCGGATGAACGCCACCAGCTCATTGGCGTACACCAGTTGCGCGACCGAGCCCATGCCCGAGGGCATATCGCCGCGCAGGGCGACGATGCGGTCTACGCCCGCTTCCTTGTAGCGCTCCAGCAGGCCCAGCACGATTTCTTCGTTGTCGCCACCGAACGACAGGTGCGGCGCGATGGAAATGCCATCCCTGCGTAGGCTGGTGACAATATTCGCGGTGGTGTCGCGGGTGGTACCGCCGGCACCGTAGGTTACTGAGAAAAACTCGGGATTAAATGCCTGCAGCTGCTCGCGGGTGTTATACAGTTTGCCCCGGCCCTCTTCGGTCTTTGGCGGGAAAAATTCAAAACTGATGCGTAATTTGCTCATTGTTCTTTTCCATTCCCTCGGCACACGGGAACCCGGGAGCGGGCCCGGGTTCCTGTGCGGAGGTGTTTAATACTTGTAACTTTCCGGCTTGTAAGGGCCATCTACGGAAACGCCGATGTATTTCGCCTGGTCGTCGGTCATGCGGGTAATCACACCGCCAAAGCCTTCCACCATGTACTTGGCCACTTCCTCGTCCAGGTGCTTCGGCAGCACTTTCACGTACAGCGCGGAGACCTTCTGGTCCGCCGGCAGGCCGGCGAACTTTTCGCTGTACAGGTAAATCTGGGCCAGCACCTGGTTGGCGAAAGAGCCGTCCATGATGCGGCTGGGGTGACCGGTGGCATTGCCCAGGTTTACCAGGCGGCCTTCGGACAGCAGCAACAGGTGATCGTTGGTTTCGGCATTGCGTACGATCTTGTGCACCTGCGGTTTTACTTCCTGCCACTCCCAGTTCGCGCGCATAAACGCGGTATCGATCTCGTTGTCGAAGTGGCCGATGTTGGAAACCACGGCACCAGACTTGAGTGCCTTCAGCATGTTCGCGTCGCACACGTTGACGTTACCGGTGGTGGTGACAATCAGGTCGGTGTTGGCCAGAAGTTCCTTGTTGATACAGGACTCGGTGCCGTCGTTCACGCCGTTGATGTAGGGGGACACCAGTTCGAAGCCGTCCATGCAGGCCTGCATGGCACAAATCGGATCGATTTCGGTGACCTTGACGATCATGCCCTCTTGGCGCAGGGAGGCAGCGGAGCCTTTACCCACGTCGCCGTAACCGATGACCAGCGCTTTTTTGCCCGACAGCAGGTGGTCGGTACCGCGCTTGATCGCATCATTCAGGCTGTGGCGGCAGCCGTACTTGTTGTCGTTCTTGCTCTTGGTTACTGCGTCATTTACGTTGATCGCCGGCACCTTGAGGGTGCCCGCTTTCAGCATGTCTTGCAGACGGTGCACACCGGTGGTGGTTTCCTCGGAAATACCGTGGCACTTGTCCAGCAACTGCGGGTACTTGCGGTGCAGTAGTTCGGTGAGGTCGCCGCCGTCGTCGAGGATCATGTTCGGCTGCCAGCCGGCTACATCCGCACCGATGGTGCGCTCGAGGCACCACTCGTACTCTTCCTCGGTCTCGCCTTTCCAGGCAAATACCGGGATACCGCGGGCGGCGATGGCGGCGGCGGCGTGGTCCTGGGTCGAGAAAATGTTACAGGAAGACCAGCGTACTTCCGCACCCAGAGCCACCAGGGTTTCGATCAGTACTGCGGTCTGGATGGTCATGTGGATACAGCCCATGATACGGGCGCCCGCCAGCGGCTGTTCCGCGCGGTATTTCTCCCGCAGGGTAATCAGTGCGGGCATTTCGCCCTCGGCAATTTCAATTTCCATACGGCCCCAATCGGCGAGGGAAATATCGGCTACTTTGAAGTCTTTAAATTCGGTGCTCATCTGGTTCATTACCTAAATCTCAAATGGTGGATGCGCTGCGCTTATCCACCCTACAATTTTTCATTCGTCCCCGTAGGGCGGATAAGCGCAGCGCATCCACCGTCCGGTGTCAAAATTAGATACCCGCCTGTGCGCGCAGGGTTTCCGCCTTGTCGGTTTTTTCCCACGGGAAGGCGGTGAAGGTCTCGGTCTGCTCTTTGCCGTTGCTATCGATCCACTTGTAGGTGTGCTCGAACGGCTCGCGACCGAAGTGGCCGTAAGCGGCGGTCAGCTGGTACATGGGGTGCAGCAGGTCAAGCGCCTTGGAAATAGCGTAGGGCCGCAGGTCGAAGTTCTCGCGTACCAGCTCGATCAGCTTCTCATCGCTCACCTTGCCGGTGCCGAAGGTATTGATGGAAACGGAGGTCGGCTCGGCGACGCCAATGGCGTAGGAAACCTGAATTTCACAGCGGTTGGCGAGGCCTGCAGCCACAATGTTCTTGGCCACGTAACGACCGGCGTAGGCGGCAGAACGGTCGACCTTGGACGGGTCCTTACCGGAGAAAGCGCCACCGCCGTGACGGGCGGAACCGCCGTAGGTGTCGACGATGATCTTGCGTCCGGTGAGGCCACAGTCTCCCACGGGGCCGCCGATGACAAACTTACCGGTGGGGTTGATGTGGAACTTGGTGTTCTCGTGCAGCAGCTCGGCGGGCAGTACATGGTGCACGATGAGTTCCAGAACCGCTTCGCGCAGGTCTTCCTGGCTCACTTCCGGATTGTGCTGGGTGGACAGAACAACCGCGTCGATTGCGCAAGGCTTGCCGTTTTCGTCGTAGCGGAAGGTCACCTGGCTTTTCGCGTCCGGGCGCAGCCACGGCAGCAGGCCGGACTTGCGCGCTTCGGCCTGGCGCTCCACCAGACGGTGGGCGTAGTAGACCGGGGACGGCATGAAGGTGGGGGTTTCGTCGGTGGCGTAGCCGAACATCAGGCCCTGGTCGCCCGCGCCCTGGTCTTCCGGTTTGACGCGGTCCACGCCCTGGGCAATATCCACGGATTGTTTGCCGATGACGTTGATCACACCACAGGTCTCGCCGTCGTAGCCGACGTCGGAGGAGGTGTAGCCGATGTCGGTGATGACCTTGCGCACCAGGTCTTCGAGGTCGACCCAGGCAGAGGTGCTGATTTCACCGGCGATGACCGCGATACCGGTTTTCACCAGTGTCTCGCAGGCAACACGCGCGTTCTTGTCACGCGCCAGCAGGGCGTCCAGAACCGCATCGGAAATCTGGTCGGCAATTTTATCCGGATGTCCTTCGGATACGGACTCCGAAGTAAAAATACTGTATTCACTCATTGTGAGGTTCTCCTTGTCTCCCGCTGGCGGCGGATCGTGTAAATCTTGTTTTGTGCTCCGTAGCCTTTTGGTTCGGAGCGCTGTTTTGGGTGATCTGGCGCCCCGAGCTGTAACAGAGCTCGAAAGGCTACGAAGCTCAAAGCTTCAAAAACTCCTGAATCTGAATCTGAAACCCATTGCGCAGAGCGCTGTGCACACTGCGGCCTTTGGCCAGGCCTGCGTCTGCGGCCCACTCAACCAGTTGTTGCGGCGCAAACCCCAGCCATAAATCCCCACAGGCATCCCGCGCCCAATCCTGACCGTGGTCGTGCAGCTCGGTAATCAACAGCTGCCCACCGGGCTTCAGGGATTTTTGTAAATCGTGAAAAATCTGTGCGGGCTCCGGCGTGTGGTGCAAAACCATATTCACCACAATGCAGTCCGCACTCTCCGGGCGCGATGCTGCCGCGCGGGTGTCGTCGCAGACAAACTCGATATTCTGCAGGCCCTTGTCATCGGCGAAAGCCTGGGCTCGTTCCAGCATCGTCTCCGATAGATCCAGAGCGGTCACCGTACCGAAGCGGCTCGCCAGCTCCTCAAGGAACTCCCCTTCACCGGGGCCAACCTCCAAAGCGTGACGCCCCGGTTTCAGTAGCTGTGCTACTTGCGGGCCATAGACGCTATAACTGGCGATCAACTCCTGCTGCTCGCGGAAGCGGTTGCCATAGTCGGCAAAAAAACGGCGTGAGGCCTCGGCGCGTTCCGCGGCAATCTGTGCCACGGTGGTGGCACGGCTTTCGTTCAGCGGCAGTTGGTCGAGACCTGTAAACAGCTGCTGCAACAGTTCGTTGCCAGCGGTGCGGCGGTAAAACAGGTTGTTGCCCTCGCGGCGTTTGCTCACCAGCCCCGCCTGGGCCAGTACCTTGAGGTGGTGCGAGAGGGCCGGCTGACGCAGGTCGAAGATGCGGCACAGCTCCAGCACGCTGTAAGAGTCCTGGCTGAGCAGGCGCAGAATCTCCAGGCGCAACGGGTCCCCGGCGGCCTTTAAAGTCGCTGCCAGTTGCGGGATCTGGGCGCTGGCGTGGGTTTCCCGCTCGGCACCGGTGCCACTGTTGGAGTTGCTGGATGTAAGCATGGCGCGAAGTCTAGCAGTGCCTTTTGCCTATATCAAAGTATTTTGATGTAGCTTTATCGAAAAATATTGATGCAGGTGTAACCAAATTTACCCGGAACCTGCGGCGAGCAGCAGGATTGCCGTTTGTTAGGAAAATGTTGCTGCCTTCGGGAAAGAATTGGACCCGCAGGCTTTGCGCCCGGCAGGGTATTACGGGAAAATACGGCCCCCGTTTTGCCAGCCCTTAATAACCCTCGGCAAACCGGGTTCGCGGCAAACTGGCCGTCAGAGCCGGGCCCGCAGCGCATCTGATGAACCGAAGATCCAAACCGAGAGATCCCTATGTCTTCTACTCCGTCTCGCACAGAAAAGGCCAACGCCATCCGCGCCCTGTCCATGGACGCGGTCCAGAAAGCCAAAAGTGGCCACCCCGGCGCCCCTATGGGCATGGCAGATATCGCCGAAGTGCTGTGGAACGACTATCTGAAGCACAACCCGGCCAACCCCGAGTGGGCGGACCGCGACCGCTTTGTGCTGTCCAATGGCCACGGTTCCATGCTGCTGTATTCCCTGCTGCACCTGTCCGGCTATGACCTGTCCATCCACGAGCTGCAGAATTTCCGCCAGTTGCATTCCAAGACCCCGGGCCACCCCGAGTACGGTTATGCACCGGGCGTAGAGACCACCACCGGCCCGCTGGGCCAGGGCATTACCAATGCCGTGGGCATGGCGCTGGCGGAAAAGGTCATGGCGGCCCAGTTCAACCGCGTCGGTTACGAACTGGTTGACCACCACACCTACTGCTTCCTCGGCGACGGCTGCCTGATGGAAGGTATCTCCCACGAAGCCTGCTCCCTCGCCGGCACCTTGGGCCTGGGCAAGCTGATTGCGTTCTACGACGACAACGGCATCTCCATCGACGGCGAAGTAGAAGGCTGGTTCACCGACGACACGCCCAAGCGCTTTGAGTCCTATGGCTGGCACGTGATCCCGAACGTGGACGGTCACGACCCGGCTGCGATCAAGGCCGCCATCGAAGAAGCCCGCGCAGAAACCAGCAAGCCCACCATCATCTGCTGCAAAACCGTGATCGGCTTCGGCTCCCCCAACAAGCAGGGCCGCGAAGAGTGCCACGGTGCCCCGCTGGGCGACGAAGAGATCGCGCTGGTGCGCGAAACCCTCGGCTGGAAGCACGAGCCGTTTGTCATTCCCGAAGACCTCTACCACGCCTGGGACGGCCGCGCCAAAGGCGGCGAGCAGGAAGACGAGTGGAACGACATCTTCGAAGACTATAAAGAAGCGCACCCGGAACTGGCGGAAGAGTTCGTACGCCGCATGAAGGGCGAGTTGCCCGCAGATTTCCTGGCCAAGGCCGACGAGTACATCAAGCAGTGCCAGGCCGACGCCGAGAAGATCGCCTCGCGCAAGGCCAGCCAAAACAGCCTCAACGCCTATGGCCCGCTGCTGCCGGAATTCCTCGGTGGCTCCGCCGACCTGGCCGGCTCCAACCTCACCATCTGGTCCGGCTCCAAGGGCGTGAGCGCCAGCGACGCCAGCGGCAACTACCTCTACTACGGCGTACGCGAATTCGGCATGAGCGCCATCATGAACGGCATCGCCCTGCACGGCGGCTTCGTCCCTTACGGCGCCACCTTCCTGATGTTCATGGAATACGCCCGTAACGCCGTGCGTATGGCCGCGCTGATGAAGCAGAAAGTCATCTTCGTCTACACCCACGACTCCATCGGCCTCGGCGAAGACGGCCCCACCCACCAGCCGGTCGAACAGCTCACCGCCCTGCGCGCCACACCAAACCTGCAGACCTGGCGCCCCTGTGACGCCACCGAATCCGCCGTGAGCTGGAAAATGGCCGTGGCCCGCAAAGATGGCCCCAGCGCCCTCATCTTCAGTCGCCAGGGCCTCGCCCCGCAGCCGCGCACCGACGAGCAGCTGGCAGCCATCAAAAAAGGCGGCTACATCCTGCGCGACTGCGACGGTGAACCGGAAGCGATCATTATCGCCACCGGCTCCGAAGTCGAACTCGCCACTGCCGCCGCCGAACAGCTGTCCGGCCGCAAAGTACGCGTCGTCTCCATGCCCTGTGCCGAAGCCTTCTCCGCCCAGTCCGCCGACTACCGCGAATCCGTACTGCCGTCTTCCGTACGTGCCCGCGTAGCCGTAGAAGCTGGCCACAAGGACTACTGGTACAAGTTCGTCGGCTTCGACGGCGCCATCGTCGGCATGGACACCTTCGGTGAATCCGCACCGGCTGGTGACCTGATGAAGCACTTCGGCATCACTGCCGAGAAAGTTGCGGAAGCGGTTGAAGGACTGCTGAAGTAAGAAACTCTGGCGGCTGACATCCTAACGGAATGCAGCGGCCAGAATTCCAGGGCGGGTGCCGGGTACGGGTTTTCAGGAGCGTCGCAAACAGGATGTTTGCGCCGCAGCGCCCAGGGATGGGTTCACAGCGGTCCTGAAAATCCGTACCCGGTACCCGGCCGCCACCGCACTGGAAAAGAATCGAACCGAGGGCGGTGGTAAAAGCCCGAGGTACGTATGCCCAATAATCCAATAAGACTCGCAATCAACGGTTACGGCCGAATCGGGCGCTCAGTGTTAAGAGCCCTGTACGAATCTAACCTGCGCGATCAACTGCAGATCGTCGCCATCAATGAGCTGGCCGACTGCGCCACCATCGCCCACCTGACCAAATACGATTCCGTCCACGGCCGCTTTCACGGCACCGTCGCCGTGCACGACCAAATGCTGCACATCAACGACGACAAAATCGCCGTTACCCATCATGAACAACTCGAAGATCTCGATTGGACCGATCCCCAAGTCGACATCGTGCTCGAATGCACCGGTAGTTTCACCGAGCGTGAACGCGCCGCGTTGCACTTAACGGCGGGTGCTGAAAAGGTAATTTTCTCGCAACCCGCCCAGAGTGACGTCGATGCCACCATCGTCTACGGCGTGAATGACACCGCGTTGACTGGCAACGAAAAAATCATCTCCGCCGCCTCCTGTACCACCAACTGCAGCGTGCCCGTCATTGCCGCACTGGAAAAAGCCTTCGGTATCGAATCCGGCGTGATCACCACCATCCACTCCGCGATGAACGACCAGCCGGTGAATGATGCCTACCATCACACCGACCTGCGTAAAACCCGCTCCGCAATGAACTCCATCATCCCGGTCGACACCGGCCTCGCCCGTGGTATCGAGCGGATACTCCCGGACATGGCCGGAAAATTTGAAGCGCAAGCCATGCGTGTGCCCACCGTGAATGTTTCCGCGATCGACCTCTCGGTACAACTGAAAAAAAATGTCACCCAGGCCGAAGTGAACAGCGTCCTCAAAACCGCCGCCGCCAATCAGTTTGCCGGCGTGCTCGGCTATACCGAAGAACCCTTAGCCTCCTGCGATTACAACCACGACCCCCGCTCCGGCATCGTCGATGCCAGCCAGACCCGTGTTGCCGGAGGCAAGCTGGTGAAAGTGCTTATCTGGTTTGATAACGAATGGGGCTTTGCCAATCGCATGCTAGACGTCACGCGCGCGTTGCAATCACAGTAGCGTGCAAGTTTTACTACTGACCCACGAGCGCGAGCTGGAGCGCCCCAGTAACACGGGACAGCTTGCGCTGACCAGCGCCACTAGCGCCGTTGTTCACAGAATCGTATGGCAGCGCACTGACCCAGATCCAGACTTGTTGTCCATCGTAAGCAGGGCTGACGTCGGCCTGGTGTATCCGGTTAGCGAGGTGCCCACGGAAAAATCTGTAGCACACCCCCTCTCCATTGAAGCCTGCAATATCTTTATTGTGTTGGATGCCACCTGGCAGGAGGCGCGCAAGATGTACAACCGCAGTGCCTACCTGCATGGCGTCGCCCGGGTTTCCATGGACAGTGCCCGGGCTTCCCGTTACGCGCTGCGCAGAAACCAGAAGCAGGGTGGCTTGTGTACGGCGGAATGTGTGGTGGAAATTCTGCGGCGGAAAGGTCAGCGCATTCTGGCCGCCGATCTTGAATCACGGTTTTTACAGTTCAATACACAGAACGGGCGTCCAATCTAAATCCCTCTTTGCGCGATAGCACAAGCCTGACTCATTCACGGGTAGTGGTCTTCACGCTTTTCTCCTTGCGCTTCCCCCTCGATCTATTTAGTCCCACGTTAACTGCAGGTTGATAGTGGGAAAACCCTTGCTGATACCAGTTGATAGATTGGAGAGACGCGTGATAGCGCGCGTGAAAATAATGAGGGAAAAAAACAATGCAAAATAACAATAGCTATAAAAAGTTGCTTCTCACCGTCGGCCTGACGGCCGCACTGCCGGCTTTCGGCCAGCAGTGCCAGTCGCCGACGCCGGTGTGGGAAGACAATTTCGACGGTACCACTTTGGACACCTCAAAGTGGGAGCCCATGATTGGCGATGGTTGTAGTTACGGTATCTGTGGCTGGGGCAATAGCGAGCTCCAGTACTACAAGGCCGAGAATGCCACCGTGGCCAACGGCATGCTCACCATTACTGCACGCAAGGAGCGGGTACAGAGCAAGGCTTACACGTCGGCACGCCTGCGCACCGCCAATATGCCGAATGGTGGCGAGTGGACCAATGGGCGCTTCGAAGCCCGGGTCAAGGTACCGGACGGCACCGGCATGTGGTCGGCGTTCTGGATGCTGCCCACCGATCCCGCCGAAGCCTGGCCGATCAGCGGTGAGATCGACATCCTGGAGTCTGTCGGGCAATCGGACGAGTATGTATTCGGCACACTGCATTACGGCGAGCTGTATCCCAACAACTCCTTTACCGGTAATCGACTGTTAATCCAGCCCGAGCCCTGGTCGGCGGGCTTCCATGTGTATGCACTGGAGTGGGAGCCCAACGAGATGCGCTGGTATGTGGATGACCAGCTTTACGCCACCCTGACCCCCAATGACCTGACTGATGCCTCCTACTGGACGTTTGAAGATCACCGCTACCACTTTCTGTTGAACCTGGCAGTAGGCGGTAATCTCGGCGGGGTGGTGGATGACTCCATGCTCCCGCAGACCATGCAGGTCGACTATGTGCGGGTCTACGATCACGGTCAGCCCAGTATCACGGGTGATCGCATCGTGGATAACGGTGAAACCACCAGCTACTCGGTCGCCGGCGCCATTGGCGGCAACGCCAGCTACAGCTGGAGCATTCCGGCCGATGCAACACTACTGTCGGGTGGCAACAGCGATACCGTCACCGTGCAGTGGGGCAGCGCTGGCGGCGACGTGAATGTCAGTGTCAGCGACAGCTGTGGCAGTCGCAATCTCAGTCTGCCGGTCCATGTGGGGCCCAAGCTGGTGCAGGAAACCGTGCTGGATGACTTCGAGTCCAACCGCACCCTGGCCTACAACACCTTTGATGGCACCCTTGTGCAGGACGCAGTCAATCCGCAAGCGGATACCACCAATGGCTCATCCACTGTGGCCATGTACACGCGCTCTGCCGCTGCGCAGTACGACGTGATCATCGCCGGCACCAGCGCTGTTCCAGACGCGGATCCGTTCCTGTCAGGTGACAAGGCGTTCTATATGGATGTATTCACCACCGCCGCACCGGGCACGCAGATCCTGGTGCAGATGGAGGACAGCTCCAGTGCCACTGCCAGCAATTATCCCACCGGGCGCCACTCCAAGTACGCGGCACATGTGGGTGAGGGCAGCGATTGGCAGCGGCTTAAATTCGAGCTGGATGACCGGATCGACGGCGGCACCCCATCGACCGCGGTGGACAGCCTGGTAATTCTGTTCGACCCCAACACACTCAATGGTGACACCTACTACTGGGACAACTTCAACATCTATGGCGTCGACAACGTTGGCAACCAAGCGCCGATGGCCAGTGCGACCCATGGCTGTAGTGGACTGGAGTGCAGCTTTGATGCCAGCGCCAGCGCCGACAGCGATGGCACCATTGCCGGCTATCAATGGGATTTCGGTGATGGCGAGAGCGGCTCCGGAGTAACCGTCACTCATACCTACGCTGTCGCGGGCACCTATACCGCGACACTCACCGTTACCGACGATCAGGGAGCCAGTGACCAGGCCAGCTTTGAAGTGATCGCAAGTGATGCTGGGGAAGCGACCACTATGTACGTCTCCAGTGTAGTGACCGGTACCGCGTCTGCCGGCCGTGGACAGAAGTATGCTACCGCCACCGTAACCGTGCTCGATGATCTCGGGCGTGGTGTGCCCGGGGTTTCCGTGACCGGTAACTTCAATGGCAGCATCAGCGAGAGTGGTGCCAGTGGAACTACGGACAGCAATGGTATAGCCGTGGTGACCAGTGCAGCGAGCGCCGGCGGCAATGTGTCGGTGAGCTTCTGCGTGACAGACCTGAGCGGTGGACTGAGCCACGACACCGCCGCTAGCATAGGCCTGTGCCAGTAATCGGCAATGAGCGCGCGATCATATTCACGGCAGGCCCGTGACACCTGCTCCGAATTTATCGTCTGCGCTGTAATGGAGTGAGAGAGGCCTGCACCGGAAACGGTGCAGACCTCGCAGGTTTTGCCAAAGGATCCACGTACCCATGCACGGCACAAGTCAAATAAGCTAATTGCCCGCCAATCGTGCCGCAGTTGGTACAAATGTATGGTTTTCGGCCGGCTTTTCACATAATCTCGACGGCTATTCCATCGCCGGGTTACAGGCTCTGTCATGAGCAACAACAATAACTCCCAGCGTTACCGGGCCTTCATTAGTTACAGTCATACCAACGAGCAGGCGGCCAAATGGCTACAGCGTGCGTTGGAATCCTATCGCCTGCCCAAACACTTGGTAGGGCGGCAAACCGCCGCTGGGGTGCTGAAACCCCGGATCGGAAAGGTTTTTCGCGACCGAACCGATCTTTCATTGGCCCCCGATCTTTCCGAGGAATTGCAGGGCCGACTTGCCGCGAGCGACTACCTCATTGTTATTTGTTCACCGGCGGCCGCCAAATCACGCTGGGTAAATGAAGAGATACAGCAGTTTATCCGGATGCGCGCGCCCGACAGGGTGCTTGCACTGATCGCCGATGGTGAACCATTTGCCTCGTTCGCGGGACGCCCCGAAAAGGAATGTCTGCCCCCAGCCCTGCGCTTCCAGCTGAATCCAGATGGCTCGCTGTCCGACCACGCCGCGGAGCCCCTTGCCTCCGATATGCGCGCAAAGGGCGACGGCCCCCGCATGGCGCTGCTAAAAATTCTCGCATCCATTCTGGATCTTGGCCTGGATGAGTTGGTGCGCCGCGACCATCAGCGCCGTATGCGAGTGCAGCAGCTGATCTCTGCCACCGCGCTGGTTGCGGTGACCATTTTCGCCGGCCTGAGTTACCTGGCCATTTCTGCGCGCAATGTGGCGGAAGAGCGCCGGCTGGCAGCGGAAGACCTGGTCAACTTCATGCTGACCGACTTGCGTCAGCGGCTGGAGCCCATCGGGCGGCTGGATGCGCTGGATCTTGTTGGAGAGAAAGTGCTCGACTTTTACTCTCAGCAAAAAACGACGGTGTTGAATGCCGATGCACTGGGTAGGCAGGCCTCCGCCATGCATCTACTGGGCGAAATTCGTGACTTGGCCGGCGATACGGATGCAGCGATTGCGCTCTTTTCACACGCCGCGCAGACCACCGAGGAGCTGCTGGCGCGGGAACCAGACAATGCACAGCGCGTCTTTGATCATGCGCAGAGCACTTTCTGGGTCGGCTATCCGGATTATCAGCGTGGGGAATACCAGCGCGCACAATACTGGTTCGATCAGTATCTGCGCCTCTCGCGCCGATTGGTTGAACTGGAGCCGAAAAAGAGCCGCTCGCAAACCGAGCTGTTTTACGCGCTGAATACCCAGGCGGTACTCAAGTATGCGGATCAACAGTATGCGGAAAGCCTGGCATTGTTTGAGGAGGCTGGGGGCATTCTGCAAGCACTGCCGCCCAATGCAGAGAACCGGGAAGCGCTGATCAACAACACGGCCTGGATAGCTTCGGTAAATTTCATGCGTGGAGACTTTGATGCGGCGATCGCAGCGCGGCTGCACCAGCTTAACCTGATTGAACAATGGCGAGAGGAAGAGCCGGACCGGGCCAACCTCACCGACTATACGATGACCGCCGAGCATGAATTAACCCGCCTCTTCCAGATTACTGGGAATCATACACGCCTTCAGGCAATCATTCATTCTGGTAAGGAAACCGCAGAAAAACTGATTCGCCAGGACCCCCAGAATCTGGATTACCGGTTGCGGGCTTATCAGTTTTACCTCACTGCAGCATTGAGCGGGTATGGTAAAAGCGCGGGGCCCGAATCCTTACTGATCGATGTTCGCAAGCTCGCCGCCGAGCGGCCAGAAAACCTGGATGCACAGATTTTACGCTGGACCGCTGAGCTGGGGCTGCATCTCAAAATGAGCGCGCCGAAAGGCTCGCTGGAGCTGCTTTCTGCTGCACAGGCTTTTGGACGTTGGGCGTCAGAAAAAAGTGCACCCGGTCAGCAAAAAAAAATCCAACATCTGGCCATGCTCGCAGACTTGATTTTAGCGCTTGACCCCGCGCTGGCGGAGCCAGAGCGCCAACAGCATGTGCGCAACAGCAAAAATGTTCTCGGCGCCAGCGCAAATCAATTGAAGTATGCGGTGCATTGCAATGAATCTCATCTGGACCCGCTGCTCAGTACCAGCTTGACTGATACGGATCCACTGATGTCGGTAGTCAGGCGCTGTTTTGGCCTGCAAAACACGCGGTAATTTTCCTATCGCGTTAACTAGTAAGATGTATCAAGGAGAGATTCATGAGTATCGATAACAAGTTTCGTATAAACATCTGCAGCGCACCTGATGGGAACGATGGGTGTGATGTGGTCTTTGTGGAAGACCCCCACGAGAAGCATCATTCCGCTTCGATCAATGGAGACGGCACCATCTCAATTACTAAGCCCAAAGGTGCGGCGGTAAAAATCGCGTTTCGCCTGCAGTCTGGTGTCTATGATGGTTATAAATTCAATCAGCAGACCTCGTTTTCTGCATCCAAAGTCGAGACCGGGGAAGTCGGAAACTTTGCCTGTGAACTCGGCGACTCTGATGATCCTGAACTTTCTGTGGCAAAGGTGAAGGACAGTTCACGTACCCTGGTGGTGATCGACAAGAATGATGATGGCAGTGACTGGCAGTACACACTCACGATTTACAAGGACAATGCGGCGGTAATTCTGGATCCAATGATCAAAAACAATACCATGGCCTGATCGCCCGCGTTTGGGCCGCGTGACATAGGTTGCGAGCCGGTGTCACGCTGCCCGGGCCCCGATCGAATGACACTGTCAGGGTGGATTAGCTTTGGAAGAAAAATTGCGGCAGTCGCTTTACGCCTACTGGGGCTGGTTCAAAAGGAACGAGGCTCTATTTATTGCCGGCATGATCGCGGGGTTATTTTTTGCCGGCTATTGGGGATATTTGCAGGTTCTCCCGCGGGCCGGCAGTGACGATTCTGCTTTGCAGTGGGATGCGGTCTATAGTGCAATCAAGCTATTTATTTTTAACGGACCCGATGTGACGCAGGAGTGGCCGTTCATCCTGCAAGTGGTTCGTATCCTTGCCCCTTTTCTGCTTATCTATACCGCTGTGAAGACTCTGTGGCTGCGCGCAGGCGAGCACATTTCGCTATTTCTGCTGCGCTTTCGTTATCGGCGTTTTGTTGTGGTGTGCGGCATCGGCGAGACCGGCTATCGCCTTGCGTTGCAATATCTACAGTGCTCAAAAAAGCGCGTTGTGCTTATTGATGATCGCCCTATGAATCCACTGGTCGCCAAGCTGAACATCATGGGTGCTATTGCCCTGATGGGCGATGCACTGGACGGTGCGACACTGGCGCGGGCGCGTGTGGCATCCGCCAGCGAAGTGTTCGTTTTCTCTGGTGATGATGAAAAAAATGTTGCGGTGGCGAAGGCGATTCACCGGGTCGTGCGAACAAAGTCATCGAGTGCCGAATCGACGGGCCATGTTGCTGCGGATCGCCCGCGACTTCGTTGCCATATTCAGGTGGATACCGGTGAAGTGGCTGAAATCTTTCAAGACCACTCCTTCTTTAATCTGATTGATGATCGTCTTGAATTGCGCATATTCAATCGGAATGTTTCCGTTGCGCGCAATATCATGGATAAGTGCGCGCCCGACCTCTATTACCGGCCAGCTTCCGATCAGGACGAGCCGATGCATGTACTGTTCCTTGGCTTCGGGCCTCTGTCTCAAGCGCTGTTGATACAGTACGCCCTGACCGCGCACTACGCCGACTTTCGCAAGCCGTCGGCGACCGTGCTGTGCGACGATCAATGTCGCCGTGCTGTGGATCGTTTTCGGCAGCGCTACACGCATATCGACGAAGTGCTTGATCTGACGTTCCGCTTTGTCGATCCGCAGACCCTCGACCCGCAAAGCTGGAAAGCGATGCTTGAACAGCAGCGATTCCAGCTGTGCTATACCGCTCTGGAACACGATGTTGACGGCATCCTTGCCGCGCGGCGCCTGAACCGTATGCGGAACACCATGGGCGTAGCGCCGATACACTTTGTCGTCTGCCTCAATCAGCAGTCGTGGATTTCCGAAGTGGTTGATGACGATTTTCTGCCGATTGAGATGGATAAAACGGGCCTCGGCGCTGCCGTCCCGATAGAATATTTTGAGACCCTGGATGAGACCATCACGATTGATGTGGTGGTGAACGATCGCCTGGATCAGCTGGCGGTAGCCATTCATGAGCGCTATTTGCAGGGGCAAATCGACGCGGGTACCAGTAGAGCGGATAACCCCTCCGTGGTGACCTGGCGCTACCTGCCGCTGTACAAGAAAGTGGCCAATCAGCGTGCCGCCGCACATCTGGATGTGAAGTTGCGCATTGCGCTCTGCCGCCGGGCGCAGGTGCAGGCACCATTGCCGCGGGCAAGCTTTCCCCCGAATAGTGAGCTTATGGAAGTTCTGGCAAAGGTGGAACACCAGCGCTGGTGTGCCGATAAGCGTTTGGCGGGGTACCGCTACGGTGCCGTGCGTGACGATGTACGCTTTCTTCACCCGGACCTGAAGCCGTGGGGTGCGCTAACCGAATCCGACCGGGAAAAAGACCGTGCACTGATCCGCGAAATCCCGGCATTGCTGGCGCTGATTGGCCAGAAGGTGGTCTCCGAAGTCGGCGTCGAAGTCGCGGCTCAGGGGGCTCTGGTCGAAGAAGAGGCGGGCCCCTGAGCCTACCGAAAACACGCGCGGGTTAGCTGCTTATGCCACAGGAGCCTACGCGATTTTTGTAAGGCTGTGAGTCCTGCAGGAAGGTCAGATAGTCCGCGCGAAAGCTGGCACAGGAGCTGGTCGCATCATCGGAGGTGGCACAGCAGCGGATGGTTTCGCGCAGCGCGCGCTCCGAGGCTGCGTCGAATGCCTGTGAGTGTCCGGCACCGTACATGATGCTGTCGCTCCAGGATTTCGCCGGGCGCCAAGAGTTGTTGCCGTAGGCCCCGCCATAGAAGCATCCTGTGCCCTGCAGGCAGTCCTGGCCGATGTCCTCGGTGCCCCATGCTGGGGTGCACTGCCCGCCAAAGTAGTCGTCTTCGGTGTCTTCCGACCAACCGCAGCAGGTGTAATTGCCTTCGTCGTCGGTTTCACATTCGCCTTCCGCGGAACGATTGAAGCTGGTGCAGCTCGCCTTGTCGGTAAGGGTTGGGCAGGTTGCATTGGCGGACTGGGTGTACTCGGAAGCGGGTTTGAAGCTGTTACACCATTTGGCGCAGCCGGGCCCGTCCAGATTGGCCCACGCACGGGACAGTTCACTGGGCCAGCCGGTGACCGCCGTGCCATCGGCGTTGACCCCGCCATCGTACAGGTCCGCGAGTCCGAAGTTATGGCCTACCTCGTGGATGACAATGTTGCGCAGCTGATGCAGGGCGGTGCCACTGTCCTGCCAGTCGCGGTCGCTGGCTACATAGATAATCTCGCCCCCGCTAGCGCCGTAATCCCCTTCCGCGATGACCACCTTCATTACACCGTGGATATCATTACTGCCGCATTGCTGCAGAATGGCTGAATGTATCTGATCGATGTCGCAGTAAAACCCGCCCCCGGAATTACGGCTACAGCCCAGGGAGGCAAAGCCCTGCAGATCAATCTGATAAAAGGCAAACTGCCCCGAATACTCGGAAAATGGTGGCAGCCCCTGAAACTGGTTTTCCACGGCATCCTGCACAATCTGGTCGAAGTACGGTGCCCCGTCGAGGTTGGCAAACAGCACCTTGAGGGGGGCCTCACTATTGCCGGCGAAGGGAAGGCAGCGCTCCAGTGTGGCGTAGTTTCCGGCCGCGACATCTTCGCTCTCCGGGCTTTGTTGGGTTGAATCCCCGTCGGAGGTGGAGGGTGTGCTGCCGGAGGAATCCGAACTGTCGCCCGGCGCGTAAGAAGGAGGCGTCGGGTTCAGTTCTGTGTCATCCGATGCCTCCGTTCCTCCGCCGCCACCGCAGGCGGTAAGCGCCATCAGCAGGCTGAACACAAAGAGGATGCGCAGGGCACGATACGGATATGTGAAGAGAGCTGGCATAACAGGGGTTACGGTGTTCGATTATTGTGTTTGTCCCTGCGCAGCAGAATTGTGACTGCCTGGTACTGTTTCCCTGTGCCGGAGCGCGCAAAAAGGCAGCATTTTATGGGCCTGCTGCCATTGAAGCCAGCGCTGAAAAGCCTGAAACTGACGATGGATAATGAGTCATGAAAGCGGGCTGTTTGTCCCGTTGGAATTAACCTTGGATTGGGAGAAAAAAGTGAGAAAACTGTTTCTTTGGATGGTGTCGATGGCAATCACTATTCCGGCATTGGCACTCGAGGTAGGAAGCCCCGCTCCGGAATTTTCTTTGCCGGGGTCGGATGGAAAAACCTACACATTGTCCGATTTCAAGGGCAAGCAGGCGGTAGCCATTGCCTGGTATCCCAAGGCGTTTACCAAGGGGTGCACCATCGAGTGCAAATCCCTCGCGGAGAATGGCCACCTGATTCGTGAATACGACGTGGCTTACTTCATGGCCAGTACCGACGAACTGGAGGACAACACCAAGTTTGCCGAGGAGATGAAAGCGGACTTTCCGCTACTGAGCGATCCCAGCGGCGAAGTGGCGGAAGCCTATGGTGTGAAAATGCCGGTGCTGAACATGGCCAAACGCGTGACTATCTATATCGGCAAGGATGGGAATGTGTTGAAAATCGACCGCGACATCAAGCCGGCCACCAGTGCGGAAGATATGGCGAAAACCCTGGGTGAACTGGGCGTTGCCAAAAAGGGATAATCACCGGTAGATAAATGGTCCAAAAAAAGGCCGCTAATGCGGCCTAACACTTGGGGGGTCTTTCTCCTTGGGTTTGGGGGGAGAAATTGGGTGCTCCAGGTAGAGTAATCAGGTTGAATTAGTCGCCGGCGTCAGTTCTGCTCGATCACTTCAAATGTCGCGATGGTCGGAATGGTTCCCTGCAAGTCTGTTTCTATGGTGTCCATGACCCTGAGGTTGTGGCACAGGTTTTCCGCACGGGATTCCAGCAGGCGGGCCCGCTCCTGAACGACGGCTTCAGCGGCCTCTGCGGCGGCTTCTGCATCGCGCGCAATGCTCGCGCCACCGGTAAATACGGCCTTCAGTGCATGCCAGGTGAGGGTGCCTGCAGACTGCAAGGCAATCTTTTCAATGCGCGGCTCCAGTTCGCTCTCAATAATCTGCTCGATCGTATTTTCGATGTTTTCTCCGGCAGCCACATCCCAGTTATCGCCCAGAACATAGATGCCGTTTTCGTTGCGCAGCCGGTCGCGCGTTGTGTAGCGCACCTGGCTGGCGGCATGCTGAAACTCCACAGAATCTGGGTGGTCGGCTCCAGCCAGTGCCGTTAAGGCAATACCCACACCTTCCATGGCGATATCCACCGCATCGATGGTGATGTTGGTAATATCCTTGCCGGTCTGCAGAAGTCCCGCGTGGTAAGCCTCCAGTTGATTCTGTTGCTTCGTGTCCAGCGTAATTACCTGCCCATTTATATCCAGCTGCTGCGGCTTGTCCGCCACATAACGCAGTATTTGCTGGCTATCGTCGTGTATGACCTCAAAGAACTCCGCACTCACTCGGGTGCTGTGGTGCAGGCGCATGGAGCATTGCTGGTCGGTGTCGTGCATCAGACTGATCTCTCCCGCAGTGGTGGCTAGTGGAGCGCTGAGGGCCGCGACAGACAAGAAAATCAGGGCATTTTTCATAGTACGTTCTACAGAAATTCCGGTTGATGGCACTGTGACGTCTTCAGCGCACCGGCCGGATGCACTGACGCGAAAAAA
The DNA here is from genome assembly GCF_017303155.1 of Microbulbifer salipaludis. Taxonomy (NCBI): domain Bacteria; kingdom Pseudomonadati; phylum Pseudomonadota; class Gammaproteobacteria; order Cellvibrionales; family Microbulbiferaceae; genus Microbulbifer; species Microbulbifer salipaludis. Next base: position 974,860 of record NZ_JAEKJR010000001.1, read on the forward strand.
ATATCGTCAATTTTTTGTCCCGCCCTAACTGGCACGCTTATTGCTCTTTCCCTGGTAACGGCAGTCGCAGTTTCTCTGCACCAATATTTATCCGATGTACAACAGCGAATTACGTTGCGAATCCCTTGGGTTGCGCAATACGGGCAGCTTTTGCCTGAAGAAAGTGATGGTTCTGACGATGGTTCAAAAACGAGTGGGGAAAACCTATGAAGCGTAAAGCTCTGAGTTGTGCTGTGATGGCGGTTGCCGCCGGTTTTGCATTGGTGCCGGCAGCACCGGTGGTGGCGGAAGAAATTGAGGAGGTTGCGGTAACCGGGGTGCGGGGCAAGCCGCGCTCGGTGTCTGATTCTCCGGTGCCGGTAGATGTATTCGGAAGTGAGGCGCTGCAATCGGTTTCCTATACGGACACCAACGACGTCCTGAAGACCCTAGTGCCTTCCTATAACGTCACCAGGCAGCCGATCAGCGATGGCGGTACCTTTATTCGTCCAGCGCAGTTGCGGGGCATGCCTACCGACAAAACCCTGGTACTGGTCAATTCCAAGCGTCGCCACCGTGCCGCGCTGGTACAGATTGGCGGTTCGGGTACCCAGGGACCGGATATCGCCACCATCCCGAGTTCGGCGCTCAAGTCTGTGGAAGTGCTGCGCGACGGCGCGGCCGCACAGTATGGCTCGGACGCCATCGCCGGGGTGATCAACTTTATTTTGAAAGATAATGCAGAGGGTGGTTTGTTCAGCATCAAGAGCGGTGAATACAGTGAAGGCGATGGCTTCCAGACCACCGCCACCGCTAATGCAGGGCTGCCTCTGGGCTCAGACGGGTTCCTGAGCATTTCCGGTGAAGTCGCCAAGGCAGATTTTACCTCGCGCAGTGAGCAGTATTGCGAAAGCTGGTTTTGTCTCGAAGAGCAGGACCCGGCCTTTATCGAGGCCGCAAAAAGTGCCTCACTGGAAGGTGATGTGGTACAGCCCTGGGGGCAACCCAACTCCGAAGCGGCGCGCATCTTCTTCAATGCTGGCTACGATCTGGGAGACGGTAAAGAGCTGTACGCATTTGGTAACTATTCCGAGAGCGAGGCAGACGGCAGCTTCTACTATCGCTACCCCGGTAATGGCACCATCGAGGATCTGCGCGAGTCGGATGGCTCTATCTACAGCCCGCTGGAAAAATTCCCTGGTGGATTTACCCCGCGCTTCTCCGGTGAAGTGACCGATTACTCGCTGGTCAGTGGCTTCAAGGGCGAGATGCTCTCTGGCCTGCTGTATGACTTCAGTGCGCGCTACGGCAACAGCGAAGTGGCCTACACCTTGCGTAACACCATCAACCCCTCGATGGGGCCGGACAGCCCCACAGCCTTCAAGCCGGGCACGCTGGCCAACGAAGAGATTCAGTTGCAGGCGGACTTTTCCAAAGAGATGGACCTGGGTTTGAGTGCGCCGGTACTGGCCGCATTCGGTTTGAGTTACATGGATGAATCCTATGAGCTCACCGGCGGTGATGAGGCCTCGTATACCGCCGGCCCATACGCCACCCGCGATCCGTGGGGTTTCTGTGATGGCGATATGCCCACGACCGCCGGCCAGGCGGTAATCGATGGCGGCTCCACGCTGGACTGTGCGGATGCGAGCGACCCCGTGTATCGGGTGGTTGGCGTTGGTTCCAACGGTTTCCCCGGTTACTCTCCGGAATATTCCGGTAGCTACACGCGGGACTCTTATGCGGTTTACGGCGACCTCAGCTCGGATGTCAGCGAGCGGTTGTTTGTACAGGCGGCGGTCCGCTTTGAGGACTATTCCGATTTTGATTCGGAGCTGGTTGGCAAGCTGGCCATGCAGTACGACCTGACCGAGAATATCGGTCTGCGGTCATCCGTGGGCACGGGCTTCCGTGCACCAACACCGGGCCAGCAAGGCACCACAAACGTGTCTACCCGTCTGCCCAATGGTTTTCCAGTAGCGACCGGCCTGTTCCCGGCCAGTAGCTCCGTGGCACAGGCCCTGGGCGCGGAGGCCTTGAAGCCGGAAACGTCCACCAACTTCACCTTTGGTTTCACTGCCGACTTCGACAAGCTGTCCATGACCGTGGATTTTTATCGCATCGATGTGGATGACCGCACCTATGCCATTTCTACCCTCGATGTATCGGCAGACAACAGCAGTGGTGCCGCGTACGACAACTACCTGGCGCTGGTCGATGCCGGTGTGGTTGGCGCCGAGTCGATTGGTGGGGTCTTTTACTTTACCAACGCGTTCGACACCCGTACCCAGGGTGTGGATGTGGTGGCGACCTATCCGGTGAGCTGGTCCGACACCAGTACCACCAATCTGACGGCATCGTTTAACTACAACAAGTCCGAATTTGCCTCCGACCCCAGTGAGTATCTGAACGAAGAGGATGAGTTCGATTTCGAAAACTTCCAGCCAAAACTGCGTGGTGCGATCACCGCAATGCACGATGTTGGCCCGGTATCGTTGATGGCACGCGCCAACTGGTATGGCAGCTACGAGAACTTCCAGAGTGGCCTGGTTCAGGAATACGATCCCCTGGTCATGGTCGATCTGGAGGGCCGTTATCACCTGACCGAAGCGACCAATGTCAGTGTTGGTGGCCGCAATATCTTTGATCAGTATCCGGACAAAGATGAACTGGGTGATTATTGCTGTGGAGCGGTTTACGCATCGGACACCGTGGTCGACTGGCAGGGCAGCTTCTACTACCTGAGCCTGAATCACACCTTTTAAATTGCAGTTGTCTTCTGCAAAACTTGAATCCCCGCTTCGGCGGGGATTTTTTATGCAGTGCAATTTTTTGTGGTGAAGGTTTTTATGCGGTGAAAGTTTCTATACGGTGAAAATGATCGAGCACAAAAAAGGCCAGCAATGCTGGCCTGTGATGGGATCGTAGTGACCGGATTCAGGTCATGCGGTGCAGCACCTTGGGCAGTGCGGACGTGTATTTCTGCACGTCTTCAATTTTGCCCATGCTGACCCGGGACCAGTTGGTGTAATCGCGGTAGATACCACGGATAAAGACATTCTCTTTTTCCATCTCTGCGCGGAAGGTCTCCGCATTGAGATCGCCGAGATTGACAAACATGAAGTTGGTGACAGACGGCAGCGCGGTCAGCCCATTTTCTTTTACTGCGGCACTGACCATGTCCCGTGCTTCTTTGACCTTGATCCGGCAGTAGTCCATAAACTGCTGGTCTTCATAACAGGCGATGGCGGCGGCAAGACCGGCCTGGTTCAGGCCATACCAGCCAAGGCCATAGCGCTCCATTTCCTTGATTTTCTCCGGCTGCGCGATCAGGTAGCCCACGCGCATACCGGCGAGGCCATAGATTTTGGAGAAGGTCCGCGCAACGATGATGTCGTGCCCTTGCTTGATCAGCGGCACCACGGTGTTTGCATCACTGTTGTCGGTGAGTTCGTTGTAGGCCTCATCCGCCAGCACGGTGCACTTCTTCGATGCCTTGATACAGAAATTCCGCATGGCGATCGGGTCGATCAGCATACCGGTCGGGTTATTTGGGTTGGTGACCTGCACCATGGAAATGGAACCGTCGATGGCCGCGTACATGGCATCGAGATCGATCGCCAGGGACTCGAGTTTCGGCAAGCGTTTGATTTCGCCAATTTCCTGGATTTCCACTACGCGCGAGGTCGTGTCCCAGAACAGATCGGGCCCCAGGATGCTCCCTTTTTGAGCGGCGGCAATCGCTGCTGCGGCCAGTCCCGCACTGCTGCCGGAGCCGAGGGTAATGTGATCGGGTGTGAGGCCGTGGCGTTCGGCGATCATGGATTTGAGACGCGCGACGCTGTCGTAGACGTAGTAGGCGCCTTTCTGGCTGGCTTCCATCATGGCCTTGAGCGCCTTGGGGCTCGGGCCATAGGGGTTTTCGTTGGCGTTCAGTTTGGCCACTCCAGGTGGCGGGCCGTAGAGCGGCGCAGGACGAGCGATTTCTTTCGCGGCGGCGCTGCTGGCCAGCCCGCTCATAGTGGCCGCTGAAAGGGCCGCTGTGGAGCCATGTAAAAACATCCGTCTGCTTAGCGATTTTTGCATTATTGTATTCTCCCCGTGTGAGTGTTTTTCAAGCATCAGTTGGAATGGATCAAGCCTTGGCAAACATCGCCAGGGATACCACGATCAGGTAGATCCCGAACAAGCGTTTCAGGTGTAGTTCATTGAGGCTGTGGGCCCAGCGCGCGCCGATGGGTGCTGAGATAATGGAAAATACGGAAATGGCAACCAGCGCTGGGAGGTTGATGTAGCCGATCGAGCCCATGGGCAGATTCGGTGCGTTGAGCCCCATAATGAGGAATCCGATCGCGCCAGGCAGGCCGATTAGAAAGCCTATTCCGGAGGCGGTCGCCACGGCCTGATGCGCCGGCCGATTACACAGCACCATGGTCATCACCGTGATGGTGCCACCGCCAATACCCAGCAGTGAAGAAAACCCGCCGAGAAAGCTCGCCAGTCCCGCCCGCGCCAACCCGGTGGGCATCTCCAGTTTACCCTTGAAACCGTCGAACAGGTGGGGAAACAGGAAGTAAATGGAGTAGAGCAGAACACCGGTAGCGAAGACGTACACCAGGCTTTTGCTGTCGGTAAACGACGCGATATATAGCCCACCGCCCACGCCGAGCACAATCCACACCGACCAGTCCCGCAGTACCTTGAAGTCCACTGCGCCCCGCTTGTTGTGGGCCTGTACCGAGCGCGCCGACGACACCACGATGGACGCAAGAGACGTTCCCACCGCCACACGCATCATTTCATCCGACGCGCTGTGCAGGAATGGAAACACCGCTAGCAGCGCGGGGACTACCACAAACCCACCGCCATTGCCGAACAGCCCTGCGGTGATACCGGCAATCAGGCCCGCGACACAGAGCAGCAGGATAAAAAGTGATACTTCCTCGACGGTCATTGGCTCTCCCGGTGTTCTTTATTGAACACCTTTTCAAAGCATTAACTGTGCCAATAAGCGCCTGAGATGAATGGATGCGTTGAAGCGAATCCTGTGGTCGCGACGAAGTGGTGGAGAGCGGTATCGGTGAAGCGCTTTAGCGCTTTTTTTGCTCCGCAGTAGACCGAAATACACCATGGAGGTTTACGGATGTGCGGCGTCTGGTTATCTTCGTCGCCTGATCTAACAAACTCAGCCAAATAAAATTCCGTAAGGCACAGCCGGGGGAGAAATGTTCAAAAAAATAATCGCGCTGGTAGCACTGGTCTTCAGCATCGGTGTACAGGCTGAAACCATCAGCAGCCTGACCGCAAATATGCAGAAGCAGCAGGGGCTGTTCGACTTCTACTGGGATGAATCCAAAGGGCGCATCCTGTTGCAGGTTGACCAGTTCGACCGCGAGCTGCTGCTGGTGACCGGGCTCGCCCAGGGGCTGGGCTCAAACCCGGTGGGTCTGGACCGCAACCAGGCCGGTGAAAGCCGTGTGGTCAAGTTTGAGCGGGTTGGCAACAAGGTTCTGATCCATCAGGTCAATCTGGATTATCGCGCCCAATCAGAGAATCCGGCGGAGCGCCGCGCGGTGGAGGAAGCCTTTGCCACCTCTGTGCTGTGGGGCTTTGAGGTAATTGCCGAGGAAGGGCGCGGCGTGCTGGTGGATTTTACCCCGTTCCTACTGAGCGATCAGCACGGTATCGCGAAGCGTCTGAAAGATGCCAAGCAGGGCAGTTACCAGATCGACGCCGGCAAGTCAGCGATCTATCTCCCGCGTACCAAGAGTTTTCCCCAGAACACCGAGTTTGAGGCGCAACTGACATTCGCCGGCAGCGAGCCCGGCAATTACATGCAGGAAGTGGTGCCGACGCCCGAACTGGTCACCCTGCGCCAGCATATCTCGCTGGTGGCTCTGCCAGACGATGGTTATCAGCCACGCAAGTTTCACAGTCGCAGCGGCTACTTCCCGCTGCAGTACCGCGACTACGCAACGGCAATCGACCAGCCAATGGATCAGCGGTTGATTTTCCGTCACCGCCTGGAGAAGAAAGCGGGCAGTAACGAAGTGGTGGAGCCCATCGTTTACTACGTGGATTCCGGTGTGCCGGAACCCGTGCGCAGTGCACTGATCGAAGGCGCCAGCTGGTGGAACCAGGCATTTGAAGCGGCCGGTTTTGAAAATGCGTTCCAGGTGAAAATCCTGCCGGAAGATGCGGACCCGCTGGATGTGCGCTACAACGTGATCAACTGGGTGCACCGCTCTACCCGCGGCTGGTCCTATGGCTATTCTGTTTACGATCCACGCACCGGTGAGATTCTCAAGGGGAATGTTACCCTCGGCTCCCTGCGCGTACGTCAGGACTTGCTCATCGCCCAGGGCCTGCTGCAGCCTTATGACAGCAAAGATGCGGATGTTGAAAACCTGAAGGCTATGGCGCTTGCCCGCATTCGCCAGCTGTCAGCCCATGAAGTGGGGCACACCCTGGGGATCGCACACAACTTTATTTCCAGTGCGGAAGGCCGTGCCTCTGTGATGGATTACCCGGCACCCCTGGTTACCCTGAGCGGGCGTGATCTAGAGCTGGGCGAGGCCTACGCCACCGGAATCGGTAGCTGGGACAAGCTGGCGGTGCGCTACGGCTATGGCATTGCCGATGGTAATGAAGCGGAGTACCTCGCCAGCGTACTCAGCGAAGCCGAGAAGCAGCAACTGCGCTTTATCTCCGACCCGGATTCCCGGGCCATCAATAACGCCCACGCGGCGTCCCACCTGTGGGATAACGGTGGCGACGTATTGGAGGAGTTCCAGCGTATGACGCAGCTGCGTCGCCACGCACTGGAAAACTTCTCCACCGCCGCCAATCGCCCGGATGTGGCCCGCTCTTCCCTGGATGAAACTCTGGTGCCGGTGTATTACGGGCATCGTTACCAGGCGGAAGCCGTGGGCAAACTGATCGGGGGCCTCGATTACAACTATCTGTACAACGATGCCGGGGCTGAGAGTTACACCATGGTGGCGGGCGACCGCCAGCAGCAGGCCATCGACGCGCTGGCGTCTACCCTGAAGCCGGAATTTCTGACATTACCGGAAAAGGTATTGAGCCTGCTGCCGCCCAAATCCTACGGCTACGCGCGCACCATCGAGAGTTTCCCTGCCTACACCGGTGTGGCCTTTGACGCGATCGCCATGGCCGAGGCCGCCGCCGGCCACACGTTCTCTATCCTGCTGCACCCGGAGCGGGCCGCACGTCTGCAACAGCAGCAGGCACGGCGTGGCGAGGGCCCCGGCTTCAATACGCTGCTGGCACAGCTGACGGCGCAGGCGCTGGCCAGTGAAGACTACACCGGGCTGGAAGCGGCCATCCATCAGCGCGTCAACCATGTGTATATCCATCAGCTGATGGTGCTCGCGAACAACAATAAAGCAGCGGAGTCGGCCCGCGCTCGCGCCAGTTTTGAGCTGGCAAAATTCCAGCACGCGATCGGCGAAATGAAGCTGTTTGGGGATGACCCACATGGTTACAACGCGCATTATTTTTACGAGGCCAACCGCATCGGGTCCTTTATGGATGGCCATCTGAAGGTGGACAAGGCTGACCTGAAGCCCATGCCGCCGGGTTCCCCGATTTAACCATTGCTGCGAACCGTGCAAACCCAAAGAGCCGCGTATTGACGCGGCTCTTTTTTTTGCAGAAGGCGATCAGAAGTAACAGCGCCCACCCCAGCGAAAACCGCAGGTTGCGGTGACGCTCTTGGTGATGGAGTGGCTTTCGCCGGCGTCGTCGGTGACGGTCAGGGTTACGCTGTAGGTGCCATCTTCCGCATATTCATGGCTCGGGTTCTGCGCATTGGAGCTGCTGCCATCGCCGAAATCCCAATGCCAGCTTTCGATGCTGCCGTCAGCGTCGCTACTGGCATCGGTAAAGCTGGCCGTCGCGCGGGCGACCGAGAAGGTAAAGTCGGCAACCGGGGCCTGATTCGGGGTGGTGGTATCCGGGTCGGTTACCGTGACGGTCTGGCTGCGGGTGGCGCTGGTGCCCTCGTTGTCGGTGACGGTCAGGGATACGGAATAGGTGCCGGCCGCACCGTAGGTGTGACTGGGGTGCTGGACGCTGCTGCGGTTGCCATCACCAAAATCCCAGTCCCAGGCGGTGATATTACCGTCGGCATCGCTGCTTTGATCCTGGCAGTCAATGGTCAGTGCCTCGTCCACACACGTGAATCCCACAACCGGCGGCTGATTGCCATTACTGACCGTATTGAGGGCCGCACGGGCATCCAGGATGCCCGCGCCGCAACCGCCGCTGCAGTTGCCGGGTAAGTCCCGCGCGGTATCGCGCAGCGCGTTGCGCACCTGGTCGGGAGAAAGGTCGGGATTTGCCTGATACAGCAGTGCGGCCACGCCGGCTACATGCGGCGCCGCCATACTGGTGCCTTGATAGAACCGATAGCTTTCTCCCGCCGGCCCCTGAGTGCCACTGTTGAGGGTAGAGAGAACGCCGTTACCGCTGGTGCTGGTTTCGCCACCCGGCGCGCTGAGATCGATGGCCGTTCCGTAGTTGGAATACGACGCCCGATTGCCCTCGCGATCCGTAGCCGCCACCGTCACGACGCCATTGCAGTTTGCGGGAGAGAATTCATTGGCATCGGCGTTGCTGTTGCCGGCCGCCGTCACCACGGTGGCACCATTGCTGCGCGCGGTGTTGATCGCATTTTGCATAGCCGTGCTGCAGCTGCCCGTGCCGCCAAGGCTGAGATTGATTACCTGCGCCGGGGTGTTATTGGTGGGCACACCGGGCACGTTACCGCCGCTCGTCCATACGATGGCATCGATAATGTCGGACGTGTAGCCGCCGCATTTTCCGAGCACCCGGGCGACCAGTACCCTGGCCCCGTGGGCGACACCGGCAACACCGCGGTTGTTGTTGGTCAAGGCGGCAATGGTGCCGGCCACATGGGTTCCGTGCCAGCTACTGTTGCGTGGCTGTGACGGATTGAAGAAGCCACACTCCCAGGCGCGCAGCCAGTCACCGGGATCACTGGGATCGCTGTCGCGGCCGTCGCCATCATTGGCCACTGCGGTGTCATCGATGAAGTCGTAGCCCAGGATGATGTTGTCATTCAAATCCGAATGGTCGGTAATGCCGGTATCGATCACCGCTACCACCACACCACTGCCGTCGTGGGTATCCCAGGCCGCCTCAAGGTTAATGCCTCCGGTGGCCTCAAAATAATGCCACTGCTCGTTGTAGCGGCTATCTCCCGGTATCGCGGTATGCTGCATCAGCTGGTCGACCTCGACCGACAGCACGCCGGGCTGGTTGCTCAGGGCACTGACCAGTCTCTGCAAGCTGGCAGGGGCGAGCCGCTGTTGCAGTCGCAGTACGTCGAATTGTCCATTGGCGAGGCTGCGCCGATAGTGCAGTTCCACTCCGGTAAGCTGGGACAGGCTGGCCGCGATATCGGGGGCGTGATGATCCGCGCGCGGCAGCGCGAATTGCAGAATAAGCTGCTGCGCATGGGGCGCAGAGCTCGCGCTGGAAATGTCGGGAGATGCTTGTGCGGTGGAAGTTACCGAGAAGAGCGCGGCGAGGGCAAAATACAGGCTCGCCGATGCGCGCCGAACGGAAAAAAAGGCCACGATTACATCCTTGTACTGCTGGACGCGGGAATACGCGCCGGACTGCTCACAGCACCATCCTGGCGCCACTCATTTAAGCCTAGCAGGCGGGTGCGTCCTGGCCAGCACTGCGAGATCGCGCGCGGATGCCGGACATCACCCGCGAATAAACTGAGACTTTTTAATCCAGTGCTTGCCGCGGTAGCGGCGGGTGGGGGCGGAGGTGGTCTTGGCCCAGAAGTAGTCCCGGTTGAACTGGAACTCGACCTCGTAGCCCTCCGCGAGTGCCGCCAGAGGCATGGCCTGCCATGTGGATTGGCGGCGCTTGCTGGTGGCTTCCAGCAGGTATTCGGTGTCGTCGACAATGGCGATCACCCAGGCATGGCCCTGTCCCTTGTGCGTGCCCAGGGCGACGCGCGCATCAATGCCGAGGTTGATCAGCCAGTCGGCGAGTAGGATGGCATGGTCTTCACAGTCGCCGCGTTTCTGGTAATAGGCCTGGCGCGAGGTCTGCCAGATATCCGCGAGCCCGGCGTACTGCAGGTGATCGTATTGGTATTCCTTGCGGGTTGCCAGAGTGTACAGGGGTACCCACAGTGCTTTGGTTTCAAACGGCTGGAAGCCCACCAGATAGCTGTTGGCAAAATGATGTAGCTTGTCGAGCCCGCGCGCAGAGGCGGTAACCGATTCCAGGCCCTGCCAGTTCCAGATGGAGATGTAACTGCTTTCCTGCTCGGAGCGTTTTCCCACCGCCTGCTGCACCATAGCTTCCGTGAGTGGGGCACTGGTGCCGGGTACGACCACCGTACCCCGCTGGTTGTCGCGCATGCTGGGTGTCTCTGGCTCGCCGCGCACGGATGCCAGTTTGCGCTCCTGCAAGGTGTGTTGCGCAGGCAAATGTTGCCACTGTCGCACAACCTCCGGCAGTAGCAGCAGTATGGCCAGCAGGGCGCTGGCGAGTAACCACCTCACTGTCAGCGCCTAGCCTTTTAGCCCGAAGGAAATAATCAATGCGACGAAGATCAGGATCGTTGAGGCAAAAATAGCCACGGCGATATTGCCGTTCTTCAGTTCGCCTTCGATGTCTACGTGCTTGAGCAGTTTTTTGTCGATGATCAGCAGCGCCACCATGCCAATCAGTAACGCCAGCAAGGTATACAGCAGGTTCAGCCCAAGATTGAACAGGGTCGCGGTGAGGAATTCAGATTGCACGTGATTCGGTCCATGTCGGTCAATTTTGCGCAATTAGAGCATAACCGCCGCGGCATTTCTGCCCGCTGTTTGCGGCCCGTGTACCTTGGGTTTCGCAGTGCAGTCGGGGGTCTTCCCGGTACAAACTTGGCTGGAGGTGGGCCTGCAGACAAAAAAGTGTGCAAAAAAGCATTTTTACACCAGGAAAAACCGTGCTCCGGAAGCGCCGCGCTGGAGGAAACTAGTGCACACCGAAAGACTTTGAGGGTAGAACAGCAGTGATAAGTTGATCGAAGCAAAACCGCTGACCAAAGTTGCCGCTGCAGTTTCAGATAACCCGGATTTTAGCCGGTTTTTTGTTGGGAACGGTATTTTCGCTGAGTAGACTTCCGGACACGTTGAAAGAGGAGGTGTTCTCCATGCGTTATTTACTACCTGTAGTTCTGTTTTGTTCGCTCTCTGGTGTCGCGATGGCACAGCAACCGATGTCTCAGCTGCCGGCTGGTGCTTCGGAAGTGCAGATTTTGGGTAAAACCTACTGGCACAGCGGCGATAACTTTTATCAGTTCAATGAGGAAACCGGCATGTTCTATCAGGTTCCTCAGCCCACTGTGCAGGCTCACAAGGACCGTATTTCTCAGTCGCACATGTATCAGCGCAGCCAGACTCTGCCGGGTACCGGTCTGACCGGTGACCAGATCGAAGGTTGTCGTAATGCCGCTGCGGATAAATCCAATGAGGTGCCTAACCGCGGTAGTCAGGTGTACATCAATGAGTACAATGCCTGCATCCGTGATCTGCAGCAGTAACATCTGCAGCAGTACTCTCGAAGATTAGGTGAGAGTAGAAAGGTCTGCCGGGGAACCGGCAGACCTTTTTTATTGCGTGCTGATTACGTGCCCATTTTGCATGCTCTGCCGATCAGTAGGCTCCACGGATCAGCTCAATACCGGGGCCGATGGCGCGGCGCCAGGCGAGTTCGGTGGCTTCATCAAATTGGGGGTCATACTGGCGCAGGGTGGCAAGCAATGCGTCCAGCCACAGGCCATACCATTCCGGACGGATGTTATGTCCTTTGCGGGAGTGGCTGCACCCGAGGGCGCGCAGTTTGGTATCCGGCATACCGCGAGCATGCAGCACCAGTTGCAGAATGCCATTGCGCAGCAGATGGCGCTGCGCAGGCATATCGGTATCCTTGAACAGCGAGCGGATGACTTCAGAGCTGCTCATAAAGCGGTCGTAAAAATCGATGAAAAAACGATCGTTGTTACAGCAGCGGCCATAGCTTTGAAAAACGATATCACTGTCGGCATTTCCCATTGCCGTTACCCCCTGGCTATTGTTATCTCTGCGCACGCAGGCGCAGGCAGCCGCGGATTCTAGCGGTGGTCATCATGGCAAAATTGATCTAGATCATTTTCGACGGGGCGGAGGCGAGTAACCAGGCCGGAGAAGCCAGCAATAAAAAAGGGGCCCGAAGGCCCCTCTGGTGTGATTATGTCGATTACTGTGTGCAGTTTTTGCCTTTGCAGGGCTTGCCGCCACCGCCACTGCCGCCATCACCGCCGTCGCCACCACTGCCACCACAGCCGTTCGCAGTCAGGTAATCCACTGCCGCTTTGGCCTGTACCAGTCCGTGGCCGTAGGCGTTGTCACGGCCGGCCGCACCGAGATCTTCCGCGGTGCTGGTGAGCGCCGAGCGGATCTGGCTGGCAGAACAGCTGGGGAAGTGACTCCAGACCAGTGCGCTAACGCCGGCAACATGCGGGGTCGCCATGGAGGTGCCGTTGAAGTAGGCGTAGTCACTGGGCTCGATGGCCAGATTGGCGCTGCTGCCCAGTTGGCCCAGGAGTGCTGCGCCATCGGTATCGGAAATGCCCGCAGACGGGATGCTGGTGGCAACGCCACCCATGGTGCCGTAAAGCATGCCCGGCTCATTGTTGTAGATGACCGCGCCGATGCCGCCACCGGCCTCACACGCCAGTACTTTGTCGGCAAAGCTGATGTTGCCGCGGGAGATCAGACAGATCTGGCCGGCGGCGCCCGCACAGGCAGACTCGCCCAGGCCGCAATCAACCAGGTTGCCGGTGACGTTGCCCATGGGGCTCTCATCCATGCCGGCCGCTTCGATGGCGCTGCCGCTGACACTGAAGGTGGTAGAAAGGCCCATACCCACGGGTACGGAAGACAGCACGTCGACACCGGGTCCGGACAATTCAACCTGGTCGGTCTGCTGGGAGAAATCCGCGATCATCTTGTTGCTATCAATCGCCGCTACCGATACGACCGAGTCGTAAGATGCCGGATAGGAGTGGCGGGTGTTGCCGTCGTTACCGGCAGCAGCAATGGACAGTACGTTCTGGTTATACAGGTCGGCGAAGGCCCGCTCTTCGGTGCGGGACTTGAAGGTGCCGCCCAGGCTCATGTTGATTACTGTGGCGCCGTTTGCCGCACACTCGTCCGCCGCGGCCACCAATGAGGAAGAATAAGCCCAGCCGTCAGCGCCAAAGACTTTGACGATATGCAGGTTGAGGTTGCCATTGGGGTTTACGCCCACAACGCCTTTGCCGTTTCCGCCAATGGCGGCAATGGTGCCGGCGACATGGGTGCCATGACCATTTTCATCGGTAAACCAGTCGCCGGTGCCGGTGTCGTAATTGCCGGTCACATTGCCGCTGGGAAGGTCTTCGTGATTGAGCGCATAGCCCGAGTCGATGATGCACACGGTCTGGTTGCCGGCCATGGCATCGCTGAGTTGGTCAGCCTGTACCATGGGGATACCAAAGGGAACGGTTTCCGCCAGCGGGAAGCGTTTCACATCCTGCTCAACATATTCCACATTCGGATTGTTGCGCAGCGCACTGAGGGCCTTGGTCGGCAGGTTCGCGGCCATGGCATTGCGCTTTTGCAGTGCCAGGGCGGAGCGGCCGCCATTCTTCTCCATCATGGATTTGACGGCCTGGCCCTTACCTTCCTTGAACTTGATGATATAGCGATCGTCGGCGGCACTGGCATTCCCGGCCAGGGACAGCGCGAGCGCGCTGGCAAACAGGGTTGGAATTATTTTCTTCATTCTTTGTGGAGCTCCAGTTTGGTCTGGTACTTCTTATTGTTGGATTGGAAAACTGGCTGCTCGCCAATTAGCGCCCGTTGGAATTGGCACTGGCGTACAGCCGGTGGCTAAAATGTAGCAGCTTTATGCGCACCTCCAATGGTTCGTGAATGGTCCGTACAGCGTATTGGGCGGTGCTTGGCAAAAAGGATTTTTTAGGTGGAAATGGGTGACAAGTTGTTGGAGGGGGTTGCGGGGTCGTTCGTCTGGTGGCGACTCAGCATGCAGGGCGATTACACATCGTTCTCGTGCTTTAGCTGCACCTGCCAGTCTCCCTCCAGGTCCACGCTCACCAGTACCTGAATAGGTCGGCAGCACACGGCGCAGTCTTCGATGTAGTGGCGGCTGCCGGCTGAGGTGTCGATCATCAGCAGGATGGTCTCGCCACAATAGGGGCATCGGTCGCTGAATTCTTCTACGGTGAACATGGTTGACGACTTCCCGGTGTCTGCTGGTTGAAATCTGGCCGGCTTCTAGGCTCGCAAAAGCCTGTTACATAAATAGCATTTGCTCACGAGGTTGCCCGCTAATTGACGGCGGGCCATGGCATAAATCTACGTTCTTCCGGCCGCTATGCCTGGCGGCAAGTGCAATTACCGTGTTTTTTGCCTTCTTGTAAAAATGACAACGGTGTCACCCGCGTATTCCTGCTGTGCGGTAATCCATTTACAAAACCGGTTGATATACTGCGCCGCCTGGCCAGTGGTGCCGCATTGACCGCAGCAGCGGTGACCGCCGCGGGGGCAGAGCGTATAATCCGCGCCCGCTTTCTCCCGGTAGCAGATCGGGTGAATGAGTATTCAGCAACCAGCAAATGAGGATTGGCTATGGCGGTTAAATTGATGAAGGACCAGGATCTGGCGGGTAAGCGTGTACTGATCCGTGAAGACCTGAACGTGCCGGTAAAAGACGGTGCAGTTACCTCCGATGCGCGTATTCGCGCGGCACTTCCCACCATCAAGGCCGCCTCCGATGCCGGAGCCAAAGTCCTGCTGATGTCCCACCTGGGGCGCCCCACCGAAGGCGAATACGCCGAAGAATTCTCCCTGGCTCCGGTTGCCGCCCACCTGGGCAAGCTGCTGGGCAAGGATGTGCCGGTCATCAAAGACTGGCAGAACGGCGTGGAACTTGCAGACGGTGACGTGGCCCTGCTGGAAAACGTTCGCTTCAACAAGGGCGAGAAAAAAGACGATGAGGCGCTGGCCAAGCAGTACGCCAGCCTGTGCGACATCTTCGTGATGGACGCCTTCGGCACTGCGCACCGCGCCCAGGCGTCTACCCACGGCGTGGCCAAATTCGCGCCGGTTGCCTGCGCTGGCCCGCTGCTGGCCGCGGAGCTGGATGCCCTGGAGAAAGCCCTGGCCGAGCCCGCGCGCCCCATGGTAGCCATCGTTGGCGGCTCCAAGGTGTCGACCAAACTGACGGTGCTTGAGAGCCTGTCAGACAAGGTAGACCAGCTAATTGTGGGTGGCGGTATTGCCAACACCTTCCTCGCGGCAGCGGGCAAGCCGGTGGGTAAATCCCTGTGTGAGCACGACCTGCTCGATACCGCCAAGGGCCTGATGCAGAAATGCGATATCCCCCTGCCCAGCGATGTGGTCACCGGCAAGGCGTTCAGTGAGTCCGCAGCGGCGGAAACCAAAGCCGCTGACGCGGTTGCCGAAGACGACATGATTTTCGATATCGGCCCGGATTCGTCTGCGGCGCTGGCGGAAATCCTGAAGAGCGCCAAGACCATTATCTGGAATGGCCCGGTGGGTGTGTTTGAATTTGATCAGTTCGGTGGCGGCACCGAGCGCCTGTCCAGGGCAATTGCCGATAGTGACGCTTTCTCCATCGCTGGCGGTGGTGACACCCTGGCGGCCGTGGACAAGTACGGCATTGCCGAGCAGGTTTCCTATATTTCTACTGGGGGTGGTGCTTTCCTCGAGTACGTGGAAGGCAAAGTACTGCCGGCGGTCGCCATGCTGGAAAGCCGCGCCAACGACTAAGTGTGTGGCAGGTGGCGCCTGCGGGCGCCACCTCGCTAGCGGCCTGCGGTTTTGATGTTGTTTTTGATGTTGTAGATACGGATGTAGATACGGATGTAGATACCGAGGTACCCAGAAAGCAGTACCCGATTAAAAAAAGAGATGCGACCGGGCCCCGCTCAGGAATCGCACGCACATGCAGTACCAAATACCAATTTTATATCGACGAGAAAGGGTTTTTTCATGGCTTTAATCAGCTTGCGTCAGCTGCTGGATCACGCGGCCGAACACGGCTACGGCGTGCCGGCGTTCAACGTCAACAACCTGGAGCAGATGCGCGCGATCATGGAGGCGGCCGATGAAACCGACTCCCCGGTGATCGTCCAGGCCTCTGCCGGTGCCCGTAAATATGCCGGTGCACCTTTCCTGCGCCACCTGATCCTGGCTGCGGTGGAAGAATTTC
Source organism: Microbulbifer salipaludis (assembly GCF_017303155.1). NCBI lineage: Bacteria > Pseudomonadati > Pseudomonadota > Gammaproteobacteria > Cellvibrionales > Microbulbiferaceae > Microbulbifer > Microbulbifer salipaludis. The sequence continues at coordinate 991,180 of NZ_JAEKJR010000001.1, forward strand.
CGCACATCCCGGTGGTGATGCACCAGGACCACGGCACCAGTCCTGCCGTTTGCCAGCGCTCCCTGCAGCTGGGCTTCAGCTCGGTGATGATGGACGGCTCGCTGATGGAAGATGGCAAAACCCCATCCTCTTACGAGTACAACGTGGACGTAACTCGGCGCGCTGTCGAGATGGCCCACGCCTGTGGCGCGTCTGTCGAGGGCGAGTTGGGTTGCCTGGGCTCGCTGGAAACCGGTATGGCTGGTGAGGAAGACGGTGTTGGTGCCGAGGGCAAGCTGTCCCACGACCAGCTGCTGACCGACCCGGAAGAAGCCGCGGATTTCGTTAAGCAGACCCAGGTGGACGCCCTCGCTATTGCCTGCGGTACCAGCCACGGCGCCTACAAGTTCACCCGTCCGCCTACCGGGGACATTCTTGCCATCGATCGCATCAAGGAAATCCACGCGCGCATCCCGGATACCCATCTGGTGATGCACGGGTCCTCCTCGGTACCCCAGGAGTGGCTGAAGGTCATCAACGAGTTCGGTGGCGAGATTCCGGAAACCTACGGCGTGCCCGTCGAGCAGATCTGCGAGGGCATCAAGCACGGCGTGCGCAAGGTCAACATCGATACCGACCTGCGTCTCGCGTCCACCGGTGCGGTGCGTCGCTTCCTGGCCCAGAACCCGGCGGAGTTCGACCCGCGCAAGTTCCTCAAGGCCACTACCCAGGCAATGAAAGATATCTGCCTGGCCCGCTATGAGTCCTTTGGTACCGCCGGCAACGCGAGCAAGATCAAGCCCATTAGCCTGGAGGCCATGTACCAGCGCTATGAGAAGGGTGAGCTGGTGCCCAAGATTAATTGACGGGTATGTCTAAAATTTACTGCGCGTGCGCCGGGCGGCGTCCGCGCTGCGATTTTAGAGCTCCCCCGGTTTTCGGGGATGTAGCAAAAGGGTGAACTTCGGTTCGCCCTTTTTCGTTTTAAAATGCAGTACCATTGGGTCATGGATCTGCTGAAAGACTTTAATGCTATCGAGCCCACGCCGGTCATTCGCCGGCCGGATTACTCGGCGCTGCGCAAGGAATTGCCCGCGCTGGACTTTGCCTGTGATCAGCCCCTTCCCGGGTCGGTGGCCTCCTACCGTACTTATTACCACCTGAATTTTGACGAAGCCGCGGGCACCGGCATCGGCACCTTCAAGGCCGCCGGATTCGAACTGGTTGCCCAGTACTGGCTGGTGGCCGAGCCCCGGGGCACCCTGTTTATCTGCCACGGTTATTTCGATCACACTGGTATTTACGGCGCTGCCATCCGGTATGGGCTGCAGCGCGGTTTCAATGTGGTTGCGGTGGACTTTCCCGGGCACGGGCTTTCCAGTGGCGAGCCGGTGGCCATCGATACCTTTCTGCAGTATCGGGAAGTGCTGGAGGCGTTGCTGCGCCGGGCGCAGGGCAAGGTGCCCGAGCCCTGGCATGGGCTGGGGCAGAGCACCGGCGGTGCGACGCTGCTGAGTTATTTACAGTTCAGCCTGTGGCAGCCCTTCGACAAAATCATGCTGCTGGCACCACTGGTACGGCCCGCCAACTGGCATCTGCGCAAGTGGATGTTTTATCTTGGCCGCTATCTGATGCCGCGCCCGAGTCGCGGGTTCAATATCAACACCCATGACGCCGAGTTTGCACGACGCCAGGCCCATCGCGACCCGTTGCAGTCGCCGGTAATGTCGATCCGCTGGCTCGGGGCCATGGTGGATTGGCTGAAGGTGTTTCCCAAAACCCACCGCAACCGCCGGCCAATTCTGGTGGTGCAGGGGACCGATGACCAGACTGTCGACTGGCGCTACAACATGCGCGTCATTCGCGATCGGTTCCCCAATAGCAAGCGGGTCATCATCCGCGGCGCCCGCCATCAGATGATCAACGAAACCCAGCCCTACCGACAGCAGATTCTCGCCGCCCTCGATGCCTGGCTGGACCAGCCCTGAGGGCGGGTCAAATCGTCTCGTTTCTTTTTAGTCTCTCAGTGCGCGACGCTTGCGCCGCTGCATCAGGGCGTCCACCGAGTAAAAGCCCAGAGCCGTCCACACAAAGATAAAGGTCGCCAGCTTGGCCTGATCAAACGGCTCGTTGTACAGCAGTACCGCGAGGAAAAACATAATCGTTGGCCCAAGGTACTGCAGGAAGCCAAGGGTGGAGAGGTTGAGGCGGCGTGCGGCGATGTTAAACAGCAGCAGCGGTGTCAGGGTAATGGGGCCGGCCAGGAGTAGCAGGCCATTCAGCTCCCAGGAATTGTTCAGCAGGTTGCTGGTGGGGCTGGTGGTCCAGAACAGAAAGCCCACCGCCAGCGGCAGCAAAAACAGGGTTTCCACGGTTAACCCGGTGAGGCTGTCCACCGGTGTTTTCTTGCGCACCAGTCCGTAAAAACCAAACGTCAGTGCAACGCCGAGGGCCACCAGCGGCAGGCTGCCGAACTGCCACAGTTCGTAACCAATACCCAGTGTGGCCAGGGCCACGGCGATCCACTGCAGCGGTCGCAAGCGCTCGCCGAGTACCAGTACCCCAAGCAATACGCTGATCAGCGGGTTGATGTAGTAACCGAGGCTCGCATCCAGCAGGTGGTCATTCACCACCGCCCAGATGAAGATCAGCCAGTTGGTGCTGATCAGTGCGGTGGACACCAGCAGCGCCAGCAGGGTGGTGCGCGAGGTCAGAACCGCGCGCAGCCCCTTCAGTTTGCCCAGTGCCGCCAGCGCCACCAGAGCCAGCAACAGCGACCAGATGCTGCGGTGCGCGAGTATCTCCGGCGCCGAGAGATCGCCCAGCAATTTGAAATAGAGCGGCGCTATGCCCCAGATAAGGTACGCACCCAGGCCGGCCAGCAAGCCTGCAGCGGCGGAATCGGAGTTCTGCTGATTGTTGTGCACGAAGAATAGCCCTGGCTCACAGGCGGCCCGCGCAGCCTGAAACGGTGGTTCGGGAAGACGGAAAACAAGAAACCCGGCGGTGGTGTCACAGGTACACCATCGCCGGGTTTGCGGGAGTCTAACAGACCCGCCGGGAGCCTGTCAGACAGCGGTTTCGGCAGGAATCAGAACAGTACGCGGCAGCGCAGGGTGCCGGGGATGTTCTTCAGTTTTTCCAGCGCCAGGTCGGAGTACTCGGCATCCACGTCGATCACCACGTAGCCCACGGTTTCGTTGGTCTGCAGGAACTGGGCGGAGATGTTGATGCCGTTGTCGGAGAACACCTGGTTGATCGCGCCGAGTACCCCGGGCACGTTCTTGTGGATGTGCAACAGACGGTGCGCGCCAGCGTGGCTCGGCAGGGCGACTTCCGGGAAATTCACCGAGCTGGTGGTGGTGCCGTTGTCGGAGTAGAGCGCCAGCTTGTCGGACACTTCCACGCCGATGTTTTCCTGCGCCTCTACAGTTGAACCGCCCACGTGCGGCGTCAGCAGGGCGTTGTCGATCCCGCGCAGGGGCGACAGGAACTCGTCGTCGTTGCCACGGGGCTCCACCGGGAAAACGTCGATGGCGGTACCGGCGAGGTGGCCGCTTTTCAGTGCTTCTGCCAGCGGTTCGATTTCCACCACGGTGCCGCGGGAGGCGTTCAGCAGAATGGCACCCTTCTTCATTTTGGCGATTTGTTCGGCGCCGATCATCCACTTGGTGGAGGGCAGCTCTGGCACGTGCAGGGAAACCACATCAGACTGGGCCAGCAGTTCGTCCAGGCTGTTGACCTGGCTGGCGTTGCCCAGCGGCAGCTTGGTGACCACATCAAAGAAGATCACCCGCATGCCGATGCCTTCCGCCAGCACGGAAGTTTGCGAACCGATGGCACCGTAGCCGATGATGCCCAGGGTTTTACCGCGGGCCTCGTACGAGCCGACCGCCGATTTCTGCCATCCGCCACGGTGGCAGACCATGTTCTTTTCGGGGATGCCGCGCAGCAGCATGATCGCCTCGGCGATCACCAGTTCAGCTACGCTTCGGGTGTTGGAGTAGGGCGCGTTGAATACCGCGATGCCGAGGTCGGTGGCGGCTTCCAGGTCCACCTGATTGGTGCCGATGCAGAAGCAGCCGACGGCGATCAGCTTGCTGGCGTTCTCCAGCACCTTGCGGGTCAGCTGGGTGCGGGAGCGAATCCCGACAAAATGCGCATCGGCAATCTTCTCGATCAGTTCATCTTCCGGCAGTGCGGTCTTGATATATTCCACATTGGTGTAGCCGCGGGAAGACAGCAGATCCACCGCAGACTGGTGTACGCCTTCCAGTAGCAGAATACGGATTTTGTCTTTCTGAAGAGAAATCTGTGGAGCCATAACGGGTCTCTTGGCCGAGCGCGATGATCAGAGTGTTCGCGAAAGGTTATCGAAATAGGTTTGGAGACCGCCGGGAGCCCGGCGAGGGCGGCATCATACCACAAGGGCTTTACAAAGCTTTATACGCAATTTTTATCCTAGTTATCGAATTTGGTTATGTATAAGCACACTTTTACCTGCAATAGTCCCGTCGATCTCACGTTAAACAAGATAGTGTGCGTCGGGCGCAATTACGCGGCCCACGCCGAAGAGCTGAACAACCCGGTACCCGAGGAGCCGCTGCTGTTTATCAAGCCGGCCACGGCGGCGGTCTCCATGGCGGAGCCGGTACACCTGCCACGGGGGCGGGGCAGCTGTCACTTTGAGGGCGAGCTGGCGCTGTTGATTGGCGCACCGCTGACGGAAGCCAATGCCGCGGATGTGCCGGGTGCCATCGCCGGGCTGGGGCTGGCCCTGGACCTGACCCTGCGCGACTTGCAATCCGCACTTAAAAAGCAGGGCCATCCATGGGAGAAGGCCAAGGGCTTCGATGGCGCCTGCCCCCTGTCCCCCTTTGTAAAACTCGACTGGCTGCCGGACTGGGACAATCTCACCTATACCCTGTGGCTAAACGGTGAAGTCCGCCAGCGCGGCAAATCCAGCCACATGCTCACGCCCATCCTCGATCTGGTGGCCTATATCAGCAGCCACTTTACGTTGCTGCCCGGGGATGTGGTGCTCACCGGCACCCCCGCCGGGGTGGGCGAGCTGTCTGTGGGCGACCGGCTTGCCATGGGGCTGGAAGAGGACTGGCTGCGGGTGGAAACCTCGGTGGTGTGATGGCGGTTCCCGGTGCACTCCCTGTGGGTGTGCGAGGCGGTTAAGGCGTGTTGTGACATAAATGACAGGCTAAGATTGTCCCATTCCAAAACGACCACTAATATGCGCATTTTTGTACTCATTCAGCGGGAAAAGCGATGACAGATCTCAACCAGAAAGCCACCGTTCGCATTCTCACCACCGGCGGCACCATCGAGAAAAGCTACTGCGAATCCGAGGGCACGCTGAAGAATCGCGCCTCGATCATTCGCGACGGCCTTATCAGCAGCCTGCGCCTGCCTTACACCAACCTTGAGCTGGAGAGTGTGCTTAACAAGGACTCGCTGGAAATGGACGACAGCGACCGCGATCAGATCTGTGAGGCCATCGAGCACACCGCCGAACAGGGCGACCCCATCGTTATCCTGCACGGCACCGACACCATGTCCGTCACCGCCGAATACTGCTACGCCAAGCTGGGAACCCCCAAGGTGCCGGTGGTATTCACCGGCGCCATGCGCCCCATGGGCTTCATCGACTCCGACGCCCGCCAGAACGTCACCGAAGCGCTGCTCACCGCGCGCCTGGTGCAGCCCGGCTTCTACATCGCGTTCCACAACCGGGTTTTCCCGATTCCCGGCGCGCGCAAGAACCTCGAAACCGGCACATTCGAGGCGGTCTGAGCCATCGCCGGTCGCCGGCCTTTGATTTGTGATCACATTTTAGGTATAAACTGAATAATCCTTCAGTTATTAAACTCAGACTTCACACGAGGTGTGCCATGACCGACAAGGCAAAGAATAAGCCGACCCCGCAGACGCTTCAGGAGTGGCTCGCCATGGCCGATGCCCTCACCATCGAGGGGCGGGCCTTTATCAATGGCGAGTACGTAGACGCCCTCTCCGGCAAGACCCGCGCTTCCACCAGCCCCGCCGATGGTCGCGAACTGGCGCAGATTGCCAGCTGTGGTCCGGAAGATGCCGAGCTCGCGGTCAAGGTCGCGCGCGACACCTTCGAATCCGGCGTCTGGTCGCACATGCCGCCAATGGAGCGTAAGAAGATCCTGGTGCGCTTTGCCGAGCTGATTGAAGAGCATCGCGAGGAAATTGCCCTGCTGGAAAGCCTCGATGCGGGTAAGCCCATCAGCGATACCATGAATGTGGACGTGCCGAGCGCAGTCACCACCATTCGCTGGAACGCCGAGGCGATCGACAAGATTTACGATGAAATCGCCCCCACCGGCCCTACCGAGATCGGCCTGATCACCCGTATGCCGCTGGGTGTGGTGGCCGCCATCGTGCCGTGGAACTTCCCGCTGTCCACCACTGCGTGGAAGTTGGGCCCGGCGCTGGCCACCGGCAACAGCGTGATTCTGAAGCCCGCGTCCAATACCCCGCTCACCGCCATCAAGCTGGCCGGGCTTGCCAAGCAGGCGGGTCTGCCCGACGGCGTGCTCAACGTGCTGCCTGGCCCCGGTAGCACCCTGGGTAAAGCCCTGGGCCTGCACATGGATATCGACGGCCTGACGTTCACCGGCTCCACCGAAGTGGGCAAGACCCTGACCGAATACTCCGGCCAGTCCAACCTCAAGCGCACCTTCCTTGAGCTGGGCGGCAAGAGCCCGAACATCGTGTTTGCCGACGCCGACCTGGACAAGGCCGCGGAAGCCGCGGCACTGGCAGTGTTCTACAACCAGGGCGAAACCTGCACCGCTGGCACCCGCCTGCTGGTGGAAAAAGGCATTGCCGATACCTTCATCGAGAAGGTGAAAAAAGCCTCCGAGCGTTTCAAGCCCGGTCACCCGCAGGATCCCAACAGTGTGATGGGTGCGCTGATCGACCAGAGCCAGTTCGATACCGTCGAATTCTATGTGGCGAAGGGTCTGGAGCAGGGCGCACAGCTGGTGTGCGGCGGCAAGCCGGCAGATGCGGTTGAGGGCGGTCACTACTACGAGCCGACCATCTTCAGGGGTGTGAACGGCGATATGACCATCGCGCGCGAGGAAATCTTCGGCCCGGTTCTCTCGATTATCGAGTTCGAGGCCGAGGAAGAGGCACTGAAAATCGCCAACGACTCGATCTACGGCCTCGCTTCCGGTGTGTGGACCAAAGATATCAGTCGCGCACACCGCATGGCGCGCGACATCCGTGCCGGTTCTGTGTGGATCAACAACTACTTTGGCGGCGACATTACCGTGCCCTTCGGCGGTTTCAAGCAGTCCGGCAACGGCCGCGACAAGTCCCTGCACGCACTGGACAAGTATTGTGAGCTAAAGTCCACCTGGATCGACATCAGCTGAGGAATCACTGAAAAACTACTGCGCGTGCGCCTGGCGGCGTCCGGCGGTGCTCGGCTTGCTCATGTATGACTTATACACTCCGCTGCCTCCGCTCCGGCGGCCACCACCAGGCACCCGCTCGCTACGTTTTTCAGCGATTCCAGTATGGGTTTGCCACTATTGACTCCTTTGGGCCGCAATCGCGGCCCTTTTTTGTATTCAGCCGGCAGTCAGGCTGGGGGTCGGATAATCAAAATGTGATCTGAGCCGGAGGCGCAGCCCTGCGGCCGGTTTACCATGGCGCCACGACTTTACCGGACGTACCCGAAGGAATTACATGATGAAACGCCTGATCTCTACCCTGCTGGCGACCGCGTTGATCGCGCCGGCCACAGTTGCCTTTGCCAAGCCCGACAAACACGGCGAGCTGCCGCCCGGATTGCAAAAAAAGGTGCAGCGCGGCGGTGAACTCCCGCCCGGCTGGAAGAAAAAGCTCCAACCCGGCTATATTCTTGAAGATGATATCTACCGCCACGCGGTGGTCGTGCACCCGGTAGACGATCGCGGCCTGGTCACCGTGCGTATTGAAGGCGAGCTGGTGCGCCTGGTGCACGCCACCCACGAAATTGTGGATATCCTGCGGCGCTGATTCCGGATCAGACTTGCCCGCGGGCGTTTCTGAGCCTATACCAATGCGTTGAATATCACGGATAGCGGAGTGGGCATGAGCGATTATCACCACGGCTTTTCTGTCAGTATCGAACGCACCGGCAACGAGCGGGTCGTCATGTCCCTGCACGCGCGGGGAAAGCTGCAGCATGAAGACTACGAAACCCTGGTTCCCATGCTGGAGTCCGCCATTGCCGGCATGGAGCACCCCAAGATCGATGTGCTGATGGATATGCGCGAGCTGGAAGGCTGGGAGATTCGTGCGGCCTGGGATGACCTGAAGCTGGGTGTGAAACACGGCCGCAAGTTCAACAAAGTTGCCATCGTCGGTAGCCAGTCGTGGCAGGAGGTGGCGGCCAAGATAGGCACCTGGTTTATCGGTGGCGAAGCCCGCTTCTTTGAGGACAAGGCGCCCGCCTTGGCGTGGCTGGAAGAAACCTCGTAAACTCCCCTCTAATTTACTTTCACCGATACGGCCTCCGGCGGGGGCTGTGCGGGCAACTATTACAATAAATACAGGAAACTTGGTATGTTCGAATGGATTGCCAGCCCCGAGGCGTGGATCGCCCTGGCCACCCTGGCTGCCCTGGAAATCGTTCTGGGGATCGACAACATCATTTTTATTTCCATCCTCGTCGGTCGCCTCCCGGAAAAACAGCGTGAATCCGCGCGCTTTATCGGTCTGGCGCTGGCAATGATCACCCGCCTTGCTCTGCTGTTCTCCATTGCCTGGATTATGGGACTGACCGAGCCGTGGTTTACCGTACTGGGTGAAGAAATTTCCGGACGGGACTTCATCCTCATAAGTGGTGGCCTGTTCCTGCTGTTCAAGGCAACCCATGAGATTCACAACAGCCTGGAGGGCGTCGATGGCGAAACCACTACCACTGCCACCGCAACCTACGGCATGGTGCTTACGCAAATTGCCATCCTGGATATTGTGTTCTCGCTGGATTCGGTGATTACCGCCGTGGGGCTCGTCGACCATATCTCGATTATGGCGATCGCCATTATTCTGGCCGTGGCGGTGATGCTGGTTGCGGCCAAGCCCATCGGCGACTTTGTCGATCGGCACCCCACCATCAAAATGCTGGCGCTGTCGTTTTTGATTCTGGTCGGTGTCACCCTGATTATTGAGGGCTTCGACGTGCACGTGCCCAAAGGGTACATCTACTTTGCCATGGCCTTCTCGATGGTGGTGGAAATGCTGAACATCCGCATGCGCAGCAAAAAAGCTGAAGCGGTTAAATTGCACAAACCGATTCGAGCAGACTGAACCCGGCAGGGTAAATAAAAAAAGGGGCGAATGGATCGCCCCTTTTTTCGTTACCGATTTTTATTGATGCACTTTATTGGCACAGGCTGCGAATACTGTGCGCCTCCTGTGCCGCTTCCATCCACTTGTATTGGTCATCATCTCCGAAGTAGTAATACAGCGAGTTGTTGGGCAGGATCAGCACCGAGATGCCGCCGTAACCGGACATAAACGGTAGCCACAGCGGGTTGCTGCAACCACTGATGTTGCTGCTGATTTCATGGGCCCAGAAGCCGTTGTTGTACTTGTAATCGGTCAGCGGCTCCAGGCCCCGGTCACTGGCATCGCGCTGAAGCGCGGCATCCAGTTGTGCCTGGTTGAGTGTGGTTTGGCTGGCACTATCCGCAAAAAAGCTACCGATTTTCGCCACGTCGTCCCGCAGCCACATCAGGCCCCAGCCGGTAAACGCCTGCTGAACGCTGTCGTAGGTGCGACGGGTGAATTCGGCGGTGGGGCTGACGCCCAGAGGTGCCAGTACCTCATCAATCAGAATATCCTGAAAAATATCGCTGCTACTGCCCTCGATGCCCTTCACATACGCATTCATCGCGGTGCCCAGAATGTAGGTATCAGATGTGTGGTACACCCACTGGGTACCGGGGGCCGCCTTGCGAGGATATTCCGTGCAGCTGTAGCTGATCTTGCTGGCGTGGTCTTCCGGCAGGAACAGGTCATTGGTATGGCTTGCCCCTTCATCACTCATGTAACTGGCGAGTTTGTAGTTGCCGGTGCCCATGTCGAGCGCGTTGCCAAAGGTTACGTCATTCCAATTGCCATTGGTGTTGCATTCACTGATGTAGCTGCCGATAGATTGATTGAACGTACCCGGGTATTTCTGCTCCAGGCGCATCAGCGCACCGCCTGCGAATACGGATTTTGCGCTGGAGTAGGACGGTACCACCAGCGCCTCACAATAGGGGTAGGCCCCCTGGCGCGTACTACAGCCGCCCACATAATGGGTACCATCAATGACGAAACCGACCAGTGAGATGGCCGCGGGGTCCTTGCCGTCCGGAGTGGCGAAGGCCGCTGGGTTGGTGCCGGGGTAATCCTGCGCGAGCGCACTCAGCGGTTTGGTGGGCATGCGTGCAGCAACTTCCGCTTGATACGCACTCACCAGCGCCGTGCTGTTCGCAACCGTACCAGGGGTATAGCTGGCCGAGAGCTGTCCCCACATATCAAACTGGTAGTAGAGGCAGGTTTCGCTGGCAATCTGGTAGGTCACATCGGAGGTAGAGCCATCATCCTTGAACAGGAAACTCATCACGCCATTGTGCATGCAGTTGGCATTTTTCTGCTGTAGCGCAAACGGCAGTGCCACGCGGCTGTAACCGGCATCGCCGTTCTCGTTCCACACGCGCCCCGGTGTCAGCACGTATTCCCATTCCGGATGGGCGCTGGGAATAGACCCGCGTTCACGGGGCACGATATGGCTGCCAGTCTGCACAAACTCGAAATTGAATTCCGGCAGGTGTTTACGGGTGGCGTCCTGGGTGCCGGTATAGCGGAAGGTATCCTTGTGCTCATCAAAGGCGCCGCCGCTGGCTTCGCCAAACAACTCCAGGCTGCCTTCAAACTGGTTGCCGGGCATGGCCGCTTCCGCCGGAAGGGCGTAGTGAGAGAAATCCACAAGGCTGCCTGGATCGCTGCCATTAAGCAGGGTATTCATGGTGAGTGCGGTTCGGGAAACATTGCCGCTACCGGTGAGTGGATCAAAATCCTCGACGCTGCCACCACCCTCACTGGCGCTGCCGAAAAGGCTGACGGAAACACTGGGCTCGTCCGGGTCGTTGGATGAAAGTGTGATGCTACTACTGAAATTTCCCTCGACGGTGGGCGAGAAACTCACAGCGATGGTGCAGCTGGCGCCCGCGGCAATCGTTGTGCAGTTATTACTGGCCAGGTTGAACGGCGCCGCCGGCGCACTGGTATTGCTGATCACCAATGCCGCCGAGCCCTCATTGGACACAGTAATTGATTGTGAAGTGCTGTTGCCCGGAGCAATGCTCGCGAAGGTTACGCTGCCCGGTACATTGATGTCGGGTGCTGTTGGCGCACCACCCGTGCCGCTGACCAGCGCCTGGTGACCGTAGCAGTAATCGCCTGTGGTCGAGCCGGTGCCGCGGAAGCGCAACTGCACGGCGGTATTGTTATCGATGCCGGCAGGCGCGCTGTTGGCACTGAATGGTGTGCCGTTATCGTCTCCGTTAGCGACGGTCACCGCTGTGGTCCAGCTGCTGCCGCCGTCGGTGGATATTTCCCCGTAGCAGAACTCTCCATTTTCCAGTGAACTGGCAGCCAGGGTGAGGGATACCGAAACTGCCGAATAACCGGCAGTTGATAACGCGCGGCTTGCACTGGAAGTGCCGCGCAAACGCATCAGGGAACCATCGTGCACATCGACATTTCCGGTTGTGCTCCAGTCACTGATGTCGCCATTACTGAAATTGTCGGCGTAGATGGTTTCGGTCTTTGCCTGCATGGAGCCGACCGCGCCCAGCAGAAAAACGGCAGCCACGAATCCCGTTCGAGGCAATGGGTATCTCGATTTCATTTTCGCACCTTGATTATTGTTATCCGCTTGGCTGCCAATATGCGAGCGGACACGCGCACAGTGGCATGGGCATAACATGCAGCGTCGGCCGGGGATTCTGTAGGGCCAGCTTTGCAGGCTGGGTGGCGCCAGTGGCACAAATGACGCGATTTTGTTGGTTGAAAAATGCACAAGTTCGATATGTGTCACAGTTTGTGAGACATTATTTGTACAGACACGGCGCAACAGAGGGGTACACGGTATGGATACTTTGCCAGTGATCGAAAGAAGTCTGCCCGGCGGCCGGGGGCTGACCGGTGTGGTTGGCATGCTGCTTGTGGTGCTGCTCACTGCCTGTGGCGGCGAGCGGGCAGCGCAGGTACCGGCTGCAGGAGAGCTGGAGCCTGTGGCCACGGATTCTGTGGAAGCCGAGGCCGAGGAGGAAGAAGTACTGCCAGCGTTTGAAAACTACGTGGAGCGCGGAGACCTGGAAGCCATCAAGGCACGCGGGACACTACGCTTGCTGGCGCCGCTGGGGCTGGAAGAAGAATCGCTGCCGCGGGATGGCTTGCCCACGGGCGAGTGGCGGGCACTCGCGGAAAAATTTGCGCACCAACGCGGGCTCGAGCCCCAGTGGGTATATGTGGATAACTTTGCGCAGCTGATCCCCGCGTTGACGGATGGGCGCGGCGATCTCATTGCGGTGAACTTTTCCCGTACACCGGAGCGGGCCCAGCAGGTCGCCTTCACGCGACCATTGGAATATGTGCAGGAGCAACTGATTACCCGCCGCGCTGCCGATACCGATCAGGGCGAGTTTCAGGTGGCGCTGAGAAAAGGCAGTGCCTTTGCCGAAACGTTGCAGCAGCAGAGCACGGAATCCCGGGTGCTCACCCCGCGCTTTCTCGAGGGGCCGGTGACTCAGGATGAACTGCTCGAAGGCGTGATGAAAGGTACGTTTGATGCCACCGTTATCGACAGCAACCTCGCGGAAGTACTGCTCGCAGACTACCCCGGCCTGCAGGCCGAGGACCTGCGAGACAGCCGCCGCGCCATCGCCTGGGCGGTGCGCCGGGATAGCCAGAAGCTCGAGCGGGCACTGAATGAATATTTTACCGAACAGCACCTGATCGCCGCCCAGCGACGGGCCAGTGCCCTGCGTGACTGGGACGACATTCAGCAAACCCGCACCCTGCGTGTGCTGACCCGCAATCATCCCGCGTCCTATTTCATGTGGCGTGGCGAGTTGATGGGGTTTGATTATGAATTGTTGCAGCGCTTCGCCCGCGACCATGGCCTGCGGCTCAGTATGGTGGTGCCTGGCCCGGATGTGGATCTGGCCGAAGCGCTGGCCGCGGGGCAGGGCGATTTGATTGCGGCGTCGCTGACGGTGACAGACGCGCGTAAAGCGCAGGGGCTGGTATTTACCCGGCCCTATATGCAGGTGACCGAACAGCTGGTAACCGCGGTGGACAACCTGCCGGATAACGATAGCCATAGCGACGGCGTGGATGCAGTCGCTGCAGTACCGGTCGCCCAGCGGCTCAACGGCAAGACCGTTGCGGTCAATCCGTTCAGTAGCTATTACACCAACCTGACCGGGTTGCTGGCCTCCGCGCAGGAGCCGGTGGATCTTTTGCCCGTAGCAGGTGCCACCACCGAGCAGTTGATTGATGCCGTGGCGGAAGGCCGTTACGACTACACCGTGGTGGATTCCCACCTGGTGGCCATTGAGCAGACCTACCGTGACGATTTCGGGGTGGTGGGGGATATTTCCGGCGAGCGGGATATTGCCTGGGCGGTGCGCGGGGACCAGCCGCGCTTGCTGGAGCAGCTGAACGGCTTCCTCAACAAGTACGACCGCGGACTGTTTTTCAACGTCACCTACAACAAATACTTCCGCGAAAATAAACGCCTTGAAAAAAAGCAGCGCGAGCGCCTGCGGGATACCAGCATGCTGTCGCCCTACGATTCGCTGGTGCGCAAATACGCGCAGCCTGCCGACAAGGACTGGCGCATGGTGGTGTCGCAGATGTATCAGGAGAGCCGCTTCAACCCGAGAGCGCGGTCATTCGCCGGCGCCCGCGGCCTGATGCAGGTGATGCCGCGCACCGCGCGGCAAATGGGCATCAGCGGGCTGTATGAGCCGGAAAACAGTATTCGTGCGGGGGTCGCCTATATGGGATGGCTGGAGGAGCGTTTTCCCCGCAGCCTGCCGTTCGACCAGAAGATCTACTTTACCCTGGCAGCCTACAACGCCGGACATGGTCACGTGCGGGACGCCCGCGTACTCGCCGAGCAGCTGGGCAAAGACCCGAATCGCTGGTTCGATAATGTTGAAGAGGCGATGCTGCTGTTATCCAAGCCGGAGTATTACAAAAAAGCTCGCTTTGGTTACGTACGGGGACGGGAGCCGGTGAATTACGTGCGGGAGATCCGCGACCGCTACTTCGGTTACCTGTCCGTAGCGCGGCAGGAGCGGTTGTCCGAACAGTCCCTGTAGCGCGTTTGCTGCGGCGTGCTGATCCAGGGCGCGCCGCAGGTTCGGCATAACCTTCCTGTAAAAAACGCTGCGCTGCAGGGCGCGAGATCATGAGCCCTGCTCTTGCCGGTCGGCGCGCTCCGCTATTTGCGACAGGCCGCGCTCGCTTTGCAGTTTGTTCACCCGGCGCAGATTATTTCTCGCTGCGTGATTGTCACTGTCGAGGGCGAGTGCCTGGGTGTAACTGATTTCAGCCAGTTGCAGGTTGCCGGTTTGCCGGTGAATATAGCCAAGACTGTTCCACAACAGGCTGGTCGCCGGTGTGAGTGTAATCGCCTCCGACAGCATGGACAGCGCTCCGTCCCACTGTTTGGTCTTGGCCAGTTCCAGAGCGCGGTTGTTCAGGTAGAGCGCCTGCACGGTTTTATCTTCCAGACGGTGATGGGGGAAATCCGGGCGCGGCTCGAAGTTGAACTCGAATACCCGTACGGTCCAGCCGAAAGTCACTTCCGCATTGATGTGCAAAATATTCTGCACCAGTGCCCTGCCGCGCCCACCCGTGGTCGCACGCTGTTCCACTGGGACTTCCACTTGATTGAAGTGTGCCTCAAGCCCCACCTCCCGTGCCAGTGCCACAATCAGTGCGGCAAAGGAAATACAGTTGCCCCGGCGCTGCGCAAACGCCTCCGCCGCGGTGGTGGTCGTGTCCAGGTCGTACTCCAGTTCGAACCCTTCGCTCTTCAGCGTGCGCACCATGCGCCGAAAGCGCCGCGAGGGAGACAGGGAGGGGTCTATCGAGTCCACGAACGCCTGCATTTCCGGGGTCAGTGTCAGCAGGTCCTGGGCATGTAATACATCGCTGTCTTCGAGTTCGCCCTTCGTTGCCTGGGGCCAGCTTTGCTTGTTCAGGTTTTGCTTCAGCACGGTCTCCATGACTGCTGCCGTGTCCATCTCCGGCACCACGGTCGCCGCGACCTGATGACTGCCAGCGCAGCCAACCTGCATCATCACCGCCAATATCGCTATCCATCGCATCGCTATTTTCTCCTGTGTGTTTGCCTATAGACACATAAAAATTGCGAGATAGATGCGTGATGTCGATGAAGATGCTAAATGTTGCGTTAAGTTGACGTTCAGCTCGGCGCCTCTGCGACAGGGCGAAGGTAGGGCGTCGATGAGTCGACGGTGCAAGTTGGCGGAGAATCAATCGGTGCGAATTGGGGCGGATCGAATCCGGGGGTTTTTAACGGAAAGCAACGCAGGCAGCGCTGCGTACCCGCAACACCGACTCCTGGTCGAAACGGGTTTTGTAGGTATTGATCAGTGTGGTGATGGAGGCTTCGCTCTCGGTGTTGCCGGTGTGTACCAGAGATAGCACATGGCTCCGCTCGCGCACGATATCCCCGGTGCCCGATGTCCACTGGCCGGTTCCGGAGAGTACCGTGAGCCCATCCGGGAAATGCACCGTCAGCACCTCTTGCACAAACGCGGCCCATTCCGCGTCGGTCACCGGCCGTTGTTCACCGCGCTCGGTGCCGAAATACAGCAGGTCGTGGAACTGCAGGGATTCTCCCGCCTGACAGTGTTGTATTGCCTGGTTGCCGCAGGCTGTCAGTGCCGCCATGGTGAGCGCGGCCACCAGGTTTTTCATGCGTGTACTGTGCATAGTCTCCAGGGTGGGGGCGCCGATGCTCCGGTAGTCTGCTTCGAATCAATATAGTTGAGACCGGTGGGCGCACACGACGGGCGCATGTTTGCAAATTAAGGTGCCAGCGGGATTGCGGCATTGCGAACAGCGCAACCTGTCAAAATACCGTTGACTAAAATTCTTGATACCTTTGCAGACCAATAACAATTCTGGTTGAAGAGCGAGAGGAAGGTGATGATGAAATCCAACTGCATGCACCTGGCCATTCCGGCCGGTGATCTGGAGACGACCAAGGCTTTCTACTGCGATGTGCTGGGATGTAAAAGTGGCAACAGTGAGGCGGGGCGCTGGGTCGATATCGATTTCTGGGGCAACGAACTCACCCTGCACCAGAGTGAGGAGCAGCTGCCCAATGTGCGTCACGACGTCGACATGGGCGCCGTTGCGGTGCCGCATTTTGGCGCGCACCTGCCAAACGATGAATTCCAGGCACTGAAGGCGCGTATTGAGGCTGCCGGGCTGGAATATCTCGACAAGCCCTATCGGCGCTTTGAGGGGGACGAGTATGAGCAGGAAACGTTTTTCATAACCGATCCCAACGGCAACGTGCTGGAAATGAAGACCATGGTCAACCCGGAATTAATGTTCCGCTAGACGCCGGTTCTTACTTTCAAGCGGCCACCATCCCCCGCATACTCGGAGCTGTTGCCAACCGCGAGAAGTTTATGCCGAGCCCCAGCGCGCCAGCCAGTCACGATCCACAAACCAACGCCCCTGTGTCCAAGTCCGCTGCGATGAGTGCGCGGCAAATGCTGGTTGCGCTGTGGCAATTTATGCGGCCCTACAAAATGGTGCTGCTGGGGGCGGCAGTTGCGCTGGTGTTTACCGCGGGTATTACCCTGTCGATTGGTCAGGGCGTCCGCCTGCTGGTCGATGAAGGCCTGACTGGCGACTCCAGCCAGTCGTTGTCCCGGGCGGTACTCGTTTTGCTGGTGCTGGCCGGGCTAATGGCCATGGGCACCTATGCGCGGCACTATTTAGTGTCGTGGCTGGGGGAGCGTGTGGTGGCGGACCTGCGCAAGGCGGTGTTCGATCAACTCGTGACCCTGCACCCCAGTTATTTTGAAACCAACCGCAGTGGCGAGATTATGTCCCGTCTCACCACTGATACCACCCTGCTGCAACACATTATCGGCACCTCGTTTTCCATGGCGCTGCGCAGTGTGCTGATGTTCGTGGGTGCGCTGATTCTGCTGCTGTTTACCAATCTGAAGCTGAGCCTGATGGTACTGGTGGGGGTGCCGCTGGTGTTGCTGCCCATCGTGCTGTACGGGCGGCGGGTGCGGAAACTCTCCAAGGCCAGTCAGGACTCCATCGCCGATGTAGGCAGCTACGCCGGTGAGATTATCCAGCACATCAAGACCGTGCAGAGTTACACCCGTGAGCCCTATGAAAAACAGGCGTTCGCCGGCGAGGTGGAAGCGGCATTCGATGTGGCCAGGCGGCGCATTCGGCAGCGCTCGCTGCTGATTGCCGTGGTGATCCTGTTGATGTTCGGCGCCGTGAGTGCGTTGCTGTGGGTGGGCGGCAACGACATGATCGCCGGGCGCATGAGCAGCGGTGACCTGGCCGCGTTCGTGTTCTACGCCATGTTGATGGGCTCGGCGGTAGCGACCATCTCCGAGGTCTACGGCGAACTGCAGCGCGCCACCGGTGCCACCGAGCGCCTGATGGACCTGTTGCAGGTGGAGGCGGAAATTCCGGCGAGTAGTAATGCGCAGCCTTCCGCCACCGCTGCACATACAGGCGCAGGGCTGCTGGCGCTCGAGATGGTGGACTTCAGTTATCCCTCGCGCCCGGAGCACCCCGCCCTGCACCAGTTGAGCCTGACGGTTGCCGCCGGCAAGAGTCTCGCACTGGTTGGCCCATCGGGGGCGGGCAAGTCCACGGTGCTGGAATTACTGCAGCGCTTTTACGAACCGCTGCGGGGCCGCATCACCCTGGATGGTGTGGACATCCGCGAGCTGGATACAACCACCCTGCGTCGGCAAATGGCCGTGGTGCCACAACAGCCGGCGCTGTTTACCGCGGATGTCTGGTACAACATTCGCTACGGCAACCCCGCGGCCAGCGACGCGGCGGTTGTTGCCGCCGCCAAAGCCGCCCACGCCCACGAGTTTATCGAGCAGCTGCCAGACGGTTACAACAGCCATCTGGGCGAGCAGGGTGCGCGTTTGTCGGGCGGGCAGCGGCAGCGCATCGCCATTGCCCGCGCAATTCTCAAAGACCCGAAAATCCTGCTGCTGGACGAGGCCACCAGTGCGCTGGATGCAGAGAGTGAGCACCACGTACAACAGGCGCTGGAGACCCTGATGCAGGGGCGCACCACCATTATCATCGCCCATCGACTGGCAACGATTCTGCACGCGGACAGTATTGCGGTGTTACACGAGGGAAAGCTGGTGGCACAGGGCAGCCACGGGGAGCTGATCGAGAAATCGCCGTTGTACAAGCGGCTGGCGGAGTTGCAGTTTCAGGATGCGGAGCGGCACAAGCCGTTGATGGAATAGATAGTGGAATAGACAGTGGAATAGCGGAAATCGTACACAAACAAAAACGGGCCCCGAAGGGCCCGTTTTCACATCGGTAGGGTCTTATACCACTACGATGTTTTCAGCCTGCGGGCCTTTTTTGCCTTGAGTTACGGTGAACTCAACAGCTTGGCCTTCAGTCAGGGTGCGGAAGCCGCTGCTGGAGATGGCGCTGAAGTGAGCGAAAACGTCCGGACCGGACTGCTGCTCAATAAAACCAAAACCTTTTGCTTCGTCGAACCATTTAACGGTGCCAGTTACTGTATTAGACATATCTAATTTCCTGAAATTAAAAAGAGTGTTGCCTACGAGAGGCGGGTGGTGCTTGAGGTAAAGGCTCTTAGTAACTGCAGGTCACGGTAAATACAGAACGTGGCGTTGCGAGTACGACAGCGATGTAGCGGTATCAATAAAAGTCTTTCTTTCTAGCGGGGGCCACTTTATCGGGAAGTGGCCCTCCTGTCTATAAATTACGCAAGATCACTGACATTGTCATGAAATTAAACTGCCCGTCCCGGTAGCCACCGGCACCGTGCAGCAGCTTAACTTGGGCGCCATTGTCGAGCCTTGTGCCGAGATCGGTGGCGAAATTGGCGAAGTTGCCATGCATAGTGACCTCGCCGTCCTGCACCAGGGCAAAGACACCGCGGTCAAAGGCGGGGGCGATTTGGGGCTGTTCGGTCATCGCCAGCAGGTCGGTGCGAATGCCACCTCGACGCAGGTGGTGCGCCGTGCCGAGCAGTTCGGGGTCCAGATTGAGCTGCAGGCCGTTGGCATCCAGTTGCGTCAGGGCACTGTTGCTACCCTCTCCGGCCCAGCTTACCAACAGCTGAGCCGCGGCATTGCTGTAGTCCGCCACAGACACGGCATCGAAGTCCGCCGGTGCACTGCCGAAGGGGGTGGCAAAACCGCGGATACGCAGTGGGGCACCAGACGCCAGGCTGCCGGGATTCATTCCATCGAGGTTTATCTGGTAATGGGCGGGGTCGGCGTCGTTGTCCGGGTCGATACCGGTGCCGGTGAAGTCGAACAGGTCCACACCGCGGGCGCCGAAGGCCAGGGCGGTCACTTCCAGTTCGGCATCGGCCGAATGGTTGAGGGTGGCACTGACGCTGGTCAGGCGCAGGCGTACGGCGCCCTCGCTGGCATCCAGGCGCTCACCATCCCAGGTGCCCAAGGCACTGATGCGCTGGCCAACGGAGAGGCTGTCGGTCCCCAGCAACGCCATCGGGTAGCGGGACTTGCGCACGCGGGTGCTCTCGCCCAGCTGTAATGTCAGTGTGTCATTGAACACCACACTGCCATCGGCCCGAATCAGGCGAGCCCCCTTGAGGGTGACTTCATCGCCGCTACGCGCCACTACATGGCCGTGAACGGCATCCAGGGTGCCTCCTGGCAGGCTGCTGCCGGCATAAACGATCTCGGCGGTAAATACCTGCGTTTCCGCGTTGTAAGCGCCAAACGCGAGGGTTGCAGTGCCATTGGACTGCTCCGCCAGCGCACTCAGGCCGGTGGCGCCGGTGTAACTTTCCCCGTTGATGTCCCAGCTGGTTTCCGTGGTGGTGGCGATATTGATGCCCCCGAAGCGTCCTTCCTGACGGTAAAAGGGGCGCAGCGCCAGCCGGTAGCTATTGTCGGACTCATCCACATGGATCAGTGGGCCGCGGATACGGAATTCCTTCTGTTCGACGGGATCCAGGGCCGCCGTAAGTACCGGGTGCAGCTCCGCCCGCGCCGGTGAGACGCTGGTGTCTACCAGGTGAGACGCCGCCAGATTGAAATCTACCGTCAGCGAGGCCGGCACTCCCGGGGTGATGCTCAGGGGCTTCAGGGTATCGAATTGCAGGTCCAGGGTGACTTCCGTGACCGGCGCACCGCTGGCGTCCACAACCTGTGCCGGGGCGGCGCTGCCATCCACTTCCACCTGAATATCAGCGGCGCTGAAATCCAGGGTGATGGTGCTCGCGACGTAGTTGCCCACTGGCACAGTGGCTGCGGTGACCAGCTCCGAAAGCTCGACATACTGACTGAAGTCCACAGTGGTGGTGCGGGGTAACACCTCCACCATCGTGCCATCGCGGCGCTCCAGGCTCAGTGAGCGCACATCCACGGCGTAGCGCACAAAGTCGCCCTCGGCATCGGTCATGCTCACCAGTACCTGGCCGCATTCACTGGAGGTGGGGTCGTCGTCAGTGGTTTCGCACACCGCGCCACTGGGTGGGGGGATGTCGGCCTCGGGGGTTTGCGCGGTGTCGTCACTGCTGTTGCCGCTACCACAGGCGGTCAGCGCCAGCGCCAGCAGCAACGTGGAGAGAATGCGCCAAAGGCGCGAGGTGGAATTATGTTCGTTCATCGGTGGCTCCAATGGATTATTGTCACTCCTACTCAACGGGAGTGCCGGTCCATTGGTTGACAGACGAGTGGCAAAAGGCGGGAATTTAATCCCCGCGCTGCCTTCGTTATGCCTTCGTGATGCCTTTGCGGTGCGCCGCAGAGAGCGCCCAGCGGCCTCAGGCCGCGCGTGCTTCCGCCCGTGCCCGATCTGTCAGGTATTCGTCGTAGGTGCCCTGGAAATCCACCAGCTGGTGGTCTTTGATCTCCAGCACCCGGGTGGCCAGGGAGGAGACGAACTGGCGGTCGTGGCTGACGAAAATCAGGGTGCCCTCATACTGGCTCAGGGCCTTGTTGAGCGCCTCGATGGATTCCATATCCAGGTGGTTGGTGGGCTCGTCCATGATGAGCACGTTGGTGTCCATCATCATCAGCTTGCCGAACAGCAGGCGGTTCTTCTCCCCACCGGAGCACACCCGGGCCTTCTTGTTGGCGTCGTCTGCGGTAAACAGCAGGCGCCCGAGCATACCCCGCACCGCCAGATCGTCGTGCTTCGGGGTGCGCCACTGGGACATCCACTCGAAGATGGTCAGGTCGTTGTCAAAATCCGCGCTGCTGTCCTGCGGGCAGTAGCCGATGGCCGCGTTCTCGGACCACTTCACCACGCCGCTATTGGCCTGCAGCTGATCCACCAGGCAGCGCAGCAAGGTGGTCTTGCCCACACCGTTTTCGCCGATCACGGCGAGGCGGGCACCGGCCTCCAGAATCATCTCGCCACCGGCAAACAGGGTCTCACCGTCGTAGCCGTGGGCCAGATCTTCCAGAATCAGTGCCTGGCGGTGCAGTTTTTTGCACTGCTGGAACGTGATGTAGGGTTTGACGCGGCTGGAGGGTTTTACTTCCTCCAGCTTGATTTTTTCCATCTTCTTGGCGCGGGAGCTGGCCTGTTTGGCCTTGGAGGCATTGGCCGAGAAGCGGTTTACAAACGACTGCAGTTCTTCCAGCTCGGCGCTCTTCTTCGCGTTTTCCGCGTGCAGCTGGTCCTGAATCAGGGTGGAGGCCGCAACAAAATCCTCGTAGTTCCCGGGGAAGATACGCAGCTCGCCGTAATCGATATCCGCCATATGGGTGCAGACCTGATTCAGGAAGTGGCGATCGTGGGAAATGATGATCATGGTGGAGCGGCGCTGGTTCAGCACCTCCGCCAACCAGTGGATGGTGTGGATATCCAGGTTGTTGGTGGGCTCGTCCAGCAGCAGGATATCCGGGTCGGCAAACAGGGCCTGTGCCAGCAGCACGCGCACCTTCCAGCCCGGTGCCACCTGCTTCATGGAGCCGAAGTGCAGGGACTCCTCAATGCCCGCCTCCAGCAGGATCTCACCGGCGCGGCTCTCGGCGCTGTAGCCGTCCAGCTCGGCGAACTGGACCTCCAGGTCTGCCACGCGCATGCCTTCTGCTTCGCTCATTTCCGGCAGCGAATAGATACGGTCGCGCTCCTGCTTGATCGCCCACAGGCGGCTGTCGCCCATGATGACCGTGTCGACCACCGAGTACTCTTCAAACGCGAACTGGTCCTGGCTAAGCACACCGACGGTACAGCCGGGCTCGATGGACACATTGCCCGCAGACGGCGCCAGCGCACCACTCAGGATCTTCATGAAGGTGGACTTGCCACAGCCATTGGCACCGATCAGGCCATAGCGGTTGCCGTTGCCGAACTTGGCAGAGATGTTTTCAAACAGCGGCTGGGCACCAAACTGCATGGTGATATTGGCGGTGGTGATCAAGAGACTATTCCCGGAGGCAAGAAGGTGGGCGGTATTGCTGAGCGTTATCGCTGGTGGCCACCACAGGCGTGGCGGGCCGCGCACTATAAGGGCTGGCGGGCGGAGTGTCGAGAAAACCGTCTAAAAAGTGAGCGTCCCGCGGTCAGGGAGCCGCTTTCCGTTCCGCCTCCTGCAACTCCTGGCTGAGCTCGGACATGGGTGCCTGGTCGATGATGAGCCAGCCCTGGGCGGCGCGGTCGAGGTCGGCGATCAGCAGGATCACAATCGAAAAGGAGAACGCCAGGGCCAGATTGATTTGCAGCGAACCACGGCGCCCAGCGCCCAACTGGAAGCCGATGCCGAACATGGCCAGCGCGGTCACCAGGGCGAGCGCCCCCCACATGGGGGTCGGGATCCGGTAGCGGCTACCCACATAAATTCTGGAGGTGTTGAAATCAATCACCGTATTGAGGGAGTCGAGAAACTTGCCGAGGCGCACGGCATCGTATTGGGCATCGTTAAGCTCGGCCACAATGTTCCACAGCGCTTCGTGAATCGCCTTGCTGCGTGCCAGCAGTTGCGGGAGGCTCTCCGTATGTGTCGGATCGATATCGCGCAGCGTGGCATACTCGGCCAGCAGCGCGCGGGCTTCGCGCCGCTGCTGTAGGGGGAGCAGGTCTGCGCGCAGGTAGGTGGTGGATATGGCGTTTACTTCGTCCAGCAACAGTGCCTTGCGCTGGATAAAGCGTTCCGCGGTGGAGTTAAAAGTGAAGGCCAGCAGAAATGCGAGCAGGCCGAGAATCGCCGCCACCGCACTGCCGATAGAGGCGTCGCTGAGATTGCCATTGCGGACACTGCGCAAGCCGAGATGAGAGCCAACAAACATGGCCACCAGCACCAACAGGACGGATAGACCGCCGAATACTGGCAGTGAGAGCTGGTTCAGGGAATCGGTGAAGGCCATGCAGAAAATCCCGGTTTTCAGCAATATTGGCTCATTCCCCCGGGTTTTGCCCAAGCGGCGCGAGCCGGGGCCTGTTAGCCGCCACTCTGCTACCCTGCTAGTCAACCTGCGCCCGTGCGCTTGCGCGAAATAACGCGCCGGCCGGGTGCACAGTCAGTCAACCTTGGGGGTTATTGTGGTGAAAGCATCCGACTTGTTTGTTCGTGCGCTGGAAGCAGAAGGTGTGGAATTTGTATTCGGCATTCCCGGGGAAGAAAATCTCGATCTGCTGGAATCCCTGCGCGGCTCAAAAATCAAGTTGATCATCGGGCGTCACGAACAGGCAGCGGGCTTTATGGCGGCCACCTACGGCCGACTTACCGGCAACGCCGGCGTCTGTCTCTCCACCCTCGGCCCCGGTGCCACCAACCTGGTTACCGCAGCGGCCTACGCCCAGCTCGGCGCCATGCCCATGGTGATGGTAACCGGGCAGAAGCCGATCAAAAGCTCAAAACAAGGGCAGTTCCAGATTATCGACATCGTCGACATGATGCAGCCACTCACCAAGTTCACCAAGGTGATCGTCAGTGGCGACAATGTACCGGCGCACGTGCGCGAAGCCTTCCGGCACGCGGAGGAAGAGCGCCCCGGCGCCACCCATCTGGAATTGCCGGAAGACATTGCCCAGGAACACTCCACCATGCCGGTGCTGGAGCCCAGCTATACCCGCCGCCCCATCGCCGAAGAAAAAGCTGTGCGCCAGGCGGCCCAGGCAATCTCCGCCGCACGCAAACCACTGTTGCTGATCGGTGCCGGTGCCAATCGCAAGCTCACCGCCAAAATGCTGCGCGAGCTGGTGGAAAAGCTCGGCATTCCCGTGGTGACCACACAGATGGGCAAGGGTGTCATCGACGAGGCCAGCAGCCACTTTATTGGCAACACCGCGCTCTCCGATGGCGACTTCGTGCATCGCGCCATCGACCAGGCGGATCTCATCATCAACGTGGGCCACGACGTGGTAGAGAAACCGCCATTCTTCATGCGCCCCGGCGGTCCTGCCGTGGTGCATATCAATTTCAGTTCCGCAGAGGTAGACCCGGTGTACTTCCCGCAGATTGAAGTGGTCGGGGATATTGCCAACAGCCTGTGGCAGTTAAAGGAGCAGCTGGAGCCGCAGGACCACTGGAGTTTTGCCGACGCCCATCGCATTCGCAATGCGCTGCAAAAACACATACAGGAAGGTGCGCAGGACGACAGCTTCCCGGTCAAGCCGCAGCGG
This sequence comes from Microbulbifer salipaludis, assembly GCF_017303155.1. Classification (NCBI taxonomy): domain Bacteria; kingdom Pseudomonadati; phylum Pseudomonadota; class Gammaproteobacteria; order Cellvibrionales; family Microbulbiferaceae; genus Microbulbifer; species Microbulbifer salipaludis. The sequence continues at coordinate 1,016,116 of NZ_JAEKJR010000001.1, forward strand.
CTGGTGAAGGAGGTGCGCGAGGCGGTGCCCGCGGATGGCATCATCGCGCTGGACAATGGCATGTACAAAATCTGGTTTGCGCGCAATTACCAGGCGCATGCCCCCAACACCGTGCTGCTCGACAATGCCCTCGCCACCATGGGTGCCGGGCTGCCATCGGCCATGGCCGCCAAACTGGTCTACCCGGAGCGGAGCGTGCTCGCCATCTGTGGCGACGGCGGATTCATGATGAACTCACAAGAGCTTGAAACCGCGGTGCGCCTCAAGCTCGATCTGGTCATCCTGGTGCTGCGGGACGATGGCTACGGCATGATCAAATGGAAGCAGGCGCAGATGGACTTCCACGATTTCGGACTGGATTTCGGCAACCCGGATTTCGTCGCCTATGCACAATCCTATGGTGCCAGCGGCCACCGTATCGAGGCCACCGAAGAACTGCAGCCCACCATTGAGCGCTGTCGACAGGAGGGCGGCGTCCACCTGATCGACGTGCCGGTGGACTACCAGGACAACGACCGGATTCTCAATCGCGAGATTCGCGAGCTGTCGCGCAAGGTTTAATGGAAGGTCTGGTGACAGGTTGAGTGCCCGGTGTCGTGCTTGATCAGCGCTGGGCGGCGACCGTCACTTTGTCAGCCGCCTGTTCCCTTGCGGCAGACATACACGGAATTGGTGGAGTCGCCACTCATAAACGGGTTGTAGAACGACACCACGTGGGATTCCACCGTGTCAAACACCGTCTTCAGCAGCGCCTCAAACTGCGGGTCTGGCAGGTTCTGCGACCACATGGCAAACACGCCACCGGGCTTTAACTGTTGCGCCATCAGCGCCAGGTTTTCGGTGGTATAGAAACTGGCGTTGGCGGCATTCAGGTATTCCGTGGGGGAGTGATCGATATCCAGCAAAATGGCATCCAGCTTCTTGCCGGGGTGGTCCGGGTCAAAGCCAGTAGCGGGTGCCGTTGCCAGGTCAAAAAAACTGCCGTGCACATAGCGGTTTCTGGAGTCGGCGTTCAGCGTCTTGCCCAGTGGCACCAGCTCTGCCTTGTGCCAGCCAATCACCGTTTCCAGCGCGTCCACCACCAGCAATTCCGCCACGCGCGGATCCTGCAGCGCGGCCACGGCGGTATAACCCAGCCCCAGGCCGCCCACCACCACCTGCAGCTTGTCACCCTTGCACTGCGCCAAACCGAGGGTGGCCAGCGCTTCCTCTGCGGCCACGAACATGCTCGACATCAAAAACTCATCGCCCAGCTTTACCTCGTAGATATCCCGATCCCCCAGCGCGGGTATGCGCCTTCTGCGCAGGGAAATCTCCCCCAGGGGGGAAGGCTGGCTATCGATCTCTTCAAATAACAGGGACATGGCGGGCTCGTCTGGGTGGGTGGAAAGCGGTTGGGTTCAGAGGGCGTAGCGGCCAATATAATGGGCAATATCCATCAGCCGCGCCTTGCCGCTGAATTCAAAACGCACCTTGCCCAGTGCGGAAAAATACAGCTCCAGCTCACTGTCGATATCGAACGTGCCCGAGGTCTCCACCGAATAGGCGACGATGTTCTTGTAGGGCAGGGAAGTGAAATCCTTCTTGCTGCCGGTGATGCCCTGCACGTTGACCGCGATAATGCGCTTGCTGGTAAATACCACACCGTCGCGCATGGATTTGAAGGAATCCAGTATCTCTTCACCGTCGAGCAGCAGTGGCGCGACCTTTTCGGCAAAGCTCGGATTCTGCTTGAGTTTGAACAGGCTCTTATTTTCGAAGTCGATCATTTCTTTATGCTTCCCCAGGGAGTCGTTTGGGCGGGCTTGGACGTCTTGTCTGGCTTCGCCGCTGGACGGTCTTGTTTTACAGGCCTGGACGTTTTACCACTTTTCGGGCGGAAGTTTAAATTCGATGCGGGTAGGTCTTTCACCACCGGGAACGCATCTACAGTCACTCGCTCGATGATTTTGCCCAGCCGCCGCTCTACCGCACACAAGCGCTTGAAATCGTCCTTGGAAACCAGCGATACCGCCTCACCGGAGGAGCCGGCGCGGCCGGTGCGGCCGATGCGATGGATATACTCATCGGCATCGTCAGGCATATCGTAATTCACCACCCGCGCCAGCTCGTCGATATCAATACCGCGCGCGGCCACACCAGTCGCGACCAGAATCGGGATGGCACCGGATTTGAAATCCGCCAGTATCTTGGAGCGCGATGCCTGGCTCTTGCCGCCGTGAATGGACTCCGCCCGGATACCGCGTTTTTCCAGCTGGCTCACCAGCTTCGCCGCGCCGTGCTGGGTGCGGATAAAGATCAGCGCCTGGGTCCAGTGGCGCTCCTGCACCAGATGGCTGAGCAGGGCCGACTTGTTGTGCTTGTCCACCGCAATCAGCCATTGGGAAATCTTGGGCGCGGTTTTCTGGTGGCTGTCGATGGCGACTTCCAGCGGGTTGTCGACCACAGACTCCGCCAGTGACTTCACCTGTTTCGACAGGGTTGCCGAGAACAGCAGGCTCTGACGCTGTTGCGGCAGGCGCGCAATGATCTTGTCGAGGTCGTCGATAAACCCCATGTCCAGCATCCGGTCGGCTTCATCCAGCACCAGGATTTCCAGCTCATCGAAATACAGCGCGCGCTGGTGTGCCAGGTCCAGCAGGCGGCCGGGGGTAGCCACCACAATATCCACACCATCGATCAGCTGCTGCTTTTGCGGCGCCAGGTCCACACCGCCCACCATTGCCATGGACGCCACCGACAGATGCTTGCCGTATTGCTCGATATTGTCCTGCACCTGCAGGGCCAGTTCGCGGGTGGGCACCAGAATCAGCGCACGCAGGCGCTTTGCCCGGCGTGTGCGCGGGCCGGCGAGGGCGTCCAGCATGGGCAACACAAACGCGGCGGTCTTGCCGGTACCGGTCTGCGCCGTCGCAATCACATCCCGGCCGGCGCGAATGGCGGGCACCGCTTTGCGCTGAATCTCGGTGGGGGTGGTATAGCCTTTGTCTTCAAGGGCCTGCAGGATCGGGTCGCTCAATCCCAAGGTGTCGAATGTCATCTGGTGTCTCTATGGGGGTATGGGCCGGGCAGTGGTTGGCGGCGGGTTAACGGGCGGCATGGTAACAGTAAAGCCCACGGGCGGCGCCAGTCATTGCCGGGCGGCGTAGAACCGATAGGTCTAGTTAACGGGAGTGGTGGCGACGAACGGCCGGGCTGGTGGGGGAGGTCTTGAGGAAGGATATTCCTGCATCGGGTTGGCGCTGCCTGCCCCAAATCACCTGTCATCCCGTGATTTGGGGCGGGGCACGAACAGGCGGCTGGCCGCCTGGGGGCAATCGTTAGATATCGTAGGTAATACCGAAGGAGGATCGGTCGCCGAGCAGATCGTCCTGGTCGGACTTGATGTACTGGGTGCGGATACTGAATTTCTCGTTCATTTTGAACGTCAGCGTCGCACCGTAAGACAGGAAATCTTCCTCGAAGGCAATCGGCTCGCCGGCCGCATCAGTGGCGTCGGGGAACAGCGTGCTGCCATCTTCAATATTCTGCGACAGGTAGGAAGCGTTGAGCTTCAGCGCCACTTCACCGATAAAGCCCTGCAGGGATGGGTCCTGGATTTTGAACAGCCAGGTATTGGCCAGTTCCACATACGACCCCCAGTAGTGCTCGATTTCCAGCTCCTCCTGTTCGTTCACCTGGCGCAGACCGAGATACCGCATGCCGGCGGTCAGGCTCACTGCGCAGTTGCCGTCGCTGGGGTCGTTAAACTTGCAGAATTTACCGATGCGATAACGCCCGGCATATTTGAGATTGAAATTGAAGCGGCCCTGTTCCGGGTTGATAAGCTTGATCGCATTGACGTCTTCACTATCGACGCTGTCCGACACCTCGGACATATAAATGGTCAACGGCAGGGCAAGGTTCTCTCCGAGAATCAGATTGCCACGGTAGGGCGTAATCTTGATTTGCTGCTCACCGCCAGAGCCGGGCAGAATGGTGAAATCCTTAAACCACCCCTCAGTCGCTTTGGTATAGAGAATACCACCGCAGAACACGCTGGTGGACAGGGAGCACTCTTCCTGTCGGTCGGCTTCGTCGGCTTCTTCGCCACTGGTCAGGTACAGGCTTTTTTGTAGCAAATGGTGATCCACCATGGTGCGGCCGGTACTGCTTTTGCCATTCACGAAAGCCATGTTGGAAGAGTTTTCAAGCAGCTCGGAACCCAATGCGCTGGACGAAAGGAAAAGAAGGGCCCACAAATATTTCACGATATGTCCTTATCTATGTTGTGTGAGTTGCGTCACATTGATTTTGCGGGCTGATTCTATAGTTTGGCTCGAAAAATAACAGGTAAGTGAATGGCCACTACACGTGAATAAAGTGGATAAGTGAACTATTTATCTTCGTTTGGGTGGTGCGGCGGCGCGATTTACTTGAGCTCATAGATTGCCGTCACCCGTTGGCCCACCTTGATGAATTCAGGCACCGCCATAATCAGGTTCATACCGTACGCAGCGGAGGTTTTTGCGAGGCCGTATACTTCTGGGTTGTACTGCAGGGAAAAGATGGCGTAGGCCTCACCAAAGTTACTCTCCGTGGTAATACCGTAGACACTTTTTACCTTTCTGGACTGGGCCTGAGCGAGAGCATCGGCCTTTGCGCGTGCTTTTGCGCTCAGTTCCCTGATCATCTGGGCCTGGTGCTCCTCCTCATTATCGGTCTCAAAGAGCGCATCGATGTCCTGAACACCATCCAGCCTGACCAGCGTATTCATAATGCCCGGATAGTGTTCGAGGTCGGTTATCTTCAGGTTGAACCCCTGCTGAACTTCATAACCCAGGATCTCCAGGTTGTAGGCCCCGTCCTTTCTCGCCCGCTTGGTGTTCTTGTCGATCTGCGTGGATTCCAGTTGCGTGGCGAGCACACCGTACTTGCCCAGTGCCTCAAGCATTTGTGCCGCGCTCTGTGTAAGCTGCTGCATGGCCTCATTGGCGGATTCGTCATAGGCCAGGATACTGAAGCGCACCGTCGCAAAATCAGGCTTTACCTCCTTCTCCAATGTTTCTGTGACGATCACAAACGGAAAGTCCGGTACAGGATTCGCGGACGCGACGAGAGGAAGGAAAAGGGATATAGCGAAGAGCAATGCTTTCATGCGAGTTCCTCGTAGAGCGTGCTGCGGGGTCAGTCGCAAGCGCGCCGTAGCGTGTTGCGGAAAATGCGAGAAACTAGAGAGTTGGACTAAAACACTCTAGTAGGTACAGGTGAACCCCTGAGAGTCTTCCAATAATGCCCCAACTGGCGTCGGGGCATGTATCAATTAGCTCGATGCGACCTGATCATTTGCCGAAACTTTTTTCTCCGGGTTGACCACCACTGTTCTCGCCATCTTGTCGTGCCAGCCCTGCTTGCGCTCGTCCCAGGCTACCCACAGCAGCCCGAGTCCCAGAGGAATGGTGGAGATGAAATAGCCGAGATAACGGATGATGTATTGCTTCAGGCTGGGCTTGTCGCCGGTGGTGGCGTCGACGATTTTGGCTTCGAGGACCATTTTGCCGGGGGTGGCCTGCTTGTACACCCAGAAAGCAATGATCGCGATACACGGGAACACCCAGTTGATCAGCACATCGGCGGTGCCAAAGAAGAGCGCGTCGCTCTCTATGTAGGCCCAGCCGTAAATCAACAGCAGAAGCGGCAGGGTGATGACGATGATGATCAGGGTATCAATGATCGAGGCTCCCACGCGCGGCCAGAAGCCGGTGTATTCGAGTGGAATGTCTGGAGGGGGAGGACCGGCGGTGCGCATAACATTTACGTGTTGGCGGTGATGGGCTCCAAACAAGAAATGGAATGCGCATCAAATATTATTGTTGGCACCTTTTATAACACGTTGTTTTTGTGCTGGCGAGGCCGTGTAAGCGCGTGTAATTTTCGCAGTTTGCACTCACAAACCCTAGAGAGTATGTAAATATTGACCCTGTTCGCTGAGTGGAAATCCGACCGAGAATTTTTCGTCGCTTATTTTGGTTTGGCGTATTTGGCCGGTACGTGAATACAGTGGATAAGCGAACGATCCAGCTTAAATGGCTGGGCGAGCCGAATAGCGGATGTTGGCCTGCTGGGCTAACCGTGGTTAGCGCAGTGACCCGGATGCCGGAGCGTGGACTATGGGCGTACCTATGATGACTGCTGTTGCTTGCGCTGTTTGGCGAGTACCGCAACGAGCTCCTCGTATTTTGGCGTGCCGCCCAGTTGCGGTGCCACAACTGAAAGTAGAGCCAGTCCAAACGCACTAAACGCTAACTCTTCGGGGTTCAAATAGCCGAGGAAAAACAGGGCAATCAGTACCAGCGCAATGACGATCGCCATCAATCTGAACACAACAGCCTGCTTAACACGCGCTTCTGCCCTCTGTATTAGCTTCAATTCTCGTTCGCTAAGCATCATCTTTTCCTCGACAGCTTCAAAAATCTAAGCATGTAATACTGCACTTTGCCCGTCAGCTTCGCTAGCCCTGCGCGGAAAAGGATACATGATAGGTAACAATTCCTTTGGGCAAAGGGCCGCGTAATAACAGCGCCTGGAAATACTCCGGTGGCACCCCGGGGAGAATCAGCGCCTCCCTTGGCTCGAAGCCAAAGCGCTGATAATAGTTAGGGTCACCGAGCAAAACGCAGCCACCGGCATCTCCGTGCGGGTTAGCAACTTTTACGGTCAGGTGATGGCCCATGCGACGAGTGACAGCACCAACCCCGCCAGCAGGCAAATCAGCCCCTTGATCATCAGTGATTTCGCGTAGGAGGCTTCTTTGTAAATCAGTGCGTATGGAAGCCCAGTGATCGGGCCCAGAACAATCGACGACAGCCCCCAAACCCAGCGGCTGTTCCCCAGTGCCGTCAGTGCAGCCATCAGGCCACCGAACCAGAACAGCGTAAAGCCTATTACCAGAATGATGAATATGGGTATGGTCAGCCATTGATTGGCGAGAAATACCTCAAGAATTTTATGTTCCATAATGTTTCCTGCTGAATATTTTGGCGCGATTGTAGCAGGGCCGGAAGCAATATAGCGCAGCCGGAGCCGGGTCAGGATTTGACGCTTGGCCTTCCCGCCATCGCCGCCTTGATACGCTGGCGCAGCCAGGCCCGCAGCGGATCATCCTGGGTGCGCTGGTGCCAGATCTGCAGTATGTCCACGTCCGGTAATTTTACCGGGCAGGGGTAGGTCACCAGGTCGGGCAGGCTAAGGCAGGCCTGTTCCGCCACCGAGTTCAGGCAGGTGATCAGCAGGTCGCTGCCCTCGATGGTGGTGGCAGGGGACAGGAAGCTCGACAGCCCCGCCACGATGCGACGCTGGTGCCCGAGCTTGTGCAGTTTCTTGTCCACAATACCGTCCAGATCACCGGTCAGGGTAGTGACCAGATGCCCGCAGGCCAGGAACGCCTTGAGATCCAGTTTCCCTTGAATATGCCGGTTGTTGTCGCTCGCCAGTACACAGAAGCCTTCCTTGCGCACCTTTTGCTGGTAGAAGGAGGCGGGTAACTGCTCGAAGAAACCCGCGATAGCGATGTCGCAGGCACCGGTTTCCAGCTCGGAGCGCGGCAGGCGGCCGCGGGTGTTGTGAAACACCAGCTGCAGCCGGGGTGCCTGCTCACTGATCTCCGGCAGCAGCCTGGGGACCAGTAACTGCTCGATGAAGTCGGTACTAAAAATATGCACGCGGTCTTCCCGCTGTAGGAAGCTCTCTTCGTCGCAGTAGTCGTAAAAGGATTCCAGCGAGCGCACCAGCGCCTGGATTTGCGGTGCCAGCTGGTGTGCCCGCGGCGTCGGTGTCAGTCCGCGCGGGGCGCGGGCAAACAGGGTGTCGTCGAACTCACTGCGCAGCTTGGCCAGTTTGTGGCTCAGCGCTGGCTGGCTCAGGTTCATACGCTCCGCGGCCACCGAGGCGTTGCGCTCCTCGTACAGCACCTGGAACAGCTTGAGCAGGTTCAGGTCTTTGTTTCTGATATTCATATTTTGAAAGGCTGTAATTCAATGAATCGAATTATCTTATATCAGGATTCACCATAGCATGGCTCCAAATTCGGTAGCGGCTCGCACTAGCGGGGCAGGCTACCCCTCAAGCTAGTCTACGGAGAATTCAAATGTCCCTAATTCGATTCGGAGTCATCGGCAGCGGCATGATTGCCGCTGTTGTTGCGAAAGCGATCCAGCAATCAGCCAATGCCAGCCTGGTCGCGGTGGCGAGCCGTCGCCGTGAAAAGGCGCAGGAATTTGCCGCGGAGCACAGTGTGCCAATGGTATTCGACGATTGGCGGCAGCTGATTCAGGAAGACAGCGTCGATGCGGTTTACATCGCGACCCCTACCGCCGGCCGCGAGGAGATTTGCCTTGCCGCGTTGGAAGCGGGCAAACACCTGATCAGCGAAAAGCCATTCATCAGTAGCGATTCGGTCAAGCGCATTGCCGCACTCGCCTCCGCGAAAGGGCTGGCGTTTATGGATGCTACCCACTTCACCCACCATCCGCGGACGCAGACGGTGGTAGAGCACCAGCAGGCAGAGCTTGGCAACGTCAGCCGTATCCGTACTTCGTTCTTTTTCCCGTTCATGGATCGCAGCAACATTCGCTTTGACCCGGCCAAAGAGCCCACCGGCGCCGTGGGGGACATGGCCTGGTACAGCATGCGCGCCATCGTGGAATACATGCGTCCTGAATCCCCGGTGAAGGCCATGTACGGCGCGCTGCGCCGCGATGCACAAAGCGGCGCCGTTGTGGGAGGTGCTGGCTTAGTAGAATTTTCCAGCGGCCAGACGTCCAGCTTTGACTTCGGCTATGACGCCGGCGTGTGCCTGATGGACCTGGATATCATCGGTGAAACGGGGATGATCCAGCTGGACGACTTTGTGCTCGATTGGAAAGACGGATTTGCCTTCAGCAACCCGAAGCATGTGACGGGCTTTAATCTCAGGCAGGAAATGGCTACCCCGACGGAGTACCGGCGCGTACCGACCGAAACCGCGCAACCGCAGGTAGTTCACATGGTTGAGAATTTTGCCGCGCAGGTTCGGCAGAATGACAGAGAGCGCAATCAAGCGGTTGCCCATCGTGCAATAGAGACACAGGAGTTGCTCGACCAGTTTTGTGTTGCCACTGGTTTGCAGGACAACTGAATCACCTTCAATTCACAAGGAGTAAACGTATGAAAAAGCTCGTTTCGTTATTTATCGCACTCTGCCTGGCGACCACCGCAAGCCTCGCCCTGGCCGCGCCGCGGGTACTGATCGTGGCCACCAGCCACGAGCAGATGGGGGATACCGACGAGAAAACCGGCCTGTGGCTGTCGGAACTGACCCACCCCTACCACGAGCTCAAAAAGGCGGGCTTTGAGGTGGAAATCGCCAGCATCAAGGGCGGCGCGGTACCGGTGGACGCGCGCAGCCTGGCGGATGATGATGCGGTGAACTTTGAATTCCTCGCCAGCCCGCAAACCCGCAGCCTGCTGGACAACACCCGCAAGCTCGCGGATGTCAGCCCCAAGCGCTACCAGGCCATCCTGTTCGCCGGCGGCCACGGCACCGTGTGGGACTTCCCCAAGAGCCCCGCGGTGAACAGCGTCGCCTCCGCAATCTATGAAAGCGGCGGTTATGTGGCGGCACTGTGCCACGGCCCGGCCGCACTGCTGAACGTAACAGGCCCAGACGGCAAGCCGATTATTGCCGGCAAGAAAGTCGCGGGCTTCAGCAATGTGGAAGAAAAAGCCGTAGGCCTGGCAGAGGTAGTGCCCTACCTGCTGCAGGACGAACTGACCGCACTCGGCGCCAATTACCAGGAAGGCAAAGCGTGGGAAAGCTTCGTGGTAGTGGACGGCCGCATCATCACCGGCCAGAACCCGCAGTCTGCGGCGGAGCTGGGTCGGGTGCTGGCCAAGGCCCTGAAGAAGTAAACGCTAGCCAGTAAACGGAAAGAGCCCGGTGACTGCCTGTGTTGAGACTGACACAGGTGGTCACTGGGCTCTTTTGTATAGGCGAGAAGTAAAGTCCTCAATAGGGCCAAAGCGCGTCATTTTACGGAAGGCATTTGGCCTAGGTTGCGTCGAACAACATCCTCGGCTACATGTACTGGTGGTGCATTACTAATCCAGAGTCTCGTGGAATAGGCCGTTCAGGTCGCTCATGAAATCACCAGGTTTCTCTGAAGTGTCTGAAAATTGCTCCAGTCTCTCTAGCTCAGCTTCAATGAAGTGATTGAGCTCTGTAACTTTTGGTGCCAGCTCCTTTTCCAAACTTTTCTTTTTTTTCTCCAGCAACTCTGAAATATGACCATTTAGCGCTGTGCTATCACTTATCAATTTCCGCAGCGTCTCAAATTGAATTGGCGCAGGCTCTCGATATTTTTCTAGCCACATAATTGAAAGTAGAGGCCTTAGTACATAGAAGTACTTCTTGATAGGAACTAGATTCTCTCGGAGATAACTCCTGTAGTTCGTCTTTGCCATGCTTCGGTAGTGGTATATCCCTTTTCTAACGGAATATATGTCCGGGATCAGTTCCCTCGCTCTTTGAGAAAAGCTGCCGCGATCAATATATACAATGGGAGATTGCAGCCACTCTATAAAGGCAGGATTTGACTTGGCGAACAGCTTCAGCGCTTTTCTGACATCCCATCCATTGATGTCAATTTCATCAACAATCGGGTACTCAATAACATCTCTCTTGTCTTCGAGATCAACTGCCACGTACCAATCTTTGGGATGCGCGTAAATAAAGCGCACGTCATAGTCACTATTGGGAGATTCAAATCCCCAGGCTCGGCTACCTGACTCGACAGCATAGAGAACACGGACACCGTGTTCTTTCTCAGCTTTTTCGATTCTTGCAAGAATCTCTTCTTTGACAACATGTTCAATCATGGGTTTATTTGATTTCAATAAATGGGGGGCGACTCAAAATTTTGGTGCACATTAGCGCCTACTGATGCTTCGCTTCATTTAATCTGCGCCATTGGGCGCTCTTTTTCCTGGTCGCGAAGGCTTAACATTCGGTAGATATCATGGGGTGATAATTAGTGGCAGAATGTTGATCTGGCCCCATTTATTGCAGAGGGTGCCCCCCCTCACTCTAAGGCTTACTCTGGATTTGGTAAAGGTATCTGAATGTCCCGAAAATATTTTGGCCTTGATGAATATAAGAAAGATGCCCACTCAGTTTGGTTTAGATCGGAGGATGTTTCTGAGCTTGCCCAAATCATGATCAATGATTTTGGCAAAGAACCTGATGTCCTCAGTGCCTTAGATCGAGGTAAAGAATGGTTGTTCAAGGATCTCTGCAGATTGCAACCGAAAACTGGCGGGGTCTTAATGGAAGGTGGTGATTTGTTTATTGGAGGTGCTTGGCCTTTACAACCACCAAAGAAGGATGGTCTGCCACCAAGAGGGAAGCTATACCTCTATTTAGAGGTCCAGGGGCAACTTATCCAAATTGGAGTTCCTCGTCCCAGCATAATCAAGCGTCAAACGATGGCCGATGATTTACCATTGGAAGTTCGCGATGCGTATTACTGTAAGGGGATGCTTGATGGTCTTGCATTGGTTGAGGATGTCATTCCGCCATTAAATGGCCGGCTTTTACCAATGCCAGTGGCTTGTGGGTGGTCGATAATCCAGCACTGGGCTGAGCGGCTGAAGGTTGATGGCCTGCTTCTTCGAAAAATTGTTGAATCACTGGAGCTAGAGCAGGATTCCGATGGCAATCATTACGGCCTTAGAGCTTTCTTGGTCCAATCTCCCACTGGTAGTGTCGGTTTCTCTGACAGTGATGTTCTGTTTTTGCATCGAGGTAGGAGGCAGATTATCCATATGAAGAACGGTGACTTTCTATCCATGAGGATTCTTGATAGCTATAGTGAGGCCATTGATGAGTATTGTGCCCATACTATCTCTAGAAGGGCAGGTAGATTTAGTTTTGACCCTTACCTCGCTCAAGGGGGTTTGATAGCGTGATTTAGGTGGTGTGTTTTTGTGCGGCGCCCATTACTGAAAAATTAATAGCGCTGAAGCATGGTTTGGAAGGGGGCGGCGGACCATATGTGATCAACCGCGTTACGCAATGTTGGCTGACTCAAGAATGAATATTTAGGCTTTTGGCTAACTATCGACTATTTCAATTACGTCCCGAATTGTTAGCGAGTTTTCTTCCGGAGGACGAGGTGAAAGAAGTGAAACATTATTCACCGAGGGCGAAGCGTCAACTCGAAACGCATCATATATCTCCGATTCTTTGAGTGGTTCTAACGTGTCATCGTAGGCAGCTAGCGGAGACTCGGGGATCCATTCAATCGGAACAGAGTCTTTGTCCACGTCAAAGCTGAAGCCGTGTATTCGCGCAAGCTTAGCAAACATAAATCCCCACGCTGACACAAGGCGAGCCTCTTGGCCCCACTGCTGTTCGTTATTTCGAGCTTTCATTAACTTTGGTGAAAGCAATGATTGCATTGCACAGGATACTCCTTCTGAGTCATTTTTTGCTAGTGCAAGATAAAGTTGATTGTCAGCACGAAATCTTCTTTGGTCTTCTACATCTTGTGATAAGAAAATTTCTGCTCTCTCTCCCAGGATTTCCCAGTCTCCAGCCATAGCTAATCTGAACTGTAAGCTCTGAAAGTCACATGTCTTGGGGTCAAGAAAAAAATAATGGCCATCGTCAGAATTAAATAAAGGTACGAAGTACTGGCTCTCCCAATGGATTAGCTCATTGCAGTCAGAAAGCAGTGGGTAAAAAAGATAACTTGAAGAAGCCCCTCCGACTCGTGAAGGAAACGTTTGTGCATAAAGGATTCTCAGGCGTGCGGCAATATATGCATTCAATTTTGCAGTTGTCAAATTATGATCATGAAACCATGCAAATAATGCCCTCGCTTTAAAGGTCGAAATTAGAATGAGCAGTGGACCGGATTCTTTTCCTGCTCCTTCGCTGCGCAGGCGTCTAAAGTTGGCAATATTCTTCTCGATGGAGTCGGGGTGAAGCCAGCGATTAATATGCCTAAGACCGGCTTCAAAGTCCGACTTTTTCAAGGTCCATGCTCCTATTCCGCGTTTAATTAATTTAGAAGATCGGGGGGAACCGCAAGAGCTCTATTTTCAGTTGCCACCTAGATATTTTCTATATTTTTTTCCTCTGATATTTGTTAATTACTACGTCTTTTGCCAGTCAACCGTTTCATAATATTCGCGGCCATTTTTTCTTTGCTCAATTTACATGCCGGAGCCCGGGTGGGGGTGGTAAATTGCATTTTTTTACTGAGAAATAACGAAAATTAGCAAGATTTTTCGTGTGAATTGTAACATCAGGAGGGTCTAAGGTGAGCTTTGGGTTGACTCGTCATTTGTGAAGTTTGCGCTTACTCACATGCGGCTCGTCTATGGCTCTTGTCTATTTCTAATTATGAGAAGTTGTCTGGGCTGGGGTCTCAAGACCGTTTACTTAAGCGTTCGCTAAAGGGCATATGGTGGAGCTCCCACTGTCTTTAACTGGTATCTCGCGGAGCCCCAGACTCATGGTTCATACGCAATTTAATCTCGGTCTATCGCTACACTGTCGCCCAACCCCACCACTCCTGCTATCTTCCTCTGCATAACAATGCAAAGGATCGCCCCATGCCCCGCAACCTTACCGCCTCCCTGGCGCTGCTGACCGCACTTTCCATCCCGGCTCTCGGCCTGTTCGGCTGCGACCGCTCCAGTACCCAGTCCGAGCCGAAGCCGCAAACAGAGGCGGCGTCCAAGGCGCCGGCCGAGCAAGAGGCCAAGCCGGATTTCTCTATCGACTACCAGCAGTTCCAGCTGGATAACGGCCTCAACGTCCTGTTCCACATCGACCGCTCCGATCCGGTGGTGGCGGTGTCGCTGACCGCCCATGTGGGTTCTGCGCGGGAGAAGGCCGGCCGCACCGGCTTTGCCCATCTGTTCGAGCACCTGCTGTTCCTGGAGTCGGAGAACCTGGGCAAGGGCGGGCTGGATGCGATGAGTGCGCGTATTGGCGGTTCCGGGGCCAATGGTTCCACTTCCCGTGATGTCACCAATTACTACCAGACGGTGCCCAAGGATGCGCTGGAGAAGATGCTGTGGGCGGAGGCGGACAAGCTGGGCTGGTTTATCAATACGGTGACCGATCCGGTGCTGGCGAAAGAAAAGCAGGTGGTGAAGAACGAGAAGCGCCAGGGGGTGGATAACCGCCCCTATGGCCACAGCCAGTATGTGATCGATCGCAACCTCTACCCGGAGGGCCACCCCTACAGCTGGCAGGTGATCGGCTCGCTGGAGGACCTGGACAATGCCACCCTGGACGATGTGAAGACCTTCTTCCGCCGCTGGTATGTGCCCAACAACGTGACCTTGGTAGTGGCCGGGGATTTTGATCCCGAGCAGGCCAAGGCGCTGGTGCAGAAGTACTTCGGTGAGATCCCCGCGGGCGAGGCCATCGAGCGCGCGCCCAAGCAGCCGGTCACCCTGAAGGAAACCAAGCGTCGTTATTACGAAGACAACTTCGCCCGCCAGCCCCAGCTGACCCTGGCCTGGCCCACGGTGCCGCGCTACAGCGCAGACAGCTATCCGCTAGCGGTGCTGTCGGAATACCTCTCCCGCGGCAAGCGCGCGCCCCTGTACCGGGTGCTGGTGGAAGACGAGCAGCTCACTTCACTGGTGGCCATGGGGGCTTACCAGTCGGAGCTGGCGGGGCAGGTGCAACTGGAGGTGCAGGCATTTGCGGAACGCGACCTGGATACGGTGTATGCGGGTATCCAGAAGGCTTTCGCGCTGTTTGAAAAAGAGGGCATTGCCGAGCAGGACCTGGAACGCATCAAGGCCGGCCAGGAGGTGGCATTTTACAACAGCCTCTCCAGCGTACTGGGCAAGGGCTTCCAGCTGGCGCAATACCAGATTTACGCGGATGACCCGGGTTACGTGACCGAAGATATCGCGCGCCTGCTGGCGGTGACCGCGGAAGACGTGCAGCGCGTTTACAAGCAATACATTCAGAACAAGCCTTTCGTGGCGGTGAGCTTTGTCCCCAAGGGCGAGCAGGCGCTGGCGCTGGCGGATTCCACCGAGGCACAGGTGGTGGAAGAGAAGATCGTGAATGGCGCCGAGGAGGCGGTGGACCCGTCCGCACAGGCGGACTATGCGAGAACCCCATCGAAGATCGACCGCGCGAAAGAGCCGGCCTACGGCGAGCCCGCGCAGACCACTGTACCGGATGTGTGGCAGAGCGAGCTGGCCAATGGCGTTGATGTGTTCGGTATCGAAAACAGTGAAGTGCCCACGGTGCTGTTCAGCCTGGTGATCGACGGCGGTCAGCTGCAGGAGAGTATCGACAAAACCGGCGTGGCCAATCTCACCGCCATGCTGATGGAGCGCGGCACCGCCAAGCGCACCCCGGAAGAACTGGAAACCGCGATTCAGATGCTCGGTGCCAGTATCAATGTGTCCGCCGGCCAGAATGCATTCCGCTTCGATGTGACCACCCTGGCGCGCAACTTCAACGACGTGTTCGCCCTGCTGGAGGAAATACTGCTGGAGCCCCGCTGGGATAAAGACGAGCTGGTGCTGGCGAAGAAAAGTGTGGCCAGCCAGATCCAGCGCGCTGCCGCCGAGCCCAATGCCATTGCCAGCAAAAACTTCGCGCGCCTGCTGCACGGCAAAGACAGCATCCGTGGCTACAGCGGCCTCGGCACCGAGGCGTCCGTTGCCGACATCACCATGGATGACCTGAAGGCATTCTATAAAAACACCCTGTCGCCGTCGGTGGCGCGCCTGCATGTGGTGGGAGACATTCCGCAGGCGGATTTCCTGCAGGCGGCCAACGGCCTGGCCAAGCGCTGGCCGGCAAAGGCGGTCGCCGTGCCGGACCCCAAACCTGTGCCGGCGAAACCGGGTATCTACTTTATCGACGTGCCCGGTGCCAAGCAGTCGGTGCTGCGCATTGGCCGCCCCGCCATGTCCGCGGTATCGGAGGACTATTACCCGGCGGTGTTCACCAACTACATTCTCGGCGGTGGCGGCTTTGCCTCGCGCCTGACCCAGCAGCTGCGTGAGGGCAAGGGTTACACCTACGGTATTCGCTCCGTGGTGGATGGGGAAAAGACCTGGGGCGATTTCATGATCGGTACCGGCGTGCGCGCCAATGTCACTGCGGAATCGGTGCAGCTGATTCACGACATTCTCAGCAACTACGCGCCCACCTATACCGAGCAGGACTTAGAAACCTCCCGTTCCTATCTGGTGCGCAGCAACGCGCGCGCGTTTGAGACCGCCGGTGCCAAGCTGGGCCTGCTGGAAAATATGAGCACCTACGGCTGGCCCGCCGACTATGTGCGCGAGCGCGAGGCCACCGCCAAGGCCATGACCGTGGTCAAGGTGCAGAAGATCGCCGAGCAATACATGCTGCCCGGCTCGATGATCTGGGTGGTGGTGGGTGACCGCGCCACCCAGCTCGAGCCCCTGCAAAAGCTGGGGCTGGGCGAGGTGACGCTGCTGGATGAGGCATCCCTGGCGAGTAATTTCTAACGCGCCCGGGGAAACCATTACCGGCTGCGCACTCTAAACTGGGAAATGGATTGCGCAGCCGCGCCGGCTGCGAATCCCGTCAAGTGACCAATGTGATACGCGTGCAACCATGTTCAAAACTCTCCGCCTGAATCCTCAACAGTGCGCGCTGCGCGGTGTGACCCGGTCTGTCGCGGCGCTATGTGGTTTATGGGTGGCGGGTGCGCTCTCTGCCCATGCCGGTGTGCTGGAAGACACTGCATGGCGTCTGGCGGAGTTCCGCTCGATGAGCGACGAGGTCGGCTCCCTGCGGCCAGACACGCCGCGCAGCGTGCAGCTGCGCTTCGGTGCCGATGGCAGTGTCAGCATGCAGCTCGACTGTAACCGGGGCAGTGGCCGCTGGCAGTTGAAACCATCGGCAGACCCGTCCAATGGCCGGATTGAGCTGGGTCCGGTGGCCGCCACCACGGCGCTGTGCCCGGGCAATAATCTGGGCGAAAAGTTTGCCCGGGATGCGCCCATGCTGCGCGGCTATAGCCTGCGTGAGGGGCGGTTAGCCCTCAGTTTGCAGGCCGACGCCGGCATCTACGTGTTCGACCCGATTCCACCCCAGACAAGCACCGCCAACGGCGGCCCGCGGGTGTGGGAAGTGACCGACGCGCCCTCGGGGCTGAATCTCAGGGCCGCCGCTTCCGCCAGCGCGCGTATTGTCAGCCGCTTTGCCAACGGCGATCGCCTGGACAACCTCGGTTGTGAAAACTTGGGCGGCCGCTTGTGGTGCAATGTGCAGCAGTTTGGAGGTGGCCCGGTGGGTTATGTTGCCGCGGACTACTTGCGGCCCGCTATCGCTCCCGATGGCACCATGCCCGCGGGTGACGACGACTCCGCCCTGCGCGCGGGTAAAGCCGACTTCGATGCCACCGGCAAGGTGCCCTGTGGCGATACCTGGTGTGAGTTTGGTGTGGCTCGCGCCGGTGGCGGCTTTGCCACGGTAGTCATCACCCGACCCGATGGCCGCAAGCGCGCACTGTTTTTCCGCATGGGTGTGGCCACGGGCGCTGATACCGCACAGGCGGATGGCTACCCGGAATTCAGTGTCTCGCGCAAAGACGACAACTACCTGATCCGGGTTGGCAGCGAGCGCTACACCATACCGGATGCGGTGATTTACGGGGGCTGAGGGGAGGTTGGTGCGGCCACCGGCACAAATGCCGGTGACCCTTGGGATCAGTAAGCCGGGGCCCAGGTGCCATCGGACCGACGGCAGGCCACGCTCTGCGCGCTCTGGGTGTTCTGCCCGATCACCTCGGTCACAAACGAGCGGCAGTACTGGTCGCCGCGTTGCTCGAAGGCGCCGGGCGTCACCGCATACTGCTCATAGCCATTCGGGTTCTGCCAGCTGACGCGCTCGCCTTCGGGGGCAAATTCCAGTACCTGCCCAACACACGCCTGGTTGCGCTGGTCCATTTTGCGACCGACGTTGCCGCCAATCAGTACCCCGGCGATGGCGCCGCCAATTGTGGCTGCGGTGTTGCCGCGGCCGTCGCCAATCTGGTGCCCAATCACACCGCCAATCAGGCCTCCCAGTACGCTGCCCACCTTGTCGCTGTTACAGCGGGATACGGTGGTGTGCTGGGGAGGCGGCGCTGGGCGCCATTCCGGGCGGTATTCCGGTTCCGGGGCGCGCTGGTCGAACCAGGGTGGCAGCACCACCACACGTACCGGCTGGCGGTCGTGATGATGGTGGCCATAGTCGCGGGGCGCGCGGCAGGTGCGCTCTTCCTTGTAGTCGCCATTGCGTTTCCACTTGCGCTCCACCTTGCAGTTACCGTCCCAGTATTCTTCCTTGTAATGCTTCTGCTTGTGCTTCTTCCAGCCGCGGCCTTCGGGCGGCTCGGCGAAGGCGCTGGTGGAGAGGGCGCCGCAAATCAGCGCGGCGAGGGCGGTGGTGATGAGTTTCATAGTGAGTCCGCTGTTCTTATCTGAATCTATGGCGCGGATAGTAACAACGGCGATCTGAACAGACAGTGAATGCGTTGGCGTTTCTGGGCGGGCGGGGCCGGGAAAAACGCTGACTAGAAGCGGTCTGGGTCGCGGATGATCAGTCGGGCGCGCTTTTGCAGCGCGTCGAGCTCGTCTTTATCCATCTTGTCCAGCAGGCTCAGCATCATGGCCATGCGGTGGTTGTCTTTGAAGTGCTCGCGCTTGTCGGCAAGAAAGTGCCAGTAGAGGCTGTTGAATGGGCAGGCATCTTCGCCGGTTTTCTCCTTTACCTTATAGTGGCAATCTTGGCAGTAATTACTCATTTTGTTGATGTAGCTGCCGCTGGAGATGTACGGCTTGGTGGCTACCAGGCCACCGTCGGCGAACTGACTCATGCCGCGGGTGTTGGTGATTTCCACCCATTCGATGGCGTCGATATAAATGCCCAGATACCAGGCGTCCACCTGATCCGGATGTACCTGGGTGAGCAGGGCAAAGTTGCCGGTGATCATCAGGCGCTGGATATGGTGGGCGTAGGCGTGCTGCAGGCTGTTGTTGATGGCGTGGTGCAGGCAGCGCATTTTGGTGTCTGCGGTCCAGTAGAAGTCTGGCAGGTCGTTGTTGTTGCGCAGGCGGTTGCAGCGCTGGTAGCCGGGCATCTCCCGCCAGTAGACACCGCGCATGTACTCCCGCCAGCCGAGAATCTGCCGCACGAACCCTTCCACTTCGTTAATGGAAATACGCTTGCGATTTTGCTGCCAGTGTTCGATCACGGCATCGATGACTTCCCGTGGGTGCAATAACTTGCTGTTCATGGCGAAGCTGAGGCGGCTGTGGAACAGGTAGACCTGTTCCGGATCCATCGCGTCCTGAAAGTCGCCGAAGTGAACCAGCAGGGTGTCGCAGAAATAGCGCAGTACCTTGAGGCAGTCCTCGCGGGTCGTTGGCCAGCTGAACCGCTCGGGCTCGATTTCGCCAATGGTGTTCACACCGGCGTCTTCAATCCGCTTCAGGGTTTTCCGCACATCTTTGCGGAACCCCTTTTCGTGGGGAATTTCTGGCTCGCCCTTCCACTTTTTGCGATTGCTCTCATCGAAATTCCACTGGCCGCCCTCGGGCTTGTCGCCGTCCATCAGGATGTTGTGCTTGCGGCGCATGTGCCGGTAAAAGCTCTCCATCAATAGGGATTGCTTATCGGCAAAAAACGCCGCGAGTTCGTCGCGCCCGGTGAGGAAATGCTCGCTGTCAAACGCTTCGGTTTCGATACTCAGGTCGTCGGCAAGCTGCCTGAGTTGCTGGTCGAGGCGGTATTCATCCGGTAGCTGGTATTCGAACTTTTCGATTCCGTGTTGCTCAATCAGCCCGGCAATATTGCTGCCTAGTTTCTGGGTGTTGTCCGGGTGATCCAGGGGATAGTAAACGACCTGTTTGCCGCGGGATTCCAGCCAGTGGGCAAACCCCTGCATGGCCTCAAAAAAAGCCACCACTTTCTGAATGTGGTGTTTGACGTAATCGGTTTCCTGGCGCATTTCGGCAAGGAAGTAGAGGGTGTCTGCGTCGTCGTTGCGGTACCACGAATGTTTGTGGTTGAGCTGGTCACCGAGGATGAGTCTCAGGGTTTTCAATGGCATGTGCTCCGGTCGCTGCACTCCGAGGGTGGGAATCGTGTCTGGCTGACCAATCCTTTTTGGGTTTGCGAGCGTATAGCTCCCACTGGTGGCCGGTTTCGGCCGTGGTACTTCGCGCACCAGTCTGGCATTTAAAGGGGGGCTTGCACGCCTAATGATGAAACTCAATACCAGCTCGATCCAGCGATTTTTCCAAATGGAGGCCGCGGGGGGCATCCTGCTCATCGTGGCGGCGTTAGTGGCAATTTTACTGGCCAATTCCCCGCTGGAGCCTTTCTACGCATTGCTGCTGCAGACGCCGGTAGAAATCACTATTGGCGAGTTTAGTATCGACAAGCCACTGCTGTTGTGGATCAACGACGGCCTGATGGCGGTGTTCTTCTTCATGATCGGCCTGGAGCTGAAGCGCGAGATGATGGAGGGTGAGCTGTCGAGCCCCTCGCAAGTGATTCTGCCGGGCATTGGCGCGATCGGCGGCATGTTGTTCCCGGCGCTGATTTACGTCGCTTTTAACTGGGACCAGCCGCAGGCGTTGCAGGGCTGGGCGATTCCCTCGGCCACCGATATCGCCTTTGCCCTTGGCGTGCTGTCTTTACTGGGGCCGAGCGTGCCGCGCGCCGCCAAGGTGTTCTTGGCATCGCTGGCCATTTTTGACGATGTGGGGGCCATCATCATTATCGCGGTGTTTTACACCGACAATATTTCGATGCTGGCGTTATCGGTGGCGGGGAGCTGTCTGCTGGTCTTGTCGCTGATGAAACTCGCCGGTGTTGAACACCGCCGCGCCTATTTCCTGGTGGGGCTGGTGATGTGGGCATCCATGCTGAAGAGCGGTGTGCATGCGACCCTCGCCGGGGTGTTGCTGGCGATGTTTATCCCGATGCAGTCGCGCAAGCATCCCGGGCGCTCACCGCTGCGGGAGCTGGAGCATGGGATTCACCCGATCGTCACCTTTATGATTCTGCCGGTGTTCGCGTTTGCCAACGCCGGGGTGACCTTCGGTGCCACCGGTTCTCAGTACCTGTTGCACGGGGTGCCGGTGGGCATTGCCCTGGGGCTGTTCCTCGGCAACCAGCTGGGTATCTTTTCGCTGTGCTGGCTGGCGGTGCGACTGGGCTGGACCCAGCTGCCAAAAGACATGAACTGGCTGATGCTCTACGGGGTGGCGATGCTCTGTGGTATCGGCTTCACCATGAGCCTGTTTATCGGTTCGCTGGCATTCGAACAGAGTGGCATCGACCGCTTCTTTGATGAGCGTATCGGCATTCTGGCGGGCTCGCTGATGTCTGGTGTGGCAGGGTATCTGGTGCTGCGCTACGCGCTGCGCAAGCGCGCCGAGGCGACGTCTATACTTGCCGGACACGAAGGATACCCAAATGGAGTAACCCGGTAGCGGCATCGCTTGATGGCCCGCGTACCGGGCACGGATAGCGATGCAAACCGAGGTACACTCCAGCAATCAGCGGCCGGCGCCATGGTCTACGCGGGCCTGGTCGCTGGCGCTGCTTGTTTTTCCCCTCGGGGTCACGTTCTGGCTGTTGTCACTGATCGGCCCGGTGCGCGCGGAATCGCTGTTGCTGTTTGGCGTGCACTGGGTGCCGAGCCTTGGTGTCGAGCTGGTGTTTTTGGTCGACGGGCTGAGTCTGTTATTTGGTCTGTTGGTCAGCGGCGTCGGCTTCTTCGTTTCGCTCTATGCCACGTTTTATCTGCGTGGCCATCCTCTGCTTAAACGCTTTTACCTGTACCTGTTGCTGTTCATGCTGGGCATGCTGGGACTGGTGCTTGCCGGCAACCTCATCACGCTGTTCGTTTTCTGGGAAGTGACCACGGTTGCCAGCTACCTGCTGATTGGCTTCAACCACGCCAGTGCAACGGCGCGGCGTGCTGCGCTTCAGGCACTACTGATCACAGCGCTTGGTGGTCTGGCCCTGCTTGCAGGGCTGCTGCTGCTGGGGATGGTCGTTGGCAGCTACGCGCTGCCGGAGGTGCTTGCGTCTGGTGCGCAGGTGCAGGCGCATGCGCTCTACGCGCCGATCTTGATCCTGGTGCTGTTGGGCGCTTTTGCCAAGTCGGCACAAATGCCGCTGCATTTCTGGCTGCCCAATGCGATGGCGGCGCCAACCCCCGTGAGCGCATACCTGCATTCGGCCACCATGGTGAAAGCGGGCATTTACCTGCTGGCGCGATTGCATCCGGCACTCGGCGGCACCGGGCTCTGGATGTGGATGCTGACCGTGGTGGGAGCGGTAACGGCGATCGTGGCGGCGATTCTGGCGCTGCGCCAGACCGATCTGAAGTTGGCACTCGCTTACACCACGGTGGTGGCACTGGGGACCCTCACCATGTTTCTCGGCTCGGATGCCAGTGTGGCGATCGCCGCGGCGATTACCTTTGTGCTGGTGCACTCGCTGTACAAGGCAGCGCTGTTCATGGTGGTGGGTATGATCGATCACCAGACCGGGACGCGGGAATTACACGCGCTCGGTGGGCTGTTCCGGCGGATGCCGGTAACCTTTGGTATCGCGCTGGCCGCGGGCCTGTCGATGGCAGGGTTTCCGCCGTTTCTTGGTTTTATTGGCAAGGAACTCAAATACGAGGGGGCGCTGGCCATTACCCAGGGGCCCATGCTGGTGGCGTTTGCCGCAGTATTTGCCAATGCCCTGATCGTAGCGGTATCGGCTACGGTGGCGTTGCGGCCTTTCTGCGGATCTCTGCCTCCCAACCTGTCGACGACCCGTGAAGCGAGCCCGGGTTTGTGGGTGCCCGCACTGTTTCTTGCGCTACTGGGGTTTGCCTTTGGGGTGGCGCCGGCGCTGGTGGCTGACAGCCTGGTGCAGCCGGCGGTTACCGCCATTCTCGGCCGCCCGGAGGTGGTCAAACTGAAGCTCTGGCACGGGGTCAACCTGCCGCTGATGATGAGTGTGGCCACGCTGCTGCTGGGCCTGGCCGTGTACTTGCTGCAGGACCGTTTGCGGGCACGCTTGCATCGCCTGGCAAGGCGGCTGCCTGCGCGTATGGACGTTCAGTGGGACCGTGGCCTCGCGGGGTTCAAGCGCGCGGCGGCCGCGCAGACTCGCTGGCTGCAACATGGCGTGCTCAAGCATTACATGGCGGTGGTATTTACCACCGTAGCGCTGGGGCTGGCCTGGGCACTACTGAACACGGGCGGCTTTGATACCAGCTTCAACTGGGAGCGGCTCACACTCAAGGAGTGGGCGGCCATGGCGCTGGTATTGACCGGCGCGCTGGTGGCCATGGGTTCCCGTGCGCCCCTCACAGCCATTTGCAGTCTTGGCGGCATGGGGGTGGGGGTGGCCCTGATCTACCTGTTCTTCGGTGCGCCGGACGTGGCGATTACCCAGTTGCTGGTGGAAACCCTGTTCCTGGTACTGGTGGCGATGACGCTGCACCGGCTGCCGCATTCGATGGCGGTACGGGGTACTCGCCCACGATACCGGGATGCGCTGATTGCCTTGCTGGTAGGCACCAGCGTGAGCCTCGTGTTGCTGGCCGTGATCCAGCAGCCACTGGTGAGCCCCACCAAGGAATACTTTGAACTCGCTGCGGTGCCGGAAGCGTTCGGGCGCAACATCGTGAATGTAATCCTGGTGGACTTCCGAGCGCTGGACACATTCGGCGAAGTGGTCGTGGTGCTGGTCGCGGCGGTGGGGGCTGCCGCCCTGTTGCGCCATTCGGGCAAAAAAGGGCGCGACGAACGCTCGTCGCCGGGAGAAGCGCCGCCATGAATTCGGTGATTCTGCAGGGCGCAACGCGCTTGCTGGTGGCCCTGATCCTACTGTTCTCGGTGTACATGCTGCTGCGCGGACATAACTTCCCCGGCGGTGGTTTTATTGCCGGCCTGATAGCGGCAGCGGCATTCATCCTGTACGCCCTGGCATGGAGCCTGCGGGAGGCTCGGGCGGCACTGCGTGTGCCGCCGGTGAGGCTGGCGACCCTGGGCGCAATGCTCTCAATCGCATCGGCGGTGCCCGGTGCCCTGCAGGGGCTGCCCCCGTTTACCGGTCTGTGGCTGTTCGTTGGCGGCGGGGACGGTGACAAGGGCGTCCCGCTGAGCACGGTCCTGCTCTTTGATGTCGGCATTTACCTGGCGGTGCTGGGCTCGGTACTGGCGTTGTTCTTCACCCTTGAGGAGGACTGACATGGAGTCGGCCCTGGTGATCGTGATTGGCGTGATGACCGCCACCGGTGTCTACCTGATGCTGGCGTCCAACCTGCTGTGCTACCTGTTCGGCCTGATTCTGCTCAGCAACGCAGCCAATCTGGTGATTTTTGTTGCCGGACGCCTGACCCGCGTGGTGCCGCCACTGATTCCCAAGGGGGCGGAGGCGCCGGTGGAGCCAGTGGCGAATGCACTGCCTCAGGCGATGATCCTCACGGCTATTGTGATTGGCTTTGGCCTGCTGGCGTTTACGCTCGCGCTGGTGGTGGGATGCTACCGCGAGCTGGGCACCATCGATGCGGATAACATGCGTCTGGCCGAGCCCCTGTCTGAGCCCTCCACTGACTCCTCACCTGAGCACCGGGGGGATTGATGGGCTGGCTGCTGGCGCTACCGTTTTTGTGGCCCATCACCATAGGCCTGCTGGCTTTCGTTGCCCGGCGTCAGCCGCACCTTTCCCGCGGCTTGAGCATGGCGGGTTGTGCGGGTTTGCTGCTCATTGCGGTAAGCATTTTCATGCAGGCGCTGGATCAGGGGCCGGTGGCGGCGCAGATGGGCAACTGGCCGGCGCCGTTTGGTATCACGCTGGTGGTTGATCGCCTGAGCGCGATTATGCTCTTGCTGGCCGCGCTGGTGGGTTTATCGGTGGCGGTGTTTGCGCTGGCCGACGTCGATCAGCATCGAGAGACGCTGGGTTTTCACGGCTTTTATCAATTACTGCTGGCGGGGGTGTGTGGCAGTTTTGTCACCGGTGACCTGTTCAATCTGTACGTCTGGTTCGAGGTCATGCTGATCGCCTCGTTTGCGCTGCTGGTATTGGGTGGGGAGCGGGAGCAGCTTGATGGCGGGGTCAAGTATGTGGCCCTGAACCTGGTTTCGACGCTGTTTATGCTGATGGCGATCGGCATGATCTACGGGTTGACCGGCACCCTGAATATGGCCGCGCTTCACCTGGCGCTGGCAGAGGTCGACCAGCCAGCGGCCATCCACATGCTGGCGGTGCTGTTGATTATTGCGTTCGGTATCAAGGCTGCGCTTTTTCCGTTGTACTTCTGGTTGCCGGCGTCGTACCACGTACCGCCAGTGGCGGTTACCGCGGTATTTGCCGGATTGCTCACCAAGGTCGGCGTGTATGCGTTGATTCGCACCTTCACCGTAATTTTTCCCCCGGACTTCGGCTTCGCGCGAGAGCTGTTACTGGTTGCGGCGCTGGCGACGATGCTCAGCGGCGTGCTGGGCGCTGCGGCCCACTATGAATTTCGGCGCATCCTTGCGTTTCATATTGTTAGCCAGATCGGCTTTCTGGTGCTGGGGCTGGCGCTGTTCAGTCCCCTGGCTCTTGCAGGCACCGTGTTCTATATGGCGCACAATATCGTCGCCAAAACCAATCTTCTTTTAATTAGCGGCACGGCAAAACGCATGGCGGGCAGTTTCGAGCTGCTGAAAATCGGCGGGCTCTATCGCGCGAGCCCACTGCTGGCGACGGTGTTTTTTATTGCCGCGTTCAGCCTGGCGGGTTTCCCGCCGCTCTCCGGCTTCTGGGCCAAACTGATGCTGGTGAACGCCAGCCTGCAGCAGGCGGCCTACTGGGTGGCCGCCATCGCGCTTGTCACCGGTGCGCTGACACTGTTCTCCATGAGCAAGATTTGGAGCGAGGCCTTTTGGAAGCCGCACCCACAATCTACAGAGAATACCGACGCATCATCAGGGCTTAACGCACTACCGCGCGCGGAACGCTTCCAGCGCATGGCACCGGCGATTGTTCTGGTCGCTATTACGCTGGCACTGGGGCTCTTCCCGCAACCGCTGGTGGAGTTTTCTCAGGCTGCGGCCGACGAGCTGCTTGATCCATCTGGCTACATTCGCGCGGTGTTGTCGCCCGCCGCGCGATAGCGGCAAGGGAGCTTTTTATGAAACTGTTTCTGATGAATATTCTGCTCGCGATCAGCTGGTGCGCACTCACTGCCGATGCTTCGCTGGCGAATTTCCTGGCCGGGTTTGTGGTGGGCTATGCGGCTATGGCCATGTCGCCGGTGCGCAAAATCAGCCGCGGCTATTTTCGTCGCCTGCCACGCATACTCGGTCTGCTGGTGTTTTTCCTCAAAGAGCTGGTTGCCTCCGGTTTGCGCGCGACCATGGAGGTTCTATCACCCGTACGCAAAAGCCAGCCGCGGGTAATTCGAGTGGATACCGAGTTGCGAGAGCGTAACCACTTATTATTGTTGTCGCAGTTGATCTCGCTCACGCCCGGTACGCTGGTGTTGGACGTGGACCCCGAGGAGGGCGTGCTGTATGTGCACGCAATGTTTGCCCACAGTGAGCAGGCGTTTCTGCAGGAACTGCGGGGAGGCATGGAGCGGAGAGTACGGGAGGTGTTCGACTGATGTTACAGGCGATAGTGGAGGGCAGTTCACCACTGCTGGCGCTGGCGATCGATCTGGCCTCCTGGCTGCTGCTGCTGGCGCTGGGACTATGCTTTCTTCGCATTGCGCGCGGGCCGACTCTGGCCGACCGGGTGGTGGCGCTCGATGTGCTGAACATTCTTGCCGTGGCCTATTGTGCGCTGCTGGCGATCGCCTCCGGGCGCGACGTGTACCTGGATGCTGCAATCGCCCTGGCGCTGGTCGCCTTTCTGGTCACGGTGGCGTTTGGGCGCTTCGTAGAACAGCGGCAGTTCGAGGCGGCTTCGTCGGACACCGCAGAAAAGGGACAAGCGGGAGCGACGGAGGTAGATCATCGTGATGATTGAATGGCTACTGGCCCTGTTGATAGTGAGTGGGAGTTTTTTCGGATTTACCGCAGCACTGGGACTGGTGCGCATGCCGGACATTTACACGCGCATGAGCACTTCGGGCAAAGCGGCCACGCTCTGTTGCGGGTTGCTGTTGGCGGCAGTGGCGATTCAATTGCAGGACGCGAGGGTGACGGCGCGGGTTGTTGCTGCCATCCTGTTTCTGCTGCTGACGGTGCCCGTGGGGGCGCATATGATTGCCCGTGCGGCGTATCGCACCGGTTCCCCCATGTGGAAAGGAGATGCCACTGGGCCATCGGAGTCAGCTTCGCGCGAAAAGCAGTAACAGTGGCTGGCTAGGGCGCGGCAGCCGATGCCAGCCACAGGTCTCGATAGCGTCGGTCTTTGTCGTAGATGCTGGCCTGGCGTTCGATATCGAAGCGGCGGTCCCGCGGATCGTTGCCCACCCCGCTGTTGTACATCCAGTTGCCATAATTGCTGTGCACGTCGTAGTCCAGCAGCAGGCTTTCAAAGTAGGCGGCGCCGATGCGCCAGTCTTGCTGCCGTTCGCGGGCAAAATAGCTGGCCACGTTCTGGCGGCCTCGGTTACTCATCCAGCCGGTTGCGGCGATCTCGTGCATGTTGGCATTGACGAAGTCGTATTGCGTGTCGCCATTGATCCAGCGCGCCAGCTCGTCCGGATCGTTCTGCCACGGGTAGTCTTTTTCCAGAATACCGCCGAGCTGGAAAATCCGATCGCCATGCTTGAGGCTCACATACTTGAAGTAGTCCCGCCACATTAATTCAAACACCAGCCAGTAGGTGTCTTCGTTAGCCTTTACGTCGCGTTCGAACTCCTTGATCTGCCAGTACAGCTGTCGCGCCGAGAGGCTGCCGTTGGCTAGCCAAGGTGACAGCTTACTGCTGTAGTCACTGCCGACCAGTCCATCGCGGGTGTGTTTGTAGCGCGCCAGGTTTTCCGTTTCCCAGAAATAATGTTGTATCCGTTGCTGGGCAGCGGCACCGCCACCGCAAAAAGGAAAAGCGCTGCGCGTGTCGGGGATGCATTCGGAAAGCCCCAGCTGTGTGAGTGTTGGCAGCGTCAGCGGGCAGTCCGCCTGTGTGGCCGGCTGCCAGTTCGGCGCGGGCATGGGCGAGGGCCGGGGCACCGGCGGGCGAACATTCCATTGTTGTTCACAGGCCTTACGGAAGGCGGTGAAAACCCCGGGCAGCTGTTGCGGGGGAAAGGGCAGGTCTTCCGGATGGAGCAGAAACTGCCCGTAGAATGCGTGCGCTCTTACGGTGGTCATGCCAGCGGCTGCCATGACCGAGTCCCGTACCCGTTGCTCGTCGCGCGTCCATTCCTGTTGCAGATAAATATCGCTGATGCCGTAGTTGTTGACCACCCCGGGGATCGCTACCTCAGGGTGCTCGTGCACAATCAAGAGCGGGATATTGAGCGAGGCCAGTTGCCGCTGCAGGTCGCTGAGGGTTTGCAGCAGGAATTGCGCGCGGAATCTTTCGGTGCGCCGAAAACCGTACTGGTCCCTGGCGAAATGGCGGGGGTCCAGGCAGTAGAGCCCCAGTACATTGCCGTTATTCTGTTGCGCGCTCTCGCACGCCGCGGACAGCCCCGGGTGATCACTGCTGCGCAAGTCATTGCGAAACCAGACTAGGTTATTCATCTCGCTGCAGTGAACCCCAAATGTGTGGAATGGCTGGTCTAAACAAATTAGCTCATGGGCGCAATATTTACAGTATCGCATGGCGCCGGGGGGTAGAACGCTTAGCATTAAAAATGCTGATTGGCTGGCATTTTCTTATTCTGAAACGGCCTAACCCGAGGCTTTTGGTGCCGTACACTGTTGAGAGTGATGTCGCCAACGACAATCGCGACGGCAAACATGAGGTATGCAAATGGCTGATAATCTTCTGGAAATGGCGGTGCGCCATTTGGGCCAATCGGGGCTCGATGCTTTGGGTAATGCGCTGGGCCTCGGGGACGGCAAAGCCGAGCCTGCGTTCACCACCGGGGCAGCCTCCGTGCTGGCGGGCATGCTGAACAAGGCGGGCAGTGAAAGTGGCCTCGGTGCGCTGCTGAATATGGCCGTCAAAAGCACCGATATGGATCTGTCCTCTCCCGCCGATATCTTTTCCAGCGCAGACAAAATGACCAGTCTGCAGGAGGTCGGTGGCAATGTGCTGGACTCGGTATTCGGTACAAGCCACAACGCGGTTGGCGATGTGATTTCCTCGGCGCTGGGTTTGGACCGCACCCAAAGCGGCTCGCTGATACGGATTGCTGCGCCCATCGTCATGTCGATGGTGGGTAAGTTGGTGAAAAGTAAAGGCCTGAATATGGAAGGTCTGGCGGCGCTGCTGCTGGGACAGAAAGCTCATATTCGCGACCAGTTGCCATCGGGCCTGCTGAAAGAGCTGGGCGCCGGTAGCCTGGATGAGCTGGCGGAGCGCGCCGTGGTGGAAACCTCACCGCGCCAGGCCGCGCATGCCGCACACAACACACCACCGGTGAAAAAAAGCGGCTTTGGCAAATGGCTGTGGCCGCTGCTGATTGCACTGGGGGTTTTGTGGGCGCTGAATATGTGCGCCAAGAAAGAAAAAGTGGACGATGGCACCGGTGGTGTGATGCAGCAGGATGAGGTGATCGTGGAGGAAACGCCCACGGATCCCACGCTGAACGGCGGCACCACCGCGGTACCGGCTGCGCCCGTCACCACCGAAAACTTTGAGCAGTCGTTCCGTACCTATTTGAGCGATGCCAACCGTGATCCGCGCCGTGAGTTCCTGCTCAATATTGAATTCCCGACCGATGGCAGCATGCCCAACAGTGCGTCAGCGCCAGACGTGCAGGCGTTGATCAAGATCATGCAGGAAAACCCGGGGCTCAAAATTATTATCGAGGGTTATACCGATAGTGATGGCGACGCCGCTGCGAATCAGACCTTGTCGGAAGCGCGTGCCAAGGGGGTGCGAGCCCTGCTGGTTAACTCCGGCATTGATGAGGAGCGGGTGAAGGCCGTGGGCATGGGGTCAGCGAATCCGGTGGCCGACAACAATACCGAGGAAGGAAAGCAGATGAATCGCCGTATCGTGGTGAAGGTGGATTCGTTCACCGAGTAATCGGTTCATCCAAATTGCCGGCGCGCCGGCACCACATAAAAAAACCGCGGTTCGCCGCGGTTTTTTTATGCCTGGTTCAGGCGCGATGCTTTTCCCGGTAGGCGCCGGGTGCGAGCCCCGTCCATTTTTTGAAGGCGCGATTGAAGGCGCTGGGCTCGGAAAAACCCAGGCGCTCGGCAATATCGGCCACCGGGGTTTCCTGTTGCTTGAGCTGATACATGGCCATGTCGCGGCGCACGGAGTCCTTGATGTCCTGCCAGCTGTTGCCCTCGTCCTTTAGGCGGCGACGCAGGGTCTGCGGGGAGGTGAACAGCCGTTCGGCCACGTCGTCCAGTGCCAGGTTCTCGATGCCGTTGTCGCCCTGCAGCATGCGGCGGATACGGCCGGTGTAGCTGTTGTCGGACTTGTACTGGGTCAGCAGGCATTCCGGTGCGCGGGCGAGAAACTCGCTTAGCTGCTGGGCGTCGCGGGTCAGCGGCATGCTCAGGTAGCGTGTGCTGAACACCAGGCAGGTTTCCGACTGGTGGAAATAGTGCCGGCAGGGAAACATGTCGTTGTAGTCTTCGTCGTAATCCGGCGGCGGAAAGGCGAGGTGCACACGTTCCAGCAGAATGGTGCGGTCGATCATCCAGCTGAAAAAGCGCAGCCAGATCACGGCCATGGACTCGACGAAATTCTGGTTGGGAAGCTGCTTGTGGTTTTCATGGTGGAAGATCAGCTGGGCTTCTTCACCGTTCTCCACCAGCTTGATATGAATGTCGTCGCTGACCATGGCCACAAAACGGCTGGAGCGCAGCAACGCGCGGCGCAACGTGGGGCAAGTGATGGTGGCGTGCCCCATCATGGCAAAGGTGCCCGGTAGCCATGGGCGCGCCAGGTAGCCGCCGGATTCATCGCCAAGCTGATCCCACAGCAGGCGCAGCAGGCGCGCAAGTTGCTCACGGCCGATGCGCGCGTCAGCCGCGGTGGCGCTGACCAAGTCGATACCGGCATCGCGCAGCAGCTGGTCGCAGTCAATGCCAGCGGCGCGGGCACCGGCGAGGTGGGCAAAGACGGCCGCCGCCAGAATGCCCGGTGCCGTGTACTCGGTTGCTGGCTGATCCGTGTTCGGAACGAGGGTTTCGGTTTCCACAGTCACGCTTCCGCTGTCGGTGAGGAGTAATCCAGGTTTATTGGTCTCTGTGAGGCCCGCCGCAATGCCATATTTATCGGGCTGGCGGTGCGGATTATGCAAGATTATGCAAAAAGGTGCATAACAAAGTCCCGCGTCGCGCCGGAAGGGGCCGCGGACGCGCGGGATTTTGGGGGCTCGATGTGCTACAAATGGGTGATCCGCACCCCACCAACGGCGAGAAGGAAAGCGCAATGTCTGCTCACGAGGTCGATCTAAACCCCACTATTTGTCGGCGCCTGCTGATTACGTATCTGATCGAGCGGCTGTCGCGCCCGAATAATCCCGCGCTGGAGGAGGCGACGGGCTGGCCTCGCCGGACCATTCAGGATGTGATTGCCAAGGGGTTGCCGGGGCACGGCACCCGGGTGGAATTTGTGCAGCAGGGTGTGCGCAATAACGACGGATATTATGCGCTGAAGGACTGGGGATCTATTGACCGCAGCTGGGTGTGTGCCCATCTGGCGGATATCGTGCGGGTACTTGATGTGGCGCCGGAGCAAATTCCGGCGCCGGAGTAACCAGAGGCGGCAGTTACTGCTGTTTGGCGGCTTGCTGGAGAATGGCATTGACCTTCTGCAGCAGGGCCGGGTCGTTGCGCAGTTGCGTGGCAATGCCCTGGTACTCTTCTTTGCTCAGGCCGGCGCTCTGTACCGCGGCCACCATTTTCGACTGTGCTTCCACATTAATCGCTTCTGCGGCGGCGGCGTCGGCGGCGGCCTTGATTTTGGGCGCGTATTCCTGGCTCAGGGTAACGATGGAGCGATAGGCATCGGCAAACTTATGCAGTTGGGCATCACTAACGGCAGTTTCGGCGAAGGCACTGGAAACGGCGAGAGCCAGAGCAAGTGCGGCGGAATAGATGGCGGTCGGCTTCATGAAGCACCTCTCGTTATCGATGAAAACGCTTCTGTGCGGATTTGCACGCCCAGCGTTGGATGAGGGCTACAGGGCCTTGATCTGGGATCCGTTCTTGAGGAGTACATCGCGGTGGCAAAGCGCTGTCTGCAAAGGGTAGTTGTTATTCACGGAGGCTTGTGTGATTTGCCGCCAGATGAGTCCGGCGGCAGTGGGTTTGTGCGCTGATGCCGTGGCCTGCTCAGAACAGGCCAAGGAATTTTTTACGCTTCTTGAGAGAGGTCTCGCAACTATTCAGCTGTCGCTGGTAGGTACTTGCCCGCGCGGATACCTTGTGAGCCACTTTCTGTAGCCATTTTTTGTTGCGGTAGGTGCGGCGGTTAAAGCCACCTTGCCCTTCGTGGTAGGCGAGGTACAGGTGGTAGGTGTCGTTGGGCTTGATACGACACTGGCGCTGGCTGGTGTTGTGATACCAGCCGACAAAGTCGATCGCGTCCTCGAAATCGTCGCGATCACCCCGGTAATTGCCGGTGGAGCGCTGGTAACTCTTCCAGGTGGTGCCGAGCGCCTGTGGATAACCGTAGGCGTCTGACGGGCGCGGGCCGGGAATGATCCACAGGATTTTGGTGCGCGGTGGTTTGGCATCGTGCACGAAGCGGGATTCCTGGTGCAGGGTCGCCATCATGGTCGCGATGGGCGTGTTCCACTTGCGCGCAGACTTGGCTGCGTCGTGATACCAGCCGTCTTTCTCACGGAAAATCTCGCAGATATTGTCGGTATTGCTCGGCGGGGTGGTGGCGCAACCTGCCGCCAGCAGCGGCAGGGCAAGTAGCGCCAGTTTTCCTTTCTTATTCTTGTGAATCATCAGCTCTCAAATTGTTGCTTAAATCTTGGACTTGACCGTCTTTACGCCCTCGGCCGTTCCCAGCAGCAGTACGTCGGCGGGGCGCGCGGCAAACAGGCCGTTGGTCACTACGCCGGTAATGTTGTTGATGGCGTCTTCCAGCTCCAGGGGCTTGGCAATCTGCATATTGTGCACGTCGAGGATGACATTGCCATTGTCGGTAGTCACGCCCTCGCGGTAGACGGGGTCGCCGCCGAGCTTGACGATTTCGCGGGCCACATAAGAGCGTGCCATGGGAATCACTTCCACCGGCAGGGGGAAATTGCCCAGCACCGGCACCCACTTGCTATCGTCAGCAATACAGACAAACTCTTCCGAGCAGGCGGCGACGATCTTTTCCCGGGTCAGCGCCGCGCCGCCGCCCTTGATCAGTTGCAGCAGGGGATTGGTTTCATCGGCGCCATCCACGTACACCCGGATGCTGTCCACGGCGTTCAGGTCGTACACTGGAATACCATGGGACTTGAGGCGTTCGGCCGAGGCTTCCGAGCTGGCGACGGTGCCGTCGAACAGGCCCTTTTTCTCCGCCAGAAAGTCGATGAAGTAATTGGCCGTGGAGCCTGTGCCGACGCCCACAATGGTATCGGCGTCCAGCATGGGGGTGATGTATTCCACCGCGGCGCGAGCAACGTCCTGCTTGAGTTGATCCTGGTTCATGGGCTCTGTCATGGGGGGAAGCGTCCTTGTGCAATATTTGCGATAAAAATGCCCGGTTGCGAATATTTTCTCGCGCAAAACAGGCTTTGATGTGGCTTTGCTGCTGCATAGCGATTAGACTGGCGGGCTCCCTAACATCCACCGGCTGCCGATTTCTGTCATGCCCAAGTCCTATATCAAGCGCATTTTAGACGCGCGCATTTACGATGTCGCCATCGAAACCCCACTGGAGCCCATGCGCCAGCTGTCGCACCGTGTTGGCAACCGTATTCTGCTGAAGCGGGAAGACCTGCAACCGGTGTTCTCCTTCAAGATTCGCGGCGCTTACAACAAACTCCTGCAGCTCGCTCCGGAGCAACGTGCCAAGGGTGTGATTGCGGCCTCTGCGGGCAATCACGCCCAGGGCCTGGCGCTGGGTGCCCAGCAGCTGGGGGTGCGTGCCACCATCGTGATGCCGTCGACGACCCCGGCGATCAAGGTCAATGCGGTGCGCATGCGCGGTGCGGAAGTCGTGTTGCACGGGGACACCTTCGACGAGGCGGCGGCACTGGCGAGACAGCTGGTGGAGGAGCGCGACCTGGTATTTATCCATCCGTACGATGACCCCGATGTCATCGCCGGCCAGGGTACGGTGGCGATGGAGCTGCTGCGCCAGCATCCGGGCCACCTGGACGCTGTTTTTATCCCCGTGGGTGGTGGTGGCCTCGCCGCCGGCATGGCCGCCTACATCAAATACGTGCGCCCGGAAATCAAGGTCTACGCGGTGGAGCCGGAAGACGCCGCGTGTCTGAAACTGGCGCTGGCCCAGGGCAACCGCGAGGGGCGCCTGCCCCAGGTGGGGCTATTTGCCGACGGGGTTGCCGTGGCGCAGATCGGCGAGGAGACCTACCGTGTGCTGCGCGAGACCATCGATGGCGTCATCACGGTGACCACCGATGAGATCTGTGCGGCCATCAAGGATATTTTCGAAGACACCCGCTCCATTGCTGAGCCCGCCGGTGCCGTGGGGCTCGCCGGGCTGAAGAAGTATGCGGACCAGAGCGGTGCGCAGAACCAGGCACTGGCAACGGTCTGCAGCGGGGCCAATACCAATTTTGACCGCCTGCGCTACATCAGCGAGCGCACCGAGATTGGCGAGAAGCGCGAGGCGGTACTGGCGGTCACCATTCCCGAAAGACCGGGCAGTTACCTGCAGTTTTGCCGCGACCTGGGCGACCGCTCCATCACGGAATTCAATTACCGCTACGCCAACAGCGGCGCAGCGCATATTTTCGTCGGTATGCAGGTATCCACCGATGCCGACCGCCAGCAGCTGGTGAGCCAGCTTCAGCAGGGTGGCTACGAGGTGACGGACCTGACCGACAACGAGATGGCCAAACTGCATATTCGCCATCTGGTGGGCGGGCGTGCTCCCGGCATCGACAATGAGGTGGTGTATCGCTTTGAGTTTCCCGAGCGCCCCGGCGCCCTGCGCAAGTTTCTCGAACAGCTGGCGGGCCGCTGGAACATCACCCTGTTCCACTATCGCAACCACGGTGCGGCCTATGGTCGGGTACTGGTGGGGCTGGAGGTGGCCGAAGACGAGCGTGCCGCGCTCAAGGCACTGCTCGACCAGCTGCACTACCCCTTCTGGGAGGAGACCGAAAACCCCGCCTATCGTTTCTTCCTGTCGCGGGCGCGAGAAACGGAAGAAAACTAAGGGAAAGTGGGCGATTGGCGCCGAAATCGTGCTGTAGCGCGCATTTTTTGCGACGAGTAGATCACCCTGGCCGACCTGTCGAACTTGCAATTCTAAAAATGTGAGCGTTTTCTCAAAAAAAAGACCTTGACGGGTTACTATTTGGACACTAATCGCGTATCTTTTGATCGGTGTTTGGCCCGGAGAGGCTCGCCTAGAAGAGCAGATTGGCGGAAAATGCCCCGTTTAGTGTCTGAACTTTCTGGCTGGTTGGGGTCCAAATCGCCACTGGCGGCGAAGATCGCCAGGTAATAACGAAAGAGTTCGCAAACAAGAAGAATTCAAATCTTACAGGATGGTCCCCATGAAACCCGATGCATTGACACTCGCTGTAGTTGTCTTTGTTGCGGGCGTACTGCTGAGCAGTTCCGGCCTGACCGAGGTGTTCTCTTCCGACGAAGAAGAAGCCCCGGCAGCCCTGCAGCAGGGAGTGGTCACTCGCTGATCCTTACGCCCGTCGCTGGCTGATGCCAAAGCAAAAAAGCCGAACCCTGCTCGCAGCGGTTCGGCTTTTTTGTGTCTGCAGGGTTTGTGTGTGGGAGTCGGGGCCGGCTACCGGCTGCGGTAAACCCTGTGGTCAGTGGCCACCAGCGTCAGGGGAATGTCCCAGGGTTCTACCGGCAGGTGGTCGACACACTGTAATTGGTGGGCAACTCCCACCAGATCGGGGCCGCTACCCGGGCGCAGCTGCTTGAAGGCAAAGGTGCGGTCGTAGTACCCGGCCCCCATGCCCAGCCGTGCGCCACTGGGATCGAACGCGACCAGCGGCAGCAGCACCAGATCCAGCCGCTCTGCACGGATGGCACTGGAGCGTCCCAGCACTGGCTCGGGAATACCGTAGCGATTGCGGTAGCGCGGCGTGGTGCCGGGCCAGTGTAAGAACATCATGGTGGTGCGCGCCGCGCGCGGCAGTGCGGGCAGGTAAAAACACTTGTGCGGAAAGCGCTCCAGCAGTGGGCGCGGATCAATCTCGCCGTCCATCGGCCAGTACAGGCCGATGTGGCGCGCTCGCTTCACCTCCGGACACAGCGCCAGTCGCGCACACAGCCTGCGACTGGCCAGACGTTGCCGGTATGCACTCAGCTCCCGGCGGGCGGCGCGGATTTGCCGGCGCAGCTGCTGCTTGGAGGGTTTTATGCCAGATGATGTCGCTTTGGATGGGGTGGCGGAATCGGACATTGCCATCGTGTTTTCAGCACCCGGATTGCCAGGGTCACGGCGGACCACAGCGGGAAGGGAAATTAGGGCCCCGAAGGTGCGGCTGATGACATAGCCTTGAACCGTAAGGCTCAAGGTGGGGGCTCCCGGAATGCATAAGGCTTTCCGCTACAAGGCGGACTTGCACACCAACATCCGCTGGGATCCTCCAGGGTAGAATTATCGGCTCAGGACATAGTCAACTGGCCAACACTTCAGGGCAAGAAAGAGTATACCCCTTGTAGCCAGACTTGGCTAAACGGACTTTCCCGGCAAAAGGTGCATTTTTGCGATAGTCAAGTGAAGCCGGAATTGCCGCGGGGCATGCGGTTTTTTGCGGAGTACGGGGAAGCGTTGTGGGCGGGCGAAGCGGCCTGCACAGCGGCAGGCCGAGTGACGGGCTTAGAAAGTGTCGAACTTTTCCAGCGCGGCCTGTACTTTTTCATGCAACCGGTCGAGCATCTGTTCTTCCACCGGTTGCCGGGCCAGGTCGGCCTTGGCCTGAATGAGTTCGTGGGCAATATTGAGCGCCGCCATCACCGCAATGCGCTCGGCGCCGATTACCGTGCCACTGTTGCGAATTTTCGCCATGCGCTCGTTGAGCAGTTTTGCAGACGCCTGCAGGCCGGGCTGCTCTTCTTCCGAGCAGGCAACACGATACTCCTTGTCGAGAATCGTTACCGCAACCGTCGCTGAATTGTGCGCTTTACTGCTCATCCGTTATCTTGGCCCAGGCCCTTGAGCCGGTTGATCATGGTTTCAACCCGGCTGCGAGCCACTTCATTGTTTTTAATCAGCCGTTGGCGCTCTTGCTGCCACTGGCCCGCCTGCTCGCGCAGCGCGCGATTGTCTGCAGCCAGCTGCTGGCACTGTTGCAACAGTGTATCCAGCTTGAGTTCTAACGCCTGTATTTTATCCATAATTCCTGCGTGTTCCGTGGTCCCCCCATGTCAGCGAACCGTCTGCCACCTGCGCGAGGCGGGGGATTCCGCTACTATATTGCCGGTGTTTGGGAGGGTCAATTGTCCTCAGGGTCTATGTGTCATTTATATGGGGCGCGAGTAGTCAATATTTCGCCAGTTTGGTGATTTATTCGCACATCTTTGTCGCGCGCGTACATTGTCCGTATTGGCAGCCAAATTTCCCGGTTACCGTTCAAATTTACAGCAGGTCGCGGATCTTTTCGGTAAGAATGATTACGCATTCACCGCCGCGATTCGCATAGGTCTTCAGGAGTATTTATGTCCGCAGCGCAGGTTTCGTTTGATGATCTTGCTAATCAGATAGTCGCCGCTGGCGGCAAAATCGGACCGAGCGAACTGCACGGCTTTATTTGCGGCCTGCTTGCTGCCGGTGCGCGCCCCGACAAGGGCCGCTGGAAAAAAGAAACGGCGGAGTTTCTCGACCTGGAAGCGCTGCCCGCCGACCTGACGCGCGACAGCCTGGTTCTTGCCGAGCAGAGTCTGCAGGATCTGTCGGACAAGAATTTTGCATTCCAGCCCCTGCTCAGTACCGGCGAAGAACTGGCCGAGCGCGGCCAGACACTGTGCCTCTGGTGCGAAGGGTTTTTGCATGGGTTTGGTGTGGGCAAATACATCGGTGAACTGCCGGCGACGTCCAGTGAGGCATTGAAGGATTTTGCCGAGATCGCCCAGCTGGACGCCACCTCACTCGAGAATGGCCCGGAACAGGAGCGGGAATTCTTCGAAGTGCAGGAATATGTGCGCATGGCGGCGCTGAATATCTTTGTGGAATGTAATCCACCGTCTGCCGAGTGCGGGCCTGGTCAAGGTGATGATCAACCTGCGGGCCCCACGCTGCACTGAGTCCGGAATCAGGCGATTTCTCCATGAATATTTCCAAAGCTGAGTACGCTCGCCGCCGGCAGCGCCTGGTCGAAGGGCTGGAGTCAAACAGTCTGGCGATTGTGCCAGCGGCCCGAGAGCAATTGCGCTCGCGCGATACGTATTTTCCTTTCCGTCAGGACAGCGATTTTTCCTATCTCACCGGGTTCAACGAGCCCGAGTCCCTGCTGGTGCTGATTCCTGGACGCGCGCAGGGGGAAACGCTGCTGTTTTGTCGGGAGCGGGACGCAGAAAAAGAAATGTGGGACGGCCCGCGCCTGGGGCCGGAGCGTGCGGCCGAGTTCTGTGGCCTGTGCGATGCCTTCCCGATTGGCGATCTGGACGACATTTTGCCCGGCCTGCTGGAAGGGCGGGACCTGATTTACTACACCATGGGGCGCTTTCCCCAGCTCGATCGTCGCCTGCAGGGCTATCTGCAGGCCCTGGAGCATGCGCCGGGCGCGGTATCGGCGCCGGAAATGGTGAGCCTGGATCCGCAGTTACACGATTTGCGGCTGTTCAAAAGTGCTGCGGAAATTCGCCTGATGGCCAGGGCCGCGGAGATCAGTGCGGAAGGCCACCGTCGTGCCATGCAGTGCTGCCAGCCGGGCATGTACGAGTACCAGCTGGAAGCGGAACTGTTGCATGCCTTTGCGTCCGGTGGCGCACGTGAGCCTGCTTACCCGAGCATTGTGGGCGGCGGGCGCAATGCGCTGGTGATGCATTACATCGCCAACAGTGCGCCGCTGCGCAACGGCGAGCTGGTGCTGATTGATGCGGGCTGTGAATACCGCGGCTATGCAGCGGATATTACCCGGACCTTTCCCGTGAATGGCCGTTTCAGTGGTCCGCAAAAAGCGGTGTATGAAATTGTGCTGGCCAGCCAGCAGGCGGCGATCGAAAAAATTGTTGCCGGCAACGACTGGGATCATCCGCATCTCGCCAGTGTGGAAGTGATCGTCCGCGGGTTGAAGGATCTCGGACTGCTGAAAGGCGATTTACACGGACTGATCGAATCCGGGGCCTATCGCCGTTTTTACATGCACCGCGTCGGTCACTGGTTGGGTATGGATGTGCACGATGTGGGGGACTACAAAGTGCACGGTCAGTGGCGTCAACTGGAACCGGGTATGACCATGACGGTGGAGCCGGGCATTTACATTGCGGCCGAGGAGAGCGATGTGCCGGAGAAATTCCGCGGCATCGGGATTCGCATTGAAGACGATGTGGCCCTGTTAAAAGACGGAACCCAGATTCTTTCCGCGGCGGCACCGAAAGCCATTGCGGATATCGAGTACCTGATGCGCGCCGGCGATCTGGTACAGGAGGCTTTACTATGACGCAGCACACCGCGGCCGCTACCACCGATATCGATGTCGCCATTGTTGGCGGCGGCATGGCTGGCGCGAGTCTGGCGCTGCTGCTTGCCCATCACTGCCCTGGGCTGAACATTGCACTGCTGGAGCGGCACCCGCTACCCGACGATACCGCCGCCTTGAACCTGCCGAGTTTTGATACCCGGGCCACCGCCATTGCTGCCGGCAGCCTGCAGATTTTTGACGAGCTGGGTGTGTGGTCCGCGCTGCGCGAATACGCAGCGCCGATTACCCGGGTGCAGGTGTCCGATCGCGGCCACAGCATGAGCGCGAGCCTGAGTGCTGCGCGTGAGTCCGCCGCCAGTTTTGCGGGCATGCTTGGCGCGGTGGTTGAAAACGCGGCACTCGGTCCGCTGCTGTATCGCGCACTGGAAAATACCGGGGTCCGGGTGTTGGCCCCGGCGGAGGTTGCGGATGTGGTCATGACGGCTGCGGGGGCACAGTTGTCCTGGCGCCCGGCCGGTGCTGAGACTGCTACCGCGGAGTCTCTGCAGGCACGCCTGCTGGTGGTGGCGGACGGCGTCGACTCGCCACTGTGTCGGCGCTTGGGCATTGCCACCGAGGAAGTGGCCTACCACCAGCATGCACTGGTGACCACAGTGGGGCTGCAACAGGATCACGGCGGTGTGGCGTTTGAGCGCTTTACCGAGCGGGGCCCCATGGCATTGTTGCCGCTGCCGCAGCGCGATGGCGGGCATCGGGCGGCGCTGGTATGGACCTGTGAGGAAGGTGACTGGGAGCGGGTTGCCGGGCTTTCCGAGAAGGACTTTCTGAGTCACCTGCAACAGACCTTCGGCTGGCGTGCCGGACGTTTCGTGCGCGCCGGGCAGGTACAGGGCTACCCGCTAAAATTATCCCTGGCGCGCGAGCAGGTGCGCCGTGGGCTGGCGCTGGTGGGCAACTGTGCGCATTTTCTGCACCCGGTGGCTGGCCAGGGATTCAATCTGACCCTGCGCGACTGCGACGCCCTGGCGCGCGTTATCGGCCGCGCAATGTCGGAGCCGGGAGCGGATTTCCGGCAATCTGGCCCGGGCGAGCTAAACTTACTTGAGGCTTATTGGCGCGAACGTCAACATGACCAGCAGTTGACCATCGGTTTCAGTGACCGCATCCCGCCACTTTTCGCCTCCCGCAGTCTGTTGCTTGGGGGGCTGCGTCAGGCGGGGCTGCTGGGCCTGGCCCTGGCACCCGCCCTGCGTGCTGGTTTTGCCCGTCAGGCTGCTGGACTTGCGCTCTAACCACACTATAACGGTGGATCTTGCAATGGCGGACAAGGGCCTGTCCGCGCCCTCGAATTTTTTCCCGGAGAACAACGGCCTATGAACAGACAGCGAATGGACGTGACCATCGTCGGCGGTGGCATGGTGGGGATGGCACAGGCGGCTTTGCTGGCGGTGCGACACCCACAGATGCGTATTTCGCTGCTGGAGGCATCGAACACGGACCCGCAGGTTCACGAGGATCGCTACGATGCGCGGGTGGTGGCGCTTACCGAAGCGTCGCGCAAGCTGTTGGAGGAGGTGGGTGCCTGGCAGCTGTTCGCCGGCAAGCGCGAATGCCCGTACACCCAGATGCGGGTGTGGGACGCGGAAGGCACCGGCTCCGTGTGGTTTGATTGCCGCGATGTGAAATTGCCCAACCTCGGGCATATCGTGGAAAACAGTGTGATTCTCGCCGCCCTGCGCGAGCGTATCGCAGAATTAAGCAACATCGACCTGGTGACCGGCTTCAAGCTGGAGAGCTGGTGGCGGGATTGTGGCCTGTGGCATCTGCAGGCGCGGAGCCCGGAGCGGGATGTGGTCGAGGGGCTGGATAACCAGTCCCCGGTACTGACCACCCGCCTGTTGATCGGTGCCGATGGCGCGCGCTCGCGGGTGCGCGATCTGCTGCGTATCCGCACTCGCGATGTGGAGTATCAACAAACCGCGCTGGTGTGTGTGGCGCGCTGTGAGAAACCGCATCAGTCGACGGCCTGGCAGCGCTTTCTGGACACCGGCCCATTGGCGTTTCTGCCGCTCGCCGGGCTGGGGGATGATCGCCACTGCGCCGTGGTCTGGTCCGCAGACGACAGCCTGGCGCGCGAGCTGGTGATGCTCGATGACAAGGCGTTTGCCCTTAATCTGGAGAAGGCCTTTGAAAGCCGCCTCGGCGCCATCGAGTCGGTCAGCGAGCGGTTTTCGTTCGCGTTGCGGGCGCGTCATGCGGAATCGTATTTTGGCCCCGGTGCTGTGTTGATTGGCGATGCGGCTCACAATATTCATCCGCTCGCGGGACAAGGGGTGAACCTTGGGTTTATGGATGTGCTGGTGCTGAGTGAGGAAATTGACCGCGCACTGAAGCGGGATATTTCTCCGGCGCATGCCTCCGTACTTACTCGATATCAGCGTCGTCGCCGCGGCGAAAATGCGGCGACCCTCAAGGCCATGAGCACGTTCAAATCCCTGTTTGGCGCTGGTGATCTGCACTGGCGCTGGCTGCGTAATACCGGGCTGAGCATGGTGGACGCGAGCCCACTGCTCAAAAAACGCATCATCATGCGCGCCATGTCGGTGTGAGGCGTTTGCAGGGTTGCCCAGGCCATGAAGAAACGCGGCACACACGCCGCGTTTTTTGTGCCCGCTGCCACTGCGCCGGAATCCGTCGGGGAAATTTGATAGAGTCCCGCCATCGCATCGTTTTATTCGAGTAGGCCCCAATTTGAGTCACTGGATCACCATTTGTGAATTTCCCCTGAGCAAAGACCTGTCTGCGGTGGCGGACTTTATTCAGCGGCACCAGCTGCCCCTGCGTATCAGCGAGGAAAACAATCACCAGTGTGTGGCGAGCCTGGCCCCGCAACTGGTGGAACCCATGGGACAGTTGCTGGCGCGCTGGCAGGCGGGAGAAGTCGATCTCGCGCAGATCCAGGTGCATACCTACGATGAAGCGGCTCCCGCGGGGGAGTCGGCTGCAGGCGAGGATGCGCAGGGCGCGGGAGAGAACACCGGGGAGGCGCCGGCATCGAATACGCAGGGCGAGGCGCCCGTGTCGGTGATTCCGCAGTGGTCGCTGCGGCAGACACCCGTCAGTTTGGTGTTAATCGCGTTGTGTTTTATCGGCTGGTTGATGTTGCGCCAGGGTTGGGCGGAGCCGCTGGTTATTTTCCCGCAGGGCGCCGGTGACTTTGGTGCGGCGCAATCGTCCCTTGCCTGGCATTTGTCGCGGGGGGAATTCTGGCGTTTGTGGACCCCGGCTATCGTGCATTTTTCACTGCCCCACGCGCTGTTTAACGCGCTCGGGGTGTGGATTGTGGGGCGTTCGCTGGAGGCCCGTGCCGGCAGCGGGTGGTTTGCCCTGCTGGTTCTACTGAGTGCGCCCGTTTCTAACCTGACCCAGTATTACTGGGCGCCGCAGAATTTGTTTGGCGGCATGTCCGGGGTGGTGTACGCGCT
The DNA here is from genome assembly GCF_017303155.1 of Microbulbifer salipaludis. Lineage (NCBI taxonomy): Bacteria > Pseudomonadati > Pseudomonadota > Gammaproteobacteria > Cellvibrionales > Microbulbiferaceae > Microbulbifer > Microbulbifer salipaludis. Next base: position 1,059,476 of record NZ_JAEKJR010000001.1, read on the forward strand.
GATCGGCGCTGCGTTTGTTATTCAGCGCTGGCAGCCGCAGTGGCGCGATGTGCCGCCGTCACTGATTTGGATCGCGCTGGTATGGTTGCTGGTCTGCATGGCGGGTATCGTCGATTACTTCATTCCCGGTGGCATCGCCAATGCCGCGCATATCGGCGGCTTTGCCGCTGGCCTGCTGCTCGCCCTTGTGTTCTGTCTGGGCGGTGGTGCTCGCCGCTATTTTTCCGCTACCGATGCGCGTCGTGACAACGACACAGCCAACAATCGACAAGAATTCTGACCGACCATGCTGCTACTGATTACTTATGTGCTGATTGCCCTCGGGTTCTCTTTTCTGTGTTCGATTGCCGAGGCGGTTATCCTCAGTGTTACGCGCCCCTATGTGAGCCTGCTGGAGCGGGAGGGACACCGGTCCGGGCGTGTATTGCGCACGCTGAAAGAGGATATCAATGCGCCGCTGGCGGCGATCCTCACACTGAATACCGTCGCCCATACGGTGGGTGCCGCCGGTGCCGGCGCGCAGGCCGCGGCCGTATTCGGCAATCAATATCTGGGCATTGCCTCGGCGGTGCTTACCCTGCTGATTCTGGTGTTTTCCGAAATTATTCCGAAGACATTGGGTGCGGTGTACTGGCGGCAGCTGGCACCGGCCACCGCGTATGTACTGCGCTACCTGGTGATTGTGCTGAAGCCGTTTGTGTGGCTTTCCGAGCGGTTGACACGCGGGCTCGCCCACGGACCCACACTGACGGGATTCAGCCGCGAAGAGTTTGCGGTGATGGCGCAAATCGGCGAGGCCGAAGGTCAGCTGGAGCGACACGAGTCCAGTATTCTGCACAACCTGTTTTTTACCCTGCGCGATCATACGGTGCGCGAGGTGATGACACCGCGCACTGTGGTTTTTTCCCTGTCACAGGATATGACCGTGGCGGATGCCTATGAGCAGGTGGAGAAAAGTCGTTTCTCACGTATCCCGGTGTACGAGCAGGACGACCCGGATCTGGTGGTGGGCTTTGTACTGAAGCAAGACCTGTTGCAGGCCTATGCCCGCGGTGAAGTCGAGGACACCCTGCGCAGCCTGCGCCGGGATCTGCTGATGCTGCCGGAAACCGCCGCCATCTATCAGGTGTTTCACAAAATGCTCGCCAGGCGCGTGCAGATCACCGCCGTGGTAGACGAGTACGGCAGCCTCGAAGGCCTGGTGACTCTCGAAGATATTCTGGAAACCCTACTGGGCGAGGAAATCGTCGACGAGGCGGACAAAACCCCGGACCGTCAGGCGCTGGCGAAACGCCTGTGGCGCTGGCGCTCGAAGCGCTATGGTTTGCTGGTGGACGAGATGGCGCAGCGGGAGCAGGAGGGCGAGGACCCCGAGGATCTGTTGCGCGAAGAGATCCGGCGGCAGCTGGATGAAGATGAGGCGGCGTCACCGACCTCGGATGCTGAGGCCGGCAGCACAAATAAAAATGCCAGGGGACGTGACGAGCAGTAATAACGGCATCGGCTTGCTGCCCCGGTGTTCGCAAGTCCCGGCACCTAGCGCGCCGGGTCGATGGTCTCTCCCAGGCTATTGTTCACACGGAACCAGCCGGTAACGCTGTAGCGCGGACGGTGGCTGGTGAGCACTTCGTGGGGAAATTCCTCGGAAAGGAAAATCACCATCTGCCCAAAACGCGGTGCGACTTTTTCGATGACCGTATCGCTGTCCGGGGCATAGATCTGTAGCTCGCCACCGTCTTTGGGCTGCCAGTTGGGGGTGAGGTACAGCACGGTACTCACGATCCGGTTGGTGTCGCCCTTGAATGCGTCCAGGTGCTTTTTGTAGTAGCTGCCGCGGTTGTAGCGGGCGTAGTGGCACTCGTAATCAAACAATCCCAGGAACAGCCGGCGGTTCAAACCCAGCCGCAGGGTTTCCGCCCAGCTTAGATAGGCGGCAACCGCCGGGTTGCTTCGGTCCAGCCAGAAAATTTCATCGGTGCGTACAAACTGGTTGAGCTGGTGCTCCTGCTCCCGGCCGATGCCTGCAGCCTGGAAACGCGCGCGGTCGATGGAGCGGAAATGCCGCAGCAGCGATCCCAGTAAGGCCGGCGGCAATGGTGCGGACAATACGATGTAACCGGTCTCCCGCAGTGCGCTGGCAATCTGGTCGAGGGGGTCGTGGTCGTCGGGGCCGCGTTGCCAAATGTTGTCCACGGGGGATTCCGCGGCGGGTGCCGCAGAGTAAAGCGCTGTATTCAATTCGGTCGATTCCGAGTGTGCTGTGCAGGGGACTGGCCGGGCCAGCGGGTGCTGGCAAGGATGTGGCCATGGGGCACAGGGGTTGATCAGGGCGGCTTTTATACCGCCGCTGGCCCCGGGGCGCCAGCAAATAATTGCCGCAGCAGGCGCGTGGATAACCGGCTAGGTCAGGTCCCAGCCGGTGAGCAGCACCGCAATCGTCACTGCGCCAATCAGCAGGTTCATGGGAATGCCCACTTTCAGGTAATCGGAGAACACGTAACCGCCTGGACCGTACACCATCAGGTTGGTCTGGTAGCCCAGCGGGGTGGCGAAACTCGCCGAGGCCGCCATCATCACCGCGAACATGAACGGCTCCGGGTTGAGGCCCGCGGCGGCAGTAATCTGCAGCACGATGGGTACCATGATAATGGCCGCCGCATTGTTGGTGACCATTTCCGTGAGCAGCGAGACGCACAGGTAAACCAGGATCAGCATCAGCCAGGGGTGGCCATAAGACAGCGAGATCACGCCTTCGGCCAATACCGCGGCCACCCCGGTTTTCTGCAGGGCAACCCCCAGGGCAAAGGACGCGGCGATGGTGATCAGCACCGGCAGGTCGAGGCTTTTTTGTGCCTGGGCCACCGAGCAGCAGCGGGTGACGAGCATGGCGCCCGCACCGATCAGCGAGGCATTCAGCATGCTGATCAGGCCGCTGCCCGCGGCGAGCACCATGGCGATGAGTATCAGCCAGGCGGTGACCCCTTTTTCGTGCCGCGGGCTCTCCGCCTCCAGGTCGTTGATCAGCAGGAAATCTTTGCTGTAGCGCTGGCGCAACACAAAGCCCGGGCGGGCTTCCAGCAACAGGGAGTCCCCCGCCTTTAGTTTGATGCTGCCGAGATTGCCTGCTACCCGCTGCCCTTCCCGGGCCACCGCCAGTACCGCCGCGCCATAGCGTTTGCGAAAATCGGCTTCGCGGATACTTCGACCAATCACCTCGCAGTGCGGCGACACCACCGCTTCCACCAGTCGCCGCTCCTCCACCCCGGAAGGTTGCGCGTCGTGTTCATCGTGGTGGTCCGAGGGCACAATGCCGCGCACCCGCAGCAGGTCGGAAATGGCTTCGGTGTCTCCGGCGAACACCAGCCGATCGCCGCCGCGCAGGACTTCCTCCGAGCGCACCGGGGCAATGATCTGGCCGGCGCGGTCGATTTCCACCAGATACACCCGGCGCAATCCGCGCAGGCCGGCGTCTTCCACCGTCTTGCCAACCAGCGGGCCGCTGCTGTCGATGGCCACCTCAAGGGTGAATTCCCGCAGGTTGCCGAAGGGTTTCTGCTCGCGTCTGTCCGGTAGCCAGCGGGGGAAGAACACCAGCATGAACACGATACCCACCAGCGCGGCGGGCAGCCCCACGGCGGCGATGGAAAACAGGGAGAAGCCCTCGTTGCCGGTAATGGCCTGGTACTGGCCGTTAACCACCAGGTTAGTGCTGGTGCCAATCAGGGTGAGGGTGCCGCCCAGGATGGCACCGTAACTGAGGGGAATCATCAGCTTGGAAGGGGCGACATCAATCCGCTTGGCCCAGGCGTTGAGGGCGGGAATCATGGTGGCGACCACCGGGGTGTTGTTGAGGTAGCCAGACAGTGCCACCACCGGGGCGAATACCCGCAACATGGCCGCGCGCACCGTACCGGGGCGCCCCAGCAGGTGTTTCACCAGCATGTCGATGCCGCCAGACGCGTGGATGCCGGCGGCCACCACGAACATGGCCGCCACGGTGATCAGGCCGCTGTTACTGAAACCGGATAGGGCTTCTGCGGGCGAGAGTATGCCAGTGACACTCAACAGGGTGAGTGCCGCCATCATCACCAGGTGGGCCTGAATGCGCGTGGCGATCAGTGTGGCCAGTACGGCGAAAACGAGAAAAAGGGAAAACCAGCCAGACCAATCCATAGCAGCATGTGTTTATTGTGGGGCAGTTGACGGGTAAACCTACTGCAAAGCCACTGGCACCAAAAGTTATTTTTTCGCATATTGATAGAACCCTGCCAATAGCGCTGCCCTGCTTTTCTCCCTTTGCTGCGTGCAGACTGCTTCATAAGCGCCAGAGGATAATATTTTCCACTACTGCTGCTAGGCTTTGCAGAGTATTGGCATCTGGTAACGGCCGTCGCGCCGCCGGTAGAATACGCGGCTTTCCGGCAGGGCGCCTGGCAGGCCCAGGCGATACGCCGCAGGCGGCCCGCGCCTTCATCGGGACAGTCACAGTTCAAACACGGGATTCAGCACAGAATGGGAAATAAAACCGCGCTTTACGATGCCCACGTTGCCATGGGCGGCAAAATGGTGGATTTCGGTGGCTGGGATATGCCGCTGCATTACGGTTCACAGCTCGACGAACACCACAAGGTGCGCAAGGGCGCGGGCATGTTCGATGTGTCCCATATGACCGTGGTGGATGTGGATGGCGAAGGCGCACGGGACTTCCTGCGCACGCTGCTGGCCAACGATGTGGCCAAGCTGGACGGCAACCCGGGCAAGGCGCTCTATACCGGTATGCTGAACGATCAGGGCGGTGTGGTGGATGACCTGATTGTCTACCTGCGCGATCCGGGCTACCGCGTGGTTGTAAACTGCGCCACTCGGGAAAAAGACCTGGCGTGGATGAACCAGCAGGCAAGCGCCTTTGAGGTGACCCTGAGCGAGCGTCCGCACCTGGCGATGATCGCCATCCAGGGGCCGGACGCGATCGACAAGGTGAAGGACGTAATGGGCATCGACTGGACGGCGGCGATCGACGGCCTCAAGGTGTTCAACAGTTTCGCGCGCGGTGACTGGTTCGTGGCGCGCACCGGCTATACCGGCGAAGACGGCCTCGAAATCATGCTCAACAACGAGGATGCCCCTGGCTTCTGGCACGCCCTGGCAGACGCCGGTGTGGCGCCCTGCGGGCTGGGAGCGCGCGATACCCTGCGCCTGGAAGCGGGTATGAACCTGTACGGCCATGAGATGGACGATGACACCTCGCCGTTGCAGGCCAACATGGCCTGGACCATTGCATGGGAACCGCAGGATCGCACGTTTATCGGCCGCGAGGCACTCGAGCAGGAAAAAGCTGCCGGTGTGGAGAACAAACTGGTGGGCCTGGTGTTGGAAGAGCGCGGTGTTCTGCGCGCCGGGCAGCAGGTTGTGGTGGACGGCACCGATCGCCGCGGTATCATCACCAGCGGCACCTTCTCCCCCACCCTGGGCTTCTCGATCGCCATGGCCCGGGTGCCGGTGAGTGTGGGAGATACCGCACAGGTAGAGATTCGCAACAAGCTGATCCCGGTGCGGGTGGTAAAACCGAGCTTTGTGCGCAACGGCAAGTCGCTGGTGTAAGCACCGGGCTGGAGCTTGCGCTCCAGCCATTGCGTGATTTTCTGGATATCCGTTTTTAAATAGACCGTTTACAGCTAATTTTGAGCTTTTTTGAGGGAAGAACCCATGAGCGAGATTCGCAGCGAACTGAAATACGCCTCCAGCCACGAGTGGGCGCGCCTGGAAGAAGATGGCACCGTAACCGTGGGCATCAGCGACCACGCGCAGGACTCCCTGGGTGATGTGGTGTATGTGGAAACCCCGGAAGTAGGGCAGACCCTGTCCGCGGGTGAAGAGGCCGGTGTGGTTGAGTCGGTGAAAGCCGCTAGCGACATCTACGCGCCGATTTCCGGCGAAGTGATTGCGGTCAATGAAGCGCTGGAAGACGAGCCGGAAACCGTCAACTCCAGCCCGTACGACGATGGCTGGTTTTTCAAGGTCAAGCCGAGCGACGAGAGCGAGCTGGACAAGCTGCTGGACGCCGATGCGTACAAGGCGGAAGCGGACGAGGGCTAAGTTTCCCTTCTGTTTCCGAAACAAAAACGCCGGGCATTGCGCCCGGCGTTTTTGTTTGAATGGTGGGCCTTAATGAAAAGGGCTAGCGCCGTTCTAGCTGGAGTTCTCTTCTGTCTGCTGTGGCTGCACCAGCCCGCCTATGCCCAGATCCTGTAAATACCCGCGCAGTTTTTCCTCAATCTGTTCCGGGCATTCCATTTTCAGTACCTGCTGTAACAGGCGGTCCAGATCCGATTTATTGATTTCCCGCAGAGCGGCTTTTACCCGCGGCAGGTTGGTGGCGTTCATGGAGAGCACGTCGTAACCCATGGCAACGAGCAGCAGTGCACCGCCCGGATCGCCCGCGAGCTCGCCGCAAATGCCTACCTTGGTGCTGGTTTCATGGCCCGCGGTCACCACCTGCAACAGCGCCTGCAGCACCGCCGGATGGAAACTGTGGTAGATACCCGCCACGCGGCTGTTGTTGCGATCCACGGCCAGCAGGTACTGGGTCAGGTCGTTGCTGCCCACCGACATGAAATCGACTCGCTTGGCCAGTTCCCGCGCCTGGTACACCGCCGAGGGCACCTCGATCATGATGCCGAGCGGAGGGCGCTGGATGGCGTAACCTTCGTCGACCAGTTCATCGTAGGCACGATCCACGAGTTTGCGCGCGGCTTCCAGTTCGCCCACGCCGCTGATCATCGGCAACATGATGCGCAGGTTGTCGAGGCCCAGGCTCGCTTTCATCATGGCGCGCACCTGCCCCAGGAAAATTTCCGGATGGTCCAGGGTGACACGGATGCCGCGCCAGCCCAGGAAGGGGTTGGTTTCCTCGATGGGGAAGTAGGTGAGTGCCTTGTCGCCACCGATATCCAGGGTGCGCATGGTCACCGGGCGCGGGGCGAAGGCCTGCAACTGTTCGCGGTAAATTTCCCGCTGCTCCTCTTCCGAGGGGAAGCGGTCGCGCAGTAGAAACGGCACTTCGGTGCGGTACAGGCCAACGCCCTCGGCGCCGCGCTCCAGCGAGCGTACTACGTCTGCCATCAGGCCCGTGTTCACCCACAGGCGGATGCGGTGGCCATCGGCGGTTTCACAGGGGAGCTTGGCAAGGTGGTCCAGGTTGCGCGCCAGCTCGCGCTCCTCTTCCACAATGGCATCGTAGCGGCGCCTGAGTTCCGGGCTGGGGTGGATATGCAGCTCACCGCGGTAGCCATCTACCACCAGGTCGACGCCGTCGATCTGTTCCCAGGGCAGCTCCTGCGCCCCCATCACCGCGGGTACGCCCATGGCGCGGGCAATAATGGAAACGTGGCTGTTGGACGAGCCTTTGATGGATACCAGCCCGGCGAGTTTTTCGCGCGGCACATCCGCCAGTACCGAGGCGGTGAGCTCTTCGCCGATCAGGATGGTGTTGTCGGGGTATTCGCGCAGGCTGTGTTCCTGCTGGCGCAGGTGCATCAGCACCCGTGCACCGAGGTCGCGTACGTCTGCGGCGCGCTCGCGGAAGTAGGAATCCGACATGGCCTCAAAGCGCCGTACATGTTCCAGCATGACTTCCGCCCAGGCGCGGCTGGCGGTCAGCTGCTGGCGAATGCGCTCACACACTTCAACGGCGATGGAGCTGTCGTCAAGCATGCTGATATAGGCGTCGAACAGGGCGCGCTCTTCTTTGTTCAGGTCGTTCTTCAGGCGCTCGCCTACATCGCGGATCTCATCTCGTGCGGCCGCCAGAGACTGGTAGAACAGCTTGAGCTCGGCGTCCACGTCCATGGTGCAGGCGTAAGGCACGGTCGCCAGGTTGGCCGGCGGCGCAACAATGTGCGCGCGGCCGATGGCGATACCCGGGGAGGCGGCGAGGCCGACAAACTTCGCCTCGCTACGCTGCTGCCCCATATTGATAAGTGCGCCGGTGGCTTCGGCGTGGGCGATGACCCCGGCGAGCTGCGCCGACAGGGTGACCAGAAAGGCCTCTTCACCCTCGTCAAAGCGGCGGCGCTCCGCCTGCTGCACCACGAGTACGCCGAGTACGTTGCGGTGATGGATGATGGGGGTGCCGAGAAACGCGGAGTAGCGCTCCTCGCCGGTGGCGGGGAAGTACTGGAATGCGGGGTGGGCCTCGGCGTGTTCGAGGTTGATCGGCTCTTCGCGGGTGGCCACGTTACCCACCAGCCCCTCGCCGGGGGCCAGGTGCACCTGGCCGACGGCATCCTGATTGAGGCCTTCGGTGGCCATCAGGACATAGTTGCCGGATTGCTTATCGCGCAGGTAGACCGAGCAGACGCGGGTGTTCATTACCGTCCGCACCCGACGCACGATGATATCGAGCGCCGTGGTGAGATCCCGGGCGGTGTTTACTTCCTGAACGATACTGCGCAGTAAATCGAGCAAAGTGGCCATCCTCGCCGTACTTGTTCGGCGCCGCGGACTGGCGGCGTCGATCCTGGCTGAGCGTGCCCGCAACGACCGCGGTGGCCCGCATTGGGTGCCGGGTTACTGGTCGCGCTGCAGCCAGCGTCTTTCCAATTGTAATTGTGTGGGCGCCAGCTCGGTGAGCGCGCGCCGGTAGACCTCCCGCTTGAAGGTCACCACTTTGGTCAAAGGGTGCCAGTAACTCACCCATCGCCAGTGATCAAATTCCGGTTTGTAGCCATTGTTGAAGCTGATGTTGCTTTCCTCAGCATTCAGCTGCAACAAATACCACTTTTGTTTTTGCCCGATACAGAGTGGTTCCGAGCGGCGCCGTACCAGCCGCTGGGGCAGCCGGTAGCGCAGCCAGCCGCGGGTGCTGGCGAGCAGGGTAACCTGGCTGCGGGTGAGGCCCACCTCTTCGTAGAGCTCGCGATAGAGTGCCTGTTCGGGAGCCTCACCGGGGTTGATGCCGCCCTGGGGGAACTGCCAAGCGTCTTTGCCGCCTACCCTGCGCGCCCAGAGGGCCTGGCCGCGCTCGTTCAGGACAATGATGCCGACGTTGGGGCGAAAGCCCTCACTGTCGATATTGCTGCTGTTGTCCGTAGCTGCACCAGTGTTTCCCGCGCCCTGGGGGCGGGAAGCTTTTCCGCCGCCGGATTTGTCGTTGCGCGCGGAAGCTCTGGCGGGTCTGCGGCGGTTTTTACGCCCGGCGGGAGTCTGCTTGCCGTCGCCCAAAATGCCGTCCTCAAATTTTGTCGGTGCATTACGCGAGGTAAGGGATACCTCTGCACCGTAATGTCCTGCATTGTTCCACAGCGGCCGATTTACAGCAATTCGGTGAAGCCGGTCGGTGTAACCCCCGTCGTGGCGGGGTAAAATCTGCCGCCTTGGGCGCGCGCAGCGGGTGTAAAGCACTTGCTCGCAAGGGCGCGACGGGGGCGGGTTGGCGCAAAAAGTTGTCTTTTGGGCAACCTGCGCGTCACCGGTGCCCTATAGTCAATAAAGGAGATTTTTGTGCAGCTGGCGATTTTTGACCTGGATAACACCCTGATTGGCGGCGACAGCGATCACGCCTGGGGGGAGTTCCTGGTAACCCGCGAATGTGTGGACGGTGACCGCTTCCGCAGTGAAAACGACCGCTTCTACCGGGATTACCAGCGTGGCGATCTCGACATCTTTGCCTATCTCGCGTTTGCCCTGGAGCCGCTGGCGCAGCTGTCCCGGGGACAGCTGCAAAACCTGCAGCGAGAATTCATGCACGAGGTGATCAGTGATATCTGGTTGCCCCATGCGGAAACCCTGATTCAGCGGCACCGGGACGCAGGTCATCACATCATGATCATCACCGCCACCAATCGCTTTGTGGTTGAGCCCATCGCCACCCGCTTGGGGGTGGATACCTTGCTGGCCACCGAGCCGGAAGAAGTGGATGGTGAATTTACCGGGCGCGTGGCCGGGCACCCCTGCTTCCAGGAGGGCAAGGTGGTGCGGCTGCAGCAGTGGCTGGACCAGTACCCGCGCTACGCAGAAGGTGAGAAGTGGTTTTACAGCGACTCCATCAATGATCTGCCGCTATTGATGCAGGTGGAACACCCGGTGGCCGTGGATCCCGACGCGCAACTGCGCGATGAGGCGCAGGCCCGGGGCTGGCGGGTGATCAGCCTGCGTGGTGGTCAGGAAGATTTTGCCAGTGCCCTGCGCTGGTGACCGAACAGGGCAAGCGCACGATTGCCCTGGCGCACTACTTACCTTCAAACACGTTGCCTTCAAACACGCTCAGTAACCAGTTCGGAAATATCGTGAAAAACGCAGTCATCCAGTCTTTATCGTTCGTTTCCCGGGGACGCTCCCTGACCCTAGCGCTCATCGGCGGCCTGTTGCTGGCTGGCGGTTGCGAGCGCGAGGCCGCGGCACCCGGCCCGGAGAGTGATACCCCCGCGGCGGAGGTGCAGGCGATCAACAAGGCAGCAGCTGAAGCCTATTCCGCCGAGTATTGGCAGGCCGGACAGGCGCAGGTAATCGATCTGCAGGCCGCCGGCCAGGCTCTGGAGCGGGCGGTGGGTCAGCTGCTGGAAGCGCCGACGGACGATCATCTCGAAACGGCCAAACTGGCGTGGCTGGATGCGCACCGCGAGTTTTCCGCCGCGCTGCCGTTCATCAAGGTGGCGTTTGCGCCGGCGGACCTGCAGCAGCAGGGTAATGAGCTGTTGCTGGCGTTGAACAGCTGGCCGGTGCAGGCCGGGTATCTGGATACGGTACCGGGGTATTCCACCAGTGGCATCGTCAACGACACCGCCATCGAACTCACCCTGGCCAATCTGCGCAAGCAGCATCGCCTCACCGCGCACGAAGAGGCCAGCACCGGCTTCCATGCACTGGAAGTTATGCTGTGGGGCCCCACCAGCGAACGCTCGGCAGCGCAGTTTGCCAGCGCCAGTGGTGGCGAGCAGCCGAAAGCGCAGGCCGCCAACCGCCGCCGCGAGCTGACTCGCCTGATTACCCAGGGGATCAGTGAAGACCTGGCGGCGCTGACTGCGCGCTGGCCGCTCGCCGCCAACGACCTGTCGCAACGGTATCTGGCGCGGGAACCCGCGGCCCGCCTGCAGGCGATCCGTGCCACACATATCGCACTGTTGCGCAGCGAGGTGCTGCCACGCATGCCCGAGAGTTCCGAAAGTGATGTGGAGAGCCCGCTCGCCGCTGATTCCAAGCAGGCGCTGTTGTCCATACTGCGCAACCTCCAGGCCAGTTGGCTGCCAGAAGGTGGCGGTGGTCTGGCCGACCTGTTGCTGGATCGTCACCAGACTTCAGCGCTGGCGCAGACATTTGCGCAACTGGAAGAGCGGTTGTTAAAGATGGAAGACCCCATCGAGCTGGCGGCGCCGGCGGAATTGCAGCGCAGCCGTCACCAGGTGGAGGCCCTGCTGGGGCTGATCTCCGGTGACACCCAGGTGCCGGCAAAAGAGGAAGAAATGACACCGGTCAGCCTGAGCATACCCGATAGTGAGTAGCCGCAGGCGCAGGGCCCGCTTGCTTAAGCACAGTAAGACAGACGCAAAAAACCCAGGCAATGCCTGGGTTTTTTGTTGGGCCTGGCTGGCTTGGTGCCAGCGCAGCTGGTGTTTACCAGCGACGAACCGGGCCAGTGTCGACGTGTACGAAGTTACTCTTCGGGTAGTAACCCACACCGCCGGCCTTCAGGTCGATCGCCGCCTGGCGAACCTTGGACAGTGAGACACCGGGCATACGAATATCCAGTGCCATACCGCGGGTGTGGTAGCTGCGTCGCGCCACACCTCGGCCCGCTGCACGCAGCTTGGCGTTGGTTTTAGGCGAACGATATCCGGAGATAATCTCGACTTCGCCGTTGTAGTTCAGCTTCTCTTTGATCTTGTACACGATATCGAACAGTTTCGGGTCCATACGTGTCACTTCGTTGGCGCGGTGGTCGCGCAGCAGGCGGTTGAATTGCTTCAGGCCGCTGCTTGCGTAGTCGCCGTCCGCCCAGTAGGCGGTGCTGAGGCGCTCACCGGTGTGCAGGTTGCGCATTTTGAGGGTGCGCGACTTGCCTACCTTTGCCAGTGCGGGGCCGGCTGAAACCGCCGCCGCGGTAGCTGCAGAAACTGCTAAAAACCTGCGTCGTGAAAGTTCTTTCATACCCTGTTACCGCCTTTGCTTTCGTAGTGAGTGTTGCCGTCATGAGCTTCTAGTCTTCGAGTGGCTTCCGGTGCCGCTCGGTATGGGTGCACTGTACGAAAAATGATCACCGGTTACAAACAGATCCGGGCTTATCGCGAATTGATCAAAAAATAACCTGGTGATTATGTTCTAGTGCACTAGGGCACGCGGATTTTTTTTGCCGCGCACCGGGACAGAACCCGCTGAATTAGCATGACAGCGTTGTCAGTTGTAGAAATTAATTTTTCTGCGACCGACCAGTTCCAGGTTGGGGGTGATGCGCCGCGCAAGATGAAACTACCGGGTTTCGAGCGGCGGTTTGGCGGGGAAACGCCCATTTTAAATGGCAAAAGGCGGCTGTTGGGGCCGTGGCTGGGTGGAATATGACCGGTGGGTGGCAGGAAATTCGGCTGAAATGCGTCGGTAAGGGGGCAGGGCGGGGGCGGACAGATTACTCAGGCCCCGGTAGAAAAGGGGCCCTCATAATCGTTTGTAAACACGCACATCGACTTCGGTCACTTATCCCGGTGATAGACGTCCGGGCGGAACTGTACCTTGCCGAGACCGTCCACCCAGGCGGTGAGATAAGTAATGAAGAGCTTGGGCGGTTCTTCCACTTTAATCGTCACGGATTCATCGCCCGTGGTTGACTGCGCAACCCGGGTTCGGTCCCAGCCCTGTGGGCCGAGCAGCGCGTATGCCAGCTCCTCGGGCTGCTCCAGGCGAATACAGCCGTGGCTGTAGGCGCGATGGTGCTGCTCGAACAGGCTCTGGGCCTGGGTGTCGTGCAGAAAGATGGCCTGTTTGTTGGGGATCACAAATTTCACCCGGCCGAGTGTGTTGCCGGGTCCTGAGATCTGGCGCAGGGTGGCCTTGCCGCTGGCCGCGCTCTTGATGCTCTCGTCACTGATGGGGGTGGTGGTGTTGGTGCCGTAACGGACCACCCGGTAGCCGCGCTTGTGCATGGCCTCGGGATTGTTGCGTGCCTTGGGCAGCAGGTCGGTGAGCAGAATGCTGCGGGGCACCGTCCAGGTGGGGTTGAAGACCACCGAGACCACTTTGGTGTTCAGATCCGGCGTGCGTTTGCTGCTCTTGCCCACCACGGTTTTCATCGACAGCACAACGCGCTGCTGCTCGATCAGCTGCAACTGGTAGTCCGGTACGTTGACCAGGATATAGCGTTTACCGGGATTATCGGGGAGCTTGTCCCAGCGCTCGGCATTGACCTCCAGACGCTGTGCCAGTTCCTCCGGAGTGCGCGCAAGCTCTTTCAGGGTGGCCCTGCCGACGATGCCCGAGACCGGTATGCCGTGGCGGCGCTGATAGGACTCCACCGCCAGTTGCAGCCCCGCGTCAAAGCGGTTCGGGTTCAGTACGGGTGCGGTGATGGGCCCGGGCTGGCCGGTATAGTCGCCAAAAAGTTGCAGCAGCTGACGCAACTGGGCAACCCGCGGTCCCTGGTCGCCGGCCCGCAGCGGTGCGCCGGGGTCGATGGGCTGCCATTTCCCGGCGAACGCCCGGTAGCGTGCGGCCTGTTCGCGCAGGATCTTGCCGGCGGTGGCAAAGTCCACCGCGCTGTCGGCGCCGGCCGTGCGGCGGGCCTCCGATACTGTTTCGGGTGCTGATTCGGGCACCGCCTCCGCGGTGGATGGCGCGGGTGGCGCTGCGTGTTCACTGGCGTGCGGGTACTCCGTAGTCAGCATCAGGGCACAGCAGCTCGCCGCCACGATCGTATAAAAGTGGCCGGCGCGAGTGCGTCGACAATGATGTTTGGCAATCTTGTTACGGCTCATCGTGTTACGGCTCATGGGAACCCCCATTCCTCATCGTGCTGCGCTGGTTTCGCTGTCCGCCGGACGATCGCGGCCGTAGATGTCCGGGCGGAAATTCAGCAGCCCCTCTTCATCCACCCACGCGGTCCAGTAAACGATATGCACGGGAATGGGCTGATCCAGTGCCACGGCGCGCGTGCGGCTGCCGCTACCGGTGGTGTAGCGAACCAGCCGTTCCGCGTTCCACTTGCCCGGCTGTGAGCCCTGATTGGCGAGCACGATCTGGGCAAATTCCTGCGGCTTTTCCAGGCGGATACAACCGTGGCTATAGGCGCGCTGATTGCGGCTGAACAGTTCTTTTCGCTGTGTGTCGTGGAGAAAAATGGCCTGCTGGTTGGGAATGATGAATTTGAAGCGCCCTAGGGCGTTACCCTCGCCACCGCGCTGCTGCAGCGCCACGCTGCCCAGGCGCAGGGCGCGCAGGTTTCTGCCACTGAACGGCACGGACTTGCCGCGGTTGTTGACCAGCCGGTAGCCGCCGGCCGAGAGCGTGGCGGTCCCTTTGGGTAGCAGTTCGCGCACGGCGATATTAATGGGGACGGTCCAGGTGGGGTTGAACACCACGCGGGTCAGTCGGGTACTCAACTGGGGCGTCTGGTGCTTGGGTTTTCCCACCACCACGCGCATGCGGTACTGCTCCTGCTCGCCTTCGATCAGGCGCAGGGTGTATTCCGGGATGTTGACCACGATGTGTCGGGGCCCGAGGTCTTTCGGCATTTTTTGCCAGCGCTCGAGATTTGCTTGCAGGGTGGCGAGACGCTGGTCTGGCGGGGTGTTCAGGTGTTCGCGGGTGGCGCGGTCGACGATGCCATCGGCGCGCAGGCCATGGCGGCGCTGAAACCGCTCTACCGCGCGGCGCACCTGGTTATCGAATAGTTCGGGGTCTTGCTTGCGGTTGTCGGCATTGCCATCGGTGTCTGCAATGCTGGCCATGTCATCGGCGGTTGGCAGGTCACCGTACTGCATGAGCAGGCTGCGCAGTGCCCGGACTTGCGGGTCGCGCACGCCCGGGGACAGCGCCTGGCCTTTCGGCAGCGGCTGCCAGTCATCGCCCTCACTCAAAGCGCGATAGCGGGCCAGCTCCTCGCGCATCAGTGCGTACTGGCGCCCGTAGGGGGTGAAGGGGCTGTAGGACCCGGCAACGGTGGCGAATGGTGATGATGGGGCGGATGTGACTTGTTGTTCAGTTCCTTCCTGTTGCGCGCCATTGTTTGGGGAAGGCGTCAGCGTCGTCGCATCATCCAGTGCGACCGTCTCGAGGGAGAGAGAGAACACCACCGCAGCGCCCAGATTCAATTGAATACCCAGTCTGTTACCCATCGTTGACCCCTGAACAAGTCTCAACCGGCCTTATGGCCTCGAACACATCGGGCGAACCCGCTGTCTCTAATTGGTAACTTGTGACTGGATTGGCGCCAAATAAGATTGGGGTATGCGGAGGGGGGCTTTTTAGCGGAATCGAAATAACTGCCGGGCGGATCCTCCGCCCGGCAGTGTGGTGGGCAGTGAGAGAAGAGGGAAGTAAGCGGTTACTGGAACTGGTTCACCGCGAGGCCATCCTTGCCATAGATGTCCGGGCGGAAGTGCATGCGGCCCTGGCCATCGACCCAGGCGGTCCAGTAGGTGAGGTAGACCTTCACATTCTTGCTCATGCGCACTTCGGTGGTTTCGTCGCCGGTGGTCAGCTGCTCGATGCGGTAGCGGCTCCAGTCACCGGGTTCGTCACGCAGCAGGGCCTCCGCCAGTTGGCGCGGTTTGGCCAGGCGCACACAGCCGTGACTGTAGTCGCGGTCGGTGAGACCGAACAGGCTCTTGGCGCGGGTGTCGTGCAGGTAAATCTCGTCGGAGTTGGGGATCTCGAATTTGATCCGTCCGAGGATATTCTGCTCACCGCCTTTCTGGCGCATCAGGAAGCCGCCGGCGGCTGCCCGCCCCAGGTTCTGGGAGGTGAGGGGCAGGTATTCACCGCTGCCATTGACCACACGGTATCCCATGTTTTCCATGCCGTGGGGGTTGGCGCGGGCCTTGGGCAGAATCTCCTTGACCAGAATGCTGCGGGGAACCGTCCAGGTGGGATTGAACACCACGCGGGCCACGCGGGTATTGATCTCCGGTGTCTGGTGGATTTTCTTGCCCACCACCACGTTCATGGAGAGCTTGATGCGGTCGTGCTCGACGTAGTTGAGCGAGTAACCGGGAATGTTGACCTGAATGAAGCGGTCTCCCAGGTTGGCTGGCAGCTTCTCCCGGCGGCGAATATTGGTCTCAATAATGTGCGCGCGCGCGGAGGGCGAGATGTTCAGGCGTTCGCGGGTCTGCTTGCCGACGATACCATCGGGCTTCAGGCCGTGGCGAATCTGGAAGCGCACCACCGCCTGATGCAGGCTCTGGTCGAACTTCTTGCTGTTCATGTCACCGTAGCCGTAGTAATCCCCGTACACCGACAGCAGGTGGCGCAGGTGAATCACATTGTTGTGCTTGGCGCCGATGGTCATTGCGGGGCCAGCGGGCAGCGGGCGCCAGCGACCGGAGGCGGCCATGTTGCGATAACGTGCCAGTTGTTCGCGCAGGGCCTGGGCATCACTGCCGAACGGGGTGTTTTCCTCGACATAGAGGCCCTCGCCGTGGGACGGGTTCAGCCCGGAGCCTTCGTCCTGCAGACTGCGGAAGCGGGGCATCACACGCGGATAGCTTGGCGGGTAGCTGCGGGTGGAATAGCGCGCAGAATGGCTGCTGCCGTAGCGGGAACCGGTACTGTAGGTATTGGTCCGCTGGCTGGGCTGCCGTTGGGTGTAGTAGCGCGAGCGATCGATGCCTTGGTTTGCACGGTTCTGGTCGCCACGGTTGTAGCCGCGGAAGTACTGGCGACCGCTATCGTTATTGGCAAGCAGCAGTGCATCGCTGGCATCGGCGCGGGCGCTGGCCATCTGGAAACCGCCGTCGGTCAGGTTGACCGGGGTGATGTCCTTGCGGCGCAGGCGCGGCTGGAGTTTCGGCGCGCGGGGATTGAGCTTGTCCAGCTGCGTGTCCTGGGCATAGGAGATAAAGGCATCGGTCAGCAGTACGTCGAGCACCGCAGCCATCTGCAGGCGCTGGGGCGTATCCCGCAGGGTGCGGTCGAAGTACCCGAGGTGGTAGCGGTAGTCCACCATGCTGCTGGGGTTGCCGGAGCTGGAGGCCGTGAGCTGTTTGAGCAGGTCGTTGGCGGTGTCACTCAGGCTGTAGTTATCGAACCACAGCAGCCGGTAATCGGTGCGGCGGTAGATACGCCGTACCTGCACCGGATTGAAGATCGGGTCCTGTGCCGGCCAGGCGTCCGGATTATCCTCCAGCCAGTTCACCAGATGTGGGCGCACGGCACTTTCCGGTAGCACCGGAACCGTTTTCTGATTGGCAGTGAAAGCGTAATAGAGGGCAAACACGCACAGGCTACCGAGAAATAGCAACGGCAGCGGTGATTTGCGTTTGCGACGCTCTGGAATGAAATATGACATGGTACCTCAGCGATACAGCAGGGCGCCGGTTTACAGTGCGGAAGCCGGGAGCCCGATCGTTCATACCTTCCCAACCTTCGGCGCGCCTCTCCCTAACAATCCCCGGAGCAACCTCCAGCGACGGCACACCTGAGTCGAGCATCCCGCGCGACCTTCCTTTTATTGAAGCGAAGCTGGAGATCGTCTTGCGCGTATCTCAACATCCGCCTGCCTGTGAAATTAAGTATGGCAACAAATCCGAAATTTGCTTGGCGTGAAATTCACTTCACCTTAGGGGCGAGGCGGTGGGTGGGTTGAAGGGCGCGAAACTGGAGGACATTGGTGTCGATTTGTAGGGCATCTAGTGCAAACGGGCGGATAAATACCCGGGTTTGGGAATGGGCACGCATCGGATGTTTTGCCGGCCTGCGGCGGGTGCGCGAACGCCGCTCAGCCAGCGGAGTAATGAAAATAGCGCGGGCTGCCGCTGACCTGCCCGTCAAAGTAAGTCTGCTCCCACAGCTGGACGTTGCCGAACCTGTCGACGGCCACCAGTGTGCTGGCGCGGGTTCCATATCCGCTATGTAAGCCGTTGTCTGTGCCCGCGGGATCGCCGTCGCGGATGCGGACGAAAATCGGGGAAAGCGCCGATTCCATGGCGGGGCCCACCCCGGTATCGGGCAGTTGGCTGGTCTCTGCCCGGGTGTCGTCGCCCAGCAGTGTCAGTGCCGGGGTGACGAAATTGTCCGCGGTTAGTCGGTCTGGCAGGGTCTCGAGCAGATGGGCCAGTCGCTGGCAGCCATGGCGAACCTTGGGCCAGGGGGCGTCCGGGGCGCCGTTGGAGATGCCGTGGACACCGGGAGAAAACGTGAACGGGGTATGGCGATTGCCGGCACAGGCAAGCACATTATTGCGGCGGTGGTCGAACAGGATCGCGTTGAATCCGCGGTAGCGGGCGCCGGGCAGGGCCGCCGCGTAGTCTTGCGGGCACTGATCGCCGCCGAGAAACTGCGTGGGGATCTCCCCACGAGACAATACCCGCTCCGGTTCCGGCGTGCCCGGCTCGCGGATATTGGTCACCGCCGCCACCCGTCCGGTCGGCGCAATGCCCAGCCAGGTGCCGCCCGCCTGCAGGTCGCGCCCGGCGGTAATCTCGCGGTCTGGCCATGGGTGGGCCGGTGCCGCCGGGCGCTGGTAGAACTCATCCCGGTTGGCCAGCAGAAGCAGCGGGTACTCGGGATGCTGCCGGTAGGCGATCAAAAGCAGGCACATAGCATCTCGCAATCGTTATTTCCTCAATGCCATAATAACGCCCACTTTGAATAACTGCGGTTCGAGTATGCTCACTTATCCCGAGATTGATCCCGTCGCGGTGGCCATCGGCCCCCTCAAGATCCACTGGTATGGCCTGATGTACCTGACCGGGTTTGCGGTGGCGTGGTGGCTGGCCATGCGCCGGGCGCAGAAGCCCTGGTCGCCGGTGATCAAATCCGAGGTGGAAGACCTGATCCTGTTTTGTGCCATTGGCGTGGTGGTGGGTGGCCGCTTTGGGTACATGTTCTTTTATAACTTCCATGAGCTGGTCGCCCACCCGCTCAGCCTGTTCAAGGTGTGGGAAGGGGGTATGAGCTTCCACGGAGGGCTGATCGGTGTGATGCTGGCCGCTGCTCTCTATGCTCGCAAGATAGGCACCACCTTCCCGGCGTTGATCGATTTTGTCGCACCGCTGGTCCCCATCGGCCTGGGACTGGGGCGTATCGGTAACTTCATCGGTCAGGAGCTGTGGGGTCGGGAGACCGATGCCCCCTGGGGTATGGTATTCCCGCGGGATCCGGAGCTGCTGGTGCGCCATCCATCCCAGCTGTACCAGGCCTTTCTGGAAGGCTTGGTACTGTTTGTGGTGCTGTGGATCTACTCCAGCAAGCCGCGTCCGCGCCTCGCGGTGGGTGGCCTGTTCATCCTCCTGTATGGCATCTTCCGCTTCCTGGTGGAGTTCGTGCGCCAGCCGGATGTGGGTATCGAGGTGATGTTCGGGTGGATGACCCGCGGCCAGCTGCTGTGCCTGCCGATGATCGCCGCCGGTATCATCCTGCTGGTGTGGAGCTACCGCACCCAGCCGTTGCCCGCGGGGCGCGGCCAGACCGAAGGCGCGGAAAGCCCTGCGGCCAAGTGATGCCGTACTGCGGCCCGGCACCTTGGGGTGCCGGCCTGACCCGATTCAAAAATATGTGTATATAAATGAAGCAATATCTCGACCTCATGCGCCACGTGCGCGACAACGGCACCGTGAAAAGTGACCGTACCGGTACCGGAACCCGCAGTGTCTTTGGCTACCAGATGCGCTTTGACCTCGCGGAAGGCTTTCCGCTGGTCACTACCAAGAAATGTCATGTGCGCTCCATCATTCACGAGTTGCTGTGGTTCCTGAACGGTGACACCAACATTGGCTACCTGAAGGACAATGGCGTGCGTATCTGGGACGAGTGGGCCACCGAAGACGGCGACCTCGGGCCGGTGTACGGCTACCAATGGCGCTCCTGGCCCACCGCCGATGGCCGCCATATCGACCAGATCAGGGATCTGGTGCAGCAGTTGAAGACCCGCCCGGACTCCCGCCGCCTGATCGTCAGTGCCTGGAACCCTTCCGACCTGCCCGACGAGGGCGTTTCGCCGAGTGAGAATGCCCGTGCCGGCAAAATGGCTCTGGCACCCTGTCATGCCCTGTTCCAATTTTATGTGGCAGACGGCAAGCTCAGTTGCCAGTTGTACCAGCGCAGTGCGGACATCTTCCTTGGGGTGCCGTTCAATATTGCCTCTTACAGCCTGCTGACCCTGATGCTGGCACAGGTGTGTGGCCTGCAACCGGGTGACTTTGTGCATACCTTTGGGGACGCGCACCTCTACTCGAACCATATGCAGCAGGTGGAAGAACAGTTGTCACGGGAGCCGTTGCCACTGCCACAGATGGTGCTGAACCCGGACGTGGATGACCTGTTCGATTTCCGCTTTGAAGACTTCGAGCTGCAGGGCTATGAGGCTCATCCGCACATCCCTGCGCCGGTGGCCGTGTAATGGCCGCGCCGGCGCCGATCCTGGCGATGATCGTGGCAATGGCGCGCAACCGTGCCATTGGGCGGGAAAACACCCTGCCATGGCGCATCTCCGGTGACCTGCAGTTCTTCAAGCGCACCACCCTCGGCAAGCCCGTGGTCATGGGCCGCAAGACCTTTGAGTCCATCGGTCGCCCGCTGCCGGGGCGGCAGAATATCGTGATCACCCGCAATCCCCACTGGCGTGCCGAGGGGGTCACCGTCGTTGCCTCGCTGGAGTCGGCGCTGGAAGAGGCTGCTCGCGGCGCGGTGGATGAGGTTATGGTGATCGGGGGCGCGGAAATTTACCGCCAGGCCATGCCGCTGGCCGACCGACTGTATGTGACCGAAGTGGACGCTGAGGTCGAGGGGGATGCGTTCTTTCCCGCGCTCGACGAGCGCTGGCGGGAGGTCAGCCGGGACTGTTACCCGGCTTCGGAGCGGGACGAATACAACTACTGCTTAGTCCAGTACGACAGGTTTAAATAAAAAACAGTTTGACCAAAAAATGCTCTATCGGGTAGATTTGGTCAAATGTTGCACAAAGTAGGCCGCCGCATATGTGTGCATGAGCCCCGATAGTGTTACCCGGGTGTTACTCAGCTACACAGGTTGGCAAATGCGGTCAATCCGCATTTGAATAATCAAATCGGCTGTTTACAATGTGCGGCTCTTAGCTGTCTTCAAACCAAAAACTACCGCGTTGTGGCAGCTAATCCATCGCGACCATGTTGTGAAATATTGAACCCACTGGGGGGTCTAATGAAAACCAAGCGATTCATGGCTGTGGCGCTGACCACTGCGCTGTCTGCCGGCGCACTGTACGGTAGCGTAGCCACTGCGGACACTATCAACACTGTCCTCAAGGTCGGCGAGCAGAAAACTGCTGCTGCCACCGCATCTCAAAAGCGCATCGACAAGATCGCTCAGGAAACCTCTGACCTGCTGCAGCAGTTCAAGGTTGTGAACAGAGAGATTGACGGCCTGCGTGTATACAACCGTCAGCTCGAAAAGCAGCTGGCCAACCAGCTGTCCGTGATCAAGGACCTCAATGAGTCCATTGACCAGGTAACCGTTATCGAGCGTCAGATTCAGCCGCTGATCCTGCGTATGCTGGACGGTCTGGAGCAGTTCATTGAACTGGACGCCCCCTTCAAGCTGGCCGAGCGTAAGTCCAACCTCGAAGGTGTTAAGAACAATATGGACCGTTCCGATATCACTGTAGCGGAGAAATTCCGTCAGGTGCTGGAACTGTACAATTTCGAAGCGGAATACGCGCGTAAGATCGACAGCTACGGCGACACCCTGAACGTCAACGGTCAGGACCGCGAAGTAAACGTACTGCAGATCGGTCGTATCGCCCTGGTGGCCCAAACCACCGACTCCAAGATCTCCCTGGCTTACGACAAAGACCAGAAAGCTTGGGTTGAAGTGGATTCCGGCGACTACCGCCGCGCCATCATGCAGGGTCTGAAGATCGCCAAGAAACAGGCCACTACCGATATCATGACTATGCCGATTCCGGCTCCGGAGGCTGCGCAATGAAAACCTCTATCGCCAAACGCGTCCTAGCTGTTGCTGCTGCTGGCCTGATCAGTGTTTCCGCTGTAGCCCAGGACAAAGCATCTTCCCTGGACCAGCTGCTGAAGATGGTTCAGAGCTCCAAAATCTCCGAGTCTGCCGAGCACAAAAAGCGCGAAGCTGACTTCCGTCGTCAGAAGGCCAACCAGGCCTCCCTGCTGAGCCAGGCAGAAAATACCCGTACCTCTGAAGAAGCCCGCTCCGCGGCGCTGGAGAAGAAGTACGAAGAACAGGAGCTGCTGGTCCAGCAGAAGCGTCAGCAGCTGGACGAGCGTCTCGGCTCTCTGAAAGAACTGTTCGGCCACCTGACTTCTACCGCTGGTGACCTGCGCGCAAACCTGGACGGCTCCCTGGTTTCTGCCCAGTACCCGGGCCGTGCCGAGTTCCTCGATCAGCTGATCGACAAAATGAACTCCGCGACCAAGCTGCCGACCATTCAGGAAATCGAGCGTCTGTGGTACGAACTGCAGCGTGAGACCGTTGAGTCTGGCAAGGTTGTGAAGTTCAACAGCACCGTAATTCTGCCCGACGGCGAGCAGGCCCAGCAGGAAGTGGTGCGTGTTGGTAACTTCAACGTGGTTTCCAACGGCAAGTACCTGGAAATGAACGACAGCCTGAAGCTGGCCGAGCTGATCCGTCAGCCCGACGGCCATTACCAGAAAATGGCTTCCAACCTGCAGAACGCCACCAGCGGCTTCACCGCGTTCGGTGTTGACCCCACCGGTCCTACCGGCGGCTCTTACCTGAAGGCCATGATCAACAGCCCGAGCATTGTTGAGCGTTGGCACCAGGGTGACAAAGTGGGTTACATCATCACCGCGGTGGGTGTATTCGCTATCCTGCTGGCTGTATGGCGTCTGATCGTGCTGTCTGGTGTTAACTCCAAGGTAAACGCCCAGCTGCGCTCCTCCACCCCGAACACCAACAACCCGCTGGGTCGTGTTCTGGCCGTGGCCGAAGAGAACAAAGGCGTTGACGGTGAGACTCTGGAACTGAAGATGGAAGAAGCGGTGCTGAAAGAGCGTCCGGCCATCGAATCCGGTCTGAACCTGCTGAAGATTATCGCCATGGTGGCTCCGCTGCTGGGTCTGCTGGGTACCGTGACCGGTATGATCGTGACCTTCCAGGCAATCACCATCTTCGGCGCGGGCGATCCCAAGGCTATGGCTGGTGGTATTTCCTCTGCACTGGTAACTACCGTTCTGGGTCTGTGTGTGGCTATCCCGACTGTGCTGCTGCACACCGTGGTTAACGGCCGTGCCAAGCGTATCCTGCACATCCTGGACGAGCAGAGTGCCGGTATCGTTGCAGAAAACGCTGAGCGTAAATAAGAGGAGGCGGCAACATGCACGCATTAAATGACGCATGGGCCGCCGTTGTCGCCTTTATGGCGTCGGGCGGGCCAGTACTACTTCTGATCGCCGGCCTGACCTTCTTCATGTGGACGCTGATTTTCGAGCGGTTCTTCTACTTCAAGAGTGGCCTGAAACGTGATGTTCAGGGCGCTGTGGACACCTGGGAGGCGCGCCCCGAGCGCAAGTCCTGGGGTGCCCACCAGATCCGCTACGCGCTGGTTTCCCGGGTATCCGAGAAAATTGACAGCAACTTGGACATGATCCAGACCTGTGTTGCCCTCGCGCCGTTGTTCGGCCTGCTGGGTACGGTCTGGGGCATGATCAACGTGTTCGAAGTTCTCGCGATTACCGGCGGCGGTGATGCCAAGCAAATGGCCAGTGGTGTATCCATGGCCACCATCCCGACTATGGCGGGCATGGTGACCGCACTGTCTGGGGTGTTTGCCAATACCTACATCACTCGTACCGCACAGCGTGAAACACAGTTGCTGGAAGACCATCTGACGATGGATCACTAAGGCACCACAATAGCGTTACCGGTGTGGCCGAAAGGCATATACCGGTAGCCGAGAAGGTTTAGCCAGAGAGGGAGCTTCCGGTTGCACGATCCGTGTGCTGGGAGCTCCGCAGGGCCAAATCTCGCTATTAGCATTTCGCTAGAGAGAGTTGCAATGAGCAGAAAAAAGACTACGGCAGAAGAAGAAGGCCAAGCGATTGACCTCACGCCCATGCTGGACGTGGTGTTCATCATGCTGATCTTCTTCATCGTCACCGCGACTTTTATTAAAGAGCCGGGTGTCGATGTACTGAAGCCGGAAGCGACGACCGCTGATCTCAAAGCCGCCTCTATTCTGGTAGCGATTAACGACAACAACGAAATCTGGATCGCCAAAGAGAAGGTAGATGATCGCCTGGTGAAAAACACCCTGGAACGTCTCTACGCAGAAAACCCGAAAGGGTGGTTGGTGATTCAGCCCGATAAAAAGGCGAGTATCGAGAAGGTTGCCCTGATCGCAGACGCGGCCAGGAAGATCGGAATCGAGAAAGTGTCGGTCGCTACAGAGAAGAGTTAACAGCTATGAACCCGGTAAGACTAGCAGGGGCGGGTGCGCTGGCGGTAGCCACCACTTTTGCCCTGATCTTCACCATGCATGCGCTGATCGAAGCCAACATGAAAGCTCCTGACGACGAGGAGCAGATCAAGGTGGCCGACGTTGTGATGCCGGAGACGAAGATCGAAACAAAATACGATACCAGCAAACCGGATAAGCCCAACGAGCCTGAGCAGCCGCCGCCCGATATGCCGGAGCCGGAGTTTGACCAGCCGGATGTAGACAATGCCCTGAACATGTCTGCGCCTGCGGCCAACGCCGACCTGAGAGTGGGTGGCATCGGTGGCTTCGCCTCTGAAGGTGACTACCTGCCGATCGTAAAGGTTCAGCCTCAATATCCGCGTCGTGCACTGCAGCGTGGCATCGAGGGTTGGGTTGTTGTGGAATATACGGTGACCAAGAACGGTTCTGTACGTGATCCGCGTGTGGTGGAAGCCTTCACCAAAGATGGCAACCCGACCACAATCTTCAACCGCGCTGCGGTGAAGTCTGCGCTGAAGTACAAGTACAAGCCGCGGGTTGTTGATGGCGAGCCGATTGAAGTGCCTGGTGTAAAAACCAAGATCAGCTTCAATATGGCGCAATAAATAGGGGACGCATATGAATATGACGACCGTGACGAAAGGCCTGTCCAAGTTCGTCCTGCGCACGTCCGTAGCGCTGCCCCTGGTACTGGCGCCAGCTGTGAGCGTTACTGTACTGGAAGCCGCTGGCGTGTCAGCTGGTTTCGCTCAGGCGGAAGCCCAGAGCGAGCAGAAGACCCGCAAAGTGCCGGCCATGCGTGAAAACGTGTTCAAGAAGCTGGGTAAAGTGCAGGAAGCTGCCGATGCCCAGAACTGGCCGGCAGCGCTGGCAGCGCTGAAGGAAATGGAAGCCGGTAAGGACAAGTACAACGGTTACGAAACCGCCCAGATGTACTACTTCTACGGCTTCGTTTACTACAGCATGGAGCGCTATCCGCAGGCGATCACCTACTACAAAAAGGTGCTGCAGCAGGGTGCGCAAAACCTGCCGGTTGCCCTCGAAGTGGGTACCCTGTTGACCGTGGCTCAGCTGTACTTCGTACAGGAAGACTACAAGCAGGCGCTGAACTACCTGAACCAGTGGTTCAAGGTGGCCGACAACGTTACAGCGGATTCCTACGCTCTGCGCGCCCAGGCCTACCACCAGGTGGGCAACGCGAAGGCCGCCATGGCAGATATCAGCAAAGCTATCTCCATGTACGAGCAGGAAGGCAAAACGCCCAAGGAAAACTGGTTCCAGCTGCAGCGCTACTTCTATTACGAGCAAAATGACTACAAAAACGTAGCCAAGGTGCTTGAGAAGCTGGTGAAGCACTACCCGAAAGGGGAGTACTACAAGCAGCTGGCGGGTATGTACGGCGAGCTGAAGCGTGAAGACGATATGCTTCACATGATGGAAGCCGCCTATATCGCCGGTGCCCTGCAGAAAGAGAAAGAGCTGTTGAACATGGCCTATCTCTTTATGGGTGCGGAGATGCCGTACAAAGGTGCCAAGGTCATCGACAAGGGCATCAAAGAGAAGAAGATTGAGCGCACCTCGAAAAATCTGGAAACCCTGGCTCAGGCCTACCAGATGTCTCAGGAGCTGCAAAAGTCGATTCCGGAACTGGAAGCTGCGGCAAGCATGTCCGACAAGGGCGATATCTATTCCCGTCTGGCCGGTATCTACCTGGACCTGGACAAGAATGAGACCGCCATTGATATGGGCGCCAAGGCGCTGAAGAAGGGTGGCATCAAGCGCCCGGATCAGCTGTACATCATACTGGGCATGGCCAATGCCAACCTGAAAAAGTACGATGAATCGCTGAAAAACTTCAAGAAAGCTCTGGATGACAAGCGTTCTGAAAAGTTTGCCAAGCAGTGGATTAGTTTCGTTGAAGGTGAGCAGGAGCGTGAAAAGCAGCTGGCGATGTAATTGCTACATCGGCCAACGCTTTACGCGAACCGAAAAAGCCGCACATTGTGCGGCTTTTTTTTGCCTGAAATTTGTCATTTTGGCGCAATATTGAGCGATTAATGGGAATTATTTGCATTTTCGCCAGAATCAACTAAATACTGAAAGTAGCTGATCAGCTTTTTCCTCCGCACCGCAGATTCTGTCCGGTGCGACCAATCAACACCTGAAAATAACAAGGAGAGGTGTTTATGGAACAGGCTTATCGCTTATCCATGGCCATGCGGCCGTTTCCCCCACTCACGTTTTCGTTCTCAGTCAGATCCGCAACTGTCGTCCGCAACGTTGTGCTTGCAGTCGCGGTGACCGGACTGTTGCTGCTGGGAATGGCGCAGCTGATCGCAACCGACTACCAGGAGCCCCCGGAGGTTTTGCCGCCCAAGGTGGCCCCCATTCATTTGCCGGAAATGAAGCGCACCGTGGAGCGGGTAGACCCCATCCGCAAACCGCAGCAGCTGCCGCCGCCGGTGAAGCCGCAACCTGTTGAGCGCACACTGGAGCCGGCGCAGGTGCCGATTATTGTGGGGCCACCGGTCGTAACCCAGCAAACCATTGACCCTGGTATCGTAAGTTCTGACCCGTTACCGTTCTACAAGCCAGCGCCCCGCTATCCCAGCCGAGCATTGGCTCAGGGAATCGAGGGTTATGTGGTGGTGGAGTTTACGATCACCCGCAGCGGTAGCGTGAGAGACCCGCGGGTTGTGGGCGGCTATGACAGTGCCGGTGCGCCTACGGAAGTCTTCAACCGCTCGGCACTCAATGCGGTTGAGCGCTTTAAATATCGGCCGACTCTGGTGGACGGCAACCCGGTAGAGAAACAAGGGGTGCGCAACAGGATTACGTTCAAGCTGGCGGAGTAGGCCGGAACCAAGGCAAAAAAATAGCGGGCGTTTGCCCGCTATTTTCTTGATAGGCATTAGCCCTCAATCGATTTCGCGTACCGCGCCCCGATCGGCGCTGGTGGCCAATAATGCATATGCTTTCAGTGCCCGGCTGACTTTGCGTGGCCGCACTTTTGCCGGCTTCCAACCCTCACTGCCCTTCGCCTGCATGGCCTCACGGCGACGCTGCAGTTCCGCTTCCGGAATATCCACCTCGATCAGGCGCTTGGGAATATCGATGCGCACCAGGTCCCCGTTTTGCACCAGTGCGATGTTGCCACCGCCCGCGGCTTCCGGTGACACATGGCCGATGGACAGGCCTGAGGTGCCGCCGGAGAAGCGACCGTCGGTAATCAGTGCGCAGGACTTGCCGAGTCCCTTGGACTTCAGGTAACTGGTGGGATAGAGCATTTCCTGCATGCCGGGGCCGCCTTTGGGGCCCTCATAGCGCACAATGACCGCTTCCCCTTCCTGCACCTTGCCCTCAAGAATGTGCGCCACGGCGTCTTCCTGGCTTTCGACCACATGTGCCGGGCCTTCAAAGTGCCACAGCTCCTCTTCGACTCCGGAGGTTTTTACCACGCAGCCATCCGGTGCCAGGTTGCCAAACAGCACCGCGAGGCCGCCTTCGGCAGAGTAGGCATGTTCCACCGAACGGATACAGCCCTGCTCCCGATCGCCGTCCAGATTGTTCCACCGACAATCCTGGCTGAACGCCTGCTGAGTGCGAATACCGGCGGGGCCGGCGCGGAAGAACTTGTGTACCGCCGGGTCGTCGGTACGGCGGATATCCCATTGCTCCAGTGCTTCCCTCAGCGAATGGCTGTGTACCGTAGGCAGGCTGGCATCCAGCAGGCCACCGGCCTCCAATTCGCCAAGAATCGCCATCACGCCACCGGCGCGGTGCACGTCTTCGATATGATACTTCTGGGTGTTGGGCGCCACTTTGCACAACTGGGGAATCTTGCGCGAAAGCTGGTCGATATCCGCCAGGGTAAAGTCCACTTCACCTTCCTGGGCGGCAGCGAGCAGGTGCAGGATAGTGTTGGTTGACCCTCCCATGGCGATGTCCAGTGCCATGGCGTTACTGAACGCGGCGCGATTGGCGATGGTGCGCGGCAGTGCGCGCTCGTCGTCCTGTTCGTAATAGCGTTTCGCCAGCGCGACGATTTCGCGACCCGCGCGCAGGAACAGTTGCTCGCGATCTGCGTGGGTGGCGAGCATGGTGCCGTTGCCGGGCAGGGACAGGCCCAGGGCCTCGGTCAGGCAGTTCATGGAATTGGCGGTGAACATCCCCGAGCAGGAACCGCAGGTTGGGCAGGCGGAGCGCTCATACTCGGCCACCTGCTCATCGCTGGCATCGTCGGTGGCCGCAATCACCATGGCATCCACCAGATCCAGCTTGTGCTCAGCGAGTTTGGTCTTGCCCGCCTCCATGGGCCCACCGGAGACAAAAATAACCGGGATGTTCAGGCGCATCGCGGCCATCAGCATTCCAGGGGTGATCTTGTCGCAGTTGGAGATGCACACCAGGGCGTCGGCGCAGTGGGCATTCACCATGTACTCCACCGAGTCGGCGATGATCTCGCGGCTGGGCAGGCTATAGAGCATGCCGTCATGGCCCATGGCGATACCGTCGTCCACGGCAATCGTGTTGAATTCCTTGGCGACACCGCCGGCCTTTTCAATCTCCCGTGCCACCAGCTGGCCCATGTCCTTCAGGTGTACGTGCCCGGGCACAAACTGGGTGAAGGAATTGGCCACGGCGATGATCGGTTTTTGGAAATCGTCATCCGTCATGCCGGTGGCGCGCCACAGGGCGCGGGCACCGGCCATGTTACGGCCGGCGGTGGTGGTGCGAGAGCGGTACTGGGGCATAGCAGTTCTTAAACTTTTTGGACAGTGGATATCGGGCCTGACTGGCAGGCGGGGCGCGGTTGCACCCGAGAGCGCGACAGATTATCAAAACGGAAGAGATATTGCGCGGTTCCGTGAAAAGGTTGGGGTGGGCGCAACCTCTGTCCGTTCTCTTCCACTATTTCTGCAAGCTTATTGCGCTTGCAGTGGCTTGCGTAATACGCGGGAATTTCGCTGAATGTTGTACAGGGACTTGCGGCTGGTAGGCAGGTCGCCGACGTCGACTTGGGTAAAACCCCGCTCGATAAACCAGTGCTCGGTCTGGGTGGTAAGTACATAGATTTCGTCGAGGTCCAGTGCGCGAGCCTGCCGCTCCAGGTGCTGCAGCAGTTTGGCGCCGCGGCCGCCGCCACGGAACTCCGGATGAATGGCCACGCAGGCGATCTCGGCCGCAATGGTATCTCCCTGGTCGTCCAGAATGGGATACAGGGCCGCGCAGGCCACCGGCGTGCCGTCCACCTCTACCAGCGTGAAATGGTCGATTTCGGATTCCAGTTTTTCCCGCGAGCGCCGTACCAGAATCCCCTGTTTTTCCAGCGGCCGAATCAGCCCGAGAATGCCGCCCACGTCATTAATGCGGGCGCGACGAATCACCTCGTAGCTGTCGCGGTAGATCATGGTGCCGGCGCCTTCGCGGCTCAGCAGTTCCTGCAACAGTGCGCCGTTGTCGGCGTAACTGAGCAGGTGCACCCGCTGGGTACCGGCGTTGCACGCGCGGATAGCACAGGTGAGAGTTTCGCTGTCTACGCTATCCGCTACATCCTCGGCCTGATGGATACTCAGGTCATACACGGGCTGGCTGTCGACCGTCAGTTGCGGCAGGTCGCGGAACAGAATCAGTTTCTCAGCATTCAGCGCCTTGGCGGCTTCTGCGGCGAGATCGAGGTAGTTGAGATTAAACAGTTCGCCGGTCAGGGAGGTGCCAAACGGTGACAGCAGTACCAGCGAATTTTCCTCCAACGCGCGGCCGATGGCTTGCACCTCCATACGCCGTACCTGGCCGGTCCAGCGCATATCGGTCCCGTCGATGATGCCCACCGGGCGAGCGGTAACGAAGTTGCCGGACACCACTTTCAGTGCGGAGCGCGCCATGGGGGAGTCTGGCAATCCCTGGGAAAAGGCGGCTTCAATTTCAAAGCGCAATTTGCCCACCGCCGCCTTGATAACCTCCAGGGTTTCCCGGTCGGTAATGCGGGTGTTGCCCTGAAAGCGGCTTTCTATGCCGGCTTTTTCCAGAGCCTCATTGACCTGTACGCGGGCGCCGTGGACCAGCACCAGTTTCACGCCCAGGCTGATCAGCAGAGTGAGGTCGTGCACCAGGTTGCGAAAGTTTTCGTGCTCAAAGCCTTCCCCGGGAATCGCTACCACCAGGGTTCGCCCGCGCAGATCATTGATATAAGGCGCGGCGTTTCGGAACCAGTTGAGGGTGGTGGTTTCTGTATTCACGGTTTTAGTATTCAAAAGATGGAACGGAAGTTTGCACAATATACCGTATTTTCTGCGGATTTCCGTTGATTACTTTGGGATGGGAAAATCTCAATAGTTCACGCGAAGGCGTCGATGCCGGGTACGGGTTTGTGAGACCTTCTAAAACAGGGATGTTTTAGAAGAGCCCCCAGGGATGGGTACACGGCGTGTCTCACAAACCCGTACCCGGTAGCGACGCCGCCACCGGATCGAAATGACAGGTACCACTACAGGCAAAATCGCCCAATCATGCCCTTTAACACTTCCACCATCGGATCAATCCGCTCCAATCCAAGATACTCGTCGGGCTGGTGTGCCTGATCAATATCACCGGGCCCAAGCACAATCGTCTGCATCCCCAGCTTCTGCAGGAAGGGCGCTTCGGTGGCAAAGGCGACACTCTCGGCACTGTGCCCGGTCAGCTGCTCGGCCACCTGTACCAGTTCCGATTGCGCCGGCTCCTCGAATGCTTCGACACCACCGATCAGTGAATCCATTTGCAGCTGAATTTTTTCATCGTCCACTACATTTTTCAGGCGCTGGTGCAGCTCGCCTCGCAGTGCGTCCATCGGCATACCCGGAAGCGGGCGCAGGTCGAACTGCAGCTCCGTGTGGCCACAGATCCGGTTGGGGTTGTCACCGCCGTGAATGCAGCCGAGGTTGAGGGTGGGTACCTGCACCGCGAATCCGGGATTCCGGTAACGCTCCTGCCACTCCCCGCGCAATTTCAGGATTTCAGACATCGCGGTGTGCATCGCTTCCAGCGCGCTGGCACCGTATGCGGGGTTGGAGGAGTGCCCTGCCTGGCCGGTGATGCGCAGGCGCTCCATCATCATGCCCTTGTGCATACGGATGGGTTTCAGGCCCGTAGGCTCGCCGATAATGGCGTAGCGGGCCTTGGGTAAACCCGCCTTTACCAGTGCGCGGGCGCCGGACATGGAGGTTTCCTCGTCGGCGGTGGCGAGAATAATCAGCGGCTGTTGCAGGGGTTTGCCGGCAAAGGCTTTGGCGGCTTCAATGGCCAGCGGGAAAAAGCCCTTCATGTCGGTGCTGCCCAGGCCGTACCAGCGATTGTCGCGCTCGCTCAGCTTGAACGGGTCCGATTGCCAGCGGTTGTCGTCGTAGGGCACTGTGTCGGTATGCCCGGCCAGCACCAGGCCGCCATCGCCACTGCCGAGGGTGGCGATCAGGTTGGCTTTGTGGGGCTGGTCTTCCATGGGCATGATCTGTACGGAAAAACCAAGCGTCTCAAGCCATGCGGCCAGCAGGTCGATTACGCCGCGGTTGCCCATGTCCAGCTTGGGATTGGTGGCGCTGACACTGGGGCTGGCCACCAGTTGTTGCAGCTGGCTCTGCAGGTCGGGCAGCGTGCGGGTGCTCATAGCTTCTTTCCTTGCATGGGAACGCGATGTCTATGGGTGTTTGTTGCGCCACTCGCTGAGAGCGACGGCGGCGACGATCAAGAGTCCGCCGGCGATCAGTCGCGGCAGGTCAGCATCGCGGTTCCAGATCAGCAGATTGACGATCAGCCCCGCGGGAATCAACACATTGTTCATGGCCGCCAGCGTTGCTGGGGAGACCTGGGTGGCGCCCTTGTTCCACAGAAAGTAGCCGATACCGGACGCCACTGCGCCGAGCCAGAGTAGCACGCTCCATTGCACCACACCGGTGGGGTACTGCGGCTTGCCTAGTAGTAGCCAGGCAATGGCGGCCACAATGCTGGCGCCGATAAAAAACCAGCCGAATGTCTGCCGCGGTGGCAGCGATTTGCCACGCACTGCGCTGGATTGCATAAACTGCCTGTAGGCTACCTGGCCGCTGGCAAAGCACAGGTTGGCGCCTTGCACCACAAAAAAGCCGAGCCAGTAATCATCGCTGAGGCTGTCCCAACGAATAATGGCGGCACCAGCCACGGCGATCGCGGCCACCAGCAGGTTCCACAGGCTATTGCGCAGCGAGAGCCGGCGCGCCAGCAGGTTGTAGATCAGTGCAATATATACCGGTGTGAAAATAGTAAACAGCAGTACTTCCGGCACGCTCAGCAGCAGGAACGACTGGTAGTAAAACAGGTACATCAGGCCCAGCTGAATGGCGCCAATGGCCATCAGGGTAATGGCAGTGCGTGGTGGCGTGCGCCAGTTGAGAAAGGGTAGAAAGACCAGGGTTGCCAGTAGCACGCGGGTGAGTACGGAAAAATAGCTGTCGACCTGGCCGGCCAGGTAGACCCCGATCAGGCTGAAGGAAAAGGCCCACAGTAAGGTGACAATGATCAGAAGTAGCATGAACAGGTGTTTCCATTGAATTCGCTGGTGGATTACAAAGCGTTAAGCGCGTTAGCGCAATTGGTAGAACGTCTGCAAAAGGTGCGGGCGTTCAGTTTTACTGCCAGCAACGGACCCGGCTCAAAAACCAACTGGCGTGGTCACGGGCGTGGGGATGTGACGGTTACCAGCTGCGGAGCCCATACCCTGTTTGCCGAGCGGGCAGAATTTTCCGATGCGGACGGCCATAAAATTGACCTGCAGAATACCTATCGCTGGACCCGTTGCCCCGCGTTCGTTCGCCTCGAGCACCTGCGGCGTGCGCAGCCGGTGCTCCTGTTCAACCTGGCACCGGTGACCGAGCACGGGTTTCGCCACCAGGCACCGCACTTGTGTGGTGAGGATACCTACACCGCCGACCTGATTCTGCACGCGGATGAGATCGAATTGATCTGGCAGATTCACGGGCCGCGCAAAAACGAACGTTTGCATTATCACTACTGGTAGCCCCTGTTTTTACCGTGAAAACAGGATACCCTCGTGCCCATTCTGACCCATTTTCTTCTGACCCATTTTCTCCTGACCGATAGTCTCGTGATGGATACCCGTGGAGAACGTGACATGCCCACCAAGCGCCAACTTCTGAAAACCGCCGCGCTGCTGGCGATGACGCCGGCAGTGCCCCTGCGCGCCGCCACCAACGCCGCGCCCGCGGACAAAAAGCCCGGATCCCTGCTCGACGGCGTGCAGCCAATTCAAGTGTCCGAGCGGCAGGCGCGGGTCGAGAAGGCGCAAGCACTGATGGGCAAGGTCGGTATCGATGCCATGGTACTGGAGCCTGGTGCCGCCATGCTGTACTTCACCGGGATTCGCTGGTGGCGCTCGGAGCGTCTGACCTGTGTAGTGATTCCCCGGCGCGGCGATATTGCCGTGGTAACGCCATTCTTTGAAGAGCCCTCGGTGCGCGAGTCCATGACCTTTGGCGAGGATGTCCGCACCTGGCACGAACACGAGAGCCCGTTTGCGCGGGTGGCTTCGGTGCTCAAGGACCGCGGCATCAAGAGCGGCACCCTTGGCCTCGAGGCCTCGGTACGCTGGTTTGTGGCCGATGGCCTGCGGGACGCCCTGTCCGGGTTCAAGCTGGTGAGTGCCGACCCGGTTACCCGCGGCTGCCGTATGGTCAAGAGCCCGGCGGAGCTGGCGCTGATGAAAAAGGCCAACGAAATCACCCTGGCCGCCTATGGCATGGTGTGGAAGCAGTTGCGCCCGGGGATGACACCGGCCGACGTCAACCAGCTGATGCGCGAGGCGCAGACCAGCCTGGGTGGGCAGGGTGTGTGGACCATGGCCCTGTTTGGCGAGGGCAGCGCCTATCCCCACGGCACCGATCAGCCGCAGCAGATTCGCGAAGGCCAGATTGTGCTGATGGACTGCGGCTGCAGTGTCGAAGGCTACCAGTCGGATATTTCCCGCACCTTCGTGTACGGGGAGCCCAGTAAAAAACAGCAAAAAATCTGGCAGCTGGTGCGCGAGGGGCAGAATGTGGCCTTTGAGGCCGCCAAACTCGGTGCGCCGGCGGGCAGTGTCGACGACGCGGTGCGCGCGTTTTATCTGAAAAATGGCTTCGGGCCGGACTACCGCCTGCCCGGACTGTCCCATCGCACCGGCCACGGAATCGGTATGGAAGGACACGAGCCGGTGAATTTTGTGCGCGGCGAAAAAACCGAGTTGGCACCGGGCATGTGTTTTTCCAATGAGCCGGGCATTTATCTGCCGGGGGAATTCGGTGTGCGTCTGGAAGACTGCCTGTACATGACGGAGAAGGGGCCTGCCTGGTTTACCCTGCCGCCAGACAGCCTCGCCAGCCCACTGGGGCGCCTGGGTTGAGCCCAGGCAAATTCCCGCTAAAGGGTGATCTGCCCGCGCAGATAGGTAATGGCGCGTCCGCGCATGATCACCCGCTCCCCGTTCAGTTCGCAATCCAGCTCGCCACCGCGGGCTGAAATCTGTCTCGCCTTGAGAGCGGGCTTATCCAGCTTTGCCGCCCAGAAAGGCGTCATGTACGTGTGGGCCGAGCCGGTCACCGGGTCTTCATCAATGCCGATGGCCGGGGCGAAGAAGCGGCTGACGAAGTCGCAGTCAAATCCATCACCGGGCGCGGTGCAGATCACCCCCTTGTAGGGAAGCCTGGCCACCGCGCGCATATCGGGCTCGAGATTGGCAACGATGTCCGCGGAGGCAAACTCCACCAGCAGCTGATCGTTGGAACCGGCAACTTCCATGGCTGACAGCGGCGCGACACCGAGGGCGTCGGTATATTCCTCGCCGAGACTGATCGGTTGGATGTTTTGTACGGGGAAGTCCAAAGCCAGCCGCTCCCCTTCACCCTCTCTTTCCCGACGCACGATCAGCTTGCCGCTGCGGGTGAAGAAGTGTATTTCATCGTCAATAAACCCCAGCTCCGACCACAGCAGATGCGCAGTGGCCAGGGTGGCGTGACCGCACAAGGGGACCTCTTCGCCGGGGGTAAACCAGCGCAGTTCGAAGCCGTGGCCGGCAGGCACGGTGAACGCGGTTTCCGCGAGGTTGTTCTCGGCGGCGATCTGTTGCAGTTGTTGGTCGTCGAGCCAGCGGGTCAGTGGTACATAGGCGGCGGGGTTGCCGCGAAAGAGTGCCGAGGTAAAGGCGTCGGCCTGGTAGATGGGCAGTTGCATGGAGGAGTCCTTCTCACATTACCAGCATAAAAAAAGGGAGCGCCCGGAGGCACTCCCTTTTGTATCAGGCGCGGTGGGTCATTGTCATTACCCGGCGCTGTGTTACCAGCCCCTCTTTACCAACTAAAGACGCCCTTGAAGAAGAAGAAGAACAGAATCGCCAGGCCGGCGCCCGCGGGCAGGGTCACGATCCAGGAGGCGGCGATGGTGGTGATCATGCGCAGGTTAAGCGCACCGATACCGCGTGCCAGGCCGACCCCCAGTACCGCACCCACCAGGGTGTGCGTGGTGGAAATGGGCAGGCCGGTGCCGGAGGCGAGGACCACCGTGGCAGCCGCACCCAGCTCGGCAGCAAAACCGCGGCTCGGGGTCAGCTCGGTGATCTTGCGGCCGATCGTAGCCATTACCTTGAAGCCATAGGTGGCGAGGCCCACCACGATACCGGCACCACCCAGCAGCAGGATCCATGGCGGCATCACCGCTTTGGCAGTAACCGTGCCCTGTTGTACGGTGTTCACCACCGCGGCTAGCGGGCCGACGGCGTTGGCTACATCGTTGGAGCCGTGGGCAAACGCCATGGCACAGGCGGTGAAGATCATCAGGATGGCAAACACGCGCTCCACGTTGGCAAAGCGGTTGTCTTTTTCCATCGCCGGGTCGCGTTTGATGCGCTTCAGCAGCACCATACCGATGGCCATGACCACCAGGCCCATCACCCCGGCAATCAACGCGTCCTGCAGGAAGCTCAGGGAAATACCGGCGTCCTTGAACACGTGCTTGAGGCCCTTGGTGAGCGTCACCATGGAGATCATCCAGCCCACCGCAAACATGTAGACGGGGATGTAGCGCTTGGCGTTGGTGAAGGGGTCCTCGGTGTTGAGGATCAGCCGCTGCACGCTTCTGAATAACAAAAACGAGATGGTGCCGGCGAGCACCGGCGAGACCACCCAGCTGGCCACGATGCTGGCCACCTTGCCCCAGGCCACCGCGTCCACCGAGATGCCCACGGCCGAGAAGCCAACGATGGCGCCGACAATGGAGTGGGTGGTGGAAACGGGCCAGCCCAGAATACTGGCGATCATCAGCCAGGTGCCCGCCGCCAGCAGAGCGGAAAGCATGCCGTACACCAGCAGCTCTGGTGTGTCGTTAAATAGGTCCGGGGCAATGATGCCCTTGCGGATGGTCGAGGTCACTTCACCGCCGGCCAGGTAGGCGCCGGCAAACTCGAAGATCATGGCGATGATAATCGCCTGTTTGATGGTCAGTGCGCGGGAGCCCACGGAGGTGCCCATGGCGTTGGCCACATCGTTGGCGCCCACACCCCAGGCCATGAAAAATCCGAACACACAAGCCAGAATCAGAAAGATATGGCCGTATTGAGCAATGATATCCACGTTTTCTCTCCCCGCTTAGCGCGCCAGTAACAACTGCAATCGGTTACCCACACCGTGGGCCTCATCTGCCAGGTCACCGACCCACTCGATCACCCGGTAGAGGAAAATCACATCTACCGGCGGCAGGTCTTTTTCTAATTTGAACAGTGCCGCGCGCACTTCGACTTCGAGCTCGTCAGACTTGCGCTCGAGATCGTCCAGTTCTTCGGTCATGCGGCGGGCGATATCCACTTCGCGGCCGGAAAAGCCGGATTCCAGCAGTTCGTCCAGCTCGTTGATAGCCTTCAGCGCCTGGGCGGAGGTGGCCACGGCACTTTCGACAAAGATGGTCATCATCGGGTGCATGGATTCCGGGAACTGCATCTGGCGGCCAATGGCCAGGCCCGCAATGTCCTGGGCCTTGTTGGCGACCTTGTCCTGCACGTGCAGCAACTCCAGCAGGTCGCTGCGGGAGACCGGCATAAACAGGCTGTCCGGCAGGTGCAGGCGCAGGTCTTTCTTGATGTCGTCGGCGCGGTTCTCGCTGGCGGAGATGCGTTGCTGAACGGTTTTGGCCGTGCTGAAGTCGCCCTGCATAAGGGCTTCAAAGAAGGGCACCAGATCCGCTGACGCCTCGTGGGCGGTCGCCATGTGCTCCTTGATCGGCTTGATCGGCGAGCGGCCGAACAGGTTGGCGATATTGGACAGGGGCATGGTCTGTTCCTTTTTCCGGTCCTGACAGTTGATTGAAAAGCCGCTTGATTGGACGCTTGTCTGAGCCCTTGGTTGATCGAAAGGCGGCCGAATTGGGCGGCATGGTACCCCAACACGTGCGCAGGTCACAGTGATGTGACCGTTTCGTGGCAGACCGGGTGTCCGGTGCACTGTTGCGGATCGTCATAAGCGCTACAATGCGCCTTCAAACTAAAGCGTAGACGGGTGACAGGGTATGGCTGGAAGCAGAGTGGCGGACCGGGTTCTCGACCTGCCGGGGTTGCTGGAAGACCTGGTGAGCCAGGGCTATGTGAGCCGCCCGGATGCCAATCGGTTGATCGGTACGCCACGCAGTGCCGAGCAGGCGCAGATGCACCCGCTGTCTTACATCGCCAGCTGCGAACTGCCCAACCTGAAAAAGCCCGGCAAGGCCCTGGATGCCGCCACCCTGACCCAGTGGCTGGCGGATACGTCGTCGCACGGCCTCTACCACATCGACCCGCTCAAGGTGAACGTAGCAGAAGTCACTGAGGTGATGAGCTTCCAGTTTGCCAAGCGCCACCAGATCCTGTGTGTGGAGGCCACCAAGGACATGCTGCTGGTGGCCACCGCGCAACCCTATACCTCCGGTTGGGAAGAACAGCTGGAGCACACCAGCGGCCGCACCGTGCAGCGGGTGGTGGCGGACCCGGCGGATATCAAACGCTACGGCACCGAGTTTTACTCCCTGGCCAACTCCATTTCCGGCGCCAGCGGCCTCAAGGGCAGCTCTGGGGCGGGCAACTTCGAGCAGTTGCTGGAACTCGGCAACCTCAAGGACCCGGAAGCCAATGACCAGCATATCGTCAATATTGTGGACTGGCTGCTGCAGCACGCCTTCGACCAGCGCGCCAGTGATATTCATATTGAGCCGCGCCGCAACATCGGCCGTATCCGCTTTCGCATCGACGGCGTACTGCACCCGATCCACGAACTGCCGGATCAGGTCAACGCCGCGGTCACCAGCCGCCTGAAGATTCTCGGGCGCATGAATGTAGCGGAGAAGCGCAAACCTCAGGACGGGCGCATCAAGACCAAGCGCCCGGATGGCAGTGAGGTGGAGCTGCGTCTGTCGACGCTGCCCACGGCGTTCGGCGAAAAACTGGTGATGCGAATTTTTGACCCGGAAGTGCTGGCGCGCTCCTACCTCGACCTCGGCCTCGCCGGTGACGACCTGGCCCGCTGGCAGACCATGTTGTCCCGCCCCAACGGCATCGTCTTGGTGACCGGCCCCACCGGCTCCGGTAAAACCACCACCCTGTACACCGCACTCAAGCAGCTGGCCTCCACCGAGGTGAACGTGTCAACCATCGAAGACCCCATCGAGATGGTGGAAGACAGCTTTAACCAGACCCAGGTGCATCACAGCATTGGCCTGGATTTCGCCGCCGGTATCCGCACCCTGATGCGTCAGGACCCGGACATCATCATGGTGGGTGAGATCCGCGACCTGGAAACCGCACAGATGGCGGTGCAGGCGGCGCTCACCGGCCACCTGGTGATTTCTACTCTGCACACCAACGACGCCCCCACCGCGGTGACCCGTCTGCTGGATCTTGGCCTGCCCCACTACCTGCTGAAATCCACGGTGCTGGGTGTGATGGCCCAGCGGTTGGTGAGAACGCTGTGCCCAAGCTGCAAGCGCAAAACCGAGGTGAGTGACGAGGACTGGCAGGCACTGGTGAAACCCTGGAAAGCGCCGAAGCCGGAAGTGGTGTATCAGCCGGAGGGCTGTCTGGATTGCCGCAATACCGGCTATCGCGGCCGTCAGGGCATCTACGAAATTCTGCCGTTCAGCGAAGGCGTGCAGGCGCTGGTAACCCACGACTGTGACCTGCAGCAGGTTCGTCGCCAGGGTATGCGCGAGGGCATGAACAGCCTGCGCTTGTCCGGCGCGCGCAAAGTGGCCGCGGGTATCACTACCGTGCAGGAAGTACTGCGGGTGGCACCGCCGCCGGATATTGCGTTTTAAGCCAGCGTATATTCGAGCCTGTAACCTAAAAAACCCGCGCATTGGCGCGGGTTTTTTGATGGTGCATCGAGTGGGGTTCAGCTTTTTGCTTGATCCTCCTCACTCGCGTCTGGTTCCTCTTCTGCGGTCTGCTCCTCGTCTTCCCGCTCCACCAACACCAGATCCTGGTGGCGTTTGTCCATCACCCGATCGAAATCGTATTTGGCGATTTCAAACAGCTGATCGCGGTCATCGCGGCGCACATAGTATTTGTCGTCCGCGCTGGCGAAGTGATAGCGGCGCTCGCCATTGCCGGCCTTCACCACAAACTCCGTTGCCTCCACCTCTGGAGCCTCGTCGACCGCTTTGGTGATACGCAGTTTCTCGAGCGCGGTGGCCAGTTCGCGGGCCTTGCCCGGGTCGACCGCCGGTGTTTCTTCCCCGTTGTCTGCGGCAAACGCCCAGCCGTCCTCACTTTTTTCCAGGGTGTAATCCGGGCCCTGGATGCGCGTCAGGTCGCCGGCGGCCAGCAGGGTTTTATCCAGCCAGTTGTCGGCGGTTGAAGGCAGGTCGAAGCTGTTGAGCTCTACCGCATAGATCGCATCGTCGCCGGCGCGGCGCACATGCACCTTGCGGAAGCCGGGGGAGGTGCCCACGAACAGCTCCAGTGCGGGATCATCCCCTTCCGCGGTGTACAGCTTCA
Source organism: Microbulbifer salipaludis (assembly GCF_017303155.1). Taxonomy (NCBI): domain Bacteria; kingdom Pseudomonadati; phylum Pseudomonadota; class Gammaproteobacteria; order Cellvibrionales; family Microbulbiferaceae; genus Microbulbifer; species Microbulbifer salipaludis. The sequence continues at coordinate 1,100,080 of NZ_JAEKJR010000001.1, forward strand.
GTCGTTTGCGGAATTTGTCTTCCGCCACTTCGAAGCGCTCGCGGGCACTGTTACTGGTGGCGATAGGCCAGGTTCCTTTCAGCGCGTTGAGTTTTTCCAGCAGGGTGTCGAGCTTGTCGCGGTTGACTGGTAGATCGTGCAACGCCGGCAGCTGCCACTGGTCCTCTTGTTTCACCAGGGTCACGCTTTCCCCATCACCGACAATTTCCAGTCGTTGCAGTGCGTCGGTTTCCGCCTGCACCAATGGTGTGGATTGTGCCTGCGCCTGTTGCCGCGAGCTGGACTCCCAGAACAGGCCGGCGGCCAGCACCAGCTGTAGTGCCAGCACACCGCTCAGGGCCATTTGCAGATTTTTCATGCTTCAGTTCCTCCTCAGCCGGCCAGCAGCTGTTGATAGCGCTGCTGGCGGGCGCGATTGCGCAGGTGCTGGATCAGGGCGACGAGGCCCAGGGCCAGCAGTGCGGCGATATAGTTCAGGGATTCCCAGAACAGGCGGCTGTCCTGCTCCATGGGAGGCAGGGTGCGGTTGAAGTGGCTGCGCGCGCGGATGCTGAGCAGGCCCGCATCCTCCAGGGACCAGTCCACACTGTTGGCGGCCAGTTGCAGGGTATTGAGGTAGTCGCCACCGGCGGCGGCACCACTCATGCGCACCACCTGATCCCGCAGGAAGTCGTTGGACGCGAACAGGATAATGCGCGCGGACTCCGGCGAGCGGCTGATCTGGCTGGGCAGGTTTTCCAACTTGCCGGCGTCGCTGGCATTCTCCCCGTCTTCGGCTGACGCCTCTTCGGGCTGCTGGGCCAGCGGCGAGGGTTTGTCGGCGAAATAAGAGTCAAAGCGCCCGGCGCTGACCACGCCCAGCAGGTGCGCGGCGCGCTCGCCCTCCGGGGTAAAGGCGCTGATCTGCCCGTCCACATAACGCGGCATCACACTGGTGCTGCTGGACAGCCAGGACTCCTGCGAGCTGTGCAGTAGCGGGGTGACGTTGCGTCCGGCGGATTTTTCCTCGTCCACGCGAATGGGCGAGGCCCAGCTCAGGGTGGCCTGGGGCAGGTTGCCGGTGATGGGGTTGTCGGCGTTGAGGCCGTCGCCGCGCACGTCGATAAAGTAGGGGTAATCCAGCATGCGCAGTTCCTGCAGCTGGAAGCCGCCCACGTTGCGGGTCACCGGTACCGGGAAGGCGCTGTTCTGCGGGTCCAGTACCAGTTTGCTGTCGACCTCAAGCCCCATATGTTGGAGCCACTGTTCCAGACCGCTGTTGACCCGGTTCAGGCGCAGGCTGCGGTTGGACAGGTCCGCGCTGTACGGGGAGGTGGCGGCGATCACGGTGCCGCCCTGCATCAGGAACTGGTCCACCGCGTACAGGGCTTTTTCGCTCAGATTGCGCGGTGCCAGCAGCATCAGGATGTCGGCGTTGCCGGAGACGCGGCCGTCACTCAGGTCCTCGCGTTCCACGTTCAGCTCGGCACCCAACAAGGTTTCCAGCTGGCTGAAGCGCGCGCCGCCGCCCATGCCCTGACTGAAATCGTCCGCCGGCGTCACCAGTGCCACGGTTTTGGTAAAGCCGCTGGCGAAGCGTTTGATGCCTGCCTCCAGGTTGCGTTCGAAGGTGTCCGCGCTGAGGTCGTCCAGCGGTATCTGTACCACTTTGTCATGTTGATCGTCGCGGGCGAGGGTGAGGTAAAAATAGAAGGGCCGCCCGATCAGGCTTGCGGCCATGGGCTGGAAGCCGTAGTCCTCGGCGATCTGCCGGGCTACTTTGCCGCCGTCCGCTTCGGGGTCGATAAATTCGACGCTCAGGCGCTCGCCGGCATCCGCCTGGATTTTTTCCACAGACTCGCGGATGGATTGTTTAAATTCCATCAGCTGTTCCGGCAGCTGTTCGTCGGCGGAGACGTAGGCGGTAAACGCCAGCTTGCCCTGCACCGTGTCGAACAGGTTGCCCTCGCTCTGGTAGCTCTGCAGGACTTTTTTCACTGCGCGGGTGAGGTCGTACTCCGGGTTGCGCAGTTGCACGTCCACATCGGTTTCCCGATCGGCGTTGACCTCGATCAGGTCGCGGAAACCCAGTACCTCGTATTCGTCCCCGTATTGCACCAGCACATCAAAGTAGGAACTGACGATGGAGGCCTGGTAGCGATCCGCCACCTGGAAGGGCACCGGGGCGATCCCGTATTTGCGGTTGGCTTCCTCTTCCAGTTCCGGCTCTTGTGTCGGGTCGACCATTTCCACGCGTACACGGCCGTTGCCGGCCACTTCGTATTCCCGCAACAGGTCGCGCATCTGCGGCACCAGCGGTGCCAGTAGCGGATGGGTCTTGCCGCTGAAATAGGCGCGGATCAGCAGCGGTTCCTGCAACTGGTTCAGGTACTGCTGGGTGGCCGGGGAAATGGAATACAGGTTGCCCTCGGTCACATCCGCGCGCAGGGACTTCAGTTGCCCCAGCCATAAATTGGCGCCGAGGGCGTTGACCACCAGCAGCGCGGTGACCGTGAGCCAGGCCTGGCGGTGCTTGCGGTTGCCGCCAATGGCCCAGCGCTCGCGCTCCAGCACCAGGGTATTGAGAGATAGGAACACGGCGCACAGGCTCAGGTAGTAGTACAGATCCGGCAGGTCGATGACGCCGCGAGTAATGGCATCAAAGCGCGCGCCGGTACTGAGGCTGCGCAGCCATTCGCCGGCGCTGTTGCCGAAAAAGTCCGTGAGCAGCGGTGTGCCAATCAGGTAGAAAACCCCGCACAGGGCCGAGGCCACAATCAGGCTGACGATCTGGTTGCTGGCGCGGGCGGAGACGAACAGGCCGATGCTCAAATACGCCGCGCCCAGCAGGAAGGTGGCCAGGTAACCGGCCCATACCGGCCCCCAGTCCAGGTCGCCAATGATCGCCACGGTGAGCGGCAGCGGCAGGGTGATGGCGAGGGCGATCCCGAGCAGTGCCAGGCAGGCGACAAATTTGCCCAGCACAAACTGCCACAGGGGGGCTGGCTGGGTGAGGATATGTTCCAGGGTGCCCTTGGCGCGCTCGTCGCTCCACAGGCGCATGGTGAGCGCGCTGGTGAGAAAGATCAGCAGCAGCGGCATCCATTCGAACAGCGGGCGCACGTCGGCGATGTTGCGGGCGAAGAAAGCCTCGCCCCAGAAAAATACGAACAGGCTGATGGCGGCAAAGGTGGCGAGAAACAGGTAGGCCACCGGTGACGCGAAAAACAGGGTGAGTTCTTTGCCGGCCACGCGCTGGATCAAGCGCTTGCCGCTGACCGGTGAGGTGTTATCAGGCCGCATTTTCCAGTGCCTCCTGTTGTTTTTGTTGTGCGGGTGCTTGGCTTTCATTCACCTGGCGGAACAGGCTTTCCAGATCCTGCTGCTCCGGCTGCAACCGGTACAGTTCGCCACCGGCGGCGATGAGGGTGCGGGCGATTACGGCACTGGTGGAACGCAGGTTGGCGTCCTCCGTCAGCGCAATGCGGAACTGCCCGACCTTGGCCATTGCTTCGATACTCTCGATGCCTTCGTCTTTGCCCAGGCGGCCGAGTACCTCGCGGGCGTCGGTGGCGGAGGTTTCAAGCCAGATGCGGTTGGCGTTGCGCAGGCGCTCGAGTCTTTCGTCCACGGCGAGTTGGCCGCGGTGAATAATCAGCACGCGATCACACAGTGCTTCCACTTCCTGCATGATGTGGGTGGAGAGGATGACGGTGGCTTCGCGGGCGATCTCTTTGATGAGTGCGCGCATCTGCCGGGTCTGGGTGGGGTCGAGGCCGTTGGTGGGCTCGTCGAGGATCAGCAGCCGGGGCCGGCCGAGTATGGCCTGGGCGACGCCGACGCGCTGTTTGTAACCCCGCGAGAGGGTGTGGATGCGCGCGTGCAGTTTGTCCGCCAGCTCGGTGGCTTTGATGGCGCGGCGGATTTCGGCAACCTTTTCGTCGCCGTCGAGGCCTTTTAATGAGGCGGCGTAGTCGAGGTAGTCGGCGACGGTCATTTCGCCGTACACGGGCAGGTTTTCCGGCAGGTAGCCCAGTTGCCGTTGCAGGGTTTTGGGCTTGTCGGCCATGTCGATGCCATCAATATTGACGCTGCCGGTATCCGGTTCCAGATAGCCGGAGAGCATTTTCATGATGGTGGTTTTGCCGGCGCCGTTGTGGCCGAGCAGGCCGACAATTTCGCCTTTGCCGATTGTAAAACTGACGTCGTCGACGGCTTTGAATTCGCCATAACAACGGCTGAGGTGGGTGACTTCCAGCACCTTGTCCTCCTTTGGGTTTGGTTGTCAGGGGTGGTGGTAACGCAATTCCTCTTAACGGGCGCCGTGGCGGCACCGCTAGGTGGTACAGCTTTGCGAGACACGCCATAAACCCATCCCTGGGGGCTCGGCTGCGGCCGTCCTGGCCGCAGACGGTCTCGCAAAGCTGCACCACCTATCGGCGCCTGCGCTCATAGTTAAGAAGTATGAAAAATGTGCCGCAGTGATTTGTGACTGGTTATGGAGGCGGACGCGAGATGGGCAGGTAGATGGCGCGTCGAATGGCGCGGCAGTTAGTTAGCGCGACTGGGGGGTGGTTGTGGCTGTTCTGGGGGTGGTGAGTCGAAATAATCATTGCTCGTACAACGGGGGACGCCCCGGAATAAAAACAAGGTTCAGACGAAACAACGCCAAATTTTTTAACGGCATTTAGATAGGGCCGGGTGGCAAAAGTTCAAGCCCGGGCACGACGAATGGGGCGACGGCCAATGTATACTTGCGGGCTATCGTTAAGATGGACTTGTCGCGACCGTCAGGAGATACCCGCATGCCGTTGATTGATCACTGCCCCGCCGAACACCAGCCCCAGCTTCGTCAGCGTTGGGAGGCCTGGTGTGGGGCGGTGGGTGCAGATCGGGTGGCGGAGATAGAAGCGCTGCTGGATGCGGAGCGTGCCCAGGTGCTGGCGCGGGCTTTTGTAGGGTCGGACTTTTTTGTGCAGCAGTGCGGGCGCCACTCCCACTGGTTGGCGGCACTGTTGCAGAGCGATGACTGTGGTCTGGCTGCACCGGATCTCGCGGAGATCGAATCGGAAGAGCAGCTGGAAAAAATACTGCGCAATCTGCGCAACCGGGTGAATTGCGAGGTAATCTGGCGTGATTTTGCCGGCCAGTGGGATATCCCAACGGCCTGTGCGCGACTGACCCAACTGGCGGAGGTGTGCATTCAGGCGGCGCTCGATTGGCACCGCCTTAAGATGGTTGAGCGCCACGGCGAGCCGCGCAGCCGCGAGGGTGCGGTACAGCCGATGATCGTGTTGGGCATGGGCAAGCTGGGTGCGCGGGAGTTGAACCTGTCTTCCGATATCGACCTCATTTTTGCTTACCCGGAACCGGGTCAGAGCGACGGTGACAAGCCCCTGGAAAACCAGGCGTGGTTCCAACGCCTGGGGCAGCGCCTGATCAAATCCCTGGATACGGTTACCGCGGACGGTTTTGTGTTTCGCGTGGATATGCGCCTGCGTCCTTACGGCGACAGCGGGCCGCTGGTGAGCCACTACGCTGCGCTGGAGGATTACTACCAGACCCAGGGCCGCGAATGGGAGCGCTACGCCATGATCAAGGCGCGTCCGGTGGCCATGAGCGGTGGCGATGGTGGCGTAGCGGCGGAAGCGGCAGAAGAACTGATGGAGTTACTGCGCCCGTTTACCTACCGTCGCTACATAGACTTCAGTGTGATCGAGGCGCTGCGGGAAATGAAAACCCTAATCCAGCGCCAGGTCCGCGCCCGCGGTATGACGGACAACATCAAGCTCGGTCGCGGCGGTATTCGCGAGGTGGAATTTATTGCCCAGGCGTTCCAGCTGATTCGCGGTGGGCGCGAGCCGGACCTGCGGGTGCGCAACATTTTAAAGGTGTTGCCGCTGCTGGAAGCCGATGGTCATTTGCCGGCGGGCAGTGCGGAGCAGTTGTGGGATGCCTATCTGTTGCTGCGCCGGGTGGAGCACGGCCTGCAAGCGGAGCGCGACCAGCAAACCCAGACCCTGCCCGCGGAGATGGCACGGCGTGAACAACTGGCGTTTGCGCTGGGCTATGCCTCCTGGCCACTGCTGGCGGAAAAACTGGATGCCGCGCGCGCAATCATCGAGCACGAATTTGACGAGGTCATTGCGCCGCCGGAGGAGCCTGCCGAGCTGACCGCAAATGATCAGTGGCAGCTGCTGTGGGCGGGCTGCGAGCGCAATGCCGACCGCGACAGCTGGCTGGAGAAGTTGCACCAGGCCGGCTTTCAGCCCGCGTCCCAGGCGCTGGATTGCATCGTTGCCCTGCACAGTGATCGCATTGTCAGTGCGTTGCCGGCTTCCAGTCGCCAGCGCCTGGACCAGACCATGCCGCTGCTACTGGCTTCCGCTTCTGAAGTCGGCGAGCCGTTACTGGCGCTGGAACGGGTGATGCCCCTGCTGCGCTCCATTCTGCGTCGCAGCGCCTATCTGGTGTTGATCAATGAAAACCCGCCGGTGCTGGCGCAGCTGTTGCAGCTGTGCGCCGCGTCGCCGTGGATTGCCGAGCAGCTCGCCCGTCACCCGATCCTGCTGGACGAAATGCTCGATCAGCGCCGCCTGCTGGCACCCTCTACCGCTGGCGATATTGCCGACGACCTGCGTCAGGAAATGCTGCGCGTGGAGCCGGATGATCTTGAGGGGCAGATGGAAGCCCTGCGCCTGTTCAAGCAGAGCCAGAGCCTGCGTATTGCCGCGCAGGAGGTGACCGGTGCCCTGCCGCTGATGAAGGTGAGCGATTCCCTCACCTGGCTGGCGGAGGCGATCCTGCAGCAGTCTCTGGCGCTCGCGTGGCAGCAGATGACGGAAAAGCACGGTTTGCCCGGCGGGGCGAGCGCCGACGATATGCGCTTTGCGATCATTGCCTATGGCAAGCTGGGTGGTTTGGAGCTGGGGCACGGTTCCGACCTGGATATCGTGTTTGTGCACGATGCCGAACCGCAGCAGTACACCGATGGTGAACGATCCATCGACAACCTGAGTTTCTACACCCGTCTCGCCCAGCGTCTGATCCATATCCTGCAGACCCGAACCCTGAGCGGCCCCCTGTACGAAGTGGACACCCGCCTGCGCCCGTCGGGCAACTCCGGCCTGTTGGTGACCTCCCTGGCCGCGTTCGAGAAATACCAGCGCGAGAGCGCCTGGACCTGGGAGCACCAGGCGCTGGTACGTACGCGTCCGGTCGCCGGCAGCGTGCGCCTTGGCGAGGCATTCGAGGCGCTGCGAGTAACGCTGCTGTGCGAGCTGCGCGACGCACCGAAATTGCGCGGGGAAGTGGTGGAGATGCGGGACAAGATGCGCGCGCATCTCGACAAGTCGGGCAGCCAGCAATTTGACCTGAAGCACGGCCCGGGCGGCATCATCGATATCGAATTTATCGTGCAATTTACCGCGCTGGCATGGGCCCACAAGGCTCCTGCCATTGTGCGCTACACCGACAATATCCGGATTCTGCAGAGCCTGACCGAGGCCGGCCTGCTGCCAGAAACCGAGGCCGCCGACCTGACCGGGGCCTACAAAGCCTATCGCTCGGAAGGGCATCGCCTCGCGTTGCAGCAACTGCCCGCTCAGGTGCCCGCGGACTGGTTTCCCGCCGAGCGCGAAAATGTTGAGCAGGTGTGGAAGCGATTGCTGGGCTGAGGCGCTAAAACCTGTTGCTGGGTGTTGGGGCGTGTGCAGGAACCGGGTGTGTTCGGTTCACAAGCAGCGGTGCCGGATTTGGGCTGCATAAAAATTGCGTGAAAAAGCGGTAACCATGGGCGCGAGAAGATGCGAAACCCCTGGCCGGAGCAATGATCGTACACTCGGGACTGTTGTGCCTCAGACGGTATTGTCGCTATCCAATTTATGGTTCAATATGACCCACTGGCCCGGGCGCAGCGCGCCCCTCAACTGTGCGATCACTCGATAAAATTCGCATTCCTGAATGTCTCACCGAGACGGGCCTGATGCCGGCCCACCAAGCCGTGCATTGGATCGACGCCTACAAAGCCTACCGATCTGAAGGTCATCGCCCGGCATTACAACAGCGGCCGGGGGTTGTATCCGGTGACCAATTCGAAGCGGAAAGAAAGACCGTTGCAACAACTTGGCAGCAGATGCCGGACCGAGCGAGCGCGTGAAATTGTCGCCTGCTGCCCGGCCTGTGAGCGCTGCCCGATTAAACTGTTTTTCATCAGGCTCTGTACTGTAGGAGCCCGCCTGCAGGCGAATTGGCTCGACCCGGTGTAGACCGCTCCCGCTCCTTCCCCCAGGCCGTTCCTACAGAGTGCGTTTATAGAATTTTGTAGGAGTTTCCCATGTCTTTTGCCGATAGAGACGGCGTTATCTGGTTTGACGGTGAACTGGTTCCCTGGCGCGACGCCCGAGTCCATGTACTGACCCACACCCTGCACTACGGGATGGGCGTGTTCGAAGGCGTGCGCGCCTACGAGACCGCCGATGGCGGTACCAGCATCTTTCGCCTGCACGAACATACCCGCCGCCTGTTCCGGTCTGCCAAGATCATGAATATGCCCATGCCGTTTGCGGAAGAACAGCTGAACGAGGCCCAGCGACTGGTGGTGCGCGAGAATGGGCTGAAAGAAGCCTACCTGCGCCCGATGGCATTTTACGGCTCCGAAGGTATGGGGCTGCGCGCCGATGCGCTGCAGACCCACGTGATTGTTGCCGCCTGGGAGTGGCCGAGCTACATGACCCCGGAAGCGCGTGAGTTGGGCATCAAGGTCAATACCTCTTCGTACACCCGCCATCATGTGAACATTGCCATGTGCAAGGCGAAGGCCAACGGCAACTACATTAACTCCATGCTTGCCCTGCAGGAGGCGATTCGCAACGGCTGTGAGGAAGCGCTGTTGCTGGATCCGGAGGGGTATGTGGCCGAGGGCAGCGGTGAGAACTTCTTCCTGGTCAGCGACGGCGTGATCTACACCCCGGAACTGACCTCTTGCCTGGACGGGATTACCCGCAAATCGGTCATCCAGCTTGCAGAAGAGTGTGGCTACAAGGTGGTGGAAAAACGCATCACCCGCGACGAGGTGTACATCGCCGATGAAGCCTTTTTTACCGGCACCGCCGCGGAGGTACTGCCGATCCGGATGCTGGACGGGCGCACCATCGGCGCCGGTCGCCGTGGCCCCATCACCAAGCGTTTGCAGCAAATGTACTTTGACGCGGTACAGGGCCGGAGCCCGGCGCATATGGGTTGGCTCAGTGACGTGCACGAAACCTGTGAGCCGATGGCGGCCTCTGCCTGATCGGCACCGACCGGTATCCGGTGGAAATAAAAAGGGCGGCAACCTCCGGGTTGCCGCCCTTTTTTATGGGCCGCAACGAGAGCCCTTCCCTAGAGGCCCCCAGGCGAATCCCTTAGAATGGCGTTCAGCTGTTACACAACCCATCGAATACCGTCTCTGGCGGGGCAAGGTCTGTCGAATGTTTTCCTATTTTATGAAGAAGCGCCTGCGCAAACACGACGCGGTCAACAACCGCAAGCTGGAGTCGATCCTGCGCATGCAGTTGCTGCAGCAGCAGGCGTTGACCAGTCGCGAGATGGGTGTGGGTAACGACAAGGCGCACAATATCGTTGTGTCCCTGACCTCGTTTGATCGCCGGATCCACGATGTGGTGTACGCGGTGGAAAGCCTGTTTCAGCAGTGGGTGAAGGCGGACGCGGTGGTGTTGTGGCTGTCCACCAGAAATTTCCCCGACCGCATCCTGCCGGAGAGCCTCGAACGGCAGAAGCAGCGGGGCTTGCAGGTGTTCTTCGTGGATGAAGACTTCGGGCCCTACAAGAAATACTGCTATGCGTTTGAGCGCTTCCCCGAGAGCCTGATCATCACCGTGGATGACGACACGCTTTACCCACCGGATATGATCGACCAGCTGTACCGCGCCTACCTGCGGGCGCCGGATGCGATCCACTGCCACCGCGCCCATAAAATGCGCCTGGACGGGCAGGGCAAGTTGAAGCCCTACGATAGCTGGGACTCGGGCCGGCGCTGGAGCGAGGATGACGAATACCCGTCACCGCTGGTGTTTCCGACCGGCGTGGGTGGCGTACTTTATTTCCCGGGTGCCTTGCATCCGGATGCCTTTGATGCCGAGAAGTTCATGCGCCTGTGCCCCAACGCAGACGATATCTGGCTCAAGGCCATGAGCCTGAAGCAGGGCACACCTTGTGCGCCGATACTGGATTCCCGCGACTGGACCACAAGATTTCTGTCGCTGGCGGGCAGCCAGGGTTCGGCGTTGAGAAAAGAAAACTGGCGCAAGCGCGGCGGCAACGACTGCAAAATACGCGACGTGTTCCAGCATTACGATTTGTACAAGCTGCTGAGATAAATGCAGACAGTTGCTAGTGCATTGAATTTGGATGGGAAGGCGCCGATACCGGGTATAGCTTTGCAAGACCTTCACCGCCATGGATGGCGGTGCAGAGCCCCATGGATGGGTTAACGGGGGGCGCCTAGCTCGTGTCTTGCAAAGCTATACCCGGTAGCGGCGCCGCCACCGGGCAAGACTCCGAGCCCCGATGCTTGGCGCTTGGGAAGTATTAGCCGTTGTTGGCTACCTGCGGACGCCCCACGCAGTAGTAATCAAACCCGGCCTCTGCCATATCCAGCGGGTGGTACAGGTTGCGGCCATCGAACACGACCGGCTCGGACAGGCTGCCGCGCACGGTCTGGTAGTCGAGGGATTTGAACTGCTGCCATTCGGTGGCAATCACCAGGGCGTCGGCGCCGGAGAGGGCGCTGTCGCGGGTGCCGCACAGCTGTAGCTCGTCGCGGTTGCCGTAAATGCGCTCGCATTCCTGCATCGCTTCCGGGTCAAAGGCTCTGACCTTGGCGCCCATCTCCCACAGGTTCTCCATCAGCACACGGCTCGGCGCCTCGCGCATATCGTCGGTGTTGGGCTTGAACGACAATCCCCACAGGGCGAAGGTCTTGCCGGAGAGGTCCTGGCCGTAACGCGCGATGATTTTTTCCAGCAGGTAGTGCTTCTGCTTGTGGTTGCGCTCCTCCACCGCATTCAGCACTTTCGGGTCAAGGCCGAGCTGGGTGGCGGTGGTTTTCAGGGCCTGCACATCTTTCGGAAAACAGGAACCACCGTAGCCGATTCCCGGGTAGATAAAGTGGTAGCCGATGCGCGGGTCGGAGCCGATGCCCTGGCGCACGGATTCGATATCCGCACCCACCCGGTCGGCGATCACCGCCATCTCGTTCATAAAGCTGATCTTGGTGGCGAGCATACAGTTGGCCGCGTACTTGGCCAGCTCGGCACTGCGCACATCCATCACGATCACTTTGTCGTGGTTGCGGTTGAAGGGCGCGTACAGCTGGCGCATCTTCTGCTCGGATGCATTCTCGGAGGTGCCGATAATAATGCGGTCGGGCTTCATGCAGTCTGCCACCGCCGAGCCTTCCTTGAGGAATTCCGGGTTGGAGATCACATCAAACTCCAGGTTCAGGGCATTGCGCTCCTGCAGGGTGCGGGTGACTTCCTCGCGCACCTTGTCCGCCGTGCCCACTGGAACCGTGGATTTGTTGATGATGTATTTTTTGCCGTCCATGTGCTCGGCAATGGTGCGGGCCACAGTGAGTACATAGCGCAGGTCGGCGGAACCGTCTTCATCCGGCGGAGTGCCTACGGCGATGAAAATAAGCTCGCCATGGGCGACACCTTCGGCGGCGCTGGTGGAGAAGGTCAGGTTGCCGGATTCATTGTTGCGTTTGACCAGCGGCTCCAGCCCGGGCTCAAAAATGGGGATATGCCCCTGTTTCAGGCGTTCAATCTTGTTTTCATCGATATCGATACAGGTAACCCGGTGGCCGGCTTCCGCCAGTACCGCCGCCTGTACCAGCCCCACATAACCGGTGCCAAAAACCGTTACATTCATAATCGTTCTCCAATTCCTTTATTGTCCATTGGCCCGTTACCGTGCCCGATACCTCGTCAGGTGGGCTCAGCACGCGGGGGACGTCAATTAGTCTGCAGCACCGTCAGGTGGATGTGATGTGTCGCCTGATCACCGCATCCAGACATAGTCGTGGCTGAATTTCGAATCCGTTGTCGCTTCCACAATGTACTGGGCAAACAGCGTGTTGTTCATTTCCCGGTGAAAGAAGGCTCTGCAATTTGCGGCCCAATGGCGGCGCCTGGCGTCGTCCTGGTGAAATGCCAGCAACTGGCGCTGCAGTGTGTCTTCGCTATCGAAGTAAGCCAGGCTCTCCGGCGGGAAGATATCGTCAAACCCCGCCGCCGCATGGGTGAAGACCAGCAGGCCATTGCCTGCCAGCTGCGCAATACGGGCGGAAGAATACCACTGGAAGCCCTCCTGTCGGTTCAGGTTCAGGCCCATTTTACTGCGCGCCAGCTTGCGTTCGTAATCCAGCCCCCACAGGGTGGGCTGGTCGAAGAGCCCGGGGGTGTGAAAGCGGAAGTCTTGCGGCAACTGCTCGCGCAGCTGGGAGACCAGCTGCCCGCGCTCGGTATGCTGGCGGGAGTTACTGCAGAATAGCAGGTCGGCCTCCAGTGCCGGGTCATCGCCGGCGATCGCGCTCACATCGGCGTGTTCCACGCTGGGGTCCACCGGGTTCGGCATATGCCAAAGCCGGGCGCGGTTGCCGGCAAATCGTTGGAGTTCGTTGGGGCCGGTGGATACGAACATGGCGTCGGCAATAGCGCAGCGCTTTTCGATGTTCGCCGCATTGCGGGGTACGAACAGCGGATCGTTATTGCAGGCCGCGAGCAGGATATTCGGATGCCGGCGGCGGATTTCGGCAAAGGTGTCGTTTTCAATCAGGTCGCAGTGGCCGAACACGATCAGCTCCGGCTGAAACGCATCCACTGTCTGCAGCAGCCGGCGATTGGTCTTCTTTTTGCCCAGTTCGCGGATACCCAGTGGGGCTTCGAAGCGGGCCACGTCGCGATCGCTGAAGGCCAGCACATTGTGGCCGGCACGGATCAGGCCCGTGTAGAGCTTGAGCGCCCAGCTGACCCGGATGTAGCCGTACTTGCGGTGCTGGTGATTATCGACGTGAAGAATACGCATAGGGGAGGTGGCACCAGCGGTCGCGGCATCGTTTATGGAATCGTTTGCGGCATAGTTTGCCACATCGTTTGCCACATGGTTTGTCACGTGGTTTGTCACATGGCTTCTCGGTGCCGGGCATTATACTGCCCGACCCTTGCGGTTCAATTGCGCCAGGTCCCAGTTTTGGCGGGGCCGGGGCGGCGTCGCGGCGCGCGCTCCCTTCATTCCATATGGCGCCTGCGGTAGCATGCGTGGTTTCTACCGGTGACCACGGGATGGCAGTATGAGGCAAGCGCATTGCTGACAATCTGGCGATTTATGGATGGCAACCGCGCCCACGAGAAGCAGAGCGCGGCACTGGTGAGTGGGCTGCGCGCCGTGCTGGGTGCGGACCAGCTGGTGTGCTGTGACCTGAACTGCGACGAGGTGCGCTTGCCGTTGTGGCGCAAGGCCCCGCCATCACTGGCGCAGCTGCCGATACCTGATTTCATCCTGGGTGCCGGTCACCGCACTCATTGGCCGGTGGTGCGGGCGCGTAGCTTGTTCGGCGGTCGCAGCGTGGTGATCATGCAGCCCTCCCTGCCCCTGGCGTGGTTCGACTTTGCGGTTATTCCCGAGCACGACCGGCCGCCACCGCTGCAAAACGTAATTCTTACCCGCGGTGCGCTGGCAGAGCCGCTTCCCGATCTTCCCCCCGAGCCTGATCGCGCCCTGCTGTTGCTGGGCGGGCCCAGCAAGCATTTTCACTGGGATGCGGCGAAGGTGTCCGCCGTGACCAGCAGGCTACTGCTGCGGCCCCGTCGCTGGATCGTATCAGACAGCCGCCGCACGCCCCCGGATACCCTGGCACAGTGTGCCGGCAATGGCATCGAGCTGCATGCCTGGCAGGCGTGCCCCGAGGGCTGGCTGGCAGAGCAGATGGCGCGCGCCGGAGAAATCTGGGTGACCGGTGACAGCGTGTCGATGATCTTTGAGGCGCTGCAAAGCCGGGCACCCGTGGGCGTGATTCCCATGCCAAGCCGCCATCCGCGCAACAAGATCCGCTCGGCGCTGGACCGGCTGCTGGACGAGGGGCTGGTGACGGACCGCATCGCAGAAGAGGTGCCCGGCGCGGTGCCGCACACTCCCGCACTACGCAAACCACTGGCGCAGGAAGTCCTGTGTGCGCAGGCGCTGCTGCGGCGCAGCGGGTGGGCCGCAGCACAGGTCGCCTTGCCGGGGGCGGCGCAGTGATTTTGATTGCCACACAGTGCTTTCCCCCGGACCGCGGTGGCATCGAGGGGCTGATGGGCGGCCTTGCGGATACGCTGAGTGCCACTGGCCAGCCGGTGGCCGTCTATGCGGATCAGGCGCGCACGCAGGTGTCGTCCCGCTCGTGCAGCTACGACGTCCATCGCTTCGCTGGCTGGAAGCCATGGCGGCGCTGGCGCAAGGCGGCGGCGATACGCGCGGCCATTCGGGCTGGCGAGGCGTCGGGGAACACGGCTCCGGCTGTCACCGGGGTGTATGCGGACTCCTGGAAGAGCGCAGAAAAGTTGGGGGCGTTGCCTGTGCCGTTGGCGGTGCTCGCCCACGGCATGGAGTTCCCGGCTCATCCATCCGCGCGCAAGGCCGCGCGAATCCGTCATGCGCTGCGCTGTGCCGATACGGTGATTGCCAACTCCTCGTACACCGCGGATCAGGTTGCGCCCTATCTGCGGGGCAAAACCCGGTTGATAGTGATCAACCCACCCATCGGACCACAACCTCCGGTGCTGGAAACAATGCAGGCGGAGCTACGCGCCCGGGTAGGGGGCGCGTCACCGGTGCTCACCACAGTGGCGCGCCTGGAACCGCGCAAGGGCGTGGATATGGTGATCCGCGCACTGCCGGCGATCCGTCAGGCCTACCCGGGAGTCATCTATCTGGTTGCCGGTGGAGGCGACGATCGCACCCGCCTGGAGCATCTGGCCCGCGAACAGGGGGTGCTGGACTGTGTGCATTTTCTGGGGATGGTGGATGATGCGCAAAAAGCGGCGCTGTACGACTGCAGCGACCTGTTTGTGATGCCGGTACGGCGTGAGGGCAGTTCGGTAGAAGGGTTCGGTATCGTCTATCGCGAGGCCAACTGGTACGGCGTGCCGGTGTTGGCGGGGCGCGACGGTGGCGCGGTAGACGCGGTGGCCGAGGGGAGCAACGGAGCCCTGTGCAATGGTGCGGACCTGGCGGACGTCACTGCAACAATCCTGAAGTTGCTGGGGGACGAGCCCGGGCGCCAGGCAATGGCCGCTCGCGCAGCGGAGCTGGCGCGCGGACCGGCCCAGTGGAAGACTGCGGTACACGAATTTTTGTCGGCGTTGACGCCTTCACGCTGAGCCTGTTGACCCCAATGTACGTATTGTTTTGACAGGGCGGTGCAAGGCCGCCCGGATCAGTTTCCCTTGAGCCGCTCGGCTTTTTTCCAGGGAATACTGCGATCGGAAATTTCCCAGTGAATACGCTTCCACATTTTCTCGATACGCCGCTCGATATAGCGTTTCCGCGACACCGAAATATATTCTGGTAGTGGCAAAAACGCGGCACTGCCGAGGCCGTCCACAAGATAGAGTTCCGCTTGCCCTTTACGAGTCACCACTACCAGATTGTGCGGCAGCAGGTTTTTGGTCAGTACGCCGGTGGCGCGCAGCCATTGTGAGAAGCGGTCGAGCGCGCCCTGAATAGGGGTGTCCAGCCCAAAATGGGTGAGATGGGTTTCCAGTGTCATCGCCGGTGTGCCCTGTTCGTCCAGCAGCAGTTCCGACACCGCACCCGGTCCGGCGCTGGTGTCGGTCATACCGTACCAGCGGGGAAGATGGGCCCATACCGGGCTGTCTGCGGGCGCATTGCGTAAAACCCGCTGCTGGTAGCCCGCCAGCTCCCGCGCGTTATCGTCGAACTGGCTGTCGCGGGCCAGGGCTTTGTACCAGGGCGCGCGCTGGCGAAGCTCCGCGACGCGGCCGGGCCGCATGACTTTGACACAGCGATCGGCGAAGTGTGGATGGTGGTAGCAGTGGCGGTTGCCGCCTGAGGCAAACGGTGTGCTGTTGCTGAGGTCAATCAAACGTCCGTTCCCGAGTTTGGTTTCCGCGCAATCAGGCGCTGGTACAGTGCCAGGGTCTGTTGTGCCTGGTGCTGCAGGGTAAACGCTGCGGGCAGGTGCGGCGTGGCTGGAGTGTGCAGCAGCTCCCGTGTTTTGCTCACCAGCTGCTGGCGGTCGCCGTTTTCAATCAAGCCTTGGGGGAAGCCCGCACGCAGGGATTCCGCGGGGCCGCCCACGTTATAACCAATGACCGGCACCTGCATGGCCAGCGCTTCAATCACCGTGCGGCCGAAGGGCTCCGGCTTTTGTGACAGGTTGTACACCAGCGCGGCGTGCCGGTACCACTCCCGGATATCGCTGCGGTGGCCGGTAAAGGTGATCCTGCCGGCAATGCCGTGCTTTGCCACCAGCGCGTGCAGCTCCTCGGCATAGTGCTGTTTGTTTTTTTCCGCTTCGCCCAGAATGATTCCCTGAACCTCCTCTCCTTGCCGGGCAAGCTCGGCTATCAGGGCAATAAAGGCTTCCTGGCCTTTCCAGCGGCTCAGGCGCGCTGGCAGCAGTAGCCAGCGGCGGTCGCGCAATTCGGGAAACTCCCCCAGGGTGTTTTCGAGCCAGCCTGCGGGGGCCGGAACCTGCGGGGAAAACTCGCGGGTATCCACCCCACGGAAAATGACCTCAGGCGCTGCGCACAGATCCTGCGGGTAGCTAGTGAGCAGGTAGTCCTTCACGCAGTCGGAAATGGCAATGACCTGCTCGGTGCGCGCCATGATCGCGCTATAGCGATTGACCGAATACAGGCCGTGCGCGGTGCTCACCAGACGAGGGCGCGTGGCCGGGTCGAGCTTTTTCCAGGCCAGATAGGTGATCCACGCCGGCACGCGGGAGCGGACGTGCAGGATATCCGGCTGCAGCTCGCGGATCCGTTGGCGCAGGGGGCGCACCTGCAACAGGCTGGACAGGGATTTTTTGTGAATTGGCAGCGTGATGTGTCGGCTGCCCTCCATTTCCAATTGCTCTACCAGCCGGCCGCCGCTGGAAATAACAATGGATTCGTGGCCCTGTTGCACCAGCGCACGGGCCATGTCGAGGGTGCCGCGTTCGACGCCGCCGGCATTCAGTGCCGGTAATAATTGAATAACCTTCAAGGCAAAGCGCTCCCCTACACGATTCCCAGCCGCTAGCGCGGAGTGTTTGCGGCGGCCTGCCGGCGCTTTGCCGCCCAGATCTGGGTCAGCAGCCCGCCACCGACCAAGGCGAGCACATAGCGGCCACTGTCGTAAAAAAGGTAGGACTCGAACAGGTTGACGATGGCAAAAAACACCGTAAAAGACAGGCAGAAAGTCAGGGTGCTGCCGGAGATCAGGCCGGCCCGGTAGTAACGCAGGCAGCGGCTGACCAACCAATACACCAGTGCGCCGAGCAGAAGCAGCCCCAGCAGGCCAAAGTTCACCAGAAGATCCAGGTAGCTGTTGTGCAGGTGGCCAAAGTTTTCTTTGATCGCCGGCGGCAGGTGTTCGGAATGGTCGAAAATCAGGCTGCGGCCGTTGCCGCCCCAACCCACCAGCGGGCGCTCGGCAATCCAGTCCAGTGCCTCTGCCCAGGTGCGGAGACGTATGCCGGTGCTGGTCAGCGGGAGGTTGTCGAAGTTCCCCTGCTGTACCTGGAGCATGGTGTTCTGCTCGGCCTCCAGGCGCTGGCTGACAATGTCGCCGATGCTCAAGTAGCCCACCAAAGTGGCCGCACCGCAGACCGCGAGGGTGGCCGCCAGCAGGTAGCGGCGATGGTTGTGGAAATACTTGTGCACAACGACCACACCGGCGCAGGCGATCACCAGCAGCGCGAACAGCATGCCGGCCCAGACGCCCCGTGTTTGTGTCAGCAGCAGTGCGGTGATGCAGATGGTCAACGCCAGCAGCCAGACCGCACGCACGACCCAGCCGCCCCGTCGGCTACGCAAAATATCTGTGGCAAAGGCCAGCAGCCCCAGCGCGGCGGTGCCGAACAGCATGGCGGTGTGCTGCGCGTTGTGCAGCCCAAAATCGACACGGTTACCGGAAAGTCCCTGCTGCCACTCCTGCCAGCCGCCACCAGAAATCCATGGGGAAAGCAGCAAGCCGCAGAGTGCCGCGAGCCACAGCACACCGGCATTTCTTGCGCTGCCGCCCAGCAGGATGGCCACCGGAATCATGGCAAACCAGTTGGTTAGTCGGTGCACCTTGAACGAGGACTCTGCCCACTGCGGATGGGTCAGCCAGGAGCAGCCCCAGGATATGAGGGCGACGACAATGGCGGCGATGGCGAGCCACAGAATACCGGAGCGGCGCAGGGAGACGCCGTGTTGTGGGCGCCCGTAAATGGCCAGCATCAACAGGCCACACAGGATCGCCAACTGCGCGGCTTTTTCCGGCAGGGAATCCAGGCTGATACCGAAAAATCCATAGGTCAACAGCGCGGGTACGCCGATCAGCGGTAGCCATGCACGAGACTGCAGCAAGCGGTTGGGCTGCCACCCGTGCTGCAGGTTGAACTTGCGGGAACCGGTGCTGGCAGTAGAGGTTTGTCCGGCAGGGCTAAACGGCGGTGTGGTCATTGGGGAGATTGGCTCGGCTACAGCAGAGTTTTGACACTGCGGGAATTGGATCGCACCAGAGTGGCGCGCAGATGGGTTAGAATGCTACCAAACACGGGGGGCATGTCCACGGAATTTGTCCCCACTCTGACAATGTGTATGGGCTTCCGCTGTAATCTTGATGCGCCATCTTTATACCTGGTTTTTCCGGCTTACCCTGCCGCTGATGCTGTTGCATCTGTGGTGGCGTGGTCGCGCCGATCCGGCCTATCGCAAACGCTGGAGTGAGCGTTTTGGGCTGGTGCCCGATCGTCCGGGGGCCCGCCGGCGCTGGCGTGAGCGTTTCGGTGTGGTGCCAGACCGTGCCAGCCGCGCGCCACTGATCTGGATCCATTCCGTCTCCGTGGGGGAAACCCTGGCGGCGGTGCCGCTGATCGAGTCCCTGGCCGCCCGCCACCCGGGCTGGCAGTGGTTGGTAACCACCACCACGCCGACCGGTTCCCAGCGGGTGCACGATGCGCTCGAGCCCATTCTCAACGGGCGCCTGCTGCATTATTACCTGCCGTTTGACCTGCCCGAGTGCCTGTCGCCGTTCCTCGCAGCGCTGCGCCCCAGTATTCTGGTGAGTATGGAGACGGAGTTGTGGCCCAACCTGCTGGCCATTTGCGACCGCCGAAACACGCCGGTGATTCTGGTGAATGGGCGCCTGAGCGAGAAGTCGGCCCGGGGGTACGGGCGTTTTTCTCGCCTGAGCCGACAGATGCTAAGTCGCCTGACCAGAGTGGTGGCCCAGTATCCGGCGGATGCCGAGCGCTTCATCCGGCTGGGTGTGCCCGCGGACAAGGTGGTGGCGGTAGGTAATATCAAGTTTGACCTGCATATTGGTTCGGGGCAGATCAGTGAGGCACAGGCGCTGGCCCATCAATGGCGGGGCACCGAGCGGCGGCCTGTGTGGCTGGCGGCAAGTACCCACGCCGGGGAAGACGAAATTGTGCTCAAGGCCTATGCGGCGCTGCAGGAAGAGTTTCCCGGTCTGCTGCTGGTAATTGTGCCGCGCCACCCGGTGCGTTTCGACAGCGTGGCGCGGCTGTGCCGCGAGCAGGGATTGCGTGTGGTGCGCCGCAGTGACCGGGTTCCCCCGGGTGCCAGAGATCAGGTTTTACTGGGCGATACCATGGGCGAGCTGCTGCGATTTTATGGCGCCTGTGATGTGGCGTTTGTGGGCGGTAGCCTGGTGCCGGTGGGCGGGCACAACATGATCGAGCCGGCCGCCTGGGGGGTGCCGGTGGTATCGGGCCCCCACCTGCACAACTTCAGTACCGTCTCGGGCCTGATGGAAGAGGCTGGCGGCCTGGTGGTGTGTGACGATGCGGCGCAACTGGCGGCGCAGGTGGGTGACTGGCTGCGCGATGCGCACAAGCGTGAGACTGCCGGCGCCCGTGGGAGAGAGGTCGCCGCCCAAAACAGCGGTGCCCTGGCGCGCACGGTGGACGAGGTGGAGCTGCTGATGCGAGCCTTGTGACGTACGTTGAAACCCCGGTTATGAACCGCAAAAAGGCCGGCCGCGAAAGCGGCCGGCCTTTTTTGGTTGTGGCGGCTTGTGCGGGCGCTCAGTGCTTATCGGTCGCCTTGCGTACGCTGCTGCGAATCTGCGTATTGAGCTTGCTGCCGGTGTAGCGGCCTTTGCTCACATGGCGTATGCGATATACCCCGGGAATATCCAGCGGTACGCCCTGGGTGCCCAGCAGCCAGCGGAAAGCCCGGTCCTCGTGGGCCTTGCACCAGCGTTCGGCGGGCTTCTGATAGTAACTCAGGCAATCGCAGTAGCCGCCGGCGCGGGCGACGTCGCCGTGGGCAATCTGCAGCGGCCCGGTGGCGCGGTCGCGTGTCTGCTCCACAAAGCGGGTGTCATCGATCTCGATAACGCGCAGCTCTGCCGGGTCAAAATTCAGCATGGGGTCGTTGTCAGCGAGCAGCGAGGTGATGCGCTCGCGGGACGGGAACACCAGGCTGTCGCGACGGCCCTGCAATAGCTCCGCCAGCCGGTCGATGCAGTGCTCGCGGAACATCAGGTCGCAGTCGGTAAACCAGATCCAGTCGGCCTTGGTGGCCAGGGCGGCCTCGTTGCGCCCGATGGCGCGGCGGTACAGGGATTCCTTGGGTAGCTCGCGCCAGTTCCAGGTCACCCCCGGCACCTGCTGTCGGCCGAAGAAGTCCAGTACCGCTGCGGTGCGGGTATCTTCACGGTTGTAGTACACGGTCATGGTGACCGTGGCCTTGGTGGGCGGGTAGAGCGCCAGCGAGCTCAGCTGGTAGATCAGAAAGTGGGAGTACTGCCAGCAGTGGCTGACCACTTCGATATCCAGCACGCCGGTGCGTGCTGCGCGCTCGCTCTCTGTGGGTAGCGGCTTCTGGAACAGCGAGGCGGGCACCCAGCCGCTGGCGGCCAGGCGCAGAAAACGGCTGACAATCGGGTCCGACCAGTGTTTCTTGGGGGAAGTGGCGTTCATTGGTGAAACTCTTATACAGGGGCGTCGGGGGTGATCGGCCGGTTGCTATCCGGCTCGCTCGGGGCGTAGCCACTTTCAACCAGTTGGCGTATGCCGTGCGGAGTTTCCACGATACCTTCCTTGGCAACGCGCACACGCAGGGCTTTGTTGCGGGCGACAATTTCCGGGTCGGCGTAACCGCGCGGATGATCCAGGTGGATACAGATGGCGTCAAAGCGCACGTGGCGCGGCTTGACCCCGGCGTTTTCCAGGCGCACGCCAAATTCGCGGTCGAGCCCGCCCCAGGCCATGCGCTCGTCAAAGCCGTTTACCCTGAGGATATCGGCTTTCCAGGCAGAGGCGTTGGAGCCTTTCAGGTTGCAGGCGGTGGGGGTGAGCCGGTTCAGCAGGGGCGCCCAGCGTTCACTGGCGCGTAGCTTCAGGGTCTTGCGGCGGGTCTTCAGGCCGTTGGCCTTGAGCCAGCCGTAGTCAAAGCAGCGCCCGGACAGGATGTCTTCGCGAGTGATTGATTCGCTGGTGCTCATGGGCAGTTTGAAGTAGCTGCCGGACAGGAAGTACCCGGGCGCCGCGCGGCGTTTGTGCACGGCAAGAAAATCGGCACGGGGAATGCAGTCGCCATCGGTGAACACGATGTAGTCGCCGCGGGCTTGCAGGATCGCTTTATTGAGAATCCGACACTTGCGGAATCCGTCGTCTTTTTGCCAGATGTGGCGGATGTCCAGTCCGGTTTCGGCGCGCATACGCGCCACCAGTTCACCGGTTTCCGCGCTGGAGCCGTCATCCGCCACGATGACTTCCAGAGGCGGTTCGCTCTGGCAGCTATACCCCCACAACACTTTTTCCAGCCAGACTGGAGAATTGTAGGTGGTCATGATCACGGAGAGCTTCATGGCGGGTGGTTCCAATGTAATCACACAGTAGTATCAGCGGGTACCGCTGCTTTGGATTGCTTCGGGGTGGCCGGCCTTGGCTGAATGCGTGGTCAGCATTGTGAGGTGCTACCCCGTTCCGAATCCGTGGCACAAAAACGGCGCATTCTAGGGGTTTTTACCGGTGACTGCACCTGTAAGATGTTAGTGGCAACGGTGACCCGGCGCCCACACATCTGCGGACTGACAGACATTGGCAGGGCGCAACTTCTGGTATGCTGCGCCAAATTTTTACGGACGCCGGGAAATGCATATTTTTGTCTTCTCCTATAACCGCGGGCCCTTCCTCGAGAACTGTATCCGCTCCATTGAAGCCTGCGCTCCGCAATGCGGACTGACCGTCATCGACGATGGCAGTGACGATCCGGATACGCAGCGGGTGCTGGCGGAAATTGGTCAGCGGCACCGGGTTGTGGACAAAACGGCCGAGTCCGGTCACAAGCTGGGTGGGCTGTATGCGAATATGCAGGCCGCCTATGAGATGGCCGCGGACGACGAGCTGGTCTGTTTCCTGCAGGACGATACGCAGATGGTTCGCCCTCTGTCCGATGAGGATATAGAGGCGCTGCGCCAGAGTTTTGCGCAACAGCCGGATCTCGGGTTTATTTCTCCGGCGTTTGTGCGGGGCATCTCCCTGAAGAAGAAAGCAGACCGGGATTTTCGTTTCGATGCGGAGCGCGATTTCTGGTTCTGGTACCCGCGTAAACGCTCCACCGGCACCTGGTTTTCCGCGCTGTTGATTGCCGATCCGCGCCGGCTACGGCAGGTGAACTGGCAGTTTGAGGTGGGTGAGTCGGTCAACAACCGCAAGGCGGCGAAGCTTTTCTGTCGTATGGCCCGTATGCGCGCGCCGTTTTCCATGTGGTTGCCCAATGGGCGGGCCTATCGTGGCAAGCAGAAATCCCTGGCGCTGCGTTTTGGTGAGTGGTCGCGGCGCTGCGGCTTGTACCCGTTACAGATAATGTCCGAGCAGGAGGTTGCGGCCTTGAAATCGGCCCAGCCTGCGCGGCTGCCTGTGGCAGAAGACTGCCTGAAGACCACGCGCGGCCATGTTAAGGTGCCCTGGGCCTATGACCCCATGCAGGGCGCCGGCTGGCTGAAACTGCTGGATCGCCTGGAGCGCAAGCTGCGGGGGTTGTTCTCCCGATCCTGACGGCGGGCAACCGGGTCGGTGGCTGTGCCGACAACAAAAATTAACCACAAACAATAACGATCAACAACAAGCGCTGACTTCGCAGGTATTGGTGCAGCGTAGCGAGAGGGTTTCCGGTGGGGTATCGGCAATTCAGCAACGGGCTTGCCCGGGTCATCTATGACGATGCACTCGTCGGCGCCGACTGTGAAAAGCTTTTTCAGCGAGACTGGCTTGAGGCCAACAGTGGCGGCGCGACGGTAGAGCGGGGCACGGCGGTGATGTTTGAGCACAATGGTGTGGCGCTGGTGTTCAAGCAGTACCATCGCGGCGGCCTTGCCGGGCGGCTGGTGGAAAAGACCTATCTCTACAGCCGTCTGGAAAACACCCGTGTATGGCGGGAGTTCAACATGCTGCGGCAAATGCGCGCGCTGGGCCTGCCGGTGCCACGTCCGGCTGCCGCCCGCTGTGTGAGTGTGCCGCCCCTGGCCTACCGCGCAGCCCTGATTACCGAGCGGGTGCCCGATTCGAAAAACCTGACGGAAGTGCTATGCGCGCACCCGCTGGACAATGCGAGCTGGGAAAAACTCGGTCAGCTGATTGCACGTTTTCACCGGAACAATGTGTACCACGCCGATCTCAACGCCAGTAATATCCTGCTCACTGGCAGCGGCGATTTCTATCTGATCGACTTCGATAAAGGGGTTATCCGCAACACCCTGTCCGCCAAGGAGGCGCGCTCCAATGTGTCGCGCCTGCGCCGCTCCCTAGATAAATTGCAGGGGCGCCATACGCCGTTCCACTTTTCTGAAGACAACTGGCAAGCCCTGGAAAAGGGGTATGCCGCTGGTGAGTGAGCGGCGGCGCATCATCGAGGCCGAGTTACCGTCCGGGCCTGGACCAAATCGCTAGGCTAGATAGCTAACCCGAATAGCTATACCGAATAATAGTCCCGATACCAGTCTACAAATTTCTGTACCCCTTCCTGCACGCTGGTGTCTGGCCGGTAGCCTGTGGCCTGTTGTAGCCGGCGGGTATCTGCGTGGGTATCCGGAATGTCCCCAGGCTGCATCGGCAGCATCTCGCGAATGGCCTCTTTTCCGAGTGCATGCTCCAGTGCGTCGATATACGCCGACAGCTGGGCGGGGTTGCCATTGCCGATATTGAACACCCGGAAGGGTGCGCTGCTGGTGGCCGGTGTGGGTTCGGCGCTGGACCATGTGGGATCTGCTGCGGCGATCTGGTCGGAGGATTTGATCACACCCTCGACGATATCGTCGATATACGTGAAGTCGCGGCTGTGGTGGCCGTGGTTGAACACCGGGATGGGTTTGCCCTCGAGGATCAGGCGGGTGAACTTGAACAGCGCCATATCTGGGCGCCCCCAAGGGCCGTAGACGGTGAAGAAGCGCAACCCGGTGGTGGGCAGCTGAAACAGGTGGCTGTAGCTGTGGGCCATCAACTCATTGGCGCGCTTGGTCGCGGCATAAAACTGCAGCGGGTGGTCTGCGCCGTGGTCTTCACTGAATGGCATGGTGGTGTTGCCGCCATAGACGCTGCTGGTGCTGGCGTAGGAAAGGTGCGGCGTGCCCGCATTGCGGCAGGCTTCCAGCAGGTTGAAAAAACCGATGAGGTTACTTTCTACGTAGGCCTCCGGGTGCTCGATCGAGTGGCGTACACCCGCCTGGGCCGCCAGGTGAATAACCCGGTCGAAGCGATGGCGTGCGAAGCAGTCGTCGATTATCGCCTTATCGGCAATGTTGCCGCGCACAAATTCGTACTCGACGGTATCACCCTGCGCACTGGCATGCTGCGCCAGTGCCTTCAGGCGATCTTCCTTCAGGCTGGTTTCGTAGTAGTCGTTGACGTTGTCGATGCCCACGACGGAGTCACCTCGCGCCAACAGGGCCTTTGCCACGTGGAAGCCGATAAAGCCGGCGTTGCCGGTAACCAGATACTTCATGCCAGATACTTCATGAATGTTGTCAGTTGGAATAAGCCTGTGGGGCGTGGATGACAGCGCCCGCCGCAACGGGTCGCTCGGTGCCGGGGGCTTCGATCGAATCTCCCCGATCGTTCCGCTATTGTAGTCAGCCCACAAAAAAGGCCGGCACTATAGCAGTGCCGGCCTTTTTTTTCTGCGCGAAGGTTGGCGTTATTTCCGCGCTCGCTATTTGCTGAAGCCGGTAGCGCCGCTATCGAGGATGTGGGCGCGGGAAACCTGAGCGGCGGGATTCAGCCGCGCATCCAGCTGTTGCAGGTCGTCGGGTGCCAGCAGGCCAGCCACCAGCTTCAGGTTCAGGGTGTTGATGATGTAGTCGTAGAGCGCATTCGCGTAATCGGTGCGCGCCCGTGCCAGGGTGCGCTGGGCGAGCAGCACATCGACGATATTGCGGGTACCCACCTCGTAACCGGCCTGGGTGGCATCCAGTGCGCTCTTGGCGGAAATCACCGCCTGCTCGCGGGCCTCCACGCGGCTGGTATCCGTGGTAACCGCACGGTGCAGGGTACGGGTGTTCTGGATGGTGTTGCGCTCGGTCAGGTTGCGGATGTCCTCCGCTTCAAACGCCAGGTTGCGGGCTTCGCGGCGGCTGGCGCTGAGGCGGCCACCGGTGTAGAGCGGCATATTGAAATTGATCGCCGCAATGGTGGTCTCGGTCTGGGTGTCGATTGGCGTGGTCGGGAAAGACTCGGTGATGGAACCGAGGCGCACCCCGGCATCGCTGTCGCCTTCTTCATCGACGTTGCGGTAGGAGATTGAGCCATCCAGAGTCGGCAGGTGCTGCGCTGCTGCTGCGCGGGCGCCGTAGCGTGCGGCGTCAGCGGCCAGGCGCGCGGCCTTCAGGGAAAAGTTGTTGGCCAGCGCAAATTCCACCCAGGAGGCGCGGTCGGCAGGGTTTGGCGGCGCCACGGTGAAATTTGACTGCAGCGGGGCAACGGTATCGTGATCCCTGCCGGTGAGCACCGACAGTGCATCAAAACGGCTCAGCAGGTCGTCCTGTGCAGTGAGTCTGCGCGCTACCGCGCTGTCATAGGCAGAGCGGGAGTCGTAGACATCGGTGATGGCGGTCAGGCCCACCTCAAAACGCTGCTGGGTCTGCTCCAGCTGCTTGGCCAGGGCTTCTTCTTCGGCCAGCGCGGCCTGCAGTACATCGTGGGCGCGCAGCACATCAAAGTAGGCGTTGGCGACGCGCAGCATCATGTCCTGCTGGTTGGCGCTGAATTCTGCGGTGGCGCGCTCGCTGGCGGTCTTGCCCTGTTTGTACCCCAGCCAGGCGGGGAGATCGAAAATAGCCTGGTCCAGCCGCGCACTGTACAGGGTGGTGTCCGTGTCGGTGTTACCAAACTGATTGAACACAACCAGGTCGCCGGTGTTCTGATTGATCTGGGTGCCGATACGGTCGAAGTTGGTTTTGTTTCGGTTGTATTCGGCGCCGGCGTTCACCTGCGGCAGGAGCGCAGAGCGTGCGATGTTTTTTGCCTCAAGACCGGCGCGGTATGCAGCGCGGTCGGCGGCCAGTTGCGGATCGTTGTCGAGGGATTGCATATAGATGTCCCACAGTGTGTCCGCCTGGGCCTGAACTGCTCCCAGTCCGGCGCCCAGTCCAAATAGGGTCGCGGCGAGCAGAGATTTCATCGGGCGGCCCAGCTTGTGAGCGATGCGCCCTTGTGCACGTCTTGTCATTGCGTTCGATTTCCTGTGACAGCTGCGGTCTTTAATTTTTTTGGTGGCGTTTGCGGAGCTGGAAAAAAACGCCCACTGCGTTCGGCAAACCCCGCGTGTCATTTCACATCCTGTGCTTTTATCGGTGTCTGCACATTTGAAATGCCGGTCATGCCTGCTCGCCCTGTGGTAGCGGGGCAGTGCAGGTCGTGCTCATGTACGTCTTATCGTCGTTTTTGGACGCCATTTGAGCATTCAGTCGCGAGAGTTTAACGCCGGTGCGCAGGAGCGTCGAGGCGACGACCGGCGCAATTTGGTATATCTTCGTTAAAAGGACGTGAATGTGCGTCCAGTGACCAAAGGTTGCCAAAAGCCGGTCTGCGCGCCGGATTCAGCCCCGCTTCCCGGTTACTCTGACGCGGCGGAAGGCCGCAGTGGATGCAGGCGGGGTCGAAAGGTTCGACAGCAAGCGAATTTTGGGCGGAGCATGGGGCAAGAATCCTGGCAGGGCATACATGGTGAAGTTTCCGGGCGAAGTGGGTTCATGGAGCCGGCTGCGCGGTGGAAGCGTGCCTGCCATCAATGCGATTTACTGTTAACCCGCGCGCATGCGCCGGTCGGGCAACGGCTGCTCTGTCCCCGCTGTGGCGCCACCCTGCACCGCAATATGGATCGCAGTGTCACGCACACCGCGGCCCTGAGCTTGAGCGGCCTGTTGCTGTTCATTCCCTCCGCCACCCTGCCGCTGCTGGAATTTTCCCTGTTCTCGTTTGGCGCAGAAAACACCTTGCTGAATGGCGTACAGGCACTGTTTGCGGCGGGCTACTTGTGGCTGGCATCGCTGGTGTTGTTCTGCAGCGTGTTAGCGCCCCTGGGCAAATTTCTCCTGTTGGCGTTCATCAGCTGGGGTAGCGCCTGGACAGGAATGGCGAGGCCGGTGGCGCGGACGCTGCGCTGGTATCACCACTTGCAGGAGTGGGGGATGCTGGATGTGTATATGCTCGGGATACTCGTGGCGCTGGTCAAAATGTCGGACCTGGGCAAGATGACCGTGGAGCCCGGGCTCTACTGTTTTGTGGCGATGATGGTGGTGTCCAGTGCCGCCACCGTGTCGTTTGATGCGGAAACCGTGTGGGCGCGACTCGCCCGCCATGCCAAGGATGCCGGCGAACGTGCTTCCGTCGATGCCGGAGGCGCTAAGTGAACCGCCCGGCGCGCGCCCTGTCTCAGGGATTCTGGACGTGTCTCGGTTGCCGCCAGCTGGTGCCTGCGCCAACGGCGGCTTCCTGCCTCTGCCCCCGCTGCGGCGCGCGCATGCACGGACGGGTCGACGGTAGCATCATGCTGACCTGGGCGCTCACCCTTACCGGCGCCCTGCTGCTGATTCCGGCCAACGTATTGCCGGTGATGACGGTCATCTATCTGGGGTCCGGCGACCCGAGCACGATTGTCGGCGGCACTCTGGAGCTGTATCACAACGGTCTGTGGGGCATTGCGCTGATCGTGTTCGTCGCCAGTGTGGCGGTGCCGGTGATGAAACTGGTGGGGCTGGTGATTTTGTGCCTGATCGTACAGCGGCGCTGGGATGTGTCGCCGCGGCAGGCAATGCGGATATACCGCGTGGTGAACGCCATCGGGCGCTGGTCGCTGCTGGATTTGTTTATGATTTCGATTCTGGTGGCGCTGGTTGATATGGGGGCTATTGCGGATGTTGCCGCCGGTGCCGGTAGCACCGCCTTCGCTACCGTGGTGGTAGTGACCATGTTCGCGGTGCGCGCATTCGATCCGCGGCTGATCTGGGACGTTTACGAAGAAAAAATAACCGCGCAGCCCGGGCTCGCGCAGGATAAGTCGCACAGGGAGAATGAATGAGCGAACCGCCGTTGGAATACGACGCCCAGCCCGAAGGGTTGGCGCGCCGCAGTCGCGGCCTCTCGCTGGTTTGGCTGTTGCCGCTGATTGCCGCACTGATCGCCGTCTGGCTGCTGTACAGGGATTTCACCCAGGGTGACATTCGCGTCACCATCCTGTTTTCATCGGGTGAAGGCCTGGTGAAAGGCAAGACCGCAGTGAAATACTCCGGTGTAGAAATCGGTGTGGTGAACGACTTTCGCCTGGTGCCTAACGCCAAGGACCTGAACGGCCAGGACGGTGTTCTCGCCGAAGTCTCCTTCAATCACAGTGCTGCTTATCTGCTGACCCGGGGAAGCAAGTTCTGGCTGGTCAAGCCAGAGGTTTCGCTGACCGGTGTGCGCGGGCTGGAAACCCTGGTCTCCGGGAACTATATCGCCATTGAGCCCGGCAGCGGCCCCACCCAGAAACACTTTGTCGCGGTCCCCGAGCCCCCAGCTTATGTGCGTGGCGATGGCCTGCGGGTGACGCTCAAGGCGCCGCGGCTGGCGTCCCTGAGTCGCGGCTCGCCGGTGTACTTTCGCCAGCTGGAAGTGGGACAGGTGGAAAGCTACCGCCTGTCGGAAGGCGCCAACGAGGTGGAGATCGGCCTGTTTATCCGTCGGGAATATGCAGACCTGGTGCACCGTGGCAGCCGCTTCTGGAATGCCTCCGGGGTCTCGATTCAGGGCAGCATCAGCGGTGTGACTGTGGAGATGGAATCCCTCGCCTCGCTGATCGCCGGCGGCGTCAGTTTCTATACGCCGGACTCCCAGATCCATACGCCCAAGGCAGAGGACGGCAATGAATTCAAGCTCTACAAAAGCTTTGCGGATGCGGATGCGGGCATTCCAATCACCCTGAACTTCAATCGCGGCGTCAGCCTGACCGAAGGCTCCACTCAGGTTTTCTACCAGGGAATTCGGGTGGGCGAGGTGAATGCAGTCAAAGCCAGCCGCCGCATCGACGGTATGGAAGTCGAGGTGTTGATGGACCCGATTACCGATGACCTGCTGACCGAGAACACGCGATTCTGGCTTGCTCCACCCACGCTGGACTTCACCTCCGGGGTCAACGACCTGCTGAAAGGTAATCGGATCGAGGTCGACCTGCGTACCGGTAACCGCTCGCTGCGCACCTTCGACGCGGCGAGTGCACCGCCGGCGCGCGACGCCCGCACCCCGGGATTGCACCTGCAACTGACCGCGCGTAACACCGGGTCAATTCAGCGCGGCGCTGCGGTGTACTACCGCCAGATGGAAGTGGGGCGTGTGCAGGGGATGGAGCTGGCGAATGATGGTTCCCGAGTTATTGTGTATGTGGTGATCGAGCCGCGGTATGCGCACCTGGTCGACAGCGACAGCCGTTTCTGGAACGTCAGTGGCGTGCGCGCCAGCGCCAGCCTGCAGGGGGTCAAAGTGGAAACCGACTCGTTGCTGTCGGTGGTACGTGGCGGAATCGCCTTTGGCAGCGGCCCCCAGCACAGCAAGGGTGTCGCCAAGGCGCGCTCCGGAGACAGCTTCCGCCTGTACAGCAGCCGCGAAGACGCCATGGAAGAGGGTATCAACATCTACATCGATCTCACTGGAGACGAGGGGCTGAAAGAGGGGGCGCCCCTGCGTTACCGGGGGATTCAGGTGGGTGAGATTACCCGCCTGCGCCTGAACTATGAGCTCGATGGCGTACGTGCGCGGGCGCGGCTCTACCGCCGTGCCGAGCGCTTTGCCCGTACGGGAACACGCCTGTGGGTGGTCGGTCCCAAGATTGGCCTGAACGGCGTCGACAACCTGGATACGCTGGTGACCGGGCCATTTCTGGAGCTGGAACCCGGGCTTGGCAATGAACCGCAGACCGAGTTCGTCGCCCTTTCGGCCAAGCCCGAACCGGATCTGGCGGATATCATGATGATGCCCGGGCTGGCGCTGATCCTCGACGCGCCGCGGCGCGGGTCGCTCAAGCGCGGCAGCCCGGTCTATTACCGCCAGGTGAAGGTCGGGCAGGTGACCGGCTATCAACTGGGGGAACTGGCAGACCGGGTGTACATCTATGTTTATATAGAGCCGGAATACCGTACGCTGGTACGCGAGCACAGCAAGTTTTGGAATGCCAGCGGCGTGGATGTGAATTTTGGTGTGATGACTGGCCTGGACGTACATACTGAGTCGGCGCAGGCTCTGCTGGCGGGCGGCATCGCCTTTGCCACACCGAACAACCCGGAGATGGGCCTTGAAGTGGAGTCGGGCAGCCATTATCCACTCTACGGAAAGCCAGAAGATGAGTGGTTGCTGTGGAGTCCCAAGATCGAACTTTACCCATCACTGGAAGACAGCTTCAAGTAACAGACCGGTGTATTACCCGGTGGTCGAATACATTTTCATACGAGATAGGGAGAACGGATGCGTATTACAATAACCAGCCTGATGGCAGGCCTGCTGGTAGCGATCGGGCTTGCTGGCTGTGGAACACCCACCAAGATTGACCGGATCGAATCGCGCTCGGCGCCGGTGAGCTTCCAGACCTACGCCTGGGGGACCGAGGTGTTGACCGGCGACACCGGCGCGCCGGCCCAGCTGGTGGAGCTGGATACCGAGCTGCGCCGTACCGTGGGTGCACTGATGCAGGCGCGCGGTTACCGCCAGGTGGCCAGCGTGGCGAACGCGCAGATGGTGGTGGAATACCAGGTGGCGATCATTGAAGAGGAGTTCGCCAGCGAAGAAGAGAATGAAAGCTGGGATGCGCAGTTCGACAGTAATGCCCAGCGCGGCGTGGTAGAACTGCCGGATCGCAGCGGTGCGCCGCGGATTACCCTGTCTGTGGGTATCGGCCCGCAAAACGGCATGCCGATCTGGGGCGGCAGTGCCACCAAGTTGATGGCGCGCCCGGAAGACAAGGGCGAGCGCCAACGGATACTCAACAAAGCGGTGGGGGAGCTCCTCAGGGACCTGCCACCGGCCAGCTGAAGCGTTTTTTAGCGCTTTGAGGCGACAATCCTGGGGCAAGCCCCAAACAACTCGTTCATTTCAGTTCGGCAGGGAAGCCGGGACTCTCAAACTCAACAGGAGAGCATATGGCTTCACTGTCTTCTATTTTGCGCCGCACGCTGCGCGTCACCGCCATCGGCCTGGTTCTGGTACTTGGCGGATGCGCCAGCCCCAACCCGGTCGCCGTGGATTACGACCCTACCTTCAAATTTGCCAATCTGCGCAGCTACTACCTGATGGATACCCTGGCCAATGGCCCGGTATCGCCGTTTGAAAGCAAGCGTGCCAGCCAGGCGGTCAGCGATGTACTCAAGGGCAGTTACCAGCCCGCGGCCACGCCGGAGGAAGCGGACTTTCTGGTGCGCGTGCAGTTGTTCAGTAGCGACAAGGTGGCCGTGTACGAGGATCCGCTCAGCATCTACGGTGGCTACCGCTACTTTGGCTTTGGCTGGCGAGCACCCCTGCGCGTGCGCGAATACCGCGAGTCCACCCTGATCGTGGATGTACTGTCGCCGGAGCAGGCACCTCTCTGGCGAGGCAGCATGCCCTCCGTGGCCGGCCGCTACGATGCCCCGGAGCAGCAGCTGTTCCGTCTGCGGGAAGAGGCCGGGATGATCCTCGCCAGGTTCCCGCCGTATAACGACGTTGGTTTTGATTGAGTGATCCATTTGGCGGAATAAGGGCGTATCCGTGAGCGAAAGCAAAGAGTTCAAGCCGCAATTTACGCGCGGCGCAGTGGATGTCATTTCCCGTAAAACCGGATACGCCGGCTTTTTCCAGATCCACAAGTTGCGCTTGCGACATCGCCTATTTCGCGGCGGCTGGAGCGGTGAGATGGAGCGCGAACTGTTCGTGCGTGGTCACGCGGTGGGGGTGCTGCTGTATGACCCCGGGCGCCAGCTGGTGGCGCTGACCGAGCAGTTTCGGGTCGGTGCCCTGGAGCGGGCGAGCGGCCCCTGGTGCCTGGAAGTGGTGGCCGGCATGGTGGAAGAGGGGGAGTCTCTCGAAGAGGTCGCTCGTCGCGAGTTGCAGGAGGAGGCGGGTTTGCAGGTCGATCGCCTGCACTTTATCCGCAGTTACCTGCCGAGCCCGGGGGGTACCAACGAGCGTATGCACCTGTTTTGTGCCTGTGCCGATCTCAGTAACGCCGAAGGGTATTTCGGATTATTGGACGAGCACGAGGATATTCGTCTGCGGGTATTTCCCCTGGACACCTTGCTGGAAGCCATGCTCAGCGACGATGGGATTGTCGACAACGCCGCCAGTATTATCAGCCTGCAGTGGTTGCAGTTGAACCGATCGCGCCTCGAAGGCTGACCGGCGGAATGCGCCCGCCGTGAATTGACTGGGCGGTGCCGGCTGATAGTTACAGACAAATGGCAATTCTTGTCCGGGGCTGCCAGTGTAGTGAGTGTTCACCCGCAAATGTGCGCGGGCGTGCACGAAAATTCTTCCTCGACGCTGAGATTCCCCATTATCACGGGTAATTTGAGAGATAAATCACGGCGCGGAGTCAACAGGAGTGTCGATAATGGCAGTACCGGCAGGCACTGGCCGCAGCAAGGCAAGTCAGCGCGCCGTACAGGGCTCGAAAGGGTCAGGTGGGCCGCATGGTAAGCATGGTAAGGAACGCTTTCGGGTAGACCTGACCAACTATCACGCCGACTGTGATGCCAATTATCTGCGGCTGTGCAAGTTGCTGCCGGAGCTGGCAAATCACCAGAGCTGGTCCTACCGGATGCCGCACGGCACGCTCGAAGTGACCGTGCTGGAGCGCAGCAGGTACACCACCGAGGTGTGCCTGCGGACCGCGCCACAGAACAGTGGTGCCAATGAACATGGCTGGTTGACGCCGCCTCCCATCACCGTGCGCCTGTACCACGACGCGCGCATGGCAGAAGTGGTGGCGGTGGATGGCCAGGGGCCGATCGGGGGCAATGGGCTGAACTTCAGCTACCCCAATCCGGCCATGCACAACGAAGACGAGCGCCAGCAGGTCAATCGCTTCCTGAGCGAGTGGCTGGCGCACTGCCTGGCAAACGGCCGCGCCGAGGTCGAGCTTCCGTTCCGCGGAAGTCCAACCTGAAGTCAGCCGGGCATCGCACACGCGAACATGGATGTGACGGCAAGGTGAGACATTGAATATCGACGCAGCACAACCGGCCTACCGGCTGATCCAGATTACCGACCCCCATATTGGCGGTCGGCCGGATTACCAGTTGCTGGGCTTGGACACCGGGCACACCCTGAGCGAGGTGCTCTCTGCTGTGTCTGGCGATACCGCATCCACACTCGCCGATTTGCTGGTGGTGACCGGAGACGTCTCTGCGAACGGATCGGAAGCCGCGTACCGGCGCTTTCTGCACAAAATGCAGCCGGTTACCGCGCCCTGGTACTGGCTTCCCGGCAATCATGACAACCCCCGTAAAATGGATGAGCTGGCACCGCGGCGGCGGCCGGAAGTGGTGCCCGTGGGGGCGTGGCGCCTGTTGCTGCTGGATACCAGTGTGCCGGGCCAGATCAGTGGCGGTCTCAGTGAAGAAGAGCTGGCGCGTATCGGTCAGCTGCTTGAGGATCACCGCGAACATCCCCTGATGCTGATGATGCATCACCAGCCGGTACCTGTGGGCAGCCACTGGATCGACGGGCATATGCTGAAGCAAGGGCGCGAAGAGCTGATCGCGCTGGTTCGTGGGTTCGAAAACGTCCGCGCCATCGCCTGGGGGCATGTGCACCAGCAGTTTGACAGCCATCTGGGCCAGATCGGCCTGCACGCCACGCCTTCCACCTCCGTACAGTTCACCCCTGGCAGTGGTCCCTTTGCCGTCGACAGTGAAATGCCCGGATACCGCTGGTTTAACCTGTACGATGACGGCCGTTACGAGACCGGTGTCGAGCGGGTGGCGATCGCAGAATACAGCGTAGACCTGGCGTCCTCCGGGTACTGACTCTGCGCGAGGGGCCGAATTCAGGCCAATCGTCCCTTTGCACTTTTTAACCTGTCTTTCATGACTCGGCAGCCATGCTTCTATCATAATATGGCACGTGAATTCGCGGTTTAGTGGTACCGGATTCCTGCGGCCGAGTCCCGGGCCCGCTGAGCGCAAGGCAAATACTCAGCACCGTCCCCTGCGCTGCCCGCCGCAATCACCCACGTGTTCATCAGGAAGTGAGGTCACCATGCAGACAAGTCTTATAACGACGTATAAAAAAACACTGTCCCTGTTGCTGTTTAGCGCCCTGTTTCTGGCCGGCTGTGCGCAGCAACTGGTCGCCACCCCGGAAGATGAGGCCGATGGCCTGTTGCCGCGACAAACCGGCCTTGATCACGTCAGCGCCGCCTACGCCTTCGATCTCAGTGGCGCCAAGGTCTATCTGGAGCCGGTGGGCGTGGAATATACCAAGCGCTTCCCGCGCGCAGGCTCACCGCTGCGGGCCAAGGATTATGAGTTGCGTGACAAGGATATGGTGCGTCTGCAGGAGGTGATGGGGGAGGCCGTCAGTGAGCGCTTCCTTGCACCGCGCCGTAGTGAACTGGTGGCAGACCGCGCCGAAGCGGACTATGTCTTTCAGCTCGACCTCAGTCACTTCTCCCTCGGCGCGCCACTGGAGCCCCAGGCTTATCTGTGGCGGGTGTACACCGATCAGAGCGCCTATGGCACCCTCTCCGGGGAGCTTAAGGACAGCAACGGCAACCCCGTCATGCGCTTCAGTGATCGCCGCGACATTGGCGAGAACTTTGGCAACCTCGGCCCTGCGGGGCGCTTCGAGCGCTTCACCAGCGTCACCTTCTGGCGCGACATGAAAGTCGACCTGCGCCGGGCGTTTGCCAGCCTCGACGAATCCCTGCGATAAGCCCGGGGGAACTGCCGCCGGTACATCTGCCGGCGGCACCGCTATAATCCCCGCCATGTTGTCACATAATTCCTCTAACGTGCCTGATTCATCACCAGCCGGCGAGCGCCCGCTGCTGATCTACCTGCACGGCTTTCTGTCCTCGCCCCAGTCGCACAAGTGCCAGCTGCTCAAAGCGTGGTTGCGGGAGTTCCGCCCGGACATCGTGTTCTATGCGCCGCTGATTTCTCCCTACCCTGCGCAGGCTGCGCTGGCGCTTGGCAGTGCCGTGAGCGAGTTCGCCGCAAGTCATCACGGGCCAATTGGCCTCGCCGGCAGCTCCATGGGCGGCTTCTGGAGCACCTGGCTGGCCGAGCAGTACCGACTGCCGGCGGTGGTGGTCAATCCAGCCGTTACCCCCTCGCGCTTTATGCCCGCTTATGTGGGGCAGGACCTCAAGCCCTACAGTGGCGAGCTACAAACCTATCGCCTGCAGCCCGCCGATGTGGATAAGATGCAGCAACTGGAGTCCGCCATAGCGGGACCCCTGCAATCGCGCTACTGGCTGTTGGCACAGCGCGGGGACGAGACACTGGATTGCCGGGAAGCCGAGGAGTTCTATCGCGGTCAGCGCCAGACTGTCGAAGAAGGCGGCGATCACAGCTTTCAGGGATTTGCCCGCTATACCGCCGCACTGGTAGATTTCCTGTTTCCGAAGCATTGAATAAACCCACAACAAGATCCAAGCAGTAGGCGCCGGTTACGGCGAACAAAACTCTATGGCCAATTACTCCGCAGAAGACATTGAGGTATTGACGGGGCTGGACCCGGTGAGAAAGCGCCCGGGCATGTACACCGAAACCACCCGGCCCAATCACCTGGCCCAGGAAGTGATCGACAACAGCGTCGACGAGGCCCTCGCCGGCCACGCTAAAAAAATCGAAGTTGTACTGCACAAGGACCACTCGATCTCTGTCAGCGATGACGGCCGCGGCATGCCGGTGGACATCCACCCGGAGCAGGGGCGTCCCGGGGTTGAAGTCATCCTTTCTACCCTGCACGCCGGCGGC
Source organism: Microbulbifer salipaludis (assembly GCF_017303155.1). NCBI lineage: Bacteria > Pseudomonadati > Pseudomonadota > Gammaproteobacteria > Cellvibrionales > Microbulbiferaceae > Microbulbifer > Microbulbifer salipaludis. The sequence continues at coordinate 1,136,767 of NZ_JAEKJR010000001.1, forward strand.
AAGTTTTCCAAAAACAACTATCAGTTTTCCGGTGGCCTGCACGGGGTGGGTGTCTCCGTAGTGAACGCCCTGTCCAAGGTGCTGGAAGTGACCATCCAGCGCGATGGCAAGGTCCACCGCATCGGCTTCCAGAATGGCGACAAGGCGTCTGACCTGGAAGTAGTGGGCGAATGTGGCAAACGCACCACCGGCACCAGCGTACGTTTCCTGCCGGACCCGAAATATTTCGACTCGTATAAATTCTCCGTGCCGCGCCTGCGCCACCTGCTGCGTGCCAAAGCGGTGCTCTGCCCCGGTCTCAGCGTTACCTTTATCAATGAGCAGGACGGTGAGTCTGATCAGTGGTATTACGAAGACGGGCTGAAAGACTATCTGGCCGCAGCCAACCAGGGCTGGGAAGTGTTGCCCGCGGAACCCTTTGTGGGCAATTTCTCTGCGGAAACCGAGGCCGCCGACTGGGCGGTACAATGGCTGCCGGAAGGCGGCGAGGTCACGGTCGAGTCTTACGTAAACCTGATCCCCACCGCCCAGGGAGGCACCCACGTCAATGGCCTGCGTGCCGGCTTGCTGGATGCCATGCGCGAGTACTGCGAAATCCGTAACCTGCTGCCGCGCGGCGTCAAACTGGGCCCGGAAGATATCTGGAACCAGTGCTCCTACGTGCTTTCCGCCAAGCTCGCCGATCCCCAATTCTCCGGCCAAACCAAAGAGCGCCTGAGCTCCCGCGAAGCCACCGCGTTTATCTCCGGGGTGGCCAAAGATGCGTTCGGTCTGTGGCTCAACCAGCACACCGAAGAGGGCGACAAGCTTGCCGAGCTGTGTATCAGCAACGCGCAAAAACGCCTGCGCTCGGCAAAGAAAGTCGCGCGCAAAAAGGTCACTCAGGGGCCGGCACTGCCCGGCAAGCTCGCCGATTGTTCCAGCGGCGATACCACCCGCTCCGAACTGTTTCTGGTGGAAGGGGACTCCGCCGGTGGCTCCGCCAAACAGGCACGGGACCGCGAGTTCCAGGCCATCATGCCCCTGCGCGGTAAAATCCTGAATACCTGGGAAGTGGACTCCAACGAAATCCTCGCCAGCCAGGAAGTGCACGATATTGCCGTAGCCCTCGGCGTCGACCCCGGCAGTGATAACCTGGAAGGCCTGCGCTACAACAAAATCTGTATCCTCGCCGACGCGGATTCCGATGGACTGCACATTGCCACACTGCTGTGTGCACTATTCCTGCGCCACTTCCGGCCGCTGGTGACCAATGGCCATGTGTACGTCGCCATGCCGCCCTTGTTCCGAATCGATATCGGCAAGGACGTCTACTACGCCCTGGACGACGCCGAACGCCAAGGCATCCTCGATCGCATCGCTGCCGAAAAGAAAAAGGGAAAAATTCAGGTCACCCGATTCAAGGGCCTGGGTGAAATGAACCCCCTGCAGCTGCGTGAAACCACCATGGACCCGAACACGCGCCGTCTGGTACAGCTGTTTATTGAGGCTGGCGACGACAGCAACCAGTTGCTGGATATGCTCCTCGCGAAAAAGCGGGCCGGCGACCGCAAGCAGTGGCTGGAAAGCAAAGGAAACCTTGCCGAAGTAAGCTGAACACAAAGCCCCGCCTTGCGGGGCTTTGTTGTTTACGTAGACCGAAAAATTGTCATCCCCCATGGGCAGATGTAGACATATCGGTAGCTTGAAGCGTATGCCTACATATAGGCATTATGGCTATATCTAGACATCTCATGCCTAGATGTAGCCATTATGTCTATATCTGGGGCTTTTGAATAAAACTGTTATGTGTCGTAATCAAGCATGGAAAAATTTCGAGTAAGACCAGCATATAAATCTGAAGAGCTTCTTATTGAATTTTGGGGTGATCACCGTGGTAGCGATTTCCCCAACATTCAAGAAATACTTGCAAGTGAGTTAAATGCAAAGCCAGCAAGGATGCCTGGAGTCGACACCTCTTCGGTTGCCATGGCTACAGATGAGCATATTTCATTCTGGAATTACGAAAATGGTGAGTACGAATTGGATGATGATATTTGGGCGTACTTTATTCATGCTCCAGAGAATAATCTGCAAATCATCTCTGATATTGAACGCGCGCTGTTAGCTAGCGGCCGCTTTACCAAGGAACCGGCAGACTTCAGTGAGTACACATAACAAACAGCGGCAGAGCGACAGCCAACGCTACGCACCTTTTGTGTTACTCGCTGTCGCTCAAACATTAACACAAAAGGTGCTCCGCGCTGGCTGCGCCTGCGCTGGGCGTTCAATGTCAGTATTCATCAACCATAAGGAAATAAAATGGAATTTGAGTGGGATGAAAACAAGAACCAGTCCAACTGGTTAAAGCATCGTGTTGATTTCGCTGATGCTATTCATATTTTTCTAGATGATGATCGAGTCGAAAGAGAAGATACACGTAAGGACTACGGTGAGAGCCGTTTTCAGACTATTGGCACAACCGAGCACGGTATTCTCTTTGTGATATACACCGAAAGAAACGGTGATACCATTCGGTTAATATCAGCCCGAAAGGCAAATAGGAAAGAAAGAGGATTCTATGCGTCTGGTGTGTTTAAGCCTTTCTCTGTTGAGGTGAAAAATGGCCGTTAAAAAAGTTAAGCTTGAAGATGTTAAAAAATCGAAAGGAAGAACAAGCAAGGAAGAGCTTGATAAAATCTCTGACAAAGAAATCGCTGAGGCGGTTTTGAGTGATAAAGATTCTGTCATTCCTACGGAAAAGGAACTTAAAGAATTCACCAAGCCAAAGGAAAGGAAATGAAGAAAACTGTCAAGCTGAAGGATGTAAAATCCAGCAAAGGAAAAACAGACTGGAACTACCTTAAAAAATCTGAGTCGGAGGTGCACGATACTGAGGCTCCTCCGCTTTCGCAGTCTGAATTGATGCAGATGCGGAGAGCCAAACCTTCCAAAAAACATTGAACAAGGCGCTGCAGCCGACAGCTTACTTTATGCACCTTTTGCGCGGTCGCTACGCTCCTATTTTTGCGCAAAAGGTGCATAAAGTAAGCTGCGGCTGAGCGCGGCGTTAAGCTTTCACAATCTCAAAATAAGGAGAAAAAATGAACAAGCTGTTAAAAATCGTACTGGGGGTAGTTGGTGTCGTTGCGTTAGCTATATCAGCTGTCTTTTACTTAACATCCGGGATGGTGAAAGTAGCTGATGAACTGTTTCTTGCCGCAAGCCGTGGTGACACCGAGAAAGCGTATAGCCTTTTATCGGATGATTTCAAAAGCGGAACGTCTCAAGAGGATCTAAAGAAATACTTCATTGCCAATTCTTTGAACAATTTCAAGGAGGCGAGCTGGGAATCTAGATCTACAAGTGGTGGTCGTGGATCGTTAAAGGGTTCAATTACTACAAGAGAGGGTGGAGTAATACCAATAACTTTGAACTTTGTGAAGAGCGATTCTGATTGGAAAATTTACTCTATTCAAAAACCTAGCTCAGGGCTTCAAGTTGAATCAGAACTTCAAATGCCATCAGAAAATGAGCAATTAAACTTAGTCACTAATTCTATGCAGGTTTTTGCTGAATCTGTAAATGAAAAGAGCATGAAAAAATTTCATTCTACCTTTTCAAGTATGTTCAAGATGCAATTTACCCCAGAGAAACTTGATGAGGCTTACGGATCATTTTATCAAGCTGGTGTGGATTTAACCGTTTTGGAAAATATAGAGCCAAAAATTAACTCCTCTGCAGCTATCGACGACAATGGAGTCTTAGTTATATCAGGCTATTACCCGACTGAGCCTAGCCAAGTGAAGTTTACACAAAAGTTTGCATATGAAGGATTAAATTGGAAATTAATCGGTTTCAATATAAACATCGAGTGATGAATTAAGGCCTCGCAGAATGAGCTAGAAATTAGCTGTGGTGGTCCTCGGGCCTCCACAGCTTAACAAGGTGCTGCAGCTGACGGCTTACTTAATGCGCGTTTTGCGCAGGTCGCTGCGCTCCCATTTTCGCGCAAATCGCGCATTAAGTAAGCCGCCGCTGAGCACGGCGTTAAGGTTTCAGTAACGTGAACATCCGAGAAGAAATTATAGAGATGGAGAAGGCGTTACTTAGTCCCGAAGTTCGGGGCTCTGTCGAAAAACTACAGCATTTTCTTTCGGAAGATTTTAGAGAGGTAGGTGCGAGTGGCGCATACTTCGGCTTCAACGAAGTTCTGCAGTCAATTACTAATCAAACTGACTGGGCTGCATTCCCTGATCTCTGGGAGTTCCGCCAACTATCAAATGATGTTGCCCAAGTGATGTATAGAGTAAAAATTATCCGGGGTCAGGCCAGAGGCGTGGCCTATTCTCGGAGAACGTCAATTTGGCGTAAAGAAGCAGACACCTGGAAGCTGGTTTACCATCAAGGCACTGCGGTGGGTCCTAGTGAGTCCAAACCTTAACAATCACGGGCAGTGAAGCTCCGGCCCTTCGGGCCTCCGCGGGACGGCTTACCTTATGCACGTTTTGCGCGGTCGCTTCGCTCCCATTTTCGCGCAAATCGCGCACAAGGTAACCCGCCCCTGCCGTGGGCGTTAGGTCATTATGAAGAAAATCGCACTTTTATTTTTCATTCTTCTGACTGTTGGCTGTATCCAAAAAGATACAGGGCGTGAGTACGTGATGGTATATTACGACTCATGTAAAGATGATTTGTTGAATCTTGAACAGCTTCTTGGAGAAATAGGTGTAAATTTTTCGTACCAAATTATTGAGCCGACACATCACTCGGCTAAATCAACCTTTTTTAACAAGCTTATAAAAATTAATATCGAAGACAACAGGGACGCCATAAGCGGATTGATCAATAATTTCACGTACGATTGTGGGCCGAATAGATCAATTGAGGTCATAAAAGATAAAGTCTTCTCAAAGAGTGAAGTTCAAGGGTTGCTCAAAAGGTTTGGCGCTGAAGGAAAAGACAATGTGGATTTGAGGTACATGGACGGAAAGTTATTCATTCTTTACAGTGAGTAAACGCTACCATCAAAACCTCATCGCAGGTGACCTAACAAACAGCGGCAGAGCGACAGCCAACGCTACGCGCCTTTTGTATCACTCGCTGTCGCTCAAACATTAACACAAAAGGCGCTCCGCGCTGGCTGCGCCTGCGCTGGGCGTTATGAGTCAGTAGCGTGAAACGAATAATTATATTTCTGGCACTTCTGATGTCAGCCAATGTGCATGCTGACAAGGCTATGGTTGCCATTAACTCGGTAGTCAGCCAAGAAGAAATTCAGCTGGTTCCTGGTGAGCTATATGTCGTGCCAAAGTGTAAGCGGTGGGTGCTAAAAAATACGCACAAACTGAGTCATGAATCCTGGTACCAGATCAAAGGTAGTTTCAAGGTAATGTCTATTAATGAAGTTCCTGAACAAACCTACTATGTTGCGAAAGGGAATATTAAAGTAATCCCGGGCTTTGTTCTTGGGCCTCAGCAGATAGTCGTAGATTCAGGGAATTCAGTAGTAGCATTTACAAAAGCAGAAAAGGAAGCATTTTGGGTCTCTGAGCAAACCATGTATGCCGGGCCCGGAGTTTCCTGTGGCTAGTCCCACTCATAACAAGCAGCGGCAGAGCGACAGCCAACGCTACGCTCCTTTTGTGTTACTCGCTGTCGCTCAAACATTAACACAAAATACGCTCCGCGCTGGCTGCGCCTGCGCTGGGCGTTAGTACTTAGAGTTATCCCAAACATATTAACCAAAAATTAGATGTAGCATATGATTAATAAAATTTTAAAATTGATCACTCTCTTTTTTATAGCGGGCCTACTGTTCGCATGCGGCGGAGGCAGTAATAGCAGTAACGGTGAAGTCGCTCCTGATCCAGTAGAAAAACCGCCTGAAATTGAAAGCTTTACCATCTCGGAAATACTTTCAAATGAACCTCCTTCTTTTGAGGTCGTTGTAAGATTTGCAAATAACGTGTCACGAGAAGACGCCGAAAATATCAGAGTAAATGTTGTGGTGGCTACAGATGGAAGTGGAGATGTCATGGGGCAAGACTTTTCGCTCGTTTATAGTACGGGCTGTCGAACTGTGAATGACTCTGAAATTTGCGGCGAAACAGAGTACTTCTTTCGGTATAGCTATGGGGATACTGTAGGTTGGTGTTGTACTATTAAAGGAAGCGATCTTTCATATGAGTTCACCAATGTAGAAGGATATTTAGAGTTAACAATGCTTTATCATGGAAATTTCACTAAGCGTACATATGATAATTTGGTTCGCGGCAACGTGTTAACAAATGTAGAGGCGGTTCTTTTTTCTGGGCGCGATAAAGAAACTGTTTTATCAAGCGATTACTACCCACAGGTGAATGAGTTTACTGATCAACTTGGGGAGCTGAATGATAATCTCCGTGACTATGATGGTTCTTCAGATTTGGTTGATATTCAAAGTGTTACTATCACAAATTATTTGGCCCCTTAGCCCGTCAAAGGTACTAACAATCAGCGGCAGAGCGACAGCCAACGCTGCGCACCTTTTGTGTTACTCGCTAGCGCTCAAACATTAACACAAAATGTGCTCCGCGCTGGCTGCGCCTGCGCTGGGCGTTATGCATAGTCAAGAGTAGTCACGTGTTTAGTTCAGAAACAGATTTGTTTGTGCGTTACTGGCATATTTTTTTCTGGTTAATTGCCGTAGTTCTATGTGGTTTAAAGGGGATAGATTTTATCTACCTAGATGAATCACTTGAAAGCTTTGTCCCAAGTATGTTCTTAAAAGGTATTATACCATCCGTGGTGATCTCCCTTGGAGTATCGAGTGTTTTGACTGGGTACAAACATGGTTTTGTCTGGTCATGGGGGAATGTATTTGTCAAGAAGGATGAAGATCCAGTCTGGTTCAAAATTGGCTACGTATTTTCATTTTTTCCAATTCTTTTTGGAATCATGTGGCTATGGTTTGCAATGACGTATTTTTAAATGCATAACAAAGCCGGGCAATTTGCTACGGGCCTGCGGCCCTCCGCGGGACAGCTTACCTTGTGCACATTTTGCGCGGGTCGCTGCGCTCCCAATTTCGCGCAAAATGCGCACAAGGTAAGCTGCCCCTGCCGGCGGCGTTATATGCTATGAACAATATCATCACAATTGCCTTTATCTCCGTCATTGCCATTGGTGCTATAACATGGAGAAAGAAATCAAATGTGCGGCGCTATATTCGTAGCAACCTACCCAGTTTGTGGGATGAGTTAGGGATGACGGACGGGCTTGATGTTAATGAAATAAAAAAGGAAGATGCGTTTTACAAATATATATCTTCCAAGTCATTCGTTCATGTGGATGACCCAGAATTTTGTAAAGTCTGCCTTAGCTATATTAAGTGGGGTAGATTTTTTGTAGCGTGTTGTGTGGCTTGGCTCGTACTTCCATTGTTGGCAGCGCTAGGCTAAATGCATATAACAATCGCATCAAATCGACGTCCAACACTCCGCTGGTTTTGTGTTTGACGCTACGCTAACACAAAATCAGCTCCGCATTGGCCGCAATTTATGCGGGCGTTATGTGTCGTAATCGAGCATGGAAAAATTTCGAGTAAGACCAGCATATAAATCTGAAGAGCTTCTTGTAGAGTTTTGGGGTGATCACCGTGGTAGCAGTTTTCCCAACATTCAAGAAATACTTGCCCAACAGTTAAATGCCAAGCCAGTAAAGAGAACGGGCATAGATATGGCTGCGGTTGCCATGGCTACAGATGAGCATATTTCGTTCTGGCAATACGAGAATGGCGAGTACGAGTTGGATGATGATATTTGGGCGTACTATATTCATGCCCCTGAAAACAATGTACAAATCATCTCTGATATTGAGCGGGCGCTGGTCGCTAGTGGCTGCTTTACCAAGGAACAGGCAGACTTCAGTGAGTACACATAACAAACGCAAGCAGAATGCTACGGCCCTTCGGGCCTCCGCGGGACGCCCAACGCTATGCACATTTTGTGCGGGTCGCTGCGCTCCCAGTTTCGCACAAAACGTGCATAGCATTGGTCGCCCCTGTTGCGGGCGTTAAGCATCAACTGAGAATGAAGCATGGAATTCGCTACCGAAGATGACGCAAGAAATTATTCAGTAGGTGTAACTGCTAAACATATCCATCCAGACGATATTCATAGGCGTTTGGATGAGTACAAATCATACCTAGCTTCAGCGAGAGATGAAAATAAGGTCTACTGGCAAGAAGAAGTCAATAGATTAGAAGAGTGGATTAATAGCGATGAATTTATAAATAGGGAATACCCAAGGGGTATTGATGAGCTAGTTTTAGAGCTTATCGAATGGAGGGCTGCTATATATGCCTTTCAGAAGGTTGACACCAAAAATAACCCTTTTAAAAAACATGCATTCTACGCTCAATGGCTCGTAGGAGGTACGTATACTATTTTTTGCCTTCTAGGAAAATTGGTAAGTAAAGATTCACGTGATAATTCACTAAGACAGCACTGGGATATGGTTTCTCGGTATGTAGCGCAAAGCGGCTTGTGTGGAGAAACTGAAATCGAATTTATAAACTCCAGAATGCATCGTACACAAGGGCAATTTACTAACGAAAATTCTCAAGCCATGAAGTATCGCAATAAAGTTATTGCGCATAATGAAAGCCTTCCAGGAATGGAGTGGGATGAACTAGATAAAGATATTGAGCTTATATCTAGGATGTGGTCATTAATCACCATGTGGTCTTCTTTTGGCTTGATTGAGCCATTCCGAAAAGCGGAGCTTGTTTTTTCCGGTACTGAATCCGTTTTCACGAATGAAGAAATTAGGTTACTGAAAGAGCAGCGTGATAATTACTTATCAAAGGTTAAATTTTGGTGCACAAGGTGTATTGAAACTGGAGATAGAGTTGTGAATCGCTCGCCTTTTGGAAAGTTTTCAATAAGCATTTCAGTTGACGGAAAGTAAATGCTTAACAAATCAATCAACTACGCGCCTTCGGCGCCGGACGCTCGTACCTCGCGCCGGTTATTGAGGCGTTAAGCACATTCAGGTAAGTAGTATGAGTGAAGATAAAGCCATCTTAGTAAGAAATCAGTGGGAAAAAAGTGGCACCAAGATGCTCAAAATGAGCAAGCGACCTTCCTGTGATTCTTCGAGTGACGGAGAAATTTCAGAGTCTCAAGTTGTTGCTAATATCCAAAAAAGAATGCTCCATCTTGCTGAAGTTCTCGAGCTTCTTCACAAAATATATTGTAACAATAAAGAATTATATGGAGATCGTTTCCTTGCATTTGTCGGTAACGAAGTGGTTCGTGAATGGCCGTGGAAAGATTTTCCGTTTATCTCAAAAAAAGCATTGGATCTCTTGGAGAAGAAAGAAAGCTACGAGGATATAACTGGGAAATTACCCTTCGAAGTGAAGGATAAAAGTACAAGAGAAGTATTCAAAAATCTGAGGTATGAGCATTGGACGCCAATTTCATTCTTTAGAGATGTGTTCCATCAACATGATCCTATCGACAAGGAAACCTACTACCACATACTTATAAAGTATTACCGGGTGGTTTGGATTACGCGAGAGGAAGATGATCTTTTAAATAAAAAACATCGTAGCTGGCGCCCTACCGAGGTCTATGATGATCTAGGTATCGACATAATCCAACACGATGCCTGGTCGAATATCAGTGATCCCAGTGCTTAACAATCAGCGGCAGAGCGACAGCCAACGCTACGCACCTTTTGTGTTACTCGCTGGCGCTCAAACATTAACACAAAAAGTGCTCCGCGCTGGCTGCGCCTGCACTGGGCGTTAGGCGAAGTTAATGCTAAATTAATCTCTGTTAACAGGTCATCAACATCGAGCGAGGCGTAGTAATATTTTTATATTTCGGTGGTGTGGAAGCATTATTTTTACAGCAAAGGAAGGCAAATCTTATGGGATACGGAATTAACACAGACATTCAAACAAACAAAATCTGGGGAAGTGTAATTTCCTTTTATGTCCAAGTAACGACAAATAGGAATAATTTCGATAGTGCATTACGCGCTTGGGGCGCCACCCTAAAACCAAAAATTTTCTTTTCAGAAATCGCACAGCCAGGAATAGCGGAAGTTACAGTAATTATACACAATACCACGATGGTAACTGGTTCGAGTTCATGGAGATCACCTGACGGTTTGAATGGGCGGGATCCTGGTCGCGGAGGAACCCTAAATCTTAAAGATACTGATCGAGTTGGGACCATCATCCATGAAATTGGACATATGCTAGGGTTATGTCACGAACAAGATCGAAAAAATGACGCCCGCGCTACAAGTGTGCGCGGTAATTATCTCTTTGGTCACGAAGTGGCAAAACGAAGTTGGCCAAACTGTAAAAACTATGGGAGTTTCAATCCTAACTCTATAATGTTATATGGAAGCGGATATGAAGATAAAACTGCCCCCGATCAAGATGATGTAAGAACGGTATTTGAGATTAATAAGAAATAAAAAATATTTATTCAAGTAATTTCCAAACCGCTGACATGAAAAATATCTCGCTTTATTAAAATGTGGTAATAATGGTTTAACAGGTTAAGCAGTTGCGCGCCTTCGGCGCCGGACACAGCAAAGCTGCGCCGGTGTTTGAGGCGTTAGCCATAGTCGACTTTAGGGGGGCTGTAATGACGAAAATCGAAATTAAACTTGAACGCCCATTAGTTGAAGAGCTGCTAGCGCGCTACGAAGATGCTATTGGGAAAGATTTCCTAGGTTATCGAAATCATGTTTACCGAACAGTAACTTATGCGATGCATTTTCTAGAGCATGATGTCGAGGTTGAGCCTCTCATCGAGACGGCTCTTGTTTATCACGATATCGGGCTTTGGACAGATTGTGAGCTGGCGTATCTTGAACCATCCGAAGCGGTCGCCTTGGCAGACAATGAAAAGTACGGGTGGGGGTTAGACGCTGAGGTACTTCGTGGCGCCATACATTGGCATCATAAAATATTCCCCTATAAGGGGCCTCATGAGCGAGTCATTGAAGCGTGTCGCAAAGCTGACTGGATAGATGTATCGAAAGGCTCAATCAGAAAAGGAATTAAAAGGGAAGCCATCAAGGAAGTTGAGGCGGCATTCCCCAATTTTGGGTTCCACGACACCCTATTACGGTTAGCAAAGGACTATGGTGGTTCAACATTGGTTGGTGGAATAAAGGTTACTCGTGGCATCGTCAAGTGGTAATCGAGGTCTGCCTTGGGCTAACAAGCGCACGTTGACGAACAGTGATCTTGCCCCGATAAAACGGACGCGCTAATTATCACGCCTCTATTTCCTCATATCAATATTCATATCCTAAATGCGCTACCGCCATTGGCAGTAGCGACATTGGCTTCGGTGAAAGAATGCTCAAAGTAAGGCATAAGCTACATTTAGTGACGCTAAACCGGCTTCTTCCAATATTTGCGGGCGCAATTGTACTGGCTGCACTCAGTTATTTTGTGGCCGGTGGATCAGGTTATAAAAAATTATGAGTCACAGATAAAAAATGCACGTACGACCACCAACTATTCCTTATGCTCCTAGGTCGATTCAGAAGGGCAGGCCGCTGAAGGATTTGCTCAACCAAGAGGCGGTTGAGTGTCTGGCGCAAAACATTCTCTACGTGCACAGTAGCTTTGACGTCAACGCTTTCTGTGAATGCGCACTGACGGATCTTGAGCAACTTGAATTAATGCAGCGTGGTCAGCACATTGCTAAAGCTTTGCAGCAATTCTTGCCCAACCACTATGCCGAAGCGATAAAAGTGCTCGTCAGGTCGCTCACTTCTGCGCAATCAGAAGCAGAAGAATTCGGTCTGGCTGAATTCTTTTATCTTCCGCACAGCTTCTTCATTTCTGAATATGGGCAAGATAAACACTATAACAACGGCAGAGATCCCTTTGATATATCAATGGCGGCGTTGTGCGAGTTAACCACCAGGTTCACGTCGGAGTTTGCGATCCGTCCCTTCCTTATTGCACAGCAAGAGCGCACACTGTCGAAAGTATCTGGATGGTTAAGTGATCCCAATCCTCATATACGGCGGCTCTGCACCGAGGGTACTCGCCCGAGGCTGCCCTGGGGGAAGCGCATACCCTCATTTATTGAGAATCCACAACCGACGCTGCACATTCTGGAGTGTCTGAAAGACGATGAATCCCTGTATGTACGCCGCAGTGTTGCAAACCATCTTGGTGACATCGCAAAAGACCACCCAGAGGTTGTATTCTCAATCTGTGAAGGGTGGTTAGAGGCGGGTGCTTCTAAGGAGCTGCAGTGGTTGATTCGCCATGGTGTTCGTCACCCTGCAAAAAAGGGCGACGCGCGAGCGCTTGAAATTCGTGCTGAGGCCAAGGGCCGTTAGCTCCATAGATCGGATGTCGTTGCCGGGCACTAAAGCCACAAGTCTTTGGCTTTCCGCCAGACAGCCTACCTTGTAGAGGAAAACTGACACATGAAGCCAGTCGTAGCAGACAATAAGCCCGTGAAGGTGAGTCTTACAAAAGATGAAGAGTATTACTTTTGCGCCTGTGGTCGATCGAAAAACCAACCGTTTTGTGATGGATCACATGCCGGCACCGATTTTAAACCAAAACCCTTTGTCGTGGAGGAAAGTGGTGATAGCTATTTGTGTCAATGCAAGCATTCCATGAACTTGCCCTTTTGCGATGGCAGTCATAAACAGTTCCAAAGTGACGCGATAGGGAAAGAGGGTCCGGGAATACAGGCCAATAGTGCGAATGCGCCCGTCGCGAGTGCGACGAAAGAAGAGCCTACGGTTGAATTTATTCACCAGCTGGCAAGGGAAGGTTTGTCGAAGATGGGGCATCACGGCCCTATGACGTCCATGGGCGTGCCACGTCATCAGCTTCCTCATTGGGATGATATTCAGGTGATGGTGGCGCAAATGGCAACCAAGCCACTATTCGAGGATGCCACTGTTAATACTGAGCTGGTGATCGGTCCGAAGGCCCGCAAACCGCTGACATTGAAAATCCCCCTGTTTGTATCAGACATGAGTTTTGGCGCCCTGTCCGAAGAGGCCAAAATTGCCCTGTCGAAGGGGGCTGAGATGGCGGGTACGGGCATCTGCTCTGGTGAGGGCGGCATGTTGCCTGAAGAACAACAGGCTAACTCGCGTTATTTTTATGAACTGGCCAGCGCTCAGTTTGGCTATGATGAGACAAAGCTCACCCAGGTTCAGGCTTTTCACTTTAAAGGTGGGCAGGGCGCTAAGACCGGCACCGGCGGACACCTTCCCGGGAACAAGAATTTGGGCAAAATTTCCGAAGTGCGAGGGATTCCTGAGGGTATTGATGCCATATCGCCTCCGACGTTTAAGGACCTGAACTCTGTCGACGACTTCAAGGCGTTTGCGGACCATGTGCGGGAAATAACTGGTGGTATACCCATTGGCTTCAAGCTCAGTGCCAATCATATTGAGCGGGATATCCAGTTTGCGTTGGATGCAAGTGCCGACTATATCATTCTGGATGGACGCGGTGGCGGTACAGGTGCTGCGCCTGAAATGTTTCGTGATCACATCAGTGTGCCAACGATACCGGCGCTAGCGCGTGCGAGACGTTACCTTGATCAGCAGGGTGTACGGAATGAAGTTACCCTGATTATTACAGGCGGCCTGCGTGTTCCTATGGACTTTGTCAAAGCGATGGCGTTAGGTGCAGACGGTGTCGCGATAGCCAACAGTGCAATGCAGTCCATAGGCTGTGTTGCTGCACGTATGTGTAACACGAATAATTGTCCTGCCGGAATTGCAACCCAGAAGGCTGACTTGCGACAACGGCTCAATGTGGATAAATCAGCAGAACAATTGAAAAACTTCCTGGAAGCATCAACAGAGCTGATGCAGGTAATGGCAAGAGCCTGTGGTCATCACTCCTTAAGTCAGTTCAATCAAAACGACCTGGCGACGTGGCATCGGGAGCTGGCATTGCTTTCTGGCATAAGATATTCAGGCGTTACCGAGCTATAAATGACGGTATCGCTTATCTCTCCAGCGGATCGCATCTGCGACTGCTGATCAGGATGCTGGGTAGCAAGGAAAGATATAGCCCTGGAGGAAGTGATATGAAGGCATTCATTGTGTATTGGCACCCGGAGCCGAAGAGCTTTAACCATGCCATGTTCCTCGGTGCCCAGAGAGCATTGGTAGATGCAGGGTGGGAGGTGAAGACTTCCGATCTTTTCGCCATGGGGTTCGATCCTGTGTCGAGTCGTGCAAACTTCCAGAGCGTCAAGGACCCTGATTTCCTCAAGTTGCAGATTGAGGAAATGCATGCAACAGAAGTAGACGGCTTCGCTCCCGATCTTGAACGTGAAATACAGAAGATCGAATGGTGCGATTTGATGATCTGGCAATTCCCGCTGTGGTGGTTCGGCCTCCCCGCTGTTTTCAAGGGCTGGGTTGATCGTACCTTCGCGATGGGAAGAACCTATGGTGGTGGAAGAATCTATGAAGATGGTATGTTCAAGGGAAAGAGGGCACTTCTCTCTTTGACCACCGGCGGCCCCGCGGAAGCTTATGCCAAAGATGGCTTTAACGGAGACATCTTTGCGATCTTGAGACCGATTCATCGGGGCATGCTCGAATTTACTGGCTTCGATGTTCTCGCGCCCCAAATCGTCTATGCCCCAGTTCGGATGAGCGAGGAGCAAAGGACGAGCGAGATTGACAAGTATGGTCAGCGACTGGGGGCTATCACCAGGGAATCACCCATAGAAATTGGTCAATACTGAAGGACCCTACAAATCGATGAACGAAGCGAGTCGAATACTTATCAACAGGGTGTTACGCAACCGCTTTGCGATGCTGGCGCAACCGGAGCCAACCAAAGAGCAGATCAGAGATTTTGAGAAAGAAGTTCAGCGCAATAAAGAAGCCCGAGAAAGGCTGAGGGCGCTATCCGAGGTGGGCTGGGAAGAGCTCGATAATGACTCCGTTGAATGGCTTCAGGAGCAGCTGGGCATAAAAAGTAATACGTAGAGAGGCGGCACTTCCCTCGATCGGTGAGACGCGCCGCTACGCCTTGCCTCATACACGTTTGCGGCGCCCGATGAGCGATACCGTTTATTGTTGCCCTGACGTTGACGGCAACTCCTATATTGCTTCCGGCAGGTGCCCCGTCTTGACATAGATTAGTGCGCCGTCCTCTTTGGTAAACGGCGTATGCCGGCTGAGGTGCGGGCTGCGCAGCCAGGAGCCTTTGGGGTAGCTGCCGTACTCGTCATGAAAGGTGCCCTCGATTACGAAAATCTCCTCGCCGCCCCAGTGTTGATGCGGATTGAAGCGCGTGTTGGGTGCCCATTTCACGAGCGCGGCATGTTCTGCCTGGAAGTCGTGTAAAGGCATGACCTGAAGGCCATCCACCAGCCCCGGGAGCCAGGGTTGTGTGTTGGTATCAATCACCTTCTGTTGCGTGTCGGCTTGGTCGAACTGGTGCAGTTTGACGAAAATGGTCGCACCTTCTTTGCCGATTCTAGGGGTGTGAGCGGTGCCGATGGGGTTGCGCACATAGCTGCCCTTTCCGTAGTCCTGGTGCTCGTCCGAAAAGACGCCATCCAGAACAAAAAATTCTTCTCCGCCGGAATGCGCATGGGATGAAAATTCACTGAAGGGCTGATAGCGCACAATGGAAGTCGCTCTTGCTACCTCGTCGCCAATTCTGTCCAGCATCATACGCTCAACGCCGGGCATGGGTGAATCTACCCACTGGTACTGATCTGGCCGAATCACCACCCGTTGATCGAAGTCCGCATTGATATGCATCGCCATGGTTCATCCTCTGGTTTTACCGAACGTGTGCCTGCTGGATTTGGCGGCGATATTGTGTGCCGCGAGCCGCTGGCTGGCAATGGTACCGGGCGGGAAAGACGTATCGTAGCCTGCGTTGCCTCACTGCTTATCCTGAGGCAACGCACGGATGTACCGGTTTGGGGTTATCGCGCTTCGGCGGTGCGGGGTGCTTCTGCAGGTTTTGTGCTTGCGTGGACTCTGGCCAGGTGCCGGCCATAGGCGGCCAGCAGGAAGCCCAGCGGGAACATGATGACCCCGTAGATAGCGGAGGGCACCGACATACTGCTGGAGTGCAGCAGGGTCAGGGTTACCATCAGGCCCAGGGTGCCGTTCTTGATGCCCAGCTCGATGGCCACCGCAAGGCGCTCGCGGTTGCCCAGCCCTGCGGCGCGGGTGCACAGCAGGCCGACCGCAATACCCAGAAGGTTCAGCGCGATGATGGCGGGGCCGGCCTGAATTAGCAGGTCGACAAAGCGATCGCGTATGCCGTAGATGATGCCAATGATCAGGGTGGCGAGGACCAGTGCGCCGAACAGGCTCACGATGCTTTCGGCCCGGGCCGCCAGTGCTGGCCGCAGGGCCTTGATGCCCATGCCGAGTGCTACCGGCAACAGCACGATGGCAGAGAGCGTTAATACGGTTTTAGTGAAGGGCAGGGTGATCTCCTGCTGGGTGCCGAAATACAGTTTGAGGGCGAAATTGGCGAACAGCGGCAGGGTCATGATGGTGATCAGGCTGGCGGCAACGGTCAGCACAATAGACAGCGCGACATTCCCTTTCGCCAGCAGGGTAAACAGGTTGGATGTGGTGCCGCCGGGGCAGGCGGCGATCACCACGAGGCCCACGGCCATGGCCGGAGGCAGGTCGAGCGCCCAGGCAAGCGCGAAGGCCGCCAGCGGCATCAACAGTATCTGCGCCAGCGTGCCGACGATGAGGCCAGTGGGTTTCACCGTGACCTGATGGAAGTCGCGCGCCGTCAGGGTCATGCCGATCCCGATCATGATCACGAACAGCGAAAGGGGTAACCCGATTGAGACGAGGGGGCCGGATTCCATGGGAACCTCCGAAAATTATTATTAATGTTTGTATATATAGCCCAACAGCAGCTGTTTCACCGCGTTCGGTGCAGCGGCGCCTTGGCCGGAGTTCCAGCGCCAATGGCCCTGTGCGGGAGCTCGCGCCGAGCAGAAAGCCTAACTGGAATTGGGGAGTAAATAAAACTGGGCAGTCCGTTGCGCTGTGGTATAGTGCCGCGGCTGGCATTAATGCCGGTTGCGTCATCTGTAGGCCGGAGTGATTTTCGGCTCATTTCTGGAACACTGTGCTAATCAGTGTGTCCGATTCCTCTCTACTGAATGCCGCACCCTGCCGAAGAAGAATTTTCGGCTAACGCCTTTGGCGGCAACCAATCTCATTTCGTGGAACATCGGCCCTGACTCTGAAGCTGAGAGGGGCGCGGCGGAATGAGCATGTCAATTTTTGCCCGGAGCAACAGGCTCGGGCGTAACGCGGGTCGGTGCGATTGTTCAGCCGGCCGCTCTCAAGTAAGAATTTCTATGCTTTTTGAAGACCTCGGCCTCGCGCCGGAAATCGCGCGCGCTGTTGCGGAACAGGGCTATACCAAACCGACCCCGATTCAGGAACAGGCCATCCCGGTGGTCATGCGCGGCGGCGACGTGATGGCCGCCGCCCAGACGGGCACCGGTAAAACCGCCGGTTTCACCTTGCCGCTGCTGCACAAGCTGAGTGCCGGCGAACGCGCGCGCAATAACCAGGTGCGCGCACTGGTGCTGACACCGACCCGCGAACTGGCGGCGCAGGTGTTCGACAATGTACAGAGCTATAGCCAGTACCTGCCCATGCGGCACTCGGTGGTATTTGGCGGTGTGAAGATCAACCCGCAGATGATGCGCCTGCGCGGTGGTGCGGACATTCTTGTCGCAACCCCTGGCCGTCTGCTGGATCTCTACAACCAGCGTGCGATCAAGTTTGATCAGCTGGAAACCCTGGTGCTGGACGAAGCCGACCGTATGCTGGACATGGGCTTTATTCACGACATCAAAAAAATCCTGCGCGCATTGCCGCCCAAGCGTCAGAACCTGCTGTTCTCCGCAACCTTCTCTCCGGAAATCCGCACCCTGGCCAAGGGCCTGGTGAATGATCCGGTCGAGATCGACGTAAGCCCGCGCAACACCACTACCAAGACCGTGCAGCAGAAGCTGCACCCGGTGGACAAGTCGCGCAAGGCGAATTTGCTGTGCCACCTGATCAAGGAAAACGGCTGGCACCAGGCGCTGGTATTCAGCCGCACCAAGCACGGCGCCAACCGTCTGGCCAAACAACTGGAGCAGAACCGGATTCCCGCAGCGGCGATTCACGGCAACAAAAGCCAGAACGCGCGCACCAAGGCGCTGGCGGACTTCAAAAACGGCAAGGTACAGATTCTGGTGGCCACGGATATCGCCGCACGCGGAATCGATATCGACCAGCTGCCCCAGGTGGTGAATTTTGATCTGCCGAATGTGCCGGAGGATTATGTGCATCGTATCGGCCGTACCGGCCGCGCGGGCGCCACTGGCCAGGCGGTATCATTGGTTTCGGCCGATGAAGCCAAGCAGTTGTGGGATATCGAAAGGCTGATCAAGAAGCCGATCGAGCGCGAAGAGATCGAGGGCTTCGAGCCCGATCACCAGCTGCCGGCCTCCGGTGGCAAGCCCGGCAAGGGCAGTCAGGTGCGTCGCGGCGGCGCGAGCAAACCTTCCGGCAACAAGCCGGCCGGTGGCAAGCGCGGCGGTGGTGGCCGTAATTCGGATAGCCGTAGTGCTGGTGGCCGCTCTGAGGGACGCTCGGAAGGCCGTGGCGGCAATGGACGTTCCGGCAATCGCTCTGGCAACACCGGCAACTCGGCAGATGGTAACGGTGCCGCGAAGCCGGGCCAGCGTCGACGTCGCCCACAGCGACGCACGCAGACGGCGTAAATACCGCGACATAAAAAAGGCGATCATTGATCGCCTTTTTTTGTGCCTGCTGGTTACTGGTTTTCCTGCCGTTCGAAATAATCCAGGGCCAGCTGGGTGAGTGCTCTGGTGCCAACCGCCAGTGCACTCTCATCCACATAGAAGCGTGGTGAATGGTTGCTGGGGGCGGTCGCGGGGTTGGTGCCCTTTGGGGTTACCCCGAGGAAGTAATAGAAACCGGGAACCTCATTGGCAAAGAAGGAAAAGTCTTCAGCACCGGTGATTTTCGGGATCACCATGACATTCTTGTCGCCCGCCGCGGCTTTGAGTGTGGGGATCGCGGCTGCGGTCAGCTCCGGGTTGTTCACGGTCACCGGATAACCTTCGAGGATTTCCACCTCTGCGGTTGCACCGCTGCTTTCGGCGATTTTCTCCGCGGTCACTTTCAGGCGTTTGAAAATCTCCTGGCGGTTATCCATGTCAAAGTTGCGGATGGTGCCGTTCAGGTAAACGCTGTCGGGGATGATGTTGTTACGTATTCCTCCGTCGATCACGCCGTAGGAGACCACCGCCGGCTCCTTGGTGATGTCGATCTGGCGGCTGACCAGAGTCTGGGTGCCCATCACGATCTGTGCCGCGGCGGTGATCGGGTCAACCCCGCCCCACGGGCGTGAACCGTGGGTCTGGCGGCCCTTCACGTTGATGCGGAATTCGTCGGAGCTCGCCATCAGCGGCCCGGAGCGGTAGCCGATCACGCCCACGGGCAGGCTGGAGGTTACGTGCTGGCCGAAAGCCACATCCGGTTTGTATTTCTTGAACAGACCCTCTTTCAGCATCAGCTCTGCGCCACCTTCCTCACCGTCCGGTGCGCCCTCTTCGGCGGGCTGGAAGATAAACAGGACATTGCCGGCCAGCTCCTCGCGCATCTCCGCCAGCACCTGCGCTGCGCCCATCAGCATGGCGACGTGGGTGTCGTGGCCGCAGGCGTGCATCACGCCCACCTGCTCGCCGTTGTATTCGGTTTTCGCTTTCGACGCGAAGGGAATATCCACCTGTTCAGTGACGGGCAGTGCATCCATGTCTGCGCGCAAGGCAACGGTAGGGCCGGGCTTGCCGCCCTTGAGCAGGGCAACCACACCGGTGTGGGCAATGCCGGTTTCCACTTCCATACCCAGCGACTTCAGGTGGGCGGTGATGTACTTGGCGGTTTCGAATTCGCGATTACCCAGCTCCGGGTTCTGGTGCAAGTGGCGGCGCCACTCGATCACTTTAGGCTGCGCTTTTGCCAGTCGTTGCTCGGCATCGGCGGATTGCGCGTGTGCAGTGGAAATGGAGGAGGCAAAAGCCAGGGAGGAGAGAGAAAGGGCTATTAGTGTTTTTTTCACCGGTGGGATCCTGTGTTGCAGTACATGGCCAGCCCTGAAGCAAACCATGCACTGCAAACGGAATCAATCCTTACGGCCCGGTGTTACATGGTGAAGTAAGTGGCCGCACCCGGTCCAACCGGCATACCGGCGACAAAGACCCACAGGAAGAACAGTGCGGTCCAGCCGATAAAGAAGAAGATCGAATACGGAATCATGGTGGCAATCAGGGTGCCCATGCCCAGATCTTTCTTGTAGCGGGTGGCGAAGGACACGATCAGGCCGAAGTAGCTCATCATCGGAGTGATGATATTGGTGACCGAATCGCCGATCCGGTAGGCGGCCTGGATGACCTCGGGCGCATAGCCCAGCAGCATCAGCATCGGCACAAAGATCGGTGCCGTGACCGCCCACTGCGCGGAGGCACTGCCCAGGCTCAGGTTCACCACGCCACACATCATGATAAAGAACAGGAACAGCACGGGGCCGGTGAGGCCGATGCTCTGCAGGGCCTCGGCGCCCAGCACCGCAAAGATGGTGCCCAGGTTGGTCATCTTGAAGAAGGCCACAAACTGGGCGGCAAAGAACACCAGCACGATGTACATGCCCATGGTGCCCATGCTCTTGGACATGGCGTCGATCACATCGCGGTCATTCTTCATGGTGCCCACGGTCTTGCCGTAGACGAAGCCGGGAATGGCGAAGAACACCACGATCAGCGCCACGATGCCCTTCAGGAAGGGGGAGCCAGAAACCAGACCGGTTTCCTGATTGCGCAGCACGCCCCACTCGGGAACGATGGTGAGTGCCAGCAAACCGCACACACCCAGTACCGCAAGCCCCGCAAACATCAGGCCGCGTTTTTCTTCGGCGGTCAGCTGGGTCATTTTGTCCTGGGACAGGTCGACGGAGGCCTCGCTGTTGTCGTATTTACCCAGTTTGGGCTCGACGATGGCGAGGGTTACCCAGCTGCCCAGTGCGGTGATCAGGAAGGTACTGATGATCATGAAGTACCAGTTCACCTCCGGGCCCACCACATAGTTGGGGTCGATCATATGCGCGGCGGATTCGGTGATGCCCGACAGCAGCGGGTCTACGGTGCCCAGCAGCAGGTTGGCGCTGTAGCCGCCGGAGACGCCGGCAAAGGCGGCCGCCAGGCCCGCCAGCGGGTGGCGACCGAGGGAATGGAAGATCATCGCCGCCAGCGGGATCAGCACCACGTAACCCAGTTCTGAGGCGGTGTTGGAGATGATGCCGGCGAAGACCACGATCACGGTAACGGTACGCTTGGAAGCCTTCAGTACCATGCCGCGCACGGCGGCGGAGAGCAGGCCGGAGTGCTCGGCAATACCGACGCCCAGCAGGGCCACCAGCACCGTGCCCAGCGGCGCGAAGCCGGTGAAGTTGGTCACCAGTGTGGTGACAATGGTTCTGAGCCCTTCCCCGGACAGCAGGTTGACCACATGGATGACGCCATCCTCGGCGCGGCCGGCGGCACCCACCGGGCGCGGGTCATTCACCGACAGGTCAAAGAAAGCTGCGATACCACTCAGAATCACCACACCCACGGCGAACATGGCAAACAGGGTAATCGGGTGGGGGAGCAGGTTACCCAGCCATTCCACGGTGTCGAGGAAGCGGGTAAAGGCGGTTTTCTTACCGTTGCCGGCGGGCTGGATGTCACTGGGGGAAGTGGATGTCGTCATTATTTCTCCTGTGAGGTTGCCTGCCGGCCAAAAAATGATCAATTGGCGCGCAATCATACATGAAAAATGACAGCGATGCCTTTGGGGGCGGCGATTCCGGTTTTTATGTTCTGGTTGCCACTGTTTCGGGCAATCTTCGGGCCAATTATCGGTGCAAGAGGGGGCATGCTGCCAGTGGGCGGGCACAGAAAGCAATCTTTGTCAGCAGGCGCTGGTGGGGCATTCGGGGATGGGGCGGGACCAGAGCGGGCCTGCGGGCACCGGGATGCCCGCAGACGCCGTCGATCAGAACTTGTAGCCGAGTCCTACCGAGTAGACGAAAGGATCGATGTCCACGTCGGTGGTAATGCGCGTGTTAGCGCCCTGAGTGGTGCGGAAGTCGATCTTCGCCTTGGTGTCGATATCCAGGTACCACACAGCGGCGTTGAACAGCCAGTTACTGTCGCGGCCGAACATGATGTCGATACCCACCTCGCCGGCGAGACCCCAGGAGTCATCGAGCTTCAGCCTGGCATTGCTGGAAGCATCGAGCACATCCACGAAGTAGTCCTGGGCGACGTTGCTGATGTCTTCATCCATAAAGGTGGTGAAGTTGACCCCGATGCCCACATAAGGCTGTACCCAGGACTCTTTACATACCGGGAACCACTGCACGGTGAGCGTGGGGGGCAGGTGCTCAATGCTGCCCAGGTCCACCTTGCCCAGCAGGTCACCGGGGTTGTTGGGGTCAGGTAGCCCACCGACGGACAGGTCGTGCTCGAACGGCAGCGCGGCCAGCAGGCCGAGGCCAAAATGGTCGGCAAATAGCCAGGTGCCGGTGAAGGTGGCGCTGTCACCATCGTCTACATACACGCGGGTGTCCAGCAGGTCGACGGTATTGTCGATGCGCAGTAAATCGGAATCGTCATCCGGGTCTACCAGGCCCCAGCCGATACGGACGATGACGTCGCCCTGCTCGTAATCGGCAAGACACTGGCTGGCGCCGAGGGTGGCGCCGAGCGCAACGGCGGTAAAGGTGGCGGCCTTCCTGGCTGCTTGCATAATTCACTCCTTGAACTTCGAAGGCTTTGGATACAACATTTTTAGTCTAGCTGCGGGTTGGATTGCGCAATATTTTTGCGTTTGTTTGGGTGCCATCCTGTAGCCAGTTGTTCACCGATCGCCTTGGCGCAATAATGTGATCACAAAATTGGATGCAATGGATGACAGCGGAGCGGCTATGAAGATTGGTGTTCTGAAGACCGACGATGTACGCCCCCAATTGGTGGGGGAGTTCGGTGAATACCCGGAGATGTTTGCGGACCTACTCAAACGCGAAGATCCGTCTCTGGAGTTTGTGACCTACGAAGTGCAGCACGGGCACTACCCGGAGGATATCGATGAGGTCGATGCCTACCTGATTACCGGCAGCAAAACCGGCGTTTACGATGATCAGCCCTGGATAGCGCCACTGATGGCGTTTGTGCGGGAGCTGCATGCGCGCCGGAAGCCGACCCTGGGGATCTGCTTCGGGCATCAGCTGATCGCGCATGCACTGGGTGGCGAGACCCGCAAATCGGAAAAAGGCTGGGGTGTTGGGGTACACAGTTACGAGGTGCAGGAAACACCGTCGTGGATGGTGGAACCGCAGGAGTCGTTCAGCCTGCTGGTGAGTCACCAGGACCAGGTGATAACGCCGGCACCGGGCACCCGGGTGATCGCCTCCAGTGATTTCTGTCCTTACGCGTTGCTGCAGGTGGGTGAGCACATGCTGACCATGCAGGCCCACCCTGAATTTACCAAACCCTATTCCCAGGGACTGATGGAGCTGCGCAAAGAGGTCTTCGGGGAAGATATGGTGGAGAAGGGCAAGGAATCCCTGACCAACGATATTCACACCAGTGCCATGGCGCGCTGGATGCTGGCTTTTTTGAAGAACGCCTCTTAATCGGGGGGTACACCTGACCCCGGAGGCGGTCGCGCCACCGGGGCAGGTCAATACACCCGCCTGCGGGTGCCACGCGATACCCTTCGGTGTCCCTTTCCTTCTTTGCCTCTTTCTCTTTCTCTCTGTTTTCTTTCCGCGTAGCCGCAACCGGTCGCACAGCGGCATCTGGCATCATTGCCGTTGCTATTCCCTCTCCCGGCTCCGGTAGAGCCTTACGTCAAATGACGCATACCCCTCGCTCTGGAATCTTGTTTCCATTGGCCTTGAATCCAACCTGTCGTGGCCGTTAGGCCAGGAGGCGGGTAGCAGCCGTCAGAGTGTGTATGAACCAACTCGCCGTACCCGATCCGAGAATGACCGACACCGTCGGCGCGCACCGCTGGCATGCGGACCTGGAGCTGCAGTTTGCGCGTGGCGCACGGGGCTGTCGTCTGGCGCGCAACCGGCATTCGGGGCCGCTGTATGTGCAAAAGCCCTTTTATCCAGAGGGCCCTGACCTGGCCCATGTGTATCTTTTGCACCCGCCGGGCGGGCTGGTTTCCGGGGATCGGCTGGATATTCGGGTACAGGTGCAGCAAGACGCGGCGGCACTGGTCACCACCACCGGCGCGGGGCGCGTCTATCGCGCGCGTCCCGATGGTTTGCTGCAGTGCCAGAGCACCGCGCTGCAGGTTGAAGCGGGCGCGAGCCTCGAGTGGTTGCCTCTGGAGAACATTGCCTACCCCGGTGCCAACGGTGCCATGCACACCCGTGTGGACCTTGCGCGGGGGGCGCGCTTTGCGGGGTGGGAGGTCACTTCACTGGGCCTGCCCGCCTGCAATGCTCCGTTTGCCAATGGCACCCTGATACAGCGGCTGGAAATTTTCCGTGAAGGCACCCCTTTGCTGGTGGAATCCCTGCGACTGTGTGGCGAGGAAATTTTACAGGCGCGTGCGGGCCTGCAGGGGCAGGCCGTGAACGGGCTTCTGGTGATGGGGCCATTCGATGCTGCGCTGGAAGAAACCGTGGTGGAGGAATGCCGGGAAATAATCGCCGCGCATAACCACACCGGCATAGCGGGCATCACCCTGGTGGGCGAACTGCTGGTGTTGCGTGCACTGGGACGTTGCGCATTCGAGGTGCGCGGCCTGTTTACGGAATTGTGGAAACGGTTGCGCCCGGTATGGCTGGGGCGCCCGCCCTGCGCTCCGAGAATCTGGCGCACTTGATCAAGATCCGACTACTTAGTTAGAGCAAACGCACTGCAGGTTTTGCATGGAATTATTGCCGAGAGAAAAAGACAAGCTAGTGGTGTTTACCGCAGCCCTGCTTGCCGAGCGCCGGCTGGCGCGAGGTTTGAAACTGAATTATCCCGAGGCGGTCGCGCTCATCACCATGGAAATTATGGAAGGTGCGCGGGACGGCAAAAGTGTCGCCGAGCTGATGGGCTATGGCCGCGAGATTTTGAACGCGGACCAGGTCATGGAGGGCGTGCCCGAGCTGGTGCACGAAGTCCAGGTTGAAGCGACCTTCCCGGACGGCACCAAACTGGTCACCGTGCATAACCCAATCAGTTGATACAACCGAAAAAATAAAAGGGCACCTATGATTCCCGGAGAAATCCAGGTCGCTTCCGAGCGGGGCGACATCGAACTCAATCCCGGTCGTGAGACGCGCAGGTTGCGGGTAGAAAATACCGGTGATCGGCCGATTCAGGTAGGGTCCCATTACCATTTTTACGAGACCAACCCGGCGCTGCGATTTGAGCGCGCACAGGCGCGGGGTTTTCACCTCAATATTGCATCGGGCACCGCTGTGCGCTTTGAGCCGGGGCAGGGCCGTGAGGTGGAACTGGTGGCCTATGCCGGTCGTCGCGAAGTCTACGGCTTTCGCGGTGCGGTGATGGGGCCGCTGGACAGTGTGGGAGAGCCAATACCGTGAGCAGCATGGATCGAGAAAGCTACGCACAGATGTTCGGCCCCACCACTGGCGATCGTGTTCGCCTGGCGGATACAGAACTCTGGTTACAGGTCGA
Source organism: Microbulbifer salipaludis (assembly GCF_017303155.1). NCBI lineage: Bacteria > Pseudomonadati > Pseudomonadota > Gammaproteobacteria > Cellvibrionales > Microbulbiferaceae > Microbulbifer > Microbulbifer salipaludis. The sequence continues at coordinate 1,162,539 of NZ_JAEKJR010000001.1, forward strand.
GAAAGACTTCACCCGCTACGGCGATGAGGTGAAGTTCGGCGGTGGCAAGGTCATTCGCGATGGTATGGGGCAGAGTCAGCGGCCGTCCGCCGAGACCCCCGACCTCGTCATCACCAACGCGCTGATTCTCGACCACTGGGGTGTGGTCAAGGCGGACGTTGCGGTAAAGGACGGGCGCATCGCAGGCATCGGCAAGGCGGGCAATCCCGATGTGCAGGAGGGGGTGGACATCGTTATCGGCCCGGGAACCGAAATCATCGCCGGCGAAGGCTCGATCCTGACCGCGGGCGGCATCGATGCGCATATTCATTTTATCTGTCCGCAGCAGGTGGAAGAGGCGCTGATGTCTGGCGTGACTACCATGATCGGCGGCGGCACCGGCCCGGCGACAGGCACCAATGCGACTACCTGCACCCCAGGCCCGTGGAATATTGGCAAAATGCTGCAGGCTACCGATAGCCTGCCGATGAACTTTGGCTTTCTCGGCAAGGGCAATGCGAGTTTGCCAGAGGCGCTGGAAGAACAGCTGGATGCGGGCGCCTGCGGTCTGAAACTGCACGAAGACTGGGGCACTACACCGGCGGCGATCGACTGCTGTCTGACGGTGGCGGAAAAATACGATGTGCAGGTAGCGATTCACACCGATACCCTGAACGAATCCGGTTTTGTCGATGACACCATCGGCGCTTTCAAGGGCCGCGCGATTCACACCTATCACACGGAAGGTGCCGGTGGCGGTCACGCGCCGGACATCATCAAGGCCTGTGCGTCGGACAATGTATTACCGTCTTCCACTAATCCCACGCGCCCGTTCACGGTGAACACCGTAGACGAACATCTCGACATGCTGATGGTGTGTCACCACCTGGACACCAGTATTCCGGAGGATATTGCGTTTGCCGATTCCCGCATTCGCAAGGAAACCATTGCCGCCGAAGATATTTTTCACGATCTCGGCGCCTTCAGCATGATTGCATCGGATTCGCAGGCGATGGGCCGTGTGGGCGAAGTAATTACCCGCACCTGGCAGACCGCGCACAAAATGAAAGTGCAGCGCGGCAACCTGGCAGAAGACTGCTCCGGTGAAACCGCGGGCGCGGACAATTTTCGTGCGCGCCGTTATATCGCCAAGTACACCATCAACCCCGCCATTACCCACGGCGTTGCCCACGAGGTGGGGTCCATCGAAGTGGGGAAACTGGCAGACCTGGTACTGTGGAAGCCCGCCTTTTTCGGCATCAAACCTTCGATAATTTTGAAGGGCGGGATGATAGCCGCCGCGCCCATGGGCGACCCCAACGCTTCCATTCCCACGCCGCAACCGGTGCACTACCGGCCCATGTTCGGTGCCCACGGAATGGCTGCGGCAAAAACCTCGGTGACCTTTGTGTCGCAGGCGGCGCTGGAAAACAGCGTGGGGCAAAAGCTTGGCCTGCAGCGCAATCTGGTAGCGTGTAAAAATACCCGCAATATCCGCAAGAAAGACATGCTGCTGAATGACTGGCAGCCGGATGTCAGCGTCGATCCGCAAACCTATGAAGTGCGCGCCGATGGCGAATTGTTGACGTGCGAACCGGCCACCGAGCTGCCACTGGCTCAGCGCTACACACTGTTTTGATGGTTCTGGCTGAACGCGTGGATCGGCGCATGAACGGGAGTACAAACGTGACACTGGATATTTACCAACGCCTTGGCACCCATAGCGGCAAAACCGCACAGTATGTTGTGGTGCTGGATCACCTGCAGCGTGATCGTGGCCGGTTGCGCGCGCAGGCCACCGACGGCAGCGAAGTGCGTATTTTCCTGGAGCGGGGAAAGCCGCTGCAGGTGGGCGAAATTTTGCAGAGCCAGTGCGGCAAGCTGGTGGAGGTGGTCGGTGCGCAAGAGCCGGTAACCACCGCCCGTTGTGAAGACTGGTTTCTATTTAGCCGCGCCTGTTATCACCTGGGTAACCGCCACGTAAAGCTGCAGCTTGGCAGTGCAGACAGCGGCCGCTGGCTGCGGATTACCCCCGACCACGTACTGGAAGAAATGCTCGAGCTGCTCGGGCTCAGCCTGACACGCGAACACGCGGTATTTGTCCCCGAGTCCGGTGCCTACAGCGGCGGGCATGCCCATGGCCATACCCACGGCCAGCAACACCATCACGACCATCATGAGCATCACCACCACTGACGTGGCGCTGTTGCGCCTGTTACAGCTCTCCAGCGCCAGTCTACCGGTTGGGGGTTACGCCTTCTCTCAGGGGCTGGAATATGCGGTGGATGCCGGTTGGGTGACAACACTGGATCACACCCGCGACTGGCTCTCGGTGCAGTTGAAGGCATCCCTCGCACAGGTCGACTGCCCTATTCTGTTGCGCTGCCATCGGGCCCTGCAGGGCAATGACGTGGAACGGCTGCGCTACTGGAACGATTACGCACTTGCCTGCCGGGAAACCCGCGAACTGCGCCTGACCGATACCGCCACCGGCAATGCCCTGGTGCGGCTGCTGGTGCAGCTGCAGGTGGCGCAGCCCTTCACCCAGAAAGAAACCAGCTTCGTGGCCGCCTTTGCCATCGCCGCTCACCACTGGCAGCTGAATGAAGAAGCCGCGTTACTCGGCCTGGTGTGGGCATGGCTGGAAAATCAGGTGGCCGCCGCCACCAAACTGGTGCCGCTGGGGCAGACACAGGCCCAGCGATTGCTTGGGGAAATACAACAACAGGTGCCCGCGGCCATCCTGCACGCGCGTGCGCTGCAAGATGCCGACCTCGGTGCCGGCTTGCCCGCGCTCGCTATCGCCAGCGCGCAGCATGAACACCAGTACAGTCGCCTGTTCCGGTCTTAATCCGTATTTGGGAGAGCAATACCATGACCACATCCAACAAACAGACCCTGCGAGTGGGCATTGGCGGCCCGGTAGGCTCGGGTAAAACGGCGCTGTTGCGTGAGCTGTGCGGCGCCATGCGCGAGCACTACGACATCGCCGTGGTCACCAACGATATTTACACCCAGGAAGATGCAAAGTTCCTCACCCAGCACGAGGCGCTGAGCGCGGATCGCATTCTCGGTGTGGAGACGGGGGGATGCCCGCACACCGCCATTCGTGAAGATGCGTCGATGAACCTCGCCGCCATCGACGAACTCATCGCCCGCCACGGCGCGCTCGATGTGGTTTTTGTGGAGAGCGGCGGGGACAACCTGAGCGCCACCTTCAGTCCGGAGCTTTCCGACCTGACCATCTACGTCATTGACGTATCCGCTGGTGACAAAATTCCGCGTAAAGGTGGTCCGGGTATTACCCGCTCTGACCTGTTGATCATCAACAAGATCGACCTGGCTCCGCTGGTTGGCGCTTCGCTTGAGGTCATGGACCGGGATGCCAAAAAAATGCGCGGCGAGCGCCCCTTTGTCTTTTCTAACCTGAAAGTGCAGAAGGGTCTGAAAGAGATTATCCAGTTCATCGTGCGCGAGGGCATGCTGGAAGAAAAAGCCATCCCCGCAATCGCTTAAGTTACCCCCTGAGAAAATTCAAGAAGTAGAGAGCAACATGAAACTGAAAAAAATACTCCTGGCTGTTACTACATTGACTGGCGCAACCTTTAGCCTGTTTTCCCAGGCTCACGAAGGCCATGCGCCTGCTGGCGTGATTCACGAAATGCACCATATGCTGTGGCTTGCAATGGCGCTGTCGGTGAGTGCGCTGGCGGTTTTCCTGATCAGAAAAGCCGTGAAAAGCCGCTCAGAAAAACCGTGATACGCGAGACCAGCAATCGACACGCTCCGGACGAATCACCGGGATGCGAAGAACGGGCGGTGGGTAACGGTTTTTACAGGCGTTACCCGGCGCTTTGCCGCTATCCAGGCCCCTAGCATCCGCTAGTCGCTGCCAGCCCCTGTCAGCCTCATCACTCAAGAATCCGGGTTTATCGCCCGAATCGCAATGCCCGCCGCAGCGGTCCGGTTCTCCACCCCAAGCTTGGAGAAAACTCCCTCCAGATGTTTGTTCACCGTGCGCGGGCTGACGCTGAGAATCTCACCGATTTCCCGGTTTGTTTTGCCATTGGCGATCCAGAACAGTACTTCCGATTCCCGCTTGGTGAGCGATAACTTCTCGCGCAAGATATCCTCACCGGCGGGGCCGCCGTCGTCCACCAGCTTTAATAAAAACATCGTTGCGTCCCGCTGTTCGATAAACACCACCGCCAGCGGTTTGCGCAAACCCTCGAGCTTCAGCTTCTGCCCCCCATCCGGGTTGCGCGAGAGCCAAACCTGTAAATGCTCAGCAACCTGCGCTTGCGTGTCGGGCTCCAGGCCACCGGCGCTGCTCAGCAGGGCATAGGTTTGCGGGGTAGCCCAGTGCATGCGGCCTTCGGTATCCACCGTAAACAGAAACTGTCCCGTCGAGTCCAGTGCCTGGTGGGCGCTGGAGGTCAGGCGGGCATTGCTCAGGTGTACCTTCATGCGCGCCAGTAACTCACTGGGTTGGATTGGCTTGGTCAGGTAGTCCACGCCGCCGCTTTCGAGGCCGCGCACGATACTTTCCGATTCGGTCAGCCCCGTCATAAAAATAACCGGAATCGACGCCAGCTCCGGGTCGGCCTTCAATAAGCGGCAGGTTTCGAATCCATCCAGCCCCGGCATGACCGCGTCCAGCAGAATCATATCCGGGCGCAGGCGGCGGGCAATGTTCAGCGCCTGGCTGCCATCCAGCGCGACCAGTACGTCGATCCCTGCCTGCTCCAGAATGTCGTTAATCAGGCTCAGGGTATCGGGCGAATCGTCCACCACCAGCACGATATCACCCGTGTGCGTGTCCGCCGCCGGCTGCGAGCGGGTCGCGGTATCGTCACAGGTTTTCATTCACGCTCCTTGATTTCCAGCGCTTCGCTCAACTGCTCGAAACGCATGGTGTCCGCCAACTGGCGAAATTCGTCGATGCGATGTGCGGTTATCACCGACGCCGCGGCAAGCCGGTCCAGCGTACGGTGTACACCGCTGCGGTAGCCGATGCGGGCGTAGGCCAGCAGTTCCGCCACCAGTGGATGCTCCGGCAGCACTTCTGCTTTTCCGGTTGGCGTCAACGTGGGCCGGGCGGCAGTGTCGCTATCCATGCCGTAGACCCACTCCAGGTTCAGTAATCGGGCCAGGGTGTCGAACAATTTCTGGTTCACCAGGGGTTTCACCAGATAGGCATCGTGATGGGCGGGTTCACTGTCACCGGGGTTCAGGTGTCGCTCCTGGGCATCCGCCGAGAGCATGACAATGGGCGCGGATAGTTTGCGTGCGCGCAGTTCCTGCGCAAGGTCCAGCCCGTTGATGCCCGGCATGGTCACATCCAGCAGAAACAGATCTGGACACTGATGCTGCACCAGGGCGAGGCAATCCTCGCCGCTTTGTGCCTCCAGTATGGAAAAGCCCAGGGGTGTCAGCAGGTCGCCAATCAGCCCGCGGTGAATCGGCTCGTCGTCCACCACCATCACGCTGCGCCGTGGACCCCGATAGCCGCTGATGTGGCGTTCCGGTACTTCGCTGCGACGATCGTCCTCCACCCACGACAGCAACAGAGACACGGTGAAGCGGCTGCCTTTGCCCACTGCACTTTCCAGGCGCAATTCGCCGCCCATGATTTCCGTCAGCAGGTAGGCAATGGTCAGCCCCAGCCCGGTGCCGGTAGCCACCGGTGTGGTGCCGTTGCGCACTCGCTCAAAGGGTTTGAGAATGCGCGCCTGATCTTCCCGGTGTATGCCCACACCGGTATCGACAATGGTGAACTCGGCCACCTGATTGCGATAGCGGATGTGGAATTCCACCTGACCCTCGCGGGTGTACTTTATCGCGTTGGACAGAAGGTTAATCAGTATCTGCCGCAGGCGCTTTTCATCGGCGATTACGGTGGATGGCAGCGGATTGTGGATATGGCAATAGAAGCGCACGCCTTTTGATTCGGCCTGTGGGCGAAACATGTCCACCATCTGTTCGAGCAGCTCGGGCAGTCGCACGTGGTTGCGGTAGATGTCCAGGCGTCCTGCTTCAATTTTGGAAATATCCAGCAGGCCCTCGATCAAATCGGTGAGGTATTCCCCGCTGCGCTTGATGATGCGCAGCCCATTGCGATGTTTCTCGGGAATATCCTGCTGCTGGTTGAGCAGTTGCGCATAGCCGAGAATGGATTGCAGGGGAGTGCGCAATTCGTGGCTGATACCGGAGAGGTAACGGCTTTTGGCACTGTTGGCGCGGTCCGCCTGCTCCTTTGCGGCCTGCAGGGCGCGGTCGGTTTCCTTGTGCGCTTCGATTTCGTTCAGCAACAGGCGCGTCTGGCGGTTGGACTCCATCTGCGCAACGATGCGGCTGTCGTGGGTCAGCAGGAACAGCCAGGCGAGCACACCGGCGATCAGCAACAGCACCACGAACAGGGTCCACATGGCCTGGTTGAGCAACGCGGCATCACTCTCGCTGGCGGGCTGAAGCTGACCGTAAATCAGCGACAGAATCCCCGCAATCCCCACGCTGGCACCCAGCAATAAAAAGGCAAAGCGCCCCAGTCGTGAGTCCACCCCGTTCACCACCTGTTCCGGTACCAGCATTTTGGCAAAGGTGGCGAGTTGCTGGGAAAAGCGTGCGTCCGGTTTACAGGCGTCGAGGCAGCGGGAGTCCAGCGAGCAACACAGTGAGCAGATCGGGCCGCGGTAGGCCGGGCAGTGGCTCATATCGGCGGGTTCGAAATCATTTTCGCAGATGCAGCAGGTCTGTGCGGACTGGATGCGGGTGCTGCCCGCAGGTGCGTCATCACCATCGAAATAATCCTGATGACGCGCAAGATAAAAATGGCCGCGGGTCACAAGGCCCAGCAGCGGTACCATCACAAAGCAGATGCCGAGAGAGATAAAACTGGCGAAATTTTTCGCCCCCTCACCAAAATGGCCCAGATAACACAGGATGCCGATGACCGATGCCAGCAGCATGGAGCCCACGCCCACCGGGTTGAAGTCGTACAGGTGCGAGCGCTTGAACTCCACGTAGGACGGGCTGATGCCCAGCGGCTTGTTGATCATCAGGTCTGCAGCGAGGCAGCCCAGCCAGCTGATGGCCACCAGCGAAAAAACGCCGAGTACGCCTTCCAGTGCACGGTAAATACCAAGCTCCATCAGAATCAGGGCGATACTGACATTGAACACCAGCCACACGACACGGCCGGGATGGCTGCGGGTCAGCCGCGAGAAAAAGTTCGACCAGGCAATGGAGCCTGCGTAGGCATTGGTGACGTTGATCTTCATTTGTGAGATGAGCACCATCACGCCCGCCAGAATCAATGCCATGGTGGGGGATTGAGTCACGTAGTTGAAGACGCTCTGGTACATGTACACCGGGTCAGCGGCCTGCTCGGCTGAGGCGCCATCGGTGATGGCGAGATACGCGAGAAACGAGCCAAACAACATCTTGATGACCCCGATCAGAATCCAGCCCGGCCCGGCCAGGGTCAGCCAGAACCACCAGCGTCGGCGATTTTCCCGGGTTTTCTCCGGCATAAAACGCAGGTAATCCACCTGTTCGCCAATCTGCGCCACCATCGCAAAAAACACCGCGCTGGCTGCGCCGAACAGCATCCAGTCGAATGCCGCCCCCGCCGGGTTGTGCTGCGGTGTGTACTGGGTCCAGTCTCCCACCCGCGAGAGTTCAAACCACGCAGCAATCCCCAGCGCCAGGCATTGCAGCAGCAGCCACAGGGGCTGGGTGCCAATCTGGAATTTGCTTACTGCCTGGATGCCGTGGGTCACGATGGGGATCACTGCAACGGCACAGAATATGTAGCCGATGGCGGGGGGGATGCCCAGCAGGGCGTGCAGGGCGGAGGTGAGAATGGCGGCCTCGATGGCAAAAAAGATAAACGTAAACGAGGCGTAGATCAGTGAGGTGATGGTGGAGCCGAGGTAACCGAAGCCGGCGCCGCGGGTAAGCAGGTCGATATCCAGCCCGTGTTTAGCGGCGTAGTAGGTGATCGGGAAACCGGTGATGAAGATGACCGCGGCCACGGCGAGCATGGCCGCCACCGTATTGACGAAGCCGTAATTCAGGGTGACCGCGGCAGCGATCGCTTCCAGTGCGAGAAACGCCGTCGCCCCCAGGGCGGTTTTGGCGACCTGTTCAATGGTAAAACGGCGCCCGCGCAACGCGGTGAAGCGCAGCGCGAAGTCTTCGAGGGTCTCGTCCCCTACCCACTTGTTGTAGGTCCGCCGGACGCGGAATACCTGTTGTGCGGGTCGCATGGTGTGTTGTTGCCCGTCGTTATCGTTGCCCGTAAATATTCCAACCACCGGGTGCCGCCTTGGTTATTTGTTTTTTTATGCAACAAGAATACCGGATTCTGTGTGGTTTCCTGCCATCTTTAGTGTACGTCTCCGCATACTTCTGGAAACCGTCAAATGACGTAGTTACCGGCCCCAATACGCGTATGGCTCCCCTGTGCCTGCGGTCGAATAATCGATACCACCAAAAAATAACCAATCGAGACGACAACAGAGGGGATGACCATGGAGATGTGTTCAAGAGGAAAACGACCGCAACAAGTGCTTCAGTCGAGAAGCACCTGGTTGAGCAGCGCCTGTGCGGTGGGCGTACTGGCCGCGAGCATGGTGTCGCTGCCGGCGGCGGCAAAGCAGTTCGAGTCCGAAGGCGGGCAGACATTCAGTATCGGTGCCGGCTTTCGCTCCCAATTCCAGTCGGTGGAGGGGGATAGTGCATTCACCATGCCGGATATCCGCGTGTATAGCTCCGGCCAGCTGAGTGACACCGTGAAATTCACCTTCAACCTGCAGCAGCGGGATGGCGATACTGTGGACGTGCTGGATGCCATTGCCCAGTTCGAGTTCAGTCCCGCGTTCAATATCTGGGCCGGGCGCATGCTGACCCCAGCGGATCGTATCGAGATGAGCGGCCCCTACTATGCCCTCAGCTGGAACCAGTATCGCCAGCCGCTGTATGCCTCCGACCAGGGCGGCCAAGCGGGTCTGATCGGCCGTGATGAAGGGATTACCTTCTGGGGCACCGCCGGCAAATTCCAGTATGCCGCGGGTAGCTTTATCGGCCTCGACGAATACAGCAACCAGGACGAGAACCCACTGTACGCCGCGCGCTTTGCCTACAACTTCCTGAATATGGAATCCAACCCCGGGTACTACACCAGCTCCACCTACTACGGTGGCCTGGGCAATATCTTTACCCTGGCGCTCTCCCTGCAAAGTCAGGAAGACGGCGTGGGCAGTGAAGAATTCGCCGGTGACTTCTCCGGCTGGACGGTGGACATGCTGTCGGAAACCGTACTGGATGCCGGTGGTGTGATCACCGTTGAGGCAGAGTACAAGAGCTTCGATGCGGACTACACCGTCGCTTCCCAGCCGATGACCGGCGACTGCTTCTGCCTGTTTGATGGCGAGTCCGCATTTGCCACCGCAGCCTATTTATTCCCGAGTAATGTTGGCCCCGGAAAATTCCAGCCGTACCTGCGTCTGGTCGAAAACAGCCCCTCCGATGCCGACAGCAGCAGTTCCACCGAGCTGGGTCTCAACTACGTGGTCAATGGCCACAACACCCGCCTGAATCTCAGTTTTGTCTCCGGTGATGCCAATGCATCGGGCTATGCGGGCGCGGATGTCGATGTATTGAGTCTCGGAATGCAAGTCCAGCTTTAAGACCTGTAAACGCGCAGCCGCCAACGGTGTGCTGCGCCAGCAATAAAAATACAAGGAGCAAGTCTATGAACATGAAGAAAATTATCGCCAGCCTGGCTTTTGCCGCAGGCACCAGTGTGGTGAGTGCTGCCGCACTGGCCGCAGAGACCATTAAAGTGGGTGTGCTGCACTCCCTCTCCGGCACCATGGCCATCAGCGAAACTACCCTCAAAGACACCGTGCTGATGATGGTGGAAGAGCAGAATCGCAAGGGTGGCCTGCTGGGTAAACAACTGGAAGCGGTGGTGGTCGACCCGGCTTCCGATTGGCCGTTGTTTGCGGAGAAGGCGCGTGAGCTGCTCACCAAAGAGAAGGTTGATGTGATCTTTGGCTGCTGGACATCGGTATCGCGCAAGTCGGTGCTGCCGGTGATTGAGGAGCTGAACGGGCTCATGTTCTACCCGGTGCAGTACGAGGGTGAAGAGTCCTCGAAAAATGTGTTTTACACCGGTGCTTCCCCCAACCAGCAGGCCATTCCTGCCGTGGATTACCTGATGTCGGACCTGGAAGTTGAACGCTGGGTACTCGCCGGCACTGACTACGTGTATCCACGCACCACCAACAAGATTCTTGAGGCGTACCTGACCGACAGCGGCGTCGCCAAAGAAGACATCATGATCAGCTATACACCGTTCGGTCACTCCGATTGGCAGAGCATCGTGTCTGATATCAAGAAGTTCGGCAGCGCCGGTAAAAAGACCGCCGTGGTCTCCACCATTAACGGTGACGCCAATGTGCCGTTCTACAAAGAACTCGCCAACCAGGGCGTGAGCTCCGAAGACATCCCAGTGGTGGCGTTTTCCGTGGGTGAGGAAGAACTCTCCGGTATCGATACCGGTCCGCTGGTCGGACACCTGGCCGCATGGAACTACTTCCAGGGTATCGACAGCGAGGCTAATGACTACTTTGTTCAGCAGTGGAAGAAGTTCATTGGTGACGAAAAGCGTGTAACCAATGACCCAATGGAAGCCACCTATATCGGCTTCAATATGTGGGCCAAGGCGGTGGAAAAAGCGGGCACCACGGACGTGGATGCGGTGGAGCAAGCGATGATCGGCATCGAGTTCCCGAATCTCACCGGCGGTATTGCCAAAATGAACAAAAACCACCACCTGTCCAAGCCGGTATTCATTGGCGAGATTCAGGATGACGGTCAGTTTGAAGTGGTTTGGGCCACCGACGATGTCGTACCGGGCGATGCCTGGTCGGACTTCCTGCCGGGATCCAAAGACCTGATTGCTGACTGGACCGCACCCATCAAATGCGGCAATTACAACACCAAGGCCGAGGCCTGCAGCGGCCAGGTTAAATAATCCCGACGATGGCGGTGAGTGGTTCCTTTTTTCTTCACGGATGATGGAAAGAAAAACCCTCAAGTGAGCTCACCGCATATCACAGGGTTAGCCGAAGTGTTCTCTGCCTGTAGAGCACTTCGGTCAGGGAGTTAGCCCCGGCAATACGCAACGTATTGGACTGTCCGGGGCTTGTTTCGTTTTTGTTTGGTTACAGTGCCTGGCAAATCATCCGAGCGGAGCAGACCGACTTCTGCCGAGTGACGAGCCATATTGTGGCCGAGCCGTGCGCGGAGTTTTTTGTGAAAAAATTGATACTGAGTTGTGCCCTGCTGATGACGGCGTTCGCCGTTATTTGTGTGCAGGCACAGACACACTCTGTACCACCTGCCGTAGAGACCACGCTACAGCAGTTAACGAAGGCCAGCCTGCGCGAGACCGGGGAACTGGTGAAGCAGCTGGAGGATTCCGGTGGTGCCGCCATGCGGCCACTGTTTGAAACCATGCTCGCCGGTGATCTGCACTATCACAAGCCCACGGGAAATCTGATGGCGGTTAGCAAAAACGCCGCCGGCGATTACCTCGGTCGGGATGTTTTTACTGGCGCAGATCTGGGGATACAGGCGCGACGGGACATCAAGAAAATTCGCGTAAACAATCGGCTGCGCGGTCAGCTGCGCGATGCCATCGCGCGGATCAATCTGCTGCAGGGCAATCCAGAGCAGCAGCGGATGGCACTACTGGCCATGCTGGACGATCTGTCTACCGAGAACATGCGCCTGTTACAAAGCGCTTCCGAGGCCGGGGTAAGTGCCGAGGTTGCCGATCTGATCAGCCTGGCGGAAGCCATGGTGCGCTTGCGGCAAAGTACCATCACCGATGAGCGTGTTGCGGCGATCAATGCCATGAGCCAACACCTGGAGGCCCCGGTGCGCAATCAACTGCGCCGGCTGCTCGACAATGAAAATGAACGGGATGACGCCGTGAAAGCGGCGGCCCAAAAGGCGCTGGATAAAATTACCGAGCGCATCGAATTCTACGGCCAGCTGGAACAGCTGTTTTTCGGGCTCAGTCTCGGTTCTGTGCTGGTGCTGGCCGCCATTGGCCTTGCCATTACGTTTGGTGTCATGGGTGTGATCAACATGGCGCACGGCGAAATGATCATGCTCGGCGCCTATACCACCTATGTAATTCAGCAGCTGATGCCGGAAGCCATCGGCTACTCACTATTGATTGCGGTGCCTGCGGCCTTTCTGGTGTCCGGTAGCGTGGGGGTGCTGATCGAGCGCGGTGTCATCCGTCATCTACAGGGGCGCCCGCTGGAAACGCTGCTGGCGACGTTTGGTATCAGCCTGATTTTGCAGCAAGCGGTACGCAGTATTTTTTCGCCGCTGAATATGCAGGTGGTAACCCCGGAGTGGATGAGCGGCTCGCTGGCGATCAATCCGGTCTTTTCTGTTACTTATAACCGTCTGTATATCCTGCTGTTTGCGCTTGCGGTGTTTGCGGCACTGGTGATGGTGTTGAAAAAAACCTCCCTGGGACTCAACGTGCGCGCGGTCTCTCAAAACCGTGACATGGCAAAAGTCATGGGGGTTCGCACGGAAATGGTGGACGCCATGACCTTTGGGCTCGGCTCTGGCATTGCCGGTGTGGCCGGTGTTGCCCTGTCGCAGTTAACCAATGTGGGCCCGAATCTGGGGCAGGCATACATCATCGACTCGTTTATGGTGGTGGTATTCGGGGGCGTGGGTAATCTGCTCGGTACACTGGTGGGTGGGTTCTCGCTCGGTGTGGCGAATAAATTTCTCGAGCCGGCGACGGGTGCGGTGCTGGCAAACATCATCGTACTGGTCTGCCTGATTCTGTTTATCCAGAAGCGCCCCAAAGGGCTGTTTCCCCAGCGTGGGAGGGCCGCAGAATGAGCGCAGTAAATACCGCAACAAACAAAATCGGCCGGCTCTTCGCTGAGCTGCGCCAGCCCGGTAAGGGGTCTTCCTTCCTGGTGGGTGCGCTGCTGGTAACAACGCTGGCCATGTCTGCCGCCAACCTGTTGTTGCCTGCGGAATCGCCCCTGTATGTCAGTACCTACTCCATCACCCTGATGGGCAAATATCTGTGCTTTGCCATGCTGGCGATGGCGGTGGATATCATCTGGGGCTATTGCGGCATCCTGAGCCTCGGCCACGGGGCGTTTTTTGCGCTCGGCGGTTACGGCATGGGCATGTACCTGATGCGCCAGATTGGTGACCGCGGTGTGTATGGCAATCCGGATCTTCCGGACTTTATGGTGTTTTTAAACTGGCAGGAACTGCCGTGGTACTGGTTTGGTATGGATCAGTTCTGGTTCGCCATGCTGGTGGCGCTCGCCGTGCCGGGGCTGCTGGCCTTTATCTTTGGCTGGCTGGCGTTTCGCTCGCGGGTGACCGGCGTATATCTGTCCATCATGACCCAGGCGCTGACCTATGCGTTGATGCTGGCGTTTTTCCGCAATGAAATGGGGTTCGGCGGCAACAACGGGCTGACGGATTTCAAGGATATTCTCGGGTTTGATTTGCAGGCCGATGGCACACGGGTGGCGCTGTTACTGACGACCACGCTGCTGGTGGTGATCGCCTTTCTCAGCAGCCGCGCGATTGTGCAGTCGCGCCTTGGCCGCGTGATTGTGGCAGTGCGGGATGCGGAGGCGCGTGCGCGCTTTCTCGGCTACCGCACCGAACACTACAAGGTGTGGCTGTTCGTGTACTCGGCACTGATCGCAGCGCTGGCGGGCGTACTGTATGTACCACAGGTAGGGATTATCAATCCTGGCGAATTTACCCCGCTCAACTCCATTGAGGTGGTGGTATGGGTGGCGGTGGGTGGCCGCGGCACGCTGTACGGCGCCATCGTTGGCGCCTTGCTGGTGAACTACGCCAAGACCCGCTTTACCGCCATTATGCCCGACGGCTGGCTGTTTGCCCTCGGCGCCTTGTTTGTGATCGTTACCGTGTACCTGCCCAAAGGGCTGGCAGGTTTGTTGCAACGCTCTCCTGATGATGCCCCTGTGCCGCCGGCGCAGGATAAAGTCCCTGCGGGCAACCGCGGCGGAATCGGCCCCCAGGAGGTCAACGCATGACAAATTTCGATTCAATTACCGGCCCCGCGCGGGAGTTGCTGCGCCGGGATACGGCGTGGCCGTTTCTGGTGCCGCGCCGGCGCTCTCCGGATGTCTCCAAGAATGTCATTCTGTATCTCGAGTCGCTGAATGTCAGCTTTGATGGCTTCAAGGCGTTAAACGATTTGACCCTGTATGTGAACGACGGCGAGCTGCGCTGCCTGATCGGCGCCAATGGGGCAGGCAAGACCACCCTGATGGATGTGATTACCGGCAAGACACCCTGCGACAGTGGCAGCGCCTGGTTTGGCCAGAATATCGACCTGCTGGCCCACGACGAGGCGGAAATTGCCCAGCTGGGTATCGGCCGCAAGTTCCAGAAACCCACGGTATTCGAAGCGCACACGGTGTTTCACAACCTGGAATTGTCCCTGCAGGGGAGTAAAGGGGTATGGAGTGCACTCACCGCGCGCCTTTCCCGTAGCGAACGCGATCGTATCGATGAGGTGCTCAATATCATTGGCCTGGAGAAGTCCCGCTACCAGTTGGCCGGGTCCCTGTCCCACGGTCAGAAACAGTGGCTGGAGATCGGCATGTTACTGGCTGCCGAGCCGCGGCTATTACTGGTGGATGAGCCGGTGGCGGGTATGACCGCGGAAGAAACCGAGCGCACCGCCGAGCTGCTCACTTCGCTGGCGGGCAAGCATACGGTGATTGTGGTGGAGCACGATATGGAATTTGTGCGCAGCATTGCGCGTACCGTCACGGTGCTGCATCAGGGCTCGGTACTGGCAGAGGGCACGATGGATCAGGTGCAGAACAACCGCGAGGTTATTGAAGTGTATCTCGGGGAGGAAGCATGATCCGGATTGAAAAACTCAATCAGAAATACGGCGGCACCCAGATTCTGTGGGATCTCGATCTGGACATCGAACAGGGCTCCTGTACCTGCATTATGGGCCGCAACGGCGCCGGCAAAACGACGTTGCTGAAGTGCCTGATGGGACTGTTGCCGGCCAGTGCTGGGCGCATTCTCTATCGGGGTAAACCAATAGAAGGTAGCCCGGCGCAGGCGCGGGCCAAAATGGGCATTGGCTATGTGCCTCAGGGGCGGGATATTTTTCCGCTGCTGACGGTGGAGGAAAACCTGCAGATCGGATTACCGGCGCGGGGGGACGGGCTGAAGAAAATTCCCGAGCGGGTGTTCGAATTGTTTCCGGTATTGAAAGATATGCTGCACCGCCGTGGCGGCGACTTGTCTGGTGGTCAGCAACAACAGCTGGCCATTGGTCGCGCCCTGGTGATTGACCCCAAGGTGCTGATTCTGGATGAGCCGAATGAGGGCATTCAGCCGAATATTGTTCGCCAGATCGGGGATGTCGTCATGCAACTGAATGAGAACGACGGGCTGACGGTGATACTTGTGGAGCAGAAGCTGGGGTTTGCGCGTCGGGTGGGTAAAGAGTTCCGCCTGATGCAGAAAGGTTCGGTGGTGGCCGCGGACAAGATGGCAAACCTGGACGATGCGCTGATTCGACAATATCTGGCGGTATAGAGTCCCGCGGTTGCGTCAACGCACGTCCACCCGGTCACCGATGTGTATGCTGGCCGGTGCCTGCACGGCGGAGGCCGGGGCCAGGTTCATCCCAAAATAAATCTGTCCGTCTTCCCAGCGCCGGTAGCTGGCCAGCGTGCGCAGGGGTTCTTTCTGCGCGCGTCCGGTAAACGGATGCAGGCCGGGGATGGCGCAGCGCGCACAGGGGTGGGTGCAATCGAATACCAGGGGGCCGTCATGGGTGTGTATCGTGAGGGTTTTCCAGTGGTCTTCGGCGAAGGGTTCGCAGCCACTGATCACCAGGTTGGGGCGGAAGCGCAGCATGGAGACCGGCTCGGCGAGGCGACTGTTGAGATCCTCCAGAGAAGCCTGGCTGATCACCAGCAGTGGCGCAGCGTCGGCAAAGCCCACCTGGCGATCTTCTCGCGGCGACACCAGCGGCCGCTGGAATTCTTCCCCCATGGCGACGAGACGCACCGCTGTGCCTAGCTGCTCACTCAACCACTGCGCGGCCGCATCGCCGGCATCGCGCGCAAGCACATCGTCATCCCAGACCCGTACCTCTCTCACATCTGCATCAGCCTCTGGCTGGCGTACATCAATACTGACCCCCTCGGTATTTTCCAGACGTACGCCGGCCCCGGTTACCGTGGCTTTGAGTTGCGCCATGGCGCGCAGACGGCGCTGGGTGACGAACTGGTTGTTGTCGTCCACCAGCATCCAGCGGCGGTCGTTGACCGCACCGAACTGGTCCAGTGGCAAAGACTTGCACTTGTGCCCCTGCAGGGATTTAACCGGAAAATGGTAGAGCGCGGAGATTCGCACCGTCGATTCCTTAATAGGTCGATTCTTTTATGCGCTGATTCTTTCATGGATTGATACTTTCCTGAAGTATTGCGCGCAATCCACGCCGCGCATCACGTACATTAACCTGATCCTGTCTTTGCCTGCCTACCATTTTTTGTGGAATCCCAAGCGCGCCTCGAATGATTCCAGTTCACCGGAATCAATATCCTGGGTGTAGTCGATGATGCCGAACAGGCTGGTTGTGCCACTGAAGTCGACCGTCAGGCCGATCCCGGTTTCCAGCATTGTCTGCCCCCGGCCTACGAATATGGGGGTGGTATTGAAATAGACCGGGTCGGAGCCGTGGTCTTCATACCAGATGTTGGCCTTGAAGTAGGGACGCCACAAGCTGTTTCCATGCAGGATATCGGCAACAAATCGACCGCCGATGCGCGCGGTCAATGCATTCACATTATCGAACGAGATATTTGAGAATCTGTCCTGCGAACCGCTCATGTTTTGGTGTTGCCAGATCAGTTGCCCCTGGGGTTCCAGCGTCCAGGTCCCATCGAGTGGAATGGGGATACCAACCTCCATGGAGGCCGTGATTTCGTTGCCATCGATATCCGCGCTCACCCCTCGGTAGGAACGACTCTCTCCGTCAAAACTGGATAACAACAGCACGCCGTCAAAGTAGGCGCCGCCGGGCCAATGGTGGGTCCAGTAACCGCCCAGATTGTATTGATCCAGCTCCACCTTGCCGGTGGCGAGGTTTTTCTGGGCCAGCGCGAATCCACTCACATCGCCGTTGGCGCCACCGCGACCGATCATCACACCGAATATATCCCTTTGTCCGCCGGCACTGCTGCGACCGTAGATGGGAACACCGAGCTGTATTCCCCACAGGTTCCCATCGTACTTCTGGTCAACGGTACCTCCCTGGCTGAGCTTGAGCTGGTCGCCGAAAGCGCGTACCCAAAGTGCACTGCTGCCGTTATTGCGCTTCGACCAGGCTTGCTCGCCCTCGCGCTCGTGAAACGTGCCGAGGGTCTCCATGGTCAGGGCCCGGCTCACCGAGGGCAGTGCAACATGGGTGGGCACTTCGGGCCGATAGATCGGAATGATGACCCCGCCAGACGACGAGCTGCCGCTTGAGCTGGAGCTGCCACTGGACGAACTACTGGAGCTGCTGGAAGAGCTCCCAGAGGAACTGGAGCTGCTGCCGGAAGAGCTCCCGGAAGAGCTAGAGCCCGAGGAGCTAGAAGACCCGGACGAACTACTGGATGTGCTGCCACCGGAGCTACCGCTAGAAGAGCCACTTGAAGAGCTACTTGAAGAGCTACCACTCGAGGAGCTGCTACTGGAGCTACCCGAGCTCGAACCCGACGAGCTGCTGCTGGTGCCACCGGAACTAGAGCTGGAAGAGCTGCTGGACGAGCTGCTACTGGAGCTACCCGAGCTCGACCCTGACGAGCTGCTGCTAGTGCCGCCGGAGCTGGAGCTGGACGAGCTGCTACTGGAGCTACCCGAGCTCGAACCCGACGAGCTGCTGCTGGTGCCACCGGAGCTGGAGCTGGAAGAGCTGCTGGACGAGCTGCTACTGGAGCTACCCGAGCTCGAGCCCGACGAGCTGCTGCTGGTGCCGCCGGAGCTGGAGCTGGACGAGCTGCTGGAAGAACTGCTACTGGAGCTACCCGAGCTCGAGCCTGACGAACTACTGGACGTGCTGCCACCGGAGCTACCGCTAGAAGAGCTACTTGAAGAGCTGCCACTCGAGGAGCTGCTACTGGAGCTACCCGAGCTCGAACCCGACGAACCGCCGGAGCTTGAGCTTGAGGAGCTGCTCGATGAGCTACTGACGATATGAGATCGCAGGTACCAGTTGTTCTCGGTACCCGCACTTACCCCGCCGCGAAACAGCAAGTATTCATAGGGCCCGGCAGCGACAATGTTCGCCAGGGAAAAAGTACTGGGTGTGCTGCGGCCGTCGATGACCAGATTGACCAGAATGCCATCTGCAACCGTGAGTGCGCCGGGGCCACCGGTGTTGTTGATAAACAGCTGGGTAGAGCCCTGCTCATTGCCGATGGTGCGCAAGTAATCGGAGGGCGAGTCATCACTGGCCAGGAATGTATCGAGTGCCATGCGCCCATTCTGGCCGAGGTAGTCGCCGGTGAGGGAGAGAATATCGAAGGGGCTGTTATTACCGGTCATATCGATCAGGCCAGCGTTTCTCAAGTCAACGCTATTGCCGGGTACCGCCGGTGCGATTCGTCGCTGGCCCTGGTTGGCAAACAGTGTGGCACTGCGGTCGATAAAAAGGCTGCCCGTGTTCGTCCCACTGTCGCCAAGTATCAGGTCACCATTCATGGTCAGTTCGGACCCGCTGAGCAGTCTGATCTGTTCCCATTGGGTCAAGCGGTCGGGTCGGCCACCGATGGTGTTTTCCCACTCCAGCTCGTCCGTTCCGAGACCGCCATTGATGGGGTACCCCATCAGGTTGGTGTCGGTCAGCCCGATCAGGCGGACGTTATCGTCGCCATCTTGCATATCCAGATTGCGAACCTGTCCGCCACTCCAGGTCAGCTCGTCATCGCCCGCACCGGCCATATAGCTGGTTAGCACTCCGCCGAGGATCGTCGCCTGATCTTTCCCGTCGCCCTGTTGCACCGAATTTACAAAGCCACCCTCCATCACGAAGGTGTCATCGCCCGAGCCCTGATCCACCTGAGAGTTGATTCGGGCACCGGCGCGATTAATGACGGTGTCGCGGCCGTTGTCCAGTGACACGGCGGCGCCTTGAATGGTGCCGGCATTGTCGACCAGGGTGTCCGCGTTGCCGGTAACCTGGATCCCAGAATTGAGCGTGGCGCTTGCCTCGTTGGTGATACGCAGGGAGCCATTCCCTGAGGCGGTAATACCCTGATTCAGCGTGCCCTGGTTGACGACGGAATTGTCACCATCACCGTTAATGGTCAGGAACTGGTTGATGTTACCTGTGGCGCGGTTGACGATGTTGTGGTCACCATCTCCGGACATTTCCAGCCCCTGATTGATGGTTCCCGCATTGTCAAAGTTCAACATGCCAATGTTGAGCAGGCTGACACTTTGCAGAATGCCTGCATTGTCGATAGTGAGCATATTTACATCGGTGGCGGCGATGGTCCCGTTCAGGCTGGCCCCCGGCAGAATATCGATCGTTAGTTCTCTGAGGTTATCTACCGCAAATCCGGGATCGCTACCGGAGCAGGTAATGGTATCGCCGGACATCGGCGGGACCGGCTGGCAGTCTGCCTGTGCCCGGGGAGCAAAAACGCCAGATGTGCAAAGCAGGATGAAGAGGAGTGCGAAGGGCGCTGCCCTGTAGCTGGTCTGTCGATGCGTCAAATCCATAGGTGTTTCTCAGTGTCCTTTCCCCTGGCTTGTATGCCGGTTGCGGACCCGGGGTGCCAGTTGATCCGTGGAAGTCAGTATTGACATCTATTACCTGTTATTGGGATGGCTCAAGTTTAGGCTGACTCCATTGTTTGACGGGGTTTTCGCCGACAGTGTGGTAAGATTTCGCGTCATTAATTCAATAAAAGAAGCGTGGGAAGTGAGCGCGATGGAATTCGCACGGTGGGTTTGGGGGGTGGCGCTGATAGGCCTTTCGCTGAGTGCCGGGGCGAGCCCGTTTGTTGTCGGGGAGGGACAGCGCCCGCAAAGTCTTACTCCGTATCTGCAAATCCTGGTCGATGAGCCGGGTAAGCTGGAACTTCAGGATGTGTGGGCGGCTTCATCGCAACGGTGGCAGAGTGGCGTCAATGCAAGTTTTGGTTTTAGTGAAGCGGCCTACTGGGTAGCGATTACCTTACAGAACACCAGCGATGCCCCGATGGGGATGATCATTCGTCAGGATTATCCACTGATTGACCAACTGGATTTCTGGCAGCCTTCTCTTGATGGCGGCTGGCGGCATACGGCAACCGGTGACCGGCGCCCATTCGACTCCCGACCCTTGAATTTGCGCGATTTCGTTTTCCCGATCACGTTACCCGCAAACACCACACACACCTTTTACTTACGTTACCAGACGGCGGGCTCGATGAATATCGGCCTTAGCGTGAGCAGTGAGACCGCCTTTCTACCACAGCTGGGGAAAGAGCAAATATTGCTGGGTATCTACTACGGTGGATTCCTCGTACTGGTGATCTATAACCTGTTCCTCTTTCTGGCCGTGCGGGATCGGGCCTATGCCTATTACATGGGTTATGCCATCAGTTATGGGCTTTATTTCGGGGTGCACAATGGTGTTTATTTCCAGTACCTGTGGCCCGGAAACCCCTGGCTGGCCAATCAGAGCTTGCTGATTCTGCTTGGGCTGACATTGATCTTCGGCATTCAGTTTGTGCGCACCATCTGTTCTGGCCCCCGCCTGGCTCCGCGTACCGATCGGGTTGCCCGTTGGGTTCTCTACGCACTGTTCCCGTTAACAGCTATTGCCCCTTTCGTTGATTATGGGCCGATGATCGTGGTTCTAGCGCTGTTAACCCTGATGCTCTCCATTCTGTTCATGGTGATGGGGGTGATCAGCCTGTTACGCGGCTCGGTCCCTGCGCGCTACTTTTTGGTGGGGTGGGCGGCACTGTTGGTGAGTGTGGTCATCTACATGCTGAAAACGTTCGGCCTTGTGCCACATAACGGTTTTACCCACAACGCCTTTCAGGTAGGTGCGTTGGTAGAGATGGTGCTGTTGTCGCTGGCGTTGGGTGCCAGAGTAGGGGAAATACAGCGGTACGGTTATACGGATCAGTTGACCACTCTATTCAACCGCCGCTATTTTGATGAGCGGTTGGCGAGGGAGTTTACCCTCGCAGCTCGCAGTGGAACGCCGCTAGCACTGTTGATCCTTGACCTCGACCACTTTAAAGCGATCAATGATCGACTGGGACATGTTCGCGGTGATGATGCCCTGTGTGCGGTCGGGCAGCTGTTGCGAAAGCAGGTGCGCAAACCGGTATTGGCCTGCCGCTACGGTGGCGAGGAATTCGCAATCCTCCTGCCCCGCACTGACCGTGAGCAGGCATCTGCGGTTGCTGGGCGACTGCTCAAACTCGTATCGGAACTGGCACTGGACGGAATTTCCCTGAGCGCAAGTATCGGTATTGCCACCTTCGAGCAGCAAAACTTTGCCTCTGCCATGCAGCTCATTGAAGCCGCTGACGCCGCACTGTATCGCGCCAAGCAGTCTGGTCGTAATCGGTTTGAACTGGCGCAGTGTGAATCTGATGTAAATGCGCCGACATTGGCAGCTGTTACACAATAAACGCATTGAGGGTATCAATCGCCGGTTTCAAAAGACTTAACCCCCGGTGTTTGACCCCAGAAGGAATTTGATATGAAAACCCCTGTCGGCATTTTGCTTGCCCTGTTGTTCATTGCACCGCTGACCCTGTCCGCGGAGTTTTCCAAGGGGCCGGTGATTACGAATTATGGCGGTGTAGCGGGAGTAAAACAGACGGTTCCGTTGAAGGGGCATGAGCAGTTCAAGGTGGTATTCGATGTGGCGGATCAGGGTGATAAAGACAAAGCCAATCGTCGGTTTGAAAACCTCGCTCGCTTCCTGAACATGCAGGCGCGTGCCGGCGTTCCCCCTGAGCAGATTGCGCTGGCGCTGGTGGTACATGGCAAGGCAGGGTTCGATCTGCTCAGCAACCCGCAGTTCGAGAAAAAATTCGGGATTAAAAATCCCAATGCACCGCTGCTGAAGGCGCTGCAGGAGCAGGGTGTGACGATACATCTGTGTGGCCAGTCTGCCGCGTACTACGGTATTGAAAATGCGCACTTGCTACCCGGTATCAATATGGCGCTGTCTGCCATGACGGCAAATGCGTTGCTGCAGCAGCAAGGGTATACACTGAATCCATTTTAATGGGGCACTAGGGGTGTGCCCTATTCAGTCAGCGCAGTAGCAGTTCGTTGTCGATGGGAATGAATGTGCTCGCTGCGTCGATCAGTGTGCCCGCGGTCAGCGCGCGAACCCCGTACACTTCTACTTGTTTGTTGTGGTCGTGGCGCAGCTTTTTCACCAGAAGATCAAAATCCCCGTCGCCGGAGACCAGAATGACGGTGTCTGCGGCACTCCCATGTTCCAGCGCATCGATGGTGATGCCCACATCCCAGTCGCCTTTTGCCGAGCCATCGGATCGCTGAATATAGGGTTTCAGCTTTACCTCGAAGCCGATGGCCCGGAGTATATTTTGAAATTCCCGCTGCTTAGGATCACCGCGATCAATGGCGTAGGCAATGGCGGTGGTTGCCTGCCTCCCCTGTGTGGCTCGGGACCAGAAAGCGTTGTAATTGAAGTTGCAGCGGAATGCCTGCCTGGTTGTGTAATACACATTCTGCACATCTACAAAAATCGCTATTTTTTCGACGTCACAGGGTTTCGGATTCTGATCACTGGTATCCATCGGGACTTTTCTTGTGATTGCGGTTTAGGTATCCCTTACTGGGGCTCGACGGGATTCTCTAGATGACGTGCGTGCTTCCGCATAGCAGAAATCAGCTGGGCGAAGGCAATGGGCTTGGTCAGGTAGTCATCCATGCCAGCTTCCAGTGCGGCAGCTCTCTGTTCACTGAAGGCAGCGGCAGAGAGACCGATAATTGGAACCTGTCGGATTTCCGGTAGCTGACGGATTTCCCGGGTGGCCTCAAGACCGTTCAGGCCGGGTAACTGGACATCCATAAATATCAGGTCGGGGCGTATCGCCAGTGCTTTTTCGACGCCCTCACGCCCGGTGGTAACAAATGTGGTGACTACGCCTACATCATCGCAGAAGGCCTGCATCAGTGCTTGGTTGAGCGCGTTGTCTTCGACAATCAGCGCCCTGATGCCTCGCAGTTCTGCAGGGGATTTGTCATCACTGGCCGGCCGTGGAGATACCGGACTTCCACAGCGCAGTGGTAGCCGCACCTGAAAGCGGGTTCCTCGTTCGCGTTCGCTGTCCAAACAGATCTCGCCGCCCAGAAGTTCCACCAGGCTGCGGGTAATGGGAAGCCCAAGACCGGTGCCCCGGGCTTGTCCATCGGCGGACTTGTCTACCTGCTCGAACGGCTCAAAGATAAGCGCCTGCTGCTCCGCCGGGATACCAATTCCATTATCAATAACTTCGATGAGTAGAGTTTCTGTGTCCGCCAGTTCCGCTTTTCGATGAAATTTGATTTCAATCGTGCTCGTTTCGGGTGAAAACTTGATGGCATTGCCAATCAGGTTGATTAGTATCTGTGACAGCTTGCTGCGATCGCAGCGGACGAATTCGGGCAGCCGCGGATCAATATCGCACAACAAGTGCAGTGACTTTTTGACGGCAAGCGACTCACAGGAAACAAGGATGCTTTTGATCAGGCCACGTAGTTGAAAGTCTTCGTCGATGGCTTCGATTTTTCCGGCCTCGATGCGGGAAATGTCCAGCACATCATTGACCAGCTCCGCTAGCCCCTGGCCACTGATCGCAATTTTTTCCAGAAATCCGCCAAATTCGGGTGGGAGGCCAGACCTCGTACTGCGGTTCAACAGTAACTGGCTGAAACCCACTATGCTGTTAAGCGGCGTGCGGATTTCGTGACTCATGTTGGTGAGAAACTGGGTCTTGGAGCGGCTATAGAACTCTGCTTTTTCTTTGGCCTGCACCAGCTCCCGCTCCAGCGATTTACGATCCGTAATATCCAGAATAACGCCGATCAGCCCGCCCAGTCGACCATCTTCCAGCTCATAGGCTGCCTTGTTGAATATGACGTCATGCAGGCTGCCATCGGCATAGACCACCTGCGCCTCGTAGACTTGCTGCCCCCGCTGCAGCATCAGTTCAATGTCTTTTTCGTGGTAGATCTTCGCCTGTGGACCCGGTGAA
Organism: Microbulbifer salipaludis; assembly: GCF_017303155.1. NCBI lineage: Bacteria > Pseudomonadati > Pseudomonadota > Gammaproteobacteria > Cellvibrionales > Microbulbiferaceae > Microbulbifer > Microbulbifer salipaludis. Next base: position 1,186,871 of record NZ_JAEKJR010000001.1, read on the forward strand.
ACCCCATAAACTGACCGGCCGACAATATCGTCCCGACTCTTGCCAAGAAAGAGTTCAAATGCCCGGTTGCAGCCGGTGTAAATACCTTTGGCATTTTTATAGAAAATTGGCGCAGGGATGGCATCAATCAGGATCTGGAGAAACTGAAGCTGATCGGATAGCGCCAACTCGGTGGCTTCCCGCTCCAGCAATTCCCGTTGATAGCGGGCGTTCAGCTTTTCCTGATGTGTGAGCGAGGCAGAAAGCCGAGCAATGAGCCGATGGTGCCTGCGATACATCAGGTAACAGCCGATGCCGACCAGGGCGGTGGCGAGGAGCATTCTTGCGGCTGCGCCCAGAAGTTGCTGGTCACGCGGCAGGCCCAGGGTAAGTATCCACTCGCTGACGCCCAATAATGTCACAACCGCAAGGCCCCCAGGCAGATAGTAGCGCTTGAGTGGGAACTGGGTCCGGGATGAAAAATTCATAGCGGAGTTCTGTAGTGGCGTTTAGGCCTATCACACTACGCATGCTGGCTGGTTCAGGCAATATCCTGCAGCGGTGAAATTCATCAGAAGTAACAAGAAGTGCTGGTTATCTTTTTTTGCGTTGATGAGAAGCTGATGGGCATCGTGGCGCAAAAAAGCCCGCATGTGCGGGCTTCTTCGCTTTCTCCAAAACCTGTCAGGTTTTGATTTTCTTGTACTGCATCCGGTGCGGCGTGGCGTTCTCACCGTTGCGCGCCACGAAGTCTTCGTGGTACTCGGTGTAGTTGCCTTCAAAGAACACCACATTGCTGTCGCCTTCGTAGGCGAGGATGTGGGTTGCCACCCGGTCGAGGAACCAGCGATCGTGCGAGATCACCATGGCGCAGCCGGGGAAGCTCAGCAATGCTTCTTCGAGTGCGCGCAGGGTTTCGATATCGAGGTCGTTGGACGGTTCGTCCAGCAGCAGCACGTTGGCGCCCTGTTTCAGGGTGTAGGCCAGGTGCAGTCGGCCGCGCTCACCACCGGACAGTTCGCCCACGCGCTTCTGTTGGTCGCTGCCCTTGAAGTTGAAGCGGCCGATATAGTTGCGTGAGCCCACTTCGTAGTTGTTGATCTTGAGCAGATCCTGGCCGTCTGAAATGCATTCCCACACGGTTTTGTTGTCGTCGAGATTTTCGCGGCTCTGGTCGACGCTGGCGATCTGTACGGTTTCACCGATTTTGATTTCGCCAGAGTCGGGCTTTTCGGTGCCGTTGATCATGCGGAACAGGGTGGATTTACCGGCGCCGCTTGTCGCCGACAAAGGCGCCCTAGCTTTGGGTAAGTGGGATCTGAAACGCTTTTTAGTGCCGTTCGGATGCACGTAATTAATACAAATATACTAAAAGGCTATGTTTCTGTCGATAATTGAGAAATATAAGGATGATACTGTATCTCTCTTATTTTTTTTGTGATGTCTTCCCTTCAGATAAATTAATGGTGTGTTCTTTGTCCTTTTGCCGTTGATGTTGGGCGTAACAGCTCATAAATTTTCGGAAACGCATTTTATTTATTCTGAATTTCTGTAATTAACTGTTTTATATAGCTTTTTTTTTGTGTGCAAAAAATGTGGGCTTCTGATTTTGGGGTCCGCTTCGCATTGTGCCGAATTTTTCGCCAAGCATAAGGTGGGGAAGCGTTTGAGGGGGGGGCGGCGGCGTTCGTTGAAAGATATGTGTCGGGTATGTGGCCGCTGGGGGCGGTCATAAAAATTAACTTTATAAAAACGAAGACCAAAGGGGATCTCTGATATGAGTTCTACACGCAATTTGCGTCAAAATCTGGCGAGAAGTGCCCTGGCCCTCGCCATTGGTGCGGCCACGCTCTCCAGCCAGACAGTTTTTGCCGATGAGACTACCGGTGCCATTCGCGGTGCCGTTGTGAACGTTGAAAATGTCACCAAGGTGACCCTGACCGACCCCGAGCGTGGCATTACGCGGGATGTTAGTGTGTCCGCCGACGGCAAATTCCGTTTCGGTAGCCTTAACCCGGGCAAATACCAGCTGCAGGTCCTTAATGCGGATGGTGTTGTTGATACCCAGATGGTACAGGTAGGCCTTGGCGGCACGACCTCTATAACCATGGGTGATACCGGCGTGGAAGAGGTTACTGTGACCGGTGAGCGCATTTCCCAGGTGGACGTCGGTATTGCCGAGTCTGGTCTGGTGATCTCTGCTGATGAGTTGATGGAGCTGCCGGTTGCGCGCGAGCTGACCGCGGTGACCCTGCTGGCCCCCGGCGTGAGCCGCGGAGATTCCGCCTTTGGTAACAACACCAGCTTCTCCGGTGCTTCTGTAGCCGAGAACGTGAGCTATGTGAACGGCCTGAATACCACGAACTTCCGTAACGGTCTGGGCTTCTCCGAGGTGCCGTTCGAGTTCTACGAGAATATCCAGGTCAAGACCGGTGGCTATTCTGCCAAGTTCGGCCGTTCCACCGGTGGCGTGATGAATGCGACCACCAAGAGTGGTACCAACGATTTTAAATTTGGTACCAACCTTTACTTCGATACCGATGTGGATACCGCCCCGAACACCCGCACGGCTTTCAACGAAAAGGACGCGCGCGATGAGACCAACACTAACGTTTACGCGTCTGGTGCACTGATCGAAGACCGCCTGTTCTTCTACGCCCTGTACAACCGTAGTGTTGAGGACCAGGAGTATTACGGCCGTATCAGTGGTCTCGGTTACCAATCTTCCCGTGAGACAGATTTCTGGGGTGTCAAGCTGGATGGCTACATCACTGAGGATCACCGCGTCGAACTGACCGCGTTCAGCGATGAGCGCGAGACCATCGAAGGTCAATACGACTACGATTCGGACACTGATACACTCGGGGACAAGTACGGTAACACTTACTACGAGCGTGGCGGGATGAACTGGATTGCCACCTATGTGGGCAATCTCACCGATACTCTGGAACTCAAGGTTTCCTATGGTGAGAGCGAACAGAACCGCACTACCGTATCCGACGCCGACATGCTTCCGGTTGTTTATGAGTACACGGAAAATGCGGCGGGGGAGGCTATCTGGACCCCGATGGGTAACTGGACTAACTTCCTGGTGGAAAAAGGGGATGATGCCCGCGAGATGATGCGGGTGGATCTTGCCTGGGACCTGAATGATCACTTTATCGAGGTGGGTCTGGACCAGGAAACCAACACTTCCTTCGCCGACAACAATCTGAGTGGCGGGGTGTACTGGCTGCGCGACCCGGATAACCTGTACAACGAGTGTGACATCGCGAGCGAGTGCCCCTCCGGCGCTAACGTCCGCCGCCGTACTTACAGCGTAGGTGGCAACTTCGAAGTGGTCTCTTCAGCCTTCTATATCCAGGACACCTGGCGGGTGAGCGACAACCTGGAGCTGCAGGCGGGCCTGCGCAACGAGACCTTCGAAAACAAGAATGCCGAAGGTGCCGCTTTCATTGAGGTGGACAATCAGTGGGCGCCACGCCTGTCGGCAGTGTGGGATCCAACGGGTGCAGGTAATCAGAAGGTCTTTGCCAACTGGGGCATGTACTACCTGCCGATCGCGTCCAATACCAACGTACGTCTGGCGGGTGGTGAGACTTATATCCACGATTACTTCGACTGGGACGGTGACTGTGTAAACGCGGATACTACCCCCTGTAATGTGGGTGACCAGTACGATCAGGTTGTCTATGCCGATGGTTCCGTGCCGGACACCCGCGGCCTGGTAGATACCAATATCGAGCCCATGTACCAGTCTGAATTCATCCTCGGTTACGAGTATGTAATGCAGAATGGCATGCAGCTGGGTGTCAAGGGCATGTACCGTGACCTGAAGGTATCCATTGAGGATGTGGCGATCGATGCGGCCGTGATCGATTACTACAACAGCAATGGCACTTGGGACGCGGCTGCCGTAGGTGGCGCTCCTGTTGAGGATGTATTCGACGGTTTCCATCAGTACGTGCTGACCAACCCGGGCAATGCGATGGGCATCTACATCGAGGAGATGGACGAGTTCATCAACCTGACCGCAGACCAGCTGAACTACCCGGAGGCTAAGCGCCAGTATGGTGCGCTGGAGTTCACTTTCAAGCGTCCGTTCGACGGCAAGTGGGCGATGGATGCTTCCTACACCTGGGGGCACAGCTGGGGTAACAGTGAGGGCTACGTGCGTTCGGATAACGGCCAGGACGATGCCGGCCTGACCACCAACTTTGACCAGCCGGGCCTGCTGGACGGCGGCTACGGTAACCTGCCGAATGACCGCCGCCACACGGTAAAGGCGTATGGTCATTACAAGCTGGATATGGGCCTGAGCCTGGGTGCCAACTTCATGTGGCAGACCGGACGCCCGCTGAACTGCTTCGGTGAGCACCCGACCGACCTGTTCGCCCAGGACTACGGTGACGAATCCTTCTACTGTGATGGCCAGCTGGTTCGGCGCGGAAGTGTAGGACGCACGCAGAACTACTGGAACCTGGACCTGAGCGCCCAGTATCCGGTTGAGTTCGGCAACAACCAGAAATTGCTGCTGTCTTTGGACGTGTTCAACGCCCTGAACAACGACACCATTACTGAAGTGAACGAGAGTGGCCTGAACCCGGCGACCTACCTGGAGCCGCTGGTTTACCAGGCTCCGCGTTCTATCCGCTTAGGCGTTCGCTACGACTTCAACTGACCTAATCGGTTGACATAAAAATTATCCGCCAAGTTACCCTTAGAGGGGGCTGGCGGAACCTCTCTTACTTGAGCCAACCCCTTGCCGGGTTGGCTTTTTTATTGTGCGAAATTCCGGCAATAAAAAAGCCCGCAACTGCGGGCTTGTTCATTTCTGCAAAACCGATCAGGTTTTGATTTTCTTGTACTGCATCCGATGCGGGGTGGCATTCTCACCGTTGCGCGCCACGAAGTCTTCGTGGTACTCGGTGTAGTTGCCTTCAAAGAACACCACGTTGCTGTCGCCTTCGTAGGCGAGGATGTGGGTTGCCACCCGGTCGAGGAACCAGCGATCGTGCGAGATCACCATGGCGCAGCCGGGGAAGCTCAGCAATGCTTCTTCCAGTGCGCGCAGGGTTTCGATGTCGAGGTCGTTGGACGGTTCGTCCAGCAGCAGCACGTTGGCGCCCTGTTTCAGGGTGTAGGCCAGGTGCAGTCGGCCGCGCTCACCACCGGACAGTTCGCCCACGCGCTTCTGTTGGTCGCTGCCCTTGAAGTTGAAGCGGCCGATATAGTTGCGTGAGCCCACTTCGTAGTTGTTGATCTTGAGCAGATCCTGGCCGTCTGAAATGCATTCCCACACGGTTTTGTTGTCGTCGAGATTTTCGCGGCTCTGGTCGACGCTGGCGATCTGTACCGTTTCGCCGATCTTGATCTCACCGGAATCCGGTTGCTCCTTGCCAGTGATCATGCGGAACAGGGTGGATTTGCCCGCACCGTTACCGCCGACGATGCCGACGATGGCACCCTTGGGTACGCGGAACGACAGGTTGTCGATGAGGACGCGGTCGCCAAAGGATTTGCTTACGTTGACCAGCTCGATCACGTTGTCACCCAGGCGCTCGCCCGGCGGAATGTAGATCTCGTTGGTTTCGTTGCGGGCCTGGAATTCCTGGGACTGCATTTCTTCCAGGCGGGACAGACGGGCCTTGTTCTTGGACTGGCGGCCTTTGGGGTTCTGGCGGGCCCACTCCAGTTCCTTCTGCATGGCCTTGGCGCGTGCCTGCTCGCCTTTCTGCTCCTGCTCCAGGCGCTTCTCTTTCTGTTCCAGCCAGGTGGTGTAGTTACCTTCCCAGGGGATACCGTGGCCGCGGTCCAGTTCCAGAATCCAGCCGGCCACATTGTCGAGGAAGTAGCGGTCGTGGGTAATGGCGACCACGGTGCCGTCGAAGTCGTGCAGGAAGCGCTCCAGCCAGTACACGGATTCGGCGTCCAGGTGGTTGGTGGGCTCGTCCAGCAGCAGCATGTCCGGGCGGGATAGCAGCAGGCGGCACAGGGCCACGCGGCGCTTTTCACCGCCGGATAGGTTGTTCACATCGGCGTCCCAAGGTGGCAGGCGCAGGGCGTCCGCGGCCACTTCAAGGCGGTGTTCCAGGTTGTGGGCGTCCCACGCCTGAATGACGTCTTCGAACTGCTGTTGTTTTTTGGCCAGGGCATCGAAGTCAGCGTCGGGCTCGGCGTAGTCGGCGTAGACCTGTTCGAGGCCGGCGAGGGCGTCGATGGCTTCGCGCATGCCGTCTTCGACATTGCCGCGCACGTTCTTGGCCGGGTCCAGTTGCGGCTCCTGGGGCAGGTAGCCGACCTTGATGCCGGGCATGGCGCGGGCTTCACCGTTATAGTCCTGGTCGACCCCGGCCATGATACGCAGCAGGGTGGACTTACCGGCACCGTTGAGGCCGAGCACGCCGATTTTGGCGCCAGGGAAGAAGGACAGGGAAATATCTTTCAGGATTTCGCGCTTGGGCGGAACAACCTTGCCCACGCGGTTCATTGTGTATACGTATTCAGCCATTAGAGCTCTAATCCAGTCGGTCAGAATTTGGGCGCAAGTTATCAGTTTGTTGGAAAACTTCAACCTGCTCTTTATGTGGGTGGGGCCTCAGAAGTCATGCGGTGGATGTCCGATAGCGCTGTGGCGGCACTGCTATCGGGAAACCCCTCGCAAGACACGAGCTAGGCGCCCCCCCTCAACCGATCTATGGGGGCTCTTCTAAAACGTCCCTGTTTTAGAAGGTCTCGCATGGGGTTTCCCGGTATCAGCGCCTTCCCTTCGGATTCGGTAGATTCTAAATACTTCCGCGTTGCCGGCTACGATGTCCAAGCCCCTGATGCTAAGGCGGAGTGGCGGGGAAAGGTTTTCAAAAGCGTCGGCGACAGGGACGTCGCCGACGCAGCGTACAGGGATGTATCCACAGCGGTTTTGAAAACCTTTCCCCGGTGCTTCGCCGCCACCATAGGAGCGATAGGACGTACCACCGAACATCGCAGGGTGAAGGAGGTAATGCCACCATCACCTCTTCTATGTTTAACTTTGCCTCAAACAAGACTACCGGGAACCAGTATGACCCAGGAATCACCTCTTATCGTCGAACGTCAGGGCCCCATCGGTAAACTGACGCTCAATCTGCCCAAAGCCCTGAATGCGCTCAGCCTGGACATGATCGACCGGATGGCAGCCCAGCTGGATGCGTGGGAGTCTGATGACAGTGTTGCCTGTATCTGGATCGAGGGTGCCGGCGGCAAGGCACTGTGTGCCGGTGGCGATGTGGTGGCGCTGTACAAAGCATCCGGAAGTTACGGTGAGCAGGGTGCCAGCCAGTTTGTGCAGGACTTCTTCACCCGCGAGTATCGCCTCGACTACCGCATTCATACCTACCCGAAGCCCATTGTGGTGTGGGGCAGCGGCATCGTCATGGGGGGCGGCATCGGGATCATGAGTGGTGCCAGCCATCGCATTGTTACCGAGACCACCCGTATGGCCATGCCGGAAATCACCATCGGCTTGTTCCCGGATGTGGGGGGCAGCTGGTTCCTGAATCGCATGCCCGGCCGTACCGGTCTGTTTCTCGGTCTTACCGGTGCGCAGTTCAATGGCACCGATGCGCTGTACTGTGGCATGGCGGATCGCTTGCTGCCGAGCGAGGCCAGCGCGGCGCTGCTTGAGCGGCTGGCGGAGCAACCGTTTGCAGGCAATGGCCAGGAGAACCATGCACTGGTCAGCCGTGCCGTGCAGTCTCTGGAGCTGTCCGCCGCGGAGCAGCCGGCGCCCAATCTGCGCACGCATTACGATGAGATCCAGCAGCTCACCGATGCGCCGACCCTGCCAGAAGTCTATCGGGATATCGTCAATTACAGCGGTGAAGACCCCTGGCTACAGCGCGCCGCGAAAACACTGCAGGCCGGTTGCCCGCTGACGGCCTGGATTGTGTGGGAGCAATTGCGTCGCGGCAAACACCTGTCACTGGCACAGGTACTGCAAATGGAACTGGCACTGGCCATGAATATGTGCAGCAATGGGCAGGTAAAAGAAGGCGTGCGTGCGCTGCTGATTGACAAGGATCGCAGCCCCGTATGGCAGCCCGCGCAGATAGATGAGGTCACAGCGGAGCAGGTGGAGACCTGTTTTGCCGAGCCGTGGGATGGAGAGAACCCGCTAGCAGACCTTGAGTAAGTCGGTGGATGCGCTGGGCTTATCCACCCTACGGTACTCATTCGATTTTGTAGGGTGGATAAGCGCAGCGCACCCACCATGCCAACTAGAAAAATAATAAATACCTGGAGAGGAAAGCATGAACCCGATCAAACACATCGCCTTTATCGGCCTTGGCAATATGGGCGGGCCCATGGCGGCAAACCTAGTAAAGAAAGGCTTCACCGTCACCGCCTTTGATCTGTCGGCGCCCATGCTGGAGAAGGCGGTAGCCAACGGTTGCCACAAGGCCGCCAGTGCGCATGCCGCACTCGAAGGCGCGGATGTGGTGGTGTCCATGTTGCCCAGTGGCGAAGCAGTGCGCTCTTTGTACCTCGGGGTGCACGGCTTATTACAGAGCATGGATGCCGCCACCCTGCTGATTGACTGTTCTACCATCGCCGCCAACGATGCGCGCCAGTTAATTGCTGCCGCGGGCGAGCGCGGCATTGCGGCGCTGGACGCACCGGTTTCCGGTGGCACCGCGGCGGCGACAGCGGGCACGTTGTCATTTATGTGTGGCGGAGACGAAGACGCTATTGCTCGCGCGCGCCCGGTTCTGGAAGCCATGGGAGCGAATATTTTTCACGCGGGCCCCGCCGGCAGCGGGCAGGTGGCAAAGATCTGCAACAACATGCTGCTGGCCATTCACATGATTGGCACCGCCGAGGCGTTGCAGCTGGGGGTGGATAACGGCCTTGATCCGGCGGTGCTGTCCGACATCATGCGGGCCAGCTCCGGTGGCAACTGGTCGCTGGAGAAATACAATCCCTATCCCGGTGTGATGGAAAATGTCCCCGCTGCGCGCAACTATGAGGGCGGTTTTTCTGTGGCGTTAATGCTGAAAGACCTGGGGCTCGCCATGGATACGGCTGCTGGCAGCGCGTCCTCGACACCGCTCGGTGCACTGGCCAAAAATCTTTACCAGCTGCACGGTGGAGACCCGATCAATCAGGTGCTGGACTTTTCGTCCATTCAAAACCTGTTCCGCCGCCCGGTGGGTGACTGATAGAAAGTTCAGCGCGGCGTCCTGTGCGATTGATTTGAATCAAAGGGCGCGTTTACCCAATCGTTACTCTGTGCCCGTCTCAAAGAAGCGCCACACCAATAACGCTAAACAGCGTGCCGGCGAGACGGAAGCATAGATAAATGATTGGGAGATCATCATGAAAAAAATGGTGCTTGGCACTGCTCTGGCCACTTGTATTTCCGGTTCCGCCTTTGCCTATGACGGCGGTGATTTTATTTTCCGCAGTGGTGCAATTACCGTGAGCCCGGAGGTGAGTTCCAGTGCTCTGTCTTTGGGGGATGCCACCCTGGAAGGGACGGCCGCGGGCGTTGACGACGGCACGGCACTGAGCCTGATCGGTACCTACATGTTGCGCGATCACTGGGGTGTGGAAGTGATTGCGGCCACGCCGTTTAGCCATGACCTGAAGGTGTCCGGCCTGGGCGAAACCTTCGATCTGGGGGAGACCCGTCACCTGCCGCCTACCGTGGTTCTCCAGTACTACCCGTTGCAGGCCTCTTCCCGTGTGCAGCCTTACGTGGGGCTGGGCCTGAATTACACGGTCTTCTTTGAGGAAAAGGTCAGTGGTGAGGCCAATGATATTTTTGCCTCCCTCGGCGCAACTGGCGACGCTTCCGTGAGCCTGAAGAACTCTTCTGGCATTGCCGCCGAGGCCGGGGTCGATGTCGCGTTTGGCGCGGATCAGCGTTGGCTGCTGAACCTGTCGGTGTGGTGGATGGACATTGATACCGAAGCCACGGTGAAGGTGCCGGGTGTGGGCACCGTCAGCGCCACTGTTGAGCTGGACCCGCTGGTCTACAGCGCAGGTGTTGGCTACCGCTTCTAACCTTCCCCAGTACGCTTGCGACTCACGGTAATGCCGTTGAGCGACAGGCTAAGCCCCCGGCAATTGACTTAAATCAAGTGTCGGGGGCGGGCCCCTCGGTACCTTACGCGGCAGTACGAAGCGCAATGGCTTCCCCGCACAAGTAAGGACAAGAGGTGCCTCTTCCGATGGTCGATCAAAGCGACTTTCCAGTTTCCGACATCAGTACCCCAAGTGGCGCGGGCGACCAGTCCACTGGGCCCCTTTCCAGCGCGCCTCTTTCCACGGAACTGCTGTCCCGCTATGCGGGGCCCTGCCCACGCTATACCTCTTATCCCACCGCCGACCGCTTCGTCGCGATGCAGGGAGACGATGGCTCGGCAAAGCCCTGGCATGCACTCAAGGATGTGGAAACGTTGTCACTGTATGTGCACATCCCGTTCTGTCGTTCACTGTGTTACTTCTGCGCCTGCAACAAAATCATCACCCGGCAATACGGCCTGGCTTCCAGTTATCTCGACAATGTACTGAAAGAGGCCCAGTGGTACCGCGACCGGGTCGCGCGGGCGCCGGTGGTACAGCTGCACCTGGGGGGTGGCACGCCGACCTTCCTGAACGACGGCGACCTGCGACGCCTGATGGAAGGCCTGGGGGAAATTTTTGATCTGCGCATTGGCGACGATGTGGAGTACAGCATTGAGGCCGATCCGCGCACTCTGGAAATCGAAACTTTGGATACCCTGCGGGAGCTGGGCTTCAATCGCCTGAGCCTCGGTATCCAGGATTTTAATCCCGACGTTCAGCGGGCAATCAATCGCATCTGCAGTGTGGAGCAGGTGCGGGCGCTGACCGAAGGCGCACGCGCGCGCGGGTTTGGCTCTATTTCCTACGACCTGATCTACGGCCTGCCGGGGCAGGATGTGGCGAGCCTGGAAAAGACGGTCGACGCCGTGCTTGACCTGGCGCCGGATCGCATCGCCCTGTACCACTACGCGCATCTGCCCCATCGCTTCAAGGCACAGCGTCTGATCGACAGCGACCTGATGCCCCCGCCGGCCGAAAAAATTGCCATGCAGCTCGCGGCCAGCCGCCGGCTTACGGACGCCGGCTACGTCTTCCTTGGGATGGATCACTTTGCACGCCCGGATGATGCGCTCGCGACGGCTGCCACAGAAGGGCGACTCGCGCGCAACTTCCAGGGCTATACACTGATGCCGGCGGATGCACTGGTCGGTCTGGGGGCCTCGGCCATCAGCTACAGCCGCGATGGATACTGGCAGAACCACCACAGTCTCAAGGAGTACGCCGGCGCCATCAACGCGCGCGGCGAGGCCATCTGTCGCGGCTGGCAGCTGAGCGAGGATGACCGCCTGCGCCAGTGGTTGATCATGGAGTTGATGTGCCACCTGCGCCTCGACAAGCGGGTGCTTGAGCAGCGCACGGGGCTGCCATTTGCCGACGGTTTTGCCCCGGAGCTGGCGCGCCTGCAGCCCATGTTTGACGACGGACTGCTGGGGCAGACCGAGAGTGACCTTTTCGTCACCGAGCGCGGACGCTGGTTCCTCCGCAATGCCGCCGCGGCCTTTGATACCTATCTGCACGGCACCGAGCAGTCAGCCCTTTACTCGCGGGTGCTTTAGGCGTCGGGAATCGATACAATTCCGCAATAGCAAACCAGATATGTACGCCGTGCGGCGAAAACGGTACTTCGATGAAACAGAATTCGACAGCGGTCAGTTGCGGTAGTTGCTCCGTGCGCCGGCTGTGCCTGCCCGTTGGCCTGAGCGATGATGACATCGCCCGCCTGGAGCAGGTGACGCGCAAGAAGCGGGTGGTCAGGGCCGGCGAAACCCTGTTTCGTGCCGGTGACCCCTTTGCCAGCCTGTACGCGATTCGTTCGGGCAGTTTCAAGTCGGCGGTGATTGGTGCGGACGGCGATACCCAGGTCACGCATTTTGCGTTGCCCGGGGAGTTGCTGGGTCTGGACGCTTATAGCGGCGGTTCACATCCCGGATTTGCGGAAGCACTGGAAGACAGCAGTGTGTGCGTATTGCCCTTCACCCAGCTGGAGGCGCTTGCCCAGCAGGTGCCGGCGCTACAAAAGCAGATTTACAGCATTTTTTCCGAAGAACTGAAGCAGGAGAACGAAGCCCTGCTGTTACTGGGCAAGCGCTCGGCGGACAGTCGGCTCGCGGCCCTGCTGGTGAATATCTCCAGCCGGTACTCCCGCCGTGGCTATTCCGCGAGCGAATTTGTGTTGTCCATGCCGCGCATGGATATTGCCAATTACCTGGGGTTGACTGCAGAAACCGTCAGCCGACTCATTTCCCGCTTTCAGAAGCAGGGGCTGATCCAGGTGCAGGGGCGCTCAGTGACCATTCTGGATTTCATCGCTCTGAGCGAACTCGCCGGCACCCACTGCAGTTACGAAAACTGACCTCTACACCGCCGCTTATGCGGCAGTGTCTTCTATGCGGCTGTTTCTTCCGCCAGCGTCTCATACATTGCATCGTACAGTCGCTTCACGCCGGCGTTGAAGTGCACGCTCTGCTGTTCGCGCAGGCGATCCTGGATGGCATTCCACTCATCAATAGTCAGCAGGTCGGCGACCAGCGGGAGCAGGATTTCGTTTTCCCGTTGCAGGTGGCGGCGCTGTAAATCGATATATTCCCGTGCGGCGCCGAACAGCGCCTCTCGTTCCACGGCGGCATCGTTGGCCACGGCGTTAAACAGTTTGCTCATTTTGCGGGTGGCGGCCGCAATCGCGTGGTGTTCCTTGAGGGTCTTGTTGATCACATCGCGCACATCGACGGGCTTGCCCAGCAAGTGCTCAAACACCAGGTCCTCGATCGGGTGGTGCCACTGATCCGGGTACACGGAAAAGTAATCCAGCGCCTCCAGAATCATTCCCAGCGTCGCGGGGTCGCGTTCCTGTTTGGTCAATTGCTCCAGCAAACCCTCAAACACCTCGAGAAGTCGCTGCATATGTTTGTGGTCGCAGCAAAGCTGACGGTAGATGCTGTGCATGTTATTCCTCCATGTCTTAATCCGGTCTTAGCTCGGGTGCCAGTCTTGGCATTGTTAACGGAACGAGAAAACGCCGGTTGATCTGGGTCAAGTGCGGTCCGGTTGCTGGCGCCGTTTGTGCCGGCACGATATTCGCCGAGTCCCTGCCGAGAAACTTCAGCCGCTCGGTCGGAGGTGGGATGGTTCAGCGAACGGTCGAAATCGCGTGACGGGAACTTGAAGCGCGTCGTCTATCTGCTTGAAATAGTTTCACATGCACCCTTTGCACCGCCGGGTTCCCCTTGGTGTACAATGCGCCGCTTTCTGGGGCGGGCCGGTCATATTTGGGTCGGGATTTGCCCTTGTCGAGATTATGCTTGCGCGATTCGCGCCTTATCATCCGAGGGAATACCATGTTTGATAAATCCGTCACCTTAGCCTCCTACGATCCCGATGTCTGGTCCGCCATTCAGGACGAAGACCGCCGCCAGGAAGAGCACATCGAGCTGATTGCCTCGGAAAACTACACCAGCCCGATGGTGATGGAAGCCCAGGGCTCCAGCATGACCAACAAGTACGCTGAGGGCTACCCGGGCAAGCGCTACTACGGTGGCTGCGAGCACGTCGACAAGGTGGAGGTGCTGGCCATCGAGCGCGCCAAAAAGCTGTTCGGTGCCGACTACGCCAACGTCCAGCCTCACTCCGGCTCCCAGGCCAATGCCGCGGTGTACCAGGCCCTGTGTGCTCCCGGTGACACCGTGCTGGGCATGAGCCTGGCCCACGGCGGCCACCTGACCCACGGCGCCAAGGTGAACTTCTCCGGTAAGACCTACAACGCGGTGCAGTACGGTCTGAACCCGGAAACCGGCGAAGTGGATTATGACGAAGTAGAGCGCCTGGCTTTGGAGCACAAGCCGAAGATGATCGTGGCCGGCTTCTCCGCCTACAGCCGTATCATGGACTGGGCCAAGTTCCGCACCATCGCCGACAAGGTGGGCGCCTACCTGTTGGTGGATATGGCGCATGTGGCCGGTCTGGTGGCTGCGGGTGAATACCCCTCTCCGGTCCCTCACGCCGATGTGGTGACCTCTACCACCCACAAAACCCTGCGCGGTCCCCGTGGCGGTATCATCATTGCCAAGGCCAATGAAGAGATCGAGAAAAAACTGAACAGCGCCGTATTCCCCGGCGGTCAGGGCGGCCCGCTGATGCACGTGATCGCGGCCAAAGCGGTATCCTTCAAGGAGGCCATGACCCCGGAATACAAGGCCTACCAGAAGAAAGTGGTGGAAAACGCCCGCGCCATGGCGGAGACCTTCCTCGATCGCGGCATCAATATCGTGTCCGGCGGTACCGACGACCACCTGATGCTGGTGGACCTGATCGGCAAGGAGTACACCGGTAAGGATGCGGACGAAGCCCTGGGCAACGCCAACATCACTGTGAACAAGAACGCGGTACCCAACGATCCGCGCTCTCCGTTCATCACCAGCGGCCTGCGTGTGGGCACCCCGGCAATCACCACCCGCGGCTTCGGTGTGGAGGAGACCCGCCAGCTCACCCACTGGATCTGCGATGTGCTGGACGCCCTCGAGAAAGGCAACGCAGACGCGACCATCGCCGAGGTGAAGGCGAAGGTACTCGAAATCTGCGCCAAGTTCCCCGTGTACAAATAATGGGTCGCGGCGACGATGCCGCGGCTAGTATTTGAGCGCAAAAGCGACTCCCCGGAGTCGCTTTTTTTGTGCCTGCCTGACACGGACAGACCTATCAAATATCCCTGCCTCTCCTGCCATTAATGCATGTGATGTAGTGCGTTCGCTCCTTTGCCCTGTTGGTCACTAGATCAAAATTTCCTCCTGCCGCGGTTAATTGAATTTTTATTCGATTTTATGTGAGGTGGTATGTAGAATTACGCGCTCATATAGCAAATGTGAATAATGCGGTTGTCATCTATTTCGAACTGCGCGCGCCCGCTTTTTGCCCGCGTAGTGCAATGAGCGAACCGTGGACAACAACAAAACAAATCCACGGCCCTGCGGTATCTGGGTCGGAACACCACTTGGCTGTAGGAGAACAACATGCGTAGCCGTAAATCCCTCTCCCCGCTTTCGAGCCTGATGCGACGCCTTGGGGCCGCTCAGGAGCTGTCCGAAAAGACGGGTATCTCATCCGATGAAAGCCTCGACATTATCAATGAAGGTACGCGCCACGTCGGTGCGAATGCCTCCGAAGAAGGCCGTCGTCAGTTCCTGAAGCAGCTGGGTCTTGGCGCCGCGGCGCTGGGTACTGCTGGTGCCACCAGTACCTTTTCTGGCCCCGCGAAAGCAGATCCCAGCTCGGCCGCCGGGCGTGTGGCGGTCATCGGTGGTGGTGTCGCCGGCGTGCGTTGTGCACACCGACTGCAGCAGTACGGCATTGCGAGCAAGGTATTTGAAGGCAACACCCGTCTGGGCGGCCGTGTCAGCACCAACCGCAGTATTTTCGGTCGCCCGGTAGAGCGTGGCGGCGAGCTGATCTCTACCGAGCACACCTATACCCGTAACCTGGCCAGCAACCTGGGCCTGGATGTGGAAGATGTGAACGGTAACGCGGTGCCCGGTGGCAACGAGCTCTACTACGTCAATGGCCAGCACTACACCGAGCACCAGCTGAACGCCGAGTGGCGCGACGTGTACCAGATCTTCAAGCGCGCACAGCAGGACGCTCCCTGGGTGCCGACCTACGAAAGCAACAATGCGATGCACCGCGAGCTGGATCACATCGATGTGAATAGCTGGCTGGATTACGTCGGTATCGGTGCGAACTCCAACATGGGACAGGTGTTCCAGGCGGACATCGTGGCCGAATACGGCATTCAGCCGGAGGAGACCACCGCGCTGAACCTGATTTACCTGCTGGCCTGGAACCCGATCAACACCGCACTGCCGCTGGCGGGTACCGACGAGCGCTTCCGGATTGCCGGTGGTAATGATCAGCTGGTCACCCGCATGGTCGAAGAGCTGCCAGAGGGCACCATTGAGACCGCGCGCAAGCTGGTTGCCATTCAGGGCAATCTCAACGGCCCGTACAACCTGGTCTTCGAAGACGGCTACGAATACACCTGTGACCGTCTCGTGCTGGCCCTGCCGTTCTCTACCCTGAAAGACGTAGAGATCGATTCGCGTATCTACAATGGTTTCCGCCCGCAAAAGCGTATGGCCATTGAGCGTATGGCATTCGGTTCCAACGGCAAGCTGGCCATGCATTGCGCCACTCGCCCTTGGACGCAGCCGCAGGTGGTGAATGGGGAGCTGTTCACCCCGAATGGCGTGACCTATGTGGGCCGCCCGGAGCTGTTCGACACCTGGGATTCCACCTCGGTAACCGGCGGCACCGATGGCATTCTGGTGAATTTCTTCGGTGGTGATTACGGCAAGCAGATCGGTAACGATCAGCCGTTTGCTGCGCCCTCGCAGAAGGACCTGAACCATTTCTTCGGCATTGTCGACAACGTATTCCCGGGTACCAGCAATGCGTTCACCGGTACGGCGATGCTGTCCAAGTGGTCCGCCAACCCGTGGTCCAAGGGCTCCTACTCGACCCAGACGTTCGGCGACTACACCGACTGGTGGGGCGCTGCTGGCCTGCAGGAAGGCAACATCCACTTCTGTGGCGAGCACACCGCGCTGGAGGCGTTCGGTTACATCGACGGCGCTATCAGCACCGCCGAGCGCGCAGCGCAAGAAATCCGTCAGGGCTGATTCTGCCTGGCTGGCCCGGCGCCCGAGGAGGGCGCCGGGGATCTTCGAACCGCTGGTATTCCAGTACCACGCGTTCACAAAAATGCCCCCGGGCTGTGAAATTGAGCCTGGATTCTGATTTAATACGCGCCCTCGAAAATCGAAAAAAGGTTCTGGTCCCGTTAGTTCTATTCGGACTAGAAGCCGGCTTCCGGTTTTCTTCAGCACCAAGGATGCGTTGCTCATCGATGGTTTGCGTCAGCGAACCGGCACTTTCGAGTCCAAGCGGTTTCAGGAGTCGATGCTTTAGTCCGGGCGGGATTGCCCTGCGAAAGCGCAGAACCCACCGTGCAGCCAGGCTGCAGATCGAGAGTAGATAATGCGTTCACTATCTCATGTGTTGGTCATTTTGACCGCAGTCTTCGGGCTGGTCCTCCATGCACAGGCCCGCGAGTTACACTTCGCAAACTGGTCTGAATCTATCGCCGAAGACACCATCGCCGACTTTGAAGCCGCCACCGGTATCAAAGTGCATTATTTTGAATTTGACGATATTGAGGAGCTGGAAGAGGTCTGGCTGCAGCAAGGTCGTCGCTTCGACATCATCGTCCCCGGTTCTGACAATATCCCCAAGTACATCGCTGCCGGCCACCTGCAAAAGCTTGACCGCGACCGTATCGATAACTGGTCGCAGAATGATCCCGCTTTTATGCAGCGCCTGGCCCTGTTTGACCCGGCCAACGAGTACGCCATCCCCTACCTGTGGGGTACCGTCGGCATCGGCTACAACGTGCAGGCGGTGGAGAAAGCCTTTGGTGGGTATCTGCCGGAAGATAGCTGGGACCTGCTGTTTGACCCGGAAAACCTGGGCAAGCTCGACCACTGCAACGCGACCCTGATGCGCTCTCCGGAAGAAATTTTCGATGTTGCGCTCAAGTACCTGGGCAAAGACCCCAACTCCATGAGCGTTGCCCACCAGTACATGGTGGCGAATCTACTGTCCAAGGTGCGCCTGCACGTTACCGACTTTGACTCGGGCGAATATGTCGAAGACCTGGCCAACGGCAAACGCTGCATCGCTCACGCCTGGAGCGGTGATGTACTGGTCGCCCAGCAGATGGCCAAGGAAGCGGGCCAGTCGTTCGACATTCGTTACGTGATGCCCAAAGAGGGCTTTCCCCTTTGGATCGATGTGGTCTCCATGCCGAGCAATGCGCAGAACGTCGACGCCGCCTATCAGTTCCTGAACTACCTGATGCAGCCCAGCGTCATCGCCAACATCAGCAACGAAACCCAGTACGCCAACGCCAATATGGCGGCGCAGGACCTGGTGGACCCCGAGTTGCTCAGCAATCCCGCGGTGTACCCGCGTCCACAGGAGCTGGAGCGCACCTGGATTCCCGCCGCCACCAAATCCCGGGTACTCGCCCTGCGTCACAAACTGTGGCAGCGGATTATCGAGCGGGAAGATATTTGATCGTTTAGAGCTGACTACAGGGCTCCCTAGCTACGAAGTCGAGTGCTCCGATGGGAAGCAAGGCTGCCGGGGAGGGCTTTTCAAAACCGTCGTCGCCATGGATGGCGGCGCCGGAGCGTACATGGATGTACTCGCAGCGATTTTGAACAGCCCTCTCCTTTGGCCTGCGCCACTACCTGGCGCCTCACCGGTACCCACACCTTACGCCACGACAGTCCACCACTGGTCCCACGAGCCAGAAAACACCCAGAGAAGCCTAAAATCCCGCCTTGTGGTAAACTGCCGCCCACTTTTTCGAGGGCCCTCTCCCCATGCACTGTCCCTTCTGCAGCGCAGACGAAACCAAAGTCGTAGATTCCCGCCTGGTGGCCGATGGCGACCAGGTGCGCCGCCGGCGTGAGTGCCTGCAATGCCACGAGCGTTTCACCACCTTCGAGACCGCCGAACTGGTGCTGCCACGAGTCGTGAAGCAGAACGGCCAGCGCGAACCCTTCAACGAAGACAAGCTGCGCGCCGGCATCCAGCGCGCCGTCGAAAAGCGCCCGGTCAGCACCGAGCGGGTAGAAGCTGCCGTCGCTCAAATCAAGCACGCCCTGCAGGCCACCGGTGAGCGCGAACTGCCCGCCATGCATATCGGGGAGCTGGTCATGGAGCAACTGCGCGAGCTGGATCAGGTCGCCTTCGTGCGCTTCGCCTCCGTCTACCGCCGCTTTGAAGACGTCAGCGACTTCAGTGACGAGATCGAGCGCCTGAATACACCGAAAGCGACGAAAGGGAACAAGGAGGAGGCGAAGTAATGGCCTTCACCCCACGGGAACTGATGGCCCGCGCTATCCAGCTCGCCGAACGCGGTCTCTACACCACCATGCCCAACCCCCGGGTCGGCTGCGTGATAGCCGACGCCGACGGCACGATCGTCGGTGAAGGCTGGCACAAGCGCGCAGGCCTCGGGCACGCGGAAATCGAAGCGTTGCAAGACGCAGGGCAGGCGGCCAGCGGGCAGATTGCCTACGTCACACTCGAACCCTGCAGTCACAGCGGCAAGACCGGCCCCTGCGCCGACGCGCTGATTGCCGCTGGTGTCGCCAAAGTCGTTTATGGCATGGAAGACCCCAACCCCAGCGTCAGCGGCAAAGGGTTACAGAAACTGCGCGATGCGGGCATTGAAGTGGAAGGCCCATTGCTGGAAGAATCCTGCCGGGCGCTGAACCCGGGCTTTATCAAGCGCATGACCCTGGGGCTGCCCCTGGTGCGGACCAAGTCCGCCATGAGTATCGATGGCCGCACCGCCATGGCCAGCGGCGAATCCAAGTGGGTCACCGGCCCGGCCGCCCGTGCGGATGTACAGGCGTTGCGCGCGCGTAGTTGCGCGATTGTCACCGGCGTCGACAGCGTGCGCCACGACAACCCGAATATGAACGTGCGCCCGGATGAAATGGCGCTGCCGGAAGCGGAAGCCGCGGCCGCGGCAGAAAAACAGCCCCTGCGGGTGATCGTTGACAGCACCCTGCGCACTCCCGCCAAGGCCTTTATATTGCAGGGAGACGCCCCCACATTGGTGGTCACAACCGCGGCGGCGGACGATGAGCGCCGCGCCCGGCTGGAAAAGACCGGCGCCGAGGTGCTGGTGCTGCCCGCAGACAAGGACGGCCGCGTGCACCTGGGCGCACTGCTGCAAGAGCTCGCCCGCCGCGAGTGCAATGAAGTGCTGGTGGAGAGCGGAGCAACACTCACCGGCGCGTTTATGTACCAGGGCCACGTGGATGAGCTCATTGTCTACATGGCGCCCAAGATTCTCGGCTCCAGCGCGCGCCCGCTGTTCGAGCTGCCGATTGAGCGCATGGGCTCCATGCTGCCCATCACCATTACCGATATGCGCGCAGTTGGTCACGACTGGCGTATTACCGCAACAACCGATATTGAGCGGTAAGCGCGAGGGTGCTTCTAAAAAGCAGGATTTTCGCGCGAGGGCTAGGAAGCCCCGCGCACAGGACCGGAGTGTATATAAATACATGAGGATCCGAGCACAGAGCTGACGACGCCCTCGCGTGAAAAGACAATTTTTAGGAGTGCCCGGATTGTTTACTGGAATTATTGAAGCCGTTGGTGAGATTACCGCGTTGCAGCCCAAAGGCGGCGATCTGCGCCTGCGGGTGAACACCGGTAAGCTGGACCTGTCTGACGTCAAACTCGGCGACAGCATCGCCACCAACGGCGTCTGTCTTACCGTGGTGGACCTGCCCGGCGACGGCTACTGGGCCGACGTCTCGGCGGAGACGCTCGCTGTGGCGACACTGAAAGACTGGAAACTGGGCGACAAGGTCAACCTGGAAAAGGCACTGACCCCGCAGACCCGCCTCGGCGGGCACATGGTCAGCGGACATGTGGATGGCATCGGCGAAGTGGTATGGCGCAAGCCCACCGCCCGCGCCGAGCAATTCCGCCTGCGCGCCCCGGACGAACTGGCCAAGTACATTGCCCACAAAGGCTCCATCACCGTCGACGGCACCAGCCTCACGGTGAATGCGGTCGACGGCGCCGAATTCGAGCTCACCATCGTGCCCCATACCATCGCCGAAACTGTGATCGGCGGTTACCGGGCTGGCACCAGGGTGAACCTCGAAGTAGACCTGATAGCGCGCTACCTGGAGCGGCTACTCTTGGGAGATGCCGCCGCCGAGCCCAAAAGTGAAGGGCTGACCATGGAATTTTTGGCGCAGCACGGGTTTTACAAGGCTTAGCACAAACAGAACGTAGGGTGGATAAGCGCAGCGCATCCACCAATTAGCCGGGTGCCGAACCGCATCGGTGGATGCGCTTAACGCTTATCCACCCTGCGAGCACCCTGTAGGAGCTTGCTTGCGAGCGAACAAGCCCAAAAGTTTGCCAAATACGATTTGAGAGAGTTATGGAACTGAATAGCGTTGAAGAACTGATCGACGATATCCGTCAGGGCAAAATGGTTATCCTGATGGACGACGAAGATCGCGAGAACGAAGGTGACCTCGTCATCGCCGCCGAACAGGTGCGTCCGGAAGATATAAACTTCATGGCCACCCACGCCCGCGGCCTCATCTGCCTGACCCTCACCGGCGATCGTTGCGATCAGCTCGACCTGCCGCTGATGTCTCGCGACAACGGCGCCCAGTTCAGCACCAACTTCACCGTCTCCATCGAAGCCGCTGAAGGCGTCACTACCGGCATCTCCGCCGCCGACCGCGCACGCACCATTCGCGCCGCCGTCGCCCGCAACGCCAAGCCTTCTGACATAGTCCAGCCCGGTCATATCTTCCCGATCAAGGCCCAGCCCGGTGGCGTACTGAGCCGTGCCGGCCATACCGAAGCCGGTTGCGACCTCGCGCGCCTCGCCGGCTTCGAGCCCGCCGCCGCCATCGTCGAAATCATGAACGAAGACGGCACCATGGCCCGCCGCCCGGACCTGGAAAAGTTTGCCCAGCAGCACAACCTCAAGATCGGGACCATCGCTGACCTGATCAACTACCGTGCGCTGAATGAGAAAACCGTCGAGTGCGTCAACCAGCGCAACGTGCAGACCGAATTCGGCGAATTCAAACTGCGCACCTACCTCGACAAGGCCCGCCGCGAACGCCATTTCGCGTTCAGCCTCGGCGACTTCCAGCCGGAAGAGCCCACTCTCGTGCGCGTCCACGTCGCCAGCACCCTGCGCGACGTCTTTTCACTGCGCCGTGGCGACGAAAAATACGAACCCTGGACCTTCCGCAACGCGCTGAAAAAAGTCGCGGAAGAGGGCAAAGGCGTGGTGGTGGTGATCTGTCACAACGAAACCACCGATGAAATCGAAGAGAGCATCGACTGGCTGATCAGCGGCAAGCAGCAGCGCCCAAGCCAGGATCTGGTGTACAAACAGGTGGGCACCGGCTCGCAGATTTTGCGCGATCTGAAAGTGCGCAAGATGCGTTTGATGAGCGCGCCATTCCGCTTCAGTGCCATTTCCGGTTTCGACCTGGAGGTAGAGGAATACCTGAACGCCAAAGAAATCGACTAATTTGTTGGCGTAGGGTGGATAAGCGCAGCGCATCCACCGGTAAATGTCGACAAGTTCAAATGGTGGATGCGCTTACGCTTATCCACCCTACAAAACTGAGAAGAATGTAGCGGTGGGTAACACCACCAATGTACAAATCGAAGGCGGGGTGCTGGGTATTTTTTTTCAGGAGCGTCGCAAACAGGAAGTTTGCGCCGCAGCGCCCAGGGATGGGTCTACAGCGGTCCTGAAAACTGATCCCCGGTGCTCCACCGCCACTGCTCCAGGGCTCGAAGTGCTAAACGGGTCCCGCAGTGAATTAGCAAAAAATGGAAAACGTCATGAGCAATATCAAAGTCATCGAAGGCGATTTCGTAGGCAGCACCGGTAAGTACGCGCTGCTGGTAAGCCGCTGGAATAGCTTCGTTGTAGAAAGCCTGAAAGATGGCGCGCTGGACACCCTGCGCCGCAAAGGCATCAAAGACGAAGACATCACCATTTACTACGCACCGGGCGCTTTCGAATTCCCGCTCGCCGCGCAGAAAATTGCCGAAACCAAAAAGTTCGACGCAGTGATTGCCCTCGGCGCTGTCATCCGCGGTGGCACCCCACACTTCGAATACGTCGCCGGCGAATGCACCAAAGGTCTCGCCCAGGTCTCCATGAACACCGGCATCCCTGTGACCTTCGGCGTCCTCACCGTAGACTCCATCGAACAGGCCATCGAACGCTCCGGCACCAAAGCCGGCAACAAAGGCTGTGAAGCCGCCGAAACCGCCCTTGAAATGGTCTCCCTGATCGGCAAAATCTGAACCGAGAAAACACTGAAATGACCGTAACCGCATCCGCCCGCCGCAAGGCACGCCACTACGCCATGCAGGCCCTGTACCAGTGGCAAATGGCAGGCTCCAACCTCAACGCCATCGAAGCCGAGTTTCATGCCGACAACGACATGAGCAAAACCGACGTGGCCTACTTTCGCGAGCTGCTCCACGGCGTGGCGAAAAACCTCGACGAGATCGAAGAGACCTACAGCCAGTACCTCGACCGCAACGTCGAAGAACTCGACCCGGTGTCCCGTGCCCTGTTGCGCATGTCCACCTTCGAGATGAAAAATCGCGTCGATGTGCCCTACAAGGTCGTCATCAATGAAGCCGTCGCCCTCGCCAAGAAATTTGGCCCCACCGATGCCTTCAAATTTATCAACGGTATCCTCGACAAAGTTGCCGCCAAAGAGCGCAGCGTCGAAGTAAAGGCCGACAAAGGCTGAATTGCCCATGCCCGGCCCCGGCGAATTTGAACTGATTCGGGAGTACTTCACCTCCCGCTTTCAGACCGGTTCCCGGTCGGGCACTGCCGACAATGGGGTAGAGCTGGGTATCGGCGACGACTGCGCCCTGCTGCTGCCCCCCGCCGGCAAACGGCTCGCCACCAGCGTCGACACCCTGGTAGCCGATGTGCACTTCCCCGCAGGCGGCGACCCTTATCGTATTGCCAGCCGTGCCCTGCGGGTCAACCTCTCCGACCTCGCCGCCATGAACGCCGAACCCCTGTGGTTCACCCTTGCGCTTACCCTGCCGCACAGCGATCCCGCCTGGCTGGAGCCCTTTGCCCGCGGCCTGGCAGAAACTGCGCACGAATTTGGCATCACCCTGGTGGGTGGCGACACCACCAAAGGGCCGCTGTCCATCACCATTCAGGTCACCGGTGCCTGTGCGCGCCCCCTGCGGCGGGATGGCGCCAGCGCCGGGGATATCATCTACGTCTCCAACCAGCTGGGGGCGGCTGCCGCGGCACTGCCTGTAGTGCTGGGTGAGGTGACTGTGAGCCCTCGACAGCAGCAGCAGGCCGAGACCGCCTACTATGCGCCCGAGCCGCAGTTTGCCGTGGCCCGGGCTGTTGAAGGCTACGCCAGCGCCGCACTGGATATATCCGATGGATTGCTGGCTGATCTCGGGCATATCTGTGATGCTAGCCAGCTGGGCGCAGAATTGAACCTGGATCAGCTCCCAGTGGCCGTGCTGGCCCACAGCCTGCAGGCAGACGCGGCGGTGGAAACCGCACTGACCGGCGGCGACGACTACCAGCTGTGTTTTACCGTGCCAGCACGGCATCGTGACGCGGTTCAGGCACTGCAGCTACCCATTACGCCCATTGGCCACCTGAGCGAAGAGCCCGGTATTCGCTGTCAGTGGCACGGCAAGCCCTGGCAGCCCCGGGGTACCGGCTACCAGCATTTTTGACGGGCAGGAATCGAACATCCATGACTAACGCACACACCGTTACCCCGACTTTTGCCCAGCTACTGCGCAGCCCGGTGCTGCTCCTGGCCTTTGGATTCGGGTCCGGGCTGGCGAAGAAGGCCCCCGGTACCTTCGGTACTCTGGCGGCGATTCCCTTGTGGTACGGCCTGCAGTTCCTTTCGCCGGCGGCTTATATGGGAGTACTTGTGGTGGCATTTGCCCTGGGGTGTTACCTGTGCGGCGCCGCCTCTAAAGCTCTAGGGGTGCACGATCACGGAGGGATCGTGTGGGATGAGTTTGTCGGCTACTGGCTGACCATGTTCCTGGCTCCCGCTGGCTGGCTGTGGGCCCTGTACGGTTTTGTGCTGTTCCGTATCTTCGATATCGCCAAACCCCAGCCCATCGGCTGGGCAGACCGTCGGCTTCATGGTGGCCTAGGCATCATGCTCGACGATATACTGGCAGGAATCTACGCCGCGCTGGTGTTGCAGGGCACGGCTTATTTGGTTTACTCACTATGACCATAACGATGAGGCAGGATGCCCATGAAGCTGCGCAAGATAGTACCGTTTGTTGTTTCGCTGAATGTATCGCTGGCAATGCCAGTGATTGGACACACACAGGATGTAAGGTTACAGGCGATATTTGGCACCAGTGCCATGTTCGAGATTGGAGGTAAACAGCGGTTGCTGAAGGCGGGCAGTGCTTCCCCGGAGGGGGTAAAGCTCGTGTCCGCAACCAGCGACCACGCCGTGGTGGTGATTGGCGGTCGCGAGCAGAAGCTCACCCTGGCCGCTCCCGTCGCTGCCAACTACGCCCAGGTGGACCGGCCGGAGGTGCATTTGAGCCCGGACAGCCGCGGCCACTACAACACCACCGCCTGGATCAATGGCCGCCGGGTTCCGGTGATGGTGGACACCGGGGCAACGAGTATCGCGTTTAACTACCCGATGGCAAAAAGTCTGGGACTGGATTTGTCCGGTGCACGGACGATTACCGTGTCCACCGCCAGCGGCGTAGAGCGTGCCTACAAGATACAGTTGGCCAGTGTCACCATCGGCGGCATCACCATACGTAATGTGGATGCGACCGTACTGGGGGCCGATTTTCCCCAGGTGACCCTGCTGGGGAACAGTTTTTTGAGCCGTGTGGATATGCAGCAGCAGGATGGTCTGTTACTGCTGCGCGCACGCAATTGATCGAATACGAGGTATCAGTTTGACCATTCGCTATGTGGAATCTTCCAAGCTGCCCACATCCTGGGGCATGTTTGAGATGCACGGTTTCGAGGAAGTGGAAACCGGGAAGGAGCATGTCGTGCTGAGCATGGGGGATCTGGATACAGATGCGCCCGTGCTGGCTCGCATCCACTCCGAGTGTTTGACTGGCGATGCCTTGTTTTCATTGCGCTGTGATTGCGGCGCGCAGCTGCAGCACGCCCTGCACCGGATTGCCACCGAAGGTCGCGGTGCGGTGTTTTACCTGCGCCAGGAAGGCCGTGGCATCGGCCTGTTGAACAAGATCCGGGCCTATAAACTGCAGGATTGTGGTGCGGATACCGTGGAGGCCAATGAGCGCCTGGGCTTCGGAGCCGACATGCGGGATTACTCGATCCTGAAGCCGATGATTGATCATTTGGGCATCAAGTCCATTCGCCTGATGACCAACAACCCGCGCAAGGTGAAGGCGTTGCAGGACCTGGGAGTGGAGGTGACTGAACGCCTGCCACACCAGAGCGGTCGCAATCCGCACAACACCAATTACCTCTCTACCAAAAAGGGCAAGCTGGGGCATCTGTTCGACGATGAGGATGGCTCTGAGCGTTCGTAAAGAGAACGATGGAGGGGAAAGCGCTGACTGCGAGAGGTTTTCACTGTCACAAACCTTTCACGAAAGCGTCACGGGAAGGCAACGTTAAAACGCCAACCTATACGTGAGCAAGATGCTGATCCCGCACAGCGCTCAGGAAGAGCAAATCAGGTACCCATGGAGTGCGGTATCACCCACAGCGTCTATACTCAAATTTATCTGAATGCTGGTGGTCGAGAAAGGTGATGTACCGTCAGTAATCCGATATAGAGGCCGGCATTTTTGCCGGCTTTTGTTTTTTATGTGTCGTCGAAAGAAATGACATCCATGTCACTTGTCTCTCCGACGCAATCGAAAACATGGGCGCAGAGGCGTAGCTCTGCTGGGGTTTCGATCGCTCGCGCCAGCCTGCGACCGCGAGCGCTACATCCTGTAACGCCGGGCACTACCTAGCTCGACCGTTTTTCTAACCTATTGCGCAGGGGCGGCGGCCCTGCTAAATTGCGCGAAATTCCACCAGCGGAGGCTTGTTGATGAGTGTATCCAACTCCCGCCGGGCCAGCCGCGACTGACCGTAACCTAGTCAGCCACCTGCCCGGCAAGTTCCCTTTTGTCGGGTTTTCCTACCTAAATTGGAAACCCCATCCAATCGTGCCCCTGTCCAGAGTGCCTCTGGATATGAGGCTAGAATGACCTGTGCCTGACAGTCACAAAATTGTGCCAGGTACTTTTGAGGGTTTAGGACATTGAGTAAATCCCTGATTTCACGCCGCCCGGTATTCCGACGCGGTGTTTCTAGCAGTGGCCAGGAAAAGCCTGCGGCGGCGGAGTCGCCCTTGCGCAAGCTCGGCTGGAAGCCGTTTTTCCAGCAGCAGCTGAGTCTGGACGAGCTGAACGACTGCGTGCCGGTCAAGGTCATGGCGGTGCATCGCAGCCAGATCGAGGTGACGGGCGAGGCTGGCGATGAGGTGGTGTTGGTTCATGGCCCGCTGTTTGACGATGCCAGCGAGCGGCCCACGGTGGGCGACTGGCTGTTGCTGGAGCGTGCATCCCGCAAGCCGCTGCGCCGCCTGGAGCGCAGTAGCCTGTTCAAGCGCATGGCGCCGGGCGCCCGACAGGCGCAGTTGATTGCGGCGAATGTGGATAACGTGCTGATCGTTTCTTCCTGCAACCACGACTTCAACCTGTCGCGGGTGGAGCGCTATCTGGCGCTGGTGAAGGAGGCTGGCTGTCGCGCCTGCCTGGTACTCACCAAAGCCGATCTGGACCAGAACCACGATTCCTACCGCACTGCCCTCAAGGGCCATCGCGACCTGCCAGTGGTACTGGTGAATGCGCTCGACGCGGAGAGTGTGGCGCCGCTGCGCGAATACTGCCGCAGCGGCGAAACCCTGGCGCTGCTGGGTTCATCCGGTGTGGGTAAGTCCACTTTGCTGAACAGCCTCGCCGGCGCCGAGCTGGCCGCCACCGGTGGCATACGTGAGGATGACAGCAAGGGCCGGCACACCACCCGGCACCGCGCGCTCTATGCCATTCCCGACGGTGGCCTGCTGCTGGACAGTCCGGGTATGCGCGAACTGCGGCTCGCCGATGTACAGGATGGCCTTGCGGCGACCTTTGCGGATATCAGTGCGCTGGCCGCCAAGTGCCGGTTTGCCGACTGCGCTCACGAGTCGGAACCGGGCTGTGCGGTGCAGGCTGCCATCGAATCGGACACCCTGGATGAGCGTCGCCTGCGCAACTGGCGCAAGCTGGAGCGGGAGGTGCGCCGCAATACGCGCACGCTGGCGGAGTCGCGGGCGGACGACAAAGCGCTGGGGCAGATGTACCGCTCGGTGCAGAGCCACGCGCGCGCACGCAAAAGTGGGGAAGAGTAGGGAAGAGAAGTGTAGGGATACTCTGATCCTGCCAAAGAAAAAAGGCCCGCTGGCGTTTCGTCAGCGGGCCTTTTTTAAATGAGCGAAATTAATTGGGCGCTGCCTGGCCTGCGGTATCGGGTACCGGTGGGGTAAGGCTGATTTGACCACCCTGGGATTCGATCCAGTCATTCATCCGGCTTTCCAGCACATTCAGCGGCAGCGCCCCGGCGCCCAGTAACGCGTCGTGGAACTGGCGAATGTCAAAATTGTTCCCCAGTGCTTGCTCCGCGCGCGCGCGGATTTCCTTGATCTTCAACTGGCCTACCTTGTAGGCCAGCGCCTGGCCCGGCCACACCAGATAGCGATCGATTTCCACTACGATGTCGTGTTCCGGCTTTGCGCTGTTATTGACAAAGTACTGGATGGCCTCGTCCCGGCTCCAGCCCAGCTGGTGCATGCCGGTATCCACCACCAGCCGCACCGCGCGCCACATATCGTAGGTGAGCGCACCGAATTCATTGTAGGGATCGGTGTACAGACCGAGGTCATACCCGAGGCTTTCGGAATACAGCCCCCAGCCCTCCACAAACCCGGTATAGAACTTGTTGCGACGCAGCGGGTGGATATCCCCCTGTTCCTGGGCGAGGGCAATCTGCAGGTGGTGCCCCGGCATGGCTTCGTGCACCGTCAGTGCTTCCATTTCCCATTTGGGGCGGCTTTTCAGGTTGTAGGTATTGGCAAAAAATACCCCGGCGCGGCCCGCTTCCATGGAGCCGGGCTGATAGTAGGCGGTGGTCTGCGATTTTTCCGAGTAGCCTGGGATCGGCTTCACGCCGTAGGGCAGCCGCGGCAGGGTGCCGAACAGCGCGGGCAGCTCGCCATCGATGCGCTTGGCAATATCCCGGTAGTCCTTCAGCAGGTCTTCTTTGTTGTCGTAGTAAAACTGCGGGTCGTTGCGCAGGAATTCGGTAAACGCCTTGAAGTCGCCATCGAAGCCAGTTTTCTGGATGATGCGATCCATCTCGCCGCGAATACGGCGCACTTCTTCGAGGCCGATGCGGTGAATTTCTTCCGGGCTCAGGTCGGTGGTGGTTTCTTCCCGCACTTTGTAGGCGTACCAGCGAATGCCGTCCGCATTTTTGGTGAAGGCAATTTCAGTGTTGGCCTTGGGAATGTATTCACGCTCAACGTATTCCGCAAAGCGCTGCCAGTTGGGAATCAGGGTTCTCTGGTAGATATTCTGCGCGCGCGTGCGCAGGCGATTCTGCTGTGCTGCGGGAATACTTGCGGGCATTTCATAGAATGCTTTGAGCAACGGGCTCTGCTTGGGATCTGCCGGGATCAGTGCGCGGATCTGTCCGGGGAGGTCGCGCAGGGTAATCTGTGGTGGCGTCAGCTCTTGCGCCAGCCCCATTTCCATAAGAATACGGGTCTGCTCGATCAGTCCCGGCAGTTTGTCGAGACGCGCGAGAATATCTTCATAGTCTGCGGCGGTGCGCTTGGGCATGGCATTCAAGACGCCCGGCACACTGCGCTGGATGCCGCTCATGTGGTTGACCGGCAGCAGGTGCTCGGGAAACTGGTAGCCGCGCACTTGCAGTAGCAGGTCTTGGTAGAGCAGTTGGTAGTCGAGCTTTTCCGCGTCGTTGAGTTTGTCTTTATTGAGGTGGCGGCTGGCGACGAGCAGATCGCGGGTCTGCCCTTTGCGGCGCTCGATAGCTTTGATGGATTGATCGGTCCAGTCCTGTTCGCCGCCGGGGTAGCCGCGATAGGTGGCGGACTCTGGATAGCTTTCCATAATCCAGCGGTACCGCAGGTCTTGCAGTGCCTGTAGTTTTTCACTGGCCTCTTTTTGGGGTAATGCGTCCATGGCCTTGTCGAAGGCTTTATGGTCCATCGCCTGCACATTCAGGCTGGTGGCCATAATGGCTGCGGAGAAGCTGAGACGCTTTGAGTTCAGGATTTTTTTTACGGAAAGGGAAAAGGACATCGTACTTCCTGTCTCTGTTTTATAGTTTCTAAAAGCTTGAATATAACGAAGTGCGAGAGTGTGAATTTAAGATGGGGCGCTGGGTAAAGCTTTTCGGAAGCGTCGGCGACAGGGACGTCGCCGACGCAGCGTACAGGGATGTATCCACAGGGGGGCGCCTAGCCCGGTTCCGAAAAGCTTTACCCAGTGACCCGGCGCCACTGTAGTTCTTTCGGAGTCCGTCTAAGGCGCTCTGCCCGAAGTACAGTGGCGGCCGAGCACCAGGGGCGGGTTTTCAGGACCGCTGTAAACCCATCCCTGGGCGCTTCGGCGCAAACATCCTGTTTGCGACGATCCTGAAAACCCGCCCCTGGAACCCGGCCTTAAGTTCGAGTTTTCGGCTTCGTAAGCGTTATATTACCGCGGCCTGCCCGTTTGATTGGGACTGGTGCATTTGCGACTGGCGTTCGCGGATTTGTTGTTCGATACCTTGGGCATCAAGGCCGATTTCGGCGAGCAGTTTGGGGTGCTTGCCGTGTTCGATGATTTTGTCGGGCAAGCCCAGTTGCAGCAGGGGCACCGGAACAATGCGTTGGTTCAGGTATTCTGAAACTGCGCTGCCCGCGCCGCCGGCAACGGTGTTTTCTTCGAGCGTTACCAGCAACTCGTGGCTATCGGCCAGGCGGTCAATCAGTGCTTCGTCCAGCGGTTTCACCCAGCGCATGTCCACCAGGGTTGCCCCGAGTTTTTCTGCCGCTTCACGCGCCGGGGCCAGCAAGGTGCCGAAGCTCAGAATGGCAATGTCCTTGCCTTCCTGAATCACGCGGCCTTTGCCCACCGGCAACGCGGTCATTTCTTTTTCGATTGCGACACCCGGGCCAGTGCCGCGTGGGTAGCGCACTGCGGATGGGCCCTGGTGCTGGTATGCGGTGTACAGCAGCTGGCGGCATTCGTTCTCGTCAGCAGGCGCGGCGATGACGAGGTTCGGCAGGCAGCGCATAAACGTCAGGTCGAAGCTGCCCGCGTGGGTGGGGCCGTCTTCGCCAACCAGGCCAGCGCGGTCGATGGCGAAGGTCACATCCAGGTTTTGGATGGCCACGTCGTGCACCAGTTGGTCGTATCCACGCTGCAGGAAGGTGGAGTAAATGGCCACTACCGGCTTCTGGTCTTCACAGGCGAGGCCGGCTGCGAGGGTAACCGCGTGTTGCTCGGCAATGGCCACATCGTGGTAACGCTCCGGAAAGCGCTCGGCGAACTCGACCATACCGGAGCCTTCACACATGGCCGGGGTGATGCCCACGAGCTTGTCATCCTGCTCGGCTGTATCGCACAGCCACTGGCCAAAAATATCCTGGTACTTCGGGCCTTTTTTCTTTGTCTCGGCAACGGCCACCTGCACCTTGGGCTCCGGCTCGAGTTTGTTGAGCGCGTGGTAACCCACCGGGTCTTCTTCCGCCGGGCCAAAGCCCTTGCCCTTGGTGGTGACGATGTGCAGCAGCTGGGGGCCGCGCTGGTTGCGCAGGTTGCGCAGGGTATGCACCAGATCCTGCATATTGTGGCCATCGAGCGGGCCCACGTAGTTGAACCCCAGCTCTTCAAACAGCGTGCCGGGGGTAATCATGCCTTTGACGTGTTCTTCGGTACGGCGCGCCAGCTGCCAGGCCTTGGGAATGGCGGACAGGATCTTGCGGCTGCCCTCGCGCATGTTCAGGTAGGTTTTGCTGGCGAGAATACGCGCGAAGTAGGTGGCGAGGCCGCCCACGTTCTTGGAGATGGACATGCGGTTGTCGTTCAGCACCACCAGCATGTCTCTGCCGGTGTGTGCCGCATGATTCAGGGCCTCGAACGCCATACCGGCGGTCATGGCACCATCGCCGATCACCGCCACCACCTTGCGCTCGTCCGGCGAGCCCAGGGCCATGCCCAGCGCTGCACTGATGGAGGTGCTGGAGTGACCCACACCAAAGGTGTCGTAGGGGCTCTCGCTGCGCTTGGGGAAGCCCGACAGGCCGCCCTGCTGGCGAATGGAGAGCATCTGCTCGCGGCGGCCGGTAAGAATTTTATGCGGGTAGGTCTGGTGGCCCACATCCCACACCAGCCGGTCTTCCGGGGTGTTGTAGATGTAATGCAGGGCGATGGTCAGCTCCACCACGCCGAGTCCGGCGCCAAAATGGCCGCCAGTCTGGCCCACGCAGTAGAGCAGGTATTCGCGCAGCTCGCTGGCCAGCTCGGGCAACTGTTTTTCCGGCAGCGTGCGCAGTTGGGCCGGGTCGTCGATCTGGTCGAGCAGCGGCGTTGACGGGCGCTGGCGGGGTATCTCGTCGAACATCAAGGGTCCTGATTCGGGCATCCGGGCCCCGCACGCCTGGCGGCAGCCCAAGGTATCAATTGCAACTGATATAAGAAGCGGATTGTATGCCCACAGCGGAGAGATTGCATCCCGCGCGAATGCTGGCTCGCCGGTCAGCCTCTTCCTGTGTCTGCCGGCGATGCTCGCTCCGCTGGCGGATTTACAGCCAGCCCAGTATCAGATACACGCCGAGCAGCAGCACCACGCCGGCCACCATACTGCCGGTGAGCCAGTTGCGGGCCATGATGCCGTCGGCGCGGTGGTGGCTGGCCACCCCTTCGATCATACGTTCGACACCGCCGACCGCGGCGCCGCGCAGGCGCTGGTCCAGGGCAAACAGCCGGTCAAACAGGGCGCGCATGGCGTCGGGTACCAGCCGGCGATAGATCCATTCTGCATCCAGGTTGACCGACGGCAGCTCCGGCGGATACAGGTGGCGCAGGTTCAGCCACACGAACGCCAGTGCCGAGAAGAACAGCAGTTGCAGTTGTGTCAGCACGTGGGTGACATCGTAGGGAGTGTAGGACATCTCGTAGGGCAGCAGGCTGTAGAGCGCCTGGGGATAGATACCGATGGTCAGGCACAGGGTCGCGGCAATCGTCATGGCGACAAGCATGTTCACCGGTGGCTCGCGCGCGGGGAGCTTGGCGTCGTGGGCAAAGAACGCAAAGTAGGGGATCTTGATACCGGCGTGGTGGAAGACACCGGCCGATGCGAACAGCAGGATCAGCCACACCCAGTCATGGCCATTCTTGATCGCCGCGCTCATCACCATGGACTTGCTGACAAAGCCACTGAACAGCGGGAAGGCGGAAATCGACGCGGCGCCGATAATGCACAGCACCGTGGTCTTGGGCATCTTCTTGTACAGGCCGCCCAGTTCAGAACCGTTGATCTTGCCGGTGACATGCAGCACGGCGCCCATGGACATGAACAGCAGCCCCTTGAAGATCACATCGTTAAACGCGTGGGCCACCGCGCCGTTGATGGCCAGGGAGGTGCCGATACCAATGCCCACCACCATAAAGCCCAGCTGGTTGATCAGGCTGTAGGCCAGCACCCGGCGCAGGTCGTTTTCGATCACCGCATAGAAAATGGGGAAGCAGGCCATGGTGGCACCGATATACACCAGCAGTTCGGTGCCGGGATAGGCGCGCGCCAGCGCGTAGATCGCCACCTTGGTGGTGAAGGCGCTGAGGAACACGGTGCCGGTGGGGGTGGATTCCGGGTAGGCGTCGGTGAGCCAGTTGTGGAAGAGCGGGAAGGCGCA
Organism: Microbulbifer salipaludis; assembly: GCF_017303155.1. Lineage (NCBI taxonomy): Bacteria > Pseudomonadati > Pseudomonadota > Gammaproteobacteria > Cellvibrionales > Microbulbiferaceae > Microbulbifer > Microbulbifer salipaludis. Next base: position 1,220,584 of record NZ_JAEKJR010000001.1, read on the forward strand.
CTTGATACCGAAGGCGAGGAAAATCATCCAGCCCGCGGGGTTGTCGAGGACGCTGCCGTCCAGACCAATGGGCCCAAAGGCGAGCGAATCGTGGGTCTGCCCGTAAAAAACGATGCCGCCGAGCAGCAGCAATCCGGAGAGGATATGCAGGGTGAAGTAGCGCAGCCCCGCCAGGTACGCGCGCCCGTTGCGGCGCGCCCACACCAGAAATACCGACGTCAGCGCCAGCATTTCCCAGAAGATAAACAGGGTCAGCAGGTCGCCGGCAAACACCGCACCCAGTGCGCTGCCCGCATACGCCATGCTGGCCACCTGTTGCAGTGTGTCGCGCACATGCAGGGCGTAAATGACCGAGATCAGCGCCGCGATGTGGAACAGGTAGCCGAACAGCAGGCTCAGCTTGTCTGCCTTGAACAGCAGCAGGTGGAAATCGAGAATCGCGTAGTGGCCGAAGCTGCCCGTGCCGAGCAGCCATAAATTGGCGAGACCGACCACCGGCACCGCAATAAACAGCAGCGCCCGCGCCCAGCCACGCAGGAACAGCCCCAGTGCGGCGGCAATAAAGAAGGGAACAAACGGCGCCATCTCAAACATGCTCCTGCCCCCCGCTCACCGGCGCCGGGGCGTGTGTCGCTTCTGCGTCACTGTCGGCGTTGTCGAAGTCGGCCAGTTCGCGTTTGTCGTAATAGTCTTCCGGTCGCATCAGAAAGGTACGCATCCACTTGGCGGCGAACACCAGAACCACACAACCCACGAAGCCGTAAACCGGGTAAAAGCCGGGCAGGCCTTCCGCGCGGAATTCCGTGTGGCGATGAATCACAAAGTCCAGTGCGAATAACAAGATACAAATGCCGTAGAACACCCGCAGCATTGTGCGGATGTTGTCCGGGTTGTCGAAGAACGCCTGTTTTTCACCACGCATTAGGGCACCTTTAAAATCAGATCCCAGCCTTGATCAGCTGGTAGAACGCATCGGGAAAGAGCAGTAAATAAATACAGCCCGCCGCGGTAATGCTGAGGGCAATCAGGGAGGGCAGCGGTGCCTCTTTGATGGCGACAGCGCCTTCGGCGGTGACCGCACCCGGATTGTTGTTGGTAAAGAACGCGCGCAGCGGAATCGGCAGCAGGTAAGCGATACTCAACAGTGAGCTGACCATCAGCAGCCCCATCAGGACCCACTGCTCCGCCTCGAAAGTGCCCAGCATGAGATACCACTTGCTCCAGGTGCCCCCCGTGGGCGGGATGCCGATGATGCACAGGCTGGCCACCAGGAAGGCGGTCATGGTGACCGGCATTTGCCGACCCAGCCCGCGCATTTCATTGATTTCGGTTTTGTGGGCTGCTACCAGAATGGCGCCGGCGCAGAAAAACAGGGTGATCTTGCCAAAAGCGTGCATCACGATATGCAGTGCACTGCCGGTCATGCCCGCGCTGGTGGCGAGCAGCGCACCCAGGGTGATATAGCCGAGCTGGCTGACGGTGGAATAGGCGAGGCGCTTTTTCAGGTTCTGCTGGCGCAGGGCAATGATGGACGCGAGCAGAATAGAGGCCGCTGCCAGGTACAACAGCCAGTTGGTGGCGGGAATACTGCGCAGGGTTTCAAAGCCGAATATCAGCAGGCACACCTTCAGCAGTACAAAGACTCCCGCCTTCACCACGGCTACCGCGTGCAATAACGCACTCACCGGTGTCGGTGCCACCATGGCTGCCGGCAGCCAGCGATGGAACGGCATGATCGCCGCCTTGCCCACGCCGAATACAAAAAACACCAGCAATACCGACAACAGCGCGGCAGAGGTGTCCGGCAAGAAGACGCCGCCGGGCTGGAACGACAGGGTGCCCGCCAGCAACCAGGTGGCGATGATCGCCAGCAGGAAAAAGCCCACGGACGTGCCGAGCAAAATGCCCAGGTAAGTGCGTCCGCCCTGACGCGCCTTGTCGGTACCGGCGTGGGTGACCAGCGGATAGGTACAGAGCGTCAGCACTTCATAAAAAATAAACAGCGTAAACAGGTTCTCGGCAAACGCGATCCCCATGACCGCGCCAATGGAAACCGCGAACAGGCTGAAAAAGCGGGTCTGGTTTTTTTCCCCGTGGCCGCGCATATAACCGATGGCGTATACCGTGGTGATGATCCACAGAAAGCTCGCCACCAGCGCAAACAGCAGCCCAAGCGGTTCAACGCGAAACGCCAGCGCCAGTCCGGGGAGAATATCCAGCCAGTGCACAGCAATGGTGTGGCCGTCCAGCATGGGCTGGTAGAGCTGCGTCACCACCGCAAACAATGCGCTGGCGGCAATCAGTGAAACGGCCTCGCGCACATTTTCCCGGCGGGCGGTGAGCTGAATACCTGCCAGTGCCAGCAGAGGGATCAGCAGGGTAAGTTGTAACAGAAAGGACTCACTCATTGCGCAGCGCCTCCAAGCAGGAATTGGGCGGCTGCGGCAGATACTTCTACCGGCAGGCGGGTATCAATGCCGAAATAGACATTGGCGGCGATCAGCAGCCACGCCGGCAACAGAATACCCAGCGGGGCCTCCTTCACCGTGTCATCTGCGGGAGCCTGGAAATAGGCCGCTTCCACCAGTTTCCAGATATAAGCCACCGCCAGCAGTGAACCGAGCACCACCAGGATGGCTACCCCCCACAGCTGCTGCTCGACCGCCGCGGCAATCAGGTACCACTTGCTGACAAAGCCCACGGTCAGCGGCATGCCGATCAGGCTGAGCCCGCCCACCACGATCGCCGCCATGGTCCAGGGCATGGTGCGGCCAAGGCCACGAAATTGCTCGATGCGGCAGCCGCCCAGTTGATAAACGAGCCCAGCCAGCGCCAGAAACAGCCCGCCTTTCATCAGGGCATGATTGAACAGGTGTAGCAGTGTGGCCTGCAGTGCGGTGGCCGTGCCGATGCCGATACCAACCACCATGTAGCCGATCTGCGCCACGCTGGAAAATGCCAGCATGCGTTTGATGTTGGCCTGGTAAATGGCGACCGTGGATGCCGCGAACACGCCCACCAGCCCCAGCCCGATCAGCAGGGTGTCCAGCGGCAAGTGCGACAGGGAAAAGTCCACCCCGAACACGGTAAAGGTAAATCGCAGCAGCAGATACAGCGCCACCTTGGTGGCTGTTGCGGCGAGAAAGGCGGTAACGATAGAGGGCGCGCAGCTGTAGGCATTGGGCAGCCACAGGTGCAGCGGAAACAGCGCGAGCTTCAGGCAGATACCCACAAAGATAAACGCAAACGCCGCGAGTACCGTGGAGGATTCACTGAGCGGTGGAATGCGCTCGGCCAGGTCCGCCATGTTCAGGGTGCCGGTCATCATGTACAGGAAACCGATCCCGATCAGGATAAACGTGGCCCCGATCGTGCCCATGATCAAATACTGGAAGGCAGCCCAGAGCGCGCGCCGGTCTCTACCCAGAGCAATCAATGCATAGGTCGACAGGGAGGAAATCTCGAGGAAGACGAACACATTGAACGCATCGCCGGTTGCCACAATCCCCAGCAGGCCGGCAAAGCACAGTAGGTACAGGGTGTAGAACACCGTTTGCCGGTTGGCCTCCAGTTCCCGTGCCACGCTGGTGCGGGCCGCAGCCAGTACCGCCGTGCTGAGTGCGGTGACAATCAGCAGCACCCAAGCATTCAGCAGGTCAATGCGATACTCGATGCCCCAGGGTGCATGCCAGCCCCCGAGTTCATAGGTAATGGGGCCAGACAGGTACACCTGCTGCAGCAATAAAACACTCACCACCAGCGCGGCCAGGCTCACCGCCAGGGTGAACAGCCACGCGAGGGTGGCCTTGCGGATAAACAGGCAGGAGGGTGCCGCCATCAACGGCAGGATAACCTGCAAAATGGGAAGGTGTGCCAGCATGGTTTATTGCTCCTTACCGGCAGAGGTCTGGGCCGCAGCCTGTTGCGCGCTGCGCTCCTGCAGGGCTTCTTCGGCCTGGATGTCGCGCTCTTCGATGGACCCGTAAGCGCCTTTGATGCGGATGATCAGCGCCAGTGCCAGCGAGGTGGTCGCAATGCCCACCACAATGGCGGTCAGAATCAGCACGTGCGGCAGCGGGTTGGAATACAGGGTGACACCGTCACTGAGAATGGGCGCGCTGCCACCATCCACCTTGCCGACGCTGATGTAGAAAATGAAAACCGAGGTCTGAAAAATATTCAGCCCGATAATTTTTTTAACCAGGTTGCCCTGGGCAATGACCATATACAGGCCGATCATCATCAGCGCGATAACGATCCAGTAGTTGTAGTGTGATGCCAGTAACACTTTATCCGGCCCTCCCTTCGACACCCTGCAGATCGTCCAGCGGCGATATTGCCGCTGAGGAAGCCGTTGCAGGGAGTTGCACGCTGCGCACACGCAGCTGCGCAGAAAACAGATAAAACACCATAATCATCACCGCCGCCACGGTGATGCCCACACCCAGCTCAATGGCGATGATGCCCACATGCTGGCCGGTTACCGGATTGCCGGCGAGTGCGCCGTAATCCAGAAAATTCTTGCCGCTGACCAGGCTCAGCAGGCCTACACAGCCATAGATCAGCACGCCCACCGCCGACAGCATTTGCACCAGGCCGTGGGAGGCGACCTTGCGCACGGCGTCGAGGCCGAACACCAGCCCGTAGAGGATAAAGCCCACCGCAAAGATCACACCCGCCTGGAAGCCTCCGCCGGGGCCATACTCGCCGTGGAACTGCACATACAGTGCGTACAGCATGATGGGCGCGATCAATACCTTGGCCACCACGCGCAACACGATATCGCGGGATTGCGCTTCCACCGGCGTTTGCGGACTGGCCTGCAGCGGCTGCTCCGCGCGTGCCATCAACAGTGACAGCACGCCGAGACCGGCAGTGAAAATTACCACCACCTCACCGAAGGTATCGAATCCGCGATAGCTCGCCAGTACCGAGGTGACAATGTTGGGAATGCCGATCTCCGCCATGGATTCGGAAATATAGTGCGGTGCCACGTGCATGTGCGCCGGCGCATTGGCATCGCCAAACGAGGGCATATCGACGGTGGCCGCGATCAACATGGCGCCCACCGAAGCCACCAGCGCGATGGCCAGGCGCGCGCGGGCGCGATCGGCGCGCTGGTAACGGCCACACAGCGCGAGCGTCATCACGATCAGCAGCGGGGAAATACCCGCACCCACGGCGGCCTCGGTAAACGCGACATCCACCGCACCCATAGTCATGAAAAAGCCTGCGGACAGCAGCCCGTAAATCCCCGCCAGCATCGCGGCGGCGAACAGGTCCTTGATCCAGGCAATGGAAATGGCGGTGGCCAGCAACAGTGCCAGCAAGGCGATATCCAGCAGCAGGTCCATCAATTACGCTCCCGGAGGATTTGTTGTTTTGGTCTCATAGCGATCGTCATCGTGAAGACATGCGGTGAATGGGACATCAGGCCCGGGTGTCATCGGCGGCCTCAACGGCGGTGTCCGTTGTATTGCCCGCGCTTGCCGCCGTCGAGCTGGCAGTTTCAGGTTGCGTGGCTCCCGTTGTCACAGGCGGCAGCCGCAGGGCACTGAGCTGGGCCGAGCGCGCCAGAGCATGGCTGGCGGTGGGGCTGGTGAAGAAAATAAACAGCATGATCATACCCAGCTTGAACAGGGCCAGCGACCAGCCGGCAGCCAGCATCAAACCGCTGATGATCAAAAAGGTGGCCAGGGTATCGGTCACGCCGGCGGAATGCATACGGGAGTAGAAGTCGGGAAAACGCAGCAGTCCGATGGCCCCGGTCAGCATAAAAAAGCAGCCCAGCAATAGCAGCAGGCCACTGGCAAACGTCAGCAACGAATCAATCACCGGTCACCTCCGTTGCGGACGCCGCGTTTGCGGTACGGAATTCAAAGTACCGCAGCACACCGATCACACTCACGAAGTTGATCAGCGCATAGACCAGGGCGATATCCAGAAACTCCGGTTTGCCGAAGGTAAAGCAGATGACCGCGATTAGCAGTACGGTTTTGGTGCTGAACATGTTCACCGCGAGAATCCGGTCGTGAATACTCGGGCCACGCACTGCACGGATCAAGGCCAGTGACATGACCACCAGCAATGCCACGAGGGTTGCATACAGCATCATGATGGCGACCCCGTTGCTGTGTTACTGGAGCCCTGGTTTTCCGTCAGTTTTCGAATGCGCTGTTCCATTTCACCTTGCTTTACTTCGTCCAGCCCCGCACGGGTTAATGCGTGTACCAGAATGGAGCTATCACTCACGTCGATGGCCACGGTGCCGGGGGTCAGGGTAATGGAATTGGCATACAGCACTTTGCCCAGATCCGTCTTCAGGGTGGTGGGGATGCGTTCACTGCAGGGGGAGATGGTCGCTGGCATGTTTATTTTTCCGCGCAGCAGGCCGCCCCATACGCAGCGTGCCACTTCCAGGTTACTGGCAATGATTTTGCGCAGCAGCCAGAGGTAGTAGCGGGGCAGTGTGGACCACAGCTCCAGCGGCAGCGACTCACCGTCTACGACCTTCATACGACGGGCAATGGCGATCACAAAAAGAATGGAGATCAACCCGAATGCGAGCAGCAGGGGCGTGTAATGGCCGGAGTTGGCCAGCCAGATAAAGGCGAGAACGGCAAACAGGCAAAGGGTGTAACGCATGAATGTTCTACTACACAAACTTTACAGAAACCGCTGAGTACACGCCTCGGCGGGGCAACCAATTTGGCATTATTTTTCGATGACATCATCGCAGCGGTAGTGGTTTTCAAACACCGCGAGCATCACAGATTCCGATGTCGCGTCTTCTGCTTCTGGCGGCGCAAGCCCAGCCACCTTGGCGATCAGCGCGTTGATGGTTTCGGCGCGGGGCAGGCAATAGCGGCTGCTGATTTTCTGCTCTGTCTCTGCGGACAGCCGGCCGGTGCGCGTGCGAATGGCGCGGGCGACAAACTGGGACGGGCGATCTTCCTCCGCGATAATCTCGGTACTGGCAGACAGGTAGCCCTGTATAAAGGCGCGGCAGGTTGTGGCGCCCGAACCCTGTGGATCTATTGCATGAGATTTGCAGGCTTCGATCAATCCGGTTGCGGTGAGTGGTTCCATGGCTACGGCGGGCTGCCCGCCGATAGCAGTCGCCACAGCCGCCAACATGGCGGGCGCGAGGACCCTGGGCAGAAGTCGCTTCATACGCATCACTCGTCACGTTTATCGTTTTTTTTGTCAGCGTTTTTTTGTGCGTTTTTATGCTTGCGTTTACTTTGGCACTTTATTTGTGCGGAAGATTGCCAAAAGTGTGAAAAAGTGTGCGAACCCGTGTAAATTCTACGGGCGGCGTCAGGCCGCTGCTGGTGTGCAGCGGCGCTGCGTATGCCGAACGGCACGACGGCTGAACAGGTACAAAACGAGGTGGCAGCGGATGGCAAATGAGGCAGTAAAAGCCCGCATCCTGGTGGTGGATGGGGGCGAAGACGCCCGCGATGCGCAGGCAGACTTGTTGGCATCTGCCGGGTATGGGGTGGTGACGGCGGCCGACGGGGAGCAGATGCTGGCCTGCCTGCAAGCGCACCCGATTGACCTGGTTCTGCTGGAGGTGGACCTTGCCGGTAGCGACGGGTTTGAACTCTGCCGATACCTGTGTAGTGACGAGACCCTGCCGCCGGTGGTTTTCGTCACTGCACGGGGAGACGAAGTCGATCGCGTAGTGGGGCTTGAAATGGGGGCAGACGACTACGTGGTGAAGCCCTACTTTGAGCGCGAGCTGCTGGCGCGGGTGAAAGCGGTGCTGCGCCGGGCGAAGCGGCCCCCACGCAGCGGCAGGCGCGGCGTGTTCACCTTTGCCGGCTGGCGTTTTTGCCCGGTGCAGATGCAGCTACTCGACCCGGACGGCAACATCGTTCCCCTTTCCTCCAGTGAAACCGAGCTGCTGCTGGCGTTTGTGCAGTATCCGCAGGAGCCTTTGTCGCGGGATCGCCTGCTGGACCTGACCAAGGGGCGCGAGAGTTTCCCGTTTGATCGCAGTATCGACTCCCATGTGAGCCGCCTGCGCCGCAAGCTGGGTGACGATGCCAAGCAGCCGGAGATCATCAAGACGGCCTGGGGGACAGGTTACATCTTTACCTACGCGGTGGAAGCGGGATAAGAGGCGCTGACTTCAGTGACTGCGTTCAACGATATAGTCCGCGAGCTGCTGCAGCACCCGGGTGTCTACTGTATCCACACCGGCAGCCACGTCGTTCAGGGCGCGGGCGGCTTCCGCGTGTAGCGCCTGCGCTTCGGCGCGGGCGCCGTCCAGGCCCAGCAGGGAAACGTAGGTGGGCTTGTTGCGCGCCGCATCGGCACCCTGGGTTTTGCCCAGGGTCTCGGTATCTGCGGTCACGTCGAGAATGTCGTCCTGCACCTGGAACGCCAGACCAATGGCCTCCGCATAGCGGCTGATGGCGGCGAGCTGCACGTCGTTGGCACCGCCGATCAGGGCGCCAATGCGGGCACTGGCCACAATCAGTGCGCCGGTTTTCAGGCGGTGCATTTCTTTCAGCTGTGCCAGCGTCAGGCTTTGCTCCACCGCCGCCAGATCAATGGCCTGGCCGGCAACCATGCCGCGGGCGCCAGAAGCGCGCGCCAGCTCGCCAATCACGCGAATTTGCAGGGGCGCCGGCAGCGGCGAGGCGGAAAGCAGTTCGAACGCCTGGCACTGCAGCGCATCGCCGGCGAGGATGGCGGTAGCCTGATCAAACTGGATATGACAGGTGGGGCGGCCGCGGCGCAGGTCGTCGTCGTCCATTGCAGGAAGGTCATCGTGTACCAGTGAGTAAGCGTGTACACACTCCAGCGCCGCCGCTGCTTCGTGGCTGAGCGCGATGGCCTCTTTGCCCCCCAGTGCGCGGGCGGCGGCGTACACCAGTGCCGGGCGCAGGCGCTTGCCGGGACCGAGTGCGGCGTAATTCATGGCCGCGAACAGGGCGTGTGCGTTGGACTGGTCAGAAAGGGCGTGCTTCAGGGTCTGTTCGACCTGGTGGCCAGACGTCTGCAAAAACGCCTTGAGGCCCGCAGACATGCCCGCAGGCTTGGTGGAAGTGCTCACTTACTCCGCATCTCCAGCGCCGGGGTTTGCGGAAAATTCGTCCGGGGTATCGAACGGAAGCTCCTGGACCTGGCCGTTCTCCTCCATCAGTACCTTCACTTTCTGCTCGGCGCTGGCCAGCTTCTTCTGGCATTCGCGGGTCAGTTTCACCCCGCGCTCAAAGTCCGCCAGTGCCTCATCAAGGGGCAGGTCGCCACTTTCCAGGCGCTCGACCAGTTGCTCCAGTTCTTCCAGTGCGCTCTCGAAGGTCGCGGTCTTCTTTTTGGCTGCCATGGGGATATCTCTGATGGGACTGCAGGAGCGGGCAACCTTAGCGGCAACCGCAAGGAGGGTCAATCTCATGCCCCCTGCGACAATATGGCGCACTTGCGCGCGGGGCTTTTTCGATAACATTTGCGCTTCGATAACGAACCCTCGACAAGGAAGAAGCTGTGTCCCGCTTTACTGTTGTTGCATTTTTCCCGGCTGCGCTGCTACCAATGGGGCTTGCCGTGGCCGCAAGTCCGCAAAACCCGGATAGCGTGCTTGAGCAGGTGATTGTCACGGCCACCCGCGAGGCCAAGGTGCGCGCTGAGCTGGCAGAGTCGGTGGGGGTGATTGACGAGGCCGCGCTGGAACATATCGCACCTGCGCACCCGGCCGATGCGCTCAATCGGGTGGCCGGGGTGCATGTGAACAACCTGGGCGGAGAAGGACATATGACGTCCATTCGCCAGCCCATTTCCACTGCCGGGGTTTATCTGTTTCTGGAAGACGGTATTCCCACACGCCCCACCGGTTTCTTTAACCACAACGGCCTGTACGAGATCAACGTGCCCCAGAGCGCGCAGCTGGAGGTCACCAAGGGCCCGGCTTCCGCGCTCTATGGCAGTGATGCCATCGGCGGGGTGATCAATGCCGTCACCAAGGCGGCACCGGATTCGCCTGAAATTACCCTCAATGGTGAGCTGGGCGCCGACGGTTGGCAGCGCGCGCTGATTTCCGGTGGCAACCCACTCGGCCAGCACAGCGCCTTTCGTCTGGACCTGAACAGCACCGCCAGCGAGGGCTTCCGCGAGGAAGCGGAATACTCCCGCACCTCCATGAGTGGCCGCCTCGACAGTCGGTTTGCCGAGGGCTGGGACAGCAAGACGGTGTTGTCTTATTCCACCATCGACCAGAGCGGTGTATCTGGCCTGGAGGAAGACGACTACCGCAACAATGTAGAAAAGAATCTCTACCACGGGGATATCGGCTATCGGGAAGTGGAGGCCTTCCGCCTCTCCTCCGAACTGGCCTACACCCCGAGCGACAACAGCCTGGTTACCGCCACCCCGTTTATCCGCCACAACACCATGGCGATGATGCCGAGCTGGATGGTGACCTACGACCCGAATATTCGCGACACCGAATTCAGTTCCTACGGCCTGCTGCTGAAGTACCGGCACAATTTTGTTCGCGGTGAAGTCATCGTCGGTGTTGACGCGGATTACACACCGTCGGAGTACCGCGAGGAGCGCATCCAAGTCTTCCGTGATGGTGAGATATTTACCGACTATGCGCGCACTGGCGAGCTGACCTACCACTTTGAAGCGGAGCAATCCTCCATCTCCCCTTATGTGCACGCAGAATTCGCTCCCAGCGAGCGCTGGCGCCTGAGCGCCGGCCTGCGCTACGACGTGTTCGAAGTGGATTACGAGGATCAGCTGGGTACCCCCAACACCGATGCCGCTCATTTCCGCCCCGCGTCCCAGTCCCGCGATTACGACAACCTGAGCCCGAAACTGGGCGCGGTGTACAGGCTCAGCGACAACCACCAGCTTTACGCCAGTTACCGCCACGCCTTCCGCGCGCCCACCGTGGGTACCCTGTTTCGCCCGGGCTCCTCTGAGGGCACCACCGAGTTGGAGCCGGTGACCAGTGTCAGCCAGGAAATCGGCCTGCGCGGTATTGTCGCCGAGGGGGTGAATTACGAGGTGGCGGTGTACGACATGACCACCGAGAACGACATCGTCAGCTACATCTCCAACACAGACGAGGGCAATGATCGCAAGACCACCAACGCCGGTGAAACCAGCCACAAGGGCGTGGAGGTCTCCGTGCAGGCGCCAATCGGGCAGGCGTGGCAGCTGGGGGTTTCCTACGCGGCCATGCGCCAGCAGTACGAAGACTACTCCTATGTATTCAGCCGGTTTGATCCGGGCTGTTTCTGCACGGTGCGCGAAAACCTGAACTTTGCCGGCAACGATATCAGCCGCGCACCGCAGTCCCTCGCCAACGTCACCCTGGCCTATACCCCCGAGTGGCTGAACGGCCTGCGCATGGAACTGGAGTGGTCGCATATGGGCGATTACTACACCGATGAGACTAACACCCAGAAGTACGCCGGCCACGAGCTGTTGAACCTGCGCGCCACCCACGACTTCGGTGAAGACCTGTCCGTGTACGCGCGCCTGTCGAATATCACCGACGAGCGCTACTCCACCTACACCTCCAACCAGGTGGGTGACGAGGACCTGAGCTACCGCCCGGGACTGCCGCGCTCCCTGTTTGCCGGTGTGCGTTACCGCTTTTGATTATCAACAAGAATAACGAGCGATCGAGAGCAGTATGAATCTGAAAAAGCAGTGGCTGGAATGGCACAACAAACTCGGCTGGTGGGCGCTGGCGGGTATCCTGATCTGGGCGATTTCCGGGATCACCCACCCGATGATGGCCTGGTTTGGGCCGTCGGCGGCCAAATTCTTCCCGCCCTCGGTAAGCCTTGATGCCAGCAAGCTGGGCGCACTGCCCAGCTTGCTGGCAGACGGCGACAAGCTGCGCGGTGCGCGCGTGGTCAAGCTGGTGCCGGGAGAGGCCGCACCGCTCTTGCAGGTAACACACTCGGAGACAGCGCCGCGCCGCTATTTCCACCTCGACAGTGGGCGCGAAGTCACCGACGGTGATATACAGCAGGCCCGCTGGCTCGCCACCTATTACAGCGGCCGCCCGGCAGATCAGATTGCCGAACTCCAGCTGCAGACCGGCTTCGACAATGCGTATCCCTCGGTCAATCGCCTGCTGCCGGTGTACCGGGTGCGCTTCGCCGGCGACGACGCCCTGACCCTGTTTATACACACCGAAACCGCGGCACTGGCGTCCATCACTGACCGCAGCAAGACGCTGTTGCAGGGGGTGTTTCGGCAGCTGCACACCTTCGCCTGGCTGGATGATCTCGAATACGGCCGCCTGATTCTGATTGGCCTGCTGATGCTCACCCTGTCCGCGTTCGCCGCTACCGGCCTGGCGCTGGTGTTTGCGCTGAAGCGGCGCAAGATCAAGGACGGCAAGCGCCGCTACCACCGCCTGCTCGGTTATGTGCTGTGGCTGCCGCTGCTGGGCTGGTCAGCCAGCGGTTTCTATCACCTGCTGCAATCCTCCCTGGTGGAGTCGGTACAGGGTCTGCGCCTGGGCGAAGCCGGGGAGTACCGCAATCTGAGCACAGAATTTGCCTGGGTGAGCGCGCTCGAAGGCCGCGCCATCAACAGCCTGTCGCTGATCCGTGGATCCGACGATGTGCCGCTTTACCGTGTCGGCCTGGCGCCGGCGGAAAGCGCCGCGCCCGGCAATCGCAACCAGCGCTTTGATGGCCGTCCGTCGGAATCCGGTTCCCTGTTTGTGGATGCGCACAGTGGACAGCTTTTGTCGGATTTCGGCGATCGTGACCAGGCGCAGTTGCTGGCCACACGTCTTGCGGGAATTCAGGCCGAGGATATAGCCGGCATGCAGCTGGTCACCCGCTACGGGGCGGGATACGACTTCCGCAACAAGCGCCTGCCGGTGTGGCAGGTGGATGTGGCGAACGACGATAAGACCATGCTGTTTGTGGACCCGGTCACCGGCGTGCTGGTGGATCAGTCCCGCGGTATCGACCGTGCCGAAAGCCTGTCCTTTTCCCTGCTGCACAAGTGGAACCACCTGACGCCATTTACCGGGCGCCAGGGCCGCGATGGGTTGATCGTATTCACGCTGCTGCTGTTGCTCGCCGGCGCGGTTCTCGGCGGTGTCATGCTCGCGAAACGCAAAAAACGCCGCAGTTCGCTGGCGGCAGACGGCGGGGTCGCTGGCTCTATCGGTTCTGCGGCGACACAATAGGCGGCTCACGCACTACCGAGTCGATTGCCCCGTGCCATTGAACCTGCCCCCGCCGAGCGGCGACCAAGCCATCATCACCAACCTGCGGCGCCTGACCGCGCTGCGGGCTATTGCCCTGCTGGCGTATATCGCGGTGAGCCTGTGGCTGGGGGATACCTTGTCTGGGGGTGCGCTGGTATTTGTCGCTTTGGGGTTAGTCACCACGCTGGTGAGCGGCTGGCGCGCCCGTGGCAGTGTGGCGCTGGGACGGCTGGAATTTTTCGGCCACTTGCTGATGGATTGGCTGTGGTTGCCGCCGCTGCTGGCGTTTAGCGGTGGTGCCGCCAACCCGTTTGTCACCTACTTGCTCGTGCCGCTGACCATCGCTGCGGCCACCCAGCCGCGCCTGTACACCTGGGTGATGGCCGCGATCAGCATTGCCACCTACACCGGCCTGATTCTCTTTTTCCCAGGTATTGATGGTGGTCACAGTGCTCATGCGGGGCACGACATGGGTCATGGCATGGGGCATGGAACGGATCACGACAGCAGCGCGTTTTACCGCCACCTGATCGGCATGTGGGCCACCTTCGCGTTTTCTGCGCTGCTGATCGCCGGGTTCGTCAACAGCATGGCGGAAGCCCTGCGCAGCCGCGACCGGCACCTGCACACCCTGCGCCAGGAGCAGGCGCGGCGGGATCAGGTCCTGTCCCTGGGCACCCTCGCTGCCGGCACCGCCCACGAGCTGGCCTCCCCCCTGCAAACCATCGGTTTACTGGTGGAAGAGCTGCAGGCGCAACAGCAGGGATTCGCCGCACCGGTGGTGGAAGACCTGGCGCTGCTGCAGCAGCAGGTCAACCTGTGCAAGCAGGCCCTGGAACAACTGAAAAGCCGTGCGCGGGACCCGGCGGGCAGCGAGGAATTTCAGTCGGTGAAGGAATTTATCGCGCGCAGCCTGGAGCGCTGGCAACTGCTGCGCCCGGAGGCGCGCTTTGCGCTGACGCAGCAAGGCCCAGAGAATGTTCGTGCGCGCCTGCCGCTGACCCTGGAGCAGACCTTCATCAATGTGTTGAACAACGCGCTGGACGCCAATCTCGCCGGCGCGGCGACGCAGCCGGTGGAAATAGATGTGCTGTGGTCGGAACAGGGGCTGGTGATGGCGATCACCGACAGCGGCGGGGGCGTGCACCAGCCGCAGCCCGATCCCGATTCGGAGGGGTTCGGTATCGGCCTGATCTTGAGCAAAACCGCCCTGATACAGCTGGGCGGTAGCCTTACCCTGGCCCCCAGAACTAGCGGGCAGGGCACCATCGCGACCATCGAGTTACCGCTGGAATCCCGGCCCGTGGAGGAAGTGTGAACACATCCGAACGTCGCCTGCTGATCGTGGATGATGAGACCGGCACCCGCAATATGCTGGAGCGGGCCATGACCCGCCGTGGCTTTACCACGTTTATTGCAGCGACTGTGGCGGACGCATTGGCGTTGATTGCGCGGGAGCCGTTCGACTGCGCCCTGCTGGATCTGAAAATCGACCATGACAGTGGCCTGGAGCTGATAGCCCCCCTGCGCGCGGCAAACCCGCAAGCGCGGATTATCCTGCTCACGGGCTATTCGAGTATTCCTACCGCCGTGGCGGCCATCAAACTCGGCGCCGACGACTATCTGTGTAAACCCGCCGGTGGCGATCAGTTAGTGGCTGCGCTGGTGGGGGAGCCTGCCCACCCCGGTAATCATCCTGACCTGCCGGAAATATCCTGCACCCCGCCTTCGGTCAATCGGCTGGCGTGGGAGCATATCCAGCGCGTCCTCGCGGAAAATGACGGCAACATTTCCGCCACTGCCCGCGCCCTTGGTATGCACCGCAGAACCCTACAGCGAAAATTACAGAAGCGGCCCAAGGGCCAGTAATCCGCTGTAGGCGTCAGGGCAAGAAGTGCTCCAGCTGCCGCCCGGCGCCCGCAACCTCCCGCTCCATCAGGAAGTGCGCCAGAGCGCGCTTCTGGCTGTCGCTGAAACCGTAGTTGGGCATGGGCGGCGTAGGGGTGTCGAAGTAGTCCGCCAGCTGCTTGAGCGTGTACTTGCGGCTCAGGTCCTTGAGCGGCAGTCGCTGGTGGCAGCGCACGCAGTTGCGGCGCGCGTATATCTGCGCGCCCTGGCGGGCGGCGCCGCCATCGATGGCGAGGGGCTTCTTGGGCGCGCTGATGGGTGGACGCTTGGTGACTGGAGCATCGGATGTCTCCTGACCTGCGGCACCGCGCTGTACCCGGTAGATGGCACCTGCGTAATCGTCGGAAATGTAAATATTGCCGCGCACGTCTTCCGCAATATCCACCGGGCGACCATAGACCGTGGTTTTGTCCTCGCCGAGAAAGCCCCACATAAAGTCGTGTGAGCGGATGCTGCCATCTTCCTGCCAGTGCAGCGATACCACCTTGTAGCCGTCTTTTTCGTCCCGGTTCCAGGAGCCGTGCAGGGCTACCAGCGCGGCCTCGCGGTAGCGATCGGGCTGCTCCGGGCTGCGCAGGAAGTGCATCCCCAACGGCGCATTGTGGGCGCGGAATTCAAACACCGGAGGGATGGAGGCTGCGATCCTTTGCTGCGCCTCGCCGGCGCTCACTTCGTCGCGTTTGCCCTGGCCGTAATCCGGGTCGGGCACGCGGTTGCCGTTGGCGAAGGGCCAGCCGTAAAAGCCGCCCTGTTCCACCCGGTTCAACTCGCAGGGTGGGAAGTCGTTGCCGAGCCAGTCGCGGCCATTGTCGGTGGCGTAGAGCGCGCCGTCTTTCGGTGACCAGTCAAAGCCCACGCTATTGCGCAGGCCAGTGGCATAAATCTGGAAATGGCTGCCGTCCGGTCGAAAACGCATGATGGTTGCGCGCTGCGGGTCTTTTTCTATGCAGACATTGCAGGTAGAGCCGCTGGAGAGATACATCCAGCCATCGGGACCCATACCCAGGGTTTTGGTCCAGTGATTGCCGGTATCCGCCAGGCCATGCACGATTTTCTGGTAGCTCCCGGCAATGCGGCCGTCGGAATGATCGAACGGCACGCGCCCCACACCGTCGCTTTCGGCGATATACAGCCAGTCTTCAAACAGCGCCAGACCGTGGGGGCGTTGCAGCCCGTCAATCAACACGCGCTGCCCGTCGGTCTTGCCGTCGCCATTGCGATCCGTGAGCAACAGGCTCACCTGCCCGAGCTTGGGCTGGGATACCAGCAGATCATTACTGCGGGTGACCGCCATAAACCGCGCGTTGGGTACCTGGTCGCTAAACAGGTCGAGGCGGAAGCCCGGCGCCAGTTGTAACTGGCGGGCTACGGTCTGTTCATTGGTGCTGGCGCCGATCAATTGGCCCCAGGGCACATTGATACCGGGCACCAACCCCTTGACCACCGCGATAATCAACAAAAGCAGGGCAATGGCGGCAAAAGCCACAAGGCGGGAAAAAGTTAGCGCATTTTTCAACGGAGCGTTCACGATCGTCTTGATCTCGTAACAAAAGTAACTATAGTTGGGCGCTAAATGTCGCACAGGCGTACCAGTTGCGATACGCGCCAGCTCTATCCAGAAGGCCCGCCCGGGTTAAATGTGACGACGGTCACATGCTTGTAAGACATCTCTTACATCAACTTCAGCAATTTCCCACTACCCTGATTTTCTCTTTCGACCATAATGTATTTGCAAGGACGGAGAACGGACTGCAAAGGCGGCAAGGACAGGTCACCAAGGAATGGAGACCAGCTGCCAGCTCGAAAGGATTTGGGCACCATCCTGTGAGACGCACCGCTTGGGCTGGATTGCCTGAGCGGTGTTTTACGTTCTGGGGCACTGAAAACGTCAAAATGATTCCCCCGCCGATCTGCGAATGACAACCCATGTCATTTCTCTGCGTATTCCTGCCCGTTACTTCTTATCTTTTTTACTTCTTCTCATTTCCTGAGCTTTTCTACCCGAGATTTTTCATTATTTTTTTCGCCAGGGCAAAAAATACGGGAAATACGGAAAAGTGTCTGGAAATCGTCACAAACCTTCGCTTTAATCAGGACAGGATGGCCCAACACTGTGGCCATGGAGGATGACGCGTTCAGTAACCTAGTGCTGACACCAGTTTCGATGCAACCACCTTTTCTCCATTGGTGGTCAAGCCTGCATCAACTCCAGATTTCGCTGCATTCCACCGGCGGCACCCATATCCTCGATCTTCCCCAGTGCTTTCTTCAGTATTTCTCCAAAGCCCTGTTTTCCCTTTTCTCACAAAGCCCCGCCGGGTTGCCCGCGGGGCTTTGTGCATTCTGCTGTTCGCAAACCCCGGAGGTGGACTCGTGCAAGCGCAAATCCTGAGGTTGAATCTCGCTGGCCAACCCCTGGAGTGGTTGAGCTGGGAAGAAGCCGCCTGTCTGTACGTGCGGGAACTGGTGACCTGGACACTGGGGGGCGTGGTGCAGACGGTACACGGTGGCATTAACCGCCTGGGCGAACGCTCCACCCTCGACCTCGCCGCCATCATCGCCTGCGGCGGCGACCGCATGGCGCGCCCCCGCACCCGCCCACCGCTCAACAACCGCGCGCTCTTTGCCCGCGACCAACACACCTGCCTCTACTGCGGTAACGGGTTCCCCCTCCGCGAACTCACCCGCGACCACATCCACCCGGTTTCCAAAGGTGGAAAAGATAGTTGGGAAAACGTCGTCACCGCCTGCCGCCGCTGCAACCAGCACAAGGGCAATCGGCTGCTGGAGAATATCGATATGGAACTGCTGGCGCTGCCGTTTGTGCCGAATGCGGCGGAGTATCTCGCACTGACCAACAGCGCGCGGATTCGCGGGGACCAGATGGAGTTTCTGCGCGGGCAGTTTTCACGTAAGCGGCAGACTGGCTGGCTGTCTGAAGCGCTACAGCGTGCGAGCTAGCGTTTACGAGCTGGCGAAGCCCCGCTTCTGAAAATCTCTGCTGTGCTATTAATAAGCTTCCTCTGAACGATTGAGCCTGTCATGAAAAGCTACCTCGGTATGTCTCTTGCTGCGTGTGTGTTAATCGCGTGCGCGGCAGAAACCCCTGATAAACCGTCCACGGTTGCCGACACAATTTATTCGGGCGGGCCGATTCTGACAATGGACGAGAAGCAACCCCGGGCAGATGCGGTGGCAGTAAAAGATGGGCGCATTATCGCGGTGGGCAGCGCGGCGGATATAGCGGAACACAAGGGCAGTGGAACCGAAGTGTTTGATTTGATGGGGAGGGCAATGGTGCCGGGGTTTGTAGACAGTCACGGGCATGTTGTGTTCGGTGGTTTACAGGCGCTCTCGGCGAACCTGCTTCCGTCACCGGACGGTGAAGTTACTGATATCGCCTCGTTAAAGCGTGCGCTCAAGCAGTGGGCTGAAGAAAATGCAGAAGCTGTTGCCGCCACCAATATGATTATTGGCTTCGGATATGACAATGCGCAGTTAAAAGAGCTGCGCCACCCTACACGAGCGGACCTTGATGAAGTCGCTCTCGACGTGCCAGTACTCATCGTGCATCAGTCAGGGCACCTCGGGGTGGCGAATTCAAAGGCGCTGGAATTGGCAGGCATTAACAAGGATTCCAAACCACCAGCAGGCGGTGTGATCCAACGCGGTGAAAATGGTGAGCCTAATGGCGTCCTTGAGGAATATGCGTTCTTCTCGGTCTTGGCGCCGCTACTGGGGCAGTTGGGAGACGAGGGGTTGGTGGCTTTTGCTCGTGCGGGCAGCAAGCTGTGGGCCCAGTTTGGTTATACGACAGGGCAAGACGGCCGCTCATCGAAAGCGGCGTTCAAGGCGCTCCAAAAAGCTGCTGCCGATGGCGATATTCCCATTGATGTGGTGGCGTTTCCAGACGTGCTGGAAGGGCGTGATTTTATCAAGCAGAGTGTTTCAAGGGAGTATGTCGATAATGTACGGGTAGGGGGCTGCAAATTGACGATCGATGGATCACCGCAGGGTTTTACCGCACTGCGGGATCGCCCCTACTATGACCCGGTAGGAAATTACCCAGAAGGTTACAAGGGCTACGCCGCAATCAATCAGGAGCAGCTGCAAGAGGCCGTGAATTGGTGTTTTGAGCACGGCCTCCAGATTCTCGTGCATTCCAATGGTGAAGGCGCCTCTGATATGTTGATCGCTGCGTTCAGGAACGCGCGAGAAAAGTATGGTGATCCGGGTAACCGACCCGTGCTGGTGCACGGCCAGTTTCAGCGTGAGGATCAGGTAGATAGCTTCAAAGAGCTGGGTGTTTTCCAGTCGGTGTTTCCCATGCATACCTATTACTGGGGAGATTGGCATCGGGAGCATACCGTTGGCCCGGAAGTGGCCGAAAATATCTCCCCTACCGGGTGGATTCGTCAGCGCGGGCTGATGTTTGGTACGCACCATGATGCGCCGGTTGCCTTACCCAACAGCATGCGCGTGCTCGATGCTACAGTGAACCGCCGCACGCGCAGTGGGTATATTCTCGGGCCGGATCAGCGCGTGGATGTGGAAACGGCATTGAAGGCCATGACAATCTGGCCCGCGTGGCAGCACCTTGAAGAGAATGAAAAGGGGTCAATCGAAGTGGGCAAATTAGCCGATTTCGTTGTGCTGTCGGAGGACCCCACGGCTATCGCGCCCGAAGAACTTGCCGAGCTAAAGGTGGTCCAGACGATAAAAGAGGGCATAGTGATTTTTGAGGCCAGACCCGGCGAGCCAAGTGCACGACTACAGTATGCCCCTTTTTCGAGCAATCCCGAGGCAGCCCATCACGTATTGCACTCTCTGTCTGCTGACGCGACAGTGCATTAAGCGACATAGCGTGAGCCGGCCCCGAGGACGGCAGAGCGTTTACTGACTCAGCCCAGCGCTCCACGTATCAGCGCGGCAAGATACTCCGAAAAATCATGCCCCTGGTTCTGCAACATCTTCGGGAACATGGAGATAGGGGTCATTCCAGGGAAGGTATTCACCTCATTCAGATAAATCTCCCCATCATCGGTCAGGAAGAAATCAATCCGCGACAGGTCCTTCAACTGTAAACCCACGAACGCCCGTTTGGACGCCTCGTGAATCCATCCCAGCTGCGCCTCAGACAAACCCTCCGCCACCACATGGGTCTGCGCGCGGCTGCCTTCAGCGTACTTTTCCTCGTAACTGTAAAACGTATCCGTGGGCGCACACACCTCGCCGGGGGGCGTGATTACCAGCTCGCCCTCGTAGGTGTACGCGGCCACCTCCAGCTCGCGCACCTTCAGGCACTTTTCCACCAACACATAAGGCGACAGGGCAAACGCCTCCTGCAGCGCCTCCGCCAGTGCATCTTCACTGCTGACCTTGTAGCAACCCACCGAAGAGCCCTGATTGGAGGCCTTCACGAACACGCTGCCCCACTTTTGCAATGCATCCCGCGCCTTGGCGACTTCTCCGGGGGTATTCGCGCACAGGAACTGGTAGGGGGTGTTGTCGATGCCCAACGCCGTCAGCCACAACTTAGTGGTGATCTTGTTGAAGCAGATCTTGCTCGCCTCGGAGCCGCAGCCGAAATAGGGCAGGCCGAGAATGTCCAGCTGCGACTGCAGGTCGCCAGTCTCACCGGGATAACCGTGAATGGAGGGAATCACATAATGCACCGGTTGCGCGCTGCCGGTGGCACTGTACAGCAACCGGTCGGAGCGCAGCTCCTGCAGCTGGCCCTGGTCGTCCAGCAAGCGGCCGTCGGCGTCCATAGTCACGCGGGTAAGGCGGATGTCCGGCGCACTGGCCAGTTCCCGCTGGATAAAGTCGGCGGTGCGCAGGGACACATCGTGCTCACTGCCACCTCCGCCACAAATAAGCAGTACATGGATATCGGTCGGGGCCTGGTTGCTCATCGGGCTCTCATCAATCTGGTTGGAACGGTTAACGCTACTGGCCGGGGGTTACCGCGGCTGGCGCGGTCAATACCTGGGTACACTGCGCGGGCATCACCGGCTTCTTGGGCTTCTCCGGTTTCTTGGGCCTTGTATCGTTCAGGATGGCGTAAAACTCATCGCTAAACCACCAGTCCAGACCCCCACCGCAGGGTTTGCCGCGCACTTTGGGCTGGGGTTTACAATTTTTGTCTTCTGGCGGGCAGTTTAGTCGCACATGGAAGTGGTAGTTGTGTCCCCACCAGGGCCGCACCTTGCGCAGCCACGCGTTATCGCTGCCAGCAATATCGCACATTTTCCGCTTGATGGTGGGGTGCACGAAGATGCGTGCGACACGCGGATCTTCCGACGCGATACGCAGAATGCCGGGGATGCGCGGGTCCCAGTTTTTTTCCAGCAACACGTGCTTGCGCGCGTCCGCCATGGGTACCGCAGGAATATTGTCGCGCTCCCAGGGCGTGAGTGGTCGCTCCGCGGCGCGCCGGTCCTGGGAAAACCAGATATCCGCATCCAGCCCCTGCTGGTGGCTCTGGTGCCCACTGCTGAACGGCCCGCCGCGGGCCATCGACATATCGCCGATTTGCAGCCGCCCCAGATCCTGCTCGTCCACCGCATTGGCGAAGTCCTTGAGGAACTCCACCAGGTACGGATTGCCGTAATGCCGGTCGCGGCCGGTGCGCACCAGCTGGAATCCGTCCCCGCGCAGCGGCATCTTCTCCGCCCCACTCAGGCAGCCATTGCTGTAGCCACC
Source organism: Microbulbifer salipaludis (assembly GCF_017303155.1). NCBI lineage: Bacteria > Pseudomonadati > Pseudomonadota > Gammaproteobacteria > Cellvibrionales > Microbulbiferaceae > Microbulbifer > Microbulbifer salipaludis. Next base: position 1,242,398 of record NZ_JAEKJR010000001.1, read on the forward strand.
GATACTGGCGGGCAGTTGATTGGAGGGCCTTTTCACCGCCTCCCAGGGATTCTGGGCGAAGGCGGGAAAGCTCGCAGCCAGGCAGAGGGCTGTGGCGAGAATTCGAGAAACGAGTTGGGCGTTTGGCGACATGGTTACAGCAATTGCGTCGATTTTGGTATTAGTGGTCGGGAAATTATAGAGGTTCCACTCAACGGTTCTGTGGAAGCATCCGCTTTCGTGGTTTTTGGTGGTTGTTGGCTATTGAGGGGCGGCTTGGCTGGCCGGTGCTCTCTCGCTAGACACGCCGTGCACCCATCCCTGGGGGCTCTGCACCGCCATCCATGGCGGTGAAGGTCTAGCGAGAGAGCCCCGGCCATCCAAGCCTTCAGAACTAACCAATTCGTTACCAACTGGATTGAGGATGAAATACTGGAGAGAGCTATAACACTTCCCGACAAGCCGCCACTAGCGCCTGCATCTCTTCATCCGTACCAATGCTGATACGCAAGTACTCACTAATCCGCGGCTTGTTGAAGTAGCGCACGATGATGTTGCGCTCGCGCAGGGCCTTGAATAAATCCTCGGCGGCGAGCTTCGGCGGCTTGGCCAAAATAAAGTTGGCGGTGGACGGGACGATGTCGAAACCGAGGTCGTCCAGCTGCATGCAGGTCCACTCTCGGGTGGCTATCACTTTGGCGCAGTTGTCGGTCAGCCACGCCTGATCCGCAATGGCCGCGGTCGCCACTTTTTGCGCGATGCCATCGATGGGGTAGGAATTAAACGAGTTCTTCGCCCGGTTCAGGGCCTCGATCAGGTGCGCCTGGCCCATCGCATAACCCAGGCGTAAACCCGCCAGCGCGTGGGACTTCGACAGCGTGTGCACCACCAGCAGGTTCGGGTAGCGGTCGATCAGCGCCACGGCACTCTCCCCGCCAAAATCAATATACGCCTCATCGATCACCACCACTCGTTCGGGGTGCAGCTGCAGCAGCTTCTCGATTTCCGCCAGCGGCAGGTAGCGGCCGGTTGGCGCGTTGGGGTTGGGCAGAATCACACCGCCGGCGTTATCGACACCGTAGTCTTCCACCGCGATGGAAAAGTCTTCGCGCAGCGGCAGGGTCTGCGGCGTAATGTCGTAGAACTGGCAGTACACCGGATAAAAGCTGTAGGTGATATCCGGAAACAGCAGCGGCTGCGGGCGCTTGAAGAAACTGTAAAACGCGTGCGCCAGCACCTCGTCGGAGCCATTGCCCACAAACACCTGCTCTGGCGACAGGTCAAACTGGGTGGCGATGGTCTCGCGCAGCTCGGTGGATTCCGGGTCCGGATACAGGCGCAGGTGGCTCGCCAGGCCCTCTTCCTTCAACACCGCCTGCGCCCTGGGCGATGGCGGGTAGGGGCTCTCGTTGGTGTTGAGTTTAATCAGGCGGGCAGTGGTTTTCGGCTGCTCGCCGGGCACGTAGGGCTGAAGTTGCGCTACGGCGGGGCTCCAGAACGGATTGCCGTGGGCCTGATCCTTCGTTTGATCGCTCATGCTGTCACTCCTTGGCCGGGCACCTGGTCGGGAAACGGGGAGGCGGCGAGCCCGGCGGTGGGAGATTTTAAGCGGAGTGGGCGCAGACTTCGACGGCTATTCGCCCTGAATATCCAGATCGCCCTCGGCAGATGATTTTTTCGACGACTTTCCGCGTTTGTTGTCCGACTCCTCAATGGAAATATCGAACAGCGCCGGCGTACTGGCGAGGAAATCGTCCAGTGGTTCCGGTTTGCGCCACAGGAAATCCTTGGACTTCAGCTCCTTGGATACCTCCGGCGCGCCGGTGAATTCACCCACCTTGCCGATCTCCACCGCCGCCACAAAACCGAGGAAACACCACGGCAGCAGGATCGACGCCACCAGCCGCCAGTGCGGCGCGATATTCAGCGCCAGGTAGGCGGCACACCACAGCATTACCGGGATCAGAATGGCCAGGGCGAGAATGTTCAACAGCGGCATTACCTGGTGCAGGGTAAAGTTGAAATTGAGCAGGGTGGCAAACCATTGCCAGGCGGCGTAGATCAGCGCCGCAGCGGCGGCGATAGACAGGTGCGCCAGAAAGTGCGATTCGTGCTTCACCACCTTGCCGATAAACGCCCAGGCCGCGGCGTAAATGAGCAGGCCGATCACCGCGTCGGTAATCACCTGCACCGCGCCGGTCCACTTGAATTCGCTGGTGCTGGAGATGTAGGCCATCCACAGGCTCAGCGCCGCCACCAGCACGCACAGAGCCACGGCCACCGGCGGCGTTGCCAGCCGGTCGAATATGGTTTCCGCCGAATGCAGCGGAATGGCCGGGGGCACACTCATGTCGGTATCGATAAAACGCAGGCGGCTTTTGCCCACCTGAATCTCGTCCCCACTTTCGATCAGGTGCTCGCGGATATTGGTGGGCTTGACCGACTTGTCGCGGAAATTGCGCAACAGGCGGATGCCGTTCAGGCTGCCCAGGTCGCGCAGCACATAGCAGCCGTCTTCATCGCGCACCACTTCCGCGTGCACCGCATCCACATGTGGGTCTTCCACCATCACCGCGTTGTCGTAACAGCGGCCGATGGTGGCGCGCTCGCCATCCAGTCGATAGCGCGCACCCACCCGGTGGACACGATTGATTTCTTCGATAATCAGTGCCATTGGATTTCGCTCGCAAACTTCTGGGTAAAGGCCGTGGCCGACTCCTGGGTAAACCCCGACAGGGTAAAGTGGCTTACCAGCGCGCGGTTATCCTGGTCCACCGTGAGGCTCACGTAGAACACATCGTACAGATCCGGGTAATCCTTGTAGCGGCGCACACAGTACGAGGTGCGCGCAATCACCGGGTCGCGCTTGCCGGTGGCTTTGGGGGGCGTTGCCGGTTCGTTGTTCTGCTGGGCTTGCTGGTCGCCCGTTGGCTTGGCAGCGCCATGGCCATTTCGGGGGTGCTGGGTGAACTGCTGCTTGCAGTTGAAGTTGGTCACATCGTCTTCGCCGGCGCTGTTGCCGGGGAAAAACCCGCCCATGTTCTCTTCGTAGGCACTGTAAAAGCGCGATGAGCGCAGGTCGTCGTCGGCCTCCAGCCAGAAGAATTCGTATTCCACCCGGCCGGTATCAAAGTCTTCCGACAGGTACACCACATCCTGGCCGGTGCAGCCCTTGGCCACCTGTTTGATGGGGTCGTCCTCATCGTCGGTGGAATTTCCCCAGCACTGGATGGACGGCACAATTTCCCCGACCACCAGCGCATCCCCCAGCGGACGCAGCTGCCAGTCGGCTTCGAGTATCTGGTCGATAATGCGCTGCTGGTTTTTGTGCAGCTGGCGGGTAATCACCGGTTGCAGCTCCAGCGCGCCGTTGTCGTCGGAGGCCTCTTTTTTGTAATCCAGCAGCAGTGCCACCAGCTTGTCCACCGGCACCAGGAAACTGATCTGGTTGCCGGCGGTGGCCACATTAATGCCCACCACTTCGCCCTTGCGGTTGATTACCGGGCCACCACTCATGCCGGGATTGATCGAGCCGGAAAAATGAATGCGGTCGTAAAAGCTGCCGCCGGCAATACCGTTATAGGTGCCGGGCACAATGGTCATGCCCAGGTCCAGCGGGTTGCCCATGGAGACAATGGTCTCGCCCTTGCTGGGTGATTGCGACGCCAGGCGCAGGAAGTCACTGCCCGAGGCACCTTTTTGCCGCAGGATGGCCAGGTCGTTGACCACATCCACATCCAGCAGCTCCAGCTCGCCTTCCTTGCCATCCACCGACAGGTACTTGAGCGTGTACTTGTCCGGGTCGTGCACCGCCTCGGACACCACATGGTAATTGGTGGCAATCAGGCCATCGGTGGAGATCTGGAACCCGGAACCCAGCCCCGCCTTGGAATTGGACGACAGCTCGATCAGGCGGATCTGATACAGGCTGCCGCGGTAGTCGCTGTACAGCTGCTCGTAACTCTGGGATTGGGAAACGCTGGCAAAGGTGAGCAACAGCAGGGCGATCAGGCCCGTCAAAGGTTTCAACATCGTATAGTCGGCACTGATTGATTTGTGGGCGAAACGGCGCTTGATGTTACGGGATAGCCAATGGCGCAACAACAGGCACAACAAGCCGCGGGCATCCCGACAATAATAGAAAGCCCGGTGGCTAAGTGTAGTGAATAGCGGCGACGGCGGTGGCGGCGGCTGGCGTGTAATAGCGTGTAATGGCGTGTGATCGACCTGTAATGGCGAAATCCGTACAGTGCGCTACAAGGTTGAGGGGGACGCGATGCCCGGCCCTCACGGGAGCCGCGGCAAGGTGGATTGCAGACACCCCGGTAACGGTGACCATCATGGAAGGTGGCACGAGGAAAGCGACGGAATTGCTTTCCGCACCGGCTCCGGTACAGCGCCCCTCGACCAATTTACCAAAGGATTGGTAGTTGCCCATCGCCGCAGAGCCTAGGAGATGGGTGATAAATCAGGAAGACTTCGGCGCAAGCTGAACCGTCAGGCCGGCCCGGCAACCACAGAGCCTAGGAAGCCGGGATAGTGGAAGGGTCTGACAGAGGCAAGGATGCCTCATTTCGCTCTTGATAGTGTTGTTGTAACCGTAGATGGCTGGGACCATCTGTTTATCACCGGCAGTAAGCTTGCTTGCTGCCGGTTTTTTTTGGCAAAAAATCTGTGCAACTTTGTGTAGAAAAATGCCAAGCGATTGCAGTAAGCTGTGTGACGCAGTTCTCGTTCTGAGTCTGCGTTTGTATCAATGTTTCAAGACCAACGATCACCCTGGGCGGTTTGCAGGGAAAATAGTCATAATTTACAGGATAGAAAGATGACCGAAGCAACCGAAGCGGTAGAAGCCTGCATTGAAGTGCCCGCGCAGGGCAAAGTGGAAATGAACTTCACCCTGGAGCCCACCGGCGCCGACCAGAAGTGGATTCTTAAGGACGACAATGGTGATGAGTGGGACACCATCTGTGTGAAGTTTGACGGGGTGAAGAGCGGTGGCGTCGGTAAGTCCGGCAAGGCCGAGCTGACCATTCAGATGGTCAATAGCGACCTGGTGTTCAAGAAGCTGGCTGGCAATGTCGACGGTATCAATATCTACGATGTGGTCAATGATGGTGACGAAGGGATCTCCAGCTGCAAGGTCGACAGCCAGAATGCGCAGCAGCTGAAGATGGTGCTGAAGGCGAACAAGCAGACTGAAAATGCCTTCTCTTTCAAATGGGTGGCTGAAGATACAAGTGGAAACGAGGTGTTGTCCGCCGATCCGCGTACTGTGCTCGAGCCACAATAATCAGTCGCAGATAGCTGATTTTACCTTTAGGGAAGCTTGGGGTTGAGTGCAGAGTCGCTGAAGAACTGGTAGTTTAAACCATTCTGCACTCATCCCTTGCTGCAGTAGCTTGGATATATACAAGTTTGATGACCTCCATTCGCCAGACATTGCGTAAATTTGTGCTGCCGCATACTGCACAAAAGTGTCTTCTGGTGACTCGATCAATAGCTGCGTAATAAGCGATAGCGCCTCATCTAGTCGATCCGAGTTAGCTAGAGCAAGTGATCGATAGTATTTGAGTTCAGCGTCATCTTTGTTTTCTGTCAATGAAATAACTTTCGAAAATTTCTTTGTTGCCCTGGTCTGGTCGTTGAGTGCCAAATGTATTTCAGCTGTTTGTTCTATAGCTTGTACAGAGTCTGGGACAATTTTTAGTACCTCCTCAAATTCGTTTAAAGCAGCACTAAAATTCCCCATTAAAAACTGAGCTGTGCCTAAATTCATCATGGTGCGCCAGCCACGAAGGTTCTCAGGAATGGAAGTAATGGCAAATTCTGCGGCATCCAGGTTGCCGCTTTCCAGTTCAATCACGCCCAATGCTGAATATGAGGACCAGTGCTCCGGAAAGGCTGTAATTGTTTCGTTAAGGGTGATGCGTCCATCATCGTAGCTTCCGCTAGCTATCTGGTTCAGGGCAATCAAGTAAAGGTTGTCAGCGGATGGATTAAGTTCTGCTGCTTCCTGGGCGTAATGTAGCCCTGCCTCATAATCCCCCTGCATATAGAGAAATCGTGCATATTTGGCCATTAGCTCTGAAGAGGGGGTTTGCTGCTCGTCTATTTTTGCGAGTAGTTCGTCGAACTGAGTTTTTTCTGTGCTGTAGCTGCGCAACCATAGCTCCAGTTCAAGCGTTAAGGACGGATCTATTCCTCTGCCCTCAGCTACTCTTAGCATATCTAGCCCAGACTGGATGTGAGTCTCCTCGCCTGTCAGTACGAACAAGTCCGTTGCGACCTGTGTATAGGCCTTATAGAGAGTCGGATTTTGAGGGTAGGAGTTTAATAGTTTCTCCAGACGATTTAGGTCATCGACCGAGTTGTCCTTACTCTCAAGGCGTGCGGCGATATTCAGGTAGTCGTTATAGTCTTTATCCGACATTACGACCTGCTTGCCAGTTTTGTTTGAGTAATCCTGGGGAAACAAAGCTGCCATGCTATTGGCAATCCGATATCCCGCTTCCTGCCGCTTATCCGCCAAAAACGCAAAACTACTCTGCTGCTTGATTTGACTATCCGCCGGCCCAATTCTCTGTAGTGCTATTTCACAGCGCGTTTGCGCGCACTCCAGTTGCGCAACAAGCGCATCGGTTACCCCCTTGTTCCGCAGGGCCTGCAGCTGGTCGTCGAAATCCTGCCCCTCTTCTGGGGTAAAACTCACCAGCGCACTCGCCTTCAACTGCGAAACCGAATTCATCAACGCCTGCCGCACCATAGTCCGGGTCAGCGCCTTGGCATTCTCCTCGCCACGGATTTCGCCATTAATCTCCACCGGCATCACCGCAATATACTGCGGCTCCAGCCGGGTGATTTCCTTCCAGCCCCAGTAGCTTCCCACTCCCAGCACAAAGGCAGCGGCCACGCCGGCCAGTGCCCGCTGCCAGCGGCGGCGGCTTTTGACTTTCTGCTGGGTAAACAGGTCGGTGAGGGTGGCGGTGTAGTCTTCGCTGCCGGTCTCCAGTCCCTGTTTGTGCAGCAGGGCAAAACCCTGATACACGATCTGCGCGCTCTCGGGGCGTTGGGCCGGGTCTTTGGCGAGCAGTTTATCCAGCAAAATCGCCAGCGGCTCGGGGATATCCGCCCACGCTTGTGCCGGCGGGGTGTGCGGGTCGTTGGTGACGCGGTTGGCCATGGCCAGAGCGCCGATGTCGTTTTTGCCGAAGGGGCGGCTGCCGGTGAGCAGCTCAAACGCAATAGTGCCGAGGCTGAACAGGTCGCTGCGGGCATCCAGAGTTTTGCCGAGGATCTGCTCCGGCGACATGGCGGTGATGGTGCCGGCGAGCTGGTTTTCTGCCGTTAAGGTTTTCTCATCCAGCTGCTGGGATTTGGCGATACCGAAGTCGGTGATCTTGGCCACCGGCTCGCCCTTGGCGTTTTCCGCAATCAGAATATTGTCGGACTTTAGGTCGCGGTGAATGATGCCGAGGCTGTGGGCTTCGCTCAGGCCCAGGCAGATCTGCATCAGCAGGCTGAGTTTCTGTTGCAGGCTGGGGCTGCGCTCGCGCATCCAGGCGCGCAGGGTGGTGCCCTCGATATATTCCATCACCAGCGCAACACTGCCGTTGTCTTCCAGCACATCGTGCAGGGCGACAATATTGGGGTGGTTGAGCTGGGCTAATAAACGGGCTTCCTGCTGGATACGGTCGCGGGCGTTCTGGCTGGCGGCGTCGTCTTTCAGCTTTTTGATCGCCACCTGGCGGTGCAGTTTGAGGTCGTCGGCCAGGTAGACCACACCCATGCCGCCGGCGCCCAGGGTGCTCCGGATGCGGTAGCGGTCGCTGCCGATACGGGTGTTGGGGGCGGCCTTGTGCTGCGTAACCTCGGGGTCTGCAATGTCCATCTGCGCGTTTTCTTCTTGTTAGAGCCTGATTGTGCGCCCGGCCGATACCCCTGGCCTGGGCGTTGACGAGCCGCGGGGCATCGGTGCGGGCCGGGTGCCGTTACAGATTCGCGCTGGTCTCGTCGCCGCGGGCGATCTGGGAATCACCCGCTGTGTTGTTGTGCTCCCCGCTGCGGCACAACCCGGGATATTGCTGCCGGAGGTCGTTGAACGCGGGAATGTTGCAGATTTTGACAAACCGTGCGGTGCAATACCAGATGGGCGAGATGCCCTGCTGCAGGGTTTTGCGAATGTGCGCCTTGGCGGAGAGCAGGTCGCCGGTGGTGATGTACACCTGGGCGCGGGCGTAATTGGTGTAGAGGTCGTCCGGGGCATCGCGGCGAATCTTGAGCAGGTTTTCTACCGCCTGCTCGCCGTTGCCGAGCTCGGCGTAGGCGCGGGCCTGCATCAGCAGGCCTTCCCAGTCGTTGCGTTGCTGGGTGAGCGCCAGCGCCTGCCGGGCCAGTGCCTGGGCGCGCTCGGGCTGCTGTTGTTCGCGGGCGATTTCGGCGCGGTACAGCAGCGGGGAGGCGTCTTTGGGGGCCAGCTCGGAGACCCGCTGGAAGCAGGTTTGCGACTGCGCGTACTGCTTCTCGATGTAGTAGGCGAGGCACAGGTTGTAGGTGTCCATAGGCCCGATGCGGTCGAGACCAACCTCCATCAGCAGGCGGATGGTTTCGGTGGGCTGGCCTCCGTCGAGCATGTTGGCGGCCAGCAGCGAGATGGCCTCGATGGATTCCGGGTTGAGGGCAATGGCCTGCCGGAGTACCTCGTTGGCGGCGGGCATGTCGCCGTCGAGGGTGAGGTTCAGGGCCTTCTGGCCCAGGTAGGCGTAGCTGGTACGCAGGGCGAGAGCCTGGTCGATGCTGTGCAGGGCGCGGCGGTAGTCGCCCTGTGCCTGGTGATAGACGGCGCTGAACTGGTGGTAGGTGGCTTTGTCCGGCAGGGTCAGCTTGAGCTTTTCCAGTAGGCTTTCTGCCCGGCCGATGTCGCCGAGCATGATCGCGAGGCTCAATTCGCTGATCAGGATTTCCGGGGCTTCGTTCAGCCGCTCGGGGGCTCGTTGCAGCAGCGCTGCTAGGCGTTCATCGGCCTCTGCAGCGCGGGTGTTGAAGTCGTGGTCTATGACCATTTCTGCGTACAGTTCGTACAGCGGAGCGAACCCCGGCGCCCGCTGCTGCAGTGCGTCGAGCCGGTCCAGCAGCGACCCCAGGTGCAGGTAATCGTCGCGGCGCTGGTAGATTTCCAGGTAGGTGAGGTAATCCTCGTCGTCGATCTGCGCGGAGCTGCTGAGGGCCTGTGCCGGGTAGTCCGTCAGCAGGGCATCCAGCTGGTGCAGGGTGCGCGCGCGGCTTTCCAGCCCTTCGTCCATTACCAGGCGGGTGCTCTGGCTGCCGATGACCGACAGGGTGGTGCTGTCGAGTAGTTCCAGTGACAGTTCGCAGCTGCGCCCCTGGCAGTCCATATCCGGGAGCAGCAGCAAATCCGCGTTGAGGGATTTGGCCTGGTTGGCGAGGGGTTGCCCGGCCAGTTTGCGCGACTCGGAATAGGAAATGAGGTGCAGCCCGCGACGGGCAGACAGCCCCTGTTTGAGCGCATTTTGCACATTGCCCGCCAGCAGGCGCTGGTCATGGGACATGGCCTGCCCGCGTACATCCGGTTCCAGAACCGCAATGTAGCGGCCTTTCTGGGACTCGGCGGGCGCTGAATATAGGGAGACGCCGGCGATCGCCGCAATACCGACAGCGCAGACCGCGAGTGCGCCCAGGGCCCTGCGGGCCAGGGGGCGGCGGTGGGACCGGCGGAAGTAGTCCTCGGCGGTTACTGTGGCGGTGAGGCTGTGGGTGCGACTCTGGGTGCGACTGTGGGAGCGACTAAATCGGGTGTCGCTACCGCGCAGCTGTTGCAACAGGGATTCCAGCTCGGCAGCCACTTCGGTGGCGTTCAGTGGGCGCTGTTGCGGCTGCTTCGCCAGCAGGCGGTCGAGCAGATCGCTGGCGGCCTGGGGCAGTTCCGGGGCCAGCTTGCTGGCCGGTGGGTGCGGGCTTTTAACAATGCGATCAACCGTCACATAGGGGCTGCTGTTGTCGCCGAAGGGGCTCTGCCCGCACAGCAGGCGATAGGCCACAACGCCGAGGGCAAACAGGTCGCTGCGGTTGTCCAGGGGTTTGCCCTGGGCTTGCTCCGGCGACATGGCGCCCCAGCTGCCGGCCACATGCTGCTCGCGGGTGAGGCCACTGTCTTCGTGCCAGTTTTTGGCAATGCCAAAATCGGTGATTTTGATGGTGCCGTCGCTGTCCACCAGGATATTTTCTGCTTTCAGGTCCCGGTGGATGATGCCGGCGCTGTGGGCGCGGGCGAGGCCGGCACATACCTGCTTGAGCAGTTGCAGTTTTTGCGACAGGTCCAGGTCGCGTTCCCGCTGCCAGCGGTCGAGGCTGCAGCCGTCCACATACTCCATCACCAGGGCGATACCGCTCGGGTCTTCCACCACATCGTAGAGTTGCACGATATTGCTGTGATTGAGCTGGGCGAGCAGCAGTGCTTCGCGGCGGATACGCTCGCTGGCGTTGCTACTGTTGGGATTGCGCAGCAGCTTCTTGATGGCCACCTTGCGGTTCAGGCGCTCGTCGGTGGCCAGGTAAACCACACCCATGCCGCCGGAGCCGAGCCGGGCGGTGGCGTGGTAGTGGCCGATGTAGAAAGGAAGCTGCTCTGGTTGCATGTTACTGACTGCGGTAATAAATCTACGGGTAAACCGCCGTCCGTGGATTAGGAGGCCTGCTGGTGCGGGCCCGGTCGTGTATCGCGAAGTCCGTGCGCGAGTGTGTTCGGCTCTAGTGTGTTCGGCTATGGCCTGAACATTTGGGCTCAGGCGGGCTCGGGTGCTAAGGCGTACTCACCGGTGCTGGCTTCGAGCTCTTCTTTCTGTGATCCCTTGAAAATATCCAGCATGTAGCCACCCAGGCGCATTTCATACGCGCGCCGCTCTACCAGCCGCGAGGTATCGATGGCATCGGGCAGGCTGTCGGCAATCTGTTTGCGCGCGCGGAATATCTGGGTGTTCAGGTGGTTGACCGTGATACCCAGCTCGCGGGTGGCGAGATCAATGGCCACCCAGCCCTGATCGGGCGCGTCTACATTGCGCTGAATGTCGCGGATGCGCGCACGCGCCAAGTACAGCAGCAGGTAGTTATGGGTGCGCGCTGCCAGGTCGAGGCGCATGTCGTCTTTGGCCAGCTGTAGTTGCACATGCTCTTCGTGATGGCTCACGGTAAAGCGCAGGCGGAAGTCGGAGACACACAGGTTCTTGAACGAGAGCTCGGTGGTGGTGCTCTGGCTAGCGGCGAGGAACAGTGTCCAGCTGCTGTGGGCACAGTCGATGCGGCTGTTGTGATGGACGACCCTGGCGCTTTCGCCGTGCTCTGGCCCCTCAATCAGTTCGTAGACCCACACCCCGTTCACCGGGTTGAAATGCAGGCTGGCAATGGGGTCGTGCTCGTCGGGCAGCAGGTGGTAGGACTCCAACGGCATACCTTCACCGGTGTGGATGTCGATCAGCAGGTTTTCCGGCGGGTCGAGGTTTTCCACCTTCCAGGCCGGGTTGGTGGCGCGACCGAAGGTAAGCACGTCGCCGATATTGAGCGGCTGGTTCTTGGCGGGGATGAGCTGCTGCCCGTTGACCCAGGTACCGTTGCGGCTGAGGTCGCGAATGATCCAGTGGCTGCCGGTCCACTGGACGGCTGCGTGAATGCCGGAGATTTCAGGCAGAGTGATGCGCGTATCGGCAACCCCCTGGCGGCGGCCAATGGTGTGGTGGGCCATCAGGTAGACGGGTTGATCCTGATCCGGATGTTGCAAGCTGGCCATGACTGGTCCCTTCCCTAAAACAAGCTGTACCTCGTCGCCAACGATCTCGCGTTAGAACTGCCAGCGGACTGGTGTACAGAAATGATCAAGAACAGGGCGGCCGGAGTGGTTCTCGCCGGGCACAGCCATGTGCACAGCTGACGCGCTGATATCCGCTGTTAGCAGCAGATTGGCGCGGGCCGATTGTTATTGCCGGAGCGTTTCTGCGGCCTTGGGTGGTACACCGCGCGCCTGCCGTAGCAGGGTGGTCCACCTCTCTTTTTGGTTTGCCGCAGCAGAGCGTTCGCCGCTGTCTTGAGTCTGTGGCCGTTGCCGTCATGGGCGAGCGTCCACTTTAGTGTTGTTGCCGTAGTTATACCGGACTGTGGAACGAATGCAACGATTGGATGCGACTTGTTGCTAAATGCGCAAAATCTTGCACCAGCGTACCAGGTAGAGAGTGCCGTCGGCGGGCGGGTGTCGGCCCTCTGGTCTACCGGTCCGGGTCTTTATTGTCGTCGTTTGTGGGGAGGTTGCGGCTGTCTTTGCGGTCCAGCTCGCCCACATCCAGCACCGGGGAGGCGTCGATGTGCTCGGCGTCCATCATCAGGGCCACTCGCTGCAGGGAGGAGATGATCATGGATTGCTCCCACTCCCGCAGATCGCGGAATTGTTTGACGAAGTGCTCCTGCAGAGGCGTGGGGGCATCGCGGATGATGTCGGCCCCTTTATCGGTGAGGTAGGCGTGCACCTTGCGCTTGTCTTCCAGGGAGCGCTCCCGGTACACCAGGCCACGCTTCTCCAGCCGGTCGAGGATGGTGGTGACCGTGGCCTGGCTGAGGCTGATTTCCTTGGCCAGGGCGCCGATGGTGACCTGGCCCTGCTCGCGGATGGCCTGCAGCAGCAATAGTTGCGGCGCGGTGAGGCCGGCGGTTTTGACCAGCTGCTTGGAATGCAGGTCGGTGGCGCGGATCAGGCGGCGCAGGGTAATCAATACTTCTTCAATTTTGTCCATCAGCAGCAGGCTCTCGAAATCGGGGTGACAGGCGCGACGGCTTATTTGCCCGCGGCCGATTTTGGGTTCTGTTCCGTTTTTGTCAATTGCTGTGTGTTCTGTTTCGTCTTCTGTCCTGTCTTCAGGCGCCCCGCGAAAACCGGTTTTTGAATCTTTAGTCGGTTTTTGCGTTGAGTTTCGCGCAACCTTTTCCGGCGTTCCTGCAGGGGGTTTTTGGCGCCCCCTGATGGTGCGTGAGCCCTTTACTGGCGCGGCCTGCGCACCATTCTGGGTTTCTTCGCTGGCGTCGAAATTGGCCGCGTTCTGATCAAATTGCATAAGGCTTGGTCTTGCGCCCTCAAGAATGTTTAGAGTACTATGGATTTAAATATTTAGAGCAGTAAATATTTTTTTGCTGCAAAGGTCAAACTTTATACGAAAAAGAGGGCGCCACAGGCAAACTCGGCTTTGTGGCAGAAGTTTGATCGTGTTCTAACAATTTGATGACTAAAGGTATTGGTTTGAGCGCTACGAGCGAGCAAAAAGAAGACGACGCTATAGACGACAAGGTGCAGGGGGCGCAGCACAAGGAGGCCACCGAGCAGGGTGAGCAAGTCCAGCTGCGCCGTCCGGTCAGTGAAGACGGTGCGCGGGTGCACCAGCTGATTGGCAACTGCCCCCCTCTGGATACCAACTCTCTTTACTGCAACCTGTTGCAGGCCAGCCATTTCGCCGCCACCAGTGTGGCCGCGGAGCGCGATGGCGAGCTACTGGGATTTATTTCCGGTTACCTCATTCCCGATCGCCCCGACACCCTGTTTATCTGGCAGGTCGCGGTGGCGGAAAACGGGCGCGGTATGGGCCTTGCCGGCCGCATGCTGCGAGAGATTCTCTCCCGCCCCGCCTGCCGGGCGGTCAGCCACCTCGAAACCACGATTACGCCGGACAACGATGCCTCCTGGGCACTGTTCCGCAGCCTGGCGCGCAAGCTCGGTGCGGCGTGTTCCGACTCGGTGATGTTCGACCGCGAGCGGCACTTCAATGGCCAGCACGACAGCGAGATGCTGTTGCGCATCGGGCCGTTTGCGCCGGTCGCGCGTGAGGAGACGGCCCTCTGAGCGGTTGCCGCTATGCCTCCACATTCCGTTTACCTGTTTCCATTTATGTTTTTACTCAACCATTAGAAAAGGGTTGCCAAAATGAAAGTATTTGACGAAATCGAATCTGAAGTAATGAGCTACGCCCGCGCTTTCCCGCGGGTTTTTAATAAGGCGCAGGGCGAGTACCTGTACGACGAGGAAGGCAACCAGTACCTGGACTTCCTCGCCGGTGCCGGCACCCTGAACTACGGGCACAACAACCCGATCTTCAAAAAAGCGCTGCTGGAATACATCGAGCAGGACGGTATTACCCACGGCCTGGACCTGCACACCAAGGCCAAGCGTGAGTTTCTGGAGTCGTTCTACGAGCACATCCTGAAGCCCCGTGACATGACCTACATCATGCAGTTCACCGGCCCCACCGGCACCAATGCGGTGGAAGCTGCACTGAAGATCGCGCGCAAGTACAAAGGCCGCGAAAACATTATTTCCTTCACCAACGGCTTCCACGGCTGCAGCCTGGGCGCGCTGTCTGCCACTGGTAACTCCCACCATCGCGGTGCCTCTGGCGTGAGCATGAGCGGTGTGGCACGCATGCCGTACGACGGTTACCTGGGTGACGACATGGACACCACCGCGTACCTCGACAAGGTGCTGAGCGATTCCTCCAGCGGTGTGGACCACCCGGCGGCCGTACTGGTGGAAACCGTACAGGGCGAGGGCGGTATCAATGCGGCCAGCGTTGAGTGGCTGCGCAACCTGCAGGACGTGTGCAAAAAGCACGACGTACTGCTGATTGTCGACGACATCCAGGCGGGCTGTGGCCGTACCGGCAGCTACTTCAGTTTTGAAGAAGCCGGCATCGATCCGGACATCGTTACCCTGTCCAAGTCCCTGAGTGGTTACGGCCTGCCGTTTGCGGTAGTACTGATGAAGCCGGAGCTGGACCAGTGGAAGCCGGGCGAGCACAACGGCACCTTCCGCGGCAACAACCTCGCGTTTGTTACCGCCAAGGCGGCCATCGATCACTTCTGGAGCGATGACAAGTTTGCCAAGGAAGTGAAGCGCAAGGGCGACTACATCGAGCAGCGCCTGCAGAAGATCGTTGACCAGTATGGCGACGGCAACATGACCACCCGCGGTCGCGGCATGTTCCGCGGCCTCAACTGCGTGAGCGGCGAGCTGGCCGACAAGATCACCACCGAAGCCTTCCGCAATGGCCTGGTGATTGAAACCAGTGGCGCCGACGACCATGTGGTGAAAACCCTGTGCCCGCTGACCATCAGCGATGAAAACCTGACCAAGGCACTGGATATTGTGGAAGCCGCGGTTGCCAAAGTGCTGAAAGGTGAAGATGTGCCGGAAGAGCACGACTTCTTCGCAGAAGATGCCGAGCAGCCGGCACCGCTGGCCGGCGCTGCCTGATACGCGCCACACCGACCGGCGGCCGCTGTTCCTGCGTGAGGCAGCGGGCCGCCCATTTCAAGACCTGAATTCAAGATTGCAAGTAGAGTAAGTAATGATCGTAAGAAAGCTGCAAGAAGCAGAACAATCCAACCGTCGTATCGTGTCAGAAGGCTGGGAAAGCACCCGCCTGCTGCTGAAAAATGACAATATGGGCTTCTCGTTCCATATCACGACCATTTATGAGGGGGCGAACCTGAACCTGCATTACCAGAACCACCTGGAATCGGTGTACTGCATTTCCGGTGAAGGTTCGGTCATGGCGGAAGCCGATGGCGTAGTGCATGAGATCACGCCGGGCACCATTTATATCCTGGATAAGCACGATAAGCATGTGCTGAAAGCAAAGACCGAAATGAAGATGGCTTGTGTGTTCAACCCGCCCCTGCATGGCAAGGAAGTGCACAATGCGGAAGGTGCGTATGAGCTGGAAGCGGAAGAGGTGAAGGACGAAAAATAATTCGGCCGATCACATCATCCCTATGCACAACAAAGCAGCGGAGTTTTGGAGCACCACGCGGGACTATTTGACCTCGGACAGCAGTGAACCGGGCAAGAAAAGTAGCCGCACTCCTAATCTTGAACTCAAAAACGGTCAACGCAAGGATCCCATGAAAGCACATACGGTTGAAAAAATCGGCGGTACGTCCATGAGCGACTACCGTGCAGTACGCGACAACATCATTCTGAAAAACGGCAAGGCGAAAACAGAAGGGCTGTATCGGCGTGTTTTCGTGGTTTCTGCCTACGGCGGCATTACCGACATGCTGCTGGAGCAT
The DNA here is from genome assembly GCF_017303155.1 of Microbulbifer salipaludis. Lineage (NCBI taxonomy): Bacteria > Pseudomonadati > Pseudomonadota > Gammaproteobacteria > Cellvibrionales > Microbulbiferaceae > Microbulbifer > Microbulbifer salipaludis. The sequence continues at coordinate 1,258,493 of NZ_JAEKJR010000001.1, forward strand.
AAAAAATCCGGCCGCCCCGGGGTGTTTGCCCTGTTCGCCGGCGCGGACGATGAGCGTGAATGGTCCGACGCTGTAGCGGGCCTGCGCGCCAGCATGGAAGAAATCAACGGAAAGCTGTTCAGCGACGAAATCACCCTGGCCAAGGCCAACGGCTTTATTGGCGAGCGCCTGGACGATGCGGCCAACTGCCTGGCGGACCTGGAGCGGGTGTGTCAGCACGGCCACTTTGCCCTGGAAGGACACCTGGACGTGGTGAGTGAAATGCTCGCCAGCCTGGGTGAAGCGCACAGTGCCTGGAATATGGCGCAGCTGCTGAAGCAGGAGGGGATCAACGCCCGTTTTGTGGACCTGACCGGCTGGCGCGATGGCGAACACCGCACCCTGGATGAGCGCATCGAACGCGCTTTTGCGGATGTGGATTTCGACAACGAACTGCCCATCGCCACCGGCTATGCGCACACCGCCGAAGGCCTGATGAAAACCTTTGCGCGCGGCTACAGCGAAATGACCTTTAGCCGTATCGCCGTGATGACCGGTGCCAGCGAAGCCATCATCCACAAGGAATACCACCTGAGCAGCGCCGACCCCCGTCTGGTGGGCGAGGAGCACGCGGTGCCCATCGGTCGCACCAACTACGACGTGGCGGACCAGCTTGCCAATCTGGGGATGGAAGCGATTCACCCGCGCGCTGCCAAAGGATTGCGCCAGCAGGAAATACCCCTGCGCGTGATGAATACCTTTGAGCCCGAGCATCGCGGTACTCTGGTTACAGGCGACTATGTAAGCGACACGCCACAGGTGGAAATCATCGCGGGGCGTAAAAACATCTATGCTGTTGAATGTTTCGATCAGGATATGATGGGCAGCATGACCAGCTACGACCGGGCGATCAATGAGATTATCGCGCGCTTCAAGGGCAGCGTGGTAACCAAAGATACAAACGCCAATACCATTACGCACTACTTGAGCAATAACCTGAAAACCGTCAAGCGTATTAAAAAGGCGATTGGCGAGTTGTTCCCGGACTGCGACATTCAGGTGCGCAAGGTGGCGGTTGTTTCCGCTATTGGTAGCGATATGAAAATCTCGGGCATGCTGTCCCGCGCGGTGAGCGCGCTGGCCAACTCCGGCATCAGTATTCTCGCGGTGCACCAGTCTATGCGTCAGGTAGACATGCAGTTTGTGATCGACGAAAGCGATTACGAAAGCGCGGTAAAAAGCCTGCACGCAGCATTGGTAGAAGTGCACGAACATGGCGACGCCATATGCGCGGCCTGATGTTGCGCCTTTCTTCGCGACTGCCGCCAGCTTTGCTGGCGGCAGTGTTGGTTGTGGCCAGTGGGTTTTTCCCAGGCAACGTGGTGCTGGCGCAGGAAAGCGCGGATGTGCCGCCGCCGGTCATCAGCGAGGAGGAAAAGGCTGAAAACCAGCAGAAAATCGCCGAGCTGGACAAGGTCGCCGAGGCCGCCGACAAAATCGACAAGCCGCTGTATTCGCCGTTCATCGAACGCTATGTGCTGGATGAATTGAAACAGCTGCGCGTGGACATGGCGGCGCAGAAGGTATCGCTCACCGAGAACATCGTGGACCGGCAGTTAAGTGCCGCCGACAAGGCGATTACCTACGCCACCGATACCATTACCTACTTCTTCTACCTGATTGCCGGCTTCAGTTCCTTGCTGGTGATTATGGGCTGGACATCCATTCGTGATGTGAAAGAAAAGGTGCACACCCTCGCCAACCAGGAAATTTCCAGCCTGGTGGAACAGTACGAGGAGCGCCTGCGCAGCATTGAGGAGCAGCTGTCGGAAAAGACCCAGCATATCGAACACAACCGGGATGAGATCGAGCTGACCCAGGAAATTCACTCCCTGTGGTTGCGCGCCGGCAGGGAACAGACTCCCACCGGCAAGATCGCCGTCTACGACCAGATTCTGAATTTGCGCAAGGACGACGGCGAAGCGCTGACCTACAAGGCGGATGCGGTACTGGAACTGGACGAACCCCAGTGGGCCATCAACCTGTGTCTGCAGGCGCTGCAGATCGACAGCCAGAACGGTAACGCCTACTACCAGTTGGCCTGTGCCTATGCGTATTTGGAGCAGTGGGAAGAGGCCATCGGCTATTTGCGAAAAGCACTGGATATTTCCATGGCGTATCGCGACGAGGCACTGGAAGACTCCGCGTTCAATGGACTCTACGAATCCGAGGAGTTCGCCACCCTGATGGGCATTCAGCCGGAGAATGCCCCTCGGGCCGACGATACGCAGTGATTGTGCCGGCGCTGGTCGCCGGCCATCAGAATAAAAAAATGAACGGCTGTATCCATTCCAAAAGAACAAAAAACAAACAATAACCCGTGACCAACCAATCCGAGGGGCCCGACCGTGCTGATTAGCTTTTTGCTGTTTCTTTGCCTGTTTGCTGCCGTAGGTATCAGCTCCTACCGCAAGAGCCGCGGTACCAAGCAGGATTACTATCTGGCGAGCCAGGATGTTTCTCCCATGCTGGTGGGGCTTTCAGCGGTGGCCACCAACAATAGTGGCTACATGTTTATCGGTGTGATCGGCTACACCTACGCCACCGGCCTGGCCTCCATCTGGCTGATGCTGGGCTGGATTCTCGGGGACTTTCTCGGCTCCCTGTGGATGCACAAAAACCTGCGCGAGGCCGCCAAACGCAGTGGTGAATCCAGTTACGCCGGGGTGCTCGCCTGCTGGCAGGGCACCCGTTTCGGTGGCTGGCAGAAGCTGGCTGGTATTCTCTCCCTGCTCTTTCTACTCGCCTATGCCAGCGCCCAGCTGGTGGCCGGCAGCAAGGCCCTGTACGTGGTGCTGGACCTGCCGATCTGGAGTGGCGCGGTCATCGGTGGTGTGATCGTCGCGGCCTATTGCCTGGCGGGCGGTATTCGCGCGTCCATCTGGACAGACGCCGCCCAGTCGCTGGTGATGGTGGTCGCCATGGGGCTGCTGCTGTTCGTGGCGACCCAGTCTGTAGGCGGCCTGAGCGCCGCGTGGCAGCAGATGGGGCAGGTGGAAGGCTTCCTCAACTGGTATCCGCAGGATTTGCTGTTGCCGGGGCTGGCCGGTGGTGTGCTGTTTGCGCTCAGCTGGCTGTTCGCGGGTATTTCCGTTGTCGGCCAGCCTCATGTGATGGTGCGCTTTATGGCGCTGGATGATGTGGGGCGCATGGTACAGGCGCGCTGCTGGTACTACCTGTGGTTCACCATTTTCTATTTCATGGCCACCGCCGTGGGCATGCTGTCGCGCATCCTGCTCAGCGACCCGGGCACGTTTGATGCGGAGCTGGCGTTGCCGATGATGGCGATGGAACTACTTTCGCCGGTCTTTGTGGGGCTGATTCTCGCGGGCATTTTCGCGGCCACCATGTCCACCGCCGATTCGTTAATACTGAGCTGCTCGGCCGCACTCACCCACGACATCCTGCCCCAGCGCACCGAGAACACCCGCCTGTTGAAAGTTGCCACACTGGGTATTACCGCGGCAGCGGTGGCCTGGGCGCTGCTCAACAAGCAGAGTGTCTTCAGCCTGGTAGTGATGAGCTGGTCCGCCCTGGCTTCCGCCTTCGCGCCGCTGTTGATGGTGCTTGCCGCAGGCGGTAAACCGTCCCAGAGGCTCGCGGTTGCGATGAGTGTGCTGGGCCTTGCCACTGCGTTGATCTGGCGCTGGCTGGGCTGGCATGCGCATATCTACGAGGGCATGCCGGGTATTCTGATGGGGCTTGTGGTTTTTGCCGTTGGCCACTTTCTGGCGCGGGAGCCGGTAAGGCGTACTGCAAACGCATAGTGGCAAATCGGTGGATGCGCTGCGCTTATCCACCCTACATAGAGAACTCTCCATACCTGTAGGGTGGATAAGCGCAGCGCATCCACCACTTTCTTGCCTGAAAAAAAGAACCCGGCTCTGAGGCCGGGTTTTTTTATCCTGTGAGACGGCAATCAAATGCTTACTGGCGGATGCCTTCCACGTCCAGGATCATTTCCACGGTCTGGGACGCCGGGCCCAGGTCGTAGTCGATACCGAAGTCTTTCAGTTTGAATTCGGTCTTGCCGGTGAAGCCCTGACGGTAGCCGCCCCAGGGGTCCTTGCCGCCGCCGTTAGCATTACCGGCTTAACACCCATTGAGCCTGCGCCGTCGTGCGTGCGGTGGGCTTTGGCCCGTCAGGAATGGATCCCGATATCTGTGGTAAGCTGGAATTCGCGCCATTTTTCTGGCGGGCTTACCAAGATAACAAGGAGGTGTGGGATGGCCAACGCGCAAGTATCCCGGGTTGGGGGCAGCCTTTTCGGTGGTTTCTTTTTTTTGATGGGATTTGGTTTCTTTTTCGGTCTTGTCGGTATAACGCTGATCGACCGCCTTGATATGCGCGATTGGCTACCAATGAAGGCGGACATCCTTTCGGCCGAGTTGAAGACGCACCGCGATAGCGATGGCGACACCACCTATAAGGCCAGAGCCGACTACCAATACCACTATAACGGCCGCATTTACCGAGGTAACCGTGTCAGTGTTCATAGGGGGTCGGACAATATCGGTAGCTACCAGCAGAACATGTACCAGCGTCTCGCCGGGGCAAAACGGCAGGAGCGACCGGTCACCGGCTGGGTAAACCCGCACCGGCCAGCCGAGTCGGTTCTGGATCGGGAACTGCGCTGGATGATGGTGCTTTTTCCCACCATGCTGTGTTCGGTATTCATGATTATCGGTGCCGGTATTATCTATTTGACCTGGCGTAAGGAGGTGGCACCGGATCCCGAGGTTGAGAACAAGACGCCCTGGCTTTCTCGGCAGGAATGGTCGCAGGAAGGCATCTATTCCAATAATCGCCTGATGGTGGGCGGTGCCTGGTTTATTGCCCTGGCAGTAAACACGATCAGTTTACCGATTTCGTATGTTGGCGTGGATCATCTGGCCAGGGGCAAATATGTAGGCCTGCTGTTGCTCCTATTCGGTGGTTTCGGTTTCTATGTCCTGTACCGCGCGATCAAAAAGACCGTTGAGCATCACCGATTTGGCAGGGTGCCTGTAGTGCTCAGCCCTTTTCCGGGAGAGATCGGGGGCTTGGTGAGCGGGTATCTACAGTTTTCCCGCACACTCGATACAAGGTCGACTTTCCGCGTAACCTTGCAGCAGATGAAAACGGAAACCAGAAGGTCCGGCAACAAGACTCGCGTTTCCAACACCAGTCTGTGGGAGCTGGGCAGCACCGGGACCCTGAGGCGCAGCCCGCGTGGATCCCGAATATATTTTGCTTTCGAAGTGCCTGAAGCGCTGCCGCCTTCCCGAGTCCGCGATGGTGACGGCTATTGGTGGAATCTGGAGGTAAAAGGGGCGGTTCCTAGGGTGGACTTTAGTAGAAACTACGAAATCCCAGTTTTCAAAACGGGAGCGCCGGCACCGGCTGCCGCCCACGCCGGTGTGCCTGTCGCAATGCCCGAAACCAATTTTACCGAACAACTGGAAGCGCTGCTCGATGTTGAGCAAAACGCTAATGGTATCTCCATCAGGCAGGCCCGGGGCAAACAGCCATTCGCCTGGCCGCTCACACTATTCGGATTACTGTTTGGCTGCATTGGCATTGGTATCGGCTTTACTCAGGCGCCGATACTGTTTCCAATCGTCTTCACGGCATTCGGGATATTGTTCGCGGTAATCGGTGTGAATCTCCTGGTTACCGGATACGAGACCCTTATAGGCCGGGATCGCGTCGTGCACAGGGTCTATCGGCGCGACAGGCAAAAGACGCAAACCATCTGGCCACGCAAGGAATTACGCGGGCTGTGTTTACGCAGGAGTGGTTCCGGCAGTAGCCGGGGTAAAACAACGGAGTACTTCGACCTGCTGTTACAGAATATGCGGGGCGAGACGTTAAGTATCGGCTGTGGTATCGCCGGCCGTCTGCCGGCACAACAGTTGTTGGAGAGCGTCGGCATGCTAACCGGCCTCGATACTCTGGATGAATACAAACACAGAATACAGTTGAAAAAAGAGCAGGCCGAATTCTAGTGGTTCATTTTTCGGGCTTCCGTTCCTCTTTCGCCCGAAATTCTTTACTCGGTTAGCTCCAGAAACAAAAAAACCGGCGCTAAGGCCGGTTTTTTTTCATCCTGTGAGTCCATCCTGCGAGACGGCAATCAAATGCTTACTGGCGGATGCCTTCCACGTCCAGGATCATTTCCACGGTCTGGGACGCTGGGCCCAGGTCGTAGTCGATGCCGAAGTCTTTCAGTTTGAATTCGGTCTTGCCGGTGAAGCCCTGACGGTAGCCGCCCCAGGGGTCCTTGCCGCCGCCGATCTCTTCAACGTCGATGGTGATCGGCTTGGTTACACCGTGCAGGGTCAGGTCGCCTTTCAGCAGCGCCTTGCCGTCGCCGTTGGGTTCAAAGCTGGTGCTCTTGAAGGTGGCGGTGGGGAATTTGGCTACGTTCAGGAAATCTTCGCCGCGCAGGTGCTTGTCGCGCTCCGCGTGGTTGCTGTTCAGGCTGGTGGTGTCCACGGTCACCTGAATGGAAGAGGCTTCCGGCTTGGCTTCATCGTATACAAAGCTGCCGTCGAACTTGTCGAAACGGCCATACAGCCAGCTGTAACCCAGGTGCTTGATGCGGAACTGGACAAATGCATGGGCGCCCTTGGTGTCGATCTTGTATTCAGCCGCCTGTGCGGTGGCGCCAATCAGCGTGGTAAACAGCAGAACTGCGAGTTTCTTCATGGGTGAGCTTCCTGTTGGTTGTTGTTCAAGTGGTTGTTGTTCAAATAGCTGTTGTTTGAATCATTGTGCGCCGCAAATCGCTAGCGGCGCGGCGCCAGGCCGAGCATTTTGCGCAGCGTATTGTCCTTGTTCACGAAGTGGTGCTTGAACGCCGCCAGGCTGTGCACCAGCACCAGCCCCATCAGCGTCCACGCCAGCCACTCGTGGATGGTGCCGGCAATATCTTCCTGGTTTTCCAGCCCCTGCAGGGTTGCGGGCACGCTGAACCAGTTGAATACCTCGATAGCGCGGCCATCGGCGGTGCTGATCAGGTAGCCGGAGATGGCAATTGCCAGTAGCAGGCCATAGAGCACAGCGTGGGCGGCACTGGCGGCGCGTTGCTGCCAGCGCGGTGCGGGCTCGGGTGCCGGGGTCGTGTTGAGCCAGCGCCATAACAGGCGCGCAACCAGCAACAGGGCGAGCAGTATGCCCACCGACTTGTGGATGTCCGGGCCCTGCCGATACCAGGGGTCGTAATACGAGAGCCCCACCATCCACCAGCCCAGCGCGAACATGCCAATAATGGCGGGGGCCATCAGCCAGTGGAACAGTACGGCTACCCAGCCGTATTGGATGTTGCTATTGCGGGCCTGCACGACCGACTCCGTCCGTAAATTCAGATTCTCTGCATTATAAAAATTTTACGGCGGGCGAATAGCGCAAAAAGCTGGCGTTATTTTTCGAAAAAATCGCACGGGGCTGTCTTTGAAAGACCGCTCAGGGCTGTTGTGAGGCCGGCAGCGGGACCGGCCGGCGTTGCGGGCGGTTGCGAGATCAGTGCTGCAGGGCGTGCTGCCGCTCCGCGGCGTTCAGTACCTTGCCAAGGAGATTCGGGTCCAGCTTGGTGCGGTCGCTGAGCTGGTGGGTGAGCCAGTCGAGGTCGTGAGGGGATTCCGCACCGGCTTCGTTGCTGTCACCGTTTTCCATGGCGATCTGCTCCAGTTGCCAGATGACATCCAGCAGCAGATGAGGTGCCAGGGCCGGTTCGTCATCCGAGGAAAACAGGTGGTTTTCCAGGCGCTCCAGGTCCTGGCGCTTCACCACCAGCTCCGCGTAGTTGGGATACCAGAGGCCACTGAAGGGTTCGGGACGGCGGCTGAAGTCGAAAGTGATGCGCAGGCGGTTGCCGTTGCCATCCTGCAGGGTTGGCGTGTCGTTTTCTTCCGCCGGCAGGGCGGGGCGCTGACGCAATATACCCACAATGGCGCGCCAATCGCTGCTCTGCTCGGGGCACAGGCGCAGGGGCTCGCTGAGCTCGGTTTTGGGTTTGCCGGGGCGATCGATGTAGGCGAGTTGCTGGCCGGGGCGATACCAGTAGAGGTCCAGGGTGTGGTCTTCAGCAAGGCGGGCGAGGTCGTCGCTGGTGAGCGGGTCTTCGGAGAGGGCACTCAGGTGATCCACCGCCTGCTGGACACTGAGCCAGCGCCGCATGTGAAAGGGTTTACCCGTGGATTTTTCCGACCCGTTACCGCCCGCCGCTGCCATGGTTACCCTGCTTCCCTGAAGTGCGTTTTAACCCTTAAAGATTAGCAGGTGGCGGGAGATTGTGGGGGCGTCGGTTACAGCCAGCCTTTGCGCTTGAAGTAGAAGTAGGGCGCCATCCCTGCCATCAACATCAGCCCCAGTGCCCAGGGGTAGCCCAGTAGCCACTCCAGCTCCGGCATGTGTTCAAAGTTCATGCCGTAGATGCTGGCCACCATGGTTGGGGGCAGGAAGACCACGGCGGCAATGGAGAAGATCTTGATGATCTTGTTCTGTTCGATGCTGATAAAGCCCTGGGTGGAGTCCATCAGGAAGTTGATTTTTTCGAACAGGAAGGTGGTGTGGGACATCAGGGTGTCGATGTCGCGCAGAATGCCCCAGCAGCTCTCGCGCAGCTCCGGGTCGTCTTTCAGGTGGCGTTGCAGGAAGGCGATGGAGCGCTGGGTGTCCATCAGGCACAGGCGGATCTTGCCGTTGGAGTCCTCCAGCTTGGCCAGGTGGTCGATGGCTTCTTCCAGGTCGGCGTCTTCGTCTTCCAGCACCAGGTGGCTGACTTCACCGAGGGTCAGATAGTTGTCTTCCAGTGCATCGGCCAGGTTTTCCACCTTCTGCTCGAACAGCAGAATCAGCAGCTCTTGGGCATTGTGTGCTTCCACCTGATTGCGGCGGGCGCGCATGCGCAGCAGGCGGAAGTCGGCCAGCTCGGTGTCGCGCACGGTGATCAGGCGTTGCGGCTGGAGGATGAAGGCGGCGGTCGCGGTGTCGTGGCGGCCTTCGCTTTGCGTCAGGTACAGGGAATGCACGTGGATACCGGCGGCATCCACAAAGTAGCGGGCGGATGACTCCAGCTCTTCTACATCTTCGGATTCCGGCAGTTCGGTGCGCAGCAGCTGTTCCAGCAGGTCGCGTTCGTTTTCCTCCGGATCCTGCAGGTCGATCCAGGCCGCGTCGGACAGGGGTTGGCTCTGGTAGTCACTGCCGGCGTAGGTTTCTTTAATCTTGCCCCGTTGGATCTGGAACAGTCTCAGCATGCCCGCTTCCTTGGTTGTCTGGTTTATCCCCAGGCCTGGTGCCTGTAGATGATCTGCGCGGAATGGTGTCAGGCTGTCGTCCACAAATCAATCGCCGCCATGGGTCTGGCGGCGATCAGTGGGGGCGTTGTGGTCAAAGCGACCGGCTGAAACTGACTATAGCCACATCGGCAGTTGTGCGCGGATCTGCTCGGTGTCGCAGGTGGTCAGGTTCTTGCGCGACTCCCCGGCAATAGTGGCGAGGCAGGGAGAGCTCATGGAAAGACGCAGGCTGCCCGCCATCGACGGTTCGGCAACAATATAGAGACGGTCAAAGCGCCCTTCCTGGCGGCCCTTCTCCAGGGTGTGTGCAATATCGCGCGCGAATTTCTGAGCGCCCTGCTTGCGCAGACTGGTGGGCTCGGCCATGGCGTGGCGGCCCTGCCCTTGGCTGTCGAACGCGCGTCCGGGGGCGTCACTGAGTAGTTCTTGCGCTTTCATGCGCCCTTCCGGATAAACAAGAGATTCTATTTCGTTGAGAGTACCCGCACGTTTTTCCGCTTCAAATACGCGGGCATGAGTATGATTGGCTACCAGCACCCAGGCTTTTGACATGGTCGTTTACCTCTGTTTATTGCTGAGTCTTCCAATATGGTAGGGCGGGGTTTGCCGGGATCCTATGGTTCGGCCAATAAAACTCCGCGCGTTCCCCACTGGGCCTGAATCGGCAACCGATGCCCTTAACCGGTACAAATTTCGGGTCGGTGGCGGTATTCTGGCCCGCAGGTTGCAAGGAATTGGCCGACAGATGGTTATTCCGCAGACGCAGAGTTAGCTGCGGGTTAGTCAGCCTGAAATCCCAGGGAGCGAAGACCATGTTTTACAGAACGACCGTATTTTCCAGCCTTTCCTATAGCGCCCTGTGCGCGCTGCTCGCGAGCATGCCACTGGTTGCGGATGCCAACAGTGACGATAGCTGGCTGGGCGTTGGCAGTGAGGACCCGCTTATCCGCCTGGCGGTAGCGCCGGTAGAGATTGAGATTGAGGCCCCCACGCCCTTGACCGGCAACAACCTGGAATTGCTACTGGCCCTGTCCGGCGGTGGCGGTCTCGGCGAAATTCGCGAGAAGGCCGCGCGCGAATTCAGCCTGTATCTGGATCAGCAGGTTCAGCGGCGGTTTGGCGATTTCTTTGAAGACGAGCGAGTACACCTGGTGGACAACCGGGCGCCGCTTACGCTGCACACCAACTTTGATATCGCCATTCGTCAGCAAATCGTCGATATCCGTAGCACCCGGGATTACGATCTGGAAAAGGGCACCATGACCGCTTACGGTAAGTTCCGCTACCGTGTACAGGGCGCCGCGGCGTTACGCGAAGGAGAGGTGGACATCGCCGACTTTAAATTGCGCGCCCGTTACTCCACCCGCGCACCGAAAGACGGCGGCGTGGTGGAAGATACAACCCGTCAAGCCACCGAGCGCCTGCTGGAGGAGATTGCCGAGGAAGTACTGGACCGCATCGAGGATGAGCTGGAGGCGGATGCCCTGCTGGCACTGGCCCGCAGGTAACGCGCGCGTCCGGGTCGTGGCCAGCCGATCACTCGGGTAACTTAGTACCGGTTAACCGAGCACTGGCAGGCCGCGATACATCTTGCGCGGCAGTGCCGGCGTGCCACGACCATCGTGCAACGCCAGCTCGTCGCCATAAATCATTTCATAAATATCTTTCTTGCTCTTTTCCTGCAGGACCTTCTGGCCCCGGTACAGGCGCTCGGGCGGTTCGTTGCCGGTGAGGAAAGCGCTGCCTTTCAGCGCCTCCAGCTGTCTGATCAGACCAAGAGTCTGTGCATCCTTGCTGCGGTGCTTCAATTCCGCCAGCTGCGCTTCAAAATCAAAATCGGAAAAACGCAGGTTAATGCCGAACTCTGCCTGAATACGTTTGCGCAGCTTGCGCAGGGTATTGAGCGCCTGGGAGGTCATTAGCCATTGGTGGTCGGTCATAGTGTTGCTGCCTCGTCCTATTCATCATTTTTAATTCTTCCTGTTAAACAGAGAGCAAAGAGCGGGCCAACTTGTCAGAAGTGCTGTGACCTTGTTCACGAAGCCTGCGGGCCTCGGCGCAGTATTGTTCGGCGAGAATGGCGCACCAGTTGCCCGTACGACACGTTTCGCCGGGGTGCCGGTGACCGGTGATCTGTTAAGCTGTGGCACAGGTCCGGCACTGGCCGGCCAAGAAAGAAAAGAGGATCGGATATGTCTGCAGAGGCCATCAAATGTAAGGCGGCGGTTGCCTGGAAAGCGGGCGCGCCGCTGTCGATTGAAGAGGTCGAGGTAGCGCCGCCAAAGGCGGGGGAAGTGCGCATCAAACTTATGGCGACGGGGGTCTGTCATACGGACGCGTTTACCCTGTCCGGTGACGACCCAGAAGGCGTGTTCCCGGCCATTCTTGGCCATGAAGGCGGCGGTGTCGTGGAGTCTGTGGGGGAGGGGGTCACCAGTGTGGCAGTTGGGGATCATGTGATCCCGCTGTATACCCCCGAGTGCGGCGAGTGCAAATTCTGCACTTCCGGAAAAACCAACCTGTGCCAGAAAATTCGTGCCACCCAGGGGCAGGGCCTGATGCCCGATGGCACCACGCGTTTTTCCATCAATGGCGAGCCGATCTATCACTACATGGGGACTTCCACCTTTTCTGAGTACACCGTGCTGCCGGAAATCTCTGTGGCCAAGGTGAACAAGAGTGCGCCGCTGGAAGAAATTTGCCTGCTGGGCTGTGGTGTCACCACCGGCATGGGTGCCGTGGCCAATACCGCCAAGGTGGAAGAAGGCGCGACGGTTGCGGTGTTTGGCCTCGGCGGTATTGGTCTTGCCACCATTATCGGCGCACGCCTGGCAAAGGCTGCGCGGATCATTGCCATCGATATCAACGAAGGCAAATTTGAACTGGCGAAAAAACTGGGCGCCACCGACTGTATCAACCCGAAGAATTACACAAAGCCCATCCAGGAAGTGATCGTGGAAATGACGGATGGCGGTGTGGATTACTCCTTCGAATGCATCGGCAATGTGAACGTCATGCGCTCGGCGCTGGAGTGTTGCCACAAGGGCTGGGGTGAATCGGTGATTATTGGTGTGGCCGGCGCAGGCCAGGAAATCTCCACGCGCCCGTTTCAGCTGGTCACCGGGCGGGTATGGCGCGGCACCGCGTTTGGCGGCGTGAAGGGCCGCTCGCAGCTGCCGGAGTATGTGGAGCGCTATCTCGCCGGGGAATTCCAGCTGGACGACTTCATTACGCACACCATGCCGCTGGAAAACATCAATGAAGCCTTCGACCTGATGCACGAGGGTAAAAGCATTCGCAGCGTGATTCACTACCAGTAAGGGGCGTCGATGATGCTAGAGCTTGTCAGTAAAACCCAGAGTTTTGATGGAAGTCAGTGCCAGTACCGCCATCGTTCCGATGTGCTGGATTGCGAGATGCGCTTTTCCGTATTCCTGCCATCACAGGCGGAAGGGGAGCAGCGTTTCCCGGTGCTCTACTGGTTGTCTGGCCTCACCTGTACCGACGAAAACTTCTCCCAGAAGGCGGGCGCCCAGCGCATGGCCGCGGAGCTGGGTATTGTGCTGGTGATTCCCGATACCAGCCCCCGCGGTGAGGAGGTGGCCGATGACGAAGGTTATGACCTGGGGCAGGGTGCAGGGTTTTATGTGAATGCCACCCAGGCACCGTGGAAACCTCATTACCAGATGTACGATTACCTGGTGGAGGAATTGCCGGCGCTGGTGGAAGCAAATTTTCCGGTGAGCGATCGCCGTGCCATCAGCGGCCATTCCATGGGCGGGCATGGTGCGCTGACCATTGCCCTCAAAAACCCCGGCCGCTACACCTCGGTTTCTGCGTTCAGCCCGATCTGTAACCCCATGGCTTGCCCGTGGGGAGAAAAGGCGTTGGCATCGTATCTGGGGGAAGATAAAACCCTGTGGGAGGAGTATGACGCGACGGTATTACTCAGTCGCGCCAGCGAGCGCTTGCCGATGTTGATTTCCCAGGGGGAGGAGGATGCGTTTCTCGAAGAACAGTTGAAGCCCAACGCCCTGCAGGCGGCTGCCCGCGCAGCGGGCTACCCGCTGAAGCTGGAGTTTCATGCGGGCTACGACCACAGCTACTACTTCATTGCCACTTTTATCGAGCAGCACCTGCGCTTTCATGCGGACTATCTGTTGCACGTCGACTGATCGCCGGCGCTGACCGTGATGGTGGTTGCGCTACTGGCCGACCGCTGAGGCTCAATAGCCCCAGGGGGTCGGCGGTGTGGCCACCGGCTTGGTGAGATCAAAGCGCACACGGAATTCCCGTCCGTTGGGGCGGGTCAGCTCGTAGATGAAATACTGCTGGGGGTGAATTTCCATCGCCCAGGTATTGTTCAGCGAGGCATTCAGCCCCTCGTGCTTGAAGGTGTCGATGGACGCCTGATCCACAGGAAACGCCTGGCGGTTTTCGGTGCCCGGCTCTGCGGTATCCCCGCCGTACATGGTCACCGCATCTTCACTGCCATCTTCGTGGCGGTGGTCGTGCTTCAGGCGCAATCCGTCGGCGGTGCGGGTCAGAATCCAGGTGCGGGAGTGGTCCTCACCCACGTGAAACGGAATGCGAATTTCCTCGGTGGGCTTGTCACAGCCGCGCACGTGCATCACCAGGGTCTTGCCCTCGAAAGCATCGGGCTCATCCGTTTTCGGCTCGTTCGCGGTGATCTCGCCGGCGAACGCCTGGCCACAGTAGGCCGCGATGTTCTTCAGGAATTGGTCGGCGGGCTGCTGTGGGGCTTGCGTGGTGTCGCAGCCACCCAGTGCCAGGGCACCGAGAAAAACGAGATAACACTTTCCGGGCCGAATATTCATGGATACTGTCCGCCGATTGTGGATTTTTTGTGAATTGGGTGGTGTGCGGGCAGCTTCAGGAGGCTGACGTGGCCAGCTGCTGAAGTTGAGCCTCAAACACACTCACCTCTTGGGCCCCGCTGATGGCGTGCTCATGATTGAACATAAACAGGGGCACCCCGCGGATGCCCTGCAACATAAGTTGCTCTTCCCGCGCCAGGGTTTGCCGGGTGATCGCGGTATCGTGCAGTGCCTGTGACGCCGCTTCCCGGTCAAGGCCAACCGCTTCCACCGCTTCCAGCAGCACGCTCTCGTGATTCAGGTTTTTGCCGTGGGTAAAGTAATCCTCGAACAGGCGCAGCTGCAGGTCCGTCTGCTGGCCAGTGGGCTCGGCCCAGTGCAGTAGCCGGTGCGCCTGGTTGGTATTGTAGATGCGCATATCATCCGAGAAGTTGAACGCGAACCCCAGCTCCCGCCCGATTTCCTCAAGCCGCGCGCGATTCTCCGCGCTTTCCTGGTCCGAGATGTTGTATTTGCCGGTAATGTGCTCGCGCAGGTTTTCACCGGCTTCCGGCATTTGTGGGTTCAGCTCGAAGGGGTGCCAGACGATATTGGGATCAAACTGGCCGGCAAAACGATCCAGCGCCTGCTGCAGGCGTTTGAAGCCGATAACGCACCAGGGGCAGACGACATCGGAGACGATATCGATTCTAAGGTAGTGCTTTGTCATAGCGACCTGCCCTCGCTTCGCGCTGCGTTATTGAACACCCCACATAATGACCGACCATTCTTGGCGTGTAAATACTTGCAGGCGTGTGAGATCGGTCACTGCTCTGTACGGCGTAGTCGCCTCCCGACGTGGATGAATGCTCACATGCGTGACTTGATGGTTGCGGTGTGTCTCAAGCAGTGTAAGCGAAACTGCGCGGTTTGCCGGGGGTGGCGCGGGTTCCCAAGGGATTCTGTGCGCCGGTAGCCAGATTAATCCGAGGCGTCTTGCTCTGGCGGGGAATACCGCTCGAATAACTGCACCGACGGTAGAGGGGCCGCGTAAAATGGCGTTGCGCGCTACAAATTCCGCTGGATTTATGTCATTTTCGGGGCACACGTAGTTCAGTAGTCAAAGTTTTATGAAACGTTTTGCCCTGTCTCTTTTCGTTGCCGGTTTTGCAGGATTTTGCTCTGCCGAGCAGCTCACCATCGATCGAATCTTCTCCGACCCGGCGTTGAGCGGCACCAGCCCTCGCGCGCTGCAGTATTCCCCGGATGGCAGTCGAGTCACTTTTCTCAAAGGACGCGAGGAAGATTACAACCGCTATGACCTGTGGGAATACCGCCTGAGTGACGGCGAAACCCGCATGCTGGTGGATTCCGACAAGCTTCACCGCGGTGAGGAACAGCTTTCCGATGAAGAGAAGGCCCGCCGCGAGCGCCAGCGTATTTTCGGCAGCGGTATCATGGAGTACAGCTGGTCGAAAGATGGCAAGTCCCTGCTGTTTCCCCTGGCGGGCGATGTGTTCTATTACGCGCTGGAGGATGGCCAGTCCAAACGCCTGACGGAAACCGAAGCGTTTGAAACCGATGTGCGGGTGTCCCCGAAAGGAAACTTTGTTTCCTTTATCCGCGACCAGAATATTTTTGTGGTGGACCTGGACAGCGGCAAGGAGCGCCAGCTTACTGTCGATGGCAAGGGGCCAATCAAAAACGGCATGGCGGAATTCGTGGCCCAGGAAGAAATGGACCGCATGACAGGCTACTGGTGGTCGCCAGACGAGCAGCGCATCGCCTATCTGCAGGTGGATGAAAGCCCGGTGGACGAGGTCACCCGCAGCGAGATCTATGCGGACCGTATCGAAATGATCAAGCAGCGCTACCCCGCCGCCGGTCGGCCCAATGTGAAAATCAAGTTGGGAGTACTGGAACTCGCCAGTGGCAAGACCCAGTGGCTCGACCTGGGCAACAACGAAGACATCTACATTCCCCGGGTGCAATGGGCGCGGGACAACCTGCTGTCCTATCAATGGCAGAACCGCAGTCAGAACCGGTTGGAACTGCGGTTTGTGGATATCCCCAGTGGCAACACCCGCAATGCACTGGTGGAAACCAGTGATACCTGGGTGAACCTGTTCCACGATCTGCGCTTCCTGAAAAATAGCGACCGCTTTCTCTGGGCGTCGGAAAAAGACGGTTTCAAACATCTCTACCTGTACGACTTCCGCGGCAAGCAACTGGCGCAGTTGACCGCTGGCGACTGGGCGATTGACGAGCTGGAAGCGCTGGATGAAGACAATGGCAAGGTGTATTTCTCCGGGCGCAAAGACACGCCGCTGGAGCGTCACCTGTATGTGACAGACCTGAACGGCAGCGGCAAGATTGAGAAAATCTCCAGCCGCGCGGGTATGCACAGCATCGAATTCGCTGGCGATGCCTCCGGTTATATCGATACCTACTCCAATCCGACGACGCCGGCGCAGGTCAGCCTGCATGGCATTGATGGCAAGCGCGTCACCTGGCTGCAGGAAAACAAGGTGGAAGAGGGCCATCCGCTGTATCCGTACATGAGTGACTGGATCGAGCCGGAGTTTGGCCAGATTGAAGTAAAAGGCGGCAAGGCACCGGAAGGCCACACGCTCTATTACCGGATGTACAAGCCGGCAGGCTTTGATCCAAAGCAGACCTACCCGACCATGGTCTTCCTGTATGGAGGCCCCCACGCGCAGCTGGTCACCAATAGCTGGGACAGACCCTTCAACCAGTTTATGGCCCAGCAGGGATATGTGGTGTTCACCCTCGATAACCGCGGCTCCGCCAATCGCGGCAAAAAATTCGAAGACCCCATCTTCAAGAAAATGGGCAGCGTAGAAGTGGACGATCAGGTGACCGGGGTGAAATTCCTGCGCACCTTGCCGTTTATTGATCCCGAGCGTATCGGTGTGTACGGGCACAGCTACGGCGGTTACATGGCGCTGATGGCGATGTTCAAGGCGGGCGACTATTTCAAGGCCGGCATTTCCGGTGCGCCGGTGACCGACTGGGGCCTGTACGACACTCATTACACCGAGCGCTACATGGGCAACCCCAACCAGGTACCGGAAGCCTACGAGGCGGCTTCCGTATTCCCCTATGCGAAGGACTTGAAAGGCCCGCTGCTGATTTATCACGGCATGGCGGACGACAATGTGCTGTTCACCAATACCACCAAGCTGATTAAACAGCTGCAGGACAACGGCCAGCAGTTCGAGCTGATGACCTACCCAGGCAAGAAGCATAGCCTGCGCGGCAAGGAAACCCGCAAGCACTGGTATCAAATGATGAAAGACTTTTTTGATCGCACGCTAAAGGCGTCTGACTGATCGATCGGGCGAGTGCAACGCAAAAGGGGCTTCCAGTGGAAGCCCCTTTTTTTGTAGGCTCTCTCCGCAACGGCCGTCCTCTCCACACCCGCCAGAGCCATGCCCGACTACCGGGCCATGTCGGAACCGCTTTAGCGGCGAGATCGGGCAGCAGCGCGCTCGGCCCAGTCGGCGGGTACGATAAATCCACGGCTCCGTTCGCCACGGTGGTCGTATCGGGCTACGCACAGCGGGCCGCGCGCCAGCATCGCCTCCGCCAGAGGTTCACCCTCTATCGGCGGTGTTACAACGGACTCCGACAGTGGTGCCAGCCAGCAGGGCTTCGGCAGCCGATACCACCCGTTGTCCCCTGACGGGTGGGCGGACAGCGGATGTTCGCGAAAGGTCGCCACATCTGCCCACCAGTAATGATCGGGCGCAGACCAGTCATCGCTGGCGGTATCCAGCGGGCGGAACAGTCGCCCGGGCATCAGCGCCCATTGCCGGTCGAGGGTGATACCTGCATCGCGCAACCTGCTGGTGGCGGTACTGTCTCGGGCAACCGGAAGCTGATGTGTGCGCATACGCTGGAGCTTGATGTCGAGCCGGTCTTTCAGGCCCGGCCCAACCCAGTAGTCGCCCACCTGCAGATAAAACTTCAGTGCAATTTCCCAGTGCTCGACCGAATGATCCGGCGTATGGCGCACCACAAAATCCAGCTCACCGAGGGTTCTTGCCTCATCGCGGATAGGAAAGTTATGCGCCAGTAACTGGTAGTCCGGGTGATGGGCAAAGGCGAAAGCCCACAGGTGCTCGAAGTAAATACCGAGCCTGTGGTTGTTTAGCTGCTGAAGGTGGGAGAGTAATCGGGATTCCAGCTCCGCCCGGACGCCAGTTTGCGAGAAAAACCGGGCGAGCGCCGAGCGCCGGGATTCCGGCAGCCAGGGTAGCGCGGTGTCAGGCGCGATGTCGGGCGCTGCCAGTGCCCACAGGAAGTTGCGCCAGTGGTCCGGGCTGGCGGTGACGAATTCGATGCTCATTGCGCGAGTATAGGGAATAGGGGCCTCGCGCGAAATGCGGGCGCGCCAGCTGCTACCACTTCATGCGGAAGCCAAAGGTCAGTTGAATGCTGTCGCTATCACCAAAGTTCTCCAGACTGCTGGCATAGTCCACCTCCCCGAAAACGGAACAGCGGTCACCGCACTGGTCGTAGGTAAAGCCGATGCCCAGCTGCCCCCACCATTCATCCCGCGCCTGATACAGGGACGTGCCGGACACCTGCACCTCGGTCTGGTCGTCAAAGTAGTAGTAGGTATTGGCAATGGCGTAGAGGCCGATCCGCTCCAGCAGCAGGTTGCCGTACATGTTGCGGTTGACTCGCTGGCTGACCCGCTGCTCGAATGCCACGCCGAAACGGGCAAAGCCACCCTCGTTATTGGTGTCGATCAGGCGCGCACCGTAGGGGTCGAAATTGTCATCGATGTCTTCTGCGGTGTAGGCCACTTGTAGTTGCGGCGTGAGGGAATAAAAGTCACACAGTTTGAAGCTGTGCCCGCCTTCGACGGAAAAGTTGAATCCAATGGCATCGTTGCCGGTACCCAGGTACCAGAGCTCGCGGGAGTACAGGTCGGAGTCAAACCAGTTGAATTGCAGTTGCACGTCGGCGTAACTGCCCTGGCTGCCGTACCAGGTGGCAGTGCCGCCGATTCCCCAGTTGTAGGTGTCGATGTCACCCTGGCCAAAGTAGCTGTCGAGCTCCGTACTGCCGTAGCCATACTGGGCAAAAACACCGAGCATCAGGCGGCCGCGATAGACGGCAGGGTCGAAGGAAAAATCGGAACCGATCTGTACCTGTCCGAAATCCTGCTGCCAGCGGGCACTGGCCGTGGACTGCTCCGGCGCATTGTCGTTGTACACGGAATTCATGCGTATCCACAGGCCACCGCCATCAATGGTGCGCTCCACCGCATCGCCATAGCAGCAGATGCCGCGGTCGCGATAACTGGTGCCGGCCCAGAAACGATTCCCCACCCGCTTGCGCAGGGTGGTGGGGGCGTTCATCCGGCGGATGGCTTGCGCGTACGTCTCGTAGAGCACCGCGCCCGGTTGCCAGCGTGGAACAAGCTCGCCGCTGCTGGAGAAAGGATCGCTAATGGTGGAGCGCAGAAACCAGGTGTCCTGTTCGCCGCCGTCGATGCCACCCCGGTACAGGGCATAACCGTAGGCGCCACCCACAACCGCCGTGCGGCCGTCGTAGCCGATGTAATCGGGATCGAGAAGGAACCCATCGCGCGGGTTACGTCCCTGCACGCGGATGATGGGAATACCGTTTCCCGCGGAAACGGCACCATCGCCCCCCAGGTTAAATATGCGCACAAAGGTACGCCCGCTCACATCCCCGGCTACCGTCAGCAAATCGCTGGGCGCATTGTCGTCGGCCAGTAATGTGTCCATCCACAGGCGCCCGTCGCGCCCTGTGTAGTTTCCGAAACGGCCATCCGGATGGGGAACAATATGCAGCTGGTTAAACTCGCCATTTTGCAGCCACAGGGTGCCCGCGTTGTGGACGTCCCCGGCGATGGAAAAGTCGGTTTGCACCGGTTCCAGGATGCCGCCAAAGCGAATGTCCAGCCCCAGGGCCTGACGCCCGCTGGTGCCACCGCCGACGGCCAGGTTGTTGAACAGACGCAGTTTGGAGCTGCCGTTGATGATGAACCTTTCCCAGTTCCGCAGCTTATCGCCGTCCAGCAGGTGATCCAGTTTGAAGCGGATGGTATCGATGTAACCGTCGTCCGCGGTAAGGTCGTCTCCGCCATCCAGGATGGCGTCACCATCATAGGCGCGCGCGTCGATCTCCAGGTAATCAGACCCGTCGCCGCCGATGAAATGAAAGATGATGCCTTCGTCAAAATACAGGGTGTCGTCGCCACTCCCCATGTTCAGGGTGTGAAATACAAACCCGCCATCGAGCAGCATGTAGTCGTCGCCGTCGCCGGCGTTAAGATCGAAAATGAGCCCGTCGTACAGTTCAATGCGATCGTCGCCGGCGCCAGTATCCAGACCACCACTGAAGAAGTTGCCGACTTCCGAATCCCGCACATCCATGATTACGGTGTCGTTGCCATCGCCGGTGAGCAGGTTGGTTTCGATCAGCGCGCCGTTGATGTTGATGCGGTCATCGCCGGTGCCTGCGTCCACGGTGCCGATGGTGCCGCCGTTCAGGTCGAGCGTGTCGTTGCCGCCAAAGGTACTGACGTCCGCGCCGGCGGCATCGTTGTCTTCGTCACACAGAATCTGGTCGGGGCCGGCGGTGCCGGTATTGGCGGGGGTACAGTCGGCGAGGGTGGCCACCGGCAGCAGGCACAAGCCGGCTGCGCACAGCATGCGGCAAAGAATCTGGCAAAGAACCCGGCGCCCGGTGTGGGCGCGGCGTTCAGAATTCATAGGTGATGCCCAGGTTGAGCGTCCAGGGGTTGGTCTCGAATTCCGAGTAGAGTCGTTCGTAGCCGGGCGCCGTGGGGTAGGTGACTTCCGCATCGGGATTCGAGTCGGTGTAAATTACCGCTGCATTGATCAGCCAGGATCGTGCGATGCCGCGCCCCAGACGCCAGTCGATGCCCAGCTGCGCGCTGCCGCCCCAGGAGTGCCCCATGCCAAACCGCCCGGGACCGGTCGCCATACCGCTGTTGATGAGATAGCGCTGGAAATCGGGGTTGAGTTCGTCGTCGTAGTAATCGGAGTAATTGACCCCGATACCGAGGTACGGCTGCCCGAGGCAGATCAGGTCATTCATATACCAGTTGACGAACAGGTTCGCGGAAGACGCGCTGTAGCGCCCGAAGTAGATGTTGTCCTGGCCCGGGGTTGCGCGAAAATTCTGCAGGGTCAGGGAGTGGTCTGAGTCGCCGATGTACAACAACTCAACTCCCAGGTAAGGCAGCGGCCGCCATACACCGGACACATTCCAGGTGGTGTCGTCCTCGACCTCCCAGTGGGTCCGGTACAACTCCCAGTCCTGCAATAAGTAGTACTTGAGCGATGTGTTGTTGTCGTCGGGATAGACGAGGCTCGCCCCAAGGCGCAGGTAAAAGCGGGTGAGGTCCACATCCGAAATCGGGATCTGTGCCTTGGCAAACATCGGCAACACCATTGCCAGGCAGGCCGCCAGCCTGAGTGTCTTCATGGTTAACTCCGTTTAACACCGATCGACCGCTGCGATACTGCTTATCGTTAAAACTTCGCGCGATGTGTCAAAAGCCTTGGAATGACGCGGCAATTATTGAAATTGGCATTGCCGGGATAAATCTGAAACACCTGTAAAAGTAGCATGGGCTCGGGAATTTGCCGGCCGCAGTGCGCACCTTGAGCGGGTGACAGGTCACTTCTCGAATACCGTGGAAAATTGTTCGCGTTGCCTGTATGTCGTGGAAATTTTTTCCCTTACACGGCGGCAAGGTGGCGCTGGAGAGCGCCCTGTTTCCAGCGTAAAATCGCGCTCCTTGTGTCCGGCGCCCAATGCCGCGCATACATCAATTCTTGAGCGATGGTATGTACTCAACCGCTTTTACCCGCTTGCGAGATCGGGAACTCGCAAAGTCCACCAAGCCATTCCTGGCCAAAGGCAAGAGCGTCAAGCGCTGTGCCCAGTGCCAGATGGCAGAATATGCCTGTATGTGCCCCTGGCGGCCGGTGGCTGAGAGCCGGGTGGACTTTGTATTGCTGTTGCACCGCAAGGAATTATTCAAGCCCACCAATACCGGCCGCCTGATTGTGGATGTGTTTCCCGAGACCCGGGCGTTTCTATGGAACCGGCTGGAAGCGCCGGAAGGGCTCAAGGCGATACTGGAAGATCCGGAGCGCGACTGTTTTATCGTGTTCCCCGCCGACGGCACCGAAAACTGTGCCCGGCATGTGGTGCGCGATCTGCCGCAGACGCAGAAGCGAACCACACTGATCCTGCTCGACGGCACCTGGAAGCAGTGCAGCCGCATGATCGGCCTGAGTCGCTGGCTGGATAAGGTGCCTTGCCTGAGCCTGCCAGAGACACTGGTGCGCTCTTATTCGGTGCGGGACTCCGGTAGAAGCCATCGCTTTTCCACTGCAGAAGCGGCGATCAGTTGTCTGCTGTTAGCGGACGAGGCGGAGCCCGCGGATACGTTGCGGCATTACTTTTCCGTGTTTAACCAGCACTATCTCGCCACCCGCGGCTGCTATCTTCCCGAGCCCGGTGAAAGCCACGAGGCGCTGGCCTCGCGCTTGCCGGAATAAAACAGCCGCAATAAAACATCCCAATAAAAAAAGGGGGGGAGGGCCGAAGCCCTCCCCCCTTTTTTCTGTGCCCGCCGGTTAGAAGTTGTAGGTCACTTTGCCGTAGATGAAACGACCGCGAGGGTCGTGCTGGCTGGATACGTAACCGTACAAGTCCGAATCACCATCGCCGATGGCGAACGGCGGCTCCTCATCCAGTGCGTTGTCTGCACCGAGGCTCAATACCATGTTTTCAAAACCGGTATAGCGCGCCTGCAGATTCACCGTCATGAAGGAATCCACAATCCGGGACTTGTTGGTGTCGTAATCCAGGGTGCCGTCAAAATCAATATCCGGCGTATCTTCAAACTCGCCGATATAATTCAGCCCCAGGGTGACCGCGAAGGTATCCCGCGACCAGTCGGCAGACGCCGCCCAGCGGTGTTCCGGGTATTCGTACTCGCCCGCCAGATCCCGGTTGAGGAAGTCATCACCGGTGGCGTTCAGTTCCACCCGCTCAAACTCCGTCAGATAGGAGTAATCCAGCCGCAGGCCCAGGTCACCACCGGCCAACGCGAATCCGGAATACACCATGCTCAGGTCAATGCCGGAAACGGTCTGCTCACCGATATTGATAAAGCCACTGTTGATGGACTGCAGCGAGCCGAGGGATTCACCGGGCAGGGCCGCGGAGCGGACGCACACGGTGCTGTTCTGGTCGTTACAGAACTGGCTGTAGAGATAGCCAAACGGCACCTCGTCAATTTTGCCTTCCTGGGTGATTTGCCAGAGATCCAGCGACATCTGCATATTGTCGACTGGTTTGAGCACCGCACCGAGGTTCACCGATTCCGACTCTTCCGCGTCCAGATCCGGGTTGCCGGAAAACACGATGTTGTAGTCGGTGCTGGCACAGTAAGCGTCGTTAATGGCACAGCCGTAGGAGTCGATAAAGAACAGTGACTCCTGGGATGGGCCGAGGCCGATTTGCGCCAGCGACGGAGCCCGGAACCCGGTACCCCAGGAGGCGCGCAGAGAGAGCTGCTCGTTCGCGGTCCACAACAGGTTGGCCATCGGGTTAGTGGTGCTGCCGAAATCGCTGTAATCGTCAAAGCGGCCCGCCAGCGTCAGGTCCAGGTTGGCGGGAAGCGGAATCGCAAACTCGACAAACGCGGAATTGATATCGCGGCTGGCGGCGGCGGATACCGACTCGGTGCCGAAAATCAGGCCGCGCTGGAACTGATCATCGGGGATGTCGGATGCGCGTTCCTCGCGGCGCTCGATACCTGCGGCCATGGCAATGGCACCATTGGCGGTGTCGAACAGCTCACCGCTGAGGGTAAAGTCCATGCCGCGCAGCTCGGACTTGCCCTGCCGCACCAGGCTGGTGGTGAACGCATCAATGACCGACTGCGGGTTCTGTACGCCGCCGAACGGATTGTAGCGGCCCGCATCGATTTCCTGTTGCAGTAGATCGGTGCGCACCCAACCCTGTGTGCGGTCACCGCTCTGGGTGGACTCGCTGCGTGAGCGTTGTACCGAGGCTTCCCAGTCCCAGTCGGCGATGGTGCCGCGCAGGCCGAACACGCCGCGCAGGTTGTCGGTTTCAATATCCCACTGCCGTGCACCGGCATCCACCGTGCGGTAGCGGCCAACACCGATGGAGGTGGCGCCCACAAATGGATTATTCGGGTGGTTGATCGGTGCGGTGAGCCCGGCGTCTTCGTCCAGTGGCGTCGGGGCGCCCTGGGCGATGGAGGTGTTGTGCTGTACCGCCAGTTCGGTAAAGAACTCGACGCTGTCGGTGAGCTGGGCATTACCCAGCAGCAGCACGCCGGTGCGCTCTGCCTCCGGTGTCAGCAGCGTCCAGGGGCCGTAATCGTACACGCAGGTCTGGCCGAACGCATTGCCAGCGGGGCAGTTGGGATCGATGGTGGTTTCGCCGTCGACAATGAAACGGCCGGGATAACCGCGGGAAGAGCGGAAGTCCATGCCGCCCCGTGGCGATTGATTGGCAGTATCGAGTCCAGGGCGCTCGACACTCGCCAGGGTTGTGTTACTGCGGTGGTCAAAAATAACAGTCAGGTTGGAATCCTCACCATTGACACCCCACACCGCAGATACCGACTGCTCGTCGTAGCCATCGGCACCGCCAAAGTCCGCCGACACTTCCGCGCCTTCAAAGTCTTTGCGCAAAACCAGATTCACCACCCCGGCCACTGCATCGGAGCCGTAAATGGCGGAGGCGCCATCTTTTAGCACTTCCACCCGTTCCACGGCGGCAATCGGAATGCTGTTGATATCCACAAAGTTGGTGGTAATGCTTTCCGCGAAGGCGCTGATCGCCACACGCTTGCCATTCACCAGCACCAGCGTGGCATCGGCGCCCATGCCGCGCAGGCTGACCGCCGCGGCACCGTTGGCGGTGGAGTCCTGGTTGTTGCCGCGGGTGGAAAAGGTGCCATTCCCCGCAGCGGGGTTCTTCTCGAACATCTGCTGCAGATTGGTGTAGCCGGATTTTTCGATCGCCTCGCGGTCCATTACCTGAATTGGTGTCGCCGTTTCGAATTCCGCATTGCGTTGAATGCGGGAGCCCACCACGGCAATTTCTTCCATGGCTTTTTCTTCCTCGGCAAACAGTACCTGAGGGGCAGTTGCCGCGGTGATGGATAAAATGGCGCTGGATAAAATGCTTTGGCGTAATAAAGGTCTTTTCATAAGAATTGCTCGTCCGTTAGCCGTCATTATTGTTGTGTGACCGAAGCGGTAGGACCGTTCAGTTACGCGCACGACGTTATCAATCGCGGAATGGCGAGGCAATTAATATGAGATGAGCGGTTGTCCTGCAGGGATTTATTGAATGGTGTTATCCAATTCGGTGTGATGAATTTTTCGTTTGCGATAGAAATCTAATATTCAACATCGTGTGCGTTTTACATTTGTGCGCATCACCACTTCACAATTGGTACGGTTGTTTTGTTTTCTTGTGTGTCGAACATGGTGCCTGTCAGAAAGAAAATTTTACGCCAGCAAAGAATCCACTCAGATCCAGGTCGTCAAAATAGGGCGAGCGGTCAAAGTTCCACTTCAGGTAGCGATAGCCGCCGACGATATCGTAGCGATAGCAGCGGTAGCTGACTGCCGCCAATGCCTGCCAGGTTGAATCACTATCGCCGCCGCCCACATCGGCGTAGTAGGTGAGATACCAGCGGTCATCGAGATCGGTTTTGCCGCGCAGGCCAATAATGCCATCCCATACGCTGCCGGATCGTGAAATTCGAAAACGACCGAACCGATCGACGCGTCCAGTGACATCCACGTCGAGATCTAAATAGCGCGCGCCGAGTGTCAGGTTGAGTCGCGTCCTGTCGGACTGATAGAAGCGATAGGCGCCGCCCAGTGTGGAAACAAAACCCTCAAGATCAATGTCGGCACCCACACGGAAGAGGTCACCGCGAAAACGAACGGTCTGTCGGATATCGTCGGATACATTCAGGTAGATCATGTCGGCAAACACTGTCCACTCGTTGCGACTTGCGGCCAGGGTGCCCATGAAGCCCATTTCCAGGTCTTTGACCAGCTCATCAAAACCGATATCAATGTTGTCGCCACTTCGGCTCTCACCGCCGACACTGGCGCCCCAGAGGTAGACTTCGGCTCCCAGCAACCAGCGGTCCGGCAGGCTCCCGCCGAAGGTCTCCGGGCGACCGGAACTCTGTGCCTGCGCAACACAAAAGGGAAAGCTCAGCAGCAATAAAATAAGGACGCGTCTCACGGGTAATCTCCCTGTGGTTCTGTCACCGTTGCCGGAAGGTTGTTTTTTCAGCTGGCGGCTCGGATCATTTCCAGAGTGCGGCCAGATCAATGTGCGTCCAGTCGGTGACATAATCGGGGACCGGGACCTTGAGCCACACCTGGCGGCGTTTTACATCGGTGACGATCTGGTGATTGGTCAGGTCGGCATCCTGTTTGGTGGGCTTGGTCGCGCCTCCATTTTGGGCAAACGAACCATCCTCATTGAACAGCCGGAGATCCATGAGTTGCCGGGTCACTGCGGCATCGACCTTGCCATCGTGTTCCGCGAGACGCGCGTTCATGTTGGCGTGGCGGCGCAGAGAATTACTGATGGTTTCCCGTGGCCCCAGTCCCCAGTCGGGCACCAGAAAGGTGTTTACAACAGCAATGGAGTCACCGTCTGGCGTGCGCAGACGATTGCCGGCGAGTGATGAGCACTCCATGGAAGCACCGCCGTGTTCATCGGCGATCGACAGGATCATTGAGGTGCTATGGCAGATGCCGTTCAAACGGGAGATCAGGGCAGACAGTGATGCGGTTTCACTCAAAATGTCGTTCAGTACATTGAGTATCGATGGGCGGTCCAGGTAAACCAGTGAACCGCCCATGCTGGTGCCATCATGAATATCCAGATAGACACCGTGCTCATTCAACACGCTGAATGGGCAATACATACCGGGCCAGCCCAGGGCTGCGAGCTTGTAGGCGCCATCGGTGGGCCTGCGCACGGTCAGCACCTGCGCAAACTGGTTAAATGCTTCCCCCCAATCCATGTTGCGGCCGATAAACGTACCCCCATCAAGGGAATGGCTGCCCCAAGAGAGGATTGAAGTGCAGCCAGCAAAGGAGTGCAGCTTGGACTGGAAGATGCCGTACTCCATGATCTGGTCGAGCATGCAAACCTTCGTTAGTGGCCAGCCGGTGCCTTCGGCAACGCCGTCATACCAGTGCCGGTTTCTCGTCGAGCAACTGTGGTAGGCGCGGTCGCTCCATGTTTGCATTTCGTCCTGGGTAAGCCCGCCTTGCTTGCGGGCGGGTTCCACCACAACATCGAACGCCTGCTGCATGTGGTCGACCATCAGGGCACCATATTGTTTGCCCATTTCCCTTGCTGATCCTGTGAGGACGGGAATAAGGAACCCATTTGACTCGTAGAGCTTTCCACCCTCAAACGTGTTAAGCAGCGTCATTTTGTTGTCTGGCATGGTACGTGGTTCTCCCTGGTACTCTCTTTAAACGCGTTGCGTGTGATGGTTTGGTTTTAAGGCTGCGTGGTTTTGGTCAACAGCCAGCCTGGTACCCGCAGGTTCCAGTGAATGGCGGCGGCACGCAGGAAAAAAATGAGCAGCATGCAGCAGGCACCATTTATGACGGCAGATTCCGGCGACACGTGCATAAGGATCAAATAGCCGATGCAGCCGATGGTGACCGGGACTGCGTACAGTTCATTGCGCATCAGCAGGGTCTGGTTACCGGCGAGTGTGTCGCGTATCAGGCCGCCACCAATGGCCGTGATAATTCCGAGAATGAGTGGCCCCAGTGGTAACGCGAACGGCAGCTCGATGCCTTTGTGCGTAGCCTGAATGGCGAACATGGATACGCCGAGCGCATCCAGATACAGCATGCTGCGGTAGACCTGTCCGTGCGTCATCAGCTTGTTGGCCAGGAACGCCAGCATGCTGGCAAACATGGCTACCCAGATGTAGTTCAGGTCGGAAGCCCAGAACACCGGCACATCGAGAATGACGTCGCGGATGGTGCCGCCACCAATGGCGGTAATCACACCCATCACCGTTGCTCCGAACAAATCGATCCCTTTGGGCGCCACCGCGGCGACGGCCGTTGCCGCAAAGGCGACGGTGCCCGCCATTCCCAGCAGGTATTGAAGGTCATCGATCTGCATGGCGGTGATCACGTTCACACGCGCAGCGCTGCATTATTCTCCGGCCGCGCCGGTTTCGCTGCGTATGTATATCTAAGGCTTTGGAAAACACGGTGAATGAATCCCTAGATTTTGGTTGAGATTGCGCCCGCAAGGAGGCTTTTCCCGACGATTTATCTCGTCCACTGCGAAATGGCGCGCGATCGGCACTCGCTGACCAAACGAACTAAGCTCCTCAGTGTTCACCGCCGTTGTCGACATCCATTCCTTGTTATTTCCGCTAGCGGATTAAAGAGGGCAGGGAGAGCCCCATGCCATACGCAGATCTCACCATTCTGGCGCTGTTTGTTTTTGCATACTGCGCTGTCAGTGGCCGCGCCGAACGCACGGCGATTAATGGCGCGCTGGTTTTCACCCTGTCTGGCCTGACCTTCGGCGCAGGTGTGATTGCCCATGGCGTCACTGCCAATGCGTTCTCTGCGTGCCCTGGGCGCGATGAGTCGGGGGCGGGCTAGCGCTGGGTGGCATGGTGAACGTCACAATTCTTCACTCCCCAGCCACCCGCGAGGCGCTGAAAACGGCGCTGGCGATGGTGCTCACCTACTGGATTGCCCTGCAGGCCAACTGGGACAAGCCCATGTGGGCGGGCCTTGCTGTGGCGCTTGTCAGCCTGGATACCCTGGGGTTATCACTCAACAAGAGCGCGTTGCGCATGCTGGGTACGCTGGTTGCCGGGGTGGTGGCACTGGTGTTGGTGGGGCTCTTTCCGCAGGATCGCTGGCTGCTCATGGCCGCGCTGTCGCTGTGGGTTGGCTGCTGCACTTATATGATGCTGGGTTCCCAGCGGGCCTATTTCTGGCAGGTCTGTGGCTTTGTCAGTGTGATTATCTGTGTCGGTGCCGCTACCTCCAGTAGCGGCGCGTTTGCCACTGCCGTATTGCGCGCCCAGGAGACGGGCCTCGGGGTGCTGGTGTACAGCCTGGTGGCCATGCTGGTGTGGCCGCGTCACAGCGACGGCCAGTTCCTGGCCGCCATCGCGGAATTGCACGACAAGCAACTCGCGCTGTACCGGCATACGGTTGGCGGGCTGACGGGAAGCGTGGACGTGGCAAAAACCACCGCTCTGTTGGGGGAACTCACCGGCCTCCACCAGAAGGTGTCTGGTCTTTTGGAAGCGTCGGTTGCCGATAGCTACGAGATCTGGGAGCGGCGCTGCTACTGGCAGCGTTATGTCGCCCGCGGCAAAGCCGTGACCGAAGGTTTGGAGCGGCTCGCATTACTGGCGCCCGGTAGTGCGCCGCTCTCGTTGGAGAAACGGATACCCGCACTGGCGGACTTCGACACCGTTATCCAGCAGCGATTCAGAGCGCTTGCCTCGCGAGATCACGCTGGCATCAGCGAGACGCCACAGATGGCACCAGCGCTTGTCGCAGAGCGACGTCAACTGGAATCCCTGTCGCTGTTTGATGTGGGTAACCTCGCGGTTATTCGCCGGCAGCTCACCGCGCTGGATACCCTCACAAGCGACTTACTTTCTGTGAAGGAGGATGCGCGTAGTGACCAGCTTGGAATGAAACCAGCGGCGACAGCGAATTTAATCCATGAACACTGGCGGCTGGATGCGGATCGCTTGATTGCGGTCGCGCGTGTCATGCTTTCCCTGTGGGCGGCGTATCTGCTGTATATCTATGTCGAAGGTGTACCGGCGGGGGCAACGCTGGTGACGTTAACTGGATCGCTGGCGATGGTGCTGGCGGCGGCGCCGCAGGTGGCGCCACTGCGATTGGTGTTGCCGGTGTTGGTGACCACATTGCTGGCGGGTGTGATTTATCTCTTTGTCATGCCCAACCTCATCCATTTCTGGCAATTGGCGTTGCTGCTGTTTGCGGTGACGTTCGGCATCTGCCGTGCGCTTTCCAGTCCTTCCGCGCAGGCGGCAAAAGCCCTCGCGTTTTCCATGTTCATTTCTGTTTGCAGTATCCAGAACGCGCAAACGTACAGTTTTCTCGCCATTGCCAATATAGCCATGGCGTTTCCCATTGTGTTGCTGCTGCTCGCCCTGGCGGCGTACTTCCCGACCTCGCCGCGGCCAGAACAGGTTTTCCGTCGCTTACTTGCGCGCTTCTTGCGCTGCGCCGGCGATAGTTTTTTGCAGGGGAATAGCGCCGGGTATGGGCGCCATAGACAACGCCTTGCCCATGCGCTGACTACACTTCCTGTGGAAATTGCCACCTGGTCTGGTCGAACTCCCGCGCGCTATTGGCCCGATGGCGAACGCCAGGCACTGGATACGCTGGTGCAGCGCATTGGTGCGCTGGCATTTTTTATCCAGACGCTGGCACAGGAACTTCCGGTTAAGCGACGAGAACCGGAGGCGCTGGTGCACTGGCGCGAATCGGTGGGCGGTGCCCTGGTTACCCTGGCGGGTTCACTATCAGGAACGGAGCGGGTGGACTATCGCGAACTTTCCATCCAGCTGCACGCTTTACTCGACAGCATGGAAGCGGAAGTGCGCAGCGAAGCGGCACAACGCACGCAACTGGATAGTGATGTGGTGGAGCAGTGGCTTTGTCGAGCAGGCCTGCTGCGCGGCATAGGCCAGTCTGTGGTCGATATCGCCGAGACGGCGGATAAATTCAGCTGGAGGCAGTGGGATGAACCGCGCTTTTATTGAAAACCGGCCGGTGTGTGGCGATGCCCGTACCCCATGAATTGGCCATCGCCGGGATTTACCTTTCTCCCATGCTCGTCGCGGCGACGCTGGGATTAATCCTCGCGCTCACCGTGGCACACCTGCTGGATCGCTATCGCCTGTCGCGGTACTTCGCCCATCCGGCTCTGGTGCTCACCAGCCTGAGTGTCATTTTTACCCTGCTGGTGGGAACCCTGTTTATTGGAATATGACGCGTGCAGATTTCCAGAAAAACCATACTGACAGCGCTGGTTGTACTGGTGGCGGCGCTGGCGGTGCTGCTCAGATACCAATACTCGCGGAACAACCCCTGGACTCGGGATGGCCAGGTGCGCGCCGCGGTCATTCAGGTGACCCCCAATGTTTCCGGTCAGGTGGTGAACGTCGGGGTGAAGGACAATCAGCTTGTCGAACAGGGCACCCTGCTGTTTGAGATAGACCCCCGTCCATTTGAGGCGAGGCTGGAGCAGGCGCGGGCAAACCTGGCCGGGGTTTCAGCCGGTGTTGATGAAGCCCGCGCAAGTTTGGGCGAGGTGGGCGATGCCAACCCGAGTATCCGTGCAGCGCGCGCGGCACTACGGGAGGCGCAACTGAATGTTGAATTTACCCGTATCACTGCGCCCGCAAATGGTTATGTCACCAACCTCAATTTACGTGTGGGCAGTCATGCGGTGGCCAACCAGCCCGCGCTGGCACTGGTGGACGTAGACAGTTTCTGGATCGAGGGATTCTTTCGTGAAACCGCCATTGCGCATATCTCTCCGGGTGACCGCGCCGTAGTGACATTGATGGGTTACCCGGGTCGCCCGATCGAGGGGCGCGTG
This sequence comes from Microbulbifer salipaludis, assembly GCF_017303155.1. Lineage (NCBI taxonomy): Bacteria > Pseudomonadati > Pseudomonadota > Gammaproteobacteria > Cellvibrionales > Microbulbiferaceae > Microbulbifer > Microbulbifer salipaludis. Next base: position 1,290,406 of record NZ_JAEKJR010000001.1, read on the forward strand.
GAAAGCATCGGCTGGGGCATCGCACAGCCGGATGGCGCCACCGGCCGCGACCTGTTGCCGCAAATACGCCCTACGTTTGAATGGATACGCCTGGCCCAGCGCATACCGGTGAAAATTGCTCTCGGCGAATTGCCAGATGGGGTCTTGCTACGTGTCGGCACCAGCGCTTCGGTGCAGGTACTGGGAGGCACCGCCCCCCCGGCAGAGTGAAGATGCGCCCGGGCGCAAGTAGCGTCGGGGCCGGCATTTGCCGACCCGCTACTGGATGAACTGGTGGCCAATGCTCTGGAGCAAAACCTCAGCCTGCGCTCGTCCACGCTGCGCATAATGCAGTCACAGCAGTTGACCATCGTCGTGGGCAGTCAGTTGCCGCAGGTACGTGCGAACCTGTCACCGGTTGAACTGGTGCCACCGGAAACCCGCGAAGAAATGCAGCAGCGTAGCGGTAGTTGGCGCAAGGTATTCAGGGAATGAAACAGGCCGAGGTGAGACAATGCTGATCAAAGTCCTGCTCATTGCATCGGCATTGCTGGTGATCAACACACTGATCCACGCGCTGGGGATGACGGTTGCCCTTCGCTGGAGCCGGCTAATTGCCGAACTACATCCGACACATCCGTTCCTGCCAACCGGCCGGCCGCTGGTGGTATCCGCGGTGGTATTACTGATGTTCTTTGCCTCGGTGGCCGAAGTGATGACCTGGGCGCTGGTCTACCGTTGGCTGGGTGCGTTCAGCGAGGCAGAACCCGCGCTCTACTTTTCCATGGTCACCTACACCACCCTGGGCTATGGCGACATCGTGCTTGAAGGCGGCCTGCGGTTGTTGTCTTCCTTCCAGGCCGCCATCGGCATCATCATGTTCGGCTGGACCACCGCCGTGGTGTTGGCGGTGGTTCAGCGGCTGTACCAAAAGCCGCAGTGCTAGGCTCTCAATCTATTCTCAACAACGGCGCGTTGTCGGTTGGTTACTGTTGGGGTGTATACCAGATCGGCGAGGTCCACGCGCGCTCCTGAATGCTCACCGGCAGGTCCTCCGGGCGTTTGAGGCCCGTGCGTACGGCATCGTAGGTGGACCAGCGCGGTGTGGGAATTTGCAGTACGCGCGCATAGTAAACGGCATGCTGCGAGGCATCGAAGTCCGGGTCCGTCCAGGTCGCCGTTAACTGGGCGTCGCCGATGCTATTGTTATAGGTCGCGTCTTTTTCATTGACGGTATCACCCACCGGCGGGATCTTGCCGTCCGCGTCGGGCTTGCGATCACCGGACAGGCCAACGTCATAAATTTTCGACTGTTGCTTGCCGGATGCATCGATCCAGCCCTTGATGATCTGAATGCGGTCGAGGTTTGCGCCGTCGGCTTCCTTCATCGCGTGCACCACAAAGGTTGGCGCCTTGTCCGTGGTCGGTAGCAGGTCGCCTCCCATGGGCACACCTTTGGTATAGGCCTTGGTGAGACCATCTGCGGAGCCGAGGGATATACCCTCAAGTTCATAGCCGCCGAAGAATCGCACCTTCATGCGCGGGCCGGAAGTAGCATAAGTCTCTTTGCGCTTGATGCCCTCGAAGATGCCGTCCCGAGTATTGGCCTCGGCCCACACCGCGGCCACACCGCCAGAGCTGAAACTCCGCACCTGTTTTGCGCCAGCCGCATCGACTCCGGGCGGGCCTTCCAGTCTGTGTTTGGGATCGATTTCAAAACCGAACTTTCCGGTGTAGTTGTCCTCCTCGATCGCAGACGCCCCATTGTGGGTGTCCGAGTCGCCGATAAAACCGAATTTGAACGGGTTGCCGTTGCCCTCGCTTTCAAGCGTGAGCCCGCGGATCAGCGCCTCACGCGCATAGCCTCCTTTTTTATGTTCGGGGGGAGCTACGTGTTGGCATTGGGATCGAATTTGACAGGTCCTTCATTTTTATTCAGTCAATTTCGCCAGTCATCCATCGGCGTAAAGCGAGGTAACCGCTGACACATGCGGAACGCCGGTCGCGGGACTCGCTACAGAACACAACTCTGGCGCTAGGTCACCGTCGGTTCGGTCGCAACTACAGCGGCTATACTGCCCCCGATAATACGCCCGATACGACCCCCGATACTACGATGCCCGCATCAAAACAACTGGGCTCCTTAACAAATGCTGGCCAGGAAATTTCACGGCCCCTGTGAATAATTCCTGCATTGAATGGATTACGGAACAAGGAAGTTCGCAATATGCAGTTACTGAAGAAGAAATCATTGAGTGTGCTCGCCGCCGTCCTTATGAGTGTGAGCCTTGCGGCGGTCACTAATGCAGACCAGGACTTCTCTTCCATGCAGATGCAGGGCGTAAAGCGGGTAGACATCAAGGTTGATGTGGACGCCGCAGCGAAACGATTGTCCAAGGCCGTGCAGTTCCCCACCATCTCTAATCAGGACAGAGCGGATTTTGATGTAAAGGCGTTTGAGGGCTACCACACGTTTCTCGAACAGGCCTATCCGAATGTCCACAAGACCCTGAAGCGGGAAAAGCTGGGTAAGCCCCGCCCGTACAGCCTGCTGTACACCTGGGAGGGCAAGGATCCGTCACTGCCCCCTGCCGTGTTTATGGCGCATCAGGACGTGGTTCCCATCGCCGAGGAGTCCCGCGACCAATGGCAGAACGAGCCTTTTTCCGGCGCAATTGCCGATGGCTACATCTGGGGGCGCGGTGTACTGGACGACAAAAACCAGATTCATGCCATCCTCGAAGCTGCGGAAATGAAGATCAAGGAAGGTTTCCAGCCGGCCCGCACGCTTTACTTTGTTTTTGGTCACGACGAGGAAGTGGGTGGCCCGGAAGGCGTCAAGCATGTGGTTGACGTACTGGAGCAGCGCGGGCTCAAGGAGATCGCGTTTGTCATTGACGAGTCTGCGCCGCTGATACCGAATCTGTTTCCCGGCATCGAGGAAAACTCCGCGCTGATCGGGATTGCCCAGAAGGGCTACATGAGCCTGGAACTGTCGGTGAACGGGGAAGGTGGCCATTCATCCCAGCCGCCCGAGCATTCCAATATCGGTATTTTGGCGGAGGCGATCACCAAGCTGGAAAATGCCCAGTTCCCTTATAAGATCAACAAGGCGGTGCGCCACCAGTACCGCTTTATGGGGCCAGAATTGCCAAAGGAAAAGCAGGCGATGTACAAGGCCGTCGCATACGGTGACGACGGAAAGACGACCGAGCTGGAGCAGAAATTCATCGAGGAAATGGCCGAAGATCAGGTAACCCGCGCCATGCTGCATACCACCATCGCGGTCACCATGTTTAACGCTGGCATTAAAGACAATGTACTGCCGCCTTCGGCAACCGCCGTGGTCAATTTCAGGATCGCGCCGGAGGATTCCAAAGAAAGCGTCATTGCCCATGTGAAAAAGGCGATCGACGACGATCGCGTAAGCATCAAGGACATTTCCGCATCCACCCCACCAACGAACGTCGCCGACCCTCATGGGGATGGCTACAAACTATTGGAAAAAACCATCCGGCAAACCTGGGGCAATGACCTGATTGTCTCGCCATTTTTTGTGATTGGCGGCTCGGATTCCAAGCATTTCCAGGCTCGGTCTTTCGCACCGAACGTCTACACCATTACCGCGATACAGCTGGAATCCACCAAGGAATTTGCCGGTTTTCATGGGGTGAATGAGCGTATTCTGGTGGATGAGTACGCCCGCTCGATCGCATTTTTCTACCAGTTGATGAATAACCTGGAAGAACTTTGACATTAATGCTTGTCAATTATTGGCAAGAAAGTCGATACCCAACCCTTCGTTAGGTCCTTCACCCTCTTGGCCAATTTTCGAACTTCTATGTGTTTGACCAAGAGAGTCTACAACGTCGGGTTTTATTTTAGCTTTGAGTGATCCAGACCCTTTGTGTGGTCCGCCGGATTCCAGTGCAGTGTTACTCTTACATTATTGATTGTCTTGCCAGAATTGTTTATGAATACATTCAAGTTGCTCGCTTCCCTCAACGCAACCTCACGGAAGGCTTGCTGATACTCGGCAGGCGCAGTCACACTAATTACACGTGTGTTGATTGCAACTCCATCTTCCTTCACATCAAATTCTACGGTAGAAGATGCTGAGATCCCCAGCGCTTCGAGCCCATCTGGATAATCTGGGTAGTGGCTTTTAATGGGCTGCAAGGCTGGTGTTCCAGTGAACTTTAGCTCATTTGCGGGCGATGGAATTGAATAGGGCAGCAAGTGGATTTTTCGATAAGGCATTCTTTCCGTAACAGAATCAAGTACGGTTTGAGATGTTCCTACACCTGCTATATGGAAGCGTACTACGTATTCTGCCCCTTTCAGATTCGCGTTATCTCCGGTGAAAGGAAAGCTGCTAACGTAATTTTTGCTTGCCTCAATAAACGAATTTACATGGCCACCGGAAGTTACCGTGTCCAGTACGTCGATCGATGAAATCTCGCCCTCAGTAACATCAAACTGAAGATGAACCTCACCTTGAGCACCTTCGATGAACGCCGCACGTGGTAGCGAAAACGGCAGTAATTTTGCATCATCCAGGTTGATGGTGTTCTGAGGACTTGCGTTCACCTGCCCCCAGAAAAAAGCGAATGAAAGGATTAAGGCGTTCGCTCCACCAGCCAGGAACCTGGCTATTCGTGATGGTCTTATTTTATATTTAAGCCGATTGATTCTTGTAATCATGGTCACTTTGTCTCCGTAATGTGATTGAAGCATCCAGAATCCATTCCAGTTCTCATAGGACTGTAGCATCGCCCTGGAATACAGGATTTTTTTCCCTTTACTTGCCTGCGCTAATACCTCTTCGTCGCATGCACATTCTTGAGTGAGTCTAAATCTCAAGTACACAATCCAGACAATAGGGTTGAACCAAAAAATGCTTGCTAATGCCAGTGCGAGCAAGTTCCATAGGTTGTCAAATCGACGGGCATGCACAAGCTCATGTTCAAATACAAATTGCAGCTGCCTTGAGTCATAACATTGTCGGTAGTTGCTAGGGAGAATTATTTCCGGGCGAAAGATACCTTTCAAGATAGGTCCCCGGACTTTATCTGATGTGTAAAATATTCCGTTGGGAAGTTGGTCGTACAGGCTGTCTTCGAGTACCGGTTTTTTTGGCAGCGTGGCCAATTTGAATAGCCCAGCAGCCAGCCCGGAGGCCAATACAATGACTCCGGCTAGCCATATCCATTGAAATTGAATCGTCGAAGTGGGTGTTATATTGCGGTAAATTCCAGAGTCATTGGCCGTTTGGACTGTTGACGCTATGACCTCTGTGACTAAATTAGAGGCGACGTTTTCAGAGGCGGCATAATCTAAGGTTATGGGAGGAAGACTTGCAACAACGATCGCCAGAGGGATAAGTAGGTAAAGCAGGTATGTAAATTTCGCGCCTATGCGTCTTGTCAATATCAGGTCGCTAAGCCAAACCACGAGTAGCACCAGCGTAAGCAGCGCCTGTTGTTCTAGCACCCAATTAATCATTATCTTTTTCCCACTGTTCGATAATGTCCTTGAGCTCCTCAATGTCGGATTTCTTCAAATCCCCACCTTTGACAAAGCCAGAGATCAATACAGAGAGCTGTCCATCAAAGAGTCGTTCGACGAGTTTTCTACTCTGTTTGATTTGATATGCCTCGCGATCGAAGCAGGGGGAGTAGAGGTAAGCCCTGTCTTTTTTTTCAAAACCGATAGCGCCCTTTTTAACCAGGCGACTCAGGAGCGTCTTTACGGTGCGCTCTTGCCAACTCTTCTTGTTCCTCAGGCGCTGAAAAACTTCACGCGCGCTAGCGGGAGCGCCAGCCCATAGTGCCTCCATGACTTCATGTTCCGCTTCCGAAATCTCCATACCCGCTCCGATTACACTTGTAGTCTTAATGATTACAAATGTAGTCAGTGGGCGTGATAAAGAAAACGGCTAATTAGAAGTAAGTGGCAATTTTTATAGATCAGAATGGAATATAAGGCCCGCAGACCAACACTTGTCGGAGTTTGACGGTGATGTCGGGGTAGGCGGGTGGCTTGTGCGTGTGAGGCGATAGAGGTGCCCGTCGGTGGCTTTAAGCAACCTGCCCTGCAATTGGCCCGCTAGCGTAATGTAGCGGGCCGCGGCGCCAGGAAAGGGGCAGGGCGTTCATCCTAACGCCCGAGTGCGACTCTAGTTGGCCAGGGCAAATTCAATCTTGCGCCGCTCCATATCCACAGCGACTACGCGTACTTTCACGGTGTCGCCAATGGCAAAGCTGGCGTTGCTGCGCTCGCCGACCAGGCGTTGGGTGGCCGGGTCAAAGTTGTAGTAGTCCTTTTTCAGCGCCGAGATATGCACCAGTCCTTCGACCTGGGTCTCGCTGATCTCGATGAACAGACCGAAGTGGGTGACGCTGCTCACGATGCCCTCAAAGGTATCGCCGATAAAGTCCTGCATATATTCGCATTTCAGCCACGCTTCGACGTCCCAGCTGGCTTTGTCCGCGCGGCGGGAAGCCGTCGAGCAATGGGTGGCAAGGTTCTGCATCGCCGCCATGTCGTAGGGGTAACTTTTACCCGGGGCAAGGGGCTTGGCATTTTCAAAACGCTGCACCGGTGCATCGCCTGCACCGAGCACAAATTTGAGTGCACGACGGAGCGGGTTGCGCTGCTTTTGCTGGCGGATGACCGAGCGGATGGCACGGTGTATCAGCAGGTCCGGGTAACGGCGAATCGGCGAGGTGAAGTGCGCATACGCGGAATACGCCAGGCCGAAGTGACCCTGGTTATCCGGGCTGTACTCCGCCTGGCTGAGGGAGCGCAGCATCATGGTGCGGACGGTCTGAGCGTCGGGGCGTTCGCCCAGGCTGCGCAGCAACTGGTCGTAATGCGCCGGCGAGGGCTTATTGCCACCGGCCAGTTTGAGTCCTTTGGTGTTCAGGAAAGCGCGCAACGCGGTGAGCTTTTTATCGCGTGGGCCATCGTGCACCCGGTACAGTGCCGGCATCTTCTGCTTTTTGAGGAAATCGGCGGTGGCCACGTTGGCGCTCAGCATGAATTCTTCAATCATCTTGTGCGCATCATTGCGCACTACCGGCACGATCCGCTCGATCTTGCGGTCGTCGGTAAATACGAACTGCACCTCGGGCTTTTCAAAATCCATCGCCCCGCGCTTGGTGCGCGCAGTTTTCAGCACGGCATACAGACGGTGCAATGCCTGGATATGCGGCGCAGTCTCACCGAGGCGGCGCGCTGTCTCGCGGCCAACACGGGATTTGGGTGCGGTAATGAACGCATTGACCTGGTTGTAGGTCAGTCGAGCGTGAGAGTGAATCACACCTTCCGAAAAGGTGTAGCCGGTCATTTTGCCGGACTTGTTGATGGTCATTTCACACACCATCACCAGCCGGTCTACCTGCGGGTTGAGTGAGCACAGGCCATTCGACAGTGATTCCGGCAGCATCGGTACTACGCGGCCGGGAAAGTACACGGACGTGGCCCGCTTCTCCGCTTCCAAGTCCAGCGCACTGGCGGGGGCGACATAGTGGGACACATCGGCGATGGCGACGAACAAGCGCCAGCCACCGGAAGCCGCTTCTTCACAGTACACGGCATCGTCAAAGTCCTTGGCGTCTTCACCATCGATGGTGACAAACGGCAGTTCGCGCAGGTCGGCGCGGTGCAGCTTGTCCGCTTCGGGGACGGTGCCGCCCAGTCGCTTGGCGGCCTGCAGCGCTTCTTTGGGCCAGCTGTGCGGAATCTCGTGACTGCGGATAGCCACATCGATTTCCATACCCGGGCCCATGGAATCGCCCAGTAACTCGGTGATACGTCCGAAGGCGTTATAGCGTCGGCTGGGGAATTCGGTGATCTTGACGAACACATACTGGCCCGGTTTTGCGCCCATCAACTGATCCCTATCGAGATCGATCTCGTGGGTAATACGGCTGTTCTCAGGCTTCAGGAAGTAGTGGTCTTCCTCAAACTGCAAACGGCCCACCAGGTGGGTGGTATTGCGCTCGAGCACATTGACGATAACCCCGGTTTTGCGGCCGCGGCGGTCGGAGCCGCTGACTCGGGCCTGCACAAGGTCGCCGTCGAATACGCTGAGCATCTCGTTATCGGACAAAAACAGGTCTTCGCTGGCGTCGTCACTTTTGAGAAAGCCGAAACCGTCCGGGTGGCCGATCACGCGGCCACTGACCAGATCTTCGGGTTTCACCAGGCTGTAGCCTTTACCGTGATCGAAAAGAATCTGTCCGTCACGCTCCATCGCGCGCAGGCGTCGGCGCAGGGCTTCTTTCTGCTCGTCACCAGACAGGTGCAGGACTTTTGCCAGTTGCTCTCGGTCGAGCTTGGTTTTGTTTTTTTCGAGCAAGCTCATAATGAACTCACGCGCGGGAATAGGGTGGCTGTACTTCTCTGCGTCCTGCGGATTAAACGCAGCTATTGGGGATTTACTCATGATTTCCTCTTGGGAAAACCGCCAATAAGATTGCGCTTGGTAAAAACTGGAGTGATGTGTAAAGACAGATCAGGTGTTACTCGGCAAGATATGCAGGCGGAATGACTCAACAATGTTGAGCGGTATTGCAGTAGGGCACTCATACTGAGATCAGTGCGAGTGCCCGTCTTTCAGGTTGCGTAACCCAGATGGGCTGCGCAACCGGGGTGGCACTTAAGGCCACTCAGCAGTGGGCCATTGTCTGGCCCATTGCCCGTGTGAGCGAATTCGCTCAGGCGCAAACGATATTTTCAGCTTGCGGGCCTTTCGGACCTTGAGTCACGGAGAACTCAACGGTCTGGCCTTCGGTCAGGGTTTTGAAGCCTGAGGTAGCGATGGCGCTGAAGTGTGCGAACACATCGGGGCCAGACTGCTGTTCGATAAAGCCAAAGCCTTTAGATTCGTTAAACCACTTAACAGTGCCGGTAGTTGTCTTAGACATGATAATTTCCTGTAAACAAGTAGGGGTGCCCCTTCATGAGGCATGAATAGCAAAAAAAAGACTGGAATTTAGATGCTACAGGACGAAGAAATACGACTACTACGAAACTGAGGATTTAAACAAGAGACTTACTTTTTAACTAAGGTCACTGTAGGCCTCCCCGGCAACTAAGTCAAAGCATTTCTCTACCGTCCGTCCTGTGCGGGATGGAGCGGGGGATGGAACACGGGATGCTGGAGCGGTCACGAAATACGTGGGGTCAAGGGATGGCATGGGTTGCAGAACTTGATAGTCAATATCCGCTCAGTCACCGGGCTCAGGCTCCCTGGCAGGCAGCAACGCGGGAACCGTCGACGCCTAGACGCCTCCGCCTATAGGGTTATTGGCTCCATAACATACAGTCGAGGAGTGCATGGAAAATGACACAGTCCAGACACACGAATCGCTACCAGAACCTCTCTGTAGCGCTGTTGACCAAGCACGACAAAGGCGCGGTGATTGGTCCGGCGTTGGCGGAACTTGGGCTACACGTCGTAACCACCGATGCGTTCGATACCGACACGCTGGGCACCTTTAGCGGAGAAATACCGCGCGCACTCTCGCCACGGGAGTGCGCCGCGCACAAGGCGCGGCTGGCGTGCGAACTGACCGGTCTGGACTTCGGGCTTGGCAGCGAGGGCAGTTTTGGCGGCGGCCCAATGCCCGGGCTGGTGAACTGGGATGAAGAGCTTCTGGTGTTTTACGACGCGAAGCAGGATCTGGAAATTACCGCCCACGCTGCCGGCGCGGTCGGCCTGGGGCCCATCTCATCCAGTTCATGGCAGGAGTTAAGCGACTGGGTGGAGCGGTTTCCGCCTGAGCAGGCATGGATACTGCGACTGTCTGACCGGCTCTATAAAGGCCTCACCGGCAACGCACCGCTGCAGAAAATACTGACCGAGCAGGGCCTGCTGACACAGGGAACTATTCAAGGCGAAGTGCGCCTGGAGCCAGACCTGCGTGCCATGCACTGCCCGGAAAGGCGTGTTTACATCGCGCAGGCGGCAGCGCAGCTGTGCCAGCGATTGCAGTCCCTGTGCCCCACATGCACCACCCCCGACTTCTGGCAAACGTCTGTAGAGCGGGGCCTGCCCTGCGCCTGGTGCAGCGAGCCAACGGCGCTGGCAAAAACACGCATCAAGCAATGCCGGCAGTGTGGCTTTACCGAGCGACAGCCGGTAGAACAAGCACAGGCAGACCCGGGCCAGTGCCAGCGGTGCAATCCGTAACGCCGTCACCGCTGCCGCAATTGGACTAGGCGCGCACCACCAATACTTTCGGAGGCTGGATTATTTATGAGTGTCGACACACTCTTTATTGGCTGGGATGTGGGTGGCTGGAACTGTGATAGCAATGCCAACAGTCGCGATGCGCTGGTGGTGCTGGATGGAAAGCGGAACCTGCTCGGCCAGCCCTGGCGTGGCAACCTGCGTACCGCAATCAATGAGGCCGGCAGTACGCGGGAGTGGCTTCAGACACTGTTGCGTTACTGCCAAATCGAATGCAACGACGACTTGCCGCCTGCGGTGATGGCCATTGATACACCGCTTGGCTTTTCGCGGCCTTTCCTGAACCTGATCAGCGGCCGGGGCGCCGCCGGTGATATTGGCAAATCGGCGGATAACCCCTACCTGTTCCGCTACACGGAACACTTTCTGTTCCAGCATGGCTTGAAACCCCTGTCGGCAGTCAAAGACATGATCGGCAGCCAGGCCACCAAGGGCATGCACGCACTTGCCCGCTTCGCCGCGGAAGCCGTTGAGACCGGTGTCTGGCGCAACGGTGCGGCACTTACCGCGTTTGAAGCCTATCCCTCCGCCTGCAAGTCATCCCTAAGGGTGCGCGAGCTGCTGCAGAAATATCGCACCGTATCTGCAACTACCCAGCCCGAGGTCTGGGACACGGCTGGATTCGGGTCTGGTATTGACCACGAGGACAAGCGCGATGCCCTGTTGTGTGCGCTGGTTGCGTGGTTGTTCCACGCGCAACCGGATGCGCTTTACTGGCCCGATGCGGGGGTGCCGGCGGGGGAGGGCTGGATATTTGTGCCGGAGGATGCGCTGGCGTAGCGGCGCCGGTGAATAGTTCGGCGTCTGGTCTGGCGTTTGGTTTGGCGATTCGAGCGGGCCTGCGCCAGGTCTACTGGTCGTAGGTTTACAGGCCAGCCTGTCACACGGTGTTGCTGTCGAAAACAAAAAATTGGGCATCATTGCCTGGCGAAGGCGGAAGCAGGGGAAGAACCAAGCCCTGGTGAATCTTTTTCTGGCGTCAAATTCCAACTCTGAACTTATTTCTCATGCTGTTCGACTAGAGTTTTAGCGCATTTGTATTTCTAACAAGGACAGGCCTCATGCATATTCGCGCACAGTTTCATTTGGTGTTCAAAGCCCTTGTCGTGGCGTGGCTGGGATTGATATCGGTGCCATTGCTCACCGCCCATGCCTTCGCCGAAGCGTATGACATTGTCATCACGAATGGTCGCGTTATGGACCCGGAGACGGGATACGACGCGGTGGCTAACGTAGGTATCAAGGACGGTGTTGTAACGTCTATTACCACCAAAAGTATCAAGGGCGCGAGGAATATCGATGCGACCGGTCATGTGGTTGCGCCGGGTTTTATCGACCTCCACTCCCATGGGCAGGATGACTTTGCATTTCGGCTGTACGCGCGCGATGGCGTGACCACACCAATGGATCTGGAGGTCGGTCAGTATCCCATCGATCAGTTTTACAAATATTGGGAGGGCAAGGCCCTGTTAAATTACGGTGCCACCGTATCCCACGCATTTGCACGGCTGAAAGTTCTCGATGGTCAGAACCCGGGTGGGCGCGTCCTCTACGAGGGCTCTGTAACGCGCGCCATGGATGATGGGCAGCAGTGGAAAACAAAGCTGTATGACCCCAAGGATGAGCCGAAGATTCTCGCAGCCGTGGAAGAGGGGCTAAAACAGGGAGGCATAGGGATCGGCTTTCCAATCGGCTACTACACCGTTGTTGGCAGCCCGGAAATTATGGCCGTTACCGGCCTGGCAAAAAAGTACAATGTGCCAATCACGTCGCATGTCCGCTACCTGTCGCAGATTCCGCCGAGCGGATTCATGGGGATGACGGAAATGTTGACCATCGCGCGCGAAAACGATGTTCCCCTGCTGTTGCACCATATTCCTAGCAACTGCCTCGGGTTAACCAAAGAGTGCCTGGACCTGATTGATGCCGCACGCTCAAAGGGGCAAAAAGTAGTCGGTGAATTCTATCCCTACCAATACGCGGGTACTTACGTCGACGCCGACTACAACAAGCCTGGGTTTGAAGACCGCCTCGGCATTAAAGCCTCTGACTATAAGGTGACCGAAACCGGCAAGGCGCTGACCGACAAAGAATTTGACCGCCTACGCAAGGAAGCGCCCGACACGCAGTTATTGATGTACTCGATGAAAGATGAGTACATCAAAGAGGCACTAACCCGCCCCGGTGTCATCATTGGTTCCGACGCGATGCCGTATATCGTCGATGGCGGTTTGAATGGTGACTGGGATACGCAATTCGGCAAGGGGAATGGCCACGCCCGCGGTGCCGGTGCCCATGCAAGAATCTTGCGAATGGTGCGCGAGACCAAGGCCATCCCGTTGATGGAGGCTATCTCAAAGATGACCTATGGCCCTGCCAAATTTCTGGAAGAACACGTACCACAAATGAAGAAACGCGGCCGCCTTCAGGAGGGAGCAGTCGCAGACATCACGGTATTTGACCCCAATAGCGTGACGGACAATGCGGGCCCAGAAATCGGCAAAAACTCCCTGCCATCTACCGGTATCCCCTATGTCATCGTGAACGGGAAAGTTGTTGTCGATGATTCAAAAGTACAGCGCGTGGCAGCGGGTGTTGCGATCCGTAATAAAGGGCAATGATGTTAAGAGCGAGCCCTAATATGTTTTAGGTCATCCACATCAGGCACGCTTCAGGACGATCCAGTTCTGTATGGCAGCCTGTAGCGCGGTACTGGAATCTTGCTGGCCCGATGCTGGGGACTGGCGCTGCTGCAAAAGCGTAATTTACGGTCCGGAATCTGTTGGCCATTACAGGATTGCTGATACCGAGCTCAGCCTGGAAGGGTAAAACGGATGAGTAACAGGTGTTAATGTGTTAGAACGTCGTCAATACAATAAACAAACGACCTTGGGGGCAGGGCGATGCAGTTATCCGCGTGGCGTGATTCTGGGCAGTATCTCGATTACCGGGGGCATAAAATCTTCTACCGGGAGGAAGGTCAGGGGCCAGCGCTGCTACTGATCCATGGTTTTCCAACCTCCAGCTGGGACTGGAAAAAGATTTGGCCAGCATTGACCGAACATTACCGGTGTATCACTCTCGACATGCTCGGTTTTGGCTACAGCAGCAAGCCACGACAAGAATACCTGATTTTTGAACAGGCCGATATTTTTGAAAACTTGCTGGATACGCTTGGTGTGGAGGCTGCGCACCTGATCGCCCATGATTATGGTGATACCGTCGCACAAGAACTGCTGTCGCGCCAACTGGATGGAAAACTCTCGTTTACTATTCGGTCGCTGCATCTTTTGAATGGCGGCTTGTTCCCGGAAACGCATCGGGCGCTGTTGATACAAAAACTCATACTCAGCCCTTGCGGTGGACTGCTCGCCCGATTGTTCAGTCGGGAAAAACTGGAGAAAAATTTCAGGAAGATTTTCGGACCTGCTACGTCACCCTCGCAGCAAGAGATCGATGATTTCTGGAAACTCATCACCCACAATCGCGGGAAGCTGGTCATGCATCGATTGATGGATTACATGAATCAGCGGCGCCAATACCGCGAGCGCTGGGTATCGGCACTGCAGCAACCCTCTATTCCCATTCGTCTGACCGTGGGGCTATCTGATCCGATTTCCGGCGCGCATATGGTAGAGCGATACCGGGAGCTCATTCCCAATCCTGATATCGTGGAACTCGAAGATATTGGCCACTATCCGAACGTGGAAGCGCCAGAAAGAATTGTTTCTTCGATAACGGAGTTTTTGTGTGCTCGGGTCGGCAAGGTGTCATGACTTCTAGAGTGACATCAATTTGTGAGAGTTTTAGTAAAACAGCGCGGTATCTATCAGACATAGGGGGAACATTTTGGTGGGCATATCCACCAATACAGAACAGGAGTTTTATCCTGATTCGCAGAGCTCTGATCGCCCGATGGCGGGAGTGATTCGGTGCTTTGCACCTCACCCCTTCGGGGCAGCCTGCGGCTGTCTTAACGCACTGCGTGCGTTGATCGAACCCTCGCTAAGCATTCCTCTCGCGACAGCTCGCCAAATTAAAAAGGCCCGTTACCTTGCGGTAACGGGCCTTTTTAATTTGGTGGAGATGGCGGGAGTCGAACCCGCGTCCGTCAGCACTCTGCCAGAGGCTCTACATGCTTAGATCCGCCTATTGATTTAGCTCTTTACAGCCCAGCGGGCAGGACGTTAAGAGCGAGCCTGAATAAGTTTTAGGCCATCCACGTCAGGCACGCTTCAGGACGATCCAGTTCTGTATGACAGCCTGCAGCGCGGTACTGGAACCTTACTGTAGGCCGCTAAGGGGCGAACCCTTAGTTAGTGCTTTCCAAGCTGCTTACGCAGCGAGTTGGGCACCGTAGTTGTCGTCGTTGGCAACTAATAAAATGCAGCTTTGGATTTACGTGATTCGCTACCCTCACGGCATGCACCCATGGTTTCGCAACCAACGTCGAATCCAAGTCATCCCCGGTTCGACCCAACGTGCAGTGTGTGCAGGCTGGTCAGTTCGAAACGCATTTGCGTGTCGCGCAGTATACCTGAAGGTCTCTGGCCACCATAGGGTGGCGGCACAATTTTGTGACCGCTCAGTGCCCTTCTGGTTACGTGCGCTCAAACAGGGCGATGGACTCCACATGGGTGGTGTGGGGGAACATGTCCATCACGCCTGCCTTAGTTAGACGGTAGCCGCGCTGCAGAAGTTCCGCGGTATCCCGGGCGAGAGTGGCGGGGTTGCAGGAGACGTAGACGATGCGTTTGGCCCCAAAGTGCGCGATGTTGCGCACCACTTCGAGGGCGCCGGTGCGCGGTGGGTCCAGCAGGATCTTGTCGAAGCCGCCGCGGGCCCAGGGACTGGTGGAGAAGTCTTCGGTGAGGTCGGCGGCCTGGAATTGCACGTTGCCGAGCCGGTTGTGCTCGGCATTCTCGCGGCCCCGGCGGGTGAGCGCGAGGGCGCCTTCGACGCCAACCACTTCGGCGGCGCGTTTGGCCAGTGGCAGGGTGAAGTTGCCAAGGCCACAGAACAGGTCCAGTACCCGTTCGCCGGGCTGCGGGTCCAGCAGTTCGATGGCGCGGTGCACCATCTGCCGGTTGATGGCGAAGTTCACCTGCACAAAGTCCTGCGGGTGGAAGTGCAGGGTGAGGTCGAATTCCGGCAGTTTGTAGTTGAGCCGTTCGTCACCGTCTTCCGGCCACACTTTGCGCGGGGTGTCGTCAGCCTGCAGGTACAAGTGCCACCCCAGTGGCTGTACGAAGTCGAGCCAGCGTTGGCGGTCTTCGTCCGGCAGGGGCTTGAGGTGGCGGACCACCAGTGCGGTGGCGTCTTCACCGACGGCGACCTCGATATGGGAGATCTGCCGGCCCTCATGGCAGCGCTCGATGAGCTGGTGCAGCTGCGGCAACTGGCTGGAGAAGGATGCCGGCATCACCAGGCATTCGCGGATGTCGGTGAGGTTGTTGGAGCGCTTTTCGCGGAAGCCCAGTACCAGGCGGGGTTTGCTGGCGGCTCCTTTTTTGTGCGGCGGTTTCACATAGCGGACGCCGAGGCGGGCCTTGCGGCGGTAACCGGCAATGTCGGCAGTGAGAGGCGGCAACACCTGCTCCGGGCTGGCGCTGGCAAAGCGCTGCAGCTGGTCCAGCAGGATCTGCTGCTTCGCGGCGATCTGTGCCGTGGGCTGCATATGCTGGAGGGCGCAGCCGCCGCAGGTTTCGGCATGGGGGCAGGGTAGTGGCTGGCGATCGTCAGACGGACTGAGGATGTCCGTGGCCACCGCTTCATCGAATTTTGCGCGGCTGGCGGTGTAGCGTATGCGCACTTTCTCGCCGGGCAGGGCGTTGTCCACAAACAAAGTCTTGCCCTGGTGCCGGGCGATACCGCGTACCTCGTGACTGAAGCGCTCGATATCGACCTCGGGAGTGCCCTGGGCGGGTTGTTGCTGCCCGGGCCGGCCGGATGCTCGGTTGCCGGAGCGATTGCGGAAGATCGAGGGCGGTTTTCTGGCAGGCATAGAATTGTGTCGGGGCAGCTGGGGTCGGGGGAGGGCTTCGGCTGACGTGGGTCAGGTAAAGCGTCGCCGGGCTGCGCGTATCGGCAGCCCGGCGGGTACATCGGGGTAATTACAGCACAGTTTGCGCGAAGGCGGCGAGGATCAGCAGCGGGCACACGATGCGCACGTACCAGGGCCAGACTTTCCAGAACAGGGTGTTCTCGATGCCCGGGTGTCCTTCCTGGAGCTCCACCAGCAGCTGGTCGCGGCGCCAGATCCAGCCGGCGAAGACACACAGGGCAACGCCCAGCAGCGGCTGACCGTATTCCGTTGCCGCGGAGATCACCAGGCCAAACAGCGCCTCAAAATTGAAAATGATGACGGTGCTGATGACAAAGATCAGGGCGCCCATCAGCAGGGTGGCGGGCTTGCGTTTCAGTTTCAGGCTCTCGATACAGAACGCCACTGGCACTTCCAGCATGGAGATGGAGGAGGTGAGGGAGGCGATGGTCATCAGCGCGAAGAACGCGATGGCCACAAACAGTCCGGAGGTGCCCATGGAGTCGAACAGGGCCGGCAGTACCTGCAGGATCAGGCCGGGGCCGGCAATCAGGTCGCCGGCTTCGGAGTAAATCTGGGTGCCGGCTTCCTGGGCCACGTACATCGCCGGCAGGATCAGCAGGCCGGCGGTGAACGCGATACCCACGTCGATCAGGGTCACCAGCGCGCCGAGGCGGGGAAGACTCTCCTGCTTGCTGAGGTAGGAACCGTAGATCAGCATGGTGCCAACGCCGAGGGACAGCGAGAAGAAGGCCTGGCCCATGGCGGACAGCAGCAGTTGCGGTGACAGCTTGCTGAAGTCGGGGATCAGGTAGGCTTCCAGGCCCTTAACGGCGCCGGGCTGGGCCAGCACGTACATGATCAGCAGTAGCAGCAGAATAAGCAGTGCCGGCATCAGCAGGGTGGACCAGCGCTCGATGCCCTTCTCAACCCCGCTGGCAATGATCAGCATGGTGAGACCACTGAAAATCGCGGTGAAGGTGAAGTTGCGCGCGGTGCTGTCACCGGTGAGCCAGCTGGCGGTTTCGGTGGCGCCGACCAGGTTGGCGAAAGGATCCGCCAGATGGGCCACCATCCAACCGGCCACAATGGCGTAGAAGCTGAGGATGAGTGAGGCAACGAGGATGCCGCCAAATCCGGCCAGGGTGCCCACGCCGCGGCTCACGGGGCCGGGAGAAATACTGCGCAGGGCCTTTACCATGTTGCTGCGCGCGTAGCGGCCGATGGACAGTTCCGCCATCAGCACCGGGTACGCCAGCAGGAAGGCGAGTACCAGGTATACGACCACAAAGGCGGCGCCGCCGTTGGCGGCCACGTTGGTGGGGAAGCCCCAGATATTGCCGAGGCCGACGGCGGAGCCTGCGGCGGCCATCAGGAAGCCGAAGTTGGAGCTGAATTGTCCTCGCGGTGCACTCATGGTAAATCTCGTCGTTATTCTTTTGTTATGGTTTGGCTGTCGGGTTCGGCGGTTAGCGGTGCTCGGTGCGCATTACCCGCTGCTTCACCCGGTTCCAGTCGCGCTCTTTTTCGGTCTCGCGCTTGTCGTGAGAGGCCTTGCCTTTTGCCAGCGCAATTTCGCACTTGATCAGGTGCTTTTTCCAGTAAATCGCGGTGCACACGCAGGTGTAGCCCTTCTGGTTAACGGCGGCGAAGAGCTTGGCGATCTCGCGGCGGTTGAGCAGCAGGCGGCGGGTGCGGTCGGGTTCGGTGACGTAGTGGGTGGAGGCGCTGGCCAACGGCTGGATACGCGCACCCAGCAGCCAGGCCTGCCCATCCTTGAACAGTACGTAACTGTCGGTGAGCTGGGCCTTGCCCTCGCGGCAGGATTTTACCTCCCACCCCTGTAATTCCAGGCCCGCCTCAAACTTCTCTTCGATGAAGTAATCGTGTTTCGCCTTCTTGTTGAGGGCGATGGTGTTTGAGGACGGAGCCTTTTTCTTTTTTGCCATGAAAACTAACTATCGGTACATCAGGTGCCGGTACGGCAACATGCATTAGAAAATACTGGAGCCGAAAAACTTCAGTGCAACCGTGTTGATAAAGATCAACAGCAGGATTGCCGGAATGAAGGTGCCCAGTGAGAAGTTCACATACTTCTGCGACAGGGAGCCGGCAAAGGCTTTGTCACCTTCCTGCAGCTCCGCGTCAAAATTGGCTTTCTTCCACTTGTAGATCACGAAGATACACACCAGCAAGCCATTGAGGGGCAGTATGGTGTCGTAAAACAGGATTTCTACCAAGTCGAAAAACGATTTGTTGCTGCCCGCCAGGGTGACGAACTGGGTCAGCCAGTCTGCCATACCGAAGGACATGGCGCAGCCGACCGCCAGCACCAGCTGGATAGCGGCAATGGTGTAGATGGCCTTGCGGCGTGACATGCCGCGCTCGTCCCGCAATGTGGCCACCGGCACCTCGATGATGGAGACCAGCGAGGTCAGCGCCGCGATGAATACCAGGAAGAAGAAGGCTCCGGCGAAAATGCTGGCGCCCGCGTAGCCAATGCTGTCCTGCAGCGACAGGAAGATCTTCGGCAGGAACAGGAAGATCATGCCGGCGGAGGAGTCGCTCAGGGTGGTGGTGTCAATCTGTGGATTGAAGTGGAAAATGCTCGGCAGGATCAGCAGGCCGGCGGTAACCGCCACCAGGGTATCGGTAATGGCGACGGCACGGGCGGATCCGGGAATGGAGTCGCGCCGCTTCATATATGAGCCGTAGGTAATCATGATCCCCATGCCCAGAGACAGGGAGAAGAAGGCCTGGGACATGGCCTTGCTGACCACTTCCGAGGTGAGCTTGGAGAAGTCCGGAATCAGGTAGTACTGCACGCCCAGCATGGCGTTTTCGCGGGTCAGTACAAACAGTACCAGTACCAGCAGCATAACGAACAGCATCGGCATCAGGGTTTTGGCCGCCCGCTCAATACCGTCTTTCACGCCCATCGACAGCACGCCGTTGATGATCAGCATCAGCGCGATAAGGTACAGGAATACGGTTTTGGAATTGATGAACTCGCCAAAGTAGGCCTCAGTGGCCAGCAGGCCCAGGTTGCCTTTGAAGACTTCCACCAGGTAGCCAAGAATCCATACGGTCACCACCATGTAGAACACGGCGATCATAAAGGGGGTGATCAGGGCGAACCAGCCCGGGATGCGCCACAGGCGCGAGCCGCCGGAAAGCTGGCGGTAAGCGCCCACCGGGTCTTTGTCGGACTTACGCCCGAGGGCCAGTTCGGCCATCATTACCGGCAGGCAGATCAGAAAAACGAACAGCGCGTACACCAGCAAAAACGCACCGCCACCACTTTTGGTGGCAGCGACGGGAAAGGAAACCAGGTTGCCGATACCGACGGCGGAGCCGGCGGCGGCCAAAACGAACCCGAGACGGGAGCCAAAATGTTCTCTTGCTGCGGACATAAATCTTCTCGCTTGCCTGTTATTCTTGTCGCCAGAATGATTGTGGGACTGGGTAGTCTTTGCGATTACCTGCAGTCGAAAGGACGGATTGTTGCAGGATTTAGCCGCCTTGAGTAGCGTCCGTGGCTAAAATCGGTCAGCCTCCCACCAGATAGGCAAGAAAACCGTAGTTGTCGGGCAAGGTTTAATCAATGACAAATATTGAGCGCAGCGCGCTGGTGATGTTCAGTGCAGAGCAGATGTTTGACCTGGTGAATGATGTCGCCAGCTATCCGCAGTTCCTGCCGGGGTGCCGCAGCGCGGAAATACTGCATCGGGATGCCGAGACGCTGGAGGCGCGCCTGGATTTGTCCCGCGCGGGTATCTCCCAGAGCTTCGTGACCCGCAACCGGCTGTTTCGGCCGGAGCGTATGGAGCTGGTGCTGGTGGACGGCCCGTTCAGTGAATTCAACGGCACCTGGTTGTTCACGCCGCTGGCAGAGAACGCCTGCAAGGTGAGCTTCGCACTGCAGTTCAGTGTGCAGAACCGACTGCTGGGGGCCGCCGCAGGCAAGTTGTTCAGTGGGATTGCCAACCAGATGGTGGACGCGATGTGTGAGCGGGCAAAACAGATTTACGGAGCCGAATCATGACCAACCAGAAAACCATTGCCGTGGAAGTGGTGTACGCGCTGCCCCATGAGCAGCGCCTGATGAGCCTGCTGGTGGAGCCGGGCACCACCGCCCTGCAGGCGCTGGAGCAGTCGGGGATTCCAAAGGAGTATCCGGAGGTGGACCCGGCAACGGCGAAGTTGGGGATCTTCGGTCAGGCGCTGGGGACCAAGGGCCTGGCGGTGGCTGCAGAATATGTACTGCAGCCGGGGGACCGGGTGGAGGTATACCGGCCGCTGATTGCCGATCCGAAGGAGGCGCGCAAGCAGCGCGCGGAGAAGGCGAAGCGGCAGGCGCAGGGCAATTGAGCCCTGCTGCAGGTCATTGATGGCTTGGGCAGATCAGGGCCAGCCGCTGGGCTGCCAGTCGCCGCTGGTCCCGATCAGGCGATCACCGTTGAAGTACACGGAAAAACGCTTCTGGGTCTCTTCGCCCTTGGGGCTGCGTACACGATTGATGTAATCCCAGCGATTGGGGTTAAACGTGTCTTCCAGCAGGGGAGTACCCAGTACAAAACGCACCTGGCGGCGGGTCATGTCGGGCCTCAACTGGTCCACCATTTCCTGGGTAATGATATTGCCCTGCTGCACCTGGATGCGGTGAACGCCGGGAAACTTGAACAGGCTGCAGGCCGTGGCAACGCTGCAGAGTGCGGTAATCAGTAGAATTCGTACAACTGATGGCATTGAATGCTCCATCTGAATTTTTATTGGTTTCCCTGGCTCAGGGTGTCGAAGCGGCGCTCCGGTGCTGTGGACAGCATAGCGGACCAGCGGGTAAACATCGACGCGGCCGCTGTTGACGCAACAGCCCGAGTCAACATGACATGAATAGTCGCCAATCTACCGATAAAGTTCCCCGCAGCCGCCATATTGCCGTGCTTTTGGGGCCGATTTGGCGCCTGGGGTTCCGCTGACTTCACTGGGCGTGGATAATACCCGAACTGTGCGCCTGCCGACAGGCACGGCGCCATTTATTACAAGCGACTATTTCGAACGACGATATAGCGATAACGAGCACACTGCGGAACTGAATAACTCATGTCGAACGAAAACCAGGAACTGCGCAAAGCGGGCCTCAAAGTCACTCTGCCGCGAGTGAAAATTCTCCAGCTGCTGGAAAGTGCCAATGAACAGCATCTCAGCGCAGAAGATGTGTACAAGATGCTGCTGGAAGCCGGAGAAGATGTAGGGCTGGCTACGGTGTACCGGGTACTGACCCAGTTTGAGAGCGCCGGCCTGGTCATGCGCCACAACTTCGATGGTGGCCACTCGGTGTTCGAGCTGGATCGCGGTGACCACCACGACCACATGGTGTGTACCGACTCCGGCAAGGTGATCGAATTCCACAATGAAAAGATTGAAGAGCTGCAGCACCAGATCGCCGAGGAGCACGGCTACGAGCTGACCGGCCACAGTCTGGTGCTGTATGTGAAGAAGAAGGATAGCTAAACGGCGCACCCTTCTTTCGCACTTACAAAAAAGGGGGAGCTAACGCTCCCCCTTTTTTGTAAGTTCTGATATTGGCTGCCGCCTGCGGTTTATACCGGAGGCGTGTAGTCGCCGGGGTACTTGCCGACCTTGGTGGCGTAGTACTCGCCAAAGCGTGCCAGTTCGCGGGCCAGGTTCTCGCCCATCTCCATCACCGGCCCCAGGCCAGCCTCTTTGCGCGCAAAGTCGATAAAGCCGCACACCACCGGTACCGCCGCACCGCGGGCAATGTGGTAAAAGCCGGTTTTCCAGCGTTCGGACTTGCCGCGGGTGCCCTCGGGCGGCACTGCGATCACCAGCTCCTCGCGGGACTTATACTGGTTAATGGTGGCTTCCACCAGGTTGTTGGCCTTGCTGCGATCCACGGCGATACCGCCAAACCAGCGCATGGCACCGCCCAGGGGGAACTGGAACAGTTTGTCTTTGCCCATCCACTGCGGGTTCACCTTCAGCTTGAGGGCCGCGAGAATGAAGAAGTAGCCATCCCAGTTGGACGTATGCGGCGCGGCCAGCAGCACGTATTTTTTCAGCTTCAGCGCGCGCTCGTCGGCGACGACTTTCCAGCCGTGCAGCTTCAGCAGTAGCCGCGCCACCAGGCGCAGGACGGGTGTAACGATGGGAGTGTTGAAAATGGTTGTTTGCATGGTGCGACCGCGTTCTTTGCCCGTCAGTGTAGTTGGTTTCCAACCCGGCAGAGGGATGGTTCGGGGCGCGGGAGTATAAGGTGAATTTTATGCCACATGCGGTCAATTTCGGCCCGCGCAGGGTTTGCGGGCCGAAAATCTGTGACTGATAGGTTTTGAGGGGCGTCAGCGGCGGCCGAGCATTTCTTCCGCATGGGCGAGGGACTGGGCGGTGGTCTCGCCCCCCAGCATACGCGCGATCTCCCGGCAGCGTTCTTCGTCCTTGAGCTCGCGCAGTGCCACAAAGGCATTGTCACCGTCGCTGTGTTTTTCCACCAGGTACTGGCGGTGGGCGCGTGCCGCTACCTGTGCCAGGTGGGTCACGCAGATGACCTGCCCGCGTTCGCCCAGCTGGCGCAGCAGCTTGCCGACCACATCACCGGTGGCGCCGCCGATACCCACATCGACCTCGTCGAACACCAGCGTGGGGGTGCGCGAGGTCTGCGCGGTGATCACCTGGATGGCCAGGCTGACCCGTGATAATTCGCCACCGGAGGCAATCTTGCCGAGCGGGCGCGGCGGCTGGCCCGGGTTGGTGGCGATCAGGATTTCCACTTCTTCGAGGCCGGTGGCAGAGGGTTTGTCCAGCGGGCTCAGTGCCAGTTCCACACGGGCGTGGGGCATGGCGAGGTCGGCCAGCTGGGCATTGACGGCCTCGGCGAGCTGGGTGGCAGCGGCGGCGCGCAGCTTGCTGAGTTTGCTGGCGCTGGTGCGGAATGCCTGTTCCAGTGCCTCGCACTCCGCGGCCAGCTTGTCGAGGGCATCCGGTGCACCGATCTCCTCAAGCTCCTGCTGCCACTGCAGTTGCAGCTCGGGCAGCTGGGTGGGTTGTACCCGGTGCTTGCGCGCGATGGAATAAATCGCGGAGAGGCGCTCTTCCACTTCGGCCAGGCGCTCCGGGTCGATTTCAAAGCGGTCGATATGCCGCGACAGGGTACTGCCAGCCTCTTCGATCTGGATGCGCGCGCTGTCGAGCATCTGCGCCACTTCCGCCAGTGCCGCACTCTGCTCCGGCATGGCGCCTACCAGTTGCAGTGCCCGGTGCAGTTGCTCGGCAATATCGCCTTCCCCGCCATTGAGCAGTGCGGCCAGCTGGTAGCTGCCATTGAGGATATCGCCGGCATTGGCCAGTTGGCGCTGCTCACTTTCCAGCTCTTCCAGCTCACTGGGCTGCAGGTTGAGCTGCTCCAGTTCCTCCAGCTGGTATTCCAGCAGGTCCCGGCGGGCCTGGGTTTCCTCGGCGCTGTCGGCCAGTTTGCGGTAGCGGCGGTACTGGTCCTGCCAGGTTTTGTAGTGAATGCGTACTTCGGCGCTGTGCGCTTCGGCGTGGGCGTATTCGTCCAGCAGGCGCCGGTGGGTGTCCTTCTTCAGCAGCGACTGATGCTCGTGCTGGCTGTGGATATCAATCAACTGCTCGCCGAGGGTGCGCAGCTGCATCAGGGTCACCGGCTGGCCGTTGATGTAGGCCCGCGAACGGCCATCGGCACTGATGGTGCGGCGCAGGATCACCTCGCGCCCGGCATCCATTTCCTGCTCCTCAAGCCAGGCGCGCGCCTCGTCGTGCTGGGCGATATCGAAGGTTGCGTGAATGTCTGCGCGCTTGGCGCCGGCCCGTACCAGCTCGCCATTGCCACGGTCGCCCAGGGCGAGGCCGAGGGCATCCAGGGTGATGGATTTGCCCGCGCCGGTCTCGCCGGTGAGGGTGCTGGTGCCGGGGCCGAATTCCAGTTCCAACTGGTCGACCAGGGTGAATTGGCTGATAGACAGGTGCAGCAACATGAGATTATTTTCGTGGCTATCCGAATAGTGGTTGTTTATACAGTATTTGGCCGCCCCCTTTCAATCACCCCGGGCGTTGAATGTGCGTGAATCAACTATCCCAAGCGCCCGCTCCCCACACTACCCTGACGTTTGCCCCCGTGTTGCGCCTGCGTATGGCCACATCCTCTTGAAGTGACTGGCGCAGCCCCCATATAGCCTTGCATTCCCGGTGCCTGAACAGGTTCCCGGGCAAGTTTTACAACGATTTGACCAATTGGCAGTAGACCGACGGACACAGACGGAGAAAGCAGTGGCCAAAGAGCGCAGCGAAGACGAACAGATTGAGACCGGCGAACAGGCCGCCGAGGTGGAAACCCCGGATGCGGAAGAGCAGCACGCGGCCGAAGAGGCGCTGGCGGAAGAGCTGGCAGCTGACCGGGATGCGGATAAAGAAGCGGCTCTGGAGGAGGAAATTGCCTCCCTGCACCAGCAGCTCGCCGAGCATAAAGACATGGTGCTGCGCGCCCAGGCTGAGGTACAGAATGCCCGTCGCCGCGCCCAGCAGGATGTGGAAAAGGCACACAAGTTTGGTGTGGAGAAGCTGATCAAGGAGTTATTGCCGGTCGTGGACAACCTGGAGCGCGCGCTCTCCACCATCGACAGCAGCGATGAAGCGCAGAAGGCGGTGATCGAGGGCATCGAGCTGACCCAGAAGTCCTTTATCGACACTCTGGTGAAAGCCGGTGTGGAAGTGGTGGATCCGGCGGGCGAGCCCTTTGATCCGGAACTGCACCAGGCCATGACCCAGGTGCCCAATGGGGATGTGGAGCCGAACACGGTGCTCGACGTGTTTCAGAAGGGCTATCGCCTGAACGGCCGCCTGGTGCGCCCGGCGATGGTCGTTGTCAGCAAGGCGCCGTAAGGCGGATTTCTAAATCGCTGCTTGCGGTGCCCTTGAAAACCCAATGGCGGCACCAATATAAGCAGCAACCGAATACAAATGTGCGCAGCCAGGGTGAAATCCGGCGCGCAGCAAAGTGAGGAATCAGATCCATGGGAAAAATCATCGGCATCGACCTGGGTACTACCAACAGCTGTGTGGCAGTACTGGACGGCGACAAGGCTCGTGTAATTGAAAACGCGGAAGGCGATCGCACAACCCCTTCCATCGTTGCGTTCACCGACGACAACGAAGTGCTGGTGGGCCAGTCCGCCAAGCGCCAGTCTGTGACCAATCCCACCAACACCCTGTACGCCGTCAAGCGTCTGATCGGCCGCAAGTTCAAAGACGACGTGGTACAGAAAGACATCAAGATGGTGCCTTACTCCATCGTTGAAGCCGAAAACGGCGATGCCTGGGTAGAGGTGAAGGGCGACAAGAAAGCACCGCCGCAGATCTCTGCTGAAGTGCTGAAGAAAATGAAGAAAACCGCGGAAGACTTCCTCGGTGAGAAAGTAGACGCGGCGGTAATCACTGTGCCGGCCTACTTCAATGACTCCCAGCGTCAGGCCACCAAAGACGCCGGCCGTATCGCAGGTCTGGACGTCAAGCGCATCATCAACGAGCCGACTGCGGCAGCGCTGGCCTACGGCATGGACAAAGCCGGCGGCGACCGCACCATCGCGGTCTACGACCTGGGTGGTGGTACTTTCGATATCTCCATCATTGAAATCGCCGACGTCGATGGCGAGAAGCAGTTTGAAGTGCTGTCCACCAACGGTGACACCTTCCTCGGTGGTGAGGACTTCGACCTGCGCCTGATCGACTACCTGGCGGAGCAGTTCAAGAAAGAACAGGGCATCGACCTGAAAGGCGATCCCCTGGCGATGCAGCGCCTGAAAGAAGCCGCGGAAAAAGCCAAGATCGAACTGTCTTCCAGTCAGCAGACCGAAGTGAACCTGCCGTACATCACCGCAGACGCCACCGGTCCCAAGCATTTGGTTGTGAAGCTGACCCGCGCCAAGCTGGAAAGCCTGGTGGAAGACCTGGTCACCCGCTCCCTGGAGCCGGTAAAAACCGCGCTGGCCGACGCGGACCTGTCTGCGTCCGGCATCGACGAAGTGATTCTGGTGGGCGGTCAGACCCGCATGCCGCTGGTGCAGGCGAAGGTGACCGAGTTCTTCGGTAAAGAGCCGCGCAAAGACGTGAACCCGGACGAAGCGGTTGCCGTGGGCGCAGCGATTCAGGGCGCGGTACTGGGCGGTGACGTGAAAGACGTACTGCTGCTGGACGTCACCCCGCTGACCCTGGGTATCGAAACCATGGGTGGCGTGGCTACCCCGCTGATCGACAAGAACACCACCATCCCGACCAAGAAGTCCCAGGTGTTCTCCACCGCGGATGACAACCAGACTGCGGTGACCATTCACGTGGTGCAGGGTGAGCGCAAGCAGGCCGCACAGAACAAGTCCCTGGGTCGTTTCGACCTGGCCGACATCCCGCCGGCGCCGCGCGGCATGCCACAGATCGAAGTGACCTTCGATATCGATGCCAACGGTATCCTGCACGTGCACGCCAAAGACAAGGCGACCGGCAAGGAGCAGTCCATCGTGATCAAGGCCTCTTCCGGCCTGTCCGATGACGAGATCGAAAAAATGGTACAGGACGCCGAGGCCAACGCCGAAGCGGACAAGCAGTTCGAGGAGCTGGTCACCACCCGCAATACCCTCGACGGCCTGATCTCTGCCACGCGCAAGACGCTGGAAGAAGCCGGCGACAAGGCCACGGCAGACGAGAAGGCGGCGATTGATGCGGCGCTCTCCGAAGCGGAAGAAGCGGTGAAAGGCAACGACAAGGCAGCTATGGAAGCGGCCACCACCAAGCTGACCGAAGCCTCTGGCCCGGTAGCCCAGAAAATGTACGCGGAGCAGGCGCAAGCCAGCGAAGCGGCCGCGGAGCAGGCCGAGCAGGCGAGTTCAGGTGGTAAGTCTGGCGGTGACGACGCAGTGGACGCCGAGTTCGAAGAAGTCAAAGACGACAAGAAAGAAGACAAGTAATCAACCACTTGTCTCTGCCCTGCCGGCCGCTGCTGGCAGGGTGATACAAAAAGGCGCGGGCGCTCACACTGGGCTCTCGCGCCTTCTGCAGTTTAAAAAGAACACACAGAGCTATGTCCAAACGCGATTACTACGAAGTCCTTGGCGTCAGCAAGGGTGCGGATGAAAAAGAGCTGAAAAAGGCTTACCGCCGGGTGGCGATGAAGTTTCACCCGGACCGCAATCCTGACGATAAAGAGGCGGAGAACAAGTTCAAGGAGGCCAACGAGGCCTACGAAGTCCTGTCCGATCCGCAGAAGAAAGCTGCTTACGACCAGTTCGGCCACGCCGGCGTCGAGGGGCAGGCTGGCGGTGCGGGTGCCGGCGGTTTTGGCGGATTCTCCGATATTTTCGGCGACGTGTTCGGCGATATCTTTGGCGGCGGCGCTGGCGGCGGCCGTCGCGGCCCCCAGCGCGGTTCCGACCTGCGCTATGACCTGGACCTGGATCTGGAAGACGCGGTGCGCGGCACCACCGTCAAGATCAAGGTGCCGACCCTGGCCAACTGTGGCACCTGCCACGGCTCCGGTGCCAAGGCCGGCTCCCAGCCCCAGACCTGTGGCACCTGTGGTGGCGCCGGCCAGGTGCGTATGCAGCAGGGCTTCTTCTCGGTACAGCAGACCTGCCCCAACTGCCGCGGGCGCGGTACCGTCATCAGCGACCCCTGCGGTAGCTGTCACGGCCGCGGTCGGGTGGAAGAGACCAAGACCCTGTCGGTCAAGGTGCCGCCGGGTGTCGATACCGGTGACCGCATCCGTCTCGCCGGCGAAGGTGAGGCAGGGCCGGACGGCGGGCCTGCAGGCGACCTTTATGTTCAGGTGATGGTGCGTGAGCACGAGCTGTTCCAGCGCGATGGCAAGAACCTGTATTGCGAGGTGCCCATCAGCTTCGTGACCGCCGCCCTCGGTGGCGAAATGGAAGTGCCTACGCTGGAAGGCAAGGTCAAACTGAAAATTCCCGCGGAAAGCCAGACCGGCAAACTGTTCCGTCTGCGTGGCAAGGGGGTAACTCCGGTGCGCGGCGGTGCGCCGGGCGACCTTTTGTGCCGGGTGGTGGTGGAGACCCCGGTGAACCTGAGCGCCAAGCAGAAAGAGCTGCTGGAGGCGTTCGCCGACACCCTGAGCGAGAAGAAAAACTCTCCCCGCCAGACCGGCTGGTTTGAAGGGGTGAAGAACTTCTTTGGCGACATGAAGCTGTAAGGCTTCAATGGCGCTCCCATAAAAAACCCGGCGTTGCTGCCGGGTTTTTTTATGGGTACTGGGAAGTGATCAGACCGTCCGCTCGATGGCAAAGTTGGCCAGCTGCTGCAGCGCCGTCTTGTGCGCGCCTTCCGGTAGGAACTCCAGTTTTTCCAGTGCCAGGTCGACCTCCGCGCGGGCCCGCTGCAGGGTGTAGTCCAGCGCGCCGCAGGCGTCGATGACCGCCACGATTTCCGCCAGCTTGTCTGCACTCTTCTGCTCAATGGCTTCGCGCACCAGTGCGGCCTGCTCGGCGGTGCCGTTGGCCATGGCGTGGATCAGGGGCAGGGTGGGTTTTCCTTCGGCCAGATCGTCGCCCACATTCTTGCCCAGTTCCTCGGCGTTGCCGCGATAGTCCAGGGCGTCGTCCACCAGCTGGAAGGCGGAGCCCAGGTGGCGCCCGTACAGCTTGAGCGATTTGCGCTCGTCCTCACTGCAGCCGGCCAGCACGGCGGCGGTTTCACAGGCTGCCTCGAACAGCGCGCCGGTCTTCTTGTGGATCACCGTCAGGTAGTTTGCTTCCGTGACTGCCGGATCGCCGGCGTTGACCAGCTGCTGCACCTCGCCCTCGGCAATGGTGTTGGTGGTGTCG
Source organism: Microbulbifer salipaludis (assembly GCF_017303155.1). NCBI lineage: Bacteria > Pseudomonadati > Pseudomonadota > Gammaproteobacteria > Cellvibrionales > Microbulbiferaceae > Microbulbifer > Microbulbifer salipaludis. The sequence goes on from NZ_JAEKJR010000001.1 coordinate 1,319,552, forward strand.
GACAGAATGGACATGATGTCCATATCCTTGAGGGCCACCATCATCTGGAAGGCGCGGGAGTAGAGGAAGTCGCCCACCAGTACTGCCGGGGCGTTGCCCCACTGGGCATTGGCGGTGATGCGGCCGCGGCGCATATCGGAGGTATCCACCACGTCGTCGTGCAGCAGGGTGGCGGTGTGGATAAATTCAATGATGGCGGCCAGGGTGATGTGGTTATCGCCGGTGTAGCCGGCTGCGCGGCTGCACAGTAGTACCAGCAGTGGGCGCAGGCGCTTGCCGCCGGCCTCAACCAGGTAGTGTCCGATGTTTTCCACGAGCGGGACGTCGGAGTGCAGCTGATCAATGATACGTTGGTTGACGGCCGCGAAGTCGTCGGCGGCTACCTGGTGGAAGGGCAACATTCTGGGTTCCTTATACTGCGCTCATTATCTCTCACGGCGGCAAGACTAGCCGTTTTGGTCGCGGGCGGAAAGGCAGGTGGGGCAAGATAGGGCTGCGATGACCGCCGCCTTGCTCCCTTGGCCTGTCCGAAAAACGCGCTATTGTATCAACCGGGCGAATTGATTAGAATCTGCGCCCCGCTTGAACCGGGCCCTGCCTGTCGCTACAGGACACGAACCGGGTCGAGCGGGAAAGACGTTTTCAACACCAACGGCGCAAGCTCCCAAAATGCTGGCTATCTGGTCACATCTCTCTATAGCATAGATCGTGACCCGGCCGCTGCTTCGTGTCGTCCATTTTGGAGCATAGAGATATGTACGCTGTTATCGAAAGCGGTGGCAAACAACACCGTGTAGAAGAAGGCGAAGTACTGCGCCTGGAAAAAATTGAAGTCGCTACTGGTGAATCTGTCGATTTCGACAAGGTTCTGATGGTAGTGAACGGTGACACCATCAACATTGGTGCACCGGTTGTGGAAGGTGCCAAGGTGACTGCAGAAGTGCTGAGCCACGGCCGCGGCGAGAAAGTGAGAATCATCAAGTTCCGTCGTCGTAAGCACTCCATGAAGCGTCAAGGCCACCGTCAGTGGTACACCGAAGTTAAAATCACTGGCATCAAAGGCTAATCACCAGGTAATAGAAGAGGAGTAACTACTCATGGCACATAAGAAAGCTGGCGGTAGTACGCGCAACGGTCGCGATTCCGAAAGTAAACGCCTGGGCGTTAAGCGCTTTGGCGGCCAAGCGGTTTCCGCAGGCAGCATCATCGTTCGTCAACGTGGCACCAAGTTCCACGCTGGCGTTAACGTTGGTATGGGCAAAGATCACACCCTGTTCGCTACCGCTGATGGCGTAGTGAAGTTTGAGGTGAAGGGCGCCAACAACCGTAAGTTTGTTTCTATCGAAACAGCCTAAGCGGTCGTAATGCCTGATCGAAAAGCCCCGCAATTGCGGGGCTTTTTTGGTTTGATCTGCCGCAAATTACACTGAAGACCGGATAACCCCGGTAAGTAGAGTCATGAAATTTGTAGATGAAGCGCCGATCACGGTGCAGGCCGGCAACGGCGGTAAGGGATGCTTGAGCTTTCGGCGGGAAAAATTCGTCGCCAAGGGCGGCCCCGACGGTGGTGACGGCGGCGATGGCGGCTCCGTGTATCTGGTGGCTGATGAGTCACTGAATACCCTGGTGGACTACCGCTACCAGCCCAACTACCAGGCCCAGAACGGCGAGGCCGGGCGCGGTCGCAACTGCACCGGCGCCAAGGGTGAAAGCCTGGAGCTCAAGGTGCCGGTGGGCACTACCGCCATCGATGTGGATACCGGTGAAACCCTCGGCGACCTGCTGGAACCCGGCGAGAAACTGCTGGTGGCACAGGGCGGCTGGCACGGGCTCGGCAACACCCGCTTCAAGTCCAGTACCAATCGCGCGCCGCGCCAGACTTCCCCCGGTAGCGAGGGTGAGCGCCGCAATATCAAGCTGGAGCTGAAGGTGCTGGCGGATGTGGGCATGCTCGGCCTGCCCAATGCGGGCAAGTCCACGTTCATTCGCGCGGTATCGGCGGCCAAGCCCAAGGTTGCCAATTATCCGTTCACCACGCTGGTGCCAAACCTTGGTGTGGTGAAGGTGCAGAAGTACCGCAGCTTTGTGATTGCGGATATTCCCGGATTGATCGAGGGTGCGGCGGAAGGTGCCGGCCTGGGTATTCGCTTCCTGAAGCACCTGACCCGCTGCCGCGTACTGTTGCACCTGGTAGACCTGGCGCCGTTCGACGGCTCGGACCCCGCGCAGAATGCGCTGGCGATCGAGCGCGAACTGGAGGCGTTCAGCCCCACCCTGGCCAAGCGCGAGCGCTGGCTGGTGCTGAACAAAACCGACCTGGTGCCGGCGGACGAGCTGGAAGAGCGTTGCCAGTCGGTGGTCAATGCGCTCGGTTGGCAGGGCCCGGTATTCCGTGTCGCCGCGATTCGCGGCGAGGGCACCGATGTGCTGTCTGGCCAGTTGATGGACTACCTCGAAGAGCGCAAGGAGATGGAGGAGCTGGACGGCGACCTGTACGAGGCGGAGCAGGAAGCGCAGCGCCAGATGCAGCGCGAAGCGCGCGAGCGTATCGAGCATTTGCGCGAAGCGCAGCGGGCAAAACGCAAAGCGGCGCAAGAATCTGGCGAAGATGATGAAGATTGGGACGACGATGACTATGACGTCGATGTAGAATATCGTCCCTGATTTATCCGCCCCTGCAGCGGAAAATCCTGCTTAAGGGTTTTCGCGCAGGGGTGCGCCCCCATACGAGGAAGAAATGGACCCCATCTCGTCGCGCCAACAGCTCTCTACCAGCAAACGCTGGGTCATTAAAATCGGCAGTGCGCTGCTAACGGATAATGGTCGCGGCGTGAATCGCGCGGCTATTTACAACTGGGCGGGGCAGATCAGCGCCCTGCGCCGCCAGGGTATCGAGGTGTTGCTGGTGTCCTCCGGTGCCGTGGCGGCGGGCATGGACCGCCTCGGGTGGCGCCGGCGGCCGGAGTCCATGCACCAGTTGCAGGCGGCCGCCGCCGTGGGCCAGAGCCATCTGGTGCAGGTGTACGAGCACGCGTTTGGCCAGCACGACATACGCACCGCCCAGATCCTGCTGGATCACGACGACCTTTCCAATCGCACCCGCTATCTCAATGCTCGCAGCACGATTCGAACGCTGCTGTCCCTTGGTGCCGTGCCGGTGATCAACGAAAACGACACGGTGGTCACTGAAGAAATCCGCTTTGGCGATAACGATACCCTGGGTGCGCTGGTGGCGAACCTGGTGGAGGCGGATGTGCTGCTGATCCTGACCGATGCCGACGGCCTGTTTACCGCCGACCCCCGTGACAACCCCGCCGCCGAGCTGGTGCGTGAGGCGGTGGCCACTGACCCGCGTCTGGCGGCGATGGCTGGCGATTCCCGCAGCGGCCTCGGGCGTGGTGGTATGGCCACCAAGGTCCGCGCGGCGCAGCTCGCGGCCCGCTCCGGAGCCCGCACGGTGATTGTGGGCGGCACCAATGAATCGGTGATTGAGCGTGTGGTAGCGGGAGAAGATTTGGGCACGCTGCTGTTGCCAGAGGCCGACCCGCTGACGGCGCGCAAGCGCTGGTTGGCTGGCCAGCTACAGGTGCGCGGCCGCCTGCGGCTGGACGCCGGTGCGGAGCGCGCGCTGCGGGAGCAGGGCAAGAGCTTGTTGCCGGTGGGTGTGGTGGCGGCGGAGGGGCGCTTTCACCGCGGCGAGCTGGTGAGCTGTGTCAACGAGGCTGGCGAAGAGGTGGCCCGTGGCCTGGTGAATTACGACAGTGGCGAGGCGCAGAAAATTTGCGGCCAGCCGTCGGAGCGTATTGTCGAGCTGCTCGGTTACCGGGATGGCGATGAGCTGATTCACCGCGATAACCTGATCCTGCTGTAAACAGGCAAAATTCAGGCAATAAAAAACCCCGCATTAGCGGGGTTTTTTGCGCTCAGGAAGCGGTGGCTTAAGCAGCCAGCTTCTTGATCTGGGCATTCAGGCGGCTCTTGTGACGAGCAGCCTTGTTCTTGTGAATGATGCCCTTGTCAGCCATACGGTCGATCACCGGCACAGCGGCTTCGTAGGCAGTCTTGGCTTTTTCCGCATCACCTGCATCAATGGCCGCAACTACCTTTTTGATGTAGGTGCGCACCATGGAGCGCAGGCTGGCGTTGTGATTGCGGCGCTTTTCGTTCTGGCGCGCGCGTTTCTTCGCTTGGGGTGAGTTGGCCACCGGTTGCTCCTGTCTGGAATCTATAAAATCTCGAACATTCGGGCCGGGGGCCCGTTTGGGACGCGACATTATCCCCAGCGTTGGTTGTTTGTCAACCGCCGGGGCTGGCTGTTTGTGACTGTGTGGGCGATGGCGGATAAACCGCGCGCGTCAGTCACGGGCGCGGCAGGATCAGGGTAAATACGACGCCACTGCCATCCGCGCGATTGGTGGCGTGAAGTTCCCCGTGATGGAAGTCGGCAATCAGGCGCGCGATGTGCAGCCCGAGCCCCAGGTGCCCCGCCTTGCCGCCATCATCGCGCACGGAAACCAGGGAGTCGAACAGCTTCTGGCCAAAGCCGGCTGGCAGTAGCGGGCCGTCGTTGCTGACGCGGAGGGTGTAGGCGTTGGCGGTAGCGTCCAGTTCCAGTTGAATGGTGGTGCCCGCCGGGGCAAAGCTCACTGCATTATCGGCGAGCTTGTCCAGCAGCTGTGCCAGAAGCTCCGGGGCGCCGTAGAAGCGCTGTTCGCCCGCGGGGCTTTGCAGCACAAAGTGGTGTCCGGGATGGGCGTCGGCGTAGCTCTGGGTGAGCAGCTGCAGCAGGTCGTGCAGGTCGAATTCTTCCCGCTCGGCCTGACTGATGCTGGCCTCCAGGTGGTTGGCGGCCGACAGCGCGTTGAGAATCGCCGACAGGCGCGCGCCCCCTTCTGCGGCGCGCTCGGCGTAGCGTTGTTCCTCTTCGCTCAGTGCGCCCGCGTTGAGGTTGTCGAGGGATGAGCGCACAACCGCCAGCGGGGTGCGCAGTTCGTGGGAAAGCTTGCTCGCGAGGCTGCGCAGGTACTGGTGGTAGTGGTCCAGTTCCGCCAGCAGGCTGGCGAAGGCGCGATTGAGGGCGCCGAGCTCGTCGTTGAGGTAGGGCCGTGGGAAATCCCCGCGCAGGCGGCCACTGGCATCCACCGCAGTGCGCGCTGCGCGGTGCAGGCGTCGGATGCGCCACGACAGCCAGCTGGCATAACCCAGCAGTAGCAGCAGGACCAGACCCGCGGCGCCGGCGGTGATGAGCCATAGGCGGCGCGCAGCGGACTCGGTAAGGGATTGCAGGGCGCTGGCCGACTGGGCGGCAATAACGCGCCCTAGTAGCGGGCGCTCGATGATGTCGTCGGCGCGGGTGACCACCGGCACACTTACGGCACCGACCCGATTGTCGGCCGCGGAATCGAGGTCGTCTGTGGGCGCGCTGAACCAGAGCGAAGCGGTTTCGCGGTTTTCGGTCAGGGTCGGCGGGTAAGTACCATCCGGCAGGGGCGGCAGGCGATCACTGCCCAGGATCTGGCGGTAGAACCAGTTGCGCAGCCAGCGCCCCTCGGCCGGCGGGGTGCCTTCCTCCTCACGCTGTTGCCCGGATATGGCGCCGGCGCGCGCCAGTACAAAGCCTTCCTGGTCGACAACGGTCAGCTGCAGTGCCGGGCGCGCGAAGTGCTCCAGCTCCTGCTGCAGGGCGGGTAGGGGCTCTACCAGCGCGCCTGGGCGTCCGTCGGCGGGGAGCGTGGAGGCACGGCGGGCGGGGCTGCCGGCATCGCTCTGTGTGCGGTCGAGCACGCGGATGGCCAGTTCGCCACCGGTGAGGGCGTAGGGCAGCGCGAGCTCCAGCTGGTAGCCGCCGGCGGAGGCGGTCCAGCGCCCGCGCAGACGCAGCTCTCGCTCGTAGTCGCCGCGCCGGGGATTGTAATAAAGCGCCCGCACCGAACCCTGGCTGGCCACGGGCAGGGTGTACTGATGCTGGGCGGTATGGATTTCCACGGTGTCGCCGCTGGACAGGCTGGCGGTGCGCGGGTCGTGATAGCTGGGGCTGCGGTCCCTTGCGGTCAGCAACAGGTACACCTGGCTGTCGTGCTTGCCGAGGGTGGCCTGCGCCAGGGGCTCGCCGTGTTGGTCTGGCAAAGGGCGCGGACGCAGCTTGAGCGCGCGCCACTCCTCGCCGTAGCCGTCGAGTACTGGTGCCTGCGGCAGCGGGTTCAGGTACAGCTGGGCACCCGGCGGCCTGCCGGTACGGCGGGGATCGGGGGCGATCAGTTCCGGGGCGCTGGCGAGGCGCGCAGCGATGGCGTTGCCGGTGGCTTCGAGGGTCTGGATTTGCCCCTGGCTGAGGGCCTTGTCCACCTGCCGCAGGTACTGGCAGCCCGCCCACGGCAGGGCCAGGGTGCAGAGGCTGAGCAGGACCAGTTGGCGACGCAGATTCATAGGGGCAAGCCTGAGTGGGGGCGGTCGCGGCTAAACCTGCCAGCGATAACCCATGCCATAGGCGGTGCCAATGGCGTCAAAACTGCTGTCGATGGCCTGAAACTTGCGCCGGATCCGTTTTACGTGGGAGGTGATGGTGTTGTCATCGAGCACCACCCGTGCCGCTTCCATCAGCTGGCTGCGGGATTTCACATGGCCGGGGCGCTTGGCGAGGGCGTGTACGATCCAGAATTCGGTCACCGTCAGGTCTACCGGCTGTTCTTTCCAGTGGCAGTGCAGGCGCGACACATCCAGCGTCAGGTCGCCCTGACTGAGGGTTTCGCCCTCGTCGCTTTGCGACTGCATCACGCTGACCCGCCGCAGCAGGGCGCTGATCCGCGCCTGCATATGGGGCAGGGAAATGTCTTTGGTGAGATAGTCGTCGGCTCCGAGTCTCAGCCCCGAGATGATGTCCAGCTCCGAGTCGCGCGCGGTGAGGAACAGGATCGGCAGGGTGGGCGCCATGGCGCGCAGTTCCCGGCACAGGTCGAAGCCGCCCTCGATCTCTGCGCCCAGCCCCACATCGATTACGGCCAGGTCCGGCAGCCGCTGCTGGAAGGCGGCCAGCGCCTCCGGGCGGGTGTGGTAGAGATTGACCTGGTACCCGGTGCGGCGCAGGGCATCGCGGTAATTTTCGGCGATGGCGAGTTCGTCTTCGACGATGGCGATGGTGGGGCTGCTCATGGGGTTCCGACGGGTTGTTAACCGTTTATTGATTTAGGGTGCGCGGAAAATCATGCCCGATCAGCGGGGTATTAGGCAAAGTTAACTGGTGCGTGGGGAGAAAAAAGCGCGCAGGCATGTGTGCCGCGCGCAAGGTTACTGCTTACAGGGTTGCACTTGACGTTGCTGGGAAGCGGGCCGGTTGCGGCTTTTGTGGAGCGGCAACCGGCCGGATTTGAGCCTGCGGTCAGAAGGAGCCGGCAACGGATTCCGGCATGCCGAAGTGGATATCGACCCGACGCTCCAGGGCGTAGGCGTCGATGTCGCCCTTGGCCGCCTTGGACTGGCTGGCGCCGAGGGCGCGGCGCTCGATGCGCTCCGGTGCCACGCCGTAGGCTTCGAGGGCGCGCTGCACACTCAGGGCGCGCTGGTCGGACAGCACATTGTTGTAGCCGTCGCTGCCGCGGGGGTCGGAGTGCCCTTCGAGGTGTACCTGCAGTTGCGGGTGGCGGTTGAGGAAGTCGGCCATGGCGGCCACCTGGCGCTCCTGGGCTTCCTGTAGCTCGTCGTCACCGGTGGTGAACAGCATCTGGAATTCCAGGCTCTCCAGTGCCAGCTCGCGGGCATCGTTGGCGGACAATCGCGCCGCATCCAGTTGTTGTGCCAGGTTGCCCAGTTCGGTGCGGCTTTCGGTGAGTTGCGTTGCGAGCATGTCTGCCTCTTCTGCTTGCTTGATCTGTTCGCCCAGCCAGGCTCCACCGAGGGCGCCGGCGATAAAACCAACCGGGCCACCTACGGCGGCGCCTGCGACTGCAGCGCCGGTAAATACAGTGGCCTGCTTGGCCGGGGTCAGGGGGCTACCCTGCAATTCGTTCTCGGAGTCAGTGGCGGCTTCAGCGGAAGCAATAGCGTTCAGGGTGAGGCTGCTCAGTGTTACTGCCATCAACATCTTTTTCATGATCGTGTTCCTTGCGATTGGAGTGAAGTGACTGCTCTTTGGTTCCGATCCGGGGGGTTCCCGTTTCGGTTGAGAGTCATTTAACTCCGGCAAGGAGGCACTGACATGGCGCCCTTGGGGCGAATTCCGCAACGATTATGGCGAAATATGGCAAACGGCCCCGTGACTCAGTTCGTTCTCCGGCTTTGCGGTCTGTCTCAGTCTCCGCGACGCCGGTAGCGCTGATCCCGGGGTTGATCGATACGAACCCGCACCCGCTGAGGGCGCGGGCCCAGGGCAACGGCCGCGTACAGCAGCACTGCCAGGATCAGTGCAAAAATCAATGCGTTGATGGTCATTCCGTTTCTCCTTTGTCGCCACCGCTCCCTGTGGCTCGCCAACTGCTTAATTTGAGTATAGTTCCCCCTCGCGCCAACCGTAGCCTCATCTGCGGCTATTTCGCGAATGACGGTGCACCCTGGGTGGCCGGGGGAGTGGATTGCGGTAGACTTGCCGGCCATTACTCAGCGAAAGCACGGCAGGAATCAGGGACGTGGCAGCATCTCCGCCCGAGCAGGAACCACAGAATCAGGCACCGCAGGCTCAAAACGATAGCCCGCAACGGGGGTTATTGCGCGGAAGTTCCGTGGTGGGTGGTGCCACTTTGCTTTCCCGTGTGATGGGGTTGGCGCGGGACGTGGTGTTCGCGCGACTGACCGGTGCCAGCGACGCCGCGGACGCCTTCTTCGTGGCATTCAAAATTCCCAACTTCTTTCGCCGCCTGTTCGCCGAGGGCGCCTTTGCCCAGGCGTTTGTGCCGGTACTGGCGGAATACCGCCAGAAAGGCGGCGTTGCCGCGGTGCGCGAGCTGAACGACCGGGTTGCCGGTGCGCTCGGCGGTACCCTGCTGCTGGTGACCCTGTTTGGCGTGCTGTGTGCACCGCTGGTGGCCGGTCTCTTTGCGTTCGGTTGGTGGTGGGGTGGCAACGAGCCGCAAAAGTTTGCCATGGCCACCGAAATGTTACGCATCACCTTTCCCTACCTGATGCTGATTTCCCTCACCGGTTTTGCCGGTGCCATCCTCAACAGCTTCGACCGTTTCGCCATTCCCGCGCTGACCCCGGTGCTGTTGAACCTGGTGCTGATTGCCGCCGCCACGGTGGCCGCCGGCTGGTTCGAGCCGCAGGTGATGGCGCTGGCCTGGGGGGTGCTGGCGGCCGGTGTGGTGCAGCTGCTTTTTCAGATTCCATTTCTGATGCGAGAGGGGCTGTTCCCGAAACCCCGGTGGGACTGGCAGTACCCGGGGGTGCGCAAGATTCTGCGCCTGATGGCGCCGGCGATTTTTGGTGTCTCGGTCACCCAGATTAGCCTGGTGCTGGATACGGTACTGGCGTCTTTCCTGCCTACCGGCTCGGTGACCTGGCTGTACTTTTCCGACCGCCTGACCGAACTGCCCCTGGGGGTGTTTGGCGTGGCAGTGGCCACGGTAATCCTGCCGAACCTGTCCCGCCAGCACGCCGGCGGCGATCCGGTAAAGTTTCGCCATACCATCGACTGGGCACTGCGCAGCGTCACCCTGATCGCCCTGCCTGCCGCGGTGGCCCTGTTCCTGCTGGCCGAGCCGCTGCTCACCGTGCTGTTCCAGTACGGCAATATGACCCCGAGAGACATGAGCATGGCGGCCTGGTCACTGCGGGCCTACACCTTCGGGCTGCTGGCATTCATGCTCATCAAGGTGCTGGCGCCGGGCTACTTCGCCCGTCAGGACACGGCCACCCCGGTGAAGTTCGGGCTGATAGCCATTGCCTCGAAGATGATACTGAGCCTGCTGTTCGTGATTCCGCTGCATATGTACTTCCAGCTGGGCCACATGGGACTGGCGGCCGCCACCGCGGGGCAGGCGGCGATCAACGCGTGGTTGCTCTACCGCGGGCTGCGGCAGGGTGGTGTCTATGCACCAGAGCCCGGTTGGCGGGGGTATCTGCTGCGCCTGCTGCTGGCCAATCTGGCCATGGCGGTGGTTTTGCTGAGTATTCTCCACTACTGGCCCGCCTGGAACGCCTGGGCCTGGTGGGAGCGCTCCTGGCGCATGGGCGTGCTGGTGGCCGCCGGCGCCGGTGCCTATGGCCTGACCTTGCTGGCCAGCGGCCTGCGTCCGCGACATTTTCGGGCGTCTTCGTGACCGCTGACGGTGCCCAGATGCCATGGAAATCCGGTATACTGCGCCGCTTGATTTTGCAAGGGCGACGAAAGGTGGTTGAAGCACTGTGACCGGGCAACGTGAGCTGATACGCGGGTTGCACAACCTGCGGCCGGGCCATCGGGGCTGCGTGGCCACCATTGGGTCATTCGATGGTGTGCACCTGGGGCACCAGGCCATCATTAGCCAGCTGCGGGCGCGGGCGGCGGAACACCAGTTGCCGTCGGTCGTCATCATCTTTGAACCCCAGCCCCACGAATACTTCTCCGGCGAGAAAGCGCCGGCGCGCTTGATGCGCTTCAAGGAGAAGGTGCTGGCGCTGTTCGATGCCGGCGTAGACCGGGTGCTGTGTTTGCAGTTCAACGAACGGCTGCGCAGCCTGAGTGCGGAGGCGTTTATTCAGCAGGTGCTGGTGGATGGCCTCGGCGTGCGGCATCTTGTGGTGGGCGATGATTTCCGTTTTGGCTGTGATCGCAGCGGGGATTATGCGTTACTGCAAAAAGCGGGCGCCAAATCGGATTTTACCGTGGAAGACACGGCGACCCTGGAGATTGCCGGCGAGCGGGTAAGCAGCACGCGCATTCGCGAGGCCCTGCAAAACGCGGATTTTGCGTTGGCTGATCGGTTGCTGGGCAAGCCTTACCGGATCACCGGTCTGGTGGCGCGCGGCCGCGCCCTTGGCCGCCAGTTGGGTGCTCCCACCGCCAATGTGCGTTTGCACCGCTACCGTTCACCGCTGGTGGGCGTGTACACGGTCACTGCAAAACGCACCGATGGCAGCCCTATGACGGGCAGTTGTATGGAAGTCGCCGGCGTTGCCAATGTGGGCTTCCGCCCAACGGTTGAGGGCGAAGGTGCTAAGCCGTTGCTCGAAGTGCACCTGCTTGATTTCAGTGGCGATCTATACGGCCGTGAAATTGCGGTGACCTTCTGCCACAAGCTGCGTGACGAAGAGAAGTTTGAGTCGTTGGATATTCTCAAGCAGAAAATTGCCGACGATATCGAAAACGCAAAGGCCTGGTTTGCCAATCGCGAAACACGCTGAACACAATTCAATACCCCTTCGCGTTGTACGTAGTATTGACGTGTAACGCGAAGGCGAGGTGCCGGGGACGAGTTTTCAGGAGCGTCGCAAACAGGAAGTTTGCGCCGCAGCGCCCAGGGATGGGTTGAAGGGGGGCGCCTAGCCCGGTCCTGAAAACTCGTCCCCGGTGCCTTGCCGCCACCGAGCGAGTCAATGGGAGCCCCGGAGGTACGATCGGAGCTCTGTTTCCCTCTAGTGGCACTGGAGCACTGGGTATCAGGTTTCAAAATCGCTGCGAGTACATCCATGTACGCTCCGGCGGTGACATTCATGTCACCGACGGTTTTGAAACCTGATCCCCAGCACTCCAGCTTAAATTTTTAGCCCTGTACTTCGTAAGTGTGATTCGCGAGCGAAGTAGGTGAGGGCGTTAGAAGTGAATTAATCCCGAGCTACAACCGAAGTAGATAGCCAATGACCGATTACAAAGCGACCCTGAATCTTCCACAAACCGACTTCCCCATGCGTGGCAACCTGCCCAATCGGGAGCCGGAGATTCTGAAAAAATGGCAGGAAGGCAAGCTCTACGAAAAAATTCGTGAAGCCCGTGCCGGTCGCGAGCAGTTTATCCTGCACGACGGCCCTCCCTACGCCAACGGCGATATCCACATCGGTCATTCGGTCAACAAGATCCTGAAAGACATCATCGTCAAATCGAAAACCCTCAGTGGTTTCGATGCCCCCTACGTGCCCGGTTGGGACTGCCACGGCCTGCCTATCGAGCATAAAGTGGAGCAGAAAGTCGGCAAGGCCGGCGTCAAGGTGGATCACAAAACCTTCCGCCAGAAGTGCCGCGAGTACGCCGCCAAACAGGTAGAAGGCCAGAAGAAAGACTTTATCCGCCTCGGCGTATTCGGTGAGTGGGATAACCCCTACCGCACCATGGACTTTGAGTTTGAAGCCGACATCATTCGCGCCCTCGGCGGCGTGGTGAAAAATGGCCACCTGTCCCGCGGCTTCAAGCCCGTCTACTGGAGCGTGGTGGGCGGTTCCGCATTGGCGGAAGCGGAAGTGGAGTACCAGGATAAAACCTCCTTCTCCATCTACGTCAAATACCCGGTCACCGACGAAACTGCCCTGGCCATCGCCGATGCTGCCGGTGGTCACGCCGGTGACGGCAACCTGTCAGTCGTGATCTGGACCACCACACCCTGGACGCTGCCGTCCTCCCAGGCGGTTTCCGTGAATGCGGGCCTCGAATATGTTGTGGTGCAGGTGGGCGATGAGCGCCTGCTGGTGGCCGCAGAGCTGAAAGACGCGGTGCTGGCAGCGGCGGGCCTGAGCGGCGATGTGGTGGGGCATATCCAGGGCGCTGCGCTGGAGCACTTGAAAATCCATCACCCGTTCTATGACAAGCAGCTGCCCATCATCCTCGGTGATCACGTTACTACGGACGCCGGTACCGGCTGTGTGCACACCGCCCCGGACCATGGCCCCGATGACTTCAACGTGGGCAGGCGCTACGGTATCGAAACGCTGAACTATGTGGATGACAACGGCGTTTACCGCGACGCAGTGCCCCTGTTTGCCGGCGAGCATGTGTACAAGGTGGACGGCAAGATTGTCGAATTGCTGCAAGAAAAAGGCGTGCTGCTGCACCAGGACAAACTGGTACACAGCTACCCGCACTGCTGGCGGACCAAAACCCCGCTCATTTACCGCGCCACACCGCAGTGGTTTATCAGCATGCAGCAGAACGACCTGCTGGAGCATGCGCAAAAAGCGGCGGATGCGGTGGAGTGGATTCCCGGTTGGGGCAAGGCCCGTATCGACGGCATGCTCGAAGGCAGCCCGGACTGGTGTATTTCCCGACAGCGCACCTGGGGTGTGCCCATCGCGCTGTTTGTACACAAAGAGACCCAGGAGATTCACCCGGACACCCCCGCGCTCATGGAAAAAGTGGCGCAAAAGGTCGAGCAGGGTGGTATGGATGTCTGGTTCGAGCTGGACGCCAAAGAATTGCTGGGCGACGACGCAGACCAGTACCAGAAAGTAACGGATACGCTGGACGTGTGGTTTGATTCCGGTGTGACCCACTATGCGGTGCTGGAGCGTCGCAAGGGGCTGCGCTTCCCGGCGGACCTGTACCTGGAAGGCTCCGACCAGCACCGCGGCTGGTTCCAGTCTTCGCTGAAGACCTCGATCGCTATCAATGACTGCGCACCGTACAAGCAGGTGCTGACCCATGGTTTTACCGTGGACGCTCAGGGCCGCAAGATGTCCAAGTCCATCGGCAACGTGGTCGCGCCGCAGGATGTGATCAACAAAATGGGTGCCGATGTGTTGCGCCTGTGGGTAGCGGCCACCGACTTCAGCGGAGAAATGGGTGTTTCCGACGAGATTCTGAAACGCACCGCGGATTCCTATCGTCGCCTGCGTAATACCGCACGCTTCTTCCTGTCCAATCTGGCCGGCTTTGATCCTGCCAAAGACCTGCTGCCAGTCGATGAATTACTGGCGCTGGATCGTTGGGCGCTGGAACAGGCCGCCAAGCTGCAGGAAGAAATCGTAGCGGCCTATGATCGCTACCAGTTCCACCAGATTTATCAGAAGCTGCACAATTTCTGCGTTGTGGAAATGGGTGGTTTCTACCTGGATATCATCAAAGACCGCCAGTACACCACGCAGGCAGACAGCGTGGCGCGCCGCTCGGCGCAGACCGCCCTGTACCACATCATGCAGGCGTTTGTACGCTGGGTTGCGCCCATCCTCAGCTTTACTGCGGAAGAGCTGTGGCAGTTTGTTCCGGGTAATAAAGAAGACAGCGTGATGCTGGCCGAGTGGCACCAGTTCCCGGCGCTGCCGCAGAACGCGGACATGGACAGCGAGTTCTGGGACGCGATTGCCGATGTGAAAACCGCCGTGAACAAAGTACTCGAGGAGCAGCGCGGTGCCGGCAATATCGGCGGTTCCCTGCAGGCCTCGGTAACCCTGTATGCGGATCCGGCATTGCAGCAGAAGCTGGCCGCACTGCAAGACGAATTGCGCTTTGTGCTGATCTGCTCTTCGACGTCGGTCCAGCCGCTGTCTGACGCGGCAGGTGCCGAGGTAACCGAGCTGGCAGGTCTGCGGGTGGCCGTGCACAAGGTCGATGCACCCAAGTGCGGCCGCTGCTGGCACTACCGCGAAGACGTCGGCAGCAATAGCGAGCACCCGGAACTCTGTGGTCGCTGTGTGGAAAATGTCAGCGGAGCAGGCGAGGTACGCCACTATGCGTAAACTTCTGGCTACCCCCTGGTGCTGGTACCTGTTGGCACTGGTGGTGATCGTGATCGATATCGTCACCAAGGTGTGGGCGGTCGACCGCTTTATGTACGGTCCGGCGCTGCAGATCATTCCCGGGTTTCTGCAGTTTACCTATGCCGAGAATTACGGTGCGGCGTTTAGCTTTCTGGCTGACGCCGGTGGTTGGCAGCGCTGGTTCTTTGGCGCCGTGGCGGTGATATTCAGCGCGGTAGTGATTGTCTGGATCAAGCGGCTGCCGCTGGCGAAACGCTGGGAGCCGACGGCACTGGCGCTGATTCTCGGCGGTGCACTGGGTAACCTGTGGGATCGTATGTTGCTGGGTTATGTGCGCGACTTTATTTCCGTGTACCACGGCAGCTGGCATTTCCCGGTATTCAATGTCGCGGATATGGCGATTTCCGTCGGCGCGGCCATGCTGCTGATTGAGTTGCTGTTTTTTAAAGACAATAGTGAAGAGCCGGGCAAAAACGGCGCGGAAGTGTAAATAATCAGAGATGTACCATGAGTAATAACGTAATCGGTGAGCACAGCCGGGTCACCCTGCACTTTGCGCTGAAACTGGATGATGGCTCCGAGATCGACTCCAATTTTGAAGGAGAGCCCGCAACCTTCATCGTGGGAGACGGCAACCTGCTACCGGGCTTCGAGCAATCCCTGCTCGGCCTGAAAGCCGGTGACGAAGCGGAAATCGAAATTCCGCCGGAAGCGGGCTTTGGTCAGCGTAATCCGTCCAATATCCAGAAAGTGAAGAAAGGGCATTTCTCTCCCGATATGGAATTGGAAGAGGGGCTGGTGGTCTCTTTTGACAATGGTGATGGCGAGTTGCCCGGTGTCATCCGCGAAGTGGGCGAGGATGATGTCGAGGTGGATTTTAATCACCCCCTCGCCGGGCAGACGGTATTCTTTCACGTGAAAATTCTCGAAGTGGCCTCGGTCAATTAATTGTTTGGCTCGACAGGTCAAGGACAGCGCAACATGCAAATTCGCCTCGCCAATCCCCGCGGTTTCTGCGCGGGTGTCGATCGCGCCATTGATATCGTCAATCGTGCACTGGATGTCTTTGGTGCGCCCATTTATGTGCGGCACGAAGTGGTCCACAACAAGTTTGTGGTGGACACCCTGCGCGAGCGCGGGGCGGTGTTTGTGGACGAGCTGGCGGAAGTGCCGGACGATGTGATCGTTATTTTCAGCGCGCACGGCGTGTCCAAGGCGGTGCAGCAGGAAGCGGCCGAGCGCGGCCTGAAAGTCTTCGATGCAACCTGCCCACTGGTTACCAAGGTGCATATCGAGGTCAGCAAGTTCAGCAGCGATGGAAGCGAGTGCGTGCTCATTGGCCACCAGGGCCACCCGGAAGTCGAAGGCACCATGGGGCAATACGACGCTGCCAACGGTGGTGCCATCTATCTGGTGGAAAATGAGCAGGACGTGGCGGCGCTGGCGGTGAAGGACCCGGACAACCTGACGTTTGTCACCCAGACCACACTGTCTGTGGATGATACCTCCCGGGTCATTGATGCCCTGCGCGCGAAGTTCCCGAATATCCGCGGCCCGCGCAAAGACGACATCTGCTACGCCACCCAGAACCGGCAGGACGCGGTCAAGCAGCTGGCGCTGGAGTGCGACCTTGTGCTGGTGGTGGGTAGTCCCAACAGCTCAAACTCCAATCGCCTGCGCGAGCTGGCGGAGCGCTGTGGGGCGGAAGCCTATCTGATTGACGGCTCTGGCTGTATCGACGCCACGTGGTTGCAGGGCAAAAACACCATTGGCATCACTGCTGGTGCCTCGGCCCCAGAGGTGCTGGTGGAGCAAGTCATTCAGAAGCTCCGTGACATGGGGGCAGAGGCGCCCAATGAAGTGGCGGGCACTCCGGAAAACATCAGTTTCAGCCTGCCGAAAGAGCTGCGCACGCCGTAATGCTCAACAGTCCGCGGCGGTGATGGTGTCAACCCTGACCCGGCCGCTGCGTGCCAGTACCAGCCGGTATCCGCTGCCCCCATTCGCGGGGCAGATGGTGAACGATCCTGCCTGAAAACCACCGCTGCTGGCTGTGCCGGCAAAGCGGCTCTCTCCGGTCCCGATAAACGAAACGTAGTTGGCCAGCGGGCCATTCGCGCGAATCGTTACTCCGGTCAGTGGCTCTCCCGTAGCGATCGGATCCTCCCCGGGATCCCTCTCCCCGTCGAAATCCCGATCATGGAATATTTCCCAGCCGGACTGCCAGTCACCCCGTTTGCGCAACGTGGCACGCTGATTGGTGACCACCGCCTTGTTGCGGGTCAGCTTGATGGCCTGCAGTAGTGAGTCGGCTGCTGTGCGGGTTCGATTCGATTCCAGTTGTTGCTGAAAGCTGGGCAATCCGATCGCCAGCAGGATACCGAGAATACTCAGGGTGATTAACAGTTCGACCAATGTGAGACCGCGAGCGTTCACAACTCCTCCTTGAGCTGCCTGTTTCGTGAGCAGCCTCCTTCCTGGCAGCTGCGCGTATTTTTCGGCCCTTTCCCGGCCCCGATAATCTTGATCGGTCGTCCTGCTTGGCCTTTGGCCCAAGGAAATAGTGCACAAAAATTAACACCGGCCAAATTTCGTATCCAGTAACAGCCCCGATGATATTGACGATCGGTTAGAATGCGCGCCAATAATAGGGATACATCCGTACCAGGTGCGTTAGTCGAGCACCCTGTGCGCAAAAAATAATCAATGGTGGTTGGCGAGTTGCAAAAACCGCAGCGGTATCCGGGAGTTCACACTATGGGGTTCAGACAGCAGGGGCTCACCCTGATAGAGCTAATGATCACGCTGGCCGTCCTGGCGGTGGTGGTTGGTATTGCCGTTCCCAGCTTTAACACAATGATTCAGAACAACCGTTCCCTGGCGCTGGGCGAAGAGCTGGCCGGTGCGCTCAACTATGCGCGCAGCGAGGCAGTAAAACGTGGGGCAAGAGTCACCCTGTGCGGCAGTACCGATGGCGCTACCTGTGATGGCTCCTGGGCCGATAACTGGATCGTAGTGGTGGATACCGCAGCCACCGACGATGCCGCCGCACCGGTAGTAGCCAACGCGGCCGCCGTGCTGCGTTTCTGGGAGGCGCCGGACAACAACGCCACCATCGCCGCGACCCAGGGCAGCGCCACGCCCACCTTCGTCCGCTTCACCCGCAAGGGCACCCTCGGGCGCTCTACCGTCGGTACGGTCACCCTGAACACCAGTTTTAGCGGATGCAGCAGTAATAACGCGCGCTTGCTGACCGTCGGCGCTGCGGGAATGCTGAATATGTCGCGCAGTACCGACGGCTGTTCCTGAGCGAGGAGGTAGAACAATGAATAAGCAACAGGGCGCCGGCCTGATCGAAGTTTTGGTGACCGTACTGATTCTCGGCACTTCACTACTTGCCCTTGCCGCGCTGCAGAGTAAATCCCTGCACTACAACCACAGTGCTTACCTGCGTTCCCAGGCCAATATCCTGGCCTATGACATTCTCGATCGGGTGCGTATCAATCGCGCCAATATCGCGGGCTATAACCTGGCGGTGGGTGACGCCAAGCCCACCGGAAGCACCCTGGCGCAGCAGGATTTGAACCAGTGGCTCACCAATCTGGAAACTCTGTTGCCGGGCGCCGACGGCGGGGTTGCGTGTGTCTCTGCCACCCGCTTCTGTACGGTCACCATTCAGTGGGCAGAACAAAACAGCTCTGGCGATGCCAGCGAAGACGAAAGCGAATTCGTCTACACCACCCGGCTGTGAGGGAATATCCGTGAACAGAACAACTATGCGTAGTCAAAAAGGTATCTCGCTGGTCGAGTTGATGATCTCCATTACCATCGGGTTGATCCTGATGACCGGCGTGGTGCAGCTTTTCCTGTCCAGCCGCGCCACCTTTTCCACCCAGCAGGCGTTGGCGCGGGTGCAGGAAAGTGGCCGCATGGCCATGGAATTCCTGTCGGAAGATATCCGTATGGCGGGGTACATGGGATGCATGAGCCGGAACCTGAATTTCCACAATACGCTGAACAACGCGAATAGCCTGCAATACGACTTCGGTGTCGCAATCGAGGGGCTGGACAACGTTGGCGCGACTCCGGTGGCGGAGTACCCCGTGGATATTCTGCAAGGCACCGATGCACTGGTTGTGCGCAGCGCCGGGGGCAATAGCGTAGGGGTCACCAGAAACAATGACAGTGCGCAGTTGTTTGTGGAAAACACTGGAGTTACCGCCACTTGCGATACCGGTGAGGACAGCTACAGCGGGTTATGCGAAAACGACATTCTGGTGGTGTCCGACTGCTCCAAGGCGCGAGTTTTTCAGGCGACCAACCTGCAGGAAAACAGCGGCGGGGTTGAGGTGAACGTGGTGCACTCGGGAGCGAGTGCAGTACCGGGTAATGCCGAAACTTCCTGGGGCGGCAGTAGCAATCCGGAAGAAACCTTCGGTGCAGATTCTGAAATCATCAAAATGAACACCTCGATTTACTACGTCGCCGATGGCACTACCGGCACGCCGAGCCTGTGGCGCCAGATCAACGGTGGCACAGCGCAGGAGCTGTTGACCGGGGTGCAGGACATGCAGCTGACCTATGGGCGCGATACGTCCGGCGATGGCATTCCTGACTCCTATGTGGATGCTTCCGCACTGACCACACCTGCAGCCTGGGAAACCGTATCCAGCGTGCGTGTGCAGCTTTTGATACAGAGCACGGACGACAATGTGCTGGCGGAAGCACAGCCCTATACCTTCAACGGTGTCACTAATAATGCGCCCGGAGATCGCCGCTTACGCCAGGTGTTTATCAGCACCGTGGGTATTCGCAGCCGTCTCCCGTGATTGAGTAATGACCGACCGAGTGAACTATGAAAAAAATACATAGCCAGAGCACATTGTCGCGCCAGCGGGGCATGACCCTGATCGTTGGTCTGATCATGGTTCTACTGATGACGGTGGTGGGCATGGCCGCGATTCGCGGCAGCGGAATGCAGGAACTGATGTCGGGCAACATGCGCGATCGGAATTTGGCTTTCCAGTCTGCGGAAGCCGGGCTGCGTGAAGGTGAAGAGCTTCTGACGGGAGCCACGATACCGCT
This sequence comes from Microbulbifer salipaludis, assembly GCF_017303155.1. Taxonomy (NCBI): domain Bacteria; kingdom Pseudomonadati; phylum Pseudomonadota; class Gammaproteobacteria; order Cellvibrionales; family Microbulbiferaceae; genus Microbulbifer; species Microbulbifer salipaludis. The sequence goes on from NZ_JAEKJR010000001.1 coordinate 1,339,226, forward strand.
ATTTGATGGTTCCATAGTGGGGCTGGTGCCGTCAATTGACGGGTCCTCGGGGACAGGTTTCTGGGAGACCTATGGCTGGGAGAGCGGTTCAGTGCGCACAGCGCTGGGGCTGCAGCTGGTGGCCAGTCAGCCACAGTATGTTATCGAAGAGGTCACTTCGACTATTACCGTTAACGCCGCAGATGGTGGCGCAGTGGACTTCGCGAGCACATTGAAAACGGAGGACACCGTGTATTACCGAGTGACCAGCCGCGCAGAAGGGGGTAGCGCCGATGCGGTTGTTATTCTCCAGTCCACCTATAAACGTTAAGTCCGGCAGAAGGAAGATTTCATGTACAAGAAACTGAATGCCAAAAAATATTATGCTGGACTGGCGGCAGCCCTAGTGAGTTTGGGTGTGACTCACAGTGCAGTATCGCTGGACTTGGCGCAGAGCCCTCTGTTTCTCAGCGCGGGTGCACCACCGAACGTGATGTTTATTCTCGATGATTCGGGTTCGATGCAGTTTGAAATCACCCCGGAAGACTACCGTCGTAGAACGGCCTTTATGTTTCCGCGTGCGGACGGCGTATACGGGACAGAAAATTTTGATCAAACTACAGAAGGGCGGTATCAGGTCGTAACCCCGGATAGCACAAACGCTTACGGCGTGATGATGCGCTCTCCTCAGATCAATAAAAGTTACTATGATCCCACCATTACTTATCTACCCTGGATAAAGCATGACGGTACTTATTATCCAAATGCTGCTCCAGACTGTGCGCTGCACAACCCCGAGCATACCTCAGGTGATTGCCCGGCTGGTGACACCAAGGTTAATGCGAAGGGCCGTAACCTCACCGCAATAAATGGTAACTACAACAGTAATGCCTGGCGCAGTTGTAGCAAAAACGACGCCGGGGCAATCAGCTGTACGTCTTCCGATGCAGAGCAGAGCTATTGGCCTGCCACCTATTATTGGTATAACGGTGGTGACCAGTGGAACACAGCCAACTACACCAAGGTCGAGATTCGCACTGAGAGTGCGACATACACAGGTCATGATCGCGATCAGCGCACGGACTGTGTTGCCGGGGTGTGTACCTACGACCAGGAGATGCAAAATTTTGCTAACTGGTACACCTATTATCGCTCACGCACACTAGCTGCGCGCGCTGGGATCGGGCGCGCGTTCCAAGCTCAGGGTGAAGACCTCCGGGTCGGTTATGGCTCTATTAACAAAGCGTCAAGTAGCGTTGATGGTGTTGCGACGCGCACCATCGATACGGGCGTGCGCGCCTTTCTCGGAGCGAATCGTTCAACTTTCTTTGACAAACTTTACCAGAGCGATGTGCCTACTTCGGGAACACCCTTGCGCCGCGCATTAGATGATGCGGGGCAATATTTTTCGAGACCGGATAATGAGGGGCCTTGGGGCGAGGATCCGGGAACGGACGATGACACTCCGCACCTAGCGTGCCGCGCCAGTTACACCATCTTGATGACTGATGGCTACTGGAATGGGACTTCTAATTATACTGATGCTGCTGAGGGCAACGTTGATGGTACCGCAGGCTCGGAAATTACCGGGCCTGATGGGGCGTCCTACACCTATAGCGCGGTATCACCTTTCTCGGACGCACACAGTAACACTCTTGCCGATGTCGCAATGCACTATTGGAAGAATGATCTACGCACGGATCTTGCCAATCAGGTGCCAGTGAAAGACGACACAATTGATCCGGCATTTTGGCAGCATATGGTTACATTCGGCGTCGCCTTCGGCGTTGAGGGCTCGGTAAACAAGGACGATGCCTTTGCTGCGATTGACTCGGGTGCGAGCATCACTTGGCCGGAACCGAATAACAACTCCGCAAAAGTGGATGATCTGCTACATGCATCGGTGAATGGTCGGGGTGGCTTCTTTAGTGCTGCGGATCCACAGACATTTGCCAACGATCTGTCTGAAGTGCTGGAAAATATTGTTGGTCGTTCCGATGGTTCTGCCTCATCGGTGGCTACAAACTCCACACGCCTTGGTACCGACACCGTTATTTATCAGGCGCGATTTAACAGCACCGACTGGAGTGGTGAAATCCGGGCGCTGAACTTACAAAGCGATGGCAGCGTTGGCACGACCAAGTGGAAAACCGAAAACGCTGATTTCGCCAGCGCCGCCGTGCGCGATATCTATACCCACAACGGCACTTCCGGTGCCGAATTCGTATGGGCGAATCTCTCCGCGGCGCAACAGGACGCTCTAAAAGATGGCGGTACCGATGCGGACGGCTTGGCGCGTTTGAACTGGGTTCGCGGTATGGACGTAACGGGATTGCGAGAGCGCAATTCGTTGTTAGGGGACATTGTGAATTCCAGTCCCGTCTTTGCTGGCGATAAAAAATACAATTTCAAGGTTCTCTCCGAGGCACTGGGTGGCCTGCTCTATGAGACCTACCATGCAAACCAGAAAACTGGCCGGAGAGAGGTTATTTACGTCGGGGCGAACGACGGAATGCTGCATGCCTTTGATGCGGCTACCGGATCAGAGCTGTTTGCTTATGTTCCCGGCGGTGTATACGGGCAGCTCGCTGACATGAGCGCCACCGATTACGGGAGCACCACGAACCCCCATGTTTATAGCATGGATGGCAAATTGTTCGTCGGAGACGCTTTTGTCAATGGCGCCTGGAAGAATATCCTGGTGGGCTCACTGGGTGCCGGGGGGCGTGGAATTTTTGCCCTGGATGTCACGAATCCGGATGGTTTCGATGCTTCGGACGTATTGTTCGAGCTGACCGAAGCGGACTTCCCCGGAATCGGCAATATCACCGGTGACCCGGTCATCGCGCCGACGAGTGATGGATGGAAGCTATTTTTCGGCAATGGTTACAACTCCGAAAATGAGCGTGCACGCTTGTTTGTTGTTGACCTGGAAAACCCACTAACCGAAACTCGGGTGATCGAAACCAGCGATGCTGGGGCCAATGGTCTCGCCGGCCCAGCGTTGATTGCCAATGCCAGCGGGGAAGTGGAGGCAGCATACGCTGGCGACTTGCTGGGCAATATGTGGAAGTTTGACCTTAGCGCAAATAATGCGAGCAACTGGGATGTTGCCTTTTCCCGAGGACAATCAAAACTGCCTTTGTTTACCGCGATGGATGCCAGTGGCAATGTGCAGCCGATTACCGCCACGCCTACCCTCGGGATCAATGCAGAAATGGATGGCGCTGTGATGGTGTACTTCGGTACTGGCCAGTATTTGGCAAGTACCGACAATACAGTGGGTAATGTTATCAATAGCTTCTACGCTATTGCCGATCAAAATACACTAGTGACCGGACGTGAGCAGTTATTCCAAAAAACCATCGCCACAGAAGCGAACGGAGTGAGAGAGGTTGCGGGCAATACGGATACCAGTTGGTGGGCTAGCAAGAAAGGTTGGTATCTGGACCTGTCGCAAAATGGTAGTGTAACCGGGGAGCGTGTGATCAGTAAGCCGCTGCTGGTGTATGATCGTTTGTTGTTTCCCACCACGATCACCTCTACAGATCCTTGCTCTTTTGGCGGTAGTGGCTGGTTGATGGAGCTTGTAGCCGTGGGAGACCGTTACCAGGGACATAGCATTTTTGGTGAGGACGGTGTGGAAGTCGACTACGCGGTGATTAGTTACTCAGAGATCATTCGCAGTGGTGAGAAAGCATACTTGCCGACCAGTGATATCAAAGGTGTTGTCGATGTGCCCGAAGGTGGCTTTCCGTCCGAAGCGGTTGGCCGTATGTCCTGGCGCCAGTTACGTTAAATGGAATTTGCGAGTGAGATAAAACGATGAAAACGCAAAAAGGTTTTACCCTGATTGAACTGATGATTGTGGTCGCCATCATCGGCATCATTGCCGGAATTGCTTATCCCTCCTATATGGAGTCCGTACGCAAAAGTAACCGGGCGGACGCGAAGGCGACTCTGAACGATGTCGCCCAGCGCCTGCAGCGCTGCTTTACCACCTACAACGCCTACAACCACGCGAGCTGTGGCGTGGCGAACTCACTGAGTGGTGGCGGTAGTATTCAATCCGCCGAGGGGATGTACAGTGTGACTGCTGTTTTGGGGGCTACGACTTACGCCCTCACCGCACAACCCGTTGCCGGCACCAGCCAGGCGGCCGATACCAAGTGTGGTAGCCTGACCTTGAGTAACACCGGTGTGCGCAATGCCAGCGGCAGCTATGGGGCCGCCTGCTGGTAACCCCGGCCTAGGCTTACGCATGATCAATCTGCTGATCGTGAAGTAAATACAACCCGGCCTGCGCCGGGTTGTTTGTTTCTGCTCCTCTTCCTTCCCCTCTTTCTCCACTCCAGCCCAGCACGCGGCAAGTGTTCGAAGCGCTGCGGATCCGAAGGCACTACCTGAATTCACCGTTCATTCCCCCAACCCTGCCGTCCGTCGGAGCTGGCTCCATGTGCCATTTCGCGCGTGCTAGGGTGGCCGAAATATTAGTCTTGCTCGTACTTTATGCACGAAAACAGCATCACGGAATGTGCTGCATGGATGATTTTCGCGCCGCCCACTGGCGCATTGGAGGCATGAACGATGGGGTTCAAACAGCGGGGGCTCACCCTGATCGAGTTGATGATCACCCTGGCGGTACTTGCCGTGGTGGTTGGCATTGCCGTACCTAATTTCAACACGATGATCCAAAACAACCGTTCGGTAGCACTGGGTGAGGAACTCGCTGGTGCCTTGAATTTTGCCCGCAGCGAAGCCGTGAAACGGTCCTCCCGTGTGACCCTTTGTGCGAGTGCCGATGGCAGTGCGTGCGATGGCGACTGGACGGATCAGTGGATAGTGATTGTCGACAGCGCCACCAGTGACAGTGCCCCGGTACCGGTGGTGGGGGAAATCTTGCGCGTCTGGGAGTCGCCGGGCACCAACGCCACGATTGCTGCCGTGCAGGGTGCATCCGATGTGGACTTTATCCGTTTTACCGATAAGGGACTGCTTGGCATGTCGGCCGGTGGGGCGATCGAATTGACCTCCAGTTTGAGTGGGTGCAAGGCAAACTCCGGTCGGAAATTAACGGTGGGCGTGGCGGGGGTCCTGAGTGTCGCCCGCTCGAGCTGCAGTTGATACAAAAGGAAATTGGCAATGAAACAACAACAGGGTGCGGGACTGATTGAAGTGCTGGTTACCGTGCTGATTCTCGGAACATCTCTGCTGGCGTTGGCCGCCCTGCAAAGCAAGTCTCTGCAATACAACCACAGTGCTTATTTGCGGTCCCAGGCCAATATTCTCGCCTACGACATGCTCGATCGTATTCGCCTGAATCAGGAAAAACTCGACGAGTACCTGCTGGAAGAGGCCCCCGTGCCAGCAGAGGGTGCACCTGAAGAACCCTTGCCCAGCGAAACCACCATCGCCAGCCAGGACCTTGCCCAGTGGCAAGCCGCTCTGGCCGCTGCCCTGCCCGGGGCCAGCGGTGAGGTGCGCTGCAACGGCGCCAATAAAGTATGCACTGTGACCATCGAATGGTCCGAGCAGAATAACTCTGGCGATACCAGCGAAGATACCACCACGTTTGTATACAGCACCCGTATTTGAGAGACGCCTCGCAATGATGAATGTTCAAACACAAAAAGGTATCTCACTGGTTGAGTTGATGATCTCAATCACGATCGGCCTGATCCTGATGACGGGCGTGGTGCAGTTGTTTTTAACCAGCCGTACCACATTTTCGACCCAGCAGGCCCTGGCGCGGGTGCAGGAAAGTGGCCGCCTGGCAATGGACTTTCTGGGTGAAGATATTCGCATGGCGGGGTTCGCCGGGTGCAATAGTCGGGGCCTTAGTCAGGACTCGAGTCTTAATCCGGTTGATAAAAAATTCAAGAATTACCTGAATGATGAAAACCTGTTGAGTTTTAAATTCGACGTGGGGATCGAGGGGGAGGACGATGTCTCCGCTAACCCTCCCGCCGGATATCCGGACGACGCCATTGAGGGGACCGACATTCTGGTGGTGCGCAGCGCGGGGGGGATTTCCCTGGGCGTACCCAAGCCGAATGACGCCAATAATGTTTATGCGCGCTATGTGTCGGATGTGGCTCCCTGTGGAGAGGAGCAGACCGGCTCCAGCGGTATTTGCTCCGGGGATATTTTGATTATCGCCAACTGTACCAATGCTATTGCGTTTCAGGCGACGGAGGTGGAGGGCAATGCAAGCACGGGTGAGGTTCGTATCGCACACGGAGCGGGTGATAACCCGGGCAACCGAGTTGTCGCCTGGGACGTGAGTGATGCCGTGTCATCGGCCAGCTTTGCGGACGATGCGCAAATTTTTCAGATGTTGACCACCGTATATTTTATTGCGCAGGGAGCTGGAGGCATTCCCAGTCTCTGGCGCTCATCCAACGGTCTGGCCGCACAGGAGTTGCTGGAAGGGGTGCAGGATATGCAACTCACCTATGGGGTAGACAGCAATAGTGACGGGGTTCCTGAAAACTATGTGGATGCAGGGGATCTTTCCAGTGCCGATGCGTGGGCCGATGTAGTAAGCGTACGCGTGGCGTTACTGGTGCAGAGCAGTGAAGACAATGTGCTCGCAGAGCCGCAGCCGTACACATTTAACGGCGTTACCGTGAATGATCCGGGCGATCGTCGCCTGCGTCAGACCTTCGAGAGCACCGTCGCAGTTCGCAGTCGGGTTTACTGAGAAACAGGTATCAAGGGATCGATATGAAAAATACAGCTTTCCCAAAGCGCTTGCATCAGCAACGGGGTATGACGCTGGTGGTCGGTTTGATCATGGTGTTGCTGATGACCCTGGTGGGGATGGCGGCCATTCGTGGCAGCAATATGCAGGAATTGATGGCGGGCAACATGCGTGACCATAACCTCGCACTGCAAGCGGCCGAAGCGGCGCTGCGTGCCGGAGAGGCGCGGGTGCAGGCGGTGGACCTGCCAGCTTTTGGAACAACACAGTATCCGGAGCTCATGATGGCGCTGGACCAGGGCGGTAGTAGTGAGTACTGGAAATCTTATGATTGGGCCGAGGCGCGGACCGCGGAGCTGGGGCTCAGCGGTGTCGCCCGGCAGCCGGAATATGTGGTGGAAGAGGTCACCTCGTTGACCTCTTTAAATGGTGCAGATGGGGGTGGCATCGATGTCGGCAGTCGACTTATCCAAAACGACAAAGTGATTTACCGAATCAGCAGCCGGGGTTTTGGTGGCAGTGAATCTACGCAGGTACTCCTGCAGTCAACTTTTAGGCAGCCCAAATGATCCGTCGGAACAGAGCCATGTGTATAAAAAACTGGAAAATGAAAACCCTCCTGCAATGCGTTTTGGCATTGTTTTCGGTCGCCGCCGCGCACAGTGTCCATTCAGTGGACTTGGCGCAAAGCCCACTGTTCCTGAGTAATGGTGCCACGCCGAATGTGATGTTTGTGATCGATGATTCGGGCTCGATGCACTTTGAAATCACACCGGAGGACTATCGCCAGGACACTGCCTATATTTTTCCTCGCGCAGATGGCGTCTACGGCAATACCGGCTATGACCAGACCGCAGATGGCAATTATCAGGTCCCAACCGTGGATGATACTAACGGTTACAACGCCCTTACGCGCTCGCCACAATACAACAAAAGTTACTATGACCCGTCGGTAACCTATTTGCCCTGGGCAAAACACGACGAAACTCTGTATCCAAATGCCAATCCGCGTTGCGCCAGGCACAATCCGGAGAACACCGGCGACTGTCCGGGGGACGGCGTCTCGGTTAATCAGAATGCAAGGAATCTGACGGTAGAGAACGCTAACTACAACGGAAATGCATGGCGCAGTTGTGTGCGGAACGTCGACGAAACCATCACCTGTACTTCGAGCAGTGACGCGAAAACCTACTGGCCGGCCACCTATTTCTGGCATAACGGAATAGGCAGTGAGTGGGATCGCAATAGTTACCAGAAGGTTGAGATCCGACCCTCGGTGGCAACCTATACAGGCCATGACCGTTTGGATCGCGACGATTGTAGTCTTGGTGTCTGCAGCTACGAGCAGGAAATCCAGAATTTTGCCAACTGGTATACCTATTATCGCTCGCGCACCCTGGCCGCGCGTGCCGGTATCGGCCGCGCATTTGCCGAGCAAGGTGAAGATCTACGGGTAGGGTTTGGTGCGATCAATAAGGGTTCCAGCAGTGTCGATGGCGTCGATACAGGTACGATCGTAAACGGCGTGCGCGCATTCTCCGGTGAGGACCGGGAAGCTTTCTTCACGCAGCTTTATGAGCGAGGCGTGCCCACCTCGGGGACACCGCTACGCCGTGCACTGGATGATGCAGGGAAGTATTTTTCACGCATGGACGATAAAGGTCCATGGGGAGCAAACCCTGGTGTGGACGATGAAGCGGCGCACCTTGCGTGCCGTGCGAGTTACACCATTCTGATGACCGACGGCTACTGGAGTGGAGGTGGTGGTAACCAGGCGAGCACGTCGGCGGCGCGGAATAATGTCGATGGGACAGCGGGATCAGAAATTACCGGTCCCGATGGTGCTTCTTATACCTACAGCGCCGAATCGCCGTTTACCGATAGCCATAACAATACGCTGGCCGATGTGGCCATGTACTACTGGAATAGGGATTTGCGCCCGGAACTCGCCAACAAGGTGCCTTCTAAAGAAGGCAGTATCAATCCGGCGTTCTGGCAGCATATGGTGACCTTTGGTGTGGGGTTCGGTGTCGAGGGCTCCGTGGATAAGGATGATGCTTTTTCAGCAATTAAATCCGGCGCTTCGATTACTTGGCCAAATCCAAATAATAACCCGGCAAAAGTGGATGACCTGCTGCATGCGTCGGTTAACGGCCGCGGTGGTTTTTTCAGCGCGGCGGACCCGCAGTCGTTTGCCGACGAGCTGTCGGGCGTACTGGATAATATTCTCGGGCGCTCCAGTGGTGCCGCTTCCTCCGTTGCTACTACCTCTACCCGTCTTGGAACGGATACATTGATTTTCCAGGCTGCGTTCAACAGTTTCGATTGGAGTGGAGAACTCAAGGCTATCGAGGTAGAAGCTGATGGCTCCATTGGCGATCTTGCCTGGGAGGTCACGGACAGTGATTTTCCATCGCCGGCGAGCAGGGATATCTTCACTTACAGCAATGGTGACGGGGCATTGTTTGCCTGGGAACCCACCGGCACTGTGCCGGGCATATCCGATGCGCAAAAGAGTGTTCTGGCCGGTGAAGATGGCGATGCGATGGGTGCCTTGCGCCTGAACTGGGTGCGGGGACTGCAAACGGAAGGCCTGCGCGAGCGTGGCAAGCTGCTGGGCGATATCGTGAACTCCAGCCCGGTGTACGCCGGGCGGAAGAAAAACCATTACCACCTGCTTTCCGCGGAACTGGGTGGCGCTCGCTACCTCGACTATTACACAACGTCGAAACAGTCGCGGACCGAAGTGGTCTACGTTGGCGCGAACGACGGCATGTTACATGGGTTCGACGCGCGCGACGGTGATGAACTCTTCGCTTACGTGCCTTCGGGTGTTTACGGCGCGCTCAAGGACTTGAGTTCACCGGATTACGGCACCGCTACTCTGCCACATCGCTACAGTGTGGATGGGCCGCTGTTCGTCGGAGATGCCTACTTTGGCGATGCATCCACCGGCAGCTGGAAAAATATCCTGGTGGGTACCCTGGGCGCTGGAGGTAAGGGGTTGTTTGTACTCGATGTTACCAACCCCGAAGGCTTCGACGAAGACAATGTTCTGTTCGAGCTTACGGATGCGGACATTCCGCAGTTGGGGAATATTACCGGTCCACCGCTGGTCGTACCTACGGCCGACGGCTGGAAAATTATCGTCGGTAACGGGTACAACTCTGCTGGAGAACAGGCAAGCTTGCTGGTCATCGACTTGGAAAACCCAACCACCGAAACCCGGGTTTTAACCACCAATGACAGCGGCGATAACGGACTCGCCGGTGCATCCCTGCTGCCCAATGGCCGGGGAGAGGTCGTTGGAGCCTACGCCGGCGACCTGCAGGGTAACCTCTGGTACTTTGATCTCAGCAGTGACGATCCGGCGGACTGGGGGGTTGGCTATGAGGCGACTTCGCAGGGTGCGGATGGTAATGACGTAACCGCCAAGGTGCCACTGTTTGTTGCACGTGATCCAAATGGTGCGGTCCAGCCAATTACCTCCACACCGACACTGGGTCTCAACGAGCAGATGGACAACGCGGTGATGGTTTATTTCGGCACCGGCAGTTACCTCTCCAGTACCGACAATGTCGCGGGTAGTACGATCAACAGCTTTTATGCCATTGCCGATCAGGGCGCCCCTGTGGCAGGGCGGGGTTCTTTGATGCAAAAGGTGATCACCAGCCAGGAAAACGGTGTCCGCGAAGTATCCAACAACGCGTCCCAGACCTGGTGGGCGGACAAGAGTGGCTGGTATCTGGATCTCACCTTCGGAGGCTCAACCACCGGTGAACGGGTGATCAGTAAACCTCTGCTGGTTTACGACCGGCTCCTGTTCCCCACGCTAATTACTTCCAGCGACCCCTGCGCCTTTGGTGGCAGTGGCTGGCAGATGGAGCTGGTTGCAGTGGGCGACCGTTTTATCGGGCACTCGATTTTTGGCGAGGACGGTAAGGAAGTTGACTATGCCATCATTAGCTATTCGCAGATGATTGAGTCAGGCAAAAAGACATTCCTGCCAGCAAACGATATCAAGGGTGATTTCAAGGTCGAGGAAGGGCAGTCACCACCGCCGGCCAATGGCCGGGTGTCCTGGCGACGGTTTTGATGTAGCGAATAACCCGGCTTATGCCGGGTTATTCGCTTTCTAAACCAAGCTTTTTGAGACGGTAGCGCAGCGACCGAAAGCTGATCCCCAGTTTTTCCGCCGCGGCGGTCTTGTTGCCGCGGGTTTCGTTCAGTGCCGACTCGATGGCGTCGCGCTCGATGGTCTGGAGAAAGTCATCCAGCGTGTTGTAATCGGCCGCGTCAAACTGGCCCGGATAGTTGGCATCGGGCTGGGGCGTGAGTGATATACCCGGTTGTGGGGCATTGTCTTCCGCTTGGGAAAGCGGCGGTTCGCCGGTGAGTATCAGGTCATCCGCACTGATGGTGTTCGATTCGCAGAGAGTGAGCGCGCGCTCCAGAATGTTTTCAAGCTCGCGCAGGTTTCCTGGAAAGGGGTATGCCTGGAGGGCTGTCACCGCGTCCTGACTGGCGCGCGGCGCAGCGCCGGGAGAGCCCTCGGTGATTCGACGCAGCAGGTAGCGGGCAAGTAATGGAATGTCTTCTTGTCTCTCCCGCAGGGCCGGAACTGCCAGCTCGATTACATTAATGCGGAAAAAGAGGTCACTGCGGAAATCGCCATTACGGGTTGCTGCGGCAAGGCTTGTCTCCGCGCTACTGATCAGCCGGATGTTCAGCGCTTGCGGCTGATGATCCCCGATGGCGTGGAAGCGCTTTTCTTCAATGACCTGCAGCAGTTTGACCTGAACTTCCTTTGGTAGTGCGGTGATTTCGTCGAGAAACAATGTGCCGCCGTTGGCAGCCTGCAACAGGCCCGGGTTTTCATTGCCGGCGGTGTTGCTGCCGAATAATGTCTGTTCGAACGCGTCCCTCGGAATCGTCGAGCAGTGCACGACAACAAAGGACTGTTCTGCACGCGGCCCCAGGTCGTGAATGCAGCGGGCGGTAAGCTCCTTGCCCGAGCCCGGCGGCCCCTGCAGGTGTACCGGTGCGTCGCTGCGCGCCACCTTTTCAATGGTATCGCGCAGTGTGCGCACCGCAGAGGATTGGCCCTGAAGCAGCGGCGGGAATTCCTGGGTTTGGAAGAAGCGGTCTTCTCCCAGCCGAAGTGCCAGAAGCACGAGCGCGCGCAAGCGCTCCAGATTGACCGGCTTGCTGACAAAATCGAAGGCACCCAGCTTGAGTGCGGTAATGGCCGTGTCCATGTTGCCATGCGCGGTAATCACGGCGACGGGATAAGATCGGTCCTTGGGCAGGTCCTGAATGGCTTCGACCAGTTCGAGGCCGTCCCCGTCGGGGAGACGCATGTCCGTGAGACAGAAGTCGTAGGACTTTTCTGCGATTCTCCGTCGCGCCTCGGCCACCGACATGGCGATATCGGCGCGCACGTGCATACGGCGCAGGGTCATCGAAATCAGGTCACAAATGTCTGGTTCGTCATCGACGACCAGGGCGATGGGTTGACGATCGGTCATATTGTTAGGCGTTATCTTTGATCGGCAAGCTGCAGGCTAATTAAAAAATCTGTTCCGGATTGGCGAACTCGATGCGGAAGCAGCTGCGCTTTTCACGGGTTCGGCAATAGTAAAGGTTGGCTCTAGTAGATTCGCACAATTCCCGTGCGATATACAGGCCCAGGCCGGCGCCGGTAGGCTCGGTTGTGAAGAAGGGCTCAAAGATTTTGTCGGAAAGCTCTTCTGCTACCCCCGTCCCGTTGTCCACGAAGTCCATTTCCGCGCACTGCCGGCTGCGATTGAAGCGAACGACGATTTGTGCGGAATAGTGACCGGTCGCGCTGTGCGAGTGGCGCACGGCATTGTTGCAAAGGTTGGTGGCCACCTGGGTCATCTGGTCGGGGTCGAAGCGGGCAAGCACCGGCTGCTCCGGGCTCTGCAGGCTAATGGTGTAGCGCTCGCCGGTTTCTTTTTGAAACTCGCTGAGGAAATTGTTTGCCCATAGGCGCAGGTCCAGCAATTGTGTCCTTGGAGTCTGGCGCCGGGACAACTGCATGACGTTCTCAATGATCTGGTTCACCCGCTTGCTGTGGCGGCTGATGATCTCGGTGAGCAGCTGATCCTCGCCGGAAATGGAGGGGGATTCCGCAAGCAGTTCGGCCGCGTGGTTGATGGCACTCAGCGGGTTGCGTACCTCGTGGGCAATGGAGCCGGTCAATCGCCCCAGTGACGCCAGTTTCAGTTGCTGTGCCTGCTGGGTGAGCTTGCGGTTGTCTTCCAGAAACACCAGTGTGCTCTCGCTGGTATCGTCGGTGAGCGGGGTGACACTGGCGCGCAGCTCGCTTTGTCCTGCGCCCTTAATCACCCCGCTGGTAGATCCGGACTGCAGCCGCAGTTCGATCAGGTTGAGCAGCAGGTCTCCGTCCAGCTTCCCGTCGTCCAGGCGCTGCTTGCCCAGAAGCTGCTGTGCGGCGCGGTTAACCAGTTCGGCCTCGCCGCTGCCGTTGAGCACCATTACGCCGGTGCGCATCTGTGCCACGATTTGCTGGGTAAGGCGCTGCAGGCGTGCCGCCTGCCGCCGCTCCTGTGCGGCTTTTTCATTCGCGAGCCGAATGTGTGCGGAAAGGTACTGGAGTGCGGCTACCGAGGTGAACAGGAGAATGCCGAGGCTGCCGGCAGAGACAATGTCCTGGGTATCAGCCTGGCCGTTGAGAATGCCATATAGCTGCTGGGCGATGACGGCGATACTGGCGATGGCCGCGAGGAAGGCACCCATGCGCCGATCCAGCAGCAGTGAGCCCACCGCGCAGGTGGTCAACAGCATGTAGCCAATACCCGAATTGAGTCCGCCACTGGCCTGGATCAATAGCAGAAAGGCGAGGATGTCACAGGTGAGGATACTGCCGATCCGCAACGGGGTGGTCCGGAAGCGGCTTGGATAAAGGAGCAGAAGCCACGCGATATTGACCACTGCATAGGTGATGGCGGTATTCAGGTACAGTGCCGGAGACAGGGTGCCGACGGTGCCGCGACTGATGCCCGAGGCGAACAGCCCGAGCAACACCAGTGCGATGACGACCCGATACCAGGCGTAGAGCTTGAGCAGCTCCCGCTGTCTTAATCGGGGACGGGGAAGGTCACGCCCGGCCAGCGCTGCCGACTCATCGGGGGCGCTAACAGCGTCTGTGTCTGGGGGGATTGCAGCATCGAATACCGTCTGGCTGCTCACTTTTCGCTCTCTTTTTATGTGCGCGGTTGTATACGCTGTTATTTTTTACGGCAGTGCCGGCGCAAAACACCGGTCCGTCTCCGGGCAGATGTTGTGCCCCCGAGCGGCGTGGCTACAATAGCCGCCTCAGATCAACGGGGTAATAGGATGTCTACTTTGCAGCTAGTGCTGGCGCAAATCAATCTAATGGTGGGGGATATTCCCGGCAATACCGACCAGGTGGTCGAAGTCGCCCGCCGCGCGCACCGCGAGCACGACGCAGACCTGGTGTTGTTTCCGGAATTGACCCTGTGCGGTTACCCCCCGGAGGACCTGCTGCTGCGCCCCAGCATGCAGAAGCGTATCGACGCCGCGCTGAAAGCGTTGCAAGAGGCAGACCTGCCGTGCGCGGTACTGGTGGGTTATCCCCGGGTTGTGGCGGGTACCGTGCTGAATATGGCGGGACTGATACAGGGGGGCGCGCTGGTGGCCGAATACGCCAAGCAGAAACTCCCCAATTACCAGGTGTTCGACGAACTGCGTTACTTCATCCCCGGTGATCAGCCCTGCGTGGTGGATATCAAGGGCATACCGACCGCCATCACCATCTGCGAGGATATCTGGCACCCGGAGCCCGTTGCCCAGGCACGGCATGCAGGGGCAAAACTGATGTTGAATATCAATGCATCGCCGTTCCACCAGGGTAAGGCGCAGGAGCGGCTGGCGCTGCTGGGGCGTCAGGCGCAGGCAGGCGATATGCCTATCGTGTACGTCAACTCCGTGGGCGGGCAAGACGAGCTGGTGTTCGACGGCGGCTCCTTTGCGGTGGACAAGGATGGCAGCCTGCGCGGGCGGGCGCCGGAGTTTGTCGAGAGCCTGCTACCGATCACCGTGCAGGCGGAAGAGGGCGAGGTGCGCCTTGCCGCAGGCAATGATGCCGAGCCCCTGCCAGCACTGGCGTCGGTCTACCAGGCGCTGGTACTGGGTGTGCGGGACTATGTGAATAAGAATGGCTTCAAGGGCGTCGTCCTCGGCCTGTCTGGGGGCATCGATTCGGCCCTGACGCTGGCGATAGCGGTGGATGCGCTGGGCCCGGATCGCGTGGAAGCGGTGATGATGCCGTTCCGCTACACCTCGGACCTGTCCAAAAACGATGCAGCGGATCAGGCCCGACGCCTGGGTATCCATTACCGTGTCATTGGTATCGAGGGCATCTTCGATGCGGCCATGGCCGCGCTGGCCAGGGAATTTGAGGGCAGCGAGCGGGATACCACCGAGGAAAACCTGCAGGCACGTGCCCGCGGCATGCTACTGATGGCCATTTCCAACAAGAAAGGCTTTATGGTCCTCACCACCGGTAACAAGAGTGAGATGGCGGTGGGTTATGCCACCCTGTACGGCGACATGGTGGGTGGTTATAACGCATTGAAAGATGTGCCCAAGGTGCTGGTGTACGCGCTGTCCCGTTACCGCAACTCGGTATCCGAGGTGATTCCGGAGACGGTGATCACCCGCGAGCCCAGTGCCGAGCTGGCACCGGACCAGGTGGATTCCGACAGCCTGCCCCCCTACGAGGTGCTGGACGAAATCCTGCGCCTGTACATCGATGAGGACCACAGCGCGGCGTATATTATCGGCCGGGGGTTCGATGAGGCCACGGTGATGCGCGTGGTACGCCTGGTGGATCGCAACGAATACAAGCGCCGTCAGGCCGCGGTGGGGGTACGGATCTCCGAGCGCGGGTTCGGGCGCGACCGGCGTTATCCGATCACCAATGGATGGAAGGCCGGCGAGTAAGCCGCGTACTCACCGGCAACAAAAAAGGCCCCGCTGATTGCTCAGCGGGGCCTTTTTTTATCGGGCTGCAGTGCCCCAACGTCAAAGTTCTGGTGGCAGCGGCGCTTCCTGTGGGCGGTACTCGGCGTTGTACAGCTCGCGACTGTCGAAACCACGGGGGTCCGATTTCTCAAACAGGCCCAGGGTGATGCGGTGAATAAAGCTGCGACCGCTGGCGCCGGCGAAGTACTTGTAGTTGAAACTGCCGTCGTCGCGGAATGCCGGGTGATGCGGGTAGTTGGTGCGCAGCACTGCGAGGGAACTCGACTCCAGCTGTGGCATTTCCAGCAGATGGTAAGACTGCACCATCACCGCCAGCGCATCGGGCACCGCCGGGGTCTGCTGGAAGTTTTCCACCACATAGCGGCCACGGTTGGCGGCGGCCAGGTAGGCGTTGCGCTTGAAGTAGTAGTTGGCCACGTGAATTTCATAGCGCGCCAGCAGGTTGCGCAGGTGGATCATGCGCTTCTGGGCGTCAGGCGCGTAGCGGCTTTCCGGGTAGCGCGCCATCAGCTGGGCAAAGTAGGCAAAGGATTCCCGCGCCGAGCCCGGGTCGCGGCGGGTCATGTCGGTGGGCAAAAAGCGTTCGAACAGCCCGCTGCCTTCGGTGAACGAGGCCAGCCCCTTCATGTAATAGGCGTAATCCACGTTGCGATGCTGCGGATGCAGGCGGATAAAACGATCCGCTGCAGAGATGGCTGCATCGTTCTGGTAGTCGCGGTAGTAGGCGTAGATCAGCTCCAGCTGGGCCTGCTCTGCGTAGTTGCCGAACGGGAAGTTGTCTTCCAGGGCCCGCAGGTTCTTGATCGCCAGCTCCCACTGGCTGGATTTCAGCTGCCGCTGGGCGGCTTCATAGAAGGCCTGTTCGGTGCGGTTGCCGGAAGGCAGTCCCGCTTCTTCTTCGTCCGTACTGGCACAGGAGGCCACCAAAACAGCCAGCATTGCCAGCAACAGCGTTTTCCAGGCCTGATTATCCCAGGACCACATCGCCCCTCGCTCTATCATTATTTGTCTCAACCTTATTAAACTAGCCGCCCTAAATTCACCGGGGGCCGAAGGGCAGCTATTTAACCACAGCGTCCCGCCAGCCCAAAGCGCCAGCGCCCTGTTGGCAACCATAATTATTGCGTTACAGGACACTAGACCCTCTCGGATGAGCAATCAAATACATCTCGATATTCAAGTACCCGCAGAGTATGCCGGGCAACGGTTTGACCAGATCGCAGCGGATTTGATCCCTGATTATTCCCGCGCCCGCCTGCAGAGCTGGATAAAAGGCGGCCAACTCACGGTTGACGGGCGTTCTGGCAAGCCCAAGGACAAGCTATACGGTGGTGAGCAGCTGCAGCTGCGCGCTGAACTGGAGCCCCAGGGGGAGTGGCAGGCTCAGGCGATGGACCTGGATATCGTCTATGAAGACGACAGCCTGCTGGTGGTCAACAAGCCCGCGGGGCTGGTGGTCCACCCGGCAGCGGGTAATCCCGACGGCACCCTGTTGAATGGGCTTCTTGCCCACTGCGCGGGACAGCAGAACATCCCCCGGGCAGGCATTGTGCATCGGCTGGACAAGGACACCAGTGGCCTGATGGTGGTGGCGAAAACCCTGCAGGCGCAGGCGGACCTGGTGGATCAACTCAAGGCCCGGTCTGTGAGCCGTCAGTACGACGCCATCGTGCACGGCACCCTGAGTGGCGGCGGCACCATCAAGGCGCCGATGGGCCGCCACCGCACCCATCGACTGAAAATGGCCGTGTTACCCAACGCGGGCATGGGCGGTGCGAAGGAAGCGATTACTCACTATCGTCTGCAGGAGCGCTTCCGCGGCCATACGCTGGTGCGCTGCCAGCTGGAAACCGGTCGCACCCACCAGATCCGGGTGCACATGGCGCATATCCGCCATCCACTGGTGGGGGACCCGCTGTATGGCGGGCGCAACAAATTGCCCGCCGGTGCAGCGCCCGAGCTGATTGAAGCGCTGCAGCAATTCCCCCGGCAGGCATTGCATGCGGCCGAGCTGGCGCTCATTCACCCGGTGACTGCCGAGACCATGCACTGGTCGGCGGCCATGCCGGAGGATATGCTGCGGCTGCTCGCACTGCTGCGAGCCGACAACCTCTGAATCTAAGCCCAGGATGACACAGGAATGCCCATGGCTGCTGACCACTACCTCAAACCGGACTGGCCCGCGCCGGCCAACGTGCGCGCGTTTACCACCTTGCGCGCGGACGGCCACAGCCAGGGCGCCTACCGTGGGTTCAATCTCGCCGACCATGTCGGGGATGATGCCGCGGCGGTGGCCGCCAACCGCAGCCAGCTACAGCAGGAGCTGAATCTGCCCAATGCCCCGCAGTGGCTGGAACAGATCCACAGTGACAAAGTGGTGCAGGCGCACAGCGACGGCAAGATACGCACCGCAGACGCGAGTTTCACCGCAGAGGCGGGCATCGTCTGTGCCGTGCTCACCGCCGACTGCCTGCCGCTGTTGCTGTGCAATCGCGAGGGCTCTGAAGTGGCCGCAATCCACGCGGGCTGGCGGGGTCTGACCGGCGGTGTGATTCGCGAAACCATTACCGCCATGTCCAGTGCGCCCGAGGACCTGCTGGTATGGCTTGGCCCGGCCATCGGGCCGCAGGCGTTCGAGTGTGGTGTGGACGTGCTGGAAGCGGCGTTCGAATCGTCCATCAGTGCGTCCCATGCGGTGGCCATCGCCAGGTGCTTCGTTCCGCACACGCAAAAGCCACTGCACTTCCTGGCGGATATCTACGCCCTCGGTCGCGCCGAACTGGCTGAGCTGGGGGTGACACAGGTATCGGGTGGCGACCGTTGCACCGTTACCGAAGAGGCGGACTTTTTCTCCTACCGTCGGGATGGGGATACCGGGCGTATGGCGTCTTTGATTTGGTTCGAGTAATCATTTGGGTTCTGGGGGCCCAGCTCAGAAGTTGGTCCAGTAGCGGCCAATCACTGGGGATGGGGTTTCAGGACCGCTGTGAATACATCCCTGTACGCTTCGTCGGCAACATCCCTGTTGCCGACGATCCTGAAGCCCCATCCCCAGCGCTTGGCCTTCACCCTCTAGCCCGTAGCTTCGCCACTTCACCTGCTTCGGGGCAGAAAACCAACAAAGCTTGAAAACCCGCCGCCAGCCCGCAAATTAAAGATCAGCACTAGAATGTATTCGTCATTGTGTTTCCGCGCGTCGTTTCATCCTTTTTGCGACGCGTCAATGATCAGGAGAGGGCAACTGCACCATGCGCATCGACCGGATGACCAACCCCCTACAGGCCGCCATTGCTGACGCACAATCGATTGCTGTCGGACGCGACCACAACCAGATTTATCCCGAACATTTGCTGCAGGCACTGCTCGACCAGTCCAATGGCAGTGTTACCGCCTTTCTGAATCAGGCCGGCTTCAATATCAACGGCCTGCGCAACGATTTGGCCAAGCGCCTCGACAGTCTGCCGACCGTGGGAACGCCCACCGGCGATGTAGGCATGTCCCAGGAGCTGATGCGGTTATTTAATCTGGCGGACAAAAAAGCACAGAAACACGGCGATAGTTTTATCGCCAGCGAAACGGTTTTACTCGCGGCCTTCGACCCTGCCGCCGGCGAGGTCTCGAAAATCCTGAACGCACATGGCGACCTGAAACATCTGCAGGACGCCATTACCAAAATTCGCGGTGATGAAAAGGTCAACGACCCGCAGGCGGAAGAGGCGCGCCAGGCCTTGGATAAATACACCATGGACCTGACCGCCCGCGCGGAAGCGGGCAAACTGGACCCGGTGATTGGCCGCGACGACGAAATTCGCCGCACTATTCAGGTGTTGCAGCGTCGGACCAAAAATAATCCGGTACTGATCGGTGAGCCCGGTGTGGGTAAAACCGCCATCGTGGAAGGCCTCGCCCAGCGCATCGTCAATGGCGAAGTCCCCGAGGGGTTGAAAGACAAGCGCCTGCTGTCCCTCGATCTCGGATCACTGCTGGCCGGTGCCAAGTTCCGCGGTGAATTCGAAGAGCGCCTGAAAGCGGTGTTGAACGAGCTCTCCAAGCAGGAGGGGCGCGTCATCCTGTTCATTGACGAATTGCACACCATGGTCGGCGCCGGCAAGGCGGAAGGAGCCATGGATGCGGGCAATATGCTCAAGCCCGCACTGGCGCGCGGTGAACTGCATTGCGTGGGCGCGACCACCCTGAATGAATACCGCCAATATATCGAGAAAGATGCGGCACTGGAGCGGCGCTTCCAGAAGGTACTGGTCGATGAGCCCAGTGAAGAAGATACCATCGCGATCCTGCGCGGCCTCAAAGAGCGCTATGAGGTGCACCACGGCGTGGACATCACCGACTCCGCCATCATTGCCGCCACCAAGTTGTCGCAGCGTTACATTACCGACCGCCAGTTGCCGGACAAGGCCATCGACCTGATCGACGAGGCCGCCAGCCGCATTCGCATGGAAATCGACTCCAAGCCAGAGGAAATGGACAAACTGGAGCGACGCCTGATTCAGCTCAAGATCGAGCGCGAAGCGGTGAAAAAGGACAAGGACGACGAGGCCGCTAAAAAACGCCTGGAGAAACTCGAGCAAGACATCGACGATATCGAAAAGGAGTACGCCGACCTGGAGGAAATCTGGAAGGCGGAAAAGGCCAAGCTCGCTGGCAGTGCGGATATCAAGAACAAACTGGAACAGGCCAAGCTGGACATGGATGCGGCGCGCCGCGCCGGCGACCTGACGCGGATGTCCGAGATCCAGTACGGCGTGATTCCGCAGCTGGAACAGCAGCTGAAGCTGGCCTCAGACACCAGTGATACCAGTGACAACCAACTGCTGCGCAATCGTGTCACCGACGAGGAAGTCGCCGAGGTGGTTTCCCGCTGGACCGGTATCCCGGTATCAAAAATGCTCGAAGGCGAGCGCGAGAAACTGTTGAAAATGGAAGGGGCTCTGCATGACCGAGTGATCGGTCAGGATGAAGCCGTGGTGGCGGTGTCCAACGCGGTGCGCCGCTCCCGAGCCGGTCTTGCGGATCCCAACCGGCCCAATGGCTCCTTCCTGTTCCTCGGCCCCACCGGTGTCGGTAAGACGGAGTTGTGCAAGGCGCTGGCAGAATTCCTGTTCGATACCGAAGACGCCATGGTGCGCATCGACATGTCCGAGTTTATGGAGAAACACTCGGTTGCGCGGCTGATCGGAGCACCTCCCGGCTATGTGGGGTATGAGGAAGGTGGCTATCTCACCGAGGCGGTGCGCCGTAAGCCCTACTCGGTGCTGCTGCTGGACGAAGTCGAAAAAGCCCACCCGGATGTATTCAACATTCTGCTGCAGGTGCTGGAAGATGGCCGCCTGACCGATGGCCAGGGGCGCACCGTGGACTTCCGCAACACCGTTGTGGTGATGACGTCGAACCTGGGCTCGGATCTGATCCAGAAATACGCCAGCGCCAAGGACGATGACGAAGTGGACAGCGAAATCCATTACCGCCAGATGAAGGCCGCGGTGATGGATGTCGTGGGCACCCACTTCCGCCCCGAGTTTATCAACCGCATCGACGAAGTGGTGGTATTCCATCCGCTGGACCGCGCCGAAGTGCGCTCGATTGCAGAGATACAGTTACAGAACCTGCGCAATCGCCTGGCAGACCGGGATCTCAAGTTCGAGATATCCGAAGAGCTGCTGAACAAGCTGGCCGATGTGGGGTTCGACCCGGTATACGGTGCGCGGCCGCTGAAGCGCGCTATCCAGATGTGGTTGGAAAACCCTCTGGCCCAGGATGTGCTCTCCGGAAAATTCGTACCCGGCGATACCATTCACGCGACTTTGGAAGGGGATAAACCGGTTTTTGAAAAGTAGCTCGAAGGAAGTTGTGAAGGTGGCGGTATCGGGTAGCAACTTGTGAGACCTTCAAAAACAGGATGTTTTTGCAGAGCCCCCAGGGATGGGTTTACGGCGTGTCTCACAAGTTGCTACCCGGTAGCGCCTCCGCCACCTGCAAGGAAACGAAGTACTTACGCCCCAATGGATCTGATGTATGGCACTGGCACGGCAGTTTTTTAACCGGCGTATGCTGTGGATGCTGCTGGGCTGCCTGCTGGTGTTTGGCGGCATCTTCGGTGTCAAATTCTTTGGCAAGACCATGATGAACCAGGCACTGGACAACATGGCTTTGCCGCCCGCGACTGTGACCACCACGGCCGCGCAGCAGCAGCGCTGGCAGAACACCCTGAGCGCCGTTGGCAGCCTGCGCGCGGTCAATGGCGTGGATGTGACGACCCAGGCCCAGGGGGAAGTCAAAGCCATCTATTTTGAATCCGGTCAGGAAGTAAAAAAGGGTACTGTGCTTGCGGAGCTGGCCGCGGCGCCCGAGACGGCGCAGATCGAAGTGCTGGAAGCCGAGCGACGTCTGGCGCAGCGGGATTTCAAGCGCATTTCCGAGTTGTACGAAAAAGGGGTGGCGACCCTGCGCGAACTGGATCAGGCCCAGGCCAGCCTGGATCAGGTGACGGCCAGTCTCGCAGTGCAGCGTGCCACCATTCGTGAGCGCACCATCGTTGCGCCTTTTTCCGGCCAGCTCGGTATTCGCCAGATTGATCTGGGGCAGAACGTCGCCCCCGGCGACGCGGTGGTTTCCCTGCAGCAACTGCAGCCGATATTTGTCGACTTTTCCCTCGCCGAGCAGGACTTCTCCCGGGTACAACAAGGGCAGGAGATCGCCCTGTCTGTCACCGCCGTCCCGGAAAAAGCGTTTTCTGGTCAAATCACCGCAATCAATCCCGCCATCGATCCGCGCAACCGCACCTTCGTTTTGCAGGGGACGCTGGAAAACACTGAGCGCCGGTTGCGCCCGGGGATGTTCGCGGATGTTGCCGTGAAAGTGGAGAACTTCCGCAGCGTGATTGTGGTGCCGCGCACGGCGATCAGCTATGCGCCCTATGGCAATTCAATTTTTGTTATTCGCAAGGCGGACAAAGCCGCTTGGAGAGAAGCCAATGCGGGCGCGATCAATCGTCAGGGAAAGGAAATCCCCCCTCCAGACTGGATTGCCATCAAGCGGTTTGTGAAGACTGGCGAGGTGCGCGGGGACCTGATTGAGATTACCGAGGGGGTAGCGGCCGGTGAGCAGGTGGCAACCAGTGGGCTGCTCAAATTGCGCAACGAAGGTGCGGTGATCATTAACAATGAGAATCCGCCACCGGATGCGTTGGCGCCACAGCCAGATAACCGTTAGATCCCTGAATCTGGCAAGGATGCCATGTGAATTTCACCGATATTTTCATTCGCAAACCGGTACTGGCCTGTGTGGTCAGCCTGTTTATTTTCCTGCTTGGCCTGCGCTCCGCGGCCGAACTGAATGTGCGTCAGTATCCTGAACTCGAGAACGCGGTCATCACGGTCACTACGGTGTACGTCGGGGCAGATTCGGACCTGGTGCAGGGATTCATCACCACCCCGCTGGAGCAGGAAATCGCCAGTGCCGATGGCCTCGATTACATTGTTTCCACCAGCGTACAGGGCGCGTCGGTGATCCAGGCATACGTGCGTCTCGACTACGATCCCAACGAAGTACTCACTCAGGTTGTGGCCAAGGTCAATAAACTGCGTAATGAGCTGCCGCTGGAGTCGGAAGATCCTACGGTGGATCTCGCGGTGGGTGAGACGATCGCCGCGATGTACCTGTCTTTTTCCTCGGAGATCCTGGATAACAACGAAATCACCGACTACATCACCCGCGTGGTGCAGCCCAAGCTTTCTACGGTTGCCGGCGTGCAGCGTGCGACCTTACTGGGAAACCGCACCTTTGCCATGCGTGTCTGGCTGCGGCCGGACGCCATGGCGGCACAGGGGGTCACACCCGGCGATGTGAGCAGCGCGCTGCGTCAGAATAATGTGCTCGCCGCCGTTGGCAAGACCAAGGGCACAATGGTGGCCATCGACATCCGGGCGGATACCGATATCGCGTCAGAATCCGAATTCCGCAAGCTGGTGGTACGTGCCGATGGGGATCAGCTGGTGCGTCTTGAAGACGTTGCCGAGGTGGAGCTGGGCTCGGAGTCGTACGACACCTCGGTAACCTTTAACGGGCGTTCGGCGACGTTTGTCGCAGTCGAAGTTGCGCCCGATGCCAATGCACTGGATGTGATTGCCGCGGTGCGGGAAAAACTGCACGGCGAGATTTTTCCACAGTTGCCCGAGGGGATGATCGGCGATATTCCCTATGACAGTACCGAATATATCCAGGACTCCATCAATGAGGTGATCAAGACCATTGCCGAGGCGGTGTTGATTGTCATCGTGGTCATTTACCTGTTTCTGGGCTCCCTGCGCAGCGTGATCATTCCGGCGCTGGCGGTGCCCTTGTCGCTGGTGGGTGCCCTGTTCCTGATGCTGTTGATGGGGTTTTCCATCAACCTGCTTACCCTGCTGGCCATGGTGCTGGCCATCGGCATCGTGGTGGATGACGCGATCATTGTGCTGGAAAACGTGCACCGGCATATCGAGGAGGGGATGACGCCGCAGGAGGCTGCGTTACAGGGGGCGCGCGAACTGTCGTGGCCGATTGTGGCAATGACCTCCACCCTGATCGCGGTTTACCTGCCTATCGGCTTTCTCGGCGGGCTGACCGGCACTCTGTTTGTGGAGTTTGCCTTTTCCCTGGCCGGCGCCGTGCTGCTGTCTGGCGTGGTGGCGCTTACTCTGTCGCCGATGATGGCGGCGCGGGTGCTGCGCCCCCGGGATGGCAAACGCCGCAATCGCCTGGAGATCTGGCTGGAAGGGCGGCTGGACAGGCTGGAGTCCGGTTATCGACGGCGCCTGCACGGCGCGCTGGATGATCGCCTGGTGATCCTGATTTTCGGCATGATTGTGTTTGCCAGCTGTTACTTCCTGTTCATAACGTCCCCCAGCGAGCTGGAACCGAAAGAAGACCGCGGATTTGTGTTGGGCATTGCCCGGGCGGACTCCTTTGCCACCATCGACTACCTCGAGCAGTACACCAGCGAAATCAACGGTGTGCGCGACCGTCATCCTGAAGTGGAAAATCTGTTCCTGCTAAACGGAGTGGGTGGCTCCGGGGACAGTAGCAACAGCGCCATAGCCGGCTTTGTGCTGTCATCCTGGAACAAGCGGGATAAAGACACACAGGAAATGCAGGCGCTGATTAACAGTGAGGTCTCACAAATTGCCGGTCTCAAGACCGCGACCTTTGTGCCCCCCAGTCTGCCCACTGCCGGTGGTAATTTACCGGTGGAGTTCGTCATCGGAACGACCGAGCCCATTGCCAGCCTGGCCGGATTTGCCGAGGAAATCATGGGTAAGGCACTGGCAAGCCGGAAGTTCATCTTTCTCGACTCGGACCTGAAGCTGGACAAGCCTCGCCTGTCGGTGGTGATCGACCGCGATAAGGCGGCGTCGATCGGTGTGACCATGGCCGATGTCGCGCGGGAACTGGGGGCGATGATGTCCGGCGCCTACACCAACCGCTTCTCGCTGGAGAACCGCAGTTACAAGGTGATCCCCCAGGTGGTGCGGGCAGACCGCCTCAGCGGGGATCAACTCAAGCAGTACTACATCCGCGCCGGGGACGGCACCCTGGTGCCGCTGTCGACTCTGGTGCGCTTGCGGGAGACCGTCGAACCCCAGCAGCTGAAACGCTTCCAGCAGCTCAATGCGGTGACCATTTCCGGTGTGCCGCGACCGGGCATTCCACTGGGGGAGGCGCTGGCGGTGCTGGAGTCCGCCGCCGCGGAAGTACTGCCGAGAGAATATTCCACGGATTACTCCGGTCAGTCTCGCCAGTACAAGAATGAAGGCTCGGATCTGCTGCTTACGTTTGCGTTTGCGCTCATCGTGATTTACCTGGTGCTCGCCGCCCAGTTCGAATCCTGGCGGGATCCGCTCATCATGCTGGTGACGGTGCCCATGAGTGTGTGCGGGGCCATGATCTTCGTCAGTCTGGGGCTGACCACACTGAACATCTATACCCAGGTGGGGTTGGTGACCCTGATCGGGGTGATCTCCAAGCACGGAATTCTGATTGTGGAATTTGCCAATCAGCTGCAACTGCGCGGCAGGAGTAAACGCGAAGCCATTGAAGAGGCGTCGAGTATTCGCCTGCGCCCGATCCTGATGACGACCGCGTCACTGGTATTGGCCATGGTGCCACTGTTGATCGCCGCCGGGCCGGGTGGCGGAGCGCGGTTTGCCATGGGGCTGGTGGTGGCCGCAGGGATGACAATCGGCACCCTGTTTACATTGTTTGTGGTACCGGCAATGTATCTTTATCTGGGGCGCGACTTTGGCACGGCAGGCACACACAGTGAAGGCGGCCTGGCTTCGGACACATGAAGAGTTGCCTGGGATATGTGCGGTGCAAGTGCATTGTCTCTACCGGACTTGATGCCTGGTCTACACTTCACGTTGCAAAAATATCAGTGAGGATAGATTGATGGCATTCAGGCTCGGCTGGTCGCAATTGGCAAACGGATTGTTTCGATTTGGCGCTTGGAGCGTTGCATGTGCGATGGTCGGGCTCGCCACATCGGCCGTGGCGCAAGAATCTGAGAAGTCGCTTTCTGATATTGAAAAACCTTTTCCAAGCCAGGTATTTTTTGGCGATACACACTTGCACACAGATATTTCTGTGGATGCTGGCACAATGAACCGGCTGGGGCAGGAAGCGGCCTTTCGCTTCGCTCGTGGCGAAGAGGTGAAGACCACGCACGGGCTGAAGGCGAAACTGCGGAGACCACTGGACTTTCTCGTGATTGCCGATCATGCGGAAATGTACGGATTGATGCCGAGATTGCTCGCTGGTGATAAAGAAATCCTAGCGACCGAAAAGGGGCAGCGGTGGTACGAAATGTTGCGCGGTGGAGATCGCGAGAGTACGTTCAAAGCGGCAATGGAAATTGTGGCGTCACTCCAGGAAAAGGAGCCGCCATTCAGTAGCGAAAAAATTGTCCGGGATTCGTGGCATGCTTATACCGCACTTGCGGATCAGTATAATCAGCCAGGTAAATTCACTGCCATTATTGGCTATGAATGGACGGCGATTGGGGGATACAACTTGCATCGGAATGTTTTGTTTCGCGGTGGGGCAAGTTCCGCAAACAACACGGTGCCCTTCTCACAATTCGATAGTCAAAACCCCGAGGACCTCTGGCGTGCCTTGGCTGCATTTGAGCGCAAGCACGGTGAGCGTGTGATCGCCATTCCTCACAATGGAAATCTCAGTAACGGACGTATGTTTACGGTAGAAAACTTCGATGGCTCTCCGCTGTCTCGGCAGATGGCGGAGTTGCGTGCGCGGTTTGAGCCGATTGTAGAAGTTACCCAAATTAAAGGCGATGGCGAGGCCCATCCAATGCTTTCACCGGGTGATGAGTTTGCTGGTTACGAAATTTGGGATGCGGCAAACCTGGATGGAACTGAAAGGAAAAAGCCGGAGATGTTGCGTTGGGAGTATGCTCGGGAGGCATTGAAAACTGGCTTGATGCTGGATAAGACGCTGGGAGTGAACCCTTATAAGTTTGGCATGATCGGCAGTACGGACGCACATACCAGCCTAGCGGCAGTTGAGGAAGATAATTTTTTTGGCAAACACTCCGGAGTAGAGCCAGAGCCTGGTCGTTGGGAGCACATGGTTATTGAGGCGCCAGACCCGGAGCTCACCATTTATGGCTGGCAAATGGCATCCTCGGGCTACGCAGCCGTATGGGCGGAAGAAAATACGCGCGAGGCGCTGTTTGACGCTATGGTGCGCAAAGAGACCTATGCGACGACGGGTTCGCGCATGGTCGTGCGGTTTTTTGGTGGCTGGGATTTTACCTCCGCCGATGCGGATAAAGGGTCTATTGCCGAGAGGGGGTATACAAAAGGTGTGCCGATGGGGGCCGATTTACCCAAGGCGAGTGCGCAGGGCGCCCCAAGTTTTCTGGTGGCCGCGATGAAAGATCCGATTGGCGGGAACTTGGATCGGATCCAGATCGTCAAGGGGTGGCAGGATAAGAACGGCGTATTGAAAGAAAAAGTTTACGATGTGGTGTGGAGCGGTAAACGGAAACCCTCCCGGGACGGGCGTATTCCGGCGGTGGGTAATACGGTCGATGTGGCCAATGCGACCTGGCAGAACACTATTGGAGAAAAGGAGCTCCGGGCCGTGTGGCGTGACCCTGAATTTGATCCAGCCGAAATGGCGTTTTATTACGCACGAGTGATTGAAATTCCGACGCCACGCTGGACCGCATATGAGGCTAAACGGTTTGGAGTGAAGATGGGGAAGGACGTGCCGATGGTGACCACGGAGCGCGCCTACACGTCGCCGATCTGGTATTCACCAATACGTTGAGCCATGCTCTCACGCCTACATGGCCTTGTTGGTGCCGCGAGGAAACAGGTGCGCCAACCGGTTCGACGTTAGCTAGCACCCGACCGGGGCAGCGTTGTTAGCAGCTAGCCAGTAAATCTTTGGTCTGTTTAATACGCTGCTGTCGCTCTTCTTCCGGCAATACCCGGTAATTGCCACTGGCATCCACTTCGCGAACCCGCGCATGGCGCTCCAGTTCCTGAAGCCGCTGTTGGGCACTGCGGCAGCGCTGCTCGCGGGCGGCCATCTCGGCCTCACCAGAATCGGTGTTTTCTGCAGGCTGCACTGTCTGCTCCGCTGTCTGGTTGTTATCCGCTTTGGCGGCGGTGGTCATTTTGCGCTGGGCCAACAGCGCCTGCTGCTCTTCCTGCCACTTTTTGTAGCGCTCGGACTTCGGCGCTTTTACCACTTCCACCTCCTCTTGCTGGGGCGGCTGAGAGCCAAAGTGCACCACGCCGTTCTCATCGACCCATTTGTAGATACCGTCCGCCTGGGCCGCCGTGGCCAGCAAGCTCAGGGTGAAACACAGCGTAGTAACAGTGGTGCGCATGGGGTATGTCGCCTTGATCAGTGAATGTTCTTGTTATGCCGGTAGGCAGGGGGCTGGCGCGAAATCGCCCCCGTGCGTCCATTGTAACGGTCAGGGGCAGGGATCTCGCAACCCAGTTAACAGTTTGTGTAGCAGTTTACTGCCGGAGGTCCGGTTAGTGGTGTTCATTGGTTGACACACGGGTCACAAACTGGACAATTTGTCGCTCACTCGGCGAAGTAGATGTCCCCGCAACACCCTGCGGTCCGCACTCTCCCCGGTGGGTTAAGCACCCGCCACCTCCTGCCGAGGAGGTCCTCCCCATCTGGAGGCCTTGGTGCCCGCGATCCGGTTCCGCTACCGGCCGGGGACCGCGCAGATTTTGCGTTGCCGTTAAGCCATCCTAAAAAACGGACTAAATCTGCGTTTAAGGCTGATATTTATCACGCTTTTCCTTTAGAATCGCCGTCTGGCTTTCGCACAGTCCGGCTATTCTGTGGTTATTGGATGATGCGGATCCTAAGAATTGGGAAATTTTGAGGGGGCTCAAGTGGAATTACTCTCCGGCGGCGATATGTTGGTTCGCGCGCTGCAGGATGAAGGGGTTGACCTGATATTCGGTTACCCCGGCGGTTCGGCACTTCATATATACGATGCCATCTTTCGCCAGAAGGGCATCAAGCACCTGCTGGTGCGGCATGAACAGGGGGCAACCCACGCTGCGGACGGTTACGCCCGCGCGACGGGCAAGACCGGCGTGGTGCTGGTGACCTCTGGCCCGGGTGCAACCAATGCCATCACCGGCATTGCCACTGCCTATATGGACTCCATCCCGATGGTGGTGATTTCCGGTCAGGTACCTTCCGACAAGATCGGCGAGGATGCCTTCCAGGAAACCGATATGGTGGGCTGTTCCCGTCCGATCGTGAAGCACAGCTTTCTGGTCAAAAAAGCGGAAGATATCCCCGAGATCGTCAAGAAGGCGTTCTATATCGCGTCCACCGGTCGTCCTGGCCCGGTAGTGATCGATGTCCCCAAAGACATCACCAACCCGGTGGATCGCTATCCCTATCAATATCCGGAAAAAATGCGCATGCGCTCGTATACCCCGGCGGGTAAGGGGCATACGGGTCAGATTCGCAAAGCGGTGGCGTTGCTGCTCTCCGCCAAGCGTCCGGTCATCTACGCCGGCGGTGGGGTGATTCAGGGTGACGGCTCAGCGCTGCTCTGCGAGCTGGCCCAGCGTCTGAACTATCCGGTAACCAATACCCTGATGGGGCTTGGGGCTTACCCGGGGACGGACAAGCGCTTCCTTGGGATGCTGGGTATGCACGGCACCTTCGAAGCCAATACGGCGATGCATCACGCCGATGTCATTCTCGCCGTTGGAGCGCGTTTCGATGACCGGGTAACCAATACCCCGAGCAAGTTCTGCCCGGGCGCCAAGGTGATCCACATCGATGTGGACCCGGCTTCTATTTCCAAAACCATCACTGCCGATGTGCCTATTGTGGGTACCGTGCAGTCGGTGCTGAAGGAAATGCTGGAGATGCTGAAGGCTTCCAGGGAGATGCCGGATCAGTCTGCGATTGTGGATTGGTGGCGGCAGATTGATGACTGGCGTGAACGTCATGGCCTGTACACCGCACCGCGCTATCGCACCGACGGCGACATGATTATGCCGCAAGAAGTGATCAGTGCCGTGCACCAGATCACCAAAGGCGACGCCTACGTCACCTCGGATGTGGGCCAGCACCAGATGTTTGCCGCCCAGTACTATCTGTTCGACAAGCCGCGCCGCTGGATCAACTCCGGT
The DNA here is from genome assembly GCF_017303155.1 of Microbulbifer salipaludis. Taxonomy (NCBI): domain Bacteria; kingdom Pseudomonadati; phylum Pseudomonadota; class Gammaproteobacteria; order Cellvibrionales; family Microbulbiferaceae; genus Microbulbifer; species Microbulbifer salipaludis. The sequence continues at coordinate 1,369,673 of NZ_JAEKJR010000001.1, forward strand.
GGCCTCGGCACCATGGGTTTTGGCTTGCCCGCCGCCCTGGGGGTGAAGGCTGCGTATCCCGATGCCGAGGTGGTCTGTGTGACCGGCGAGGGCAGTATCCAGATGTGTATCCAGGAGCTGTCCACGGCAACACAATACAATCTGCCCGTGAAAATCCTGTGCCTGAACAATCAGGCCCTGGGCATGGTAAAGCAGTGGCAGGAAATGCAGTACGAAGGGCGCCTGTCTAACAGCGTCTACGAAGATTCCCTGCCCGACTTTATCAAGCTGGCGGAGGCCTACGGGCACCTCGGTATGAAGATCGAGCATCGCGACGAGTTGCACGGCAAGCTGGAGGAGGCGTTCGCGATCAAGGACCGCACGGTGTTTATCGATGTTTACGTCGATCCAACCGAGCACGTTTATCCCATGCAGGTGATGCCGAGTGGCTCCATGCGGGATATGTGGCTCAGCAAGACGGAACGGACGTAAAGGGAGGTAAACACGAATGCGCAGAATCATTTCAGTTCTGATGGAAAACGAGCCGGGCGCGCTTTCGCGTGTGGTTGGCCTGTTTTCGCAGCGGGGCTATAACATCGAAAGTCTCACCGTGGCACCGACCGAGGACTCGACGTTATCGCGCCTGACACTGACCACGATTGGCGACGATCACAAGATCGAGCAGATCACCAAGAATCTGAACAAATTGATCGATGTGGTGAAACTGGTAGACCTCACCGAGGGGTCGCACATTGAGCGCGAACTGCTGCTGGTGAAGGTGCGCGCTACCGGTGCCCAGCGCGACGAGGTCAAGCGCAGCGTCGACATATTCCGCGGCCAGATCGTGGATGTCACCAGCAACATGTACACGGTGCAGGTATCCGGCACCAGCGAAAAACTGGACGCTTTCTTACAGGCGCTGGGGGAACACACCATTATGGAAGTGGTTCGCTCCGGTGTTTCGGGGATCGCCCGCGGCGAGAAAGTCCTCAGCGTTTGAAGGTTGTCTGAACAAATTGCAGCTGAATATTCAGCGTGAATTGACTGTTAAAAGCACACAAAACAGGAAGTAAGTTATGCACGTTTATTACGATAAAGATTGTGATCTCTCTTTGATCAAGTCCAAGACTGTTGCCATCATTGGTTACGGCTCCCAGGGGCATGCACATGCCAACAACCTGAAAGACTCCGGCGTGAGCAATGTTGTGGTTGGTCTGCGCAAGGGCTCGGCATCTTGGGCCAAGGCTGAAAAAGCGGGCCTGCGTGTGGCGGAAGTGACTGATGCGGTCAAGGATGCGGACGTTGTCATGATCCTGACCCCGGACGAGCATCAGGCGGCGGTTTACCGCGATCAGGTTGCCCCGAACCTGCAATCCGGTGCTGCCCTGGCCTTTGCACATGGCTTTAACGTGCATTTTGAGCTGATCGAGCCGCCGAAAGACGTGGACGTGATCATGATCGCGCCCAAGGGGCCGGGCCACACCGTGCGCTCTACCTACCTCGAAGGAGGCGGTGTGCCGACCCTGATCGCGGTTTACCAGAATGCTTCCGGTAGCGCCAAAGAACTGGCCCTGTCTTACGCTTCCGCGAATGGCGGTGGTCGTTCCGGCATTATCGAAACCAACTTCCGTGAAGAGACGGAGACCGACCTGTTCGGCGAGCAGGCAGTACTCTGTGGTGGTGTTTCTGCCCTGGTCCAGGCGGGTTTCGAAACCCTGACCGAAGCGGGCTACGCGCCGGAAATGGCATACTTCGAGTGTCTGCACGAGCTGAAACTGATCGTTGACCTGATGTATCAGGGTGGCATTGCGGATATGCGTTACTCTATCTCCAATACCGCGGAGTATGGCGATTACGTGACAGGCCCGCGTATTGTCACCGAAGAGACCAAGGCAGAAATGAAGCGTGTGCTGAAAGATATTCAGACCGGCAAGTTCGCCAAAGACTTCATGCTGGAGTCGCTCGCCGGACAGCCTCGCCTGAAAGCGGAGCGCCGTATCGGCAGTGAGCACCAGATTGAAGAGGTGGGCGCCAAGCTGCGTTCGATGATGCCCTGGATCAAGGCGAACAAGATCATCGACAAGACCGAAGGCAACAGCTAAACGCAGGCCTTTGGGAAGAAAGCGGCGGGACTTTATGGTCCCGCCGCTTTTTTTTTGGCGCTTCGCCACTGTACACTCCTTGCTATGTAACCAATTCCAGCTTTGAAGGAAGCTTGTATGAGTGAGAAGAAGGACGCCCGTGTGGAAGGTTCGCGACCCGATGAAGAAATTCGCCTGCCCGTGGATGAGCACGTTGAAGAAGAGGTCTCCGCGAACGGTAAGAAGGTCAGAGCGAAAGGTGTTTACTTGCTGCCAAACCTGATCACCACCGGCGCATTGTTCAGTGGTTTCTACGCGATCATTGCCGGTATGAATGGTAATTTTGAAGCGGCTGCCATAGCCATTTTCGCGGCGATGATCCTCGATGGCCTGGATGGCCGTGTTGCCCGCCTGACCGATACCCAGAGTGCGTTCGGCGTACAGTACGATTCCCTCTCGGATATGGTGTCGTTTGGTTTGGCTCCTGCGCTCGTCGTGTTTAGCTGGGGGCTCGGGCCTCTGGGCAAGCTCGGCTGGGCGGCCGCGTTTCTCTATGCCGCGTGCGCCGCGCTAAGGCTCGCCCGCTTCAATACCCAGGTCGATACCGTGGACAAGGGGGTCTTTATCGGGCTTGCCAGCCCCACTGCGGCCGCGATTGTGGCCAGCATGGTCTGGGCTGGCCACGACGCTGAGATTGGCGCGGGGCTGGGCACGGTAGCAGCGCTGGTCACTGTGGCGGCGGGGCTGCTCATGGTGTCGAATTTCCACTATACGAGCTTCAAGAAGCTCGACTTCAAGGGGCGAGTCCCTTTCGTGATGATGTTGGCCATCATCCTTGTGTTTAGCCTGGTGACTATCGATCCACCGAGGGTCTTGCTGGTTATTGCCATCCTTTACACTTTCTCGGGGCCTGCCATCTGGGCATGGGGCGCGATGCGTGGACGCCAAAAGGGCGGCGACAGCAGTGCTGACGAGATGCGTGAGCCTGCCCAGGGCGCTGACTCCAAGTCTGACGCCAAGCCGACTGATCCAGAGTAACTCGTTTCCCGCCGGCCGATCGTTGGGTGATTGGCCGGTTATTCCTCTCCGGCCGTTTGGCAGTTCTCCCCATTGACACTATTCTGAAAGAATTCCCCGTGCGAAAGTGGCGGGCTGCACACGGTGGCCCTCCCAACCTCTATCGCTTCAAAACCTGCCCGGGGAGATGATTCCAAGTTTTTTGAGAAAGTGCTTGCGAAGCTCGGGATGGGCTCGTATAGTTCGCGCCCTCGCTGCTTGGGCGGCAACGCAAAACGCGGCGAGGTGGCAAGTTAACCTTTTGATTTTCAACGAGTTTTCTCGAAAAAAGAATTTCAAAAAAAGAGCTTGCCAAACGAGATTGGCGCCATATAATGCGCGTCCTTCTCGGGGTTACCCAGAGGGTGATCGAAGCTTCGGAAGATGTTGATTTTCAACGGATTCGAGCTTCAAAAAAGTCTGCAAAAAAGCACTTGCTTCAGCAGATTGGATGTGTAAAATGCGCATCCCACAGTGAGGGCCGGGCGCCACGCTGAGTTGTTTAAAAATTCGATCAAGCAATATGTGTGGGTGCTTGCGGAGCGACGGATC